>NZ_JBBIFY010000003.1:0-705484 GCF_037543925.1 Yoonia sp. 208BN28-4
AACACGGAAAAACAGCCCAAAAGGACGCTCCATACACCCCTGCAAAGCCGCAGAAAGCGCGTAAATTCCAACAACCGCAAACACAAATACGCGCAGCATCAACGGCCAATCGCCTGATAGAAAAGGTAAATATTGCATTTTTGAGGAGTTCCAGTGGCAGTCCCTAGGGGAATCGAACCCCTCTTTCCAGGTTGAAAACCTGGCGTCCTAACCGATAGACGAAGGGACCGCATCTGGTGAGGCTGCTTTTAGGCAAAGCGGGCAGGCGGGGCAAGTGGATTTTTGCACTTTTCAGACCCATCGCGCATTTTTTTGCAGGGCATTTTTATGACCTATTGCGACGCGGGGGCGGCGTCTTCGAGACGGAGTTGAACGCTTTCACGACCTTGCCACAGATTGATCTCCAGCCGGCCTGCAAGGTGAAAGCGCCCGCCAGAGTGATTGATCATAAGCGGGCCAAGGGGGCCGTCCATTGCGCCAAAACTGATTGCGTCGATACGTGCGCCAAGGCCGTCGCCAAACGTGACCTTCAAGTGATTTGCACCGACCTGTTTGGCGAACAGAATTTGGCAATCAGGAAAAACAAAGCGTGGGGCGGGCGCGCCTGCTCCGAACGGTCCTGCTTCGTCCAGCTGTCTGACAAGATCGGGTGTTGCAGCCGCGGGCATGAGTATGCCGTCGAGGCGTAGATCTGCGGGGCCAATGCTGTCCGCTCCCTGACGCGCGAGCAGTTCGCCGATGCGAGCCATTGCAGGTTCAAGCTGGTCGCGGGCAACGGTCAGACCGGCGGCCATTTTGTGACCGCCTCCCTTTTCCAATAAACCCTCTGCCGCGACGCGTTGGATAACCGCGCCCAGATCAATGCCGCTGACAGATCGGCCAGACCCCTTTCCTGTATCATCATCAAATCCAATGACAATCGCGGGGCGGTTCGTCGCTTCTTTCAGGCGTGCAGCAACGATCCCGACAACACCGGGGTGCCAGCCTTCGCCTGCTGCCCAGACGAGGGGGGCATCAAAGCCGCGCGCTTCTGCCTGTTCCAATGCAAGATCACGCACTTGCGCTTCGATGTCGCGCCGTTCGGTGTTGAGTTCGTCCAACCGCGCGGCAAGAGCGCTTGCTTCGTGCCTGTCATGCGTTGCCAATAAGCGCGCGCCGAGGTCTGCTTTTCCGATCCGTCCGCCAGCATTAACACGCGGGCCAAGTAGAAAGCCCAGATGGTAGCTTGTCGGCGCAGCATCCATGCCCGCCGCATCGGCCAATGCAACAAGCCCAATCCGCTCACGCCGCGCCATGACCTTTAGCCCCTGACGGACGAGCGCGCGATTAACGCCAATAAGCGGGGCGACGTCGGCGACTGTCGCAAGTGCTACAAGGTCAAGCAGAGCCATAAGATCAGGGCCGCGCTTGCCGCTTTCCTTGATCTGACGGTTGGCCTCGACCAGCATCAGGAAGACAACTGCCGCCGCGCAAAGATGCGCCAGTTCACCGCTTTCGTCCTGTCTGTTGGGGTTCACGACGGCATGAGCGGGAGGCAGCGTTTCGCCACCAAGATGGTGATCAAGCACGATCACATCAGCGCCAGCAGCAGCGGCGATGGGACCGTGCGAAAGCGTGCCGCAATCGACGCAAATGATCAGTTCATGCGACCGTGCCAGATCCGACATCGCGGCATCGTTGGGGCCATAGCCTTCGTCAATGCGGTCGGGAATGTAGAGGGTCGCACTTTGACCCATGTCGCGAAGCCATGTTATCAAAAGCGCAGCGGAACTACCGCCGTCCACATCATAATCAGCGAAAATTGCAATCTTCTGGCGGTTCTGCACGGCGGCCACAAAGCGCATGGCGGCCTTTTCCATGTCGCGCAGGCTGCGTGGGTCTGGCAACATTTCGCGAAGCGTCGGGTGCAGATATGCTTGGGCTGTGTCAGCGGTGACGCCGCGCTTGATCAAGGTGCGGCATAGCGGTGGGGGTAGCTTGGTGGCTTGGGCCAATGCCTCGGATAGCCGATCTTCGTCGGCCGTTGGCCCGACCCATCTGCGGCCAGTTGCGGAGGTGTCGATGCCAAGAAATGCAGGCTTATCTTGTGGGTTTGTCATGCCGACATACTAAAGACTGCGTTCGGGCAACGCCACGGTCCAATTCAGAAATCTGTGGGTAAGACCGGTGTGTGTCAGTCCGTGGGATTACGATAGCTCATGCGGCGCACTGATCCCGTCTTGGACCGCATCAGGATCGTTTCGGCGGTCACAAAGCCGACTTCGCGCTGGATACCGGGGAGTAGCGATCCGTCGGTCACACCTGTTGCGGCGAAAATGACATCGCCGGTCACCATATCATCGCGGGTATAGACGCGATCAAAGTTTGTGATTCCGGCCTTTTGTGCGCGTCCGCGTTCGTCGTCGTTGCGAAATTGCAGGCGGCCGAAAATTTGTCCGCCCATGCATTTCAACGCCGCCGCAGCAAGAACACCTTCCGGCGCGCCGCCTGAGCCCATATACATGTCGATGCCAGTTTTCGCGGGCTCTGCGCAGTGCATGACGCCTGCGACATCACCGTCCGTGATCAACCGGATCGCGGCACCTGTCGCGCGGATTTCGGCGATTACATCTTCATGGCGGGGGCGTTCGAGGACGCAGACGGTGATATCATTTGTCGAACACCCTTTGGCGTTGGCTAAGGCCGACACGCGTTCAGACGGCGACATGTCGAGTGTCACAACACCCGCACGGTAGCCCGGTCCGATGGCCAGCTTATCCATGTAAACGTCCGGGGCATGCAACATCGATCCGCGCGGCCCCATGGCGATGACGGCCAATGCGTTTGGCATGTCTTTTGCCGTCAAGGTCGTGCCTTCAAGCGGATCAAGCGCGATGTCAACGCCGGGGCCGTTTCCGGTGCCAACCTCTTCACCGATGAAAAGCATCGGGGCTTCGTCGCGCTCGCCTTCGCCGATGACAACCACGCCAGCGATATCAAGTTTGTTCAACTGGGTGCGCATCGCGTCCACCGCTGCCTGGTCGGCGGCTTTTTCGTCGCCGCGACCGATCAGAGGGGCGCAGGCGATGGCCGCTGCTTCTGACACGCGGGCCAAGCCAAGTGAAAGAGAGCGATCGTGAAATTCTGGGGCTGACATGGCTGATCCTTTGTGCATTCACCACGGGCCTAACTGCCGTCTGGCAGTGTCGCAACCGTGTGAACGCTAACAGCGATGCAGATTTCGTGGCTGTGTTGTCAGAGGTTTTCGATACGGATCGCGACGGGGCTTCCTGTTGCAACGCCTGTGTTCGCAATTTCGTCCAGCGCCTCGTCCAGTGCGGTCTTGGTCGTTTTGTGCGTAACAATCAAGACAGGGGCTGCCGCATCCTGATGTTCGTATTGGCGCATCCGGTCAATCGAAATGCCCGATTCTCCCAAAGCGCGGGCGATTTTCGCCAGTGCGCCGGGTTTGTCCTGAAGCTGTAGACGCAGATAATACGGGGCAGGGACCGCCGAGTGGGCAGCGCGTGCTTTGCGCAAATCTTTCGCGGGTTGCCCGAAGACTGGCATGCGGAAACCGCGTGCAATATCCATCACATCGCCCATCACCGCACTTGCTGTCGGCCCTTCGCCAGCACCAGCGCCACGCAAGACAATCTGGCCCACGCTGTCGCCCTCAAGCACAATCATGTTTGTGCCGCCTTGCAACTGGCCGAGCGGCGAAGTGTCCGGCACAAGGCAGGGCGACATGCGCTGCTCAAGCCCGCGGCCTGTCATTTGTGCGACACCCAGCAGCTTGATCTTGTAGCCCATGTCGGCAGCTTGCCGGATATCTTCGATGGTAACGCTGCCAATCCCCTCAAGCGTGACTGCGCCGAAATCGACCTGTGTGCCAAACGCAATTGATGCCAGCAGCGCAAGCTTGTGCCCTGCATCGATGCCGCCCACGTCCAGTTCCGGATCTGCCTCAAGATAGCCAAGCTGGTTGGCCTCATCAAAGACGGCTTCATACGACAGGCCCGCGTCTTCCATGCGGGTCAGGATGTAGTTGCAGCTGCCGTTCATCACACCCATCACGCGGGTGATGTCGTTGGCCGCCAGCCCCTCGTTCAGCGCTTTGATGACGGGGATACCGCCTGCCACTGCTGCCTCATATTTGATACTCCGGCCTGCGATTTCTGCGGCTTCGGCCAGCGCCTGCCCGTGCATCGCCAACAGCGCCTTGTTGGCGGATACCACGTCCTTGCCAGCGGCAATTGCGGCTTCTGTAGCTGCTTTAGCAGGGCCTTCGTCGCCGCCCATCAATTCTACAAACACGTCGATATCGTCGCGCTTGGCCAGATCGACCGGGTCGTCTTCCCAATCATAGGGCGACAGATCAACATCACGGTTCTTTGTTTTTGACCGCGCTGACACCGCCACAATCTCGATCCGACGGCCGCTGCGTTTTTCGAGCATATCGGCGTGGTTTTGCACGATGCGGACAACACCAACCCCGACAGTGCCAAGACCTGCAATTCCAAGGCGAAGTGGCTGTGTCATATGGCGGGTCCGTTCCTGATCTGTGGGCTTTTTAGGCTGTTATCGAATTTGGCGATCTACCGCAACGCAGCAAGATCAACACCGCGCCGCATTTCTGCGCGCGTGGCCGGGCTGATGACGGGGCCGCGCAACTGACCGGCACGGGCCTGCAATCCGGCGATCCTGCCGTTGGTCGCTGCAATAGAGGCCGGAGTGATCCGCGCTGTGGTTGCGGTTTCGGCCTGCGCCAGAAGCGGGCCAAGCGGGACGAGCGCGGGAAACGGCGTGTTGGCATCAACTTCGGGCACGGTGCGATCGATATCCGGAAAGGATGCGCAGGCGGTCAGGCACATCAGTGCAAAGCATAATGGCAAGCGCATGGGGAAAACGTCCGTGGTCAGTTTCGGCGCGACCATAGGGTGGCTGCGGGGGGCAGGGCAAGTTCATGCAAGGGGTTTTCAAATGAACGGACGTTCAGTTAAATGGCGCATATGGCACGCAAGCAAGGCTCTCACTCTGATATCACCGGACCCAAGGTGCGGGCGGCGGCACTGCGGCTGATTGCACAACACGGGTTTGCCGCCGTTTCGATGCGTCAGATCGCGGCTGAGGTCGGCGTTCAGGCGGGTGCGCTTTATAATTATACGCCAGACAAACAGTCGCTGCTGTTCGACCTGATGCAGACCCACATGGATGAATTGCTGCTCGCGCTCAAAGACGCAGAGATTGCGGGCACAGCGATGGAACAGCTTGAAGCGTTCACCCGCTTTCACATCCGTTTCCACATCCCGCGGCCCGATCAGGTGTTCGTCGCCTACATGGAATTGCGCAATCTTGCCGCTGAAAACTTTACCAAAATCGAACAGTTGCGCCGCACGTACGAGGATCAGCTGGAACGCATTCTTGGACTGGGCGAAACCGAAGGCGTTTTCAACTTGCCGGACAAGCGGATCACAACGCTGGCGCTAATCGCACTGCTGACGGGGGTGAACAACTGGTATCGCGAAGGCGGGCGGCTTGAGGTCGCGCGGATCGAAACAATCTATTGGGATTTGGTGCGCAAGGCAGTTGCATCTTAAATGAAAATACAAAAAGGGCGGCAGGTTTCCCAGCCGCCCTTTTTCGATTTGTTATGTCCCGGCTTTAGCCAGCGCGCTGTTCGGGGCGAAAGCGGGTTTGCTCCGAAACCTGAAAACGACCGTTGCGCACTTTGCTGATCCGGCCTTGACGCAGCAGCGTGCCGAAGGACCGCAGCCCGTCTTCACGGCTGAACGCCTCGTCAGAGGTCAATTGCACCTTCTTCATGATCTGCGGACGAGAGAAGTCTTCGACGCCTTCGACAAATGCGGTGTAGGCTGCTGCCGCTTCCAAAAGATCGGGAAGCTCTTTCGCGCCCATTTCTTCTGCAAACTCGGCGAAGCTTGTCGCATCAGACTGTGAAACAGCTTCCGACGACAGGGCCACACGTCGCGGCTGCACAGGTGTGTCCGACGCAGCAGGCTGATCGGCCTCTGGAGCGTCAATCCGCTGTGATGCAACCAGTTTCAAAGGTGCGGGGCGCGGACGTGCTGTGCGTGCCTCATCAGACTTTTCGGGGCGCGTGGGACGGGTCGGGCGCTGTGGGCGCACGGCCTGATCCAGATCTTCGCGGAACGCATCCTCTGTCTTTGCCTTTTCGGTGCTTTTGTCACCCAGCTGGCGGGCGGCTTCGGTGGCTGCCACTGCGGCCTTAAGCTGTGCAATCGCGTTGCGGCGGCGGCTGCCTTCCGGCTCGGACAAGGCCTCGTCGGTCTGGGACATGATCCGCGACATGGCCGCGTCGTCTGTCTTAGGCAGGATGCTACGACCGGGGCGTTGCGGTGTGACTGGCGTTTCGGCCATTTCGCGCTCTACCTCGGCAAGCTCTTCCTGCAGATCGGCTTCATCCTCTGGCGACAGATCACTTTGAGTGTGATCGCCAGCGTCGTCAGAGCCAAGAAGTTCATCTGCACCATCCAAGGCCGCGATGCTGGGGCTGGCGACAGGTTCGACGTCAGTTGCGTCGACATCATCGCTCAGAACTTCATCGGAGATGGCCTCATCCGCAGACACGTCATCAGCTGACGCTTCGTCGTCCTGTGCAAGATCAGCGAGCGTCTCTGCAACAGTCTCAAGCTCTGGCGCATCAATGACGTCTTGCGACTGATCATCTTGCTGCGCTGGAGCTGCGTCGTCCGCAGGTGCGTCTGCGCCAAGTACGCTGGCCACGAGATCATCGTCGGCAGGTGCCGGTTGGTCTTGAGCGGCAGCCGGATCTTTACGCAAGCGCACGATGCGGGCCCGAACAGTTGGCTTTGTTGACTTCGCTGCGATGTTTGACAGCATTTCGTCGGTCGTATCTTCAGCCTCAGCCTCAGCCTCAGCCTCAGCCTCAGCCTCAGCCTCAGCCTCAGCCTCAGCCTTAGCCTCAGCCTCAGCCTCAGCCTCAGCCTCAGCCTCAGCCTCAACGCCTTCGTCCGCTGGTGCATCAGCTGTCTCGTCAAGGTCCTCAGACACCTGATCCGCAGCCACTTCAGCCGCTGCAATGTCCTGAGCGTCGTCAGTCAGATCTTCGCTGATCTCGGCCGCTTCCATGACAGCTTCTTCTGCGGCTTCGGCGACAGTATCGATCTCAAGATCGGAGACGTCCTCAGCAGGTTCGTCAGCAACCTCAACTGCGATGTCGGCAACGTCGGCCAGTGGCTCCATCTGCGCGGGTTCATCGTTCAGGTCCTGCTCGTCCGACAGATCAATGTCGGCTTCGAACACGTCTTGTACAGTCAAATCATCAGCTGCATCGGCAAGCGACGGTGCATGTTGATCTTCGACAAAAGACGCTTGCTCAACGGGTGCGGCGGCCTTGCCAACAACGGCGCGAATGCGCTGCAATTTAGCGGCCACACTATCAGCGTCGGGATGAACGGGCGCAGCAGCAGGCTGGGCAGAAAGCGCTTGCGCCATAGAAACGGGTGCAGCGGGCGCATCATCAAAAGCGGATGGGGATGGAGCGAGCGGTGCATCCTTTGCAATGCTGTCGGCAACCGTGGCCTCGGCCTGTGCGACTTGGGCAACTTGTGCTGCGACATCAGCCTCCTGCGGAGGCGTTGCCGCGGGCGGCATGGCGGGGGCATCTGGCGCGGCTGCTTCTGGCACGACAACGTCCGGCGCAGGTTCTTCCATCGGGATCGCTGTTTCAGCAGCCGTAGGGGCCACGAAATCTGCAGGTTCATCAGACGCCGCATCAGGCGCTGCAAGCGCACTTGCTGCCCGAAGAACGATACCGCTGTCATCTGTCCGTGCTTCGACCCTGCGCGAAATCTCACGCTCGGCAATGCGTGCCAGCATGTCCGCGTCGGGGGTCGGGGGTTCGGCCCCGAAATACCTGTCATCAGCTGCCAAATCGCGGAAATACTCCGCAATGGCCTTCATCGTGGAGAAGGAATCGTCAAATCCCTCCAACGTGCACGAGAAAGTCCCGTAGGAAACCGTTAGAATCTTCGATGATCCTACCATGTTATTGCTCGCTTTCTCCCAATCCCAGTGACAGTTTGTTTACCATCAATTGGTTCGCAATCCGGAACAAGATAGGGTTTATGGCGGTATTATTTCGTGGCCAATTTGGGGAATGTTTCCCGAAAAGGAACCAATAGCCGATGACCGACCCCATTGTTCGCACACAAGCCCCTGTTGCCCTGATAGGTGGCGCCGATGTTGCACCGCAAGTGATTAACATATTGCAAAGCCATGCCGCAACATTCGTCGCCGCCGATGGGGGGCTGTCGCATCTGACCGCCGCCGGCATCGCGCCGGATGCCATTATGGGCGATCTGGATTCGCTTGCGGCGGGGATGCAGGGCAGGTTTGCCGATGTGATCCACCATCTGCCGGACCAAAATTTTACGGATTTCCAAAAGGCGACTGCGCACATTTCCGCACCGATTATTCTTGCGGCGGGTTTTCTGGGGGGCAGGCTGGATCATACGCTTTCGGTATTCTGGACAATGCACCGGCTTAAACTTGCGCATGTTATTTTGATCAGTGACGACGATGTCTGTTTTCTGGCGCGGCATACGCTGACAGAGCTGTCTTTACCCGTCGGGACACGGTGTGCCTTGTTGCCTTTCGGGCAAGCACGGGTTGATACGCATGGGCTGCGATGGGACATCAAGGATGCCGCAATGACAGCGTCACTGCCCAGTACTTCGAACGAGACGGCGCAGCCTGACGTGAGGATCCATCAGATGGGCGGGCTGATGATTACGCTGCCGCTGGCGGCACTGCCTGCCGCGATAGACGCTGTTCGCGCAGAATGATGTAAAGACCCGCCGCCATTGTGATGACGATTCCAACGGCTGCCAGCCCATTCGGAAGTGTGTAGAAAATCAGCCAGCCAATCAGCGTGCTGATTGGAATTTCAAGGTATTGCATCGGGGCAAGCGTGGCGGATGGCGCAAATCGCAGGCTCCACGTCATCAGCAGGTGCGCAAACGTGCCAAGCGCACCAAGGGCGAATAGCAGTATCCACGAGATTTGATCCGGCGCGACGTACGCCACAAACGGCAACTCGGGAAAAAGCAGCATGGCGGGTGCCATAATCGCAATGGCCTGAATGCCGCTGATGGCTTGCAGGGGAATGGCGTCGATTTCTTTGGCAATGCGTCGCGTGACCAGCATGAACAGGGCAAACACCACCGCCACGCCCAGCGGCATCAATGCGGGCCAGCCGACGGCGGCGAAATTCGGCTGAATCACAAGAAGTGTTCCCACAAACCCCACGGCGCAGGCCCACATGCGTTGCGCGCCAACCTCCTCGCCAAGAACGTAATGCCCCAGCAGCAGCATAATGAACGGCATGACAAAGGCGATGGCAACCGCGTCGGCCAGCGGCAAATACTGTAGGGACGAAAACATCAGGCTGATGCCCGCAATATGAAGGCATGTACGCAGAAGCGTGAATTTCAATAGGCCCGCAGGCAGGCGTAAAGATTTTCCTGTAAGATAGACGAGCGGGACCAGAATGGCGGCCTGAACAGCAAACCTGACAAACACCAGAAACCCGATCGAGATCGTTTCACCCAGCAGTTTGGCCATCGCATCGCCCAAAGGGGCGAGGACGCAAAAGCCGAGCATCAGCAGGATGCCAAGAAAGGGGCGATCTTGGGTCATCGGGCCAGCCTAGGGCTGTGTCGGGCGCTGCGCAATCAACAGTTTGGCACGTTCACGGCCAGCCCGCCCAAGGCTGTCTCTTTATACTTTTCCGACATATCCATGCCGGTCTGGCGCATCGTCTCGATTGCTACGTCAAGATGCACCAGATGCTGTCCGTCACCCCGCAATGCCAAGGATGCGGCAGACACCGCCTTGATACAGCCCAGCCCGTTGCGTTCGATACACGGCACCTGCACCAGTCCTTTGACCGGATCGCAGGTCATGCCCAAATGGTGCTCGAGCGCGATTTCAGCCGCGTTTTCAATCTGTTCGGGCGTCCCGCCCATCACGGCACATAGACCGGCAGCAGCCATGGCAGCAGCAGTGCCGACCTCGGCCTGACAACCGCATTCCGCGCCGGAGATCGAAGCGTTGAACTTGATCAAACCGCCGATGGCCGCCGCCGTCAGTAGAAAGTCTGGCACACGGGCCACGCTGGCCCCCGGAACATGATCGAGCCAATAGCGGATCGTGGCGGGAACCACCCCGGCGGCCCCGTTGGTAGGGGCGGTGACAACCTGACCGCCAGCAGCGTTTTCTTCGTTCACGGCCATTGCGTAGGTGGACATCCAGTCGTTGATCGTGTGCGGCGCGGGCTGGTTCATGCCACGTTCGGCAATCAGCGCATCGTGGATGCCTTTTGCGCGGCGGCGAACCTTCAATCCGCCGGGAAGAATACCGTCGGTTGTCAGCCCGCGATCAATGCAATCGTTCATGACCTCCCAGATGCGCGTAAGTCCAGTGTCGATCTCAAGCGCCTTCCGGCGGCTCAATTCGTTGGCGCGCTTCATATCTGCAATCGTCAGGTCAGCAGACTTGGCCATCACAAGCATCTCGGAGGCGGTTTTGAACGGGTAGGGTACGGGGGCACCCTCGTCGGTGTCTTTGCCTGCGGCCAGTTCCGCCTCGGTCAGGACAAAGCCGCCACCGATGGAATAATATGTCACCGTGATAATGGTATCGCCCTGCGCATCTGTCCCGTGCAGCTTTAGCCCATTAGCATGTCCCGCAAGCGGTGGTCCGTAATCGAACAGCAAATCAGCGCTGGGATCGAACCGCAGCGTGCCCAAGCCATCGGGCGCGACAGTCTTATCGGACTTGATGCGGACCAGTTCGGCTTCGGCTTTGTCGGCGTCATAATCGTCAGCGCGAAATCCCGCGAGGCCAAGGATGACGGCACGATCTGTGGCATGCCCCACACCGGTAAAGGCAAGCGATCCATGCAAGGATGCCTTTAGCCCCGCCACCTGAAACGGCTGCGCGCGCAGGTGATCCAGAAACCGTGCCGCCGCAACCATCGGGCCAATGGTATGCGATGATGACGGGCCGACCCCCACCTTGAACATATCAAAAACAGACAAGAACATGTTAAAGTGCGCTTCCTTCGGGTGGATTGGGTGGCGACGGCGATGTGAGAGGCGTTCTGCCAAGTCCCTCGGCCAAGACTGCGGCTTGCATCGCGGGGGTTTTTTCGAACCGCGCAGCAAAGTCTGACAGGTTTGGATAGGCAGCGAGGTCGAACCACGCAGCGTCACCGCCATAAAGTCCGCACCAGCGGATCATTGGGCCCACATAGCAAGCCAGAATACTGGGGCCGTCACGATCAAGCCAGGCAAGGTCCATACGATTCAGTTGGGCAAAATGACCCTTCAGGGTGTCGCGGGTCGCTGCGGGAAATGCAGCGTTGCCGTCATACAACTGCGGATAAAACAGCATCCGCAAGGTAGGGTGTAGAGTGTTCGATAACCAGAACAGCTGCGACAGGGCAGGCCCCCGTTCGGGCGAGGTCGCTGATGGAAACGCCACACCTTCATGTCTGTCGGCCAGCCAAAGCAGGATTGCCGCAGTTTCAAAGATTGAACCATCGGGCGTTTCAAGCGTCGGGATCAGACCGTTCGGGTTTAGCGCCAGATAGGCTGCGGATTTCTGGGCATTCGCGCCGCGATCAACCAGCCGCGTCTGGAACGGCTCCTCAAGCTGGGTCAGCGCCAGCCTGACGCAAAGCGATGCGTTATCGGGGGCAAAGTGCAGGATCAATGGCGCGGTCATGCTAGGACATTAGCCGCGATTGCGCGATGTGGCGCGAGGAATGCGACCACGGATGTCAGTTTTGCGTAATGGTCGGGCGGCGCGACGATTGTCCAGAACCCCCTCGCGCCGTGACGGGTTTTCACGTATACGCTTTGGCACGCCACAAGCCGGAGATCGCACCCATGTCATCGACCCTGTCCCCCATCGACAAAGCCAAATTTGCAGCCGCCAAACAGGCTTGCTCTTTTGTGTCCTCTGGCATGACGGTCGGGCTTGGAACAGGATCAACTGCTGCGTGGCTGGTGCGGTGTCTGGGCGACATGGTCCGCGACGAGGGTTTGCAGATCAGAGGTGTCCCGACATCATCGCGCACCGCGCAACTGGCGCGTGACGTGGGGATCGACGTGATATCGCTGGACGAAGCCAAGTGGCTGGATATCACCATTGACGGGGCCGACGAATACGATGGCAGTCTGAACCTGATCAAAGGTGGCGGCGGTGCGCTGTTGCAGGAAAAGATCGTGGCCACGGCCAGCGACCAGATGGTTGTGATTGCCGATATTTCCAAACAGGTTGAAACACTGGGGGCCTTTCCCCTTCCGGTCGAGGTGATCCCGTTTGGCTGGCAAACGACCAAAACGCTGATCGAGGAAACACTGATCGGAATGGATGTGCTGGGCCGGACCGCCAGCCTGCGGATGAATGGCGATAGCCCGTTCTTTACCGACGAGGGCAACCACATCCTTGATCTGCATCTCAACCGGATCGGCAATGCGCGACAGCTCAGCCTAGTGATTAACCAAATTCCCGGCGTTGTGGAAAACGGTTTGTTCATCGACATCTGTGACGTGGTGGTGATCGGCTATGGTGACGGACGTGTCGAAGTGCGCGATATCAACAAGGGATCGGTGTCGGAAAGCCAGATCGATTTTCTTGAGGACGAGAACCTTTTTTCCGATATTGCCGACTAAATAGGGGCTGCATCCCACGCCACGTGTCGGTGACATGAAGGTGTCAGAGTCGTGATCGGGCGCATCTTGTTGTAGTTGCCCGTGGCGGGCACTAGGTTACTGCGCAATGACACTTTAATACACGGATGACAGCGATGGCCTTTGACTATGATCTTTTTGTGATTGGCGGGGGCTCTGGCGGTGTGCGGGCCGCGCGGGTGGCGGCATCGCAGGGCGCAAAGGTCGCTCTTGCCGAAGAAAGCCGCCTTGGTGGCACCTGCGTCATCCGTGGCTGTGTGCCCAAAAAGCTGATGGTGTTTGCCTCGACCTATAAACACCACGTCGAAGACGCCAAAGAATATGGCTGGGATGTTGAGCCGGGCGCGTTCAACTGGAAGCCGTTTCGCAAGAAACTGCACGCCGAACTTGACCGCCTTGAAGGTGTGTATCGCAAGCTGCTGGAAAGCTCTGACGTTGATATCTTCGACACCCGCGCGCGTCTGAAGGACGAGCACACGATAGACGTTGGCGAAAAGACCGTAACAGCAAAGCATATTTTGATTGCTACCGGTGGTCGGCCCGTGCGCCCTGACATGGAAAACGCGCATCTGGGACTGGTGTCCAACGATATGTTCCTGCTTGAGGAACTGCCAAAATCAATTCTGATCATCGGCGGTGGTTATATTGCCTGTGAATTTGCCTGCATCCTGCACGGGCTGGGGGTGAAGGTGACGATCTTTAATCGCAAGGCTGCAATCTTGCGCGGCTTTGATGACGAGGCGCGTGGCCTTTTGCAGGAAAGCATGACCGCTCGCGGGATCGAAATTCACACTGGCACAACAATTAGCGAGCTTGCCCCCGTTGGCGAAAAGCCCGTGATCGGTGGCACCGGATCGGATGCGGCATCTGGCGTGCCGCCCACCGAAGCCGAAAAGCTTGAGCGTAACGAAAAAAGCGACACAGACGCCAAGGCCAGCGGTCCGGTCTGGATCAAGGCCAGCAACGGGATGGAGCGCGAATTTGACCACGTGTTCTTCGCCACAGGACGTGCCGCCAACAGCGATGACATGGGGCTGGAAGAGGCGGGCGTGAAAATCGGTCGCGGCGGTGCCATCGAAGTAGATGAATATAGCCAGACTGCCGTGCCGTCGATCTATGCCATCGGTGACGTGACCGACCGCGTGCAACTGACGCCTGTGGCAATCCGCGAAGGCATGGCCTTTGTCGAAACGGTCTTTAAGGGCAATCCAACGCCAGTGGATCACGAATTGATTCCATCCGCTGTCTTCACGCAACCCGAGCTTGGCACCGTCGGCATGACCGAGGAAGAAGCGGCCGAAAAAGAAGAGATCGAGGTTTATTGCACGTCGTTCCGCCCGATGCAGTCTGCATTTGTGGATCGCGATGATCGCGTGTTGATGAAACTGCTGGTCAGCAAGGAAACACGCAAGGTGCTGGGCTGTCATATCGTCGCAGACCACGCCGGTGAGATGATCCAGCTTGCAGGCATTGCCGTAAAAATGGGCGCAACCAAAGAGGATTTCGACCGAACGGTTGCTGTTCACCCCACGATGTCCGAGGAAATCGTGACCATGAAGGAACCGGTGCGCACAGCTTGAATTTGCGGCGCCAGAACACACATAGATTGATAAGCGGCCCGCACACGCGCGGGTGGTAATATAGGAAGCACAATGGCTGGAAATAACGGTGGCCCATGGGGCGGCGGTGGCAATAACGGACAAGGCGGCGGTGACGACAATGATCGTGATCGCGACGGTCGCAGGCCACCAAATGGCCGTCCCGGAAATGATGGCCCGCAAATCCCCGAGATTGACGAGTTGATGAACAAGGGCCGCGAGCAGTTGCGCGTCCTGATGGGCGGCGGCGGCAATGGCGGTCGTGGTCCAAATGGCACTGGTGGCGGCGGTGGCGGTTTTGCTGTCACACGCGGCATGGTCGGGCTTGGCCTGATCGGTGCAGCCGTGCTTTGGGGCATGGCATCGTTCTATACCGTGCAGCCCTCCGAACGTTCGGTCGAATTGATGCTGGGGCGCTACTCGGAAACCGGTGGTCCGGGCCTGAATTTTGCGCCATGGCCCATCGTGACCCGCGAAGTGCTTGAAGTAACATCGGAGCGTAACATCGACATCGGCACTAGCCGCTCGGGTATGGATGCAGGTCTGATGCTGACCGGTGACGAAAACATCGTCGATATCGACTTTCAGGTGGTCTGGAACATTTCTGATCCGCAGAAATACCTGTTCAATCTGGCCAACCCGCCACAGACAATCGAAGCGACTGCCGAATCCGCGATGCGCGAGATTATCTCGCAGTCCGAGCTTGCGCCGATCCTTAACAGGGACCGTGGTGCGATTGCCGACCGTCTGCGCGATATCACGCAAAACACGCTCGACAGCTATGACAGCGGTGTAAACATCGTGCGTGTGAACTTTGACAAGGCCGACCCGCCAGAGCCTGTGATTGCAGCATTCCGCGCGGTGCAGGACGCCGAGCAGGAACGTGACCGCCTGCAAAACGTGGCCGACGCCTATGCCAATCAGGTTGTCGCTGGTGCGCGTGGTGAAGCAGCACAGTTGCTGGAACAATCCGAAGCGTATCGTTCGCAGGTTGTGAACGAAGCGCAGGGTGAGGCATCCCGCTTCAGCGCGGTTTTGGCCGAGTATGAAAAAGCGCCGGAAGTGACGCGCAAGCGTCTTTATCTTGAAACGATGGAAGAGGTCCTTGGTGGCATCGACATCATTCTGCTGGACGAGGCCGATGGCGGCGGGCAGGGCGTTGTGCCGTATCTGCCATTGAACGAACTGCGTCGTAATACGACAACCGGAGGGTCGAACTAATGCGGAAATCAGCTTTTCTTCTTCCCGCCATCGCGGTGATCCTGATCGGTATCGCGTCGTCGGTGTTTATCGTGGACGAGCGTCAGAAGGTGCTTGTGCTTCAGTTTGGTCAGATTGTGCGCGTGCAGGAAGAACCCGGTCTGGGTTTCAAACTGCCCGTCATTCAGAACGTTGTGCGTTATGATGACCGCATCCTGAGCCGTGATCTTGATCCGCTTGAGGTCACACCATCCGATGACCGTCGTCTGGTTGTTGATGCTTTTGCCCGCTACCGGATCGCAGATGTGGAACGGTTCCGTCAGGCTGTTGGCGATGGTGGCGAAGAGGCCGCTGCACGCCGTCTGGATAGCATCTTGCGGGCTGAAACCCGCGAGGTACTGGGTTCGGTGTCGTCCAACGATATCCTGTCGATTGACCGTGCTGCACTGATGCTGCGCATCCGCAACGGTGCGATTGCCGAAGCGAACGCGCTGGGCTTGCAGGTGATTGACGTGCGATTGAAGCGGACTGACCTGCCACCCGAAAACCTCAATGCGACCTACGAGCGGATGAAGGCAGAGCGTGAGCGCGAAGCCGCAGACGAAATCGCCCGTGGTAACGAGGCTGCACAGCGTGTGCGCGCGACGGCAGACAGAACCGTGGTTGAACTGGTATCCGACGCAACCCGTCAGGCCGAGATCACACGCGGTGAAGCTGACGCCGAACGCAACGCCATCTTTGCTGACGCCTTTGGCGCGGACCCTGAATTCTTTGAATTCTACCGCTCCATGACAGCCTATGCCCGGGCGCTGAACCCTGGTTCGACAAGCATGGTGATGTCGCCCGACAGCGAGTTTTTCAATTATCTGAAAAGCGATCAGGGTGCCGCTGGCAACTAAGCCAAAGCGTCTAAACCATTCAAAAGGCCCTGCGTTTGCGGGGCCTTTTTTGTTGCGGGCAATTGTTACAACCCGTTCACGAAAACACCTGCGTCAACTCACACGCACGTGCGGAAGCGCGATCAGTATTTGTGTTGTGTCTTTTGTGTCCTACATAGACAAACATGTCATGGCGGCACGCAGGTGCTGCCCACGTATTTTATGTAGGAGAGATCCGTGACCTCAAGAGTAGTCGCACTTCAGGCCGAAAGGTCGACACCGCGCCAGATGATTGGCGCTTTGATGGGCGGGCTTGCGTTGATTGGCGCACTGGCCATCGCCGCACCAACCATGACAGAGGCGCAAACGCGCCCCGCAACATTCGCTGATCTGGCTGAGCAGGTAAGCCCTGCAGTGGTCAATATCACCACATCCACCACCGTCGCAGGCCGCACCGGCCCGCAGGGTATCGTGCCCGAAGGATCCCCGTTCGAGGACTTCTTCAACGATCTGGAAAATGGCCCCCGCGGTGAACCGCGCCGGTCGTCTGCGCTGGGCTCCGGCTTTGTGATTTCCGAGGACGGTTACATCGTCACGAACAACCACGTCATCGAGGGCGCAGACGAGATCGAGATCGAATTTTTCCCCGGTGATGGTCAGCCACCAGAGCTACTGCCAGCTGAACTGGTCGGCACTGACCCCAACACTGACATCGCCTTGCTGAAGGTCGAGTATGGCACACCGCTGCAATTCGTCGAATTCGGCGATAGCGATGCCGTGGGCGCGCGCGTCGGCGATTGGGTGATGGCAATGGGTAACCCGCTGGGGCAGGGCTTCTCTGTGTCCGCCGGTATCGTATCCGCCCGCAACCGTGCTCTGTCAGGCACCTACGACGATTACATCCAGACAGACGCCGCGATTAACCGTGGCAACTCTGGTGGTCCGCTCTTTAACATGGACGGCGACGTCATTGGTGTGAACACAGCGATCCTGTCGCCAAACGGTGGCTCGATCGGGATCGGCTTTGCCATGTCCTCCGGCGTTGTTGTGAACGTGGTCGACCAGTTGCAGGAATTCGGGGAAACCCGTCGTGGCTGGCTTGGCGTGCGTATTCAGGACGTCACACCAGACATGATCGACGCGATTGACGGTCTGGAATCCGCGCGCGGCGCACTGGTCACAGACGTGCCAGCTGGCCCCGCAGAGGATGCCGGAATGGAAGCAGGCGACGTGATCGTTACGTTTGACGAGATCGAGATCGAAAACACACGTGAACTGGTTCGCATCGTTGGCAATTCGCCCGTGGGCAAGGACGTGCCTGTGATCGTGCTGCGCAATGGCGAGACAGAAGACCTGATCGTCACGCTTGGTCGTCGTGAAACATCCGAGGCGACAGCCTTCCCCGCAGCCGGTGAGCCGGAAGAGCCTGAGCAGGCTGATGTGCTTGGTCTGACGCTGTCAGAGATCACGCCGGAACTGACAGAGCAGTACAGCCTGTCCGCCGAAAGCGGTCTGGTCATCACAGCCATCGACCCGGACTCGGATTCCGCGTCGAAGGGTCTGGTCGTGGGTGATCTGATCACCGAAGCAGGTCAGCAGGCTGTTGTGACTGTTGCCGACCTTGAGGAGCGGATCGAAGAAGCCCGCGAGGCTGGCCGCAAGTCGCTGTTGCTGCTGGTGCGTCGTGGTGGCGATCCACGGTTTGTGGCGCTTGTTCTGGACGAATAAGTCCTAAGGCAAATGTAATGAAAGGGGCTGCCTGCGGGCGGCCCCTTTTGCTTTGGGTATCAGTCGATTGGTGTGGCCACCACGCCCAGCCTGCGCGCGATATCGATTTCGATCAGGTTGCTTTTGATCCCGTCAGGCCGCTGGAATTGCCGGATCGCAGCACCCGTGGCCGTGTCGAGGGTGCCATTGATTGGTCCAGCATAGGCCCCACGCACCCGTAAAGCCCGCTGCAACGTCGCGACTCTTTCCGGCGTATAGGCGGGCGGGCACAGCGTCTCGAACCGTTCCCCTTCGCCGATGGCAAGCGTCTGCGGACGAGTGATCGTGCGATAGACGGGCGGTGCCGTGACGTTGCCCTCCGCATCCGTGGTTTCGGGGATCACCAATTCCAGTTCTTCGATGATGCTGGTTTCAGTCGGCTGGTCCATTCGCGCAAAGCATTGCCCGTCGACCGTAGTTTCAATCTCGCCAAGGTTCAGTCGGTCTACGGTGCTGGCCACAGACGCGGGGCCAATCTCGTCGTCCGGCATGCTGCAGGCGGTCAGCACAAGGGCCACACTGGCAAGAGTGAAGTATCGGGTCATGATGCTGGCCTTTTCGGCTCGTGACTGCTGGATATCAGATACCGCAAACCATGCGCCGCGCCTAGCAGTGGTCGCCTGATCGGGCGTGACCGGCGGGTGTTTGTCGCCTTCTTCCCACAAACCCGCCGCTTTGGACTGGCAGGAGGCCAGTATTGGCCCTAAATACGGTGCAACCGACAGTTTGCAAAAGGACACCAGAGCAAATGGCAAAGATCACTTACGTTGAACACGGCGGCAAAGAGCATGTCGTTGATGTCGCCAATGGCCTGACGGTCATGGAAGGGGCGCGCGACAACGGTATTCCGGGGATTGAGGCCGATTGCGGCGGTGCCTGTGCCTGTTCGACATGCCACGTCTATGTGGACGATGCATGGGTTGAAAAGCTGCCTGCAAAAGACCCGATGGAAGAAGACATGCTCGATTTCGCTTATGAGCCTGACGCGGAAAAGTCGCGCCTAACCTGCCAGATCAAGGTGACAGATGCGCTTGATGGCCTGCGTGTGCAGATGCCCGAAAAGCAAATCTGATGCGGCTGGCGGGCCTGCTGCTCGCGGTGGGTCTGGCCGGACCCGCAACCGCCGAGGTGCTTGGCGCC
The DNA here is from genome assembly GCF_037543925.1 of Yoonia sp. 208BN28-4. NCBI lineage: Bacteria > Pseudomonadati > Pseudomonadota > Alphaproteobacteria > Rhodobacterales > Paracoccaceae > Yoonia > Yoonia sp. 208BN28-4. The sequence goes on from NZ_JBBIFY010000003.1 coordinate 19,330, forward strand.
CGCTATGAAAGTCCGACGGATGTGTACGGTCACGGGGCCGTTGATGGCGGTGAATATGCGGCGCTGACGTTCCGATTGTCGGATGGCCGTGAACTGTCTGCGGGGACCTTTAGGACTGTTTACGAGGACACCGCGCCGCGGCTTGTCGATCTGGATCTTGATGGCTCTCCAGAAGTGGTGACGGTCGTGTCCTACTTTGATGCTGGCGCTGCCATTCGTATCTGGGATGAAATACCCAGCGCGGACCACCCCGAAGGCACGACAATGGCTGTTGTTGCCGAAACGGCCCCTATCGGCACGCGGCATCGCTGGCTGGCGATCGCAGGTGCAGCCGATCTTGACGGTGACGGCCGGATTGAAATCGCCTATGTCGATAGGCCGCATCTGGCCAAAGTGCTGCGGATTGTCGAGGTGCGCGCTGCAGCAGACGGCTGGAGCCTTGTGGAAGAGGCGGCAGCCACCGGCTTTACCAACCACAAATATCGCGATCCCAACATCGAAGGCGGCGTGCGACTGTGCAATACGCCCGAAATCATCACGGCCAGCGCCGACTGGACCCGTGTGCAAGCCTCGCGCTTGGTCAACGGGGCCATCGTCACCCGTGATGTCGGGCCCTACACTGGTCCCCAATCTATGACCGAGCAGCTGGACTGTTCCTAAAGGCTCGTCATCAGGATCAGCAGAGCCAATTCATTCATCTGCTGGGTTGCGCCAAGAATGTCGCCGGTTTGGCCGCCGATCTTCTGACGTGCGGTCGCGGCCCAGATGGATGTGACGACAAAACCGACTAGCACAATCCAGATTGTGATAACGCCAAGTGCCAACAGGCAGATCATAAAGGCCAGCGACAGGGCAATCCATGCGACCTGTGCCGGTGGACGACCGACGTGGCGACTTAAGCCATCTGGCCGTGCGTGGGGCAGGGCGGCCATGACAGGCACCATTGCTGCGCGGCTAACTGCGCCAATCGCGATCAGGGCAGGCCAGTGAAACTCAGCGGCGACGATGGTCGCCAAGGCCATCCAGCGCAATCCGATGCTCAGAACAAGCGCCAGCACGCCGTAGGTTCCGATCTGGCTGTCCTTCATGATCGCCAGTCGTTTTTCACGATCCCAGCCGCCCCACAGCCCGTCAAAGCTGTCGGCCAGACCGTCCTCGTGCATCGCGCCGGTCATCATCGTGATCGTTATCAGCGCAAGCCCCGCAGCGACGACCGGAGAGATGCCGATCCAAAGGGCGATGCTGATGATGAGAGCGGTCAGCGCACCAAGGCACGCGCCCGCCACAGGATAGGCCCATGCCGCCCGTGCGCCGCGTGCCTGTGCCTTTTCCATGTCCACGCGCAGCGGCAGACGCGACAGCAAGCCCAAGGCCGCCACAACGTCGGCGGGATCAATCAGGGTGGTGTCGCTTTTTCTCACGGGAATGCCCTTTTGCAGTCTTTCGCGCGCTGGCCTAATCGTTAGACAGGTCAAAACAAACTTGCAACGAGGGTCTGATGACGGCGTCTTTTTCCACTCTCGCGGAGTTCCGCGATGTTCTTTCACAGGCCCCCGCCGCCGATGCGGGTGCAACGGCAGCAGCGCAGGATCGCAACAGTCAGTTGACCAAGCCACCCGGCGCACTGGGCCGTCTTGAGGACCTTGCGATTTGGTATGCAGGCTGGCGCGGCACTGGTCGGCCAGAGCTGACATCACCTCAGGTTGTTGTTTTTGCAGGCAACCACGGTGTGTGCGCGCAGGGCGTTTCGGCGTTTCCACCCGAAGTGACCGTTCAGATGGTCGCCAATTTTGAGCATGGTGGTGCGGCGATTAACCAGTTGTCCAAGACCTTTGGCGCCAAGATGGACGTGCACGCGCTTGATCTGGACAATCCGACAAAAGATTTCACCCAAGACGCGGCCATGACGGAAGACGAGGTTGTTGCAGCACTGGTCACTGGCTGGAACGCCGTAGATGCCGATGCCGATCTGTTGGTCACTGGTGAGATGGGTATTGGCAACACGACCTCGGCCGCTGCCGTGGCGGCGGCTGTCCTTGGGGGCGATGCGGCCAAATGGACGGGTCGCGGAACCGGCGTTGATGATGCCGGACTTGTCCGCAAAACCGAGGTGGTCGCCAAGGGGCTTGCGCTGCACGACACCACCGACCCGCTTGAGGCATTGCGCTGTTTGGGCGGGAGGGAGCTTGCTGCGATGGCGGGCGCAATTGCTGCGGCCCGCGCACACGGCATTCCTGTCATTCTGGACGGCTTTATCTGTTCAGCGGCGGCATCGGTGCTGTTCAAGACTGCCGAAGGGGCGCTGGACCACTGCGTTGCGGGACACCTAAGTGCCGAGGGCGCGCACCGTGATCTGCTGGACGCATTGAGCAAAGAACCGATCCTGTCGCTTGGCCTGCGCCTTGGGGAAGGATCGGGTGCTGCCTTGGCCATTGGCGTGCTGAAAGCTGCCATCGCGTGCCATTCCGGCATGGCGACATTTGCCGAAGCAGGCGTGTCGGACAGCTAAAACACTAGCCCAGATGGCGGTTCTTGCGGGCCGCCGTTCGGGCCTCTTTGGTTTCTTGTGACGCGGCAAAGGCCGTTTCCAATTCCGCATTCAATTCGCGTGATCGGGCGACATAGGCTTTGTTCTCGGCCACTGACACGCCCGGTTTCCAAAGCTCTGCCAGTTCGCGCATCGTGTTGCGGTCGTGGTGGTAATACATCGTTTCGGCCTCTGCGGCCTCGTATTCCGTCAGCCCGAGATTTTCCAAGGCATAACGACCTGCGCGCAGGGAACTGTCGAACATTTCGCGGACGATGTCGTTGGCACCCGCGGCGTAGAGCTCGTAAACATGCACGCGGTCACGGGCGCGCGCAATGATGTGTAAATCGGGCCTGATCTTGCGGGCATAGGCCACCAGCTTGTTGGCCTGCTTTTTGTCATCAATCGCGACCACCAGCACCTTGGCTTCTTCGATCCCTGCGGCCTTGAGCAGGTCGGGGCGTGTCGGATCACCAAAAAAGCCGCGAAAACCGAATTTGCGCATTGCCTGGACCGAGGCCAGATCATTATCAACCACGACAGTTGAAAAGCCTGCCGATTGCACAAGCCGGTTCACAATCTGGCCAAAGCGCCCGATCCCCGCAATGACAACCGTGCCGCGTTCGTCGATCTCATCATGTGCCACGTCCTCACTCACGGACATTCGGCGGGTGATGACACCGTAAGCGATGAACAACAGGGGCGTGATCAGCATCGACAGGGCGGTGGCCAGCAGAAGCGTGCTCGACAATGCGGGCGACAAAATGCCCTGCGCGAGCGAGAACGAAATTAACACAAAGCCGAACTCACCCGCTTGGGCGAGGCCAAGTGTAAACAGCCAGCGATCCTTGCCGCGAATTTTGAAGATCATGGCAAGCGCGTAAAGAACGGCACCTTTGACCAGCATTACCGCCAATGTGACCGACAGGATCATGAGTGTTTCGTCGAACAACAGGACAAAATTGATGCCGGCACCAACGGTGATAAAGAACAGACCCAATAGCAGCCCCTTGAATGGCTCAAGGTCGCTTTCCAGTTCGTGTCTGAATTCAGAGTTGGCCAATACGACACCGGCCAGAAACGTGCCCAAAGCTGGTGACAGCCCGACCATCCCCATCAGCACCGCGATGGATACGACCATTAAAAGCGCCAACGCTGTATACATCTCGCGCAGGCGGGCGTGGTGGATATAGCGGAACACGGGGCGGGTCAGAAACACGCCGACAAGTATGATCGCCGCAATTGCGCCGATGGTAACAAGCGTCACCCCCCAACCGGGCAGACCTTCCACAAGGCTCAGCCCGTGGTGGCTATCATCATTGATGTGAAGCGATCCATCCGGTGCCATGCTTGCCACGGCCCCGACCCCTGCAAGGGGCAGCAAAGCCAGCATCGGGATAACGGCAATGTCCTGGGCCAGAAGCACGGAAAATGTGGATCGCCCGCCGCTGGTTTGCATCAGTCCCTTTTCGGCCAGCGTTTGCAGAACAATCGCGGTAGATGACAAAGCGAAGATCATGCCAATGGCCAAGGCCTCGGACCAGACAAAGCCAAGCGCCATCGCGCCAGCCATAATAATCAGCATCGTCAGCGTGACTTGCAGTCCACCAAGACCGATCAGCCTGTCGCGCATGCTCCACAACGTGCGTGGATCCAGTTCAAGCCCGATAAGGAACAGCATCATTACAACGCCAAATTCCGCAAAATGCTGTAGGTCCTGCGTTTCGCTGCCCACAAGTCCGGTCAGTGGCCCGATCACAATTCCCGCGAGCAGATAACCCAGTACTGATCCAAAGCCCAAACGTGCGGCCAAAGGCACCGCGATGACAGCGGCACCCAGATAGATCGTGGCTTGCACCAAAAACGTTTCCATAGGATCGATATTCCCGTTCGGGCGAAGATGCGCAATCGGTCAGATCAGAAAAGACCGAAAATGGTCGATTTAAAGGGGCAGAAAACGGGCTGCGGTGGCACGCAGTCAGTCAGATTATTGATCTGCCGTGGTCGCAAATGTGCGGCTTAGATCCTAACTTAGCCCGAGGGCAGCTGCAGCGCGTAAGTCTGGCCGCGCACCACATAGTTCAGGGCGGAATCGCCGATGGCTGTCACGCGACCGCCTTCAAGCGCGCTGCCCACCTCCACCTTGACGTAGCTGCCATTTGACAGCCGGATAAGCGCACGCCTGTCGTTGGGGCGACCATAGACGCCGATCAGGTTCACACTGCGCAGATTGATCGCGCTGTCGATGGTGGCGGCGGCGGCCACGCTACGCGGAATGGCCCCCGAAGGCCGCGCGGCGGCTGATGAGGCGACCGCTGGTGCAGATGCTTGCGTCGCTGGTTGTTGTTGCTGCTGCTGTTGGCGAGCGGCGTTTTGCTGTGCCGAAGCGACGACCCGCGAGAAATTGTTTGGCCGTGTATCGGGCCGCGGCGATGCGACGATGGCGTTACGTGTCGGGTTGACCAGTGCACTGGGCGGTGCGGCGGCTGCGATATTTGCGATAACAGATGCGATATCAGTTGGCGTTGCTTCTGGCGCTTCTTCTTCGGCAACAACCTCTTCTTCCTCAGGCTCTTCCTCCGGCGGCGGGGCCAAACCCTCTGGGCGCAGCGAAGGGCGCAATCCAGCAAGCGTCTCATCCGCGAAAGGCTGCGGCGGAGCCAGCCCGTCGGGTCGCACGGCAGGGCGGAGGCTGGCAAGCGACACGCCGCCAGCGGTCAAAATCTCGGCCGGTTCGACATCTTCTTCGGTTTGCGCCGCATCGTCAGGCGTATCGGTCAGGCCATCCGTGTCGGGCTGCGTCGCTTCTGCAATTGCATCCGCAATGCTTGAGGCGAGTGGATTTTCAGGCGCAACCGCGACATCTGTTTCGGTTGCGGGATCGGTGTCTGCGTTGGCATCTGTATCGGGCTCAGGCTCAGGCTCTGGCGCGGCGGGCCGGGGACGTGCCGGTGGGGTCACTGCGGGCGCTTTGGCATAGACCAGCACGCCGTTTGGCATGACCGTGCCGTCAGCAGACGCAAGAATAAATCCATCATCATCGCGCGGGATGATCGTGCCAGCGGCGGCGGGGTTTGGCGGCGCCAGAAACGGCGTATCGAGGCTTGCCGCTGCGGCAGCAAGGTCGCGCGGGCGGGTGGCTGGCGCGACGACGGGCACGTTGGCAAAGCTGCGCAACCCTTCAAGGGTGTTGCTTTCTGGCAGTGCAGGCAAACGCGGCGCCCGTTGCCAGACGCCAGTCGCGGCATAAATCCGGTCGGCCTCGCCGGGGCTCAGCACACGTCCGGGTACCGTTGTGACAATCGGGGTGGGCGGCGTTTCGTCGACGGGTGTCTCGGTCACGTCAGGTGCCACGGTCACTTGTTGGGTGGGGGCAGGTTCTTCGGGTGCCACGATGATTGGCGCTGTCACCTCGGGCGCAGATGCAAGTTCGCTTGGCGCGTTGTCACCAAAGCCGAACAGCCCAGCGATGCCGTCTTCATCCAGCGTGCTGGCCCAGAGTGCAACCAGCATAAGGAAAATCAGCAATCCGGCAGTCAGCATCAATCCAAGAAAGCGCGGCTTTCCCCCCACGCCAGCTGCCACCGTGCCGCCAAGCGGGCCAACACCCGTCGGAGGTGGCGGTGCCGCGGGTTTTTCCTTGCGCTTGGGGATCAGATTGCGCGCCGATGCGGCAATGGCCAAACCCTTGCTCAATCCGCTCTCACGCGGGGCAGGATCCGCAAGCGATGCTGCGGGTGCCGAAGCGGGCGCAGGTGGGGCGGCTGACGGCGCGATGGGGACCGCAGGGGTCATTGTGACCGGTGGTGCAGGCATGGGTGCACGCGGCTGCGGCGCATCATCCTCGGCAATTTTCAGACCATCTGCGGTGCCACTGTCCTGATCCCTGCGGCGCGAGAATACCGGTTCGGGCGGCATCTCAGCTGCAGTCGGAGGCGCTGGCGGAGCAGGAGTGTCTTCAACTTGTGCGCGGGCACGCGAGCTGAACACCGGCTCATCAATTTCAGGCAAGCTTGGCGATTTCGGCGCGTTTGCTCGTTCTGGTGCCTCTGGTGCCGCGAGGGGCTCGCTTGCCTCTGCGTTATCGTCGGTCGGATATTCATCGCGACCCGCCCGCGAGAATGTCAGGACGGGTTCACTATCTGGCGCGTCTTGCGCCTCACCCTCACCCACATCGGTATCATCCGGGGCGTCTTCCGGTTCCACGCGCGTGGTCAGCGGCATCGCATCGGTTGGCATGGGCGGGTTCGGCATCGTGGCCCGCCCGATCACGGTGACCGGATCAGGATCACGCGTGATGACGGCACCCTCACCCAAATGGGCGGGGGCGGCTTTGGTCATGCCAAAGAAAACTTCGGTGCTGAATGTATAGGGTTCGGCCACAGCCGCAAAGCAGACCGGCGCAAACCGGTGTTGCTCGGCAAAAGATTCGGCCTCGGACAATGTCTCGCGCGCGACGGCGGCAATATGGGTGCGTCCGCCGGACCGGTCAAAGTCGATCACCAGATCATCGACCGGATAGGGCGTGGCCCCTTGCAGCGCGTCGCGTACATCGTCGATTGTTGTCTGGGTGCTATCGATGGCCAGATATTTGATCTGGTCGTTGGGCAAAAGCAGTTTGGTGCGAATGCCGGACGGTTCCAGTTCAACGGCAGTGCGGCGCAGACGTGCAAGTGCCGCTGTCAAATCGGGGTCATCCAATGCGACCTCATCGACAAGATGCCAGCCACCGGAAACCCGGTGCATCAGCCTGATCCCGTCAAACGACAGCGAAAGCGCGAAATTTGGTGTCATGCAAAGGCTCTAACAGGTTGTTTGCGGTCGCTAAACGGGTTTCTACCCAGATTATGGGTCTAGCGCAAAAAGCCGCCAATTCCAAGGTTCCTGCGTTTCACGCCAAAGGATACCGGACTACGATACGTCATACCCGAACATGGTTAACAAAATGAACAGGACAAGATCGATGATCAATTCACCATTTCGCGGGCTCATGATTGCGGGCGTGATCGCGCTTGCCTCGTTGCCGATTGCTGCTTGGGCGCAGGATGATCCGGCCCAGATCACCGTGACGGGGCAGGGCAGCGCGCAGGTCGTGCCCGATATTGCGCTGATTACCATCGGGGTGAGCAACCGTGACGAAAGCGCGGCGCTGGCCCTTGCTGGCATGACCGACGGGCTGACAGGTGTGTTTGCCAGACTAAGCGCGGAAGGCGTTGATCCGGCTGATATGCAAACGGGCCTGATGCGGCTGTCGCGGCAATACGACAGCGGAATTTTGTCAAGCGGCAGCAGTCCGGACGGGTTCGAGGCGACAAGCACGGTGACCGTTCGTATGCGCGATCTTGATGGACTTGGCGGTATACTGGATGCGGTTGTGCGAGACGGCGCCAACACGCTGAACGGCCTGCAATTTGATGTCTCTGATCGTGCGCCCTACGTGCGCGCGGCGCGCATTGCTGCGGTCGCGGACGCACGTTTGGCCGCCGAGACACTTGCAACAGCGGCGGGGCTGGCGCTGGGCGAAGTGGTTGTCATGCAAGAGGGGGCAGGGCGCAGCAATCAACCGATGTTGGCCGAAATGTCCATGGCGCGGGGCGGTGATGTGCCTATCGCTGCTGGTGAAATCTCGGTCCTGCAGTCTGTTACCATCGTTTATACTTTAGTCGCCAAGGACTGATACGGCCCGCGCGGTTTTCCCGTGCAGGCCGCTCGTTCAGTTTAGGACACGGCCTTTGTAAGCGCCTGATCCAGATCGGCGATGATATCGTCCGCATCCTCGATCCCGATGGAAAGACGCACGATGCCCGGACCGGCGCCTGCCGCTTCCTGCTGTTCAGCAGTCAACTGGCGATGCGTCGTCGACGCGGAGTGGATGATCAGTGACCGCGCGTCGCCAAGGTTGGCAACGTGGCTGAAGATCTCAAGGTTATCCACCAGCTTGACACAGGCATCATAGCCACCTTTGACGGCAACGGTGAACAGCGCGCCCGCACCCTTGGGGCAGATTTTCGGCACTAGTTTGTTGTAAGGCGATGATGGCAGACCAGCGTAAGTCACGTAGTCAACACGCGGATCATTCTCAAGCCATGTGGCAACCTTCACTGCGTTTTCAACATGCCGATCCATCCGCAGGGACAGGGTTTCAATTCCCATCAGCGTATAGTGCGCGGCTTGCGGGTTCATCGTCATGCCCAGATCGCGCAGACCAATGGCAATACCGTGGAACGTGAAGGCAAGCGGGCCAAACGTCTCTGCAAACTTCAGACCGTGATACGCGGGTTCCGGCTGTGACAGCGACGGGAACTTGTCGTTCGCTGTCCAGTCGAACTTGCCCGAATCCACAACACAACCGCCAGTGACAGTGCCGTTGCCGGTCAGGTATTTGGTGGTGGAGTGCACGACCAGTGTCGCGCCATGTTCGATCGGGCGGCACAGGTATGGCGTAGCCGACGTGTTATCCACAATCAGCGGAATGCCCGCTTCGTCCGAGATAGCAGAAATCGCATCCAGATCGGTGATATGACCGCCGGGGTTTGCAATCGCCTCGCAAAAGACCGCGCGTGTATCGTCGTCAATGGCAGCTTTCACGGCCTCATGATCGTCGAAATCCACAAACTTGGCAGACCAGCCAAAGCGCTTGATCGTCTGGCTGAACTGCGTGACCGTTCCGCCATAAAGGCGCGAGGACGCGACGATGTTCAGGCCCGGTGCCATCAGCGGGAACAGCGCCATGATCTGTGCGGCGTGACCGGACGAACAGCAAACACCACCGACACCACCTTCCAATGTGGCGATCCGCTCTTGCAGGGCGGCGACCGTCGGGTTGGTCAGGCGCGAATAGATGTAGCCGACCTCTTGCAGATTAAAGAGTGCTGCGGCGTGCTCTGCGTCGCGGAAAACGTAGGCGGTTGTTTGGTAAATCGGCACCTGACGCGAGCCCGTGGCCGGATCGGGGCGTGCGCCTGCGTGAATTTGCAACGTGTCAAAGCCGTAGGATGGGCCGTCGGTCATTGGGTCTCTCCCTGATGTCTGTTTGGCCGATGTTTTGGATCAAACCCGTGCCATACGCAATGATTGCGGGGCGAAACGGACGAAATTGCCCCCAAATCGCGGGCAAGCCAGAATATTATTCCGCCATCACCCTGTCGGACCATCCTGCCAGCCGCATGGCGTAACGATAAATGTCGTTCGGCCATTTGGTGGCAATGGCGGCAAAGTCGTCGGGTTTGTCGGCAAAAAGATGTCGCAAGGCATCTTCATAGTGCGGCAAATCACCTGCGATTGCGCTGAGAAAGGCATAAGCGGCGTTGCGGGCGGCTTTCGGGTCCTTCTGATGGGCCGTGCGGCGCATCTCGTCCTCGACCAGACGGCGCAGGGCAGCAGATGCCCCTCCGCGTTGCTCCGATAGCCATGTCCAGTGCCGCGGCAAAAGCGTAACTTCGCGTGCCTTCACGCCCATCTTTGGCCGCCCGCGTGTCGGTGGTGGCGCATCGCGCAAATCAACGTCACGCACCTGACCGGTCGCATCGTCAAAGATCAAAAGATTGATCCCGCGCACAATGGCTGCACGCTGTGCTGCGATCATGGCGGCCATATCGCCGGCTGCTGTAATCTGCGTGCCCTCAAAGGCTGTGTAGTGTGTCATGTTTTCTCTCCTGCAACGGGCTAATAACACCCGTGCAAAAATAGTCAATAAAATACGGGTAAAATTAATCGACCGTAAACGCCACCATCGGGTCGCTCACGACCCTGTCAACGTGGCTTGCACATATGGCGCGATGGCCTAGCTATGACACAACGCAAAATCATGATCGGGATTGCTCTGCATGCGCATTTTGACGACAGCCTTTGCCGCGGCTTTGACGCTACTTTCGCCCTTGGCCGCCACCGCCGAAGAGGTGACGACCTACACGCTTGATAACGGCATGGAAGTGGTCGTCATCGAAGACCACCGCGCGCCGGTTGTCGTGCATATGGTCTGGTACAGGATCGGGTCAGCCGACGAACCTGTCGGCGCGTCCGGTGTGGCACATTTTCTGGAACACCTGTTGTTCAAGGCAACGGATGAGCTGGAGTCAGGCGAATTTTCCGCCACCGTCGCGGCGAATGGTGGGTCTGATAACGCGTTCACCAGCTACGATTACACTGCCTATTTCCAGCGCATCGCCGCCGACCGGCTTGAGTTGATGATGAAGATGGAAAGCGACCGCATGACCGATATCATGCTGACGCCCGAAGATATCGAGACCGAGCGGCAGGTCATTCTGGAAGAGCGCAACCAGCGCACCGAGAACAACCCCAACGCGCTGGCCCGCGAACAATTCCGCGCATCCCAGTACCAGAACCACCGCTATGGTGTGCCGATCATCGGCTGGAAGCACGAGATGGAAGAGCTGTCCTTGCAGGACGCGATGGATTTTTATGACCTCTACTATTCACCCAACAACGCGATCCTCGTGGTTGCTGGTGATGTGGAGCCTGATGATGTGCTGGCCTTGGCCGAAGAATACTATGGCGTGATCCCCGCCGAGCCTGATCTGCCGGAACGCCTGCGCCCCGAAGAGCCGCCACAACGTGCGGAACGCCGGATCACCTATGTCGATCCGCGTGTCAGCCAGCCATATCTGACACGATCCTACCTTGCGCCCGAACGTGATGCTGGCGCGCAGGAAGAAGCCGCAGCCTTGGTCTATCTGGCCGAGCTGATCGGCGGGTCGCCTTTCACATCCGCGCTGGGCACAGCACTCCAATTCGACACACAAACGGCTGTCTACACAGGCGCGGGCTACAGCGGCAGTTCGCTGGACGATAGCACCTTTGGCATTTCCGTCGCGCCATCAGACGGCGTTTCCCTAAGTGAGGCCGAGTCTGCGATGGATGCGGCGATTGCCGATTTTCTGGCCGCTGACATTGATCCCGCCCGTATGGAAAGCATCCGCACCCAACTGCGCGCATCCGAAGTTTACGCCAAAGATGACGTTCAGGGTCTGGCCCGCCGCTATGGTGCGGCGCTGACTCAAGGCTTGACCATTGAGGATGTGCAGGCTTGGCCCGAAATTTTGCAGAACGTTACCGCCGAAGACGTTAAGGCCGTCGCCGAAAAGGTGCTGGACCGTGATCAGGCCGTCACCGGTTGGGTCGTATCAACTCAAGAGGAGGCACGCTGATGCTGCGTATCGTACTGACAACTGCCTTCGCCCTGATGACGACAGTCGCCAGCGCGGCGGTCGACATCAAGACAATCACATCGCCCGGCGGCATCAACGCATGGGTCGTCGAGGAGCCGTCTATCCCTTTTGTGGCGCTTGAGATCCGTATCGAAGGTGGCACGTCGCTGGACGAGCCCGGCAAACGCGGTGCCACGAACCTGATGATGGCGCTGATCGAAGAGGGCGCTGGCGATATGACCGCGCAGGAATTCCAGACCGAACTGGAAAGCCTTGCCGCGTCATTCTCATTTCGCGCCTTTGACGACACCATTGCCATCTCGGCGCAATTCCTGAGCGAGAACAAGGACGAGGCGCTGGCCCTGTTGCAGACCGCGCTGACCGACCCGCGGTTTGATGATGATGCGATAGAGCGGGTCCGCGCACAGGTTCTGACTGGTATCGCAAGCGATGCCAAATCCCCCAACAGCATTGCGGGCGCCGCTTTTGATGCGGCTGCGTTTGGCGATCACCCCTACGGATCTTCGGCTGATGGCACTGTGGAAAGCGTCAACGCCTTGACCCGCGACGATCTGGTCACGGCGCATCAGAACGCGCTGACACGGGACCGCATCTTTGTGTCAGCGGTGGGTGATATCACAGCCGATGCGCTTGGCCCGCTGCTGGATGATCTGCTGGGCGGTCTGCCTGCCGAGGGTCCACCGCTGCCAGATGATGTGGCATTCGGATTGGATGGCGGGATCACTGTCATCGACTTTGAAACGCCGCAATCGGTAGCACTTTTTGGGCACGAAGGGATCAAGCGGGATGATGAGGATTTCTTTGCCGCCTATATTCTGAACCAAATCCTTGGCGCTGGCGGGTTTGAAAGCCGCCTGATGCAGGAAGTGCGCGAAGAACGCGGGCTGACCTACGGGATCAGCACGTTCCTTGTCCCCAAAGAGCACGCCGAACTGATGCTGGGGCAGGTGGCATCCTCGAACGCGACAATCGCCGAAGCGATTGAGGTCACCCGCAACGAATGGGCCCGCATGGCCAATGAGGGTGTCACGGCAGAGGAACTGGAAACCGCCAAGACCTATCTGACGGGCGAATACCCGCTGCGGTTTGACGGAAACGACGCCATCGCAAACATCATGGTTGGGATGCAGATGATCGGTCTGCCCACCGACTACGTGGTGAACCGCAACGATTATGTCGATGCCGTCACGCTGGATGATGTCAACCGCGTCGCCGCTGAACTGCTGCAACCGGACAATCTTCATTTTGTCGTTGTCGGCCAGCCAGAGGGGCTGTCGGACCAGTAAATTGTCCACAGGTTTTTGGCTTAAGTCCGCCAGAACCCCTCTACCCAAATCAGGGCGGGCCATGCTACAGATTGTGGCATGGCCATAGCAGACCCCCAGATAAAGCCTCAACCTGTCATCCGGCAGCTTGATGATGCCGCAATCAACCGTATCGCCGCCGGCGAGGTGTTGGAGCGGCCTGCCTCTGCTGTCAAAGAACTGGTTGAAAACGCGATCGACGCCGGTGCCACCCGCATTGAGGTGGTGATCGCGGATGGTGGCAAGACGCTGATCCGCGTAACCGATGACGGCTGCGGGATCGCGCCGCATGATCTGCCGCTTGCTTTGTCCCGCCATGCGACCTCAAAAATCGACGGCTCTGACCTGCTGAATATCCACTCCTTCGGGTTCCGTGGCGAGGCGCTGCCCTCACTTGGTGCTGTCGGGCGGCTGACCATCACATCCCGCGCCAGCGGTCACGAGGCGGCAACCATCAGCGTTGCAGGCGGTCAGGCGGCGGCGGTCAAGCCAGCAGCGTTATCAAACGGCACAGTCGTCGAATTGCGCGATATGTTCTACGCGACCCCCGCGCGGCTGAAATTCCTGCGCACTGACAGGGCCGAGGCGCAGGCCGTCGGTGACGTAATCAAGCGCCTTGCGATGGCAGAGCCATTTGTGACCTTCATCCTGCGCGATGCGTCAAACGGCGACAGCCGCACCACCTTTCGGGCCGACGCGCAAACCGGTGATATGTTCGGCGCGTTGCATGGTCGCTTGGGCGGTGTGATAGGGCGGGAATTTTCTGAAAACGCACTGCGCCTTGATGCGGAGCGTGACGGCTTTCACATGACCGGTTATGCAGCGCTTCCCACATATTCGCGGGGCGCGGCTGTCGCGCAGTTCCTGTTCGTCAACGGCAGGCCTGTGCGCGACAAGATGCTGCTGGGCGCGTTGCGGGCGGCTTACATTGACGTGTTGAGCCGTGACAGGCATCCGGTTGCGGCGCTATTTATTGATTGCGATCCGACACTTGTGGATGTGAACGTGCACCCCGCAAAATCCGAAGTTAGGTTCCGTGATCCGGGCACCGTGCGCGGCTTGATTGTCTCCGGATTGCGCCATGCGTTGGCCGAGGCAGGGCATCGCGCCTCCACAACCGTCGCCACGGCAACACTGGGCGCGATGCAGCCGCAACCGGCTGGTGCGCGGGTGTATCAGATGGATCGCCCCAGCTTTACCGCGCGGTCCATGACCTTTCAGGCGCAGGCCCCTTACCATCCACCGCAGCAGGGCTTTGCCGAGGCACCATCAGCCCGCGTCGAACCCGTGCTAAATGATGCGCCGGATGATTTGCCTTTGGGGGCGGCGCGCGCGCAGGTGCATGAAAACTATATTATCGCGCAGACGCAGAACGGCATTGTGATTGTCGATGGTCACGCCGCTCATGAGCGGCTCGTCTACGAAAAGCTGAAACGTCAGATGGCTGAAAACGGCGTTGCGGCGCAGGCGCTTTTGATCCCCGAAATCGTCGAGATGTCCGACAACGAAGCAGCACAGCTTATGGACGTTGCCGACGAACTGGCGCGGTTCGGTCTGACGATTGAGCCATTCGGCGGCGGTGCGATTGCCGTGCGTGAAACGCCCGCGATCCTTGGCGAAGTGAACGCCACGGCGATGCTGCGCGACATTCTGGACGAGCTTGCGGATCAGGGTGACAGCGCGCGCGTGCAGTCCAAGATCGAGGCGATCCTGTCCCGCGTGGCCTGTCATGGATCAATTCGCACAGGCCGCCGGATGCAGGGCGCGGAGATGAACGCGCTGTTGCGCGAAATGGAAGCGACACCCATGTCCGGCCAGTGCAATCACGGTCGGCCCACTTACGTAGAACTGAAGCTGAGCGATATCGAACGGTTGTTCGGCCGCACATGATCCAGATCGGCGGCGAAAGCTATAGTTTCAGCGATCCGCTTGTAATCGCGGCGTTGTGCGCGATTGCCGTCATCGCGCTTATTTTGATCCTCTTGGTGACAGCCGTGCGCCGTACAGGCCGGTCTTTTGAAATGGCTGAAATTCTGGCCAGCCAGATGGGCGGCTTGGGCAGTCGCGTCGAGATGATCTCGAACGGGCAGCAGCAGTTATTCGGCGGGCTGAACGCGGTGACAGAAGCGCAGGCGCAGCAGCAGGCCAAAACCATCCAGCTGGTCGAGCAGCGCCTGGCACAAGTCACCGAAGCGATGAACGTGAACCTAAGCGCATCATCCCAGCGCACCGCGCAATCGCTTGGCGAATTGCAGCAGCGGCTCCAGACGATTGATAAGGCGCAGGACAACATCACCAAACTGTCGGGCGACGTGCTGTCTTTACAAGACATCCTGTCGAACAAGCAGACACGCGGCGCATTTGGCGAAATTCAACTGACCGACATCGTGGGCAAGGCGTTGCCAGCCGATAGTTTCACGCTGCAAGCCACGCTTTCCAACGGAAAACGGGCCGACTGCCTGATCCATCTGCCGAACCCGCCCGGACCGATTGTGATCGACAGTAAATTCCCGCTTGAGGCCTACGAGGCACTGCGGTCCGCGAAAACAGACTGGGACGCGAACGAGGCGGCCAAAGCCATGCGGGTCGCGGTCAAGAAACACATCCGCGATATCTCGGAAAAATATATTTTGGATGGCGAGACAGCTGACGGTGCGCTGATGTTCCTGCCGTCCGAAGCGGTTTATGCCGAACTGCACGCCAATTTCCCGGCACTTGTGCGCGAAGGGTTTGAGGCGCGGGTTTGGATCGTTTCCCCGACCACCTGCATGGCCACGCTCAACACCATGCGCGCGATCCTGAAAGATGCACGCATGCGCGAACAGGCGGGGGCCATCAGGACCGAATTGTCGAAAATGCACGGTGATGTAGAGCGCCTGATGACCCGCGTCGCCAATCTGGACCGGCATTTCGGGCAGGCGCGCAAGGACGTGGACGAGATCCTGATCAGCGCTGAAAAAGCAGGCAAACGGGCAGGGCGGCTTTATCATTTTGATTTTGCCGAGGACGCCGCACAGGATGAAAACGTCGTGCCCCTTGCGCCGCCCAAAGGGTAGGGGCAAGGTGGCGATGAACCAAAGGAACGGTCTGATGATGAAAACGGTAGCAGCAACGGCAATGATCGCGCTTTTGGCGGCCTGTCAGGGCACGGGTGATCGCGCGGCTGTCGTGGCCGAGCAGTTTGTCTGGGACGCCACGCAGGACGTGAACCGCTTTTATGCCGATACCTTTCAGGATGCGCCGTTTGACAGTGGTCCGGTGTCGGTTCTCACCGAAGAACATGGCGAACTGCATACCTACACGCTAACGCCGTGCCGCGCCGGAACGCGCGTTTGTGGCACGCGAGCGGGGCATTTGTCGCGCAATGCTGACTTCTATATCCTCACGGGCGCTTATCACGGGCGCACCTTCTACTTCTCACCCGGTGGGGATGGCTTTGTCAAACGCGGGTCGCATTATATTCCCATGGCGTGGAACTAAGCGGTTACCATGATCAAAGCAGCGATGTTCGACATGGACGGGCTCTTGCTCGATTCCGAACGGATTTACATGGATGCATTCGAGGCTGTGGGGCGGGCCGCCGATCTGCCGATAATGCATCGGCTGCCGGATATCTTTCGGATGATGGTTGGCAAACGTGACGCCGACAGCGGCGCAATCCTTGAACGTGAAATTGGCCCCTACATTGCCCGCGACAGGTTCGATGCGCTGTGGCACGCCGAGATCACAGGGCGCATGGCAGGCGATATTCCTGTCAAAAAGGGCGCGATCAAGCTGCTGACCGCTTTGAAAGACGCGGACATTCCGGCAGGTGTTGTGACATCAACCCTAAGCGCCAAAGCACACTCCCATCTGGAGCGTGCAGGGCTGCGGCATCTGGTTGATCACATCATCGGCGGCGATCAGGTGCGTGACGGAAAGCCATCCCCCGAGGGATATCTGGCGATGGCAGCGCATCTGGGAGCATCACCTGATAGCTGTGCGGCGTTTGAGGACAGCGACACCGGCACGCGTGCGGCTGTCGCATCGGGTGCGCGGGTGGTTCAGGTGCCTGACATCATGGCACCGCATGCTGACGTGCTGGCGCTGGGCCATCACGTCGCACCAGACCTGATCACCGGGGCGCGGCATTTGGGGTTGCCTGTCTGACGGATACGAAAAAGGGGCGGATGACCGCCCCTGCTCGTTCAATTCTGTGGTTCGCGGAACCGCTTAAATGCGGGCGAACTTTTGTGCCAGACGCGGGATCAATCCTTTGAACACCAGCGGCGCATCGCTTGCTGCCAGACAGATGCAATCCTCACCAGCTTCAGCAACAGGCGTGTGGTTCAGGTCTTCGTTAGCCACTTCCACGTCGCCCGCGGCAAAGCGGTCATGTTCGTCCACAAACGCGCCTTTCAGCACAAGCGTTAGCTCCGTTCCGTTGTGACCATGGTCAGGCACCGCAGTGCCGGCCGGAATGCGCAACAGACGCACCGATGCGTCATCACCGGTTTGCAACACCATCTGGCTGACACCGCCACCGATCTTGCGCCACTTCACATCCTTAAGGTCGCCAGACACGTAGTTCTGCAAAGGCGTCGGGAAAACACCGCTTTCACGCGGAGCTTCTACTTCGGCTTCATCGGACTTTTGCTCAATAATCATGCGCAGTGTGGCGGCAAGGCTTTCGTCCGACATCGCCACGGGTGCAACGTCATCAACCAGTTCACCGCCCACAGCATCAAAACTGCCCAACTGGGCGCGACATTCGTCACATAGTGAAATATGCGTGGCCACGACGAGGCTGAACGCTTCGGGCAGAGTGCCCGCAGAATAGCGCATCAGCAGATCGTCAGTCAGGTGATGTTTAATCGTCTTCATCGTCGTATCATTTCTATCCCATGGAGTGGCGCAACCGATCGAGCGCCAATCTGATTCTGGATTTGATCGTGCCAAGTGGCAGGCCGGTCTGCGCGGCGATTTCGCTTTGTGACAGGTCGCCAAAATAGGCTTTCTGGATCAGGTCCCTTTGTTTTTCAGGTAGGCTGGCTAATGCCTCCCCAAGCTTCATCGTCTCTTGTTGGAGCGCCAGCGCGTCGGCCTGATCAGGCTCGCTCTCCGGTCCCCACGGCAGGTCCTCTGGTTCGGGCCGCCGCTGTTTGCGCAGGATGTCGATTTTACGGTTGCGGGCGATGGTGAATATCCACGTGGATACGCTCGCCTTGGCCGGATCAAACAGGTGCGCCTTGTTCCAAAGGGTCACCATGACCTCTTGGGTGCATTCTTCCGCGAGGTCCGGTGTGGCCCCCGACTTCATCAAAAACGCCTTCACGCGTGGTCCGAAATACGCAAAGATTTCGGCAAAAGCTCCCTTATCCTTGTGATCGCGAACCGCACGGATCTGTGTGATCCACGCCATGCGTTTTGCCGTTTTTTCGTCGACCACCTTTGGCCCTTCCACTTTTGGCAACGCTGTAGCGGCACGCATTTGCGCCCGCTGAACAATCGCCGCCTCTGGTTTGGCGGAAGGGTGTTTGGTCGTCAACATGACAGTATTACGCAGGCAAGGCGCTGCCGGATCACACCATCGGCAAAAAAATGTTGAAACTCATCCAGCCATGGTTTCGTGACGTAGATACATATAAGACGATCAGGCTAACGGAGCTGACACTACATGCCATTTGAGACCGCGACTGCCGCGCCACGTAAAATTGCCGTCATCGGCGCAGGAATTTCAGGCATGGGGGCGGCGCATCTTTTAGCCAAAGATCACCGCGTTGTGCTATTCGAGGCCGAGGGCCGCTTGGGCGGTCACGCCCGCACCCGCATGGCCGGACCGAACCGCGATACGCCTGTTGATACAGGTTTTATCGTGTTCAATTATGCCAATTATCCCAACCTGACCAAGTTGTTCGACCATCTTGATGTGCCCGTTGTGAAAAGTAACATGAGCTTTGGCGCGTCCTTTGACGGGGGCCGGATGGAATACGGGTTGGAGAGCCTTGATGCGCTTTTCGCCACGCGGTCAAACATCGTGAACCCGAAGTTCCTGCGCATGGTGCGCGACATCTTCAAGTTCAACAAACACGGGCTTGCCGCCAGTGAAGACCCCGATCTGACGATTGGCGGACTACTGGAAAAGCTGAAGCTGTCTGATCATTTCCGCGATCATTACCTGCTGCCATTCTCAGGCGCGATCTGGTCGACGCCCAAAGAAAAGATCATGGATTTCCCAGCCTATGCGCTGCTGAAATTCTTTGACAACCACGCGCTCTTGGGCGCGACTGGCCAGCACCAGTGGTACACGGTCGAAGGCGGCAGCAAATCCTACGTGGATCGGCTTGGTCAGGATATGTTCAAGCGCGGCGTTGATCTGCGTCTGGGTGCGCCGATTGATGCGGTGCGCCGCACACCTGCTGGCGTCGAGGTCAAGGCGCAGGGTGCCGAGTTCGAGAGCTTTGACGAAGTAATCTTTGCCACCCATTCCGACGACACGCTGGCGATGCTTGCAGATGCCACACCCGCCGAGCAGGAAACCCTGGGTGCTGTGAAATACCAACCCAACAGCGTCGTGCTGCACTCTGACACGACCGTTATGCCAAAGCGTCGTCAGACGTGGTCGTCTTGGGTATATACCGAGGATCGTGGCCGCAACACCGACCAGATTGATCTGACATACTGGATGAACTCGCTTCAGCCGTGGCTGAAGGGCGACGACTATATGGTCACGCTGAATACCACCCGTGACATTGATCCCGCGCTTGTCTGGGACGAGGTCAGCCTGCGCCATCCGGTCTACGATCTGGCGGCACTCGATGCACAAAAGCGCGCGGCAATGATGAACGGCAGCAACCGCACGTGGTTCTGTGGTGCGTGGATGAAGAACGGCTTTCACGAGGACGGGTTGTCGTCTGCCTATGACGTCGTGCATGCGCTCAACGCGTTGGAGCGGCTGGACGTCGCCGCCGAGTGACAGCAACCGTCGATCATATCCAGGGCGAGACCTACCACGGCAGGCGGGGGGCGGTGAAAAACGCCTTCCGCTATTCGATTGATTACGTCCTGTTGGATGCCGAAGCCGATGTCGCTGGCCCTTCGCTGTTCAAGCGCAACGGGGCAGGGGTCATGTCGCTACACGACAGTGACCACGGCGGCACCCGCAAGGCCGGATCTGGGGCCAAGTGGGTCCGCGAAGTATTGGCCGCGCATGATCTGGATATGACGGGGCGGATTGACCTATTAGCGCAGCCGCGCCTGTTGGGGCACGTGTTCAATCCAGTGTCGTTCTGGCTGTGCCACGACGATGCAGGGGTTCTGCGGGTGGTGATAGCAGAGGTCAGCAACACGTTTGGCGACCGTCATTCCTACCTGTGTCACCACGACGACATGCGCGAAATTACCAAGGCGGATACGCTGGAAGCGCAAAAGATTTTCCACGTCTCCCCGTTTCAGCCAATTGAGGGTGGCTACACCTTCCGCTATGACATCCAGTCGGATAGCATCCACATCATCATCGACTATTCACGCGGTAACGGCGGGCTCATTGCCACGCTCAAAGGCGCGCGCAAGCCGATGACGAACGGCAGTATTCTATGGTCTGCCATCCGCCGCCCCTTTGGATCGCGCCGCGTGCTGACGCTGATCCATTGGCAAGCGATCAAGCTGTGGTGGAAAAAGGCGACGTTCCGGTCACGGCCAGAGCCGCCGCAAAACGAGGTAAGCTAATGTCTGCCAAAATGACGCGGCTGCCCGCGTATTCCCTGTTTGCCGCTGTGATCAGCGCGGCGGGACTGCCGATCTATATCTATGCACCCAAGATGTACGTGGATGAATACGGCGTCACGCTGGCCGCCTTGGGCGCGATGTTGTTTGGCTTGCGCTTGTTCGACGTGGTGCAAGACCCCGTGTTGGGCTGGATTTCGGAACGGCTCGGCAAAGGCCGCCCGCTCGCGGTGGCTCTTGGCGGAGCGTTGCTGGCGATCTCCATGATCGGGCTTTTCGCGGTGGAGCCGCCGATTGCGCCGCTTTGGTGGTTCGGTCTGACACTCGCCGGGCTGTTCTCGGCGTTCAGCTTTCTGACCATAAACTTCTACGCCCAAGGCATCGCCAAAGCGGGCGACGACCCGCAGGGCCACGTCAAACTGGCCGCGTGGCGCGAAACGGGATCGCTGCTAGGCATCTGCGTGGCGGCCGTCGCACCGACCTTGCTGATGGGCTATGCCTTTGATGCCTTTGCCACTTTCGCCTACGGCTTTGCTGCCGTGACGGTCATCGCGATCTTGTATATCTGGCCGGAATGGTCGTCGCGCGTTCAGGCCGAACCCACCCCGATCAAGAAAATCTGGGGTGACCCTGTTGCGCGGCGCTTGCTTTTCCTCGCGCTCGTCAACGCCACACCGCTGGCCGTGTCCTCCACGCTCTTCCTGTTTTACGTGGAAAGCGTGCTGGGTAGCGTCGGCTGGGAAGGAGCGCTTCTGGTGCTGTTCTTCCTCGCCGCTGCAATATCCTCGCCGATGTGGTCCGCTCTCGCTCGGCGCTACGGTGAAAAGCGGGTTTTGCTGGTGGCGATGGTGCTGGCGGTGGTCTCATTTGCCTACACGCTCACTTTAGGCGAGGGCGATGTGATCCTATTTGCCATCGTGTGCGTATTATCAGGAGCAACCATAGGCGCGGACCTTACGCTTTTGCCCGCCATGTTTGCCAAGAGGATGAGCGTCGTCGCCCCAAACGGGGGGCAAGGTTTCGGGCTTTGGTCACTGGTCAGCAAATTCACGCTGGCATTTGCCGCTGTTGTGCTGCTGCCGTTGCTAGAGGGCGCAGGATTTCAGAGCGGTGAGGTGACACAACCCGAAGAGGCGACACAGATGTTGACGGTGCTTTACGCGCTGGTGCCATCACTGTTGAAACTTGTGGCAATCGCCTTGCTGGCGGCCACGAAATTGGAGGACTGACCCGATGTGGATCGTCCCGTATATCTTGATCGGCGCAGGTCTGACGCTGTTTGCTGTGCTGATGAAGGAACGCTACCTGTCGTTCTGGGCGCAAAAGCCTGCCGATTACACCGATGGCCCGATGTTCGACATCCGCGAACGGTTCAATGGACCGATTGTGTGTGAGGGTGTGATCTATGGCCCGACGGGCCGCGTGACCTCGCGCTTTGTTGCGGATTTTGAGGCCTCGTGGAACGGCAATGTTGGCAAGATGACCGAGACATTTCATTATGATAGCGGCAACGTGCAAAACCGCGAATGGACGCTGACGCTGGGCAATGATGGTAAGATCAAAGCCGAAGCGCCTGACTTGGTTGGATCAGGATCAGGCGAACAGTCCGGCTCGTCGGTTGTGCTAAACTACAAGATCAAGCTGAGTGATGAGGCGGGCGGCCATGTGCTGGACACCACCGACTGGATGTATCTGATGGAAAACGGATCAATTATGAACCGATCCCAGTTTCGTAAGTTTGGTATTAAGGTGGCGGAACTGGTTGCAACCATGCGCCCCAAAAATGAAGTGTACGCAGGAGAATAAACCGTGAAAACGTGGCAGGGAAAACGATACTGGCTGATTGGCGCAAGCGAAGGGTTGGGGCGCGAGACAGCAAAACTTCTCAGCCGTGCAGGCGCTGAAGTGATCGTCTCTGCCCGTTCCGAGGATCGTCTGAAATCGC
This sequence comes from Yoonia sp. 208BN28-4, assembly GCF_037543925.1. NCBI lineage: Bacteria > Pseudomonadati > Pseudomonadota > Alphaproteobacteria > Rhodobacterales > Paracoccaceae > Yoonia > Yoonia sp. 208BN28-4. The sequence continues at coordinate 41,998 of NZ_JBBIFY010000003.1, forward strand.
TGGTCGAGGAATGTCCGGGCAAGGCGTCATACGTCACCGTTGACGTGTCAGACCGCGAGGCGGTCGAAGCTGCGGCCAAAGAGGTCGGCGATATTGACGGTATGGTCTATCTGGCTGGCGTTTACTGGCCGATGAAAGCCAGCGAATGGGACAACGAAAAAGCCGACCTGATGGGCGAGATCAACTATCTGGGTGCGTCGCGCTGCGTGGGGGCCGTGATCGGCAACATGCTGGCACGCGGGCAAGGCCACATCGTGCTGACCGGATCGCTGTCGGGTTTCCGCGGGTTGCCGGGTGCCATCGGCTATTCTGCATCCAAGGCGGGTCTCATGGCGCTGGCAGAAAGCATGCAGGCCGATCTGCGCACCAGTCCCGTGCAGGTGCAGGTCATCAATCCCGGCTTTATCAAAACGCGCCTGACCGAAAAGAACGATTTCAACATGCCGTTTATCATGGAGCCCGAAGAAGCCGCGCGCGAGTTTGTGGAGCATATGAACACGGATGAGTTCAAGAAAAGCTTTCCACTGGTGTTTTCTTGGGTCTTCCGTCTGTCACAATTCATGCCGGACTGGATGTATTACCGATTGTTCGGGACCAAATATCAGGACTGATAGAGCAAGCGCCGGATCATCACGATCCGGCGTTTTGCGTTTTAGACGTTCTCAACAAACAGATCGCGCGCGCGCAACCAGATGCTGTCAGGGTCGCGATCGTATTCCAGCAGATGCGGCAAAAGCTGTTCGGCGAAATCTTCGCTGCTTTCTTTGGGGAGCATGGCCGGAAGATTGTCGATGGCGGTGACATCCAATAGCGGATCACCATGCACGCGCAGGGCAGGGCGCTGCCACGTTGTGGTGCGATCATAGACTTTGACGGGCGAAAACTCGCTTTCGGGATCGCACGCGATATCGCCGATCACGCGCAGCGCCCGGTCACTGTCTTTGGCGGCATTTGCAGCGACAAAAACCGGTGTGCCGGGGTGGGCCAGAATGCAATTGAGAAAAATCTGATGGGTCAGAATTTCGGGGAAGGGGCCACCGTTCTCGGTTTCATTCTTGTCCCATTTGGTCGTCTTGATGCCCACCGCGTCACAAAACGCAGCTGCGCCCGACCCCACCCGCCCCAAAGCGCCAATAATCATGGCGTCCGGCGCATCGCCAGTCATCCGGTTGCGCAGGTCTGACACGAGAGCCTCTGCATTGGGATAGGTCGACACTTCACCAGCAAGCTGGCCATCGTTTTGCTGGGCAAGCCAGCAATGCAGCGCCACTGCCGCACCGGCATAGCCCGCCCAATACCCAAAGGCTGCCACACGCTTGCCGCCGGCATGCGTCAGATATTCCAGATCAAGCAGCGTGCCGCCGCCCGCCTTGAACCGATCAAGCAGTTTGCGACCTGACGCCTGCCCCTTATAGGCATGCCCGAACATGATATGACGATGATGCAGCGGCGTGTCCGCCTCCGGCAATTCCTTCAGCCCGAAGATGACAGCATTGTCCGGTGCGTCATGCCAGCTTGCCTGCGGGGCAATGGCGCAGCCTGCCTCTTTGTATGCGCTAATCGGGATTGCGCGTTGCAGGCTTTCCTCAACTGTTATGTCGAACCCGGCCGCGATAAGTTTGGCCGCGCCGTCGGGCGTGATGCCTGTGCGTTCTTCGTTGGCGCGTTCTTCGGCGCGGATCCAGAAATGGGTCATGACAACATTCCTTTTGCCATCACGGCAAGGACAGACGGACGGGTGCGCATCCGGATCAGGTAGGCCGCCAGTTTGGGATAGATGGTGATGTCAACGCCATCGCCTTCAAGCCATCCCAACACAACAGTCATATAGGCATCCGCGAGCGTGAAATCGTCGCCCAGAACACAGGGATCAAACGGATACTGATCTTCCAGATAGGCGCAGCAATCGGCCATGTTCTGCGGCACTTTCGCTTTCATGTCGTCAAAGCTGGACTGCTCGTCAGCCCAGCGGTGGCCGCGCATCTTGTGGGCATGGGCCACATGCATGGTGGACGCCAGATAATACATCGCCTCGCGCATGCGCGCAGCCTGATAGGCATCATCCGGCACAAGGGCGGGGGCTGCGTATTCTAGCACTGCACCCGTTTCGGTGATTATGCCCTGTGGCGTTTCCAACGCCGGGACACGCCCCTTGGGGTTGATGGCGCGGTACGCCTCGCCTTGTTGGGCACCGCTGGCGAAATCGACACGGATCGCCTCGTAAGGGGTGTCGGTTTCCTCAAGCGCAATCGCGACTGCAATGGAAATCGTGCCGGGGCTGTAATGCAGTTTCATCATGGCGGTGTCCTAGTAATTGGTGCGCGCGGTCAGCCTGTCGGCATGATCCAGGTGCGGTGCGGAATTGAAGGTTGCCAAGATCGGGCCATGGGGCGTGACATGGATGCGATGCACCGAGGTATTTAGGATCGGCAGCGCGATCTGGGCCATCTTGGGGATATCCAGATGCAGGATATGCGCCACAGCGCGGGCAATCACGCCGCCTGACGTAACACACAGGATACGCTTGCCGGGTTGGGCGGCCTCTGCCAGCACATCGGCCACACGCTGACCGAAGGCGTCAAAGCTTTCCGTGCCCTTGATATGCCCGTCACGCCACGCGGTCAGTGTGGCGGGGAAATGCGTTGCAAAATCCTCTGGCCCGTCGCGCTTCATGTCGGGGGCGTGGGCATCCATCTCGGCGGTCAGGTCGTAATACGTGATCTCGTTCAAACGTGCATCGGTCTGCACATTGCCAAACCCAAGGCCTGCCGCCGTTTCCTGCTGGCGGCGCAGTGTACCTGCGAAAACCTGATCAAACGCGCCGTCATGTGCGGCCATCCATTCGCCCAGCCAGCGCGCCTGCTGATGGCCAAGCTCAGTCAGCTTGTCATATCCCGCCTCGTCTGTGGCCGCCGAATTCGCCTGCCCATGCCGGACCAGTGTGATTTCACCCATGCGTGTCTCTCCCTTTGGCCTACAGCTAGAGCGTCAGGTGGTGGGGCGCAAATTGCTTTGCATGATTTTTTCCGGTGGCACGGGCAAAATCCAATTTGCCGCAGTTGTTTGCCAAGCGGTTTTCTGCGACTGTCAGGCAAGAGCAGAACAAAAAACAACAACAGGTCAAACGTGATGAGCGCTGCCACGCTACTCCGTGATGTTTTCGGCTTTGACGCCTTTCGTGACGGGCAACAGGATATCGTCGATGCGGTAATCGACGGGCGCAACACGCTTGCGATCATGCCAACCGGCGGCGGCAAATCCTTGTGCTTTCAACTGCCCGCATTGGTGCGTGACGGTGTGACGGTGGTGATTTCCCCGCTAATTGCCCTGATGCGCGATCAGGTGCGCGGACTGCAAGCCGCTGGCGTTGCGGCGGGTGCACTGACCTCTGGCAATACCGAAGAGGAAACCGATGCCGTCTGGGCGGCGCTTGAGGCGGGCACGCTGAAGCTGCTTTACATGGCGCCCGAACGGCTGGGCGCGTCGGGCACTGTTCAAATGCTGCGCCGCGCAGGTGTGAGCCTGATTGCGGTGGACGAGGCGCATTGCGTGAGCCAGTGGGGCCACGATTTCCGCCCCGACTATCTGCGGATCGGCCAGTTGCGCCGTGATCTGGATGTGCCGCTGGCGGCCTTTACTGCGACGGCGGACGCCGAAACGCAGGCTGAAATTATCCAGAAACTGTTTGATGGCCAGCAACCTGCCAGCTTTCTGCGCGGTTTCGACCGCCCGAATATCCATCTGGCATTCGCCGTAAAAGACGGCCCGCGTGCGCAAATCATGAATTTCGCCGCCGCCCGCAAGGGGCAATCCGGCATTGTCTATTGTGGCACGCGGGCCAAGACCGAAACCCTGGCGCAGGCCCTGCGCGAGGGCGGTCACTCTGCCTGCCACTACCATGGCGGAATGGAAGCGCAGGACCGCCGTGACGTGGAACGCCGTTTCCAGCAAGAAGACGGTTTGATTGTCGTGGCCACGGTGGCCTTTGGTATGGGCATCGATAAACCCGATATCCGTTGGGTCGCGCACGCCGACCTGCCCAAGTCGATTGAGGCGTATTATCAGGAGATTGGGCGCGCGGGCCGTGACGGTGCGCCTGCCGAAACGCTGACCCTGTTTGGCCCCGATGACATCCGCTACCGCCGCCAGCAGATTGATGAGGGGCTGGCCCCGCCTGAACGCCGCATGGCAGACCACGCGCGGCTGAATGCGCTTCTTGGTTTGTGCGAGGCGCTGAAATGCCGCCGCGAAAAGCTGTTGGGCTATTTCGGCGAGGCAGAGGTTACTTGCGGCACTTGCGATCTCTGCGACAAGCCCGCCGAAGTGTTTGACGCGACAACACCGGTGCGCATGGCGCTGTCAGCCGCCTTGCGGACCGAAGAATGGTTCGGTGCGGGTCATTTGATCGATATCCTGCTCGGGGCCAACACTGATAAGATCCGACAGCGAGGACACGAAACGCTGCCGACATATGGCGTTGGCCGTGATTACGACAAACGTCAGTGGCAGGCGATTTTCCGGCAAATGATGGGGCATGACCTGATGCGTCCCGACCCCGACCGGCATGGCGCGCTGCGCATGACAGACAAGGCCCGCCCGATCCTGCGCGGTGAGGAAGAAATCACCCTGCGACGTGACACGATCCGCGCCGCTCGCGGCTCTGGTCCCAAGGTGCGGATGCTGGTCAGCGAAGAGGACGCGCCGCTTTTGTCCGCGCTCAAGGCAAAACGCCGCTTTCTGGCCGAACAGGCAGGCGTGCCGGCCTATATCATTTTCAATGATCGCAGCCTGATTGAAATGGCCGAGGCCAAGCCGCAAACGCTGGACGATATGGCAAAGATCGGCGGCGTTGGTGCCAAAAAGCTGGAAAGCTACGGGCGCGATTTTCTCGAAGTGGTTGCAGGCGCGCAAGAGGATGTGCACCCGCAACGCCGCAAGCTGGCCGGCCGTGGCGAGGGCGAAATTTACGACAGGCTTTTGTCTGTCCAGTCGCAATTACAACGCGGACCGCACGGCGCGGACAAACCCATGAGCCTGAGTGCGTCGCAACTTGCCAAAGTGGCCCAGTTGCGTAGTGCGGATATGGACGGTCTGACCCGCCTGATCGGTGACCGCTACGCCGAACGCTTTGGTGATGCATTTCTCGAGGTGCTTGAAAGCGGCTGACCGCTGGCAAAACCTGCAAACCGCAATACATCACCCTACACGCCCGAACCAAAGGACCGCTGCCATGCTGACCGTTATTTCGCCCGCAAAATCGCTTGATATGGCGCCCGTCGCGGTTGCGCCAACCCAGCCTGATTTTCAGGACGATGCGGTGCGCCTGTCCAAGACGGCCAAGAACCTGACACTGGGTGATCTGAAAAAGCTGATGGGCATCTCGGATGATCTGGCACGTTTGAACCGTGACCGTTTCCGTGCCTTTGCGGCGGCTCCTGCCGATGATATCGTCAAGCCCGCTGCCTTGGCGTTCAACGGCGATACCTATCAGGGTCTCGAGGCCAAAACCCTGTCGGAGGATGATCTGATCTGGGCGCAGGACCGCCTGCGCATTCTGTCGGGCCTCTATGGCTTGTTGCGTCCTCTGGATGCGATCCAGCCGTATCGTCTCGAAATGGGTAGCCGGCTGAAAACGCGGCGTGGCACGTCGCTTTATGACTATTGGGGCGACACCGTTGCAAAGGCGTTGAACGCGCAAGCGGATCACGTTGGAACCCAAACGCTGGTGAATTGCGCCAGTCAGGAATACTTTGGCGCGGCAGATCGCAAGGCGCTGAAACTGCAGGTCATCACGCCGAAATTTATGGAAGTCAAAGACGACAAACCCCGTATCGTCAGCTTTTTCGCCAAGCGGGCCCGCGGTGCGATGGCCCGCTATATCGTCCAGAACCAACTGACCGACGCAAACGATATCAAGGCGTTTGATACAGGCGGTTACAAGTTTGAGCCAGCCTTGTCCGGTGACACCGAAATGGTGTTCCTGCGCGACTATCCGCAAGCGGACTAGATACGTTTTCTGCACAAAACCTACGGAATACCTCACCTTTCGCGGCATTGCCCGAATCTGAAACCCGTGCCACCATCGAAGGCATATTTCAGATCGGAGCATTCGCATGTCGCATTTCGCCCGCGCATTTATTGCCATTTCTGCCGTGTTTTTTGCAGCCCTCACGGCCACCGCCCAAACCAGTGAAGTGGTGCCCGACAAGCGGATCATCATTACGCGCAACGTGGATTTTCTGGGCAGCGACCTTGCCAATATCTTTGATACTACCCTTGCAGCCTGCGAGGCGGCCTGTCTGAACGACGCATCCTGTCAGGCGTTCACATTCAATGCCCGCTCGAACGCCTGTTTCCCCAAACGAACGGTGACAGAGTATTCCCCCTACGAGGGGGCGATTTCAGGGCAGGTCTACCAAACCAGCCCGATCTACCTGCAACAGGCCGCCAGCCGAGCGGCTGATCTGGATTTTCTGACGTCGGGCGATCTGACTGGTGCTTACACGCTTGCACAATCGATCGGGCGTGACAGGTCTGAAAACTCGGGTCTTCAGCGCACATCCGGTGCTCGTGTGGCCGAAACCGATGTGAGCGCCGATTGGCTGGCCTATGCCAGCGCGATCCGCACCAACAGCAATTCGAATGTGCGGGGTCGTATGACCCACGCCGCCGTGGCCGGATATCTGCGTGCCGTCACCGACGCGGACCGCGCTGATGCGCTTTACGAACTTGCGCTGGGCCTTGAAGAGCGTGGTCGCGGACGCACGATGATCCCTGCGCTGCGCCTTGCAAATGATGTCAGCCCATCCGCCCGCCTTGGCGATGCGCTTGATGATGCGATCGGCAAATACGGTTTTCGCGTCACGGATACGCAGGTTGAAAGCGACAGCGCCGATCCCCGCATCTGTGCAACGTTCAACGAAGAGCTGGTCAAGGCAGGGGTGGATTACACACCGTACGTCCAGCTTCCCGATCCGGCGCTTGTGGTGCAGGTAAACGATGGACAGCTTTGCATTTCGGGTGTCCAGCATGGCGAACGGTATCGCATCGTGCTCCGCCAAGGTCTGCCGGCTGCCAGCGGCGAAGTGCTTTTGCGCCCGACCGATCTCACGCTCTATGTGCGTGATAGATCGCCAGAGGTGCGCTTCACGTCCCGCTCTTACGTGCTGCCGCGTTTGGGCGATATCGCCGTGCCCGTTGAAACGGTCAATCTGGCAGAAGTGGATCTGACCCTACGCCGCATGTCTGACCGCAACCTGATCCGTGCCATGCAGGAAGGCTATTTCAACACTCCGCTTTATGCCTACGACGAAGAATACATCGAACAGCGTTTTGCCGCGACCGTCTGGGAAGGGACCGCGCAGACCGGCACGGATCTGAACCGCGATGTGCTGACCCGCATTCCGCTGCAAGACGTTCTGGCGGGTGAGCCCGCTGGCATCTACGTTCTGTCTGCCGCCGTGCCCGGCGCTGATCCCTATGATAATCCGCCTGCGACCCAGTGGTTTGTGCTGTCTGATCTGGGCATCGCCACATATCTGGGCGTGGACGGGCTAACGGTTTCCGTGCGCGGGCTGGGAGATGCCGCAGCCAAGGCGGGGGCCGAGGTTACTTTGCTGTCTGACGGCAACGCCGTTTTGGGCACGGCCACAACCGATGCGCAGGGCGTTGCGCGGTTCGAGGCCGGTCTGACGCGCGGTCTTGGTGTGAATGCGCCAGCCCTTGTGACCGTCGCCGATGCCGCCGGTGATGATGCGGCGTTTCTGTCGTTGAAATCTGCCGCGTTTGATCTGTCAGATCGTGGCGTCGAAGGCCGCGAACCCGCACCACCGATGGATGTCTTTCTGGCAACGGATCGCGGGGCTTATCGTGCGGGCGAAATCATCCACGTGACTGCCCTGATGCGGGATGCGCAGGCGGGCGTGCTGGCTGATGTGCCGCTGACTGCGATCCTGACCCGTCCTGACGGGGTTGAATACAGCCGCACGACCTCCGTGGACGGGATGGCGGGTGGTCATGTCTTTGCTTTGCCCGTGGCCAGTTCTGCCCCGCGCGGCACGTGGCGGGTCGCGCTGAAAGCGGATGTCGATGCGCCAGCCCTTGCGTCACAGTCTGTGCTGGTTGAGGACTTCCTGCCAGAGCGGATCGACTTTGATCTGGACTTGCCCGACACAATCACACTGGGTGATGCGGTGACACTTGGCATTGAGGCGCGCTATCTGTTTGGCCCTCCCGCCGGTGATTTGGGCATTGAGGGCGAGGCGCTTTTGCGTGCGGCCACTGATCTGCAAGGCTTTGAGGGCTATGCGTTCGGGCGCTACGATGCGCCGATTGATGCGGAACTGACCTATCTGGACGGTGGCCGCACGGCGACCGACGGAACAGCGACCGTTGATGTGGTCTTGCCCGAATTGTCAGCGAACCAGCCGCTCGAACTGCGTGTGACTGCGCGCGTGAACGAAGGGTCTGGCCGACCTGTCGAACGCCAGATCACCACCCCCGTTCTGCCCGGCACCGACATGATCGGTATCAAGCCGCTGTTTGACGGTGTGGTCGGCGAGGGCAGCAGCGCGGAGTTTCAGGTCATCGGGCTTGGACCCGATTTGCAAGCCGCGCCAATGGATATCCAGTGGACGCTCAACCGCGTCACAACGCGCTATCAGTGGTATTCGCTTTATGGCGACTGGAACTGGGAACCTGTGACGCGCCGCGAAAGGATCGCTACAGGCACAGGTCGTCTAGGCGATGCGCCACTGACCGTTGGCGCGACCGTCGATTGGGGGCGCTATGAACTGGTGGTAGAAAGGACAGGCGCGGATTATCTGACCTCTGCCGTCAGTTTCTATGCAGGTTGGTATGCGCCAGCCGAAACAACCGATACGCCTGATCTGCTGCAAGCATCCCTTGATGCCGAAAGCTATGCCATTGGTGACACGGCCAATTTCCGCATCGTCCCTCGGTATGCAGGCACGGCGGTCGTGACAGTCATGTCGAACCAGCTGATTGCAATGCAAACCGTGCAGGTGACGGAAGGCGAAAATGTCATAGCGCTGCCCGTCACAGCCGAGTGGGGTGCAGGCGCGTATGTCAGCGCCACCGTGATCCGCCCGATGGACGCCGATGCTGGCCGCAATCCTGCGCGCGCACTGGGGCTGGGCTACGCGGCCGTTGATCCTGCCGAAAAGGCACTTTCCGTCAGCATCGACGCACCCGAAACGGCCCAACCGCGCGGCCCGCTTGACGTTGCCGTGCAGGTTGATGGCGTGCAGGCAGGGGGCACGGCCTATGTCACGCTTGCGGCTGTCGACGTTGGTATTTTGAACCTGACGGGGTTTGATGCTCCTGATCCGTCCGGCCATTACTTTGGTCAACGGAAGCTCGGCGTTGAGATGCGCGATCTGTACGGGCGACTGATTGACGGGATGAACGGCACCATGGGCACTGTCCGCTCTGGCGGTGACGCGATGGCCGGAATGTCGATGCAAAGCCCACCACCGACAGAAGAACTGGTCGCCTATTTCGAGGGTCCGGTCATGGTGGGCGCGGATGGGCGGGCAACGGTGTCGTTTGATTTGCCAGCCTTTAACGGCACCGTAAAGCTGATGGCTGTCGCATGGTCAGCCACAGGCGTGGGCGAGGCGGAGGCTGATGTGCTGGTGCGCGATCCGGTTGTGGTCACCGCTTCTGTCCCGCGGTTTCTGGCCCCCGGTGATCAAAGCCGGATGCTGCTTGAGATTGTTCACGCTGATGGCCCAGCAGGTGACATGGGCCTGACGATTGCTGCCAATGGGTTGGCGCTCGCGAATTTGCCGCCCGCGACGATCACCTTGGGACAGGGCGCAAAGCTGGTCTATGCTGTGCCCTTCGGCGCATTTGACACCGGCGTGCATGATATTTCGGTGACGCTGACCACGCCTGACGGCCAAGTGCTGGAAAAGTCGCTAACCGTGCCGGTTGTTGCCAACGATCCCGAGGTCAGCCGTATCTCGCGGTTCACGCTGGCGTCTGGTTCAACATTCCGTTTCGACAGCAATGTGTTTGATGGCATGGTCGCGGGCACAGGTCACGCCACACTGTCGGTCGGGGCCTTGGCCCGATTTGATGCGCCAGGCCTGTTGGCATCGCTTGACCGTTATCCCTACGGCTGCACCGAACAGATCACATCCCGCGCGATGCCGCTGCTTTATCTTGATAGCGTCGCTGCGGCGATGGGGCTGGGAAGCCGCGGACAACTGTCAGACCGTATTGCACAAAGCATCACAGAGGTGTTGGCCAACCAGTCCGCCAACGGCGCCTTTGGTCTGTGGCGGGCAGGCAGTGGCGATATGTGGCTTGATGCCTATGTTACCGATTTTCTAAGCCGTGCACGGGCCGAGGGGCATGTTGTGCCCGACCTCGCTTTCCGCAATGCCATTGATAACCTGCGCAACCGCGTAAACTACTACCCCGACTTTGACAGCGGCGGCAGTGATCTGGCCTACGCCATGATGGTACTGGCCCGCGAGGGGGCCGCTGCCGTGGGTGATCTGCGCTATTATGCGGATCAAAAGGCGGATGCGTTTAGCGCCGTGGCACTGGCGCAGCTTGGCTCTGCTCTTGCGCAATATGGCGATCAGCGCCGTGCCGACATGTTGTTTGGCGCGGCTGGCCGCAAGCTTGCGATCAACTACGCAACAGCCGAACGCGCGATCTGGCGCGCTGACTATGGCACCTATCGCCGTGACACGGCTGCGGTTCTTGCGCTTGCGGTCGAGGCGGGGTCAAACGCGGTGGACCGCGATACGCTGACCCTCGCGCTTGCTGGCGACACAGGCCGCGCCAGCACGCAAGAGGCGTCTTGGACCCTGCTTGCGGCAAACGCATTGATCCGGGACCTGCGCACCGAAGGCATCACTATCGACGGACAAGTCCCTGATGGCCCCATCTTGCAGGTGCTTGAAGACGATACCACCGGTCGCGCGATCGCCGTGGCAAACGCCAGTCCGCGTGACACCGAAATCACGGTGACAACCTTTGGCGTGCCTTCCGAAGAGGTGCCAGCAGGCGGCAACGGATACGCGATCCGGCGGGAGTATTTCACCACCGATGGCGTCGCTGTCAAAGCCACCAATGTCGCTGCCGGAACGCGACTGGTGACTGTGCTGACAGTGACACCGTTTGGCAGGCAGGAAGGGCGGCTTATGGTCAATGATCCGCTGCCAGCGGGGTTTGAGATCGACAATCCGAACCTGCTTCAGGGCGGCGATATTCGCAGCATGGACTGGCTTTCCCCCATTCGCGGCGAAAACGCTGAATTCCGTTCAGACAGGTTCCTTGCGGCGGTTGACTGGCGCTCGGATAATCCGTTCCAACTGGCTTATATCGTGCGGGCCGTGTCGCCGGGTAACTTCCACCATCCGGCAGCCAGTGTTGAGGATATGTATCGTCCGCAGTTGCGTGCGCGGACAGATGCGTCCCGTGTGGTCGTGACCGAGTAGACGATGAATCGGCTTGTCATCCTTGCGCTTGCGCTGTGGCTGGCAGCCGCCGGACGGGACCAGTTCGACAGTTGGATCGACAATACGGTCCCGCCGCCGCTTGAGATCGCGCAATCGGTCGAAGTGCGTGACATGCACGGCGATTTGCTGCGCGCCTACACTGTGGCGGACGGGCGATGGCGGATGCAAACCGCGCTGGATGAGGTCGATCCGGCCTATATCGCCATGCTGCTGCGCTACGAGGACAAACGGTTTTACGACCACGCGGGCGTTGATCCTGTGGCACTTATGCGCGGGGTTGGGCAGGCGCTGTGGCATGGTCGGATTGTGTCGGGCGGATCCACGTTGACAATGCAGGTCGCCCGCCTGTTGGAGGATGGCAGCACCGGCACGTGGGGCGGCAAGTTGCGGCAAATCAGGCTTGCGCTTGCTCTGGAGCGCCAACTCGATAAGTCCGATATTCTAACGCTTTACCTTAATCGCGCGCCTTTTGGCGGGAATATCGAAGGTGTGCGGGCCGCGTCATTGGCGTGGTTCGGCAAGCCGCCCATACGACTGACACCTGCGCAATCGGCGCTGCTTGTCGCGATCCCGCAGTCGCCGGAAAGGCGCCGCCCTGATCGTGATGCACAGGCTGCAACCGCCGCCCGCGACCGCGTGCTGGCGCGGATGCTGGGGGCGGGTCTGGTGGACGCTGAAACCTATGCCGGTGCCACGATCCGCGCTGTGCCAGACACCCGCTATGCTGTCCCTGCACTTGCGCCGCATCTCGCGGACCGCGTGATCGCCCAAAACCCTGACACAGTGCAGCACGCGCTGACGCTGGATCGCACGGTCCAGCGCGCGCTTGAAAACCTCGCGTCCGATGCTGTCGCAGGGCGAAGCGACCGTGTGCAGGTGGCAATTCTGGCACTGGATCATACATCTGGCGAAATCGTGGCTTCGGTCGGCTCTGCTGCCTATCGCGCAGACGGGCGGGCCGGATTTATCGATCTGACGCAAGCGATGCGCTCACCGGGATCAACGTTGAAACCGCTGGTGTACGGGATCGGATTTGATCAGGGGCTGATCCACCCCGAAACACTGATCGCGGATCGTCCGACAGACTTTGGCGGCTATGCCCCGCAGAATTTCGACGGGCTTTATCGCGGTGAACTTCGCGTGCGCACGGCATTGCAACACTCGCTGAACATTCCGGTTGTCAGCGTGCTTGAGGCGATGGGGCCGCAGCATCTGATTGCAGGGCTCAGGCGGGCAGGGGCCGCACCGGAAGTGCCGGGCGGGCGTGCAGGATTGGCCGTGGCATTGGGCGGCGTTGGTGTGACGCTGGAAGATCTCGCGCGGAGCTATGCCGCGATTGCCAATGGGGGGCTGGCTGTGGATGTCCGTTGGCAGTCCGAGCCGTCAGGAGCATTTACGCCGCACCGCGTGCTGGGCGATGTTGCCGCATGGCAGATCGCGGATATTCTGCTTGAGGTCCCGCGCCCGGTGGGCGTTCAAGGCACCGGTATCGCTTACAAAACCGGTACCAGTTACGGCCACCGCGATGCGTGGGCGATCGGTTTTGACGGGCGGCATGTCGTGGCAGTCTGGATGGGGCGGGCGGATGGCACGCCTGTGCCGGGGGCATTTGGCGGTGATCTGGCAGCACCTGTGATGTTCGCAGCTTTTGACCGGATCAAGCCGCAGATTGACCCTATCGCGGCCCCGCCTGCTGCCACGCTCTTGCTGCCGACTGCGCAGTTACCGCAAGCCTTGCAGCGATTTCGCCCGCGTGGGGTGTCAGCAGAGCAGGGCCCGCGCATCGCGTTTCCGCCCGATGGCGCGGCACTTGAAGTGGACCGTCTGACCGCCAAAGTGCGTGATGGGCAGGCGCCCTTTACATGGCTGGCGAATGGTACGCCGGTGTTGACCAGCCATGCCCGCGAGGTTGATCTTGGCGTGCTGGGGGCGGGTTATTCGGCGCTGACGGTCATTGATGCGGCGGGTGACACAGCCCGCGTTCAGGTGCTGCTTGAATAACGCCTAGCTGCCGTCGCGCAGCACGGTCAGGAACTGGTCCACAGCCTCTGGCGTGGCGGACCAATCGGTGACCAGACGGGCGATCAGTGGTTCGTCAGGATCGCCCGCGTGGGCATCACCGTCCCAGACATAATAATTGGCACCGGCATCCAGCAGACGTTTGTGATCGCGACGTGGATAACGGGCAAAGATCATGTTTGCATCAGGTTCGAACAAAAGCTCGGCCTGATTGTGCTGTCGCAGACCTGTCGCAAGTTGTGTGGTGCGGGCGTTGGCCTTGGCCGCCAGATCGAGCCACAGATCGTCTTTCAGATAGGCCGCCATTTGGGCAGAGAGGTAGCGGTGCTTGGAGAAAAGATGCCCGCCACGCTTGCGGCGCAGCTCGAACTCCCACGCTAGTTTTGGGTCGAAAATCACGCATGCCTCGACCCCCATCAGGCCGTTTTTGGTGCCGCCAAAACTGACAGCGTCCACGCCGGATTTCCACGTCATTTCGGCTGCGGTGCAACCCAGCGACACCAGCGCGTTGGTGAAACGCGCGCCGTCCATGTGGACAGGGCAATCGAATTCCTTGGCGACAGCCGTCAACGCGCGCAATTCTTCGAGACTGTGCACAGTGCCTTTTTCGGTGACTTGCGTGATCGATACCGGCCCACGCTGAGGGCCATGCACGCCGCGCGATTCTTCATTCGCGATAGCGGCGCGCAGGGCGTCGGGTGTCATTTTGGCATTGGTCGCAGGCACAAGCGTCAGCTTCGCGCCGCTGTAAAATTCGGGCGCGTTGCATTCATCCTCGTGGATGTGGGCCATGGGCGAGCAAAAGATCGTGTCCCACGGGTTCGCCATTGTGGCCAGCAGAATTGAATTTGCGGCTGTCCCCGTGGCGACCAGATACACGGCGGCGTCTGGAGCTTCGAACGCGGTGCGGATTTGGGCGGTCACATCGGCCATTGCCTGTTCCGCGCCATAGCCAGAGGTGTAGCCCGCGTTGGCGTCAACCAAGGCTTGCATGACAGACGGATGCGCGGGGCCTGCGTTATCGGATGCAAAAAACATATCAGGTTGGCTCCTCGATGATGTGGTCGTCCCAGTCGTCTTCGTCGACCTCGAATTCCGGCACGGTCATGCCTTTGACAGATACGCCCGCACGGTGCACCGATGCGGGATCACCGGACACAAGCGGATGCCAGTCGAACAATGGTCGCCCTTCGTATAGCAGACGGTAGCCGCAGGTTTGGGGCAGCCAATACAGGTTTTCTTTCAACGTCTTGGGCGTCAGCACGATACATTCGGGCACGAACTGGTGGCGGATGGGATACTGCGTGCACAGGCAGGTGGCATCGTCCAATAGACGACAGGCGACACGGGTCAGCGCGACCTCTCCGGTGTCTTCGTCTTCCAGCTTGTTCAGGCAGCATTTGCCGCAGCCGTCGCAGACGCTTTCCCACTCGGTGCGGGAAAAATCGGCCATCGGTTTTGTTTCCCAGAACCGGTCAGACATCGGCAAGGATATTGCGGGCGCGCAGGCAGTCGGCATCCATCTGGGTGATGAGCGCATCAAGGCCGTCAAATTTTAGCTCAGGGCGCAGGAATTCAATCAGGGCGATGGAGATTTCGGCCCCGTAAAGATCGCCGGAAAAGTCAAAGATGAATGTCTCGCAGTTCGGCACATTTTCCCCAAACATCGGACGCACACCAATGGAGGCGGCACCGTGATAATCGCCCGTATGAGGCCCGTCCCGCACGGTGGCTTTCACCGCGTAGACGCCGAATTTGGGCTGGTGCAGATCGGTGATCGACATGTTTGCCGTCGGATAACCCAGATCGCGGCCACGTTGATCGCCACGGATAACTGTGCCTTCGATCCGGTGCCAGTGGCCTAGCATATTTGCCGCCGCGCGAGGGTCACCATCGGTCAGCGCCTGCCGGATTGCGGTTGACGAAACTGCCGTTGTGCCGCTGGTCAAAAGCGGCGCGATGGTCACGCCAAAGCCCATTTCTTGCCCGAAGGTTTCAAGGTCTGCGGCGGTGCCAGCCCGATCCTGACCAAAGCAGAAATCGCTGCCGACGACGACGTGTTTCAGGCCCAGACGGTCAGCGATAATCGTCTGCGCAAAGTCACGCGGGGGCAAGGCGGCGAGGGCTGCATTGAACGGCACTTCATAAAGTCGCTCAACACCCAGCTTTTCCAGACGGTTTGCCTTGGCTGTGGCGTTCATCAGGCGGAAGGGCTTGGGATCGCGCGAGAAATAGCTGCGCGGGTGCGGCTCGAACGTCATGATACCCAGCGGCGCGCCAGCGGCATCAGCCGCGGTGCGCGTCAGGTCGATAACCGATTGATGGCCCAGATGCACACCATCGAAATTGCCGATGGCCGCAGCAGCGCCTCGGTCGGCAGGATCGATGAAAAGTGTGTCACGGATGATGCGCATGGGCGATGCCTAGCGCGGGCGCGTCAGCGGTGCAAGGTCAGTCGAATTTACGCGACGGGGCCAGCACAGTTGCGTCACCCACCAGCACCTTTTTGTCGTTCACCAGACAGCGCGTGTTCATGGTCACACGGCGTTTGGAATGGTCAATGTCGGTCACCTCAACCTCGGCCACCACCATGTCGCCAGGGCGCACGGGGGCCAGAAATTTCAGGCTTTGACCCAGATAAACGGTGCCATGACCGGGCAGCTGTTCGCCAATCACCGCAGACACCAGACCGGCGGTCAGCATGCCGTGGGCGATGCGCCCGCCAAAGATGGTGTCCTGTGCGTAATCCTCATCCAGATGAACGGGATTTTTATCTGTGGAGACTTCGGCAAACAGCTCGATATCGCGGTCGGTAATCACTTTACGCAACGACCGGACCATGCCGATTTCAATGTCTTCGATGCAGATCGTGCCGCGGGGTGCGTTATCAAGCATTGCTGCCTCCGTTCGGTAATTAAAAATCACATACTGGCGTCAGTTTGAAATTTTATTACTTCGCAAATGCAGCAATGGCAAGCCCTTTTTGCCTAGCGCAGATGCCCGATTGTATATGTCGGCGATATCATTTCCGTTTGTAAATAATCGCTTAACGCTTGCGGGTCCGGTGTCGTGTCGGTTTTTGTCTCGGCTGCGGCTAGTCCGCCGGAGATGAAGAGGGAATCAATATCCTCTTGCAAGGCGCCGGAAATATCGGTGCCGATCCCGTCACCAATTGCGATGATACGTGGGTCTGATGGCGATTTCCCTAACGCGGCGAGCCTGCGGCGGGCCAGATCGTAGATCGGCGGGTGTGGCTTGCCGAAATAGAGGCTCTCACCGCCCATTTCAGTATAAAGAGCGGCCAGCGCGCCCGCGCACCATTCCCGGACATCGCCGCGATCCACGATGATGTCGGGATTTGCGCACAGCAGCTTCAGACCTTTCTGCTTGGCATAGAGAAATTCGGGGCGGTTCACATCCACATCGGCCAGCGGATCAAACGGGCCACAGCAGACGATCCCTTCGGCCTCTTCCAAGGGGACCTTTTTGATTTCGACCGGATCGTCGATGATTTTCAAAGGCTTGAAGAAGTCGTCATCGCGCGGGCTTTCGCCCATGAACCAGATTTTCGACCCCACCACACCGCGGAACATCGCCGCGCGCGCACTGTCGCCGGAGGTGGCGATTGCATCCCAAGCATCATCAGGCACGCCAAGTCCAAGGATCTGGTCTGCGACGCTGTCCCACGGACGCGGGGAGTTGGTGACAAGGATTACAACACCGCCGCGCGTGCGGTAATCCTGCATTGCCTTTACGGCGGCGGGATGGGCGGTGATGCCGTTGTGCATACAGCCCCACAGGTCCACGAAGGCGGCGTCATAGTCAGAAGAGATATCTGCAAAAGTGTTGATGATCTGGGTCATATTCAGGGGGCCTGTTAACTTTGATTTGGGCGCGAAAAGTGGTGTGCACCGGGCGTACACTGACCGTGCACCGCGCGTGCACAAATGGAAAGGGGCGCCGGATGCGCCCCATTTCTTAACTCAATAGCGGAAGTTTGGTTCAGCCTGCTGGCCTTAGACCGTCAGGCTGGGGATGATCTGCTTTTTGCGGCTCATGATGCCGGGCAGGACCACCGTGTCGCCCGTGACCTGCGCGCCAAACGAACGCTCGACCACTGTCTTGACCAGATCGTTTGGCACCAGCAGCGTGGCCTCTTCTTTCAGGATGTCGATGACGAAGAGCAGCACCTGATCGACGCCGTCCTCTTTTGCCACGTCAACCATGGATGTCATCAGGCTGTCCTTGCGGTCCAGCACGATCGCGGGGGCCGTGGTTTCCAGCACGGAGACGCGGAAGGCGTTGCCATCAACGGTGTATTCCTTGCTGTCCATGCGCAGCAGTTCCGCATCCGAAAAGCGTGAGACGTCGGATTTGGCAGCGAACATCTCGGCGGCGTAATCGGTGATGTTGATGTCCAGTGCGGCGGCCAGCCCCTCGGCCAGTGTCTGGTCCTGCGCGGTTGTGGTGGGCGAGCGGAATTCCAGCGTGTCAGACAGGATGCACGACAGCATCAGGCCTTTGACAGCGTCAGGCATCTGGGTGGCGTGTTCGCCCATCAAGTCGTTCATGATGGTGGCCGTGCAAGCCAGCGGGCGGATCGTGATGTCAATCGGGCCGGATGTTTCCAGACCGCCGACCAGTTTGTGGTGGTCGATGATCGCCGTGATATGCGCGTTGTTGATATTGGCGGGCAATTCGGCGGGGTTGTTGGTGTCCACGACAACGCAGGGCTGGTCGTTGGCCACATCGCCGATGATTTCGGGCAGATCAAAGCCCCAGCGCTTTGCGACAAAGGCCGCTTCGGTGTTGGGCGTGCCCAGCAGCACGGCTTTGGCGTCAAGGCCAAGGTGGTTCATGTACCACGCCCAGATCAACGGAGAGCCGGTGGAATCAGTGTCGGGGGCCTTGTGGCCGAAAACGAGGGTTGTCATGGTATGCATGCCTTGGGGTTGGTCGTGGAATTTGGCCGCCTTATAGCAGGTGCGCAGCCCCTGTCACGGGGCCAAAAAAGAAGGGCCGATATGCAGCGATCACAAGGCGAATGGCGATGGCTGGCGACAGTGTGAAAGAGGCTGATCTTTACCCGCCCGTCAAAGCGTTCCTGCAACGGCAGGGCTACGAGGTGAAGGGCGAGGTGGGCGCGGCAGATATTGTGGCCATGCGCGGGAAAGAAGATCCCGTCGTGGTCGAGCTGAAGCTGGGGTTTTCGCTGGCGCTGTTCCATCAGGGGATCGCGCGGCTGGGCGTGACGGAGCTTGTCTATGTGGCGGTGCCGCACAAGCCCGGCAAGCCGTTCGCGCGGGCGCTCAAGGACAACGTGGCGCTGGCCCGTCGCGTGGGGCTGGGTGTGCTGACTGTGCGGCTGCGCGACGGTCACGTCGAGGCGCACGCCGATCCGGGGCCTTATGCGGCCCGCACGATCAAGAAGAAAAAGCAGCGCCTGCTCAAGGCGTTTGACAGGCTCAAGGGTGATCCCAATGCGGGCGGGGCGACGCGGCACGGGCTGGTGACTGGCTACCGGCAGGACGCGGTGGCATGTGCGCGGTTTCTGGCGGTGCACGGCCCGTCAAAAGGCGCCAAGGTCAAGGAGTGGGCCGAGGTGCCGGATGCCACACGCATTATGCGCGACGATCACTATGGCTGGTTCGAGAGGGTGGAAAAGGGTGTCTATGGCCTGACCGCGAAGGGGCGCAAAGGGCTGGCCGATTACGGCGATACCGACGTTTGACCAAACGGAGCGGCTGCGCCGCACGCGATTTTTTTGGTCAAAGGCGCACCCAGTGTCCGCCGTAGGACCAATATGCAAGCTGATCGCAAGCACCAGACATGCAAAAAGGCCCGCCTGCGGTCAGGGGGCCTTGTGCATTGATCCAAGAAAGCAGCGCCTTAGGCGGTTGCTTTGTCGATCTCTTTTTTGACTTTCAACGCGCCTGTGGACAGCTCCGCCTCTTTTGCGCGGGCCATGAATGCGTCAAGGCCACCACGGTGATCGACCGTGCGCAGGGCTGCGTTGGAAACGCGGAACTTGAATGTGCGGCCAAGCGTGTCAGAGCGCAGGGATACGTCCTGCAGGTTTGGCAAGAACCGGCGGCGGGTGCGGTTCTTGGCGTGGCTGACATTGTTGCCAGACATCGGGCCTTTACCGGTAAGTTCGCAACGACGCGACATAAGCGTATTCCTTGTCTAAGTGGGTGTCACGCGCAGGAGGTGCGGGTCACCTTTTGTCAAACGGTTGAGCCCCCACGCGGGAGGCCCTGAATTCAGATGTCGGGATGTAGGAGGATTCCGCTGGGGCGTCAACCCGCTTGTGACGGGCAGATGCGCAAAATGCACAGGCCGCCTGTAGTGTGACGAAAGGTCAGCTGTCCAGCGTTGCAATGACGCTTGCAGCAGCGGCGGCGGGGGAGGTGGCCCCATCAGTCACAGCCTGTTCGAGTTGGGCCAGTTTGGCGCGCAGGCTGGCGTCTTCTGCCAGGCGGGCCAGCAGTTGCAGGCGCACCTCTTCGTGGAACCAGTAGCGGGCTTGCGCGGCCCGGGTTGTGGCCCAGATGTGGTTGTCCCGTCGCCAGTCTGAAAGTGTCTGCATCGCCTCCCATGCGCCTGTAAGTCCGTTGTTTTCAAGCGCAGATACGGTCAGTGCCTTTGGGAAACCATCGGGATCCTGCGCGCGCTTGCGCATCAGACGCAAGGCACCGGCGTAGTCGGCGCAGGTCCGGCTGGCCTGTGCCTTGAGGTCTCCATCCGCCTTGTTGACCAGCACCAGATCGGCGATTTCCATGATGCCGCGTTTGACGCCCTGTAGTTCGTCGCCGCCCGCCGGAGCCAGCAGCAGCACAAACAGATCGGCCATCTGCGCCACCATGGTTTCGGATTGGCCAACCCCCACGGTTTCGATCAGGACGATGTCAAAGCCTGCCGCTTCGCACAGCGCCACCGCGTCGCGGGTGCGGCGGGCCACACCGCCAAGCTGCGTTTGCGATGGTGAGGGGCGGATGAAAGCCAGCGGGTCGCGCGACAGCTGCTCCATGCGGGTTTTGTCGCCAAGGATGGAGCCGCCCGAACGCGCCGACGATGGATCAACCGCCAGCACCGCCACACGTTTGCCCATGCCCGTCAGCATAAGTCCGAAGCTTTCGATGAAAGTGGATTTGCCCACGCCCGGCGTGCCGGACAGACCGATGCGCAGCGCTTGTTGTGTGGTGCCCAGCGTATCGAGAAGGGTCAGCGCATCGGCGCGGTGGTCGCCGCGTCCGCTTTCGACAAGCGTAATGGCGCGGGCCAGTGCACGGCGGTTGCCTGCGGCGATATCGGTGGCAAGCTTGGCGAGATCGGTGGTCATAAAGGTCTGATAGCCAACGCGCAGGCGCTTGTCGAACACTTGCAGCGGGCCAATGGGTCGCGGACTGGCAAAGTGGCCAAACATGCGAAATTCTTGCGCGAACACGGAAATCGGCGTTTAATCTATGACATAAGCGGAGACGTGGCCGTTTTGGGCCAACACATCTGCGCTGGACGCCTTGCATGGCGGCGGTCTGTATTTCTCCGTCGTTGCCGTTTTGAAGGGGAGAACATTTGATGAAAACACCCATCCACCTTTGGATTGTCGGGGTGCTGTCGCTGCTCTGGAACGCGGGCGGAGCCTTTGACTATGTCATGACCCGGTCCGGCAGTGCGGAGTATCTTGCACAGATGCCAGACGAGCGCCTCGCCATGTTACAGAATGCGCCGCTTTGGTTTGATGTCTCGTGGCCTGTGGGTGTTTGGTTCTCGGTCATCGGGTCGCTGCTTTTGCTGTTGCGATCGCGCTTTGCGGTTGCAGCGTTCCGCCTGTCGCTGATCGGGCTGGCCGCATCGATGGTCTATACATATGGCATTGCCGATCCATCCGCGTTGACCATGGGTGGACCGTTTGAGGCCACCTTCACGGCTGCCATCATCGGCGTTTTGTTGCTGTTGATTGTCTATGCCCGCGTGATGCGAAACCGCGGTGTGCTGCGCTAACCCCCAATTTTTTTCAAACAAGAGGATTTTGAATGCCAAATCTAGTAAAGTTGTCCTGCGCTGTTGTTGCGTCTGTCGGAGTATCGGCCTGTGGCGGATCATCGTCGGGGCCGGACATTCCGCAATTAATGCTGGCCCCCGAAGCGCTGCAATCGGGCGATGTGGTTTTATCAAACGGCGGTGACGGCACGATGCCCGTGATCAACGGCCAGCCTGTTGATCTGACGCAGGGCGTCACATTTGGGGTCACAGATCCAATCGCTTTTGGTCAGCCGCTCGACAAATCGTTTGAGTATCTGGTTGGCACGGCAGGCTCTTTGGTGGGGTCCGTTTTTGTGCAGCAGACAAACACCATTGTTGCCGCAGACGGGCTGAGCCTGTCGCGCGGGCAGGACACGACTGTTCAGATTGCGGGTGACGCGCAATTAAGTGGTCCGTATCGCGGCTTTATCCGTGATGCCAATGCACCGCTGCGTTCGGGGGGATTTGATAACGCAGCGCAGGTCAGTGGCAATACGCAGGTGACCGTCAATCTGGGCGAGGGCACCTTTGCGGGCAGCATCACAGATCGCCGGACAAACGGCTTTGTGCCCTTCCTGCCCACGAAACAGGGTGCTGACCTGGATGATCTGACGATCACAAGCGGCATGTTAGATGCCAACGGTGTCTTTACGGGTCAGGCAATCGGCGGCAATGGCAATTTCGAAGGTGCAACCGTGACGGCCTTTCCTGCCACGATCAATGCGATGATTGACCGCGAATCCGCCACCGGTGCGGCCAGTGACCTTGTGGCCGTCGGCACAGTTGAACAGCGCCAGACAATCAGATTGGCCCCGACAACCGGCCCCGCGCAGGAGTTTACCACACGCGAAACTGGCGTCTTTGTGATCGACTAAAAAGCAAAACGGGCGTGCGGCCAGCCGTTAGCGGCAGTTGCGCCGCGCATCGTTGGCAAAAGCGGTGTAGCGGCGCCAGAAGGCCGATGTGCTGGGGATACCGCGCTGGCGGATATCCTGCGCCTCTTGCGGATCTTCAAAGAAGCCTGCGGCAAGGGTCTGATCGGACGATGACAACGTCCGGTCGGCGGCGCGTTGCACGCAAGAACATAGCTGTGGTGTGGCCGCCCGACGATCTGCATCCAGACACGCCTGCGAAATTTGGCCCGATCCGCCGGAACATGCGGCCAGAGCGGTAAACGATAGGGCGATAAAAATGCGCTGCATAGCGTGCCTCTTGCTTGTCACTTGGGGCCCGAAATTGCGGGCGGCGACTTGATCTTGTTTGGCCGTCAATATGCCGAAGGGCGGGCGGTGATGCAATTCAACTTTCGCGTCAGTGGCCCTATGCGGGGATTGTCGCTTGGCGTGGTCCTAGTCGCCGTCAAACGCGCAAAGGGCGTGCACGTCCATGCCCAGCGCTTCCAGCTTTTTGCGCCCGCCCAGATCGGGCAGGTCGATGACAAAGGCGCAGCCCACAACCTCGGCGCCCATACGCTCAACCAGTTTGATGCCTGCCTCGGCGGTGCCGCCCGTGGCCAGCAGATCATCGACCAGCAGCACTTTCTCACCCGGTTGCAGCGCGTCGTCATGCACTTCCATGACAGCCTCGCCGTATTCCAGCGTGTAGGCCTGTTCGATGGTCTTGCCGGGCAGTTTGCCCTTCTTGCGGATCGGGACAAAGCCGCGTGACAACTGGTGCGCGATCGCCCCGCCAAGGATGAATCCGCGTGCTTCCAACCCGACGATGGTGTCAATCTGCGTGCCAACATACGGGTGAAGCAGTTGATCAATCGCCAGACGAAACCCGCGCGGGTCGCTGAAAAGCGTGGTCACATCACGGAACATAATGCCTTCATGCGGAAAATGGGGGATCGTGCGGATGTAGTCGGAGACGGTTTTCATAAGCTGGCGATCCTTTGTGAACGTCGGATAATCTGGCGCGCTTTCATCATGAACCATAGAGCCTGCGCAAGACCATCCGGTCCTGTGCGCCCAGTTTCATCACCGTATTACTGTCCTCGGCAAAGACAGACCGGTTATTGTACCATGGGTTCTTGATATCGGTCAGAGGGCCAAGCGACTGGGTCATTTCCTCAAGCAGGATGGGGAACACCTCGTCGTTTTCGATGGTTGCGCCCATGACAATCAGCGCGTCGTCGATATAGTTGTCGCCGCCCCACCAGACGTGCACATGCGCTGCCCCGATGCGGGTCCCGTTGACCTGCGCGCGCGGCAGGCCCGTCATTCGGTCACCTGCCTGCCAGTTGCGCGGATAGATCACGACGTCGGCCGCAGTCAGCTTGTTGGTGCGCACGACTTGCAGATCAGCGCCCGCATCATTGATCGCCACGATGGCCTGATCCAGCGCATCCGGTAAACGCTCCGCCAAACGGCGCGGATAATCTTCGGGAAACGGCGCGATCGCAAAGCTGAGACTGGCAGCGTCCTCGGGGGCCCAGCGGATAATATCAAAGTCACACCGCCCGCCTGGTGCGGCACCGCAGGCCACAAGCCGGTAGAAATCATTGTCCGATAACTGACCATCCGTGCGCACGTAGTCCTGCGCGCATGCGGGCAGGGCACAGGCCATCATCAGGGCAAGACTGGCGCGCCACATCTAAAGGACGCGCCCCGCCACAGCGTCAAGCTTGGCCAGCAGCGCCGGATCGCGTTTGGAAGGGGCTGTCATAATGGCGTTGTCCAGTGCCGTTTGGCATCCCGCCCCACACACTGTGGCGAGACCGCCTGTCAGGGCGGGCAAGCGGCGGATCATATCGGCGGCTTTGGTGCCGTTGCCTTGCAGGGTTGCAATGACCTCTGCCACATCCACAGCGCCATGATCGGGGTGCCAGCTGTCATAATCCGTGACCATCGCGACAGAGGCATAGCAAAGCTCTGCCTCGCGGGCGAGCTTGGCCTCGGGCATGTTGGTCATGCCAATCACATCGCAGCCCCATGATTTATACATCACGCTTTCCGCGCGCGACGAAAATTGCGGGCCTTCCATCGCCAGATAGGTGCCGCCCGCATGAACGGTGATCCCCGCGTCGCGCGCGGCCGTGTGACAGGCATCGGACAAATGCGGGCAGGTCGGATGCGCCACGCTCACGTGGGCCACGCAGCCCGCGCTGAAAAACGATTTGGCACGTGCGAAAGTGCGGTCGATAAACTGGTCCACGATTACAAAATCACCCGGTGCCATCTCCTCGCGGAATGATCCGCAGGCGGACACGCTGACGACATGGGTTACGCCAAGCCGTTTGAGGGCATCAATATTTGCGCGGTAGGGCACGTCGGTCGGGCTGTGCACGTGGCCGCGCCCGTGGCGGGGCAGGAACACCATATCAACACCGTCCAGCCGCCCCGTCAGCATCGCATCCGACGGCGTGCCCCACGGGCTGTCGACCGCGACCCATGTGGCATCTTCCAGCCCGTCCATGTCATAGATCCCCGATCCGCCAATGATGCCGATTTTGGTCACGTCATGCCTCTTTTGTCGCGCTGCCCCAGCCAGACAATCAGAGCGTGCAGCCTGTGACAAGTGCGCAAAGCCCGCAGCGGCAATCGGTTGCAGGCGCGGCTGCGGGGGTGACATTGCCGCTATGGTCGTTTAGGCGGCTGGCAAAACCGCTTTCCAACCACAGGTATTCCGATGGCCCGCGCCCTTCTGGCAAGATTTGCCGACAACCTTTCCATGAGCGACCCCGAAACCCCGATGAACGCCGGACGCGTGCGGATCGAACTGTTGTCGGGTCTGACCGTCGCACTGGCGCTTGTGCCAGAGGCCGTGGCCTTTGCCTTTGTCGCAGGGGTGGAGCCGCTGGTAGGGCTCTACGCCGCCTTTATCGTCGGCCTGATCACAGCGCTGATCGGCGGGCGTCCGGGCATGATCTCGGGCGCGACGGGTGCGCTGGCCGTGGTGATGGTGTCGCTGGTGGCTGTGCACGGTGTCGAATATCTGTTTGCGACCGTGATCCTGATGGGTCTGATCCAGCTGGTCGTGGGCTTTATGCATTGGGGCAAGTTCATTCGTCTTGTGCCACATCCTGTGATGCTAGGCTTTGTGAACGGTCTGGCGATTGTGATTTTCTTGGCCCAGTTGGGTCAGTTTCAGGTGCCGGGCACGGCGCATGGCGGCGGTGGTCACGGCATGGCCAACGGAGAATGGCTGTCGGGTCTGCCGCTCTATCTGATGCTGGCGCTGACCGCGCTGACAATGGCGATTATCTGGGTCTGGCCCAAGGTGACAAACCTGATCCCTGCACCCCTTGCAGGTATCGGAATTGTCGCGCTGATCGTGATTGTGCTGGGCCTTGATGTGCCTTTGGTGGGCGATCTTGCCAGCATCGAAGGCGGACTGCCTGTTCTGCATATCCCCGCAGTCCCGCTCACGTGGGAAACCTTCATGATTATTCTGCCCTATGCGGTTATCCTTGCCGCCATCGGCCTGATCGAAAGCCTGCTGACGCTCAACCTTGTGGGCGAGATTGTGAACAAGCGTGGCGGCGCCAGTCAGGAATGTCTGGCACAGGGTGTGGCCAATACAGTGACGGGTTTCTTTGGCGGCATGGGCGGCTGTGCCATGATCGGCCAGTCGATGATTAACGTCAAATCCGGCGGTCGCACGCGGCTGGCGGGCCTTGCCGCGGCCTTGTTCTTGCTGGCGTTCATCCTGTTCGCATCGGGCCTGATCGAACAGATCCCGTTGGCTGCACTGGTGGGCGTGATGTTCATGGTCGTGATCGGCACGTTTGCGTGGAACTCGCTGACCATCCTGCGCAAGGTGCCCAAGATGGACGCGTTTGTGACCATCCTTGTCACCGTGGTGACCGTGGCCACTGATCTTGCCACCGCCGTTGTGGTCGGCGTGATCGTGTCCGCGCTGGCCTATGCGTGGAACAACGCGACCCGCATTCACGCCGTCACCTACGAGACACCCGAAAAGGCCAAGGTCTATCAGGTGCAAGGCCCCCTATTTTTCGGCTCCTCGGATGGATTTTCAGAGCTGTTCAAGGCCGAAACTGACCCCGCATTGGTCATCGTGGATTTTGAAAACAGCCGCGTGGTTGACCAATCCGCGTTACAGGCGATCGAGGCGGTGGCCGGAAAGTATCAGGCGCTGGGCAAGCAAATCCAGTTGCGCCATTTGAGCCGCGACTGCCACCGACTGCTGTCCAAAGCGGGGCACCTTGTGGTCGATAGCGATGATGATCCCGATTACGAAGTGGCCGTGGATTACGGCGTGCGCACAGGTATTCTGGGCGACCACTAAACCGCCCACCGCGATAAATTCGAAAGCCCCGCAGGTCATGCTTGCGGGGCTTTTGCTTTTGCGCCTCTGCCGCCTAGTTTATGGGCATGAGTGACAAACCCAGCAAAGCGCAGGCGATGGCCGTGCCATCAAGCCGCATCGGCCGCGTCAGTCGCCTTGGCGCGATGACGGCAGGCGTGGCGGGCAATATGGCGCTCAACGGTCTGGCGCAGGTCGGGCGCGGGCAACGGCCAAAGATGCGTGATCTGCTGCTGACACCACGCAACATGACCCGCGTGGCCGACCAGCTTGCGCAGATGCGCGGTGCTGCGATGAAGATCGGGCAGCTTGTGTCGATGGACAGCGGTGATGTGCTGCCACCGGAACTGGCGCAGATCATGGCGCGCTTGCGCGACGATGCGCATTTCATGCCGCCCGCCCAGCTGAAACAGGTGCTGGCCGCGCAGTGGCCGGACCGCTGGCTGGCGTCGTTTGCCAAGTTTGACGTGCGCCCCATCGCTGCCGCTTCAATCGGGCAGGTGCACCGCGCGCTGCTCAAGGACGGGCGGGATCTGGCGGTCAAGGTGCAGTACCCCGGCGTGGCCCGCAGTATCGACAGTGACGTGGCCAACGTCGGCGCGCTGATGCGCATGTCCGGCTTGCTGCCCAAGGGGATCGACATCGGCCCCTATCTGGAGGAAGCGGCCAAACAACTGCACGAGGAAACAGACTACGCCCGCGAGGGGGCGTGGCTCACGCGCTTTGGTGAACTGCTGGCAGAGGACCCGCGATTTGTGGTGCCCGCGATGCACGCAGACTGGAGCACGGACAGTATTCTGGCGATGGACTACGTTGCGGGTGAGCCGATTGAGGCGATGGTCAGCGCGCCGCAGGACGTGCGTAACGCGGTCGCCGAAAAGCTGATTGATCTGACCTTGCAAGAGCTGTTCACGCTGGGCGCGATGCAGACCGACCCGAACTTCGCCAACTATTTGTATCAGGCGGACACAGGCCGGATTGTGTTGCTGGACTTTGGTGCTGCCCGCCAGATTGATCCTGTGGTCACCGACCAGTATCGCCGTTTGATGCTGGCAGGGCTGGATCGTGATTTGCCTGCACTGGGCGAGATTGCGCAAGATATCGGCTTTGTCGCCAGTGACACCGCACAGCGGCATCGTGACCAGATCATCGCGATGATGGGAATGGTGTTTGACCACTTGCAGGCCGGTGATCGGGTCGATTTCTCTGACACGTCCCTGTCGCGCCACATGCAGGCCAAGGGCATGGCATTGGCCGAGGACGGTTTTGTCCCGCCACTTGTGCCGGTTGATGTTTTGCTACTTCAGCGCAAATTTGGTGGCGTGTTCTTGCTGGCAGCACGGCTTGGCGCGCAGGTTGATGTGGTGCGCTTGCTGGCGCGCTACTTGGGCCGCTGAAGCTGGAAGACATCCCTGACGGTCGTATAATCCATGTAGCCCATCCGCGCGAGCGGCTGATACTTGGTCACATCAAACGCGCCATCGACCACGCAGGCATCGGCCAGATGCACGCCGACAACTTCGCCCATGACCATGATATTGGTGTCGCCGATCAGGTCGATGATCTGGGTGACGCGACATTCCAGAACAGCGGGCGCGTCTGATACATAAGCGCAGTCGATCCCTTGCGCCTCTGACTTTGCCAGATTGGCCAGCGCAAATTCGTCGGTTTCGCGTGCTGCATTGGCCGCACTGGCGTTCATCGCATCACGCAGGGCGTGGCTGACGATATTGACGCAAAACACGCCCGTATCGCGCGCGTTGCCAACAGTGTCTTTGGTGTTGTCACGGTCCGGCTTTTGCCCGTTGGAGGCAAACATCACCTGCGGCGGGTCGGAGGCGATGGCATTGAAGAACGAATAAGGCGCCAGATTATCGCGGCCCTGCGCGTCGCGGGTCGACACCCACGCGATAGGGCGGGGCGATATAATCGCTTTGAACGGGTCATGGGGCAGGCCGTGGCCGTCTTTTGGGTGGTAGAACATGCACTTCCCCTTTTCGTCCAGTTGCCTTGGGGGTAGCGTGTGATCCAGCGCAAGGCCAGACAGAAATCATGCACCAACATATCAAGATCGCTCTGGCCCCTGAAACTGCCGCCGACTGGTGGGAGGTCGAGGCGCTTTATGACACCTGCTTTGCGCCGGGCCGGACGGCGTTGTCGTCGTATCGTCTGCGTGACGCATGTCCGCCGATTGCCGGTCTGTGCTTTACCGCCCGCGACCCCGACGGGGTGCTGGCAGGCGTTGTGCGCAACTGGCCTGTTATGGTGGGCGGCCAGGTGGCCGTTTTGCTGGGGCCGATTGCGGTGCACCCGACGCGTCAGGGCGAAGGCATTGCGGCGCTTTTGATGGTGCAGGCGATTGAGGCCGCGCGTTTGGCAAACTGGGACAGGATCATGCTGGTTGGCGACCTGCCGTTTTACGCCCGCTTTGATTTTCAACGGCTTGACGGCGTGGTCATGCCGCCGCCGACAAACCCCGACCGCGTGCTGGGTTTGGCCCTGCGCGATGGCGCTTGGGACGGTGTCACAGGCGATGTCACACCCGCCACAACGGACTGACAGTTTGCAATTCGTGCATTCGGCCCCCATTTTGAAAGTATGGATATGGACGAAAAGAACCTTAAACTGGTGAATCCCGATCATGCACCAGCCCCTTTGACCGATGACGCCAAGGCGCAGATCGCGGCGCTGGCTGCGCGTCAACGCAAGGCCAATGGCGTGTTGATGAGTGCGATCAACTTCGTGGGCGGTCAGGTTGAGGACGGGATGAAGATGCTGCCGAAAGGTGTGCGATCCCAGATTGACGGCGCGGCCCGTGCAGCGCTGACGTATAGCTATTCAGCGGCAGAGCGGTCCCGCAGCGGTGCCTTCTCAAAGGTGGCCGGATCGGACCGGATGCACCGCGTTCTGGGGGCAATCTCTGGCGCGATTGGGGGCGTGGGCGGATTGCCGACCGCCCTTGCCGAATTGCCGGTCGCGACCACCGTGATCTTCCGCGCCGTGCAGGGCGTCGCCGCTGAATACGGTGAAGATCCGCTAAGCGAGGACACGCGCAAGGAATGTCTGGCGGTGTTTGGCGCAGGCGGACCGGGCAGCGATGATGACGGGGTCGACACATCCTTTGTCGGTGCACGGCTAAGCCTGTCAGGGGCCGCGTTGCACAAGCTGATCGCCAAGATCGCGCCGAAATTTGCGGCAGTCCTGTCGCAAAAGCTCGCCACGCAAGCGGTGCCGATCCTTGGTGCGGCAGCGGGGGCTGGCACCAACTTTGCCTTTGTGGACTATTACGTCAGCATGGCGCATGTGCATTTTGGCTTGCGCAAGATCGCCCGTGACCATGGGGACGAGGCCGTGCTGGACGAATTCCACCGCGTCTTGGCGGCGGCCAAATTACCGGTGAACCGCGCTTAGTAGTCCTGCGTGCCTTTGCCCGCGATGATCTTGTCACGATATTTGGCGATCCGCGTAATGCGGGTTTCAGCTTTCTTCGCCTGACCGATGACAATGGCATAGCTGCGCTGCCGCCCGCGTGTCAGGGCCGCAAATGCCGCTGCCAGTTCATCGTCTGCATCCAGCGCATCAACCAGCTCTTGCGGTAAGTCGAACTGCGCCTGTGTCTTGGCGGGTTTGCGATTTGCGGCGGCGTTGGCTTTGGCCTGCGCCAGAAAGTCGTCAATCCGGGACGCCATCGCGGCCAGATCAGCGAGCGAGGCAAACCGCAGATGATCGGCGGTTTGCGTATGCGGGCCGGACTTCTGCAAGACGCCCGCGGGATCGTCCAGCAGGCCCGCGTGAAAGAAACTCAGGCTGAAATGCGCCTGTGACGCGCCGATCATTGCGATGTTGCGCTTGCCTTGCATGTAGACCGGAAAGCCCCATTTGGCTGTCTCGTGCAGGCCAGCACCCAGACAGATGTCGCGCAAGGCTGCGACCCCTTCGGCCCAGATGCGTGACGCGCAATCAGGTGTGTCAAACCGCGCGCACCGCCCGCAGCCTTTGTCAAAGAAAACCTGCGGGTCGGTGGTCATGTCGGGCATGGGTCAGACCTGATAGGCAAGCCAGTCAGCCACAGCGCGGCGGGCCGACGGATCACCGTTTGCGCGTGCTTCATCCATCACGCGGCGCACGTCGCCCAGATCAACGCGGCGCAGGACGTGCTTGACCGGACCCACCGACGCGGGGCGCATCGACAGGAATTTGAAGCCGAGGGCGGCAAATACCAGTGCCTCAACAGGGCGGCCCGCATCCTCGCCACAAAATGAAAGGCGCGTGCCCGCTTTTTCGCACCGCTCCACGACCAGAGACAGGAAATCCAGAAAACTGAATGACAGCGTGTCATAGCGTTTGCGCACGCGTTCGTTTTCACGGTCAGCGGCAAAGAAGAACTGTTTCAGATCGTTGCCGCCGATCGACACAAAATCGACCTCTTCGAAAAATGCATCCGGCGCAAAAGCCAGTGATGGCGTTTCCAGCATCGCCCCCACCTCAAGCGATGAGGGCAGAGGGTGGCCCAACACGCTTTCGCGTTTCTTGGCCTTTTCGATCTCGGCCTTGGCGGTGCGGAATTCCTCAAGCTGGGTGATGAAGGGGAACATCAGCGTCAGAGGACCACCGTTGGCGGCGCGCATCAGCGCCTGTAACTGCATCCGCAGCACGCCGGGCTTATCAAGTCCCACACGGATCGCACGCCAGCCCATCGCGGGGTTCGGCTCGTCGTTGGGCTTCATGTAGGTCAGCACTTTGTCGGACCCGATATCAAGGGTGCGGAAGGCAACACGTTTGCCTTTGGCGGCCCCCATCACGCGGCTGTAAAGTGCCACAAGTTCGGTCCGGCGGGGCATTTTGTTGCGGATCAGGAACTGCAATTCGGTGCGGAACAATCCCACGCCGGCGGCACCTGACCCTTCCAGCGAAGGCAGGTCGGCCATCAGGCCCGCGTTCATCGACAGTGTAATATCGGTGCCGCATTTGGTTAGGGCAGGCAGGTCGCGGATCGACGCATAGCGTTCCTGTGCCGCCGCCTGCATCGCGATCTTTTCGCGGAAAGCGCCTTGCACGGTTTCATCGGGGCGCAGGTGAACGATACCCTGATCGCCGTCGACCAGAATGGCATCACCATTCAACGCCTCGCGCACAATGGCCTTGGCGTTGATCACCAACGGAATGGCCCAAGCGCGGGCCACGATGGTGGCGTGACTGCCTACCGATCCTTCTTCCAGCACGATCCCCTTGAGCGCCTTGCCGTATTCCAGCAATTCACCGGGGCCGATGTTGCGCGCGACCAGAATCGGATTTTCGGGCAATTCGCCCCGATCAGCGCCTTGGCCGGTCAGGATGCGCAAAAGTCGGTTCGACAGATCATCCAGGTCATTGATGCGTTCGCGCATATAGGCGCTGCCAGCGCGGCTGAGCCTTGCGCGGGCAAGTGACTGTTCTTTCTCGACGGCAGCCTCGGCAGACAGACCATTTGATACATCCGCTTCCATCCGGCGCAGCCAGCTGCGCGAATTGGCAAATTCGCGGTAGGTATCAAGAATTTGGGTCTGTTCGTCGTTCATCCCGCCGGTGTCGGAGATCATGGATTCCACCGTGCTGCGCAGGCTTTCCATTGCATCGCGCAGACGGATCAATTCGCTTTCGGGATCGTCCGAAATCGGATTGGTGACCAACACGCGGGCCTCGTGCAGGTAAACCTGACCTTCAACAGCGCCTTCCTGCGCGATTGAGCCGCGAAACAGGCTGGGGCGCTGGTGCGGGGCTGTCAACGCGGCCCCTTCGCCCACAAAGGCACCCAGTTCGGTCATTTCGGCCAGCACCATGGCCACAACCTCGAGCGCGTAAACCTCATCGGCGGAAAACTGGCGCGCGGCTTTGGATTGCACGACAAGCACGCCCTGCGCGCTGCCAAGCCGCTGGATCGGAACGCCGCAGAACGACGAATAGCGTTCCTCGCCGGTTTCGGCCATGTAGCGGAAACCCTTGGCATTTGGCGCATCGGCGGTGTTGATGACGCGGCGTGACCGCGCGGTTCGGCCCACCAGACCTTCGCCCAGCTTCATGCGGGTCTGGTGCACGGCCTCGGCTTGCAGGCCTTGGGTGGCACAAAGTTCCAGCGTATCGGCATCACGAAACAGATAGATCGAGCACACTTCGGTGCGCATGGAGGACGCGATCAGTTGCACCACGCGGTCCAGCCGCTGCTGGCCTGCGCCGTCTTCGGCCAGTGCCATCCGCAACTTGCCCAGCAGTTTGCGGCTTTCTGTTTCAATCGATTGCGGCATGAGTTTTCCCCTTGGGTCTTACATACGTGTCCGGACGGGGTAGGGGAAGCGCGATTAGGGCGCAGGACGTGTCACATCCAGAACGATCTTGCCGATCAGGGTCTTTGCCATGAACGCTTGCTGTGCCGCTGCAATATCATTCAGGGGAAAAACTGCCGATACCAAAGGTTTGAGCGTGCCTGCCGCGATATAGGACACGATAGCGGGCAGAATATGCGCAGGCTGCGCCGTTGACCCGATTAGCGTCAGGTCCTTGAGGTAAAGCGTGCGCACATCAAGCGTGACCATCGGGCCTGCGATGGCACCGGACGTCACATAGCGGCCCTGCGGCTTGAGCGCGTCAAGAAGATCGGGAAAGCGCGCGCCTGCCACCAGATCAAGCACCACATCGTAGTGATTTTCCGGCAAGGGCGCGTCGTGGTCCAGCGTGTGATCCGCGCCAATGTCTTGCAGTGCGGCGGCCTTATCGGCTTGGGTCACGGCGGTGACGGTTGCGCCGCGCCGTTTGGCAAGCTGGATCAAGGCTGACCCCACGCCACCGGACGCGCCCGTGATCAAAACGGTCTCGGCGCCCAGATTACAGCGGGCCAGCATGCCCTCGGCAGTGGTGTAGGCGCAGGGGATCGAGGCCAGTTCGATATCGGTCCAATCGGCGGCGACTGTGATGGCGTCAAACGAAGGTGCCGCCATGTATTGCGCAAATGCGCCTTGCGTTTCAGAGCCTTGGGTCACCACCTTGTTGGTGCCGTCAGGCTGGGTCGTGTTGCGCATGGTGCGCGTCAGCACGCGCTGCCCGATCCGGTCGGCCGAGATGTTGTCACCCACAGCGACGATGTGACCGCAGCAATCGGCACCTTGGATGTGCGGAAATGTCAGCGTGTCACCGCTCCATGTGCCGTCTTCGCCAATGGCGGGACGCACATCATCGGACGTCGCAGCTGTCACAGACTTTGCGTACCAGCCAGTGCGGGTGTTGATATCGGTGTTATTGACGCCAGCCGCCGCCACGCGGATCAGCACATCGTCGGGGCCGACCTGCGGCACCGGCAGATCATCACGCCATTCCAGACAGTCCAGCCCGCCATAGCCCGTCAGGACCACGCCGGACATGACCGTCGGCAGGCTCATGCGGCTTTTTCAAGCTCGAACGCATCGTGGAGCGCCTGCACGGCCAGTTCCAGATACTTGCGGTCGATCAGCACCGAGATCTTGATCTCGGATGTGGTGATAACCTTGATGTTGATGCTTTCATCCTGCAGCGCCTTGAACATCTTGGCGGCGACACCTGCGTGGCTGCGCATGCCGATGCCGACGACAGACACTTTGCACACGCCGTCATCTGTCACCAGATCGTGGTAGTTGATCTCGCCCTTGGCCATCGCGTCGGCCACGGCCTTTTCGGCGCGCAAGACCTGATCGGTGGGGCAGGAGAAGGTCATATCGGTGCGACCTTCTTCGGAAATGTTCTGCACGATCATATCCACATTCACGCCTGCATCGGCCAGAGGGCCAAAGATTGCAGCGGCGATACCGGGGCGGTCGGCCACGGAAATGAGGGTCATTTTCGCCTCGTCACGGGAATAGGCCACACCGGCCACAGCGTTCTGTTCCATGATTTCCTCCTCGTCGCAGACCAGCGTGCCCGCTTTGTCCGACGGTTCTTCGAATGATGACAGCACCCGCAGGCGCACTTTGTAGCGCATCGCCAGCTCGACCGAGCGGGTTTGCAGGACTTTTGCGCCCAAGGACGCGAGTTCCAGCATTTCCTCAAACGCGATCTTGTCGAGCTTGCGGGCCTTGGATGTGATGCGCGGGTCGGTGGTATAGACACCGTCCACGTCTGTATAAATATCGCAACGCTCCGCGCCAAAGGCAGCGGCAAAGGCCACGGCAGTTGTGTCGGACCCGCCACGGCCCAGCGTTGTGATGCGGCCTTCGGGGCTGATCCCCTGAAAACCGGCCACGACCGCGACGCGCATGCCTTCGCCGAACTTGGCGGTGATGTTGTCGGTGGGGATTTCTTCGATCCGCGCGGAAGAGTGGGCGGATGTGGTTTTCACCGGCACCTGCCAGCCCTGCCAGCTGCGCGCAGGAATATCCATTTCCTGCAGGCGCAGGGCCATCAGGCCAGCGGTGACATTTTCGCCCGACGACACAATCGCATCGTATTCGCGTGCGTCATAAAGGGGCGAGGTGTCGTTGACCCAGCCGACCAGTTCGTTGGTCTTGCCCGACATGGCGCTGACAATGACGATGACGTCATAGCCGTTGGCCACTTCCAAAGCGACGCGCTTGGCCGCGCGGGCGATCCGGTCGAGGTTGGCGACGGATGTGCCGCCGAATTTCATCACGAGGGTGGGCATGGTCTGTCCTTGGTCAGGCTGCCTTTGTTTCCGCGTCTCTTAATCAGCTAAGTGACCCCACGCAATGCAGGTTTGACCAAAAGGAGCGTGCGCTGCGTGCCCGCACATCATTTTTTGTCCGCGCCGAGGCTGCCGGGACCGCACAGTTGGAGAGTGCGGAATGCGTATTTGGGGCAATCGAGCCGTCAATGAAACACTCCAGTGGAGTGTTTCCAGGTGAAGATGATGCAGGTCAGACCGCGTGGGGGCGCCCGTCCCAGTTTTCAAAGCAGCCGGTTTTGTCCAGCGACAGGTCTTTGAAACGTGCGATAAGGCCGCTTGCCGATGCCTCTGGCGTGATAGCCGCACTTTCGCCGCCCATATCGGTCTGCACCCAGCCCGGATGGTAGATGCCCACAGCGATGCCGTCCGGTTTGACGGTCTGTGCGACATTCATGCCAAGGTTCAGCACGGCGGCCTTGGAGGCACGATAGATGAACCCGTTTGTGCCCAGTTGCGTGCTGGACCCCAGCTGCGAGGAGATGATTGCGATCTTGCCTTTTGCGGCGCGCAGGTTGGGAAGCAGCGCCTGAATGGTGAGGAACACGCCGGTAACGTTGGTGGCAAATTCCTCCGCCCACATATCGGCGGGGTAGCCTGTCTCGATCGTTTCGTCACGGTCGATGAAAATGCCCGCATTGCAGACCAGAAGATCAAGCGGGGTATCGCCATATGCGGTCGCCATCGCCGTGACGGAGGCGGCATCGGCCACATCACAGGCCAGCAGATCGCCGGACGGATCGCGGGCTGTGCCACGTGCGGTCACGCCATCTGCATTAAGCTGCGCAAGCATTTCTGCGCCAATGCCGCGATTGGCACCTGTGATCAAAGCTGTTTTCATAGGTCAGTGCGCCTTTTTGCGGGGAATGAAAGGGAGCGGGAGGACAGGCACGCCATCCTCGATCAGTGATTTGGCCTCGGCACCATTGGCCTGTCCGTAGATCGGGCGTTCGGGGGCATCGCCCAGATGCATGGCGCGCGCCTCTGTTGCAAAGCGGTTGCCGACGTCATCGGCGTTTGCCTCGATCTCGGCGCGCAGTTTTTCCAGCGGCGCGGGCGCGGCTTTGGGTGCTTTGGTGGCCGTCACGGTCGGGGCCATCAGGGACTTGCTGACCGTGCTGGACCCGCAAACTGCGCAACTGACCATGCCAGCCGCCGCCAGCGTGTCGTAGGCGGCAGAGGACTGGAACCAGCTTTCAAAGGCGTGGTCGTTGTCACAGGTAAGATGGTAGCGGATCATACCCCTAAGATAGAGGGTGCGCGCAGACCCGCAAGCCTAGCTGCGCGACAAAAGTGCCGGATCAAAGTCCCGCAGGATTTGCTGAAGTGCCGGCTCTGCGACCTTTGTTGCGGCTTTTGCGGGCGTGAACCATTTGCGGCGGCGCTGGTCCTTTTCGGGCCAGTCACTGTGCACGTTCTTGACCTTTACAGGGTAGACGAGGACCAGAATGGGCAGTGGCCGTTTTTTGATCGGTTTGCGGTAGCTGTAGACGCCTAGACATGTGTTTGATGCCTTGCCTGTTAGACCGGCTTCTTCCCAGGCTTCGGTGGCGGCGGCACTTGCGGGGGTTTGTTTGTGCATCGGCCAGCCTTTGGGCACGATCCAGCGTTTGGTATTGCGGCTGGTGATTAGGCAGACCTGCACCTGCTTGCCCTTCACGCGCCAGCACAGGGCGGCGAATTGCGTGCGCACATCTGTCTTGGCAGCCCCGCGCAGGTGCAGGGGCCGGACCTTTGGTTTGGTCTTTGTGCGTTTGGCCATGGGTTTCGGGCTGCTCGGCGCTATTGTTGGTTTTATGCAAGTAACGTCACATGATGACGCCTCTGTGGCAAGAGGTGCCCCGCGTCTGATCGGGGCAGAGATTTACCGCACATCAAGCTATGGTGCCGCCCATCCGTTGCGGGTGCCGCGCGTGTCGACGGTGCTTGATCTGGTGCGGGCGCTGGGCTGGCTGCCGCCCGCGCGGTATCTTACATCGCCTGTGGCGAAACCGGCAGCGCTGACAAGCTTTCACACGCCGCGCTATCTGGCGGCGCTCCAAGCGGCAGAGGCCACGCAATCGGTGAGCGATGAGGTGCGCCAGCGGCATGGGCTGGGCACGCCGTCCAATCCCGTTTTCGCGGAAATGTATCGCAGGCCAGCCACGTCAGCCGGGGCGGCGATGCTGGCGGGTGAACTGGTGGCGCGTGGCGGGGTGATTTACACGCCTGCGGGTGGCACGCATCACGGCATGCCTGATCGCGCGAACGGGTTTTGCTATCTCAATGATCCGGTGCTGGCGATCCAGTCGCTGCGGCGCAACGGGGCCACACGGGTGGCCTATGTGGATATCGACGCGCATCACGCGGACGGGGTGGAGCATGCCTTTGCCGATGATCCGGATACCTTGCTGATATCGGTACACGAGGAAAACCGCTGGCCGCGCACGGGCAAGATCACGGATCGCGGAGTCGGGCAAGTGTGGAACGTGCCGCTGCCGCGTGGCAGCAACGATAGTGATACGGCGCTGGTGCGCGACGCGGTGATCCTGCCCGTCGTGCAGGCATTCGCGCCTGATGCGATTGTGCTGCAATGCGGGGCCGACGCGCTGTTGGAGGACCCGCAGTCGGGGCTTGCGATGTCGAACAACGCGCATTGGGCGGTGGTGCGGGCGCTGATGGCGCTTGCACCGCGCTACGTGGTGCTGGGCGGCGGCGGTTATAATCCGTGGTCGGTGGGGCGCTGCTGGACAGGCGTCTGGGCGACGCTGAATGGCTATGAGGTGCCGGACCATTTGCCTGATGCCGCGCAATCCGTGCTGCGGGCGCTGCGATGGGACGGGCAAAAGCGCGTGAAACTCCCGCCCGACCATTGGATTACGACCTTACAAGACGCCCCGCGCGACGGCCCGATAGCGGATGATGTGCGGACCCGCGTTCAGACATTGCAGGCGCGGATGGGTGCTTGGGTGTGATGCGGGCTTGCCTGTGCTGCGCGGGGCGCGGATAAGTTGACACGATGAAACAGCTTTTTGCCATTTTGCTGATGCTTTGCGCGGCACCTGTACGCGCGGACGATCTGGTCGTCTTTGCCGCAGCAAGCCTGAAAGGGCCGCTTGATGCGATAGCGGCGGATTTTGGCGGCGTTGTGGTGTCTTACGCGGGCAGCGGCACCATCGCGCGGCAGGTCAGCTTTGGCGCGCCCGCCGATGTTGTGCTGCTGGCGAATGTGGCGTGGATGGATGACCTTGTGGCGCGGGATGCCGTAGACCCGACCACCGTGGTGGATTTTGCGAGCAACGCGCTGGTGATCGTAGGCCAAGCCCACGCCACACCGCTGGACCTGACGCCGGATGCGCTGATGGCGGCACTTGGCGAAGGGCGGCTGGCGATGGGCAATACTGCATCGGTGCCTGCAGGGATTTACGGCAAAGCGGCCTTGGAACTCCTCGGCTTGTGGGCGGTCGCCGCACCCCGACTGGCCGAGGTTGAAAACGTGCGCGCGGCGCTGGCGCTGGTGGCGCGCGGCGAGGTGCCATTGGGGCTGGTGTATCAAAGCGATGCGCGGGTGGTGCCAGACCTGCCAGTGGTCGCGCAGTTGCCTGCGTCGGCGCACCCCACAATTCGCTATGTCGGTGCTGCAGTGTCGGACGATCCCCATGCCAAGGCGTTCTTGGCGGCGGTTGTCGCTGCGGAAGATACGTTGACCGCCGCAGGCTTTTGCCCTGTCGGGGGCTGCGCGGAATGACGTGGACGCCAGAGCTTTGGGGCATTGTCGCCTTGTCGCTGAAGGTGGCGTTGTGGGCCACTATTGTCGCCTTACCGTTTGCGGTGGCCGTCGCGTGGCTTTTGGCGCGCAAACGGTTCTGGGGCTGGCAGATCGTGAACGGGTTGGTGCATTTACCACTGGTCCTGCCGCCGGTCGTCACAGGCTATCTGTTGCTGGTGGTGTTCGGGCGGCAAGGGGCCGTGGGCGCATGGCTTTATGACCTGTTTGGCATCACGCTGGCGTTCCGCTGGACGGGGGCGGCGCTGGCGGCGGGGATCATGGCGTTCCCGCTGATGGTCCGCGCGATCCGGCTTGCGATCGAGGCCGTCGATGAAGGGTTGGAGGATGCCGCCGCGACCTTGGGCGCATCGCGCTGGCGGGTGTTTCGTACGGTTACAGTACCGCTCATCGCGCCGGGGATCATCGCGGGCGCTGTGCTTGGGTTTGCCAAGGCGCTGGGCGAGTTTGGCGCGACGATCACATTTGTCGCGGCGATCCCCGGACAGACGCAAACCATTCCGTCAGCGATCTACGGCCTGTTACAGGTGCCGGGGCAGGAAGGGGCCGTGCTGGCCCTTGTTGCCGTGTCGATCATCTTTGCAATGGGCGCGCTGATCCTGTCGGAATGGCTCGCGCGGCGGGTGCGGTCATGACGCTCGACGTGCACATTCAGGGCCGCTTGGGCGCTACGCAATTTGATGCGGGCTTTGTGGCTCCTGTCGGGGTCACCGCCCTGTTCGGACCATCCGGCGCGGGCAAGACAAGCATCGTGAACGCCATCGCGGGGCTTTGGCGGCCAAAGACAGGGCGCATCGCGCTGGGCGATCAGGTCTGGTGTGACAGCGCAAAAGGTCTTTGGACGCCGCCGCACAAACGCCGCGTGGGCTATGTGTTTCAGGATGCGCGGCTGTTCCCGCACCTGAGCGTGCAGGACAACCTGCGCTATGGCGGCCAACATGACGAGGCGGCGCTGGTTGAGCTACTGGGATTGGGCGATCTGCTGACCCGCAAACCGGCCAGCCTGTCAGGGGGTGAGGCGCAACGGGTGGCGCTTGCCCGCGCCTTGATGCGACGCCCCGACCTTGTGCTGATGGATGAGCCGCTGGCGTCATTGGACGGGCCGCGCAAGGCAGACATCCTGCCGTATCTGGAACGTTTGCGCGATGAAACGCAGGTGCCGGTGATCTATGTCAGCCACGCGATGAACGAGGTCACGCGACTGGCCAGCTATATCGTGCTGATGCAGGCGGGCCGCGTGGTGCAGGCCGGTCCGGTGACACAGGTTCTGGGTGATCCGGCCCAGGCGCATCTGCTTGCGCGAGGTGATCGCGGGGCGTTGCTGGACTACACGATCACGGCGCACGATGCGGATGACATGGTGACAACACTGACGTTCAGTGGTGGCACGTTGACGCTGGCGGGGCAGATTGGCACGGTTGGCAACAGAATGCGGCTACGCGTGCCGGCCCATGATATCATCCTGTCGCTGAGGCCGCCCACGGGGCTATCGGCGCAAAACGTGCTGCCTGTCACCGTGACAAGCGTGCATAGCGATACGCAGGGTGGTGCCGCCATTGGACTACAGGCCGGTAACACCGCACTTTGGGCGGGGATCACGGCAAAAGCCGCGCGCGAACTGGATTTGCAACGCGGCCAGCATATCTATGCGATCATCAAGGCAACGGCGGTGGCACCAGCCTGATGCACCGCTTGTCGGACGCGGCAGAACGGCATATGTGCGTCTGATTGCGCAGCACAAGCGACGGATGAGTGGAATGAAAAAGCTATGGGCATGGCGGTTTGACGTGTCGGTCTATGTGTTCGCACTGGCCGTGGCACTGCTGCATCTGGGCGTTTTCCAGCATCCGCTTGTGGGCTATGCGCTGTCGGTGTCCGACGCGGGATCAAACGCGCTGGTCAATGTGATATCGCTTCAGGTGCTGCAAATCGCGCTGATGGTCAGCTTTCTTTTGCTGCTGGCGGCGGTGTCGGTGACGCTGGCCAAGATCGTGGCGACCGCATTTGTCATCACGAACGCCATCGCGCTTTATTTCATGCGGACCTACGGGATTGAGCTGGATATCTCGATGATCTCTAACATTCTTGGGACAAACACGCGGCAATCATTTGATCTGTGGCACTGGCATATTGCGGTGTATTTTGTGGTGCTTGGTCTGCTGCCCGTCATCGCGATCTGGAAGGCCCGCATTCGCCGCCCGCGCTGGTTTGCGTCCCTTGCGGCCTCTGTCGGTGTGTTTGCCGCACTGCTGGCGTTTCTGTTCGCCACGTCATTCACATGGCTCTGGTATGACGCCCATGGCACGCGGTTGGGCGCACGGATTTTGCCGTGGTCCTATGTCGTGAACACAGGCCGCTATTACAACAAAAAGGCCAAAAGCAATCGCGAGCAGGAACTGCTGCCCGATGCGACCTTCACTGGCGCGGCACCTGCGGGCAAAGACATTGTCGTGCTGATTTTGGGCGAGGCTACGCGGGCTGCCAACTATGACTGGTATGGATACGAGCGCGATACCACGCCCTATACCGACGATAAGGATCTGGCGATCTTTCCCTACGGCGATGCGTGTTCCACCAACACCATCGGCTCAATGGCGTGCATTAATACCCATGAAGGGCGCGAGGCCGGATCGCGCACCGGATACGAACCTTTGGTCAGCTACATGACGCGCCACGGGGTCGAGACGATCTACCGTACCAACGGCGCGGGCGAGCCGCCGTTTAACGCCACCAGCCTGATGCGCGGCAGCGAAGTTGTGGCTGAGTGCGCAGGCGACGATTGCCCTGATCCCTATCTGGACGGCGCGCTGAACTATAAACTGGGCGAGGCGCTGGACGCGTCAGAGGCGGATCGCATCCTTGTGACGTTCCACCATACCGGCAGCCATGGCCCGCGCTATTCCGAGAAATACCCCGAAGCGTTCGAAGTTTTCACGCCAGTGTGCAGAACCGTGCAGGTGGCCGAGTGTGACCAGCAGATCCTTGTGAATGCCTACGACAATACGCTGGTCTATAACGACTATCTGATGGCCGACCTGATCGATCAGCTTGATCGCATCGATAACGCCAATGTTGTGCTGATCTATGTGTCCGACCACGGGCAATCGCTGGGCGAGGGGGGCATGTATTTGCACGGCGTGCCGCCCGCCATTGCCCCTGCCGAACAATTCGAAGTGCCGTTCTTCATCTGGATGAATGATGCCTTCAAACAATCACGCGGGCTGACCACAGACGCGATTGTCACCGATGTCACCTATCCGCATGATTTCCCGTTCCATTCGGTCATGGGTGCATTCGGAATGAGGAGCGATATCTACAAGCCCGAATACGATGTCTTTAACTCCGAAGTGCAAGCTAACTAACTAAGTCCTCGGCCAGCAGCCACTTGAAGAACACGGTCGCGACCACAGCGGCAATCAGCTGCACGATGATGAACGCCACCACATCGGCGGGTGCGATGCCTGCAAAGGTGTTGGAAAAGCCGCGCGCGATTGTCACCGCAGGGTTGGCAAAGGATGTGGATGACGTGAACCAATAGGCGGCCGTGATATAAAGCCCCACCGCCATGGGAACCGCCTGCGGGCGGGCCTTGATACAGGCCAGAATGGTGCCAACCAGACCAAAGGTGGCCACAAATTCCCCGGCCCACTGGCCCACGCCTGTGCGTGCGGTCGTTGAGGGATCAAAAAGCGGATGTTCAAACATCACGTGCGCGGCCAGCACACCAAGGATGCCGCTGGCAATTTGCACCATCACAAAAAGCACCGCATCCGGCACGGTGATTTCACGGCGGATCGCAAATGAAAGCGTGACAGCGGGATTGAAGTGCGCGCCCGAAATCGGGCCGAAGATTGTGATCAGCACCACGAGGATCGCGCCTGTGGGGATCGTGTTACCCAGCAAAGCAACCGCGATATTCCCGCCTGCCAGACGCTCTGCCATGATCCCCGAGCCCACAACTGTGGCCAGCAGGAAAAACGTGCCAAGGGCCTCGGCCATGAGGCGGCGGTCAAGTGTCATCAGGAAGGCTCCGGTCTGAATTGTCAGGCCACAGTCGGCTAGGACATTGGCGGCGTTGGGTCAAGATTGTGCGGCCACCCTTGCATCCCAATGTAACAGAACAAAGAAAAACCCCGCCCGACGTGCTGTCGGGCGGGGCTGAAAAACTCAGACTGTGGCGTTGCTTATTCGCGGTTGCCGAACAGCTGCAGCAGGAACATAAACATGTTGATAAAGTCCAGATACAGGTTAAGCGCACCCATGATCGCCGACTTTGCCAGCCACTCCTGATCGCCATGTGCGGCATGTGCGATGTAGTCTGTCTTGATCTTCTGCGTGTCATAGGCTGTGAGGCCCGCAAAGATCAGAACACCGATCATCGACACCGCGTACATGATCGCAGGCGACTGCAACCAGATGTTTACCAGCGACGCCACGATCAGGCCGATGACGCCCATGATCAGGAAGCTACCCCAGCCGGAGATGTCCTTTTTCGTGGTGTAGCCCCAGAGGGACAGACCCGCAAAGGCGATCGCCGTAATCAGGAACACCTGAATGATCGAGAAGCCTGTGAAGACCGCAAAGATCCACGAAATCGACACACCCATCGCGGCGGCAAAGACGTAGAAGAACAGTTGCGCACCGGCAGCCGACAGGCGGTTAATCATTGCACCGAATGCAAAGACCATCACCAGCGGCAGGAACATGACGACCCACTTCAACGGGCTTGTCCAAAGTGTTGCACCGAATTCGGTCAGATATGTGTTTGCACCGATCTGGTAGGCGGTGGGTTCGGTTGCGATTGCAAGACCGGACAGTGCCCAAGCAGCGGCTGCGGTGATGATCATGCCCACGGACATTGTGCCGTAGACTTTATTCATATGGGCGCGAAGGCCCTCATCGATCGCCGCCGTGCGAACGCCGCCCACGGTCCGGGTGGTTTGATATTCAGCCATGGATACCTCCAAAAAAGAATGACGCACGCCGGAATGGCGTATTGGCACAGATATTGGCAGCATGGGCGCGTTTTTCAAGATGCATCCGCACCTGACGGGCAGGTTTCTGACCTTTTTGGGCGGGTTTGTCGCAGGTCAGCGGATAATGCTGAAAAAACAGGGTAAATGTCTCAGTTGCGCCATGTGGCTGGC
This sequence comes from Yoonia sp. 208BN28-4, assembly GCF_037543925.1. NCBI lineage: Bacteria > Pseudomonadati > Pseudomonadota > Alphaproteobacteria > Rhodobacterales > Paracoccaceae > Yoonia > Yoonia sp. 208BN28-4. Next base: position 86,404 of record NZ_JBBIFY010000003.1, read on the forward strand.
ACGTCCCACGGCTTGCGCGATGCTTCCTGTGATGCTTGCGCGCTGGTCAGGCCGATATCGCGCAGTTGCGCGTCGCTCAGACCGGACAGCTGATGACGCTGACGCCGCAAGGCGAACATCTGCAAAAGGCGGGCGAAACCGCTCAGGCGCGGGGCAGGGCGGCAGTGGCGGACGGAAACATAGCTGGTCATGATATATCCTTTCGTGATGGTTTGGCGTAAATGCATGTCGATGCTTGATGTGTCGACGAAGGGATGACATAAGTGAAACGAATGTTTCTTATGTCCACCATCAAGGATTGTGATGATGCGAAATCTGGATATGACGGCGCTGCGGTCTTTCGTGGCTGTGGCAGAAGAGGGCGGCGTGACGCGCGCGGCCGGTTTTTTGAACCTCACGCAATCTGCGGTGTCGATGCAGCTGAAACGGTTAGAGGAGTCGCTGAATGTGTCTCTGCTCGACCGGACGGCGCGCACCATCGCGCTGACCGGCGCGGGTGAACAGTTGCTCAGCTACGCGCGGCGGATGCTGGCCCTGAACGACGAGGTCTATGGCAAGCTGACGGCCAATGATTTTGAGGGCGAGATCATCCTTGGCGTGCCGCATGACATCGTCTATCCGGCCATTCCGCCCGTGTTGCAACGCTTTGCTGCGGCTTATCCACGGGTGAAAGTGCAACTGCTTTCGTCCTTCACAACCGAGCTGAAACAGCAATTCAAACGCGGTGAGGCCGATATCATTCTGACCACCGAAGACGATCTGGATGCTGGCGGCGAAGAGCTTGGTGCGCGTCAGATGGTCTGGATCGGATCGCCCGGCGGTATCGCCTACAAGCAGCGACCGCTGAAACTGGCCTTTGAACAGCGTTGCATGTTCCGCCAGATGGCGCAGGCGCGTCTGGATGCGGCGGGCGTGCCGTGGGAAATGGCCGTGGAATCCGCATCATCGCGCACGATCGAGGCAACCGTGAGCGCCGATCTGGCGGTGCATGTGATGCTCGAGGGTACAGTGCCGGCCCATTGTGCGACATTGCCCGCAAATTGCGGTCTACCGGAACTGGGGCAGACGCGGATCAACATGTATCACACGCGGCAGGGCCACGCGCCGATGGTCGCCGATATGGTCGATATGATCCGCGCGGCCTATCGCGGGAAGCCCGCAGCGCAAGCACCAGTTACGGTGATGGCCTAGGGTGTCACCACCACCTTGCCGGTCGATTTGCGGCTTTCCATCAGATCCAGCGCGTCCTGCGCGTTTTCCAATGGCAAGACGTGGCTGATATGCGGCGTCAGCTTGCCCGCCGTGTAAAGATGAAGCAACTCGGCGAGGCTTTGGGTGAGGGCGGCGGGATTGAACTTCAGATAGCCGCCCCAGTAAAAGCCGATGACGGTGATGTTCTTGACCAGAATGATATTGGCGGGGATTTGCGGCACGTCACCACTGGCAAAACCGATGGTGATAACCCGCGCCTCGCGATTACAGGCACCAAGGGCGGCCTTGAAAGCGTCACCGCCCACGGGATCGTAAACCACATCTGCGCCGCCCAGCGCTTTGACCGCTGCCTTGATATCGTCGGTGGTGCTGTCGATCAGATGGTCGGCGCCCGCCTTGCGCGCCACCTCCAGCTTGTCCGCGCCACGCGCCACGGCGATCACGGTTGCGCCCAGCGCCTTGCCGATCTCGACCGCCGTCAGGCCAACACCGCCCGCTGCACCCAGCACAAGCAGGGTTTCGCCCGATTGCAGACCAGCGCGCCGTGTCAGCGCCAGATGCGAGGTGCCGTAGGCGACCATGAAACCGGCAGCCACGTCTGCGGGCATGTCATCGGGCACCGCACGGCAAAGCGCTGCCGGAAAGACGCCCTGTTCAGCAAGACCGCCCTGACCGCCGAAAACAGCGACGCGCGTGCCAACCGCAGGCGATGTGACCCCTTCGCCAAGTGCTGCAACGGTGCCGCAAACCTCCATACCAAGCGTGAATGGCGGGGTAGGCGTATCCTGATAGGTGCCTTTCGCCATCAGCAAATCGGCAAAATTCAGGCCGCAGGCCGCGATATCAATCAGCACTTCGCCTTTGGCGGGAACCGGCGGCGCGATGTCGCTGACCGCTGCGGGTGTGCTGAAATCGGTCACTTGAAAGGCTTTCATCGGGGCAGGCTCCGGCTTGGAATCGGTTTGTCTGGCGGACCATAGCGGAATGGCACGGGGGCGAAACCCTGCCCGGAATTAAGGCAATCGAAACCATGATTTTGAAAATGTTTGGGAACAGCCTGTCCTAAAGGTCAGGTTCGGCGCTGCAACCGTTGCGTGTCCGATATCTGATGTGCACGTAAGGCGGCAGTAAATACACACCGGGCCAGTTGCACGGTTGTCGCAACAGGAGCGAACGCCGCAGTTTGCCGTAAGACATGAAGCCGAAGGAAGACAAGAAAATGAGCCACCCAGTTGACGTTCACGTTGGAAAACGCATCCGCCATCGGCGCTGGATGAACGGGGTGACCCAACAACAACTGGCCGAACAGGTCGGGATCAAGTTTCAGCAGATTCAGAAATATGAAACCGGCATGAACCGCGTCAGCGCCTCCCGCCTTTGGGATATCGCAAGCGTGCTGGGTGTCGAAGTTTCTTTTTTCTTCGAAGGGTTAGACGAAGAAGCGGCGCAGCATGCCAGTGGTGACCTGCCCACCGATATCATGACCGACAAAGAGGCGCTGGACCTGCTGCGCTCTTATTATGCGATCCCCGAGAACCAGCGTCGGCGCTTGTTCGATCTGGCCCGTGTCCTGAGCGACGCAGCCTGATATCGCCGCTGCAAGCCTTGACCCCGTCCCGAGTGTCGCGTTACCGCTAACTGCAACACACGGGCAGGGGAACACATGGAAACGCAGATTGATCAGGCAACACAGGCAGACCTGATCCGGGTGGCGCATCTTGTCGCTGATGCGGCGCGCCCCGAGACACTTCGCCTGTTCCGCAACCCAGGGTTGGTTGCGGATGACAAGTCTACAGACACCACACCCTTTGATCCTGTGACCGAGGCTGATCGCGCCGCCGAGCTGGCCATGCGCACCATCATCGAGGCCGAGCGCCCCGACGATGGCATCCTTGGCGAGGAATATGGCACCAAGCCCGGAACAAGCGGTCTCACATGGGTTCTGGACCCGATTGACGGGACCCGCGGCTTTATCAGCGGCACGCCCACGTGGGGGGTGTTGATTTCGGTGTCCGATGCAACCGGCCCGCAGTTCGGGATTATCGACCAGCCTTACATCGGCGAACGCTTTTGCGGCGGTTTTGGCCATGCCGAATTGCAAGGCCCGCAGGGCAAAATGCCCTTGGCGACGCGCCTGTCGCGCGGGTTTAGCGCTGCGACGTTGCTGACCACATTCCCCGAGGTTGGCTCTGCTGCCGAACGCCGCGCGTTCGAGGCCGTTGCAAAGCAGGTGAAGCTGACCCGCTACGGCATGGATTGTTACGGTTACGCCCTTCTGGCCGCCGGTCAGGTGGATCTGGTGATCGAGGCGGCTTTGCAGCCCTACGATATTCATGCGCCCATCGCTGTCATACAGGCCGCTGGCGGCATCGTGTCCAACTGGCAGGGCGGGGCCGCGCACAACGGTGGTCGCGTGATCGCTGCCGCCAATCGCGATATCCATGCGGTGGCGCTTGCGGTTTTGCAGGACAGTATCGATGGGTAAGACACTGATCCGACAGGCTGATGTTGTCCTGACAATGGACGACAACCGCGCAGAGCTTGCTGGCGCCGATATCCTGATTGAAGGCGGCATTATCGCTGACATCGGCGTTGATCTGGCCGTTACAGACGCGAATGTTGTTCTGGCGAAAGGCTGTGTCGTGACACCCGGCCTCGTGAATACGCACCACCACCTGTATCAAACGCTGACCCGCGCCGTGCCCGGCGGGCAGGACGCGCTGCTGTTTGGTTGGCTAAAAACGCTCTATCCGATCTGGTCGCGGTTTGGCCCTGAAGAAATGTTCATCTCGGCGCAGATCGGGCTGGCGGAACTGGCGCTGTCGGGCTGCACGCTCACGTCGGACCACCTGTATCTCTATCCCAACGGGTCACGGCTTGATGACACCATCGCTGCGGCCAGCGAGGTGGGCTTGCGGTTCCACCCCACGCGCGGCGCGATGAGCATTGGTGAAAGTGATGGCGGCCTGCCGCCTGATAGCTTGGTTGAAAAAGAGGCCGCGATTCTTGAGGACTGCATCCGCGTGATCGACGCGCACCATGATGCGTCAGAGGGCGCGATGGTGCGGGTGGGCGTGGCCCCGTGTTCGCCGTTCTCAGTTACCCGCGATCTGATGCGCGATGCTGCAATCCTTGCCCGCGACAAGGGCGTGATGCTGCACACCCATTTGGCCGAAAATGACGAAGATATCGCCTATAGCCTCGAGAAATTCGGCTGCCGTCCGGGCCAATACGCCGAGGATTTGGGTTGGACGGGTGATGATGTCTGGCATGCGCATTGCGTGAAGCTCGACGGGCAAGAGATTGATCTGTTTGCCAAAAGCCGGACCGGCGTGGCGCATTGCCCATGTTCGAACTGTCGTCTTGGCTCTGGCATCGCGCCTGTGCGGGCGATGCGTGACGCGGGCGTGCCGGTTGGGCTTGGCGTGGATGGATCGGCAAGCAATGACATTGGCAATCTGGTGGGCGAGGCGCGACAGGCGATGCTGCTGCAACGGGTTGCGAATGGCGCCGACGCGATGAGCGCCCGCGAGGCGCTTGAGATCGTCACACGCGGCGGGGCGCAGGTGCTGAGCCGTCACGATTGTGGTCAGATCGCCGTTGGCAAGCGCGCCGATATTGCCGTGTGGGACGTGTCCGGCGTGGAAAGCGCAGGGAGCTGGGATCCGGCAGCGCTGCTACTAGCGGGACCAAGCAAGGTGCGCGATCTGTTTGTCGAAGGACGGCAGGTCGTGCGTGACGGACACATGGCGACGATTGATCTGCCGCGCGTCATTGAACGGCAGAACGGTTTGGCACGGGCGCTGGCGATCTAGGCGACCCGCTGACCTGCAACCCAAACATCGCGCACGGCGCGGTCATCGCCCATCATGATGGTCGGGAACAGCGCGTCCCAGATGTCATCCGCCCGCACTTCGCGCTGCGCAATCGCGCGGGTCGAGGCCAGATCAAGCACGCAGATATCCGCAGCGGCACCAACGGCCAGATTGCCGATCTGCCCCTCCATTCGTAGCGCCTGCGCCGATCCGGCGGTCGCCAGCCACATCAGTTGCGCCGGATGCAGTGCCACACCGCGCAACTGCCCGATCTCATAGGCCGCAGCCATGGTGTGCAGCATGGAAAACGACGATCCGCCGCCGGTATCGGTGGCCAGCCCCGTGCGGATGCCTGCCGCCGCCACGCCCATTAGATCAAACAAGCCCGATCCGATAAAAGTGTTGGACGTGGGGCAATGCACAACCGCAGCGCCAACTTCGGCCAATCGCGCCACTTCGCGGTCTTCCAGATGGATCGCGTGGCCGTAAAGCCCGTTTTCGCCCAGCAGGCCGAAGGCTTCGTAGGTGTCCAGATAGTCGCGGGCCTGTGGAAACAAATCCTTGACCCAAGCGATTTCCGGTAGCTGTTCGCTCAGGTGGGTTTGCATCAGGACATGTGGAAATTCGCCCCACAATGCGCCCAGCGCAGTCAGTTGATCGGGAGTTGAGGTGGGCGAAAAGCGCGGTGTGATCGCGTAGGACGCACGACCCACATCATGCCACTTCTCCAGCAGCGCCTTGCTGTCGTCATAGGCCGATTGTGCAGTATCGTGCAGGGCAGGGATCGCGTTGCGGTCCATGCAGGTCTTGCCTGCGACAACGGCCATATTGCGCTGTGCTGCCGCCTCGAAAAACGCATCAACGCTTTCGGTGTGGATCGTGCAAAAGCTGGTGAGCGTGGTTGTGCCATGCGCCAGCGCTAGATCAAGCGTATCGGCAGCCACCGCGTCGGCATAGGCTTTATCGCCAAACTTCGCCTCTTGCGGGAACGTATAGGTATTCAGCCAATCAATCAGTTGCTTGCCCCATGACGCAATCATCCGCGTCTGCGGGTAGTGCATGTGCGCATCGACAAAGCCCGCGTGGATCAGATCGCGCCCGTAATCGACAATTTTGGCCTGCGGATTGTCGCGGCGCAGCGTGGCCCCATTGCCAACGGCTGCAATCACGTCATCGCGGATCAGCACGCCGCCAGCACTGTCATGGCGGGCGCAATCGGCCCATGGGCCCACAAGCGGATTGCCATCAAACCACAGGGTCTGCCCCAGAAGAAGAGTATCAGTCATGGCCCTGTTGATAGGCCGCATCGGCGCATTGGTAAATTGCCGATCACGCCGTTGGCCCTACGTTATCAGGTTGTCGCGGCACAGCGTTCCGCTAATGTGCCCGCAGCTTTCAGGAACAGCCGAACATGACTGAACAACCCGACATTCGCGACGATCAAGACGACGAAGCCTTTGGTATCACCGATGCGCTGCTAGGCGATGTTCTGGCTGCGGTTGACGCGGGCGATGAGGCGGCTGTTGATGCCATTCTTGATCCGCTGCACCCCGCCGATATTGCGCACCTGATCGAATTGATCGACGGCAAGAAGCGCACGGCGCTTTTGCGTGTCTGGCAAGGCGGCGTTGACGGTGATGTGCTGTCGGAACTGGATGAAAACCTCCGCGAAGAGGTGATCGACGCGCTCAAGCCTGCCGAACTGGCCGAGGCGGTGCGCGATCTGGACAGCGACGATGTTGTCGATCTGGTCGAAACTCTTGAGGAAAGCCAGCAAGAGGCTGTGCTGGACGCGCTGGACGTCAGCGACCGGATCGCGGTGGAACGCGCGCTGTCCTACCCCGAGGAATCTGCCGGTCGCCACATGCAGTCCGAACTGGTGCGTGCGCCGGACTATTGGAACGTGGGCGAGGCGATTGATTACCTGCGGTCCGACGATCACACGCTGCCGGAGCAGTTTTATCACCTGATCCTTGTTGATCCGCGCATGAAAGCCGTGGGTTATGTCACGCTGGGCCGCATTCTTGCCAATCGCCGTGATGTAAAGCTGGTCGATATCGTGGAGGACAGCTTTCGCACCTTCCACGTGGCGCAGGATGTGGAGGAGGTCGCACAAGCGATCAACCACTACCATATGATCACAGCCCCCGTTGTTGATGACGATGACCGGCTTGTCGGTGTGATTACCATCGACGACGCGATGGCGTTTCTGGAAGAAGAAGCCGAAGAGGATATCATGCGCCTTGCCGGTGTGGTCGGCGACGGATCGCTGTCTGATCGCGTGCGCGAAACCGCCAAGCAGCGTTTCCCGTGGCTTGCGGTGAACCTTGTGACGGCGATCTTTGCCTCGATGGTGATTTCACTTTTCGAGGAAACGATTGCCGGATTGGTCGCGCTTGCGGTCCTGATGCCCATCGTCGCCTCCATGGGCGGCAACGCAGGCACGCAATCACTGACAGTGGCGGTGCGTGCGCTAGCCACCCGAGACCTGACAGGCGCCAATGTCTGGCGCGTCATCCGGCGAGAGGCGCTTGTGGGTCTGATCAATGGCGCGATATTCGCCGTGGTGATGGGTATCATTGGTGTTGTCTGGTTCGGCACCCCGATGCTGGGCGTGGTGATCGCAGTGGCGATGGTGGTGAATATGGTGGTGGCCGGATTGGCTGGCACCGGCATCCCGATTGTGCTTGAAAAGCTGGGCGTTGACCCTGCTTTGGCCTCGGGTGCATTCGTCACAACCGTGACCGACGTTGTTGGCTTCTTCGCCTTCCTTGGACTGGCCTCCGCGTGGTTGCTGTGACCGATCTGTCCGCGGCCAAAGACGCAGCGCGCAAGGCAGCATTTGCCCGTCGCAAGGCCGCGCATGATCCGTTTGCAGCCTCTGCGGGGCATCTGAGCGCTTTTCTGGCGGGACATCGTGGTGTGCCATTGGCAGGCTACAGCGCCATGCGCACCGAAATCGACCCTGCACCCGCCTTGGAAGAGGCTGCAGCCCACGGGCCTGTCGGCATGCCTGTGATCATAGGTGGAGGGCAGCCGCTGAAGTTCCGGACGTGGACCCCCGATTGCAAGATGGTGGCGGGTGAATTTGGTGCCGCAATTCCCGAAACCGGTGATTGGATGACGCCTGAAATTGTGATCGTGCCGCTGGTGGCGTTTGATCTTGGCGGCGGGCGGCTTGGCTATGGCGGCGGGTTCTATGACAGGACGCTGGAAATGCTGCGGGCCAAACGCCCTACGCTAGCTGTTGGATTTGCCTATGCCGCGCAGCAGGCCGAAGATCTCCCGCTGGAACCCACGGACCAGCCGCTTGACCTGATCATCACCGAAAATGGCGTGGTCTCTTTCTAAAGCACGGCGTGGCGCTATGTGATGCACCAGATATATCTGGCTTTGCCGCCGTTCCCACCGTAAGAGGCGCCATGAAAATACTCTTCCTTGGCGATGTGATGGGCCGCGCAGGCCGCGCCGCGATCACCGAACACCTTCCTGAATTACGCAAGTCCTGGCGTCTGGATTTTGTCGTCGTGAACGGCGAGAACGCGACAAACGGCATGGGTCTTTCCGCGCCGCATGCCCGCCTGCTGCTGGAGGCCGGTGCCGACGTCGTAACGCTGGGCGATCATGCGTTTGACCAAAAAGACATGCTGGCCTTTTGCGCCACGGAACCGCGTATCATTCGCCCGCTCAATTTCTCAAGATCTGCACCGGGTATGGGCGCGCGTGTGTTTGACGCCCCGCAGGGCCGCAAGGTTCTGGTCTGTCAGGTGCTGGGGCAGGTCTTTATGAAACGCCCCTTTGATGATCCGTTTTCGGCTGTGGACACTGTGCTGCGCCAGTATCCGATGGGCGGGCAGGTGCAGGCCAGCCTTGTCGACATGCATTGCGAGGCGACGTCCGAAAAGATGGCGATGGGGCATTATTGCGATGGCCGCGCCAGTATCGTTGTCGGCACGCACACCCACGTGCCCACCGCCGATGCGATGATCCTGCCAAGCGGGACCGCCTATCAGACCGATGCGGGCATGTGTGGCGACTACAATTCAGTGATCGGGATGGAAAAGGCCGAACCGCTGCGCCGCTTTATCACGGGCATGCCCAAGGACCGTTTCACCCCTGCGGCTGACCCTGCCACACTGTCAGGTCTTTACGTCGAAACCGATGATCGCACGGGCCGCGCAAACCGCGTGGAGATGGTGCGTCATGGCGGGCGACTGTCCGCTGCCGGACCCGCGTGACACGTCAGCACTTGCCGCGCGGCTGCGGTGACGCAAGTATAGCCCAACTGTTCCTGCATGGTGCCAGACTGTGACCGATTTCCTGACCCTGACCGATCTTCAATCCGCGATCCTCACGCTCTGCGTGGTGGCGGGCATGTTCATCATGTTCCTGCGCGAGGTTTACCCGACCGAGGTTGTGGCCCTGATCGGGATGTCGCTGCTGCTGGTGACAGGCGTGCTGTCCTATGATGATGCGGTGGCCACGCTATCCAATCCGGCCCCGTGGACCATTGCCGCGATGTTCATCATCGTGGGCGCGCTTGTGCGAACGGGTGCGCTGAATGAGCTGACGCAGGTGGTCGAACGGCAGGCGCAGATCAATCCGGCCCGCGCCATTGGCGGCGCGTTGGTTTTCGTAGCCTTCGCCAGTGCGATTATGAACAACACGCCGCTGGTGGTCGTGATGATCCCTGTGTTTGTGCAACTGTCCCGCAGTTTAGGCACATCCGCGTCGAAACTTCTGATCCCGCTCAGCTATGCCGCGATCGTGGGTGGCACCATGACACTGCTGGGCACATCGACAAACCTTCTGGTGGATGGTGTGGCCCGCGCACAGGGGCTTGAGCCGTTTTCAATCCTTGAGATCACGCCCATCGGATTGGTGGTTGTGGCGTGGACGTTCACCTACCTTTACTTCTTTTCCAACCGTCTGCTGCCAGACCGCACATCTATGGCGAATATGCTATCGGACCGCTCCAAGATGCGGTTCTTTTCCGAGGCGGTGATCCCAAAGGACAGTAACCTCATTGGCCGACAGGCCACAGATGTGCGCCTGTTCAAACGCGAAGGCGTGCGCCTGATCGACGTTGTGCGCGGCGACACATCCCTGCGCTATGATCTGGATGCGGTGATCCTACAGCAACGCGACCGCGTGATCCTGCGCACCGCCATGAGCGAGATCCTGTCGCTGCAAGCCACGCCTGAACTGCGCCGCGTCGATCAGGTGTCTGCGGTGGAAACAACCACCGTTGAGGTGCTGATCACACCGAACTGCAACATGGTAGGCCGCCGTTTGGGAAGCCTGCGCCTGCGTCGCCGCTACGCGGTTTATACGCTGGCCGTCCATCGTCGTGATACCAATATCAATCAAAAGATGAACGATATCGTTGTCAAAGTGGGGGACACCCTGCTTTTGGAAGGCGCGCCGGAGGATATCCAGCGCCTGTCGAACGACATGAACCTTGGCGATGTGTCGCGGCCGTCCGAACGCGCGTTCCGCCGCCCCAAAGCGCCCATCGCCATTCTGACCCTGATTTTTGTTGTCGCGTTGGCGGCGCTGAACGTAGCACCCATCCTGCTGTTGGCCGTGGTGGGCGTGGCGGTCGTGCTGATGACCGGCTGCATTGATGCCGACGAGGCTTTTGGCCATGTCGACGGACGCTTGCTGACCCTGATCTTTGCCATGCTTGGGGTCGGCGCGGCGCTGCAATCATCGGGGGCCGTGGCGCTGATTGCCGATACCATATCGCCCGTGATGACGGTCCTGCCGCCATTCTTCATCGTTTTGTCGGTGTACCTGCTGTCTTCGATCTTGACCGAACTGGTCAGTAACAACGCGGTGGCCGTGGTGATGACACCTATTGCAATTGGTCTGGCCAGCGCCTTGGGCGTTGATCCGCGCCCATTGGTCGTGGCCGTAATGGTTGCCGCATCCGCCAGCTTTGCAACGCCCATTGGTTATCAGACCAATACGCTGGTCTATGGTCCCGGCGGCTACAAATTCTCTGACTTTATGAAATTCGGCATCCCGTTAAACCTGACGCTGGCGCCGGTCGTGTCGTTTGTGATTCCGTTCATCTGGCCGCTTTAGGGAAGTATCCGTCGAGTCGGGTTACCTGATCCAGAACCCTGCCGATTTGATCCGGTTTCTGATTTGCTTTTCTTTGACGGGAAGATCGTTGCGGTCAAACATCGCCCGCAGTTTCTGGCCGCGACCCTGAAAAATTAGCCGCTTGAACGCATTATACTGCTTGAGCCATTTTTTCACTTTGTTGGGCGCTGTAACTTCTTCCATCACCGCCACTGCGTGATCGCTTTCGCGGGCGTAAAACAACGGCAACAGCCGCCAATGGCAGGTAATATCACCGTCCAGCCCGTCCAGTTCCGGTCCCGGTCTGCCACCGCCAAAGGAGTGGATGACAAGCGGCAGCACGATCTGGTCAAGCCACGGATCAATGGATTGCACGACCATCGTGTCGGGCCTGTCATCGCGCACGGCCAGCGCATATTCGAGAAACCGCTCGCCAAAGGCTGCGGGATCAGCACCGAAAAACCAGCCAGCATTGAAATACATATAGCGTTGCCAGTATTCGTCCGGCTGGCTGAGATCGAGCGTGTCTTCAAAGCCTTCCAGACCAAATTTATCATAAAGCGATTTCCAGATCGCGGTGTAGCCCGGCCAATAAAGCTCTTCCTCGGGCCACGTGCCCTCGCGTTTCATCGATGCTGACGGCCGGTCAAAATCAAACGGCACGGACATCAGATCGCCTGTGATGATCGTATCGGTGTCGAAAAACACAAACGGCTCACCAGCGGGCAGGATGGAAAGCCCTTCGATCTTGTTGCCATAGGGATAGGACTGCCCGAAGTGGCGGCTTTCGAACGGCACTACCTCGGCGCCCATATCGGTCAGCACGGCGCGGATATCATCCGACATGCGCGGATCATTGTCCCAGCGGTCGCCGGGCTGCGGTTCGGCCACAATGACGCGGCCAGCAAAATCGGGTGACATGGCATTCAGCGACGCCATAAACAGCACCGCCTCGTATTCCAGCCTGCCGCTTTGCCCCACGATCATGATGTTGAATGGCTGGCTTGCTGCCTTTTTCTTCGCCATAGTCTGCTTATCCTGCTTATTCTTGGCAGGCACTATAGGGTGGATTGCGTCCACGGGATAGAGCGTGGACGCCCCGCGCGTCAGCGAAAGGAAATAGGATGCTGGATTTATTTTTGCCATTTGTGATCGGCGTGGCCATCGGGATCGCGCCGCCAGAGCAAGAGACCGACATTGCGGTCAATGAATTGCCGCAGGTCGAAGAGGTGCCGCCGCTGGAAGTGGGGTCGGGTGATGATATCACCACCCGCGAACCCGAAGCGCAGGTGCCCACCGGCAAATACACCACCGCCGTTGAGGTCCGCCCGATTTTGGGGATGACCAAAAGCAACTGGGCGGCTGTGCGGCTCTTTAATGATCAGGATCTGGTCTACTTCACACACCTGATGGGCTGGCGCTGCGGCCTGTGGGAGATCCGCTATGGTATCAACGGTGATCCGGCGGACAACATCGTCCCGATGGAGCCTTGCAACGAAGAGTATCAGCAGCCCAACGTGATGATCGATGTCGAGAATTTCCTGCCCTACATCACACTGCCCCCCAACAGCGTTGAGACCGTCTATGTCGAGATCACATTTGACGATGGCACCACCGATTTTGCGCAGTTCAACCGCAATGAAATCCTGATCCCCTAGGGCGCTTTTCGCCATTTTCTGGCACGGGCCGCACTGTTGATTTGCGCAACAGCCTGTGCTTGAAATTATACATATTACATGCGGCGCCCGCATTTGGGCGCGCCGGCATGACATTTTATGAACCCATTTTGCCAACGGAGAACAACTATGAGCGGTGCAATCAAAACAATTACGGACACTTTTTTAGAAAACGGTTTTTCAACTGGTGCGGAGAACCCCGACCTTGTCGCGACCCAGTCGGGCGGCTTTACGATCTCGTTTGGTGATGAATACGGGGCTGACGACTTTGACGCACGCGGGCGCACCTTTGATGGGTTTGGCGCATCCTTGGCGACCTTCGCAATTTCATCCAGTTCGGTGACATTGGCAGCGACCCATGCCGCCACGACCTATCTTGCCGATGGGCGGCGCGTATCGGTTTGGTCACAAGACCAGCGTAACCCGACAACCGAAAACGTCGATCTTTATGGCCGGATCTGGCACCCTGACGGCACGGCGGATATTCTTCAGTTCTCCGTGTCGCAGGACGTGGGAAACCAGTTCGCGCCGCTTGTATTGGCAGGTGAAGACGGTGGATTTGCAGTGGCCTACGCCGATAGCCCCACTGGCACTGCTGTTATGAAGTTCTACAATCAAAACGGTGGCCTGATCCGCACCGTCAGTCCGGCCAACCCCAGTGGCAATGTGTCTGTGTCGTCGCCCAATGGATCAAGCCCGATTGAGGGCCTTGCGCTGGATAGCGGCAACTATGTGCTGACGTGGTACGCGTCAGGCGTATCGTTTTTCCAGATTTACGATGCCGGCGGCCTTCCTGTCGGCGCGACCGTCACGCTTGGCACCATGTCCACATTTGAGAACATGCCAAGGATGGCCCAGCTTGAGGACGGGCGTTTCGTCGTCACGTATCAAACATTTAACAGCATTTATGCAGAGATTTACGACGAAGACGGCACGGTTTCGGTTTCCCAGTTTCAGGTTGCAACAGATACGGTAACCTCATCCTCATCAGCGTCCGATGCGTCGATCGCAGGCTTGCAGGACGGTCGTTTTGTTGTCGTTTACGTCGCAGTCGGAAGCAATGGTATCAAGGCGCAGATTGTGCACGCGGATGGCACCCTTGATGGTGCGGCCTTTGACGTCTCAAGCGTCGATACCGGAACACAACGGGCCCCAACTGTTTCGACCCTTGCCGATGGCCGCTTTGCGGTCGCATGGCAAACAAGTGAAACCGGAACGGAAGAAATCAAATACGCCGTCTTTGATCCCCGCGAGGAAGGGATCGTCTTGGCCGGAACGCGTTTTGATGATTCCTTTGTCGGCACCGATTTTGTCGACTTCATCGCCGGAGGCCGTGGCGACGATACAATTCAGGGACAAGGATCGAATGATTATCTAGGCGGGGGCCGTGGTAACGACATCATCTATGGTGGCGCAGGCAATGACGAGATTGACGCGGGCGCGGGCAATGATGTGCTCAACGGTGATGCCGGGGTCGATGTGCTTAAAGGCGGGCTTGGCGCAGACACGATCTATGGCGGGAACGGCGACGATATCATCTATGCGGACGAGGGAGAGGATGTCGTTCTTGCCGGTGCGGATGACGATGTCATCTATGTCGGCCTTAATACCGCAAGTGTGGATGGCGGGTCCGGAACGGATCAGGCGATTTATGTGGCAGATCCCGGAGTTACCGCCAGATATATAAGTCTGAACCAGACGGGGATTGCCGGGTCTATTGTTTTTGATGGCGTCGAAAATTTCAAATCGGACAGCGACGTCAGATTTGTATTCGAGGGAACCAGCGGTGCCAACATAATTGAGCTTGGAAGCGGCAACGATATTGTCGGTGCTCAGTTTGGCAGTGACTACGTTGACCTTGGTGGCGGCGACGATGAAGTGATCGTCGGCGGTGGTCAGGAAACCTTTATCGGCGGAAGCGGGCGCGACACGATCAATTACCAGGATGCGACTGGTGGTATCGATATTAATCTGGAAACCAACGCGATTTCCGGATCATGGGCCGTGAACGACACCATTGACGGCTTCGAGGATTTCGTTGCGGGTGCGAACGGCAATGACAAAGTGGTGGGCACATCAGGTGCCAACCAGATCCAGACCCGAGGCGGCGACGACAGCGTTTATGCGGGCAATGGCGCGGATTATGTCCTGCTAGGGGCAGGCGATGATTATGTGCTTGTCGGCGGCGGTCAAGAGCAGTTCCACGGCGGCGCTGACACCGATTATATCAGCTACTACAAAAGCACCGGCGGCATTCAGATTGATCTGGCAGCCGATACGGTCGACGGATCATGGGCGACCAACGATGTGATATCGGGTTTTGAGGGCGTATCAGGCTCTGCCACGGGCGGCGATACGGTGAACGGCACCAGCGGTGCCAATGTCATCCGCACATATGGCGGCGCAGACAGGGTTACCGCAGGCAACGGCGCTGACCGCGTGTATCTTGGTGCGGGCGATGACTACGTGCGCGTTGGCGGCGGTGAGGAGTCCTTCTACGGCGGGTCCGGTAAGGACTATATCAGTTACTACGACAGCTCTGGCGGGATTACTCTGCGACTGGCCACGGACTTTGTGACCGGATCGTGGGCCGTGAACGACACGATCAAGGACTTCGAAAGTGCAGGCGGTTCCAACACCGGCAACGACGATATGCACGGCACATCGGGCAACAACACGCTCAATTCCTATGGCGGCAACGACACGCTGTTCGGACTGTCCGGCGATGACAGGCTCAATGGCGGATCAGGGATGGATTTCTTTGATGGCGGCGGCGGCAAGGATACGCTGACAGGTGGTGCTGATGCCGACACGTTCCATTTTGATCGCGGCGAAGGCGACGACATCATCAAGGACTTTGAAAACAACATCGACACGATCGAGTTGGACAACTTCAGCACCTTCTCGGATGCCGCAGGCGCACTGACCTTTGCGGTCAACACATCGGGTGGTGACGTATTCTTTGATTTTGGTTCCGATGGCACGCTTCTGGTGGAAAATACGACCAAAGGATTTCTACTGAACGATCTGGATGTGGTCTGACATTTTCGCCCACCGATAGGACCAATCAAAACGCCGTGCAGGCCCCTGCATGGCGTTTTTTCGTGCGTTTGGGCGTCACCGCGGTATAATTCCGTCATTTCAAATTAAGTTTTTAAAGGACATTGAGTCATGGCAATCAACATCATTTCTATTTCTTCGACCTCTGCCATCGCGGCAAATAGCAGCGCCGATTACTGGATCATCAACGAAGGTGTGATCATTTCGACCAGTGTTGATACCATTGGCGCGACCGGAGGTGCCGGCTTACAGCGGTTTGTTATCGAGGGAACGCTGATTTCATCCGCATCCGACACGTTTGATCTGGGCGACTCGATCAACAATACGGGCGGAGGCAACTACATTCTGGTCAGCGAGTCCGGTGTGTTGCTCGCGGCGTCCAGTGCCGTTGAAAGCGCGGGCGGCTTTCTGACCTTGGTCAACCACGGCGCAGTATCCAGCGTCGGGTCTGGCTCGCCGGCGCTTTTTATCGAGGACGGCGATAACAATATCACCAACCACGGCAGCATCGTGGCATCCGCAAGCAATGCGGTGCAAATGGACGGGTTTGGCAATTCCTTGGAGAATACCGGATCTATTACCGCTGACGACGGCGCGATTGTGATGGTTGACGGCGGCACCCTGCTGAATACCGGCACGATCAGGGCAAATGACGGTGTGGGCTTCGCAGGGACCGGATCGGGCCACAATATCGTCAATGAAGGTGCGATCACGTCAACGTCGCACGGTATCGAGCTGGATGGCGGAACAGCGCAAATCCTGAACTCCGGCACCATCGCGGCAAGCAAGGCCACAGGCCACGGTATCTTGATCGAAGACGGCGTCCTGAACGATGTGACCAACACTGGCGATATCTCGTCTCAGGATACAGCTATCGAAATTCTGGGGACGTCCGGCACAGTGACCAACGTGGGAACCATCACGTCATGGAACCAGGATGGTATCCAGATGGGGGCCAACTCGCGCGTCATCAACAACGGCGATGTCATGGCTACGGTCTTTGGCGTGGTGCTTGACGGTGCAAACTCAGAGGTCACCAACACCGGATCAATCAATTCCGGCAGCAAAGGTATCTCGTCCTCCGGTAGCAACAATCTGGTCATTAACTCGGGCGAGATCATCAGCGGTTTTGGCGCGATCTCAACATTTGACGAAGACAGCCGCGTGGTGAATTCGGGCCTTTTGTCCAACAGCAGCAATTCCATTGGCACCGTCGGTCTGATCGGGGGCAGCAGCTCTTTCGTCAATTCCGGCATGGTCACCGGCGGGTCGTCCGGCGTCTATGTGGCGGAATCCGATAACGTCATTACCAACCTGGAAGGTGGTCTGATCACTGGCGGGGACCGTGGCGATAGCCTGACCGCGATCTACATTAATTCGACATCTGTTACGACCAACCAGATCATCAACCACGGTGATATCATCGGCGATATCATGACCGAAATCCCTTCATTTGATCCTGATTTCATCGACATGCCGGGGCTAGGGGTAGAACTGCTGGTGAATCGCGGGACAATTGATGGTGATGTATATCTGGCGGGCGGTGACGATATCTACGACGGCGCTGACGGTCAGATGATCTATGGCTCCGAGATTTTTCTGGGGCAAGGCGACGACGAACTGCTGGGCGGTGAGGGGCGCGAGCGTGTCTATGACGGCGGTGGCGACGATCTGGTGGAAACTGGCGGCGGCAACGACAGTATTCGCGCAGGCACGGGGCAGAACGACTATGACGGCGGTGAGGGCAACGATTACCTGTCGTATTACGACTTTGCCACGGCGATCCGGATCGACTTGCTGACCAATTCCACAGCCGGTGGCGCGGCGGGCAATGCGGCTGGCAACGACACACTCGTGAACATCGAAAATCTGGGCGGCACAGACGGCGGCGGCGACACGCTGATCGGCGACAATGACGCCAACGCGCTTTACGGCTGGGGCGGCAACGACAACCTTTATGGCCGCAGCGGGAACGACAAGCTGGTCGGCGGCGATGGTGAGGATTTCTTTGACGGTGGGGCGGGCAATGACCGCCTTTTCGGAGAGGGCGGCGCCGACACGTTCCAGTTCGACGCGGGCGAGGACCACGACTACGTCATGGACTTCGAGAACAACATCGACACGGTGGAATTCGACGGTTTCAGCTACCTGACCAACGCCGCAAGCGCGCTGACCTACGCCGCACAAGAGGGCAACGATGTGGTCTTCGACTTTGGCGCGGACGGCATGTTGACGGTGTTCGGCACGACAACAGGCCAGCTTGCCAACGATATTGATATCGTCTGAGGCAACAGTAAGTCTGCTGGTCTCAATTGTAATTCACTGTTGCCTGCCCATTGTCCGGCAAGGCCGCAATTCACAAACCAAAGGAATTTTACCATGGCTACGATTATCGGAACATCTACCGTTCAATTTGATGCAAACACTTCAAATACCACATACTTCTTACCCAAAGACAACCTGCTGAACGTAGTGGGAGATGCGATTGCGGCATCCGCAACCGGTTTGGAACGGTCATTCCACATCGCGGGCACAATCTTTGCGTCAGGGGCCGACGGAATTGATCTGCAAGATTCCACGGACGATGGGATCGTTGTTGAGGAAACCGGACTTATCAACGGATCCTCCAGCGCCATTGAGATCACGGGCTCCGGTTTTTCGCTCTCGAATGCGGGTACTCTCTCTGCAAAGGCCACGAGTGGCGCCACTGTGCTGGTGGATGGCAACAATGCGATGATCGAAAACACGGGTCGGATCACGTCGCAATCCAACAATGCGATCAGTGTCTCCGGTGAGACAATTCAGGTGATCAACGGTGGCACCATTCTTGCCGACGAATATGGCGTGTCGCTTTTTGGCAGCAATACCGTGTCGAACAGTGGATTTATCACCGGCGGCGTTGCTGGCGCACTCAGCAACGGGTCCAACTCTGTTTACAATAATACCGGCATGATTACGGGTGTCGATTTCGGCCTGCTCGTGCAGGGTGATACCGGGACCATCAACAACTCCGGCAATATTTCCGCGTCTGGTGTGAATAGCATCGGCGTTTCACTGACCACGATGGCCAATGACGTGATCGTCAATTCCGGCCAGATCAGTGGTGTGCAAGGCGGTCTGGCGGCCAGCGGGCAGGGGGTGTCTGTCACCAACTCCGGCAGCATTTCGTCAACGGGCGGTGACGCCATTGTGCTATCGGGGTCCGGTCAGGTCACCAACACCGCGCAGGGCACTGTGAACGCGCGCGATGCTGCCATTGATGTGGCAGGTCTTGCATCGCAAGCCGTCAACGCCGGATCACTGACCAGCGAGGACGTTGGTATCATTATGCAAGGTGACGCTGTCACGGTGGACAACAGCGGCAGCATCGTGGCGGAAAATATCGGTATTGCGACCATTGGCGTGAACGCCACCGTAACCAATACGGGCAGCATTTCCACCTCCAGCTTTGAGGGGGTGGGCGTCTTTCTTCAGCGTGCCGACAGCATTTTCATCAACGAGGGCACCGTGATCGGCGGCAATACAGCCGTTGTGATGGAAGGCGACAACAGCCAGCTGATCAACGAAGCCGGTGGCGTCATTTCCGGCAAACTGCGGGGCAACGACCGCGATGCGGTGCGCGTTGAATCCAATGCGGGCGATGTGAACGAGATCACCAATCTTGGCACGATCGAGGGCACGATTTTCAGCACCTTTTTCGGCTTCTTTGAAGAGCAGGATGACCAACCCGGTGTGGGTGTTGAGATCCTCACAAACAGCGGCCTGATTGACGGTGATGTCTATCTGCATGGTGGTGACGATATCTATGACGGATCGCTTGGCACGTTGACGGTATTCTCGGAGATCCACCTTGGCAGTGGCGACGACGAACTGCTGGGCGGTGAGGGGCGCGAGCGTGTTTATGACGGCGGTGGCGACGATCTGGTGGAAACCGGCGGCGGCAACGACAGTATTCGCGCAGGCACGGGGCAGAACGACTATGACGGCGGTGAGGGCAACGATTACCTGTCGTATTACGACTTTGCCACGGCGATCCGGATCGACCTGCTGACTAATTCCACAGCCGGTGGCGCGGCGGGCAATGCGGCTGGCAACGACACGCTAGTAAACATCGAAAATCTGGGCGGCACAGACGGCGGCGGCGACACGCTGATCGGCGACAATGACGCCAACGCGCTTTACGGTTGGGGCGGCAACGACAACCTTTATGGCCGCAGCGGCAACGATAAATTGGTCGGCGGCGATGGCGAGGATTTCTTTGACGGCGGGGCGGGCAATGACCGCCTTTTCGGAGAGGGCGGCGCCGACACGTTCCAGTTCGACGCGGGAGAGGACCACGACTACGTCATGGACTTCGAAAACAACATCGACACGGTGGAATTCGACGGTTTCAGCTACCTGACCAACGCCGCAAGCGCGCTGACCTACGCCACGCAAGAGGGCAACGATGTGGTTTTCGACTTTGGCGCGGACGGCATGCTGACCGTGTTCGGCACGACCACAGGCCAGCTTGCCAACGATATTGATATCGTCTGAGGCAACAGCACGACTTCGCACCCCCGCGGGTCCCGCTCGCGCGTGGTGCGGATGCTATCAACTTAATCAAGAGATCGGGCTGCTTGGTTGCGAATGAAATACGTCTGCCTAATGGGCAGGCGCTCGTCGGTAATCTGGCCAGTGCCCAGCAGTTGCTCGCCGCGATTTCGAACCGGTCTGACGTAATTTGTGTAAGTGGTGGGCGACCCTGGAGTCGATACCTGTTCGTGCGTCTCCGCGAGGGGGCCGCAGGCGGCCCCGCCACCGGATCATCTCGAAAGCGCACTGCGATTTCGAACAGGACTAAATAATTGGGGTAAGTGGTGGGCGACCCTGGAATCGAACCAGGCGTGCGTCTCCGCGAGGGAGCCGCAGGCGGGCCCTGCCACTGGATCATCTCGAAAGCGCACTGCGATTTCGAACAGGACTAAATAATTGGGGTAAGTGGTGGGCGACCCTGGAATCGAACCAGGCGTGCGTCTCCGCGAGGGAGTTACAGTCCCCTGCCACACCTTGCGGCCTGTCGCCCACTGACGCGCTGATTAAGCAAAGCGCATGGGTGCGTCAACGGCAAAAATGCGCAGGGTTCACACATAGTTCGCGGTCAGGTAGGAGCGGGGTGAAAACCAAGCGAGGACGCAGCATATGGAAAAGCCAAAGTGGGTGATTGCCAAGGAACAGGCCAAGCGGCAGGCGGCGCAGGCAACGGTCTGGCTTTTTGGTCTGCATGCGGTGCGCGATGCGCTGGAAAACCCCAAGCGCGAAAAGCTGCGGTTGGTGGTGACGCGTAATGCCCTTGAAAAGCTGGGGGACGCCGTTGGCAAGGCAGGCATGGAGCCTGAAATCTCTGATCCGCGCAAATTTGCGGCGCCGCTTGATCCGCAATCGGTGCATCAGGGGGCCGCTCTTGAGGTGAAACCGCTGGACTGGGGATCGCTTGAGGATGTGGCATTGGGCGATGGTCCGCAACCGCCGCGTATTGTGCTGCTGGACCGCGTGACCGATCCGCATAACGTCGGGGCAATCCTGCGCTCAGCCGAAGTGTTTGGCGCGCGCGCTGTGGTGGCTGTGCAACGACATGCGGCCCCGGAAACGGGTGCATTGGCCAAGACAGCATCAGGTGCGCTGGAACGGCAGCCCTATCTGCGGGTGCGCAATCTGGCCGATGCGATGACATCGCTGAAGGACATGGGTTATCTGGTGCTGGGTCTTGATGGCACGGCCGACCAGACCATTGAAGAGGCCGTTGCGGGCAAACGCGACCGTGCTGTGGCCCTTGTGATGGGGGCTGAAGGGCCGGGATTGCGGGAAAAGACGCTGGAAACCTGCGATCAGCTGGTGCGAATTGACGCAAGCGGCGGATTTGGATCGCTCAACGTCTCAAATGCGGCGGCGGTTGCCCTATATGCAGCTAAAGGCTGAGTGAAAGGGCTGGTATGGCTGCGGTCAAGGTTGCGACCTGTTGTTATTGTGGTGTGAAGGCAGCGCTGGTGCTGCGCGGTGAGCAGCGTCACGAATTGAGCTGTGGCAGCTGTGGTGCGCCGCTGCACGCGATGAAGTTGCTGCCCACGGCGGCTGCGCAGGCGACTGCGCCTGCGGCGACACCCGCCCACCCGCAGCCATCGCACGCCAGCCCCACGCGGCCTGCCCATGCGCCAGCCTACGCCAAGCATCTTGAAAAAGAGAGCAAGCGCAAAAAGGTGAAGCGCCCGGGCAAACGCAAGAAATCCAAAAGCATGTCGCGCAAAATCTGGGGCGAAGTCTGGGATGTTCTGGAAGACATCTTTGATTGACCAAAGCCTTCACATTTTGGTGACAGGTCTTTGAAGCATTGGCCGCGCCCCCATCTCAGTAAGGTAAGGCGACAGGTTTGGAACACCGCAGCCTTGATCACTGTCCCTCGTTCCACACTTCAGGCGTCCGTGGCATCCCCCCGCGGACGCTTTTTTCTTTGCAAGACAGCGGGTAGCGTTGGCACATGACCTATGCAGATTCGTTTCTGAAAACCATTCTTGAGCGCACCCGAACGGTGGCGGTTGTTGGCGTGTCGGCCAATCCTGTGCGGCCCAGCTATTTTGTGGCCCGCTATCTGGGGCTGAAAGGGTATCGCGTGATCCCAGTGAACCCAGGTCTGGCAGGGCAGACGCTTTTCGGGGAAACCGTTTACGGGACGCTGGCGGATGTGCCGGATGATGTGGATATGGTCGATATTTTTCGCCGCTCTGATGCTGTGCCCGCCATTGTGGATGAAGCGCTCGCGCGCTGGCCGGACTTGCAGACGATCTGGATGCAGATCGGGGTCGAGCATGCGCAAGCCGCTGAAGTCGCGCAAGCGCGTGGCGTCGATGTCTTGCAGAACCGCTGTCCGAAGATCGAATACCAACGCTTGTTTGGCGAATTGCGGATGGGTGGATTTAATACAGGCGTGATTTCATCGCGGCTGCGGTAAGACGGGGCGCTGCCCCGGACCCCGAAGTATTTTTGTCCAAAAGAAGCGGTTAGCGGGCCGCTTTTTCGCTGAGGCCGGATTGGGACGTGCGTGTGGTCAATTCTGCTTCGATGTCGGCCAATGTCACATCACGGGCCGCACACATGACAAGCAGGTGATAAAGCGCGTCCGCCGCCTCTGACGTAAGTTTCGCGCGATCGCCTTTCACGGCTTCGATAATGGCTTCCACAGCCTCTTCACCGAATTTTTCGGCGCATTTTTCAGGGCCTTTGGACAGCAGTTTGGCAGTCCAGCTGCTACCCGGGTCAGCGGATTTGCGCGCGGCGATGGTGGCGGCCAGATCATGGATGCTCATTCAGGTGATCCTCATGGGGATGCCGGCGGCGGCCATGTGGGCCTTGGCCTCGGCCACGGTGTAGGTGCCGAAATGGAAGATGGAAGCGGCCAGCACGGCAGAGGCATGACCTTCGGTGACGCCTTCGACAAGGTGATCCAGCGTGCCCACACCGCCAGAAGCAATGACAGGGACGTTTACGGCATCCGCAATGGCGCGGGTCAGTGGCAGGTTGAAACCTGCGCGCGTACCATCGCGATCCATCGACGTGAGCAGGATTTCACCAGCCCCTTTTGCCACCACGAGACGTGCAAATTCCACAGCATCAATGCCGGTGGGCTTGCGCCCGCCATGTGTGAAAATCTCCCACTTGCCGGGGGACACGGTCTTTGCGTCAATCGCGCAGACGATGCACTGGCTGCCAAAGCGGTTGGCGGCGTCAGCAATTACATCGGGGTTGGCCACGGCGGCGGAGTTGAAACTGACCTTATCCGCACCTGCCAGCAGCAAGTTGCGCACATCATCTGCCGTGCGCACGCCACCGCCGATGGTGAGCGGCATGAAACACTGTTCCGCCGTGCGGGTCGCCAGATCAAACATCGTGCCACGGTTCTCATGGGTCGCGTTGATATCGAGAAAGCACAGCTCGTCCGCGCCGGCAGCGTTATAGGCTTTGGCCGCTTCAACAGGGTCGCCCGCATCCACAAGTTCGGTGAAATTGACGCCTTTGACGACGCGGCCGTCTTTCACATCGAGGCAGGGGATAATGCGGGTTTTTAACATGGCCTGACGTTTAGGCGAAACCGGTTGGCTTGAAAAGGCGTTGGTCTGTGTATGACGTGGATATCGAGGAGAAACGAGATGCTGAAACACACGATTGCTATGGCCGCGATGGTCGCCGGTCTGGCGGGGCCTGCTGCCGCCGAGATGATTGAGAAAACCTCGCCCAAATCTGTGGCGGAGACCATGGACGCGCTTGAAGCGGCGGTGACCGAGGCGGGTGCGACAGTGTTCGCGCGCGTGGATCACGCAGCGGGTGCGGCCTCTGTTGATATGGAACTGGACGACGCACAATTGCTGATCTTTGGCAATCCGCGGTTGGGCACGCTTGCCATGCAGGCGGATATGCTGGCCGGCTTGCAGCTGCCGTTGCGCGTGTTGGTCTATGACAGCAACGCTGGCACGATTGTCGCCTATGAAAGTGTGGATCAGATGTTTGACGGCCTTGATGTGCCCTTGGACGCGGAATTTGTTGAAAACATGCGCGGCGCGCTGCGGGCGCTGACAGGCAAGGCCGTCACACAGTAAAAATAGATGGCGGCGCGGATGTGACTGGTTAGCCCAGCAAGGCGAGGGCTGATTTGAGATCAATCGCGCCGTCATAAAGCGCACGGCCTGAGATCGCGCCGGAAATGACGCCGGTCTCTTTCAGCGCTTGCAAGTCATCCAGCGATGACACGCCGCCGGATGCGATAACGGGGATCGACACAGCGCGGGCCAGATCGGCGGTGGCCTTGAGGTTGGGGCCTTTCATCGCGCCATCACGCAAGATGTCTGTGTAGATGATTGCGGTAATGCCTGCGTCCTCGAACGAGCGGGCCAGATCGGTGACCATCACGTCGGTTTCTTCGGCCCAACCGCGCGTCGCCACGCGGCCATTGCGGGCGTCCAGTCCCACGGCAACCTGACCGGGGAAAGCGGCGGCAGCCTCGCGCACCAGATCGGGGTTTTCGACGGCGACGGTGCCAAGGATCACGCGGGTTAGCCCCTTATCCAGCCAGCGTTCAATCGTGGCCATATCGCGGATGCCGCCGCCCAGTTGCGTGGGCACCTTGCAGTCGCGCAAGATCGCCTCGACAGGGGCGGCGTTTACGGGTTCGCCTGCAAAAGCGCCGTTCAGGTCAACCAGATGCAGCCACTGACAGCCCGCATCCACAAAGCTGCGTGCTTGCGCGGCGGGGTCTTCATTGAAAACCGTCGTCTGCTCCATATCGCCATGCACCAGACGCACAGCGTTTCCGTCTTTGAGATCGATGGCGGGATAAAGGATCATGACAGGCGCTTTCGTTGTTTGCCGCCTCGTGCCACGCGGGGGGGCAAAATGCAACGGACCGCTTCCGACCCAACGTCAGGCTTGATCGAATTGCAGTTTGCGCCCCAAGGTCTTTGCATACTCAACGGGAGGGACTTGAGAATGAAGAAATTGGCAATGATTGCGGGCGCGGCCCTGATGGCATTTGCGGGTGCGGCCAGCGCGCAGGACGCAGCTGTTGGCGTTTGGCAGACCGAGGTCGACGACGGTGCTTTTGCACACGTGCGGATCGCACCTTGCGGCAATGCAGTTTGCGGCACGATTGCGCGCACATTTAACGATAGCGGCGAATACCAGTCGCCCAACATCGGTCGTCAGATCGTGATCGACATGGTGCCCGTGGGTGGTGGTGACTACGAAGGGTCCGTTTGGCGTCCGTCCAACAACAAGACCTACATCGGTAAGATGAACGTCAGCGGCAACAACCTGATCCTGCGCGGCTGCGTGGCCGGTGGTCTGCTTTGTGCAAGCCAGGGCTGGGCGCGCGTCGGTAACTAAGCCTTCATGGTTCGATTTGTGAAAGGCCCGTGCAGACAGCTCGGGCCTTTTTGCTATCCGCAGTAGCGGCGCACTTCGGTGTCGCGCAGTCCGGTTTCGCGCAACATGCAGCGGTTGCGGGCTTCATAATAATAGCCGCGCGCATACCATTGCACAGCTGTCGCTTCGTCTCCGTAGGACAGCAACCACGCGCCTTTCAGATAGCGGCCCGCATAGATCAGGTTCGTCTCGGCATCGAGGAGCGATGACGGTGTGCCGCGATGCCCCATCTGCCGCGCTGTGGCCGGCAGGATCTGCATCAGCCCCCAGTAGGGACCATTGCGGGCGCCAGCGCGATAGTCGCTCTCGCGCTGGATCACGCGGTGCAGCAGGCTTTCGGGGATATCATGGAACGCGGCGTATTTCTGGATCAGCGCGCGCATTTGCGGGGTTTCACCCGGGTAAAGGCCGACAGTGGCCAGCGGCGCGGTGGTTTCTGGCGCGTCGTCACTGCCAAAGTTGAAATAACCGCAGCCTGTGGTGGTCAGCAGAAGCGTGAATGCCAGAAGGAATCGCATGGGAAGTGCCTGTTTTTATGTCGCCGCAGATGTAGGCGATTGCCGCAGCACTGTCTTGCCGCTGCGTCAGATTAGGCGATGATCTGCCGAACGTGCCTAGGGCGCCCACGTCAGGAAGTTGGCGATCATGCGTAGACCAGCCGACTGGCTTTTCTCGGGGTGGAACTGCGTGCCGATGATGGTGTCGCGCCCTACGATAGCAGTCACATCGCCTGCGTAATCGACGTGGGCGAGGCGTTGCACGGGATAGGCGACGGTCATGGCGTAGGAGTGCACGAAATACGCATGCTCGCCCGTCTCGATACCGGCCAGAACAGGGTGGGGGATGTTCACGATCAGGTCGTTCCAACCCATATGCGGAATTTTCAGCGCGGGATCGGCAGGCGTGATCTTGTTGATCGTGCCGTTGATCCAGCCAAAGCCGGGGGTTTCTTCGTATTCAAAGCCTGTCGTGGCCAGCATTTGCATGCCCACGCAGATGCCAAAGAACGGCACAGCGCGGCGTTCCACACTGTCGATGATCGCCTCGGCTAGACCGGAGCGGCTGAACAATTCGGAGCGGCAGTGGGGGAATGAGCCATCGCCGGGCAAAACAATCCGGTCCGCTTTCGCGACGACATCGGGGTCAGAGGTCACGACAACGGGACCGCTGCCGACCTCTGCTGCCATGAGTTCAAAGGCCTTCTGGGCCGAGTGCAGATTACCGCTGTCGTAGTCGACAAGTGCCGTGGTCATAGCGCGCCTTTGGTCGAAGGAATGGCGTCCGCCTTGCGTGGGTCGGTTTCCAACGCATCGCGCAGCGCACGGGCCACGGATTTGAAAGCGGCCTCGGTGATGTGGTGGGCGTTGAAGCCGTGCAGCTTGTCGATGTGCAGCGTGATCCCGCCGTGGGTGGAGAGCGCCTGAAAAAACTCGCGCACCAGTTCGGTGTCGAATGTGCCGATCTTGCCGTAGGGCAGATCAAGGTTGCAGATCAGGTAGGGTCGGGCGGACAGATCCAGCGCGCACCGCACCTGTGCGTCGTCCATCGCAAGGTGGCACGATCCGTAGCGCACGATGCCTTTCTTGTCGCCCATCGCCTCGGTCAGGGCTTGGCCAATGGCAATGCCCACGTCCTCGACCGTGTGGTGGTCATCGATGTGCAGATCGCCCGAGGCCCGGACAGTCATGTCAATCAGCGCGTGGCGCGACAGTTGATCCAGCATGTGGTCAAAGAACCCCACGCCGGTCTGGTTGTCGTAAACCCCTGTGCCGTCAAGGTTCAGCGTGACGGTGATATCTGTCTCGGCGGTTTTGCGGGTGATGGTGGCTTGGCGCATCGCGTCGCTCCTGCGTGGTCGGTTGCGCACTCTATAGGGGTGTGCGGGGCAGGGGCCAAGTGGGCGATTGCGGGTTTGCCGCCGCTGTGCCAGCTTGGCCGCAATCAGATATAAGGATGCCTGCCCATGACGACCTGTGTATTCGTGCAAATCCGCTGCAAACCCGGCACGACCTATGCGGTGGCCGATGGTATCGCGCTAAAGGAGATCCATTCGGAGCTGTATTCGACCAGCGGCGAATATGATCTGCTGTGCAAGCTCTATATTCCCGAGGGCGAGGACGTGGGGAAGTATCTGAACGATAACCTGATGGATGTGGCGGGGATCGAGCGAACGCTGACGACCTTGACCTTCAAGGCGTTCTGAGGGGTTAACCATCTGTTAATAAATAGAAACCTTCCCCGTAGGGAAGGCTTATGCTTTTACGCACTGCGACCTTGTGCCTAGGCTGTCGCATCCTGCGGCGGCTGTGTCTGTCCGCGTCCGCCAGTGGCCCAGCCTACGGCTTTTTCGCCCAGCTTCTGGAACTTGGCCGATGCGCTGTCCAGCTTGGCCTCCCATTCGGGGTTTGGCGTCTGGCCGTCTGTCACCTTGAAGAAGGCTTGCAGCAAGCAGGCGATGGCGAAGGGTTCGATCACCGCAGCCTTCACGGCCCACGCAAAGACGAGCGCAAAGACCACGCCACCCGCCGACCATGCGCCGGGGATCACGTAGACGATGGCCGCAGCCGGGGCGAGCATCACGAAGAACACCACAATCGTCAGCGCCCATGTGAAAAGCGTGAGCCATGCTGCGTTCTTCAGCATCGGTTTCGCGTTCTGGCCGTAGAACACCAGCGCCTCTTTGGCGGAGGCATAAGGGTTATCGGCCCGCTTGCGCATGGCGTGGGCAAGGATCACCTCGTCGACAAGGCCAACGGCCATGCGCAGGTAGGCGCGAAAGACGGCCATGACATTGGACAGGCCGGGGATCGGCAGGAGCGACATCAGGCCCTGCACAAGACCAGTGATGACCTTGATCACGCCCTTCACAAGCTGGTCGATCCCAAAGAGCACGGATGCCTCACCAAAGCGGGCGGTCACGATGTCCTTGGCATAGGCGATTTGACCCTGACCTTCGGGCAGCGCGCGGCCATCCAGAATTTCAACCATCACGGCGATGTGGCCCGCTTTGACAATATAAAGCAGGTATTCGCGCATCAGATAAAGAACGCCCGCTACAATCGCAAAACCGATGCCGCCGCCCCAGAGCGTGCTGGACGCCTGAAACCCGTCATCACCAAATCCGCCGACGCCGTATCCGATGCCGGCCCCTGTGCCAGTGCCCAGCACATAGGCAAAGGCAATGCCGACATAGACGGCGATCCGGAAAAGGAGGAATGGCAGCGTCTGCCCGAGCACGCCAATGGCGCGGCCCATACTAAAATCCCACATGAATAAATCCCTTTGTCACGTTTAATTGCCCTTAACAGACAGTGCGCAGGGTAGAGGGACAAGTCGGGAAATCCTGCCCCTCCTGTTGGGGGGATGACGGGGAAGGTGGGCATAGGACAACAAAAAAGGCCGCCCGAAGGCGACCTTGTTTTTGCGAATTGGAGCGGGCGAAGAGATTCGAACTCTCGACCCTAACCTTGGCAAGGTTATGCTCTACCCCTGAGCTACGCCCGCGTTCCAGTTCGTAGCGGTGATCTATAAAGAGTTGTGGGTGGCTGCAAGACCAAATCTTGCCAAATGCGAGAATTTTTTGCGCCTGCTTGCTTGGCTGCTCGTCCGGCTCTTGCAAGCCAGCCTCGCCAGTGTGGGATCAGGTAAACTGGATCAGATCCCAGCGGTTCTCGAACGGGTCGCGGAACACAGCCACAGTGCCGTAGGGTTCATGGCGCGGGGCTTCTTCAAAGGTAACGCCCTTTGCGGTCATTGCCGCATGATCGCGGGCGAAATCATCGGTTTGCAAGAACAGCCAGACACGCCCGCCGCCTTGGTTGCCGATTGCCGCGGCCTGATCGCCCACCGCGCGGGCCAGCAGGAACGCGGTTTGCGCACCTTTGGGGGCCACGCGGACCCAGCGTTTGCCGTTGCCGTGGTCGCTGTCTTCCAGCAGATCCCAGCCCATGGTGTCGCAGAAAAACGCGATGCCCGCGTCATAGTCGGGGACCAGCAATGCGATAAGGGCCAGATGCTGCATCAGATGAGCGCGTGCAGAAAGAGACCGACGGCTGTCAGGCCGATCATGCCAGTGGTAAGCAACATGCCCCATGTGCGCAGCTTGAACGGCATCGGGTGCTGCCAAAAGCAGATCGCGTGCAGCAGACGCCCGACAAGCAGCATCAGACCAAGTGCATGTAAGGCCAGTGCTGGCGCGCCCTGCAACTCGACCAATGCCAGCAGGATCAGGCCGAAGGGCGCGTATTCGACAAAGTTTGCCTGACCACGCACGCGCTGGCGCAGGTCAGGATTGTCCGCGTCGCCCAGCGAAACGCGATTGCCGCGCCGGAATGCGATGACGCGGAAAGAAAGGGC
The DNA here is from genome assembly GCF_037543925.1 of Yoonia sp. 208BN28-4. Lineage (NCBI taxonomy): Bacteria > Pseudomonadati > Pseudomonadota > Alphaproteobacteria > Rhodobacterales > Paracoccaceae > Yoonia > Yoonia sp. 208BN28-4. The sequence goes on from NZ_JBBIFY010000003.1 coordinate 116,561, forward strand.
CAGAAAGATGACAGCCAGCGGGGCGGCGTAGAGCGATGTAATTGTGACCATCACTCCAGCTCGATCAGCAGGTCTTTGGCGTCGATCTGGCCACCGGCGGTAACGTGCACCGCCTTAATGACAGCATCCCGATCGGCGTGGATGCCGGTTTCCATCTTCATGGCTTCGATGGTCAGCAGCAGATCGCCTTCCTTCACCTCTTTGCCCGCAATCGCGGCCACGGTCGCGACAACGCCCGGCATTGGTGCGCCGATGTGGTTGGCGTTGCCTGCTTCGGCCTTCGGGCGGCTGATTTTTTCGGACGCTGCGGCGCGGTTGGTCACGCGGATCGTGCGGGGCTGGCCATTCAGTTCGAAGAACACCTTCACCTCGCCATCCTCGCCCAGTTCCGACACGGCCTGCATGCGGATTTCGAGCGTCTTGCCGGGGTCGATCTCGGCGGCGATCTCTTCACCCGGTTGCATGCCATAAAAGAACGTCTTGGTGGGCAGGGTGCGGACGGGGCCATAAGTGCGGTGGCGGCCCATGTAGTCAAGGAACACCTTTGGATACATCAGATAGGCGTTCAGGTCCTCGTTATCGACGGTTTTGCCGTCAAGCTGCTTGGACAGGTCCGCGCGGGTGGCTTCCAGATCAACGGGTTTCAGCATCGCGCCGGGGCGTTCTGTGCTGGCTTTTTCGCCCTTGAGCACCTTTTTCTGGATCGCCTTGGGCCAGCCGCCTGGGGGCTGACCAAGCGAGCCCTTCATCATGTCCACAACGCTGTCGGGGAACACGACCTCAACCTTGGGGTCTTCCACGTCGGCGCGGGTCAGGTTCTGGGACACCATCATCAGGGCCATGTCACCGACCACCTTGGAGGACGGCGTGACCTTCACGATATCGCCAAACATCTGGTTCACATCGGCATAGGTCTGGGCGACCTCGTGCCAGCGGTCTTCAAGGCCAAGACTGCGCGCCTGTGCCTTGAGGTTGGTGAACTGACCACCGGGCATTTCGTGCAAATAGACCTCGGAGGCGGGGGCCTGCAGGCCGCTCTCGAAGGCGGCGTAGTGTTCGCGGACCTGCTCGAAGTAGTTGGAAATCTCGCGGATCGCCTGCACGTCGAGGCCGGTGTCACGCTCGGACCCTTTGAGGCTTTCCACGATGGAGCCAAGTGTCGGCTGAGATGTGTTGCCCGAGAAGCTGTCCATCGCGGCGTCGACCACGTCCACGCCAGCGGCGGAGGCGGCCAGAACGGTGGCAATCGCGGCACCGGATGTGTCGTGCGTGTGGAAGTGGATCGGCAGGCCGGTTTCGTCTTTAAGCGCCTTGATCAACTGCGTGGCGGCGGCGGGTTTCAGCAGGCCCGCCATGTCCTTGAGGCCCAGCACATGCGCGCCTGCTTTTTCAAGGTCTTTGGCCATGCCGACGTAGTATTTCAGGTCGTATTTGCTGCGCGCGGGGTCCAGCATGTCGCCGGTATAGCAGATCGTGCCTTCGATCACTTTGCCCGCCTTGCCTACGGCGTCCATGGCGACGCGCATGTTGTCGACCCAGTTCAGGCTGTCGAACACGCGGAAGACGTCAACGCCGCTGTCAGCCGCCTGGGCGACAAAGGACTGCACCACGTTATCGGGATAGTTGGTGTAGCCCACGCCGTTGGAGGCCCGCAGCAGCATCTGCGTCATGATGTTGGGCATGTTCGCGCGGATGTCGCGCAGGCGCTGCCACGGACATTCCTGCAAGAACCGGTAGGCCACATCAAACGTCGCACCGCCCCAGCATTCCACGCTGAAAAGCTGATGCATCTTGGTGGCGTAGGCGGGGGCTGCGTTGATCATGTCGATGGACCGCATCCGCGTGGCCAGCAGGGACTGGTGCCCGTCGCGCATCGTGGTGTCGGTGATCAGCAGTTGTTTCTGGTCGCGCATCCAGTCGGCCACGGCCTCTGGCCCGAAATCGTCCAGAATGTTGCGGGTGCCCGGGGTGACGTCTGTTGTCGGCTTCACCGGCGGACGCGGGGCCTTGATGTCGGCGGGCGGCATCGGGCGGCCAGCTGTCTCGGGGTGACCGTTGACGGTGATGTCGGCGATGTAGGTCAGGATTTTCGTGGCGCGGTCGCGGCGCTTTTTGAAATCAAAGAGGTCGGGCGTCTCGTCAATGAACTTGGTGTGGTATTCGTTGTTCAGGAACGTCGGATGCTTGAGCAGGTTTTCCACGAAGGCGATGTTGGTCGACACACCGCGGATACGGAATTCGCGAAGGGCGCGGTCCATGCGGGCAATCGCCATTTCAGGCGTGGGCGCGCGGGCGGTGACCTTGGTCAGCAGCGAATCGTAGAACCGCGTGATGACAGCACCGGAGTAGGCTGTGCCGCCGTCCAAACGGATGCCGGGGCCAGTGGCCGAACGATACATCTGGATACGGCCATAGTCGGGGATGAAGTTGTTTTGCGGGTCTTCGGTTGTCACGCGGCATTGTAGAGCGTGGCCATCCAGCTTCACATCATATTGGGATGCACAGCCTGTCGCCTCGACCAGTGACTTGCCTTCTGCGATCAGGATCTGGGCGCGGACGATGTCGATGCCGGTGACTTCCTCCGTCACCGTGTGTTCCACCTGCACGCGGGGGTTCACCTCGATGAAATAAAACTCACCGCTGTCCATATCCATCAGGAATTCGACGGTTCCGGCACATTCGTAATTCACGTGCTGGCAGATTTTCTTGCCCAGATTACACAGCTGTTCGCGCTGGGTGCCAGACAGGTAAGGGGCAGGGGCGCGTTCCACGACCTTTTGGTTGCGGCGTTGGACCGAGCAATCACGTTCCCACAGGTGGTAGATCGCGCCGTGGCTGTCGCCAAGGATTTGCACCTCGACGTGGCGGGCGCGCATGATCATCTTTTCCAGATAACCCTCGCCGTTGCCAAAAGCAGCCTCGGCCTCGCGGCGGCCTTCGAGCACCTTCTCCTCAAGCTCGCTCTCGGACATGATTGGGCGCATACCGCGCCCACCGCCGCCCCATGACGCCTTGAGCATCAGCGGATAGCCGACCTCTGCTGCTTCGGCCTTAATTGCGGTCATATCGTCGCCAAGCACTTCGGTGGCGGGGATGACAGGCACGCCAGCTTCAATCGCCACGCGGCGGGCCGAGGCTTTGTCGCCCAAGGCACGCATGGTTTCGGCCTTGGGGCCAATAAACTTGATACCGTTGTCGTGGCAGGCGTCTACGAAATCGGGGTTCTCGGACAGGAGGCCATAACCGGGGTGGATCGCATCTGCGCCGGACATCTTGGCCACGCGGATGATCTCTTCAATCGAAAGGTAAGCGGCAACAGGCCCCATACCCTCGCCAATCCGGTAGGCTTCGTCGGCTTTGAAGCGGTGCAGGCCCAGCTTGTCCTCTTCGGCAAAGACCGCGACGGTTTTCTTACCCATCTCGTTGGCGGCACGCATGATGCGGATTGCGATTTCGCCACGGTTGGCAATCAGGATTTTCTTGAAGTCGGCCATATCGGTCCCCTGTAGGTTCCTGTGTCTTGAAAAGACGTATTTTGCAGTTGCAGCATTTGTAAGGTGAATCGCGGTTTTGTAAACCTCGTAGAAATACCGATGTGGGTGGAACGTCTTTGGGATTGCGCTGTTGAATTGGGAACACAGCAAAAGGAATGACCCCCATGGCACGTTTCACCGGTAAGACAGCACTGATCACAGGCGGCACGAGCGGGATCGGTTTGGCCACGGCCAAGCGGATTGCAGACGAAGGCGGCACCGTCGCCGTGACCGGCACCACGCCGGACCATCTGGAAGAGGCGCGCAAGGCGCTGCCCGACGGCAGCCTGATTATCGAGAACGACGCGTCCGACCCCAAAGCCTGCGCGGCGCTGGGCGAGCGGATCAAGAACGAGTGGGGCAGTCTGGACATCGCGTTCCTGAATGCGGGCTTTGGTGAGAACATGGCGACAGAGGATGTGACCGCCGAAGGGTACGACGCGATGATGGACGTGAACGTGCGCGGCGTGGCCCTGCATATGGCCGCGTTGAAGCCATTGATGAACGAAGGCGGCGCGGTGCTGGTGACAGCATCGGTGGCCCCTTATCTGGGCGGCGCGAAGGGTGCGATCTATGCAGCCTCCAAGGCATCGTGCCTTGCAATGGCACGCAGCTGGTCCAAGGACATGGCGGGCGACAACATCCGCGTGAATGCCGTGGCCCCGGGCCCGATCGAGACAGGTTTCTTTGACGCGCTGGGCGATGGCGGCGATGACGCTGATGAATTGCGCGACCAGATCAGTCAGGCCGTCCCCTTGGGCCGGATGGGCAACGCGGAAGAGGTTGCCGCGGTGACCACATTCCTGCTGTCGGATGACGCATCATATGTCACCGGATCGGAATATATGGTCGATGGCGGCATGACGCTTCGTTAACCAACACTGACCTAAGCTATTGATCGCGCGGCATTAACCTTGCCGCGCGATTTTGCTTTTGACGCCTTATCATTTTGTTAACGATTTGTTAACGTTTTGCCATGGCCACCGAGATTGAACTGACCGCGATCCTGTGTTCCCTCATCCTTGGGGGCGAAACAGAGGTGCGCCATTACTATCCCGTGGTTGACCGGACACATCACATCAGGGTGGATTGCGAGACACCGACCCACGTGGTCGAGGTTGGCTTTGATGCCAAGCGGTCGTCTCAGGACAGTCTGCATCAGGCGCTTTTTGCCGCAGAGCAGTCTGGCAAGCTGCCGATGGTGGTGATCATCGACACCAATGGCATTGAGGAAAACGTGCAGTATCAGGTCAGGACCGTGGCCCGATCTTTGGACGTCAGCTATTTGACCGTAACCGAGGATTTCCTGATCCGCTGGCAGATGACAGAGCCGTTTCGAAACCGCTCTGAGCCGACGCTATTCGGGTATTAGACCGAGCCCGCCTCAACCATGAAGTTGCTCGCGGTGCACATCGCCGCGTCGTCTGACGCGAGAAACAGCACGATGCGCGCCACATAGACCGGATCAATCAGATCGGGCAGGCACTGGTTCTGACGATGTGCTTCTAAGGCTTCCGGCGTGGCCCACAGCTCTTTTTGCCGCTCGGTCATGATCCAGCCTGGCACAACGGTATTCACACGGATGCGGTGTTGCCCCAGATCACGCGCCATTGTGCGGGTCAGACCATGCACGGCGGCCTTGGCGGTGGCATAGGCGGGGAAGCCGCCAACAGCCTCCCACCAGCTGTTGGATCCCATGTTGATGATCGAGCCTGACCCCGCCTTGATCATCGCCGGGGCGACGGCTTGCATGGTGAAAAACATATGTTTGAGGTTGGTTTGCAGCCGCTCGTCCCAGTATTCGGGTGTCACGTCCTGCCAGTTGTGGCGATCATCGCGGGCGGCGTTGTTCACCAGCACGTCGAAGGGCCCAAGGTCAGCGATGGCAGCTTGGGTGGCAGTGATGTCGCGTAGGTCGCAAATGGCAAATTGTGCGCCTGTCTCTTGCGCAATCGCCTGACTTGCATCTGCGTCCTTGTCCAGAAATGCAATCTTCGCGCCCTGTTCGGCAAAGGCGCGCACCATGTCGGCCCCGATGCCGCTGGCGCCTCCGGTGACCAGAACGCGGGCGTCTTTGAGGCTGGGGTAGCTGGCGAATTTTGTCATGTCTGCTCCTTGATCAAGCGGGCTGGCAGATCGGTGAGGGTGCGTGCGCCAAGCTGGCCCATGTTGGCAATCATATCCTGCCGGATGATATCGACAACATGCGCGGCACCGGCCTCTCCCATTGCGCCCAGACCATAATGAAAGGCACGGCCTAGCATTATGAAATCAGCGCCCAAAGCCAGCGCGCGCAGCACGTCCAGCCCGCCCGCGATGCCACTGTCCATGATAAGCGGCAGATCGGTGGCAGCGCGGATGGCGGGCAAAACCTCAATCGTGGCGGGAGCTGCGTCGAACTGGCGGCCCGCGTGGTTGCTGATCCAAAGCGCATCTGCGCCTGCGTCCTTCAGTTTGGGCGCATCGCGCGAATCCAGCACACCTTTGATAATGAGCGGCCCATCCCATTCGGACCGCAAGGCATCGACGTAGGACCAGTCTGGCGAGGTGCGCAGCAGGTAGCCCACGTGCTGGTTAGAGGGCAGCGCGGTTTTCTGTGTCGCGTAGCTGTCCATCAGCTTCATGCGCGGCATGCCGGTTTTGCGGATACCAGCCAGCCACGCGGGGCACTGTGCGGCCTGCATGGCCAGACGCGGCGTGAGCTTCGGCGGTTGCTGCAAGCCGCCCCGCGTTTGCCGTTCGCGACGGGACGCGACAGGGACATCGACGGTTAGCACCAACGTATGAAGGCCCGCGTCTTTGGCGCGTTTCAGCATGTCAGCGCGGATCGCGGGATCGCGCGGCGGGTAGATCTGGAACCAACCCTGTCCGCCGTGGTGATCGGCCACGTCCTGAGGCGTTTGGGTGGCGACGGTGGAGATCGTGTAGGGAACCCCTTCGGCGGCAGCAGTACGGGCGAGCATCTTTTCGGCATCGGGCCAGATCAGGCCGGACATGCCCACCGGCGCAATCCCGATGGGCAAGGGGTAGTCTCGGCCCAGAAATGTGGTGGTCAGGTCAGGCGTGAATTCGCCGTGCAGGATGGAGGGTTGCAGCAGAACCTCATCGAGTTTTGCGCGATTGCGCTGCAACGTCGCCTCGGACCCTGTGCCGCTATCAAGGTATTCCCACACGAAATGCGGGATGCGTTTGCGGGCGGCGAATTTCAGATCGCTTATGGCGGGAAATCTGGCGTGGCTCATAGGCGGTACGCTATGGCGGGGGCGGTGCATTTTGCAAGTGACGGAGCCTCCGGCGGGAGTATTTGCGGCAAAATGATACACGGGCGCGGTGATCGGGTGAACGAAACGCGAACGTCGGGCTTTCCTGATCGGTGATTTCACACTATGTTACGCGCCATGAGCAGTTATTCCGAAGATGATGCCTTTGAGGCCGCAAGTGTCCCCCTCTCTCAACGTGCGATGGCGCGCCCGAGTGCGGCGTATCTGGACGCCCTGAACCCCGCGCAGCGCGAGGCGGTTGAGGCGCTGGAAGGGCCGGTGCTGATGCTGGCGGGGGCGGGCACGGGCAAAACCAAGGCGCTGACCACACGCATCGGGCATTTGCTGGCCACGGGCACGGCGCGGCCGCATGAAATTCTGGCGGTGACGTTCACCAATAAGGCCGCGCGCGAGATGAAAAACCGCGTGGGTGCCATGATGGGCGAGGCGGTCGAGGGGATGCCGTGGCTGGGCACGTTCCATTCGGTCTGCGCCAAGCTGCTGCGGCGGCATGCGGAACTGGTGGGGTTGAAGTCGAATTTTACGATTTTGGATTCAGACGACCAGTTGCGGTTGATGAAGCAACTGGTGGTGGCGGCTGGCATTGATGATAAACGCTGGCCCGCGCGGATGCTGGCGGGGATTATTGACGGCTGGAAGAACAAGGCGCTGACGCCTGATAAGATTCCTGTCGCCGAAAGCGGGGCGTATGACCACAAGGGTGTGGAGCTTTACGGTCAGTATCAGCAGCGGCTTAAGGAGCTGAACGCCGTCGATTTTGGCGATATCCTGCTGCACATGGTGGTGATTTTCCAGACGCATCAAGACGTGTTGGAGCAGTATCAGCGCTGGTTCCGTTATATTCTGGTGGACGAGTATCAGGATACGAACGTCGCGCAGTATCTGTGGCTGCGGCTGCTGGCCTCATCCCACAAGAACATCTGTTGCGTGGGTGACGATGACCAGTCGATCTATGGCTGGCGCGGGGCGGAAGTTGGCAACATCCTGCGGTTCGAGGCGGATTTTCCGGGTGCTGTTGTGGTCCGGCTGGAGCAGAATTACCGCTCCACCCCGCATATTCTGGCTGCTGCGTCCGGCGTGATTGCGGGCAACAAGGGACGCTTGGGCAAAGAGCTTTGGACGGCTGAGGAAGACGGCGAGAAGGTGCGCCTGATCGGTCACTGGGACGGCGAGGAAGAAGCGCGCTGGATCGGGGAGGAGGTCGAGGCGTTGCAGCGCGGGACGCGCGGGCTTGATCCGGTTGGGCTGGACCAGCAGGCGATTTTGGTGCGTGCGTCGCATCAGATGCGCGCCTTTGAAGACCGGTTCCTGACGATTGGTCTGCCCTATCGTGTGATCGGCGGACCGCGGTTTTACGAGCGGATGGAGATCCGCGATGCGATGGCTTATTTCCGGCTGGCTGTATCACACGACGACGATCTGGCGTTCGAGCGGGTGGTGAATACGCCCAAGCGCGGGCTTGGCGATAAGGCGGTGCAGACGATCCAGCGCACGGCGCGGGCGAATGGGGTCAATCTTGTGGAAGGCGCGCGGCTGGTCTGTCAGGGCAAGCTGATTGGCGGCAAGGGTCTGAAAGAACTGACGCAATTTGTGCAGGGTGTGGATCGTTGGCACGCGCAGGTGCGGGCCGAGGAAGACACGCATGTCGAACTGGCCGAGATGATCTTGGACGAGAGCGGCTATACGGGGTTCTGGCAGAACGACAAAACGCCGGAAGCGCCGGGGCGGCTGGAGAACCTCAAGGAATTGGTGAAGGCGTTGGAGAATTTCGAGAACCTGCAAGGGTTTTTGGAGCATGTCAGCCTGATCATGGATAACGAGACCGAAGAGGCAGGCGAGAAGGTCAGCATTATGACGCTGCACGCGGCCAAGGGTCTGGAGTTTCCCGCCGTGTTCTTGCCCGGTTGGGAAGATGGCTTGTTTCCGTCGCAGCGGTCGATGGATGAAAGCGGGATGAAAGGCCTCGAGGAAGAGCGGCGGCTTGCCTACGTGGGGATCACGCGGGCCGAGGCGATTTGTACGATCTCCTTTGCGGCCAACAGGCGGGTCTATGGTCAGTGGCAGTCGGCGATGCCGTCGCGGTTCATTGACGAGCTGCCGGAGGATCACGTGGAGGTGCTGACGCCACCGGGGCTCTATGGCGGTGGTTTTGGTGCGGCTGGCATGGCGGCCAGTGCGTCGCCTTCGATACAGGAAAGCATGGGATCAAATCTGCATCAGAAGGCGGCGGATGCGAATGTGTATAACTCGCCCGGCTGGCGGCGGTTGCAGGCACGCGGGCAGCAACGTGGCATGTCGCAGCCGGTTGAATCGCGTAATATGACGATTGATCTGGATGCGGTCAGTGCATTTACCACCGGCGACCGCGTGTTTCACCAGAAGTTCGGCTATGGCGAGGTGATGGGCATCGAAGGCGACAAGCTTGAGATCGAGTTTGACAAGGCCGGATCAAAGCATGTTGTGGCGCGGTTCATTGTGAATGCCGCACAGGCGGATGACGTGCCGTTTTGACGGACGGGGCTGCGCGCGTGCGGGGCACGACGCCCCGGCCGCCGTCCCGTGCACTATTCCTGACGGACGATAATCTCGACACGCCGGTTGGCGGCGCGACCCTCTTCGGTGTCGTTTGTCTCAACCGGTTCAGCCTCGCCTGCGCCGCGGGCTGTTGCGTCAATCCCTGACAGATCGGGCTGGGTGGTCAGGAAATCACGCACCGTTGTAGCGCGCGCCTGTGACAGTGACTGGTTGTAGTCCGTTGATCCTGTGGCGTCGGTATGGCCCACAACGGCGATGGTGACAGCGCCTGCCTTGGCAATGTCGCCCGCGATGTCGGCCAATGCTGTTTCCGCCGCGGGTTTCAGATCGGCGCTATCAACGTCAAAAAGGACAGCCCCGTCCAGCGTGAACCGCGTGGCGGTGCCAATCGCGGCTACGGCGTCGATATCCGCACCGGCAAAGCGGCCCGAACACGACACGCCATCATCTGTCAGGCGCACAAAGCTATAGGTCGCATCGGGATCGGCCACAGCCGCGATGTCGATCTCAGACCGGCCGCCTGCGATCCCGCCAACTTCGGCCCATGTGGTGCCGTCTTGCGAAATCGCGAGAGCGGTGCCTTCCACATCGGGGCCGACCTCGAACACGTGAAGGTCGGGACCGGGTAGGTCGATCAGGGCATTGTCGGTGAATTGCAGCGTCAGCGTGCCGCCGCATCCAAGGGTCGCGAAGGTGCCGCCATTGTTGTCGCCGGTATAATCCGGTGGTCCGATGGCGCTGGCAGGATCAGCTGCGCTGGCGGTGATTGTGCCGGACCCGGGTGTTTGGGCCACGACAGCATCTGCAAAGCTTAGGTCGCCTTGCGGCAATGTGACCTCACCCCGTGCGCCGTCAGAATAGCTTTGTGGTGTCTGGGCCAAGGCCGGTGCGGTCAGAGCGAGGGCTGTGGTCAGGGCGAGGATGCGCATCAATGATCCCTTTTGAAACGGATAAAATGAATTCGCGATCAGTGTTTCCGATCCGGTGATGGTGATCAAGGGCAGGGGCGATAAGTGGGGAGGCCAGCGGAGGTGATGTTTGTGTTTAGTGCACCAGCAAAGGATAGAGCGAGATCACCAGCAGGATGGCCATCGTGATATTGAACACCCGCAGCCGTTTGGCCGTGCCAAGAAACCGGCGGACCTGCACACCCATCCATGCCCAGATCGTGATGCTTGGCAGGTTGGTTGCAGCAAACACGATTGCGACGACCAGCGAGCCATAAAGCGCGCCTTTGTCCTGCGGAGCGTAGCCACTGATGGCTGTGATCGCCATGAACCATGCCTTGGGGTTGACCCATTGAAACGCGGCGGCTTGCAGAAAGGTGAAAGGCTTGCCTTCGACCTTTTTCGCCTCTGGCGGGACGGCGTTGGCGATCTTCCATGCCAGCCACAGCATGTAGGTGACCGCAAGCACCTTGAGCACCGTGTTCAGCCATGGATAGGCGTCAAAGATTTGTAAAAGGACCAGACCGACCATTGTCACCATGAACGAATGGCCCAGAGAGATGCCCAGCATATGTGGCACCGTCCGGCGCAGACCGTAATTCGCGCCCGATGCCATAAGCATGAGGTTGTTGGGCCCCGGGGTGATCGAGCTGACGAAGGCGAATTGCACTAGCAAAAAGAGTGTGACGGTATCCATGCGCCGCAGATTATGCGTATCGGCGCACAATTAAATTGCTAATGGTGCGGGGTTTGGCCTATTTCAGCAACTCATGACGAGGATTGATGACATCAACGCGCGGATATTGCGCGAGCTGAGCGCTGACGGGCGGGTCAGTAATCTGGTGCTGGCAGAGAAGGTCGGGCTGTCGCCATCGGCCTGTCTGCGGCGGGTGCAAGAACTGGAGCGGTTGGGCGTCATTAAGGGCTATCGCGCACGGCTTGATCCCGCGCAAACCGGCCGGGCCTATGTGGTCTACGTGGCGGTGGGTTTGTCCGAGCATACCAAGACGGCGCAGGAAACATTCGAGCGGGCGATGCAGCGCGCCGAGGAGGTCACGGAATGTCACAACGTGGCCGGTGCGTTTGAATACATGCTGCGGGTCGAGGTCGAGGATTTACCTGCCTACAAGGCGTTTCACACCGAAAAACTGGGCACCGTGCCGCATGTGCGGTCGATCACGTCTTATATGGTCATGGGGTCGCCCAAGGATGTGCGGGGGTAGTAGGCGCAGGTGGCGGCCTATTGTGTACCGCTAAATACACCGCCGATGTTTTCGCCGTTAAACGCCCCCGCGACAGAATCTTCGCCGTAGAAGCCGCCCTTGAGCTGCGCGTCGTCTCCGTTAATCGAGATAGTGCCCGACAGCGCGCCGCTGCTTGTAAGGCCAGCGTCAAGCTTGATCGTGGTCTCGATGCTTCCGTCAAGCCCGCTGCGAGTTAGATCACCCGACAGGCGTTCGCTGCGCGGATTATAGAAGAAGATTCCCATGGTATCGTTGACTTCATTGGCTGTGACGTAGCTGACCCTGCCATCAAACCGGAGGCTGGTTGGTGTAAAATCGACGGCAGGCACAAGATCATCGACGGTGGGTGCTGCGGACAACGGCCCGCTGATCCCCGAAAAAGTTGTTCCGTTGGGCTCCATACCGCCAATCAAGAGGGCAGTGCCTTCGGCGAACGTAACTGCGCGGGTCTGGTTGGTGCTGACCCATGCCAACTGACCATTGAGAGATATTTCACCATTCTCAGGCAGAATGACCGTCTCGCCGTTTTGCATCACGCTGTACACCCCATTGGCGACCTGCGCCTGCCCATCGGCAAGCGGGATCACATCACCGGGCTTGATATCATCCAGAAACGATGTGTCGTCGATTGTCGTGCCACCGCACGCGGTCATGGCAAATAGGGCAAATGTCCCAAAGGCGAAGTAACGCATGGTGCTGCTTTCTGCGAAAATCCAAAGCTTGGCGATTTGTATCGCACTCCCGACAGAGTGGTGGATATCGCAGCAGTTGCAACCCTTTCGTGCAGCCAAACCTGCCTTCACAAAACAAAAAACGGCCGCGCCCGGGAGGAGGTGGGCACGACCGTTCTTATTATCAGCGCCCAACCGCATCTCGGGAGGAGAAAGAGCGGGGCGCTTCCTCGCCGCTGTTTTGTTTGCCCGGGAGGAGGTGGGCGCAAAAAGCGGCGGTATGATCGGCGCTACCGGGAGGAGGTGGCAGAGCCGAAACTGGTGTCAGGCGGATGGCGGCGTCCGAGGGAGGAGGTTCAGACGCCGCCGCCTTTTGGTGATCCATCCGCAGGGAGGAGGTTGCGGGGAGGATCAAACAGGTCTGCCATTTCAGGGAGGAGGCGGCAGACCCGATCTGGTAAGTCGTTAGACTGTCTTTGCAGCGTCCAGTGCGATCGACTTGATCATGGAGCGGTTGATGCCCATGTCGGCCAGTTCGCGGTTTGAGAGTGCGGACAGTTCGTTGTATGTGGTGCGGAACGCGCGGCGTTGCTTGCGGGCGGCAGCGAAGTCAGCGACCAAAGCGTTGAAGCGGTCTGCGATCGTCACGGTGCGTGTGTTGTTTGCGTATGCCATTTTATATTCTCTTACTCTTCTCTGAGTTTGCGTCTTTGGTGTCGTTAGCGCTATCGTCTGCGCTGTTGTGAAATACATTTAGGCTTTTGCTGCGGATGCACAACGTTTCTTTCTGCATTGCAGCTATGCGTAATATGCAATCCTGAAACTGACCTAAGGTCATAAATTTGTTAACTAATTTTGCGTGACGTTGTGTCAGCTTGCGGTTTGCTGAAAACGGCAGCACAAAGGGCCAAATTGAAGGCGACTGATGAACGGCGGTGGACGACATGGCGATTGAGAAGGCTGAAATATTAGGCGCGCTCCAAAAGATCGGGTTGCCGGACGGTGGCGATCTGGTCGGGCGCGACATGATCCGCGCAGTCACGATAGAAGGTGACGCGGTCCGGTTTGTCATCGAAGCGCCGGATGCCGCACAGGCCAGCCGCATGGCGCCAGTGCGTGATGCGGCAGAGGCTGCGGTCAAGGCGTTGTCAGGCGTGGCGCAGGTGTCTGTTATATTGACAGCCCACAGTGGCGGCCCAGCGGCCAAGCCCGCCGCCCCAAAAGGCGAGCCGCCTGCGTTGAAGGTCGGACGTCACCCTACACCGCAAGCAGGCCCTGCGCCCGTCGCCGGTGTTGACCGTATTCTAGCGATCGGATCCGGCAAGGGCGGCGTGGGCAAATCCACCGTGTCATCAAACCTTGCGGTGGCTTTGGCCAAGCAGGGGCGACGTGTGGGTCTGCTGGATGCCGACATCTACGGACCAAGCCAGCCGCGCATGATGGGCGTGAACAAGCGCCCCGGATCGCCGGATGGCAAGACGATTATTCCTTTGCAGGCGCACGGCGTCACGATGATGTCCATCGGTCTGATGGTGGACCCCGACAAGGCAGTCGTCTGGCGCGGCCCGATGTTGATGGGGGCGTTGCAACAGATGCTGGGGCAGGTCGAATGGGGCCAGCTTGATGTGCTGATCGTTGACCTGCCGCCGGGCACGGGCGACGTGCAACTGACGTTGTGCCAAAAGACGCAGCTGACGGGCGCAGTTGTTGTCAGCACGCCGCAAGACGTGGCGCTGCTGGATGCGCGCAAGGCGCTTGATATGTTCAAATCGCTGAACACGCCTGTGTTGGGTATGATCGAGAACATGTCGACGTTCCATTGCCCGAACTGCGGTCACGAGAGCCATATCTTTGGTCAGGGCGGCGTCGCGGCAGAGGCGGCCAAAATAGGTGTTCCGCTCTTGGGGGCTTTGCCGATTGACCTTGATACGCGGTTGGCAGGCGACGGCGGCACGCCGATTGCCGCAGGTGAGGGGCCTATGGCGGACGCCTATGCAACGCTCGCCAAACGGTTCATCGACGGCGGGATGGCCTGACAATAGTCGTCTGATGACATGATCTCTTCATTTTGTGTTGCCGCCTCGGGCGGTGATGCAGATGAAAGAGTTCTCGATTTCTCGTTACCAGTCGGGGGCAGGCGCCGGCGTTTATGGCATGGCCGGCTTGTGTGCAGCTTTTGTGCGCAAATCCTTAATCGCGCGGAAATTGTTCTCGCCCGTTTGCGCGAGGCAGCCTAGATTGAGGCTGCGGCGCAATGTAGTGCTGTCGAAGCAAACGGAACGACCTGTCATATTGACCGTTTTAAGATGCCATTTATGCCCCAAACCCGTGCCTTGAGCAGTTCAACGCCGGGGCTGAGATCAATCTGCGATACGGCTCTTTGGGCCGGTAACCCCGGACAATCGCAATGCCTGTAATCCGCGCGCTGACACCTGCGGATGAGAATGCTGTGTGGCCTCTTTTGCGTGATGTGTTTCGCAAGGGTGACACCTATGCTGTCGATCCGTCGATCACGCGCGATGCAGCGCTGGCCTATTGGAAGGCCGGGGCCGCCTGCCTGGTCGTCGAGGATGCGGGCCAGATTGTCGGCACCTACTATATCAAGACCAATCAGCCCGGCGGTGGTGCGCATATTTGCAATTGCGGATATATAGTCTCGACAGCAGCGCGGGGCCGTGGCCTTGCGCGATTGATGTGCGAAACCAGTCAGGACCAAGCGCGCGGGCTTGGCTATCGCGCCATGCAGTTCAATTTTGTGCTGGAAAGTAACGCTGGCGCCTTGCGGCTGTGGCACCGGCTTGGGTTTCAGACCGTGGGCACCATCCCCGACGCCTTTGATCATCCGGCACTGGGAATGGTCGCGGCGCAGGTTCTCTACAAACCGCTATAGACGTAGTTTTCGGGATTTCATGGAATCGATCTGTAGATTCGGATGGGATTAGATGGAATCTGCGTGGGATTACCGGGAACGGGCCGCAAATGAGGGTGGGATACAGCTGATAATGGCGGACCGCAGAAATTTATTGGGGCATTTTTGCACCACTAAATCGTCTTTAATTCTTACAATATCTAGTGCAAAATATGTCATGTGACACAGGATAAGCGCCGAATTTGAAACAAATGCTACCAGATGTTGTTTTACGAAGACCCCTCAAACACCATCTAGTTCCATGAATTCCCAAAAAGTTGTTGCCAGACCCAGATCCATGCGTCACTAAGGATGCACGGAAGAAACGAGCACACCAACAAACCGGGGCACCAAAGAACCCCACCGGCAAAAAGTCAGGTTTCATACAGGCCTCGTTAATTTCGAACAAAGAGATCCGGCGCGCGAGCGAGCAGACATCCCCCCAGGTGGCGCGCGCAGCTGGACTAGCCCGCAAGGGCAGGAAACGGCGGGTTTGATCAGTGGCAGCAGATCAAAACCCGCCGTTTCTACATTCAAAACAAGATTTTCGGGGGCGACGTTAAAGTAAAGGACCGAGGGACAGTGGTCTTGAGTTTCACAGGCGAACACACCCAAAAGGTGGACGGTAAGGGGCGCATGTCGATCCCTGCCGATTTTCGTCGTGTTCTTGAAACCGGTGATCCGGATTGGGCGCCGGGCCTGTCCCCGCGCATGTACCTGCTTTACGGTGACCACCTTAAGAACGAGCTGCATGGCTATACGGTAGAAGAGTTTTCTGCTGTGATCGCGCAGATCAATGCGATGCCGCGCGGCTCTGCCAACAAGAAAAAACTGTCGCACCTTTATATCGGACAATCCATCAAGCTGGACGTTGATAAGGATGGCCGCACGGTCATGCCGATCCGTCAGCGTGACAAACTGGGTCTGAAAGACGGCGAGTTGTATTTTCGCGGTGTGGGCGACCATTTCGAGATCTGGAAAGCCGAGACATTTACCGCCGAGGTGGGCGAAAGCCTCAAGGGGTGGCTGGACGAGCAGGACGATGATTTCGATCCGCTCAGCCTGTTGGAAGAGTAGGGCGATCCCATGTCAGCTGCCGCAGACGATGACCCGCATATCCCTGTACTGATTAAACCGCTCATCGCGGCGGTTTCGCCAGTTTCCGGCGTGTGGCTGGATGGCACATTCGGTGCGGGTGGCTATACCCGTGAATTGCTCGAGGCCGGTGCCGACAAGGTGATTGGTGTGGATCGTGATCCGCTGGCGTTTGAGCTTGCCGATCCGTGGGTCGCAGAATTTGGCGACCGGATTGAACTGGTCGAAGGCACGTTTTCGCAGTTGGATGAATATGCGTCCGATCTTGATGGCATCGTGCTGGACCTTGGCGTGTCGTCGATGCAGCTTGATCTGGCCGAGCGTGGCTTTTCGTTTATGCGTGACGGGCCACTTGATATGCGGATGTCGCAGGACGGGCTTTCAGCAGCGGACCTTGTCAACACGAAGGACGAGGCGGAAATCGCTGATATCATTTATCTTTACGGCGAGGAACGTGCATCGCGCCGGATTGCAAAGGCGATAGTCGCGGCGCGGCCAGTGACCACAACCTTGCAGCTGGCGAAAATTGTCGAATCCTGCCTACCACGCTCCAAGCCGGGGCAATCGCACCCTGCCACGCGCAGTTTTCAGGCGTTGCGGATCGCCGTGAACAACGAATACGGCGAATTGGCGGAAGGCTTGATGGCCGCTGAAAGGGCGCTGAAGCCCGGCGGTCAGTTGGCTGTTGTGACGTTCCATTCTGTCGAGGACCGGATGGTCAAACGGTTCTTGCAAATGCGCTCTGGCGGCACGGCCAATGCAAACCGTTTCGCCCCTGCAGTTGAACAGATTGAACCTGCATTCAAGGTTCTCAAGAAAAAGGCAATCGGGCCGGATGATGAAGAACTGGCGCGCAATCCGCGGTCGCGGTCTGCCAAGTTAAGGGTTGCTGTACGCACCGATGCACCGGCAGAGGCGATTGATCCGGCGGACCTTGGTATGCCGATGATGAAGGCCAAAAAAGAGACCGTCAAAAAGCGCGGCAAAAGAGGGTAGTATGCGGGGATTTCTGTTTATCTTGGCAGGGTTATGCGTGATGGGGCTGGCATTCTGGTCCTATCAGGAGAACTACAAGACGCGCGACGCCATCAGCGAAGTGCGCAGCCTGCACCGCGAAATTGGCGCCGCGCATGAGCGTCTGAGCATGTTGCAGGCCGAGTGGGCCTATCTGAACCGGCCCGATCGGCTGCGCGATCTGGCGGACCTGAACTATGACCGTTTGGGGTTGCTGCCGCTGATGCCGGATGCATTCGGCAAGGTTGACCAGATCATCTATCCGCTGCCCGAAATTCTGCCGATCACCAACCCCATTGACGTGAACGCCTTTCTTGAAACGCTCGACGAGGAGGATCCGCTATGATCCGCACGCCGCTGCGCCCGCTGGCGCGTATCCTCAAGGCTCGTGAAAAGGGTGAAAACCCTGACGTGATCGAGGCCGAAAACGTTCGTTTGCGCCAAGAGGCGGAACAGGATCGCGCCCGCGACCGCGCCGAGGGGCGTTTGTTGGTGCTGGGCATGGCGTTTTTCTTTGCTTTTGCGGTCATTGGCGGGCGCATGGGCGTGCTGGCTTCGACCGAAGCCGAAGAGCCACGCGCCCAAGCACAGGGCAATCCGATCATTGGACAGCGCTCTGACATTGTTGATCGCAACGGGCGTATTCTGGCGACGAACCTTGATACTTATTCGCTTTATGCTCAGCCGCATCACATGGTTGATCCGGCGATGGCGGCGGAAAAGTTGCTGGAGGTGTTCCCCGAACTGGACGGTGAACGGCTGCTGCGCGATTTCACCGGCGATCGCAAATTCCTGTGGATCAGACGCCAGATCAGCCCCGAACAGATGCAGGCGGTGCATGATATCGGCTCTCCTGGATTGCTGTTCGGGCCGCGTGAAATGCGGCTTTATCCCAACGGTCCGGTTGCGGCGCACATTCTGGGTGGCGCATCTTACGGGCGTGAAGGCGTTTCATCGGCTGAGGTGATTGGTGTCGCGGGGGTCGAGCGGCAGTTTGACGACTATCTGCGCGATCCCGCCAACGAAGGCGCACCGCTAGAACTGTCTTTGGATCTGACCATTCAGGCCGCCGCCGAAGAGGTGCTGGCTGGTGGCATGTCGATTATGAATGCCAAGGGTGCGGCCTCGATCCTGATGGACGTGCACACGGGCGAGATTATCAGCATGGTGTCGCTGCCCGATTTTGACCCCAACAACCGCCCGCAGGTGCTGACCAACGGCGATCAGTCCGACAGCCCGCTGTTCAATCGCGCGTTGCAGGGCGTTTACGAACTGGGGTCCGTATTCAAAATCTTCGCCGTAGGGCAGGCGATGGAGCTTGGTCTGCTGAACGCAAACACCATGATCGACACGCGTGGCCCGTTGCAATGGGGCCGGTTCCGTATCCGTGATTTCCACGACTACGGCGCATCGCTGAGTGCCACAGACATCATTGTAAAGTCGTCCAACATCGGCACCGCGCGGATTGCAATGCAGATCGGCGGGGCCCGCCAACGCGAGTTTCTGGGCGAGTTGGGATTTCTTGAGGCCACGCCTGTTGAAATGATCGAAGCGCCAAGCGGTGCGCCGCTGTTGCCGCGCCAGTGGTCTGAGATTTCAACGATGACAATTTCTTACGGGCACGGCCTGTCCACATCGCCGGTGCATCTGGCGGCGGGGTATGCGTCGCTCTTGAACGGTGGTCTGCGGGTCGAGCCGACTTTGCTGCGTCAGGATGGTCCGCAATATGGTGACCGTGTGGTCAGCGAACAGGTCAGTGCGGCGGCGCGCAGTATGCTGCGACAGGTGGTCGAGCGTGGCACGGCGTCTTTTGGTGAAGTGCCGGGCTACGAAGTGGGCGGCAAGACAGGTACGGCTGACAAACCGCGTCCGCAAGGCGGGTACTACGATGACAAGGTCATCTCGACCTTCGCATCGGTCTTTCCGGCCGATGATCCGCAGTATGTGTTGATCGTTACATTGGATGAACCGGTCGAATCGTCTGGTGACAGACCGCGCCGCACGGCGGGTTGGACAGCAGTGCCCATCGCCGCCGAAATGATCCGCCGCGTCGCACCTTTGCTTGGGCTAAGACCACAGATTGAAACCTTGGAACCAACTGGTGTAACACTGACCTCAAACTAAATGTGGGGTTATCATGTCAGGGCAGGCACAACGCACATCATCGCTCGCGGGGCTGGGACTGACAGCCGCTGGCGGGCGCGAGGCGCAGATCACAGGGCTGAGCGTTGATAGCCGCGATGTGGCTGAAGGGCACTTGTTTGCGGCCTTGCCGGGGGCGACGATCCACGGTGCTGCCTTTATCAAAACCGCTATTATCAAAGGGGCCGTGGCGATCCTGACGGATGCCGAAGGGGCGGCGATGGCGGCCGATGATCTGGGCGATGTCGCCGTGATTGTGGCGCAAGACCCGCGCCAGACATTGGCGCAGACCGCCTCGCTCTGGTTTGGCGCGCATCCCGAAACGGTGATTGCGGTCACAGGCACCAACGGGAAAACATCCGTCTCCACCTTTGCCCGCCAGATCTGGGAGATCATGGGCCTGCCAGCTGTGAACCTTGGCACCACCGGTGTCGAAGGGGCGTGGGCCTATCCGCTGAAACACACAACGCCAGAACCGATCACCCTGCACCGCGTTATGGCCGAGGCAGCGCGCCACGGCATTACCCACGTCGCGATGGAGGCGTCATCGCACGGGCTGGACCAGCGCAGGCTAGATGGTGTGGTGCTGGCCGCTGCGGGCTTTACCAATTTCAGCCAGGATCATCTGGACTATCACGAGACGTTCGAGGCGTATTTTGCCGCCAAGATGGGGCTTTTCACACGCGTGCTGGCCGAAGACGGTGTAGCGGTGATCAATCTGGACGATCCCAAAGGGCCACAGGTTCATGCAATCGCCGTGGCGCGCGGGCAGGAAACAATCGGCGTCGGGCGGCATCCAGATGCGACGCTAAGGCTGAAGGCGCAGCGGTTTGATGCGACAGGCCAGAACCTGTTGTTTGAATGGAACGGGCGGCCCTATCAGGCCTATCTGCCGCTGATTGGCGGATTTCAGGCCGAAAACGTGCTGCTGGCCGCAGGGCTGTGCATCGGCGCTGGCGGCGATCCAGAGGACGTATTCCCTGCGCTTGCATCACTGAAAACGGTACGTGGCCGGATGGAACTGGCCGCGACACGCGAAAACGGGGCGTCGGTGTTTGTTGATTATGCGCACACGCCGGATGCCGTGGCGACCGCGCTGAAGGCGATGCGCCCGCATGTCATGGGCAAGATTATCGCAATCGTCGGCGCAGGTGGTGATCGCGACACGTCCAAAAGGCCGTTGATGGGTGCTGCTGCGGCAGAGCATGCTGATGTTGTGATTGTGACTGATGACAACCCACGGTCCGAAGATCCGGCCAGCATTCGTGCCGCCGTGATGGCTGGCGCGCTGAATGGCACTGGCACGCCCTCGGTGACAGAGGTCGGTGATCGGGCCGAGGCGATTTTGCGCGGAGTTGATGCGCTTGGCCCCGGTGATGCGCTTTTGGTTGCTGGCAAAGGACATGAAAGCGGGCAAACCGTTGGTGATACCGTGCTGCCGTTTGATGATGTGGAGCAGGCCAGCGTGGCTGTGGCCGCGTTGGAGGGCCGGTTGTGAGCGTGCTTTGGACCGCAGCTGACGCCGCCGCCGCAACTGGCGGGCAAACCGCTGGTGGATGGGCTGCCGGTGGCGTGTCGATTGACACACGCACGATCCAGCCCGGCGATTTGTTTGTCGCACTGAAAGATGTGCGCGACGGGCATGACTTTGTGGCGATGGCGCTCGACAAAGGGGCGGCGGCGGCGTTGGTCACGCACCGGCCCGAAGGCGTCGCGGAGGATGCACCGCTTTTGATCGTGCCGGATGTGCTGAAAGCGCTTGAGGATATGGGCCGTTTCGCCCGCGACCGGACCCGCGCGCGCGTGGCAGCGATCACCGGATCGGTGGGCAAGACATCGACCAAGGATATGCTGCGGATCGTGCTGGAAAAACAGGGCAAGACCCATGCCGCCGAAGCATCCTACAACAATCACTGGGGCGTTCCGCTGACACTGGCGCGGATGCCAGCCGATGCCGATTTTGCGATCATTGAAATCGGGATGAGCAATCCGGGTGAAATCGCACCCTTATCGGTGATGGCCCGCCCGCATGTTGCGATGATTACCACCGTGGCCGCCGCCCATCTTGAAGCCTTTGGCCGGATCGAAGGCATCGCATCCGAGAAAGCCGCGATCATGGACGGGCTTGAGACGGGCGGTGCGGCAATCCTGAACGGCGACATCCCGACAGCACCGATCCTTGCCGATTACGCGGCTGAAAAAACGATTGCGCCCACATGGTTCGGGCATGGCGACTGCGACTGGCAAGTCGGCGACGTGCGCCTTGCCCATGACGCAACGGTGATTGCGGCGCGTCATGGCGATGACGATTACCTGTTCAAGCTGTCCGTTGCCGGACGCCATTTTGCGATGAACGCTGTGGGCGTGCTGGCCGTGGCTGATGCGTTGGGCGCTGATCCTGTGGCGGCATCGCTTGATATTGCGGGCTGGGTGCCACCTGCCGGACGCGGGACCCGCGAAACGCTGGTACTTGATGAAGGTATCGAGGATGGCACGATTGATCTGATTGACGATGCCTTTAATGCCAATCCGACTTCCATGACAGCAGCACTTGAGGTGCTGGCCGCAACCAAACCCAAAGACGGTGTAGGCCGGATTTCCAAGGGCCGCCGCATAGCGATCCTTGGCGATATGCTGGAACTGGGCGACACGGAAATGGCTGATCACGCGGGATTGGCCGACGATGTGTCGATGGCGGCGCTGGATGTGATCCACTGTGCCGGACCGCGTATGCATCACCTTTGGTCCGCGCTGCCGGATGAAAAACGCGGCCAATGGGCCGAAACTGCCGCTGAACTGGCCGAGAAGGCCGGACATCTGCTTGACGCGGGTGATGTGGTGCTGGTCAAGGGATCAAAGGGCAGTAAGGTCAGCCTTGTCGTTGACGCGATCCGAAAACTGGGGCATCGCAGAGCCCAACACCACGCGTAAAGGACGCCTCAGAAGATGCTATACTGGTTAACCGAGCTGTCGGATGGTGGCGATTTTTTCAACCTGTTCCGTTATATCACGTTCCGCGCAGGCGGCGCGTTTATGACGGCGCTGCTGTTCGGCTTTGTCTTTGGTCTGCCGCTGATCAATGTGCTGCGCAAGCGTCAGGGCAAAGGCCAGCCGATCCGCGAGGATGGACCGGAAGGGCATTTTGTCAAAGCGGGCACACCGACGATGGGCGGGCTTTTGATCGTTGGGGCGCTGACCTGTTCGACCTTGCTCTGGGCGCGGCTGGATAATCCTTACATCTGGATGGTGCTGTTTGTAACGCTGTCGTTTGGCCTGATCGGGTTTGCCGATGACTATGCCAAGGTGTCCAAGCAAAACACGGCAGGCGTATCCGGCAAAGTGCGGATTTTGCTGGGTCTTTTGATTGCTGGCATCGCGGGCTTTTGGGCGGCGCAATACCACCCAGAGGCGCTTCAGAACCAGCTGGCCCTGCCGATTTTCAAAGACACGCTGATTAACATGGGGTTTCTGTTTGTGCCGTTTGCGATCATCGTGATCGTGGGTGCGGCCAATGCGGTGAACCTGACAGACGGTCTGGACGGGCTTGCTATCATGCCAGTGATGATTGCGGCAGGCACCTTTGGCATCATCGCCTATGCGGTGGGCCGCACTGACTTTACCGAATATCTGGACGTGCACTATGTGCCTGACACGGGCGAGATCCTGATCTTTACCGCCGGTCTGATCGGCGGGGGACTTGGGTTCTTGTGGTATAATGCGCCGCCTGCCGCTGTGTTTATGGGCGACACGGGATCGCTTGCATTGGGCGGTGCGCTGGGTGCCATCGCCGTGGCCACCAAGCACGAGATTGTGCTGGCCATCGTCGGCGGCATCTTTGTGGCCGAGGCGCTGTCGGTTATTATTCAGGTGCTGTACTTCCGGCGCACCGGCAAGCGTGTGTTTCTAATGGCCCCGATCCATCACCATTATGAGAAAAAGGGCTGGGCCGAGCCACAGATCGTGATCCGGTTCTGGATCATCTCGCTGATCCTCGCGATGATCGGTCTTGCGACGCTGAAGGTCCGCTAGGCAGTTGCTTGTGTCGCGCGAAGGCGCGGGCCATCATGGCCCCGTATTTGCACGATGGAGATTTCAATGACCTTTCAAATGACACTGACAGCCACAGTCATGGGACTTTGGGCGACAACCGCTGCCGCGCAAACCACCGTGGTGACATCACCCTGCCAACCCGAGACATCATCCGTGACAGCGGCCGATATGGCGCAATACCTTGCCGGAACGTGGTCGATGTCGGCGGCAGGCACGGGGTTTACGACAGGCACCAACTTCGGCAGCGTGACGCTGGCTGCCGATCCTGAAACCGGCCAACTGACGATGAGCGCCGATGGGATGAGCGTGCCGCTTGTGCCGATGGGCCTTGCGCGCGAACTGGACGAACCGGCCCCTGACGAACCGGATTTTGACATGGCGCTTGAAGGTTTGTCCGGCGGTGGCTTGACCCAATCAGAGATCGAAGTGCTGACCGGATGTGATCGCCCAATGCGGTATTGGTGGTCGATGGGCAGTGGCAACCGCCGCAGTTGGGGTGGGATCATGTTCGTCGAACCTGATATGGCGTCGGGCTTTATGGCCAATAGCGCTGGCGGGTCACGCAGCGTGATCTACCGCAGGTAAGAGGACAGAACGCCGATGATCCCCGTTCAAGGATATGAAAACCAGACTGTCGCTGTTCTGGGGATGGGACGCTCTGGCAGGGCTGCGGCCAAGGCGTTGCAGGCGGGTGGCGCAAAGGTCATCGTCTGGGATGATGGTCCAACGGGGCGCGATGCAGCGGATCAGGACGGGTTTGACCTTGTTGATCTGAATAAGGCTGGCGCATTTGATGGCGTGGCGGCATTGATCGTCAGTCCCGGCATTCCGCATCTTTATCCCGCGCCCAATCCTGTGATCGCGGCGGCTTGGGCGGCAGGGGTGCCGGTGGACAATGATATCAGTCTGTTCTTCCGGTCTTTTGCGACAGATGACTGGAACGGTTTTGACACGATGCCGCGTGTGGTGGCGATCACCGGATCAAACGGGAAATCGACCACAAGCGCGCTGACCCATCACATTCTGGCCGAAAATGGCAGGCCCACCCAACTGGCCGGTAACATTGGGCGCGGGGTGCTCGACATTGATCCCGCCCATGACGGCGAGGTGGTGGTGCTTGAGTTGTCATCCTACCAGACCGATCTGGCCCGCGCGCTGACGCCTGATATTGCAGTGCTGACAAACCTGTCGCCGGATCATCTTGATCGTCACGCGGGGCATGGTGGCTACTTTGCTGCCAAGCGCAGGCTTTTCGCCGAAGGTGGGCCGGATCGCGCTGTGATCGGCATTGATGAACCAGAGGGGCAATATCTGGCCAACCAGCTTGCCGGTTCACTGGCCGACGATCGCGTGATCCGTATTTCGTCGGGTCAAAAGCTGGATCAGGGGGGTTGGAGCGTGTTTGCTCGAAAAGGCTTCCTGTCGGAATACCGTAAGGGGCGGCAAGTGGCCTCTATTGATTTGCGGGGCATTGCGGGGCTGCCCGGTGCGCATAACCACCAGAACGCCTGTGCAGCCTACGCTGTTTGCCGTGCGCTGGGGCTTGGTCCGCGCGGGATTGAGGCTGCATTGCAAAGCTATCCCTGCCTGCCGCACCGGAGCCAGGTGGTCGGACAGCGCAACGGGGTCACCTTCGTCAATGACAGCAAGGCCACCAATGTCGATAGTGCTGCCAAAGCGTTGCAGGCGTTCAAGAGCATTCGCTGGATTTGCGGCGGGCTGCAAAAGGAAGGCGGGCTGGACGGGCTGCTGCCGCATACAGGGAGTGTGCAGAAGGCCTATGTCATCGGGCGCGAAGCGGAAAGCTTTGCCCGTGATCTGCAAGGCGTTGATGCGCAAATCTGCACCACGATGGAGGCCGCTGTCGCTGCAGCCGCCGCCGATGCGCAACACGGCGAAGTCGTTCTTCTGGCGCCTGCTTGCGCCAGCTTTGACCAATACGATGATTTTGAACAACGTGGCGACGCATTCACGGCTGCGGTGCAAAAGGTAGTGTCGGAAGGATAAGATGACCGGACCAAACCCGATCAGGGATCGCACTCTCTGGCTGACGGTGTTGGCGATCTGGTTGGCGCTGCGGTTTTACTGGCCGTTTCCGCAGCTTGTCTGGTGGCAGACGATGGGGCTGCTTTACGGCCTTCTGATGATTGGCGCGATTGTCATCATGGGTGGCAAGCTGCGCTATGTCTTTGATGCCGAGGACAAGATTTACGCCGATAGCACGGGCGGCTGGCACTGGCGGCGCAGCTGGATCATATTGCCGGTTCTGGCAGCGATCTGGATATTGGTGCTTGGACTGACTGCCATGACCGGCACGTTCCATGTGGACCCCGCGCGATTTGATATCCTGCTGATGGTCTTTGCCACGCAGGTTTTCATGGTGGGGCTGGGTGAGGAGCTTTTCTTTCGCGAGGCGGGGATCAAGGCATCAGCTGGTAATCCGATATGGCTTTTCGTTTTTGCGGTGGGACTGTTTGGGGCGATCCATTGGCAGGGTGGTGTCTTTGCCATTCTGGTCGCGGTGGGGCTGGGTGCGGTCTATCTGGCGACCCGTCTGGCAGGCGTGCCAATTCTGATAGTGGCTCTGATGCACGGCATCAATAACACGGTGTCGCGCTATGTCATCTGGTTGGATATCAGCAATCAGGTCGTCTACGCCGTGCTTTTCGTCCTGGGCTGTTTTGCTTTGGCGGCGGCCATTGTGGCGCTCGCGGGTGTGTATGAGCGCAGGCGCGGGCCCTAGGCCGCAGCGATCGCCTGTCCTGCGGCCCAACCCGACGACCATGCCCACTGGAAATTGTAACCGCCTAGCCAGCCTGTCACATCAACACATTCCCCGATGAAATAAAGGCCGGGCACGGCTTTGGCTTCCATAGTTTTGGATGACAGCGCGTCGGTATCCACGCCGCCCAATGTCACCTCGGCGGTGCGATACCCTTCGGACCCTGACGGCAGCAGCGGCCAGTGTGACAGCGCATCACAGATGGCGCGCAGGCGGGTATCCGACTGGTCGGCGATATTGCCTTGGAGTGAAAGGTCATCGGCAAGGAAGTCGACCAAGCGTGCGGGAAGGTGCTGCGACAGGATGCTCGTCAGCCGTTTCCGGCCTGCCTCGCGACGGGCGGTCTGCAAATGCAACAACAGGTCTGTCGCGGGGATCAGGTTGACCGCGATCTCTTGGCCTTCGTGCCAGTAGGACGAGGCTTGTAGGACCGCAGGGCCGGACAGGCCACGGTGGGTGAAGAGAAGCGCCTCATCAAAGCTGGTGTCATCTGCCGTCACGCGGGCGGGCAGGGCGGTGCCAGCCAGCGGCTTGAACCTGTCATCGCTGAATGTCAGCGGCACAAGGCCTGCGCGCGTGGGGATGACAGGCAGGTCAAACTGCGCTGCAATCTGATAGGCAAAACCCGTGGCGCCCATCTTGGGAATGGATTTGCCACCACATGCCACGACCAGATTGCGGGCTGTGATCGCCGTGTCGCGCCCGTCGCGGGTCAGTGTGGCGGCAAAGCCTGTGTCTGTTTTGGTGATATCGCGGATTGCGGTTTGCAACATCAGCTGTGCGCCAGCGCGATCCATCTCGGCGCGCAGCATGGCAATGATATCCTTGGCGGATGTGTCACAGAAAAGCTGGCCCAGCGTTTTTTCGTGATAAGGGATGCCGTGCTCGGTCACGAGGCTGATGAAATCCCACTGCGTATAGCGTTTCAGGGCGGATTTCGCGAAATGCGGATTTTGTGACAGGAATTGCGTCGGCGTGCAGCCTGTGTTGGTGAAATTACAGCGGCCACCGCCGGAAATGCGGATCTTTTCACCGGCAGCCTTTGCGTGATCAATGACCAGCGTATTTGGTCCGGCGTGGGCCGCGCACATCATGCCTGCGGCACCTGCGCCAATGATAAGTGTGTTGACCTGCATGGCGCTGATATGGCGGGTGGTGTGGCTCTTGCCAAGAGCGGGATGCCTCCGGCGGGAGTTGTTTTGGCCAAATGAAGTCGGAGCGCACCCGCAATTTCAGGTAGAAAAGTGCGTAAAGGCGCGTTAAGGTGCGACTTAGACCCGGCAAACGGGCGACCCGAGGCAGTATGAGCGATACCCCATGACAGAGATGGTCTATGGCACGGTTCCCGTGCAATCCGTCGATCCGGTTTTACCCCGTTGGTGGCGCACCATCGACAAATGGACGATGTCTTGCATCTTTGTGCTGTTCGGCATCGGCATGCTGCTGGGGCTGGCGTCATCGCCACCGCTGGCGGCACGCAACGGGCTTGAGCCGTTCCACTATGTGACGCGGCAAGCTGTCTTTGGCAGCATGGCGATGATTGCGATGATTGCCGTGTCGATGATGTCGCCTCAGTTGGTTAGACGTTTGGCGGTGCTTGCCTTTATTGCAGCTTTCATCGCGTTGGCAGGGTTGCCGTTTTTCGGCACGGATTTTGGCAAAGGTGCCGTGCGCTGGTATTCGCTGGGCTTTGCATCTGTGCAGCCGTCCGAGTTTTTGAAGCCCGCGTTTGTTGTGGCCGCCGCATGGTTGCTGGCCGCTGGACAAGAGGTGGGTGGCCCGCCGGGCAAGACGTATTCATTTATTCTGGTCGTCATCATTGTGGCGTTTCTGGCATTGCAGCCAGACTTTGGTCAGGCCGCACTGGTGCTCTTTGCATGGGGTGTAATGTACTTTGTCGGCGGTGCGCCGATGATCCTGCTGCTGACCATCGCGGGCATGGTCGTGGCGGGCGGCTGGTTTGCTTACGGCAATTCGGAACACTTCGCGCGGCGCATCGATGGCTTTCTGTCGCCCGATCTGGACCCGCGCACGCAGCTTGGCTACGCCACCAACGCGATCCGCGAGGGCGGTTTTTTCGGCGTGGGCGTAGGCGAGGGGCAGGTGAAATGGTCGCTGCCGGATGCGCACACCGATTTTATTATCGCCGTTGCTGCCGAAGAATACGGTCTGATCTGTGTGATCGCGATTATCGCGCTTTATACGGTGATCGTTGTGCGGTCCCTGACACGTCTGATGAAAGAACGTGATCTGTTTACTCGTCTGGCTGGCACCGGACTGGCCTGTGCGTTTGGCGTGCAGGCGATGATCAATATGGGCGTGGCGGTGCGGTTGCTGCCAGCAAAGGGCATGACGCTGCCGTTTGTATCCTACGGTGGATCGTCGCTGATTGCGGGCGGGATCGCGGTTGGCATGTTGCTGGCGCTGACCCGCACACGGCCACAGGGCGAGATTGGCGATATCCTGATGCGGCGGGGGCGGTAACATGGCCCCGCTTTTGATCATCGCGGCAGGCGGCACCGGCGGGCACATGTTCCCCGCGCAGGCGCTGGCCGAAGTGATGCTGGAAAAAGGCTGGCGGGTGCGCCTGTCCACGGACGCACGCGGCGCACGCTATACCGGCGGTTTTCCCGACGCGGTTGAGGTGATGACGGTAGGCTCGGCCACTTTCGCGCGTGGTGGCATTGTTCAAAAGCTGGCCGTGCCGTTTCGCATAATCGGCGGCAGTGTCGCGGCCACATGGCGGATGCTGCGTGACAGACCTGCGGTTGTCGTGGGCTTCGGCGGATACCCCGCGATCCCTGCAATGACGGCTGCGTGGACTTTGCGGGTGCCACGGATGATCCATGAACAAAACGGCGTGTTGGGGCGGGTGAACCAGCTTTTCGCCAAGCGCGTCGATCAGGTGGCGTGTGGCACATGGCCCACGGAACTGCCTGACGGGATTGAAGGTATCCACACCGGTAACCCTGTGCGGGCGGCGGTGCTTGATCGTGCGGCGGCGGCCTATATTCCGCCGGACGACTATCCGATGTCGATCCTTGTGATGGGCGGCTCTCAGGGGGCGCGCATCCTGTCAGATGTTGTTCCGCCCGCGATCTCGAACCTGCCCACGCCGATCCGCAAACATATCCGTGTCAGTCATCAGGCCCGCGAGGAAGATATCGAACGGGTGGCTAAATTTTACGCCGACGAAGGTATTCCGGCGGATGTGCAGACCTTCTTTACCGATGTGCCCGAACGCATGGCCGAAGCGCAGCTTGTTATCGCACGCTCCGGTGCGTCTACCGTGGCGGATGTCAGCGTGATCGGACGCCCCGCGATCTGGGTGCCGCTGGCGCAGGCGATCCGTGATGAGCAGACCGCCAACGCCCGCCAACTGGTCGAGGCGGGAGCTGCAAAGATCATGCCGGAAACGGTGTTCGAGGTGGACGCGCTTTCGGCAGAGATCGAAACCATACTGTCCGATCCCGCAGCGGCCCTAGCCATGGCGCAGGCGGCATTGGCGTGCAGTGTTCCTGATGCAACGATGCGATTGGTGGCGCTTGTCGAAGGGCTTGCGAACGACAGCAAACAGATGGAAGAGGCAGACACACAATGATGGACGGGACCTTTGAAATGAACGCTGCAGCAACCAAACTTCCGCTTGATGTTGGACCGATCCATTTTGTCGGGATTGGCGGTATCGGCATGTCGGGTATCGCAGAGGTGCTGCTGAATCACGGCTATATCGTGCAGGGGTCCGACCTGAAATCATCACCGATCACCGAACGACTGAAATCGCTTGGTGCTACGATCTTTGAAGGGCAGCGTGCCGAGAACCTTGAGGGGGCAGAGGTGATTGTCATCTCCTCGGCCATCAAACCAGGCAATCCCGAACTGGATCAGGCCCGCACACGCGGTATGCCTGTTGTGCGCCGTGCAGAGATGCTGGCCGAACTGATGCGTCTGAAATCCAATGTCGCTGTCGCCGGAACGCACGGCAAGACGACGACCACAACTATGGTTGCGGCCTTGCTGGATGAGGGCGGGATCGACCCTACAGTCATCAATGGCGGTATCATCCACGCCTACGGCTCCAACGCGCGGATGGGGCAGGGCGAATGGATGGTAGTCGAGGCCGACGAGAGCGACGGCACATTCAACCGCTTGCCAGCAACCATCGCGATTGTGACCAACATTGACCCCGAGCATATGGAACACTGGGGCACGATCGAGAATTTGCGCGCGGGTTTTCTTGATTTTGTGTCCAACATTCCGTTTTACGGGCTGGCCGTGTGCTGCACCGATAATGGCGAGGTGCAAAGCCTTGTGGGTAAGATCACAGATCGCCGCGTGCGAACCTACGGGTTCAATGCGCAGGCCGATGTGCGTGCGATCAACCTGACATACAAGGCAGGCGTGGCGCATTTTGACGTTCACCTGCAGTCCGAAGATGTGATGATCGAGGATTGCGAATTGCCGATGCCGGGTGATCACAACGTGTCGAATGCGCTGTCCGCCGTGGCTGTGGCACGCCACCTGGGCATGAAGGCCGCGGAAATTCGCGCCGCGCTGAAATCTTTTGGCGGCGTCAATCGTCGGTTTACGAAAGTCGCCGAAGTTGATGGCGTGACGATTATTGATGACTATGGCCACCATCCGGTTGAAATCACTGCCGTGCTTAAGGCCGCGCGTCAGGCCACCGAAGGCCGCGTGATCGCTGTGCACCAGCCGCACCGCTTTACCCGCCTGAATCATCATTTTGCCGAATTTTGCGCCTGCTTTAATGATGCAGATGTCGTTGGCATCGCCGAGGTATTTGCCGCTGGCGAAGAGCCCATCGAAGGCGCGTCCCACGTTGATCTGGTTCACGGTCTGATCCAGCACGGCCACCGCCACGCCCGCGTGATTTCTGATGAAAGCGATCTTGCACGACTGGTCAAGGAACAAGCCCGTCCGGGCGATATGGTTGTCTGTCTTGGCGCTGGTACGATCTCGGCATGGGCCAATGCCTTGCCAGAAAAGCTGGCCAAGTGAGCGGGTCGATCATCTTTGGCGCGCTGTGGGTGGTGGCCTCGGCGATTGTCGCGTTTCTGCCGATGCAGCGGCAGTATGTGCCCGGCATTGCGCTGCTCTGTCTGGCGCCGGTGCTGATTGTCTGGCTTGGCATTGATCACGGGTGGCTGGTCGGGCTTGCTGCGACGGCTGCCTTTGTGTCCATGTTCCGCAATCCATTGATCTATATCTACCGCCGCCTTGCCGGCCAGAACCCAGAGGTCCCCAAATGACCCTTTCGCTGATTGCCGCTTGTATCTGGATCGTGCTGGCCGCCGTGTTGGCGATGCTGCCCTCGAATGACGATCTGTGGCGTCGCGCATATTTCCTGATCGCGATTGGTGTGCCGCTGGTGGGGTGGGTCACTTATGAAAACGGCCCGTGGATCGGCATGGCCGTGCTGGCGGCAGGCATGTCGTTCCTGCGCTGGCCGATGCTGTATCTGGGGCGTTGGGTCAAACGCCAGATTGTGCGCGGCTGATGCAAAGCTGGGCTGACATCGGTGTTTTGGCGGTGATGCTGGTCGCGGGCTTTGTGCCGTTCATCATTTTGTGCCGTCTGATGCTGGGCGGCAAAACCGGCCTTGCATTGACGGTTCTGGCGCTGCTTGGCGCGGCGCTCGCTCTGACGATCTATTCGGTAACGGTGCCACTGGGCCTGAGCCCGATGACGTCGATCCTGTTGGGGCAGCTTGTGCTGACCCCTGCGCTGATCGGCGCCTGTGCGGGCATATTGCTTGGCTGGCTGATTTATCGCCGCCGCAATCCGCGTCAGGATTGATGCGCACTGCGGGGGTATCCAAACCGATCCGCACCCTTGCCGTTTGCACGTCCGCTGACTATCGGTAGCGCACCTATGCAGAGCGGCGAAAGGCACATACCATGATTGATACGCTTCCCGACGTGCGCGGCACGCTGACGCCCGCCCGCGAGCTGGCCGATCTGACATGGATGCGCGTGGGAGGCCCCGCCGAGGTGTTGTTCCAGCCCGCCGACATTGATGATCTGTCCGCTTTTCTGGCGGCACTTGACGTAAACGTGCCTGTATTTCCGATGGGTGTTGGTTCAAACCTGATTGTGCGTGATGGCGGGATCAAGGGTGTGGTGATCCGGCTTGGGCGCGGGTTCAACCAGATTGCAATCGACGGGCAGACAGTCACGGCAGGGGCGGCGGCGTTGGATGCGCACGTGGCGCGCAAGGCGGCGGCAGAGGGTGTGAACCTGACGTTCTTGCGCACGATCCCCGGCACGATTGGCGGTGCTGTGCGGATGAACGCGGGCTGCTACGGTGATTACATGGCGGACGTATTGCAATCAGTGCAGGTTGTGATGCGCGACGGCACAGTGCAGCAGATCGTTGCCGCTGACCTGCAACTGGCCTATCGCAGCAGCGTTTTGCCGGACGGCGCGATCATCACAGGCGCGGTGCTGAAAGGCCCGGCAGAGGACGCAGCTGTGCTGGAACAGCGTATGACGGATCAACTGGCCAAACGCGACGAGACGCAACCGACGAAGGACCGCACGGCAGGCTCTACGTTCCGCAATCCCGCCGGTTATTCCAGCACGGGGCAGGCGGACGACACGCATGATCTTAAGGCGTGGAAGGTCATAGATGATGCGGGCATGCGCGGGGCCACACGCGGTGGTGCTGTGATGAATACCAAACACTCCAACTTTCTGACCAACGCGGGCGGTGCCACGGCAGCCGACCTTGAAGATTTGGGCGAAGAGGTGCGGAAAAAGGTTTACGATTCCAGTCAGATCACGCTAGAATGGGAAATTATGCGCGTAGGTGTCCGCAAGGGCTGACGTTGCGCAAACAAGGCCCGCAAACGGGCCACGATCCGAGGCAAGGATCACATAACAAATGACGGGGCAGCAAGCCTCGCGAATTAGGCGGTGGGTTATGTCGAGCAGGGCAAACCCGAAAGTGGTTGTTTTGATGGGTGGTCCATCGGCGGAGCGGGACGTTTCGCTGAGCACGGGCGCCGAATGTGCAGCGGCTTTGCGGGTATCAGGATGTGACGTGATTGAGATGGACGCAGGTCAGCAGACCAGCGCCGATCTTGCCGTGCACCTGCAAGAGATTGCCCCAGACGCTGTTTTCAACGCGCTTCACGGACGCTGGGGTGAGGATGGTTGCGTGCAGGGCATGCTGGAGTGGCTGCGCATCCCATACACCCATTCGGGTGTGCTGGCCTCGGCGCTGACCATGGACAAGCAGCGCACCAAAGAAGTTTATCAGGCCCACGGTCTGCCATTCGTCAAATCGGTGATTGCCAGCGCAGACGACGTGAAAGCGGATCACGTCATGACGCCGCCCTATGTCGTGAAACCTTTTAACGAAGGGTCATCCGTCGGCATCTATATCGTCAATGATACGGCCAACGGACCGCCCAAACTGGCCGATGATATGCCTGCTCAGGTAATGGTTGAAACCTATGCGCCGGGGCGCGAACTGACGACAGCTGTGATGGGTGATCGTGCGCTGACGGTGACGGATATCATTGTGGATGGCTGGTATGACTATGCTGCCAAATACGAAGAGGGAGGTTCGCGCCACGTGATCCCTGCTGACATTCCCCAAGACATTTTCGATGCCTGCAAGGATTACGCCTTGCGCGCGCATCAGGCGCTGGGCTGCCGTGGCATGAGCCGCACCGATTTTCGCTGGGATGAAAGCCGCGGGCTTGAGGGTTTGATCCTGCTCGAAACGAATACACAGCCCGGCATGACACCCACGTCGCTTGCCCCTGAACAAGCCGACCACTGTGGGATCAGCTTTCCCGACCTGTGTCGCTGGCTGGTGGAGGACGCATCATGCGATCGTTGATGGGCCAGCGCCGTGCGCGCAATTTCCGCGACCCTGCGCCTTCGAAGTGGGGCTATCGCTATCAGCGGCTGATGCTGACACCCGGTTTTCGCGGGGCTGTACGGATTGGCGTGCCTTTGGCGCTGATTGCGATTATCGGCACCACCTGGCTGTCGCGTGACAGCAATCGCGAAATGGTCACGGCCAAGATCGCCGATATCAAGGCAAGCCTTCAGCAACGGCCAGAGTTCATGATCACCGAAATGAAGGTGACAGGGGGCGACCTGCAAATTGCCACGGATGTGGCCACGGTATTGCCGCTGGAATTTCCGCTGTCATCCTTTGATCTGGATATGGAAGCGGTGCGCAACACGGTTGAGGATCTTTACGCCGTCGAAAGCGCCCGCGTGCGTGTGGGCGAGGGCGGTGCACTTGATATCAATGTCACGCCACGTGTGCCTGTCGCCATTTGGCGGGATGGTGAAACGCTGCGTTTGATTGACGCCGACGGCGTGTTCTCGGGCATTATCGACACGCGCGCTGTGCGCCGTGATCTGCCGCTGATTGCGGGTGACGGGGCCGAGCAGCACATTAACGAGGCGTTGGTGCTTTTCACCACGGCCCGTCCTGTTGGTGATCGCGTGCGCGGACTTGTGCGGATGGGCGAACGCCGCTGGGATATGGTCATGGACCGTGGGCAGCGCATCTTGCTGCCCGAAAACGCGCCGATTGCTGCGCTGGACCGGGTGATCGCCTTGCAGCAGGCCCAAGACCTTTTGGCCCGCGACGTGGCCACGATTGATATGCGAAACGCCAACAGGCCAACAATAAAAATGACTGATGCGGCAGCCAACGCGCTGCGCCGTGTCAGCGACACTGGGGAATAGGATACGATGCGGGACCTTTATGAAAGCCAGCGCGCCATGCGCAACATGCGCAAAGCGGCGATGCAGCGCGGTGTGGTTGCCATTCTTGACGTTGGCACATCCAAGATCGCCTGCCTTGTGCTGCGCTTTGACGGGCCTGAGCGGTTCACCGATGCGGACGGTATCGGGTCAATGGCGGGGCAATCGTCTTTCCGCGTGATCGGTGCCGCGACCACGCGGTCGCGCGGGGTCCGCTTTGGCGAGGTTGACGCAATGCAGGAAACCGAACGTGCGATCCGCACGGCGGTGAACGCGGCGCAGAAGATGGCCAATGTGCGTGTCGATCACGTGATTGCTTGCCTGTCAGGCGCGCGGCCACGGTCGTATGGTCTGGATGGTGCGCTTGATATCGCAGGCGGCACGGTGACAGAGCAGGACATCGCACAGGTCATGGCGAACTGCGATGTGCCTGACTACGGCGCGGATCGTGACGTTCTGCACGCGCAACCTGTGAATTTTGCGCTGGACCATCGCTCTGGCATGGCCGACCCGCGTGGTCAGATCGGCAACAAGCTGACCACGGATATGCACATGCTGACGGTGGATAGTGTCGCGTTGCAGAACCTTTATTTCTGTATCAAGCGCTGTGATCTTGAACTCGCCGGTTTGGCGTCATCGGCCTATGTGTCCGGCGTGTCCTCGCTTGTCGAAGACGAGCAGGAACTAGGATCGGCCTGTATTGATCTAGGTGGCGGCTCCACCGGTATCTCGGTCTTTATGAAAAAACACATGATCTATGCCGATGCGGTGCGCATGGGCGGCGACCACGTCACGTCTGATATTTCGATGGGCCTGCAAGTGCCAATGGCCACAGCCGAACGGATCAAGACCTTCTACGGCGGCGTTGTTGCCACTGGCATGGATGACCGCGAGATGATTGAGATCGGCGGCGACACAGGCGATTGGGAACACGACCGCCGCACCGTCAGCCGTGCCGAGTTGATCGGCATTATGCGCCCGCGCGTTGAAGAAATTCTCGAAGAGGTGCGCGCCCGTCTGGACGCCGCCGGGTTCGAGCACCTGCCAAGCCAGCAGATCGTGTTGACGGGCGGTGCAAGCCAGATACCGGGGCTTGATGGGCTTGCATCCAAGATCTTGGGCTCTCAGGTCCGTTTGGGGCGTCCACTGCGTGTGCAGGGCCTTCCGCAAGCTGCCACAGGGCCGGCATTTTCCGGTGCAGTAGGCCTCACGCTTTTTGCCGCGAATCCCCAAGACGAATGGTGGGATTTCGAAATTCCGGCCGACAAATCATCGTCGCGGTCGTTCAAAAGGGCCGTGAAATGGTTCAAGGACAATTGGTAATACGCAAGATTTTGCCGAAACGCCGAAATCCGGCGGAATTGCTGCTAAATGCCCCCACATTTTGTGGGTAAATCGTGTTTTTTCCGTGACGTCTGGGCAACAGGCGTTTAGGATCGCACTAATTATTTACAGACTGCCCGGTGGGACGGGCCCATAACACAGGCGGACAGAGCAATGACATTGAACCTTTCCATTCCCGGTCAGGAAGAACTCAAGCCACGCATCACGGTGTTTGGCGTGGGTGGTGCCGGCGGCAACGCCGTCAACAACATGATCGAACAGCAATTGGACGGGGTCGAATTCGTCGTTGCCAACACAGACGCACAGGCGCTGCAGCAATCCCGGTCGGACGCGCGTATCCAGATGGGTATCAAAGTGACTGAAGGTCTGGGTGCCGGTGCGCGCGCAACCGTTGGTGCTGCAGCCGCTGAAGAAAGCATTGAACAGATCGTTGATCACCTTGCTGGCGCACACATGTGCTTCATCACTGCCGGTATGGGCGGTGGCACAGGCACAGGTGCGGCCCCGATCATTGCTCAGGCCGCACGCGAGCTTGGCGTTCTGACTGTTGGTGTTGTGACCAAGCCGTTCCAGTTTGAGGGCGGCAAGCGCATGAAGCAGGCCGATGATGGCATCGAGGCGCTGCAAAAGGTTGTTGATACACTGATCATCATCCCCAACCAGAACCTGTTCCGTCTGGCCAACGAAAACACCACATTCACCGAAGCCTTCGCACTGGCAGACGACGTTCTGTACCAAGGTGTGAAGGGTGTGACAGACCTGATGGTCCGTCCCGGCCTGATCAACCTCGACTTTGCCGACGTGCGCGCCGTGATGGACGAGATGGGCAAAGCCATGATGGGCACAGGCGAGGCAGAGGGCGATGATCGCGCTGTGCAGGCCGCTGAAAAGGCCATCGCGAACCCGCTTCTGGACGAGATTTCGCTGGAAGGTGCGCGTGGCGTGCTGATCAACATCACCGGTGGCTACGATCTGACACTGTTCGAACTGGACGAAGCCGCGAACAAGATCCGCGAAAAGGTCGATCCAGAGGCGAACATCATCGTGGGTTCCACGCTCGACACTGAAATGGGCGGCAAGATGCGCGTTTCTGTTGTTGCGACAGGGATCGACGCGATTGCAAAGCCTGCTGAAACACCCGTGCCACGCCGTTCCATGGCGCAGCCACTGACACAGCAGGTTCAGGCAGAAGAAACTGTTGCAGCGCCAGCACCTGCTTATGCCGCACCAGCCGCTGCTGTGGCTCAGCCAGCACCCGCGCCCGCGCCGGAGCCCTCACTGTTTGCGCAGATGGACGACGACCGCAGAGCGCCGCAGGTGGAAGACGACTTCGCTGACATGCACGCTGCCATCGAAGAGACAGACGATCTGCCACCACCGGCCTACCAGCCACGCGAAGAAGCACCTGTCGAGGCTGATTTTGTTGCACCACGCGCCGCAGCACCGGGCACACCATCCGAGGCCGCCATGCGCCGTCTGCAAGACGCTGTCAGCCGCAATGCTGATCGCGCCCCTGTTGAGCGTGTTGCCGTTGCCGAAGGCGAAAAGCCACGCATGTTCGGATCGCTGATCGGACGCATGACTGGTGCCGGTGCCGAGCCTCAACAGCCTGTTCGCCAGCCCCCACAGGTTCAGGCGCTGCACGAAGAGCAGGATGTGGACCCCGAGCAGGAGCGGATTGAAATCCCCGCATTCCTGCGTCGTCAGGCCAACTAAAAGCGTTACATCGGTGGCCCTGCGGGGCCATTTGACGCCACGTCGAGATCACGATCAAAGCCACCCTTCGGGGTGGCTTTTTCTTTTGCATCAAGGGGTTAGAGATACTGCTGACGTATTGTGACAGAATAGGCGTCGGTTGTTTCAGTCGGTTACAAAGCGTGAATTGAGACACTGCCCCCCACGCCTTAAATACTGAACACCAAGTTAACAAAGGCCGACATCCGTGCAGACGACCCTGAAAACACCTGTGACATTCGAAGGCACCGGCCTTCACACCGGCGCATCCGTGCGACTGGTTGTGAAACCTGCGGCTGGTCACACCGGTATTGTTTTCCAGCGCACCGATCTGGGCAATGCGCAGATTGCAGCGTTGTGGCACAATGTCGAAGTGACGCCGCTCAACACGCGCCTGCAAAACGGGCAGGGTGTGACGGTTTCGACGATTGAACACCTGATGGCGGCGCTATCTGGGTGCGGTATTCATAACGCTTTGATCGAAATTGACGGGCCTGAAGTGCCGATCCTTGATGGTTCGGCTGCTACGTTCGTGCGGGCATTTGTTGCGGCAGGAGTTGCGCGGCTTGCGACTCCGTTGCGTGCCATCGAGATTTTGAAGGATGTTTCTGTCACACACGGTCCGGCACGCGCAGCACTTTCGCCCGCCACATCGCTTCAGATCGCGTTCGAGATTGATTTTGACGATGCGGCCATCGGACATCAGCAAAAGACGCTGAACATGGCGAACGGTTCGTTTGTTCGCGAGCTTTGCGACAGCCGCACTTTCTGCCGTCAGGCTGATGTGGATGCGATGCGGGCCAATGGTCTGGCACTGGGCGGCACGCTGGACAATGCGGTCGTTGTTGATGGTGATCGCGTTCTGACACCTGGTGGCCTGCGCCACGCAGACGAGGCCGTGCGCCACAAGATGCTTGATGCATTGGGTGATCTGGCCACAGCCGGTGCGCCAATCCTTGGCCGCTATACTGGTGAGCGGGCAGGGCACGCGATGACGAACCGCCTTTTGACGGCGCTGTTTGCGCAGCCTGATGCGTGGCGCTGGGTGAACTGCGATGCTGCAATTCTGGCCCGTTTGCCCGGTGTCGGGGTCAAAGCGGCTGACCTTGCACAAGTTGCCTGATCCGCGGATTGCGCGAAGTTGATCCGTGGATCGGCAAAAGGCATTTTGCACACCATTTTTCTATGCTAGACATCTGCCAATCGGGGCCAAAGCCCCCGACGAGCGGGGTGCAGACGTGCAGGGGCATCAGATGTCAGGCGTATTTACCATGAGACGCGGCAAGGTTCTTGTCGCCGCAGTGTCCTTGATGACGCTGGTTGCGTGTGGCGGATTTGATCCGCGCGCCGAAGGTGCATTAGAAGCCTATACCGCCCAACAGATTTTTGAACGTGGTGAGCTGGAACTGGAAACCGGTGATCCTGATGATGCCGCGTTCTACTTTGGCGAGATCGAGCGGCTTTACCCTTATTCCGAATACGCCAAGCGCGCCCTGATTATGCAGGCCTTCGCGTATCATCGCGACAAGAACTACCCCAACAGCCGCGCATCGGCGCAACGCTATCTTGATTTCTATCCTGCCGAGGAAGACGCCGCTTATGCTCAGTATTTGCTGGCGCTGTCTTACTACGACCAGATTGACGATATCGGCCGCGATCAGGGGCTGACCTTTCAGGCGCTGCAAGCATTGCGTGCCGTGATCGAGAACTACCCCGAAACCGATTATGCGCGGTCATCGATCCTGAAGTTTGATCTTGCATTTGACCATCTGGCCGCCAAGGAAATGGAAATCGGTCGGTATTACCTTAAGCGCGGGTTCTATGCGGCGGCGGTGAACCGGTTCCGCATCGTGGTCGAGGATTTCCAGACAACAACCCACACAGCCGAGGCGCTGCATCGCTTGGTCGAGGCGTATCTGTCGCTTGGCCTGACGGACGAGGCTCAAACGGCGGGCGCAATTCTTGGCTACAACTACCAGTCCACCGAATGGTATCAGGACAGCTTTGCCCTGTTGACCGGCCGCGGGCTTGAGGCGCGTTCGGCGGGCGATAACTGGCTGTCGTCGATCTACCGGCAGGTTGTGCGCGGCGAATGGCTTTGATCCACACGGGCCATTGATCCGATGCTGCGCGGGCTTGATATCAGGGATATGCTGATCATCGACCGGCTGGAACTTCAGTTTCAGCCTGGTTTGAATGTGCTGACCGGTGAAACCGGTGCGGGTAAATCGATCTTGCTGGATTCGCTGGGTTTCGTGCTGGGCTGGCGTGGACGTGCAGAGCTTGTGCGCGCCGGTGCCAAACAGGGCGAGGTCACCGCATGGTTTGATTTGCCGGAGGATCATCCGGGTCGGGCCGTTTTGGAAGAGGCAGGTATCACGGTCGAGGATGAGGTGATCTTGCGGCGCGTGAACACGGCTGATGGGCGCAAAACCGCTTGGATCAACGACAGACGCGCCAGCGGCGAGGTGCTTCGGGCGCTGTCGGAAACGCTGATTGAATTGCACGGACAGCACGATGATCGCGGACTTCTGAACCCGCGTGGGCACCGTATGATGCTCGATGACTACGCAGGACTGGCCGATGATCTGGCGGGCGTGCGGGCGGCGTGGAGCGCGGTGTCACAAGCTCGCAAGACGCTTGCGACAGCCCAGAAACGGCTGGCTGAAGTACAGGCCGAGGAAGACTACCTGCGCCATGCGGTTGGCGAGTTGGACAAGCTGATGCCGGAGCCAGGCGAAGAGGCGAAGCTGGATACGCAGCGACGCCTGATGCAGGGCGCCGAGAAGATCCGGAAGGATATTACAAAAGCCGCCGAAGCCCTTGGAAACATGGGCGCAGAAGGGCAGATGAACGATGCGGCCCGCTGGTTGATTGGCGTGGCCGACAAGGCCGAAGGACAGCTTGACGCGGCATTGGGTGCGATTGAACGGGCCGCTGTTGAGCTTAGCGATGCGCAAGACAGCGTCGAGGCGTGTTTGCAAAGTCTGTCGTTCAATCCGTCCGATCTTGAAGATGTTGAAGAGCGGCTGTTTGCGATCCGTGGTATGGCCCGCAAGCATGGTGTGCTGGCGGATGATCTGGGCGGTTTCGCGGACGGGTTGCGCGAACGGCTTGCCGCGCTGGATGGCGGCGTGGCGCAGATCGCCAAGCTGGAAGACGCGGTGAATAAGGCTGAGGGTGCCTATGCCACAAAGGCTCAAAGCTTGCGCAAGAAACGCCAAGCTGCCGCGAAAGACCTTGATCAGGCCATGGCGGCAGAGCTTGCCCCGCTGAAAATGGAACGCGCGGTGTTCGCGACCGTATTTGAAGAGGCTGAGGCGGGTCCCGACGGCATTGACGCGGTGGCCTTTACCGTTGCGACGAACCCCGGTGCACCTGCGGGCCCGCTGAACAAGATCGCATCGGGTGGTGAGCTAAGCCGCTTCTTGCTCGCTCTCAAGGTTTGCCTGACCGAAGGGGTTGGTGGGCTAACGATGATTTTCGACGAGATTGACCGTGGTGTCGGCGGTGCGACTGCCGATGCGGTGGGGCGCAGGCTTGCTTCGCTGGCAGATGGGGGGCAGGTTTTGGTGGTCACTCACTCCCCCCAGGTCGCGGCCTTTGGCGCGCATCACTGGCGGGTCGAAAAACGGCAGGACGACAATAGCACTATTTCAACCGTCGTGCCGCTGGATGCGCAAGATCGGGTCGATGAAATTGCACGAATGCTATCTGGCGACGTTGTGACCGATGCCGCGCGTGCCGCGGCACAAGCTCTGTTGGATGCGTAGCACTAGACCTGCCCAATAGGGCTTGGAGCAAGCGACCTGATGCCCTAGGACTAGGGGCGGGACAGGAAGGCGTGTGCGGATGGGATCATCTCTCAAATCGTGGCTGACGCAGGGCGCGGGGCAGGCAACGCGGCAATGCGCGACGGCTTTGCAGGTCCTGAAATCGCGCGGTCCCAGTCAAATCCAGTTCTGGTTCATCGCACTCGTGCTGGGCATCGCGGCTGGCGGCGCTGCAATCCTGTTCCGGTTGTTTGTCGAACGGCTTCAATCTCTGCTTTATGGCACCGAGGATGTCGCACGACTGCACAGTTTCGCGGCCAGTCTTGATTGGTGGGTGATCCTTTTATTGCCCATCGCGGGTGGTCTGACGGTTGGCATTCTGCTGGACAGGTTTACCAATGACGGGCGCGTGCGGTCTGTCGCCGAGGTGATCGAAGGGGCCGCCTTGAACGAAGGCCGGGTCGAGGTGCGCCGTGGTCTGGTGTCTGCCGTGGCCAGCATGATCACGCTCTCAACCGGGGGATCAAGTGGCCGCGAAGGGCCGGTGGTGCATCTGGGCGCGGTCCTGTCGACGATGGTTTGCCGCCTGATCAAGGCCAACGGCATCACTGGCCGCGACCTGCTTGGCTGTGCTGTGGCGGCGGCGGTGGCGGCCAGCTTCAATGCGCCCATTGCCGGTGCGCTTTTCGCGCTCGAAGTCATCTTGCGGCACTTCGCCGTGCATGCCTTTGCCCCGATAGTCATTGCCAGCGTTGCGGGCAGCGTATTAAGCCGCCTGACCTTTGGCGACGTGACCAACTTTGTCCTGCCGGTGCAGAACGCGCTGGAGTTTTACGCCGAATTGCCCGCGTTTTTGCTGTTGGGTCTGGTTTGCGGCTTTGTGGCTGTGGTGCTGATGCGCAGCATTTTCTGGGCCGATACGTTGGCGACCAACTTGCAGGCCCGCATGAACCTGCCGCGCGCCTTGCGGCCTGCGGTTGCGGGGGCCTTGCTGGGTATCATCGCGATCTGGTTCCCGCATATCATCGGGGTTGGCTATGAAACCACGTCAGCCGCGCTCACGGGTGGGCTGTTGTTTCACGAGGCGGTGACGTTCGCGATCCTCAAGGTAATCGCCGTGGCCATCACAATCGGTGGCCGGATGGGCGGGGGCGTGTTCTCTCCCTCACTGATGCTGGGCGCTTTGACCGGGCTGGCGTTTGGCGCTGTGGCTACATCATTATTCCCGACTATGTCAGGTGAGGGCACGCTTTATGCGCTGGCAGGTATGGGTGCTGTCGCTGCCGCCGTGCTGGGTGCGCCGATCTCGACCACCTTGATCGTGTTTGAGCTGACGGGAGACTGGCAGACGGGTCTGGCCGTTATGGTCGCCGTGTCGCTGTCGTCGGCGCTGTCATCGCGCATGGTGGACAGGTCGTTCTTCCTGACACAGTTGGAGCGGCGCAATGTGCACTTGGCTGCCGGTCCCCAAGCGTACCTGCTGGCGACCTTCCGCGTGGCAAACATCATGCGCCCCAAGGATGCGCGCAAAGCCGCCCCCGAAGACGAATGCTGGGACCTGATCCGCGAAGGCACCTATATCGATGGTAATGCCACGCTCGAGCAGGCCATGCCGGTGTTCGAGACAACAGGCCAAAGCTTTATCCCCGTTGTCACACTCGGCGACGAAAACGCGCCACCAGAGCTTTGGGGCGCGTTGTTTCAGGTGGATGCATTGCGGGCGATGAACCGCGCGATGGCCGCAACCGCAGCCGAAGAGCATTCGTAAGGCGCTACAGTTTTTCGACGGCGACCTTATTGGTGTAAAACGCCAGATGATCCTTGATCTGCGCGACCGCGTCTTTGGGGTCTTCATAGCTCCACGCGGCGTCTTTCAGTGGGCCGCTTTTGGCGACGATGGTGTAAAACGTGGCCGTGCCCTTATGGGGGCAGGTGGATGTCATGTCTGACGGGTCCAGAAACGCCGTCGCGAAGTCGTCGCGCGGGAAGTAGATGACAGGCGGCAGATTGCCCTCGACCAGTTCCAAAGCGTTGCTGCTTTCGCCCAAAACCGCGCCAGCCGCCCGCACAACCCATGTTCCGGGTGCAGGTGAGATTTTGATATAGTCGTCGGTCATTGGCGTTATCCTTTCGTCACGTGAGCGGGGCGCAGGCCTGCTGCAACCAGTCCAGCGCGTCACCATGCAGATCCTGCGCCAGAACGGCCAATGTAGTGGCATGATAGCGATCAATCCAGTCCCGTTCTGCGCGGGTCAGTTGATCGGTTTCAATCAGGCGGCGATCAAGCGGCACATAGGTCAATGTTTCAAAAGCCAGCATGTCTCGGGAATCGCCACCGGCAATGGCAGGCGCTTCGACAACAGCGATCAGGTTTTCGATGCGAATGCCGAATGCGCCTTCGCGGTAATACCCCGGTTCGTTTGATACGATCATGCCAGGCACAAACGGCGTTGTGGCGCGGCGAGATATGCCTTGCGGGCCTTCATGCACGCTCAGGTAGCTGCCGATGCCGTGGCCTGTGCCGTGGTCATAATCCAGCCCTGCTTCCCATAGCGGCGCGCGGGCAAAGGCATCAATGTGCTGACCGGAAAGGCCCTTGGGAAAACGCAGACGGCTGATCGCCACCATGCCGCGCAGGACGCGGGTATAGCAGGCGCGGTGTTCGTCGGTAGGCTGACCGATACTGATTGTGCGGGTAATGTCGGTGGTCCCGTCGCGGTATTGCCCGCCGCTATCGACCAGCAGCAGTTCACCGGCATTCACGGCGCGATTGGTGTCGTCGGTCACGCGGTAGTGCACGATGGCTGCATTCGGTCCTGCG
This sequence comes from Yoonia sp. 208BN28-4, assembly GCF_037543925.1. Lineage (NCBI taxonomy): Bacteria > Pseudomonadati > Pseudomonadota > Alphaproteobacteria > Rhodobacterales > Paracoccaceae > Yoonia > Yoonia sp. 208BN28-4. The sequence goes on from NZ_JBBIFY010000003.1 coordinate 161,188, forward strand.
CCGCTGATTGTTTCAAAGCTGATGTCGCGCAGTGCATTGGTGGCGGTGCGGAACCCTTCCAGCTTTTGCACCACGTCGATCTCGGTCAGGTGGCCTTTGGGGGCTTCGGCGTCAAGCCACGCCAGAAACTGCACCATCGCGACGGCATCGCGGTGCTGTGCGGCCTTCGCACCTGCGATTTCTGTGGCGTTCTTGGTCGCTTTGGGCAGCACGCACGGATCACTGGCATGAGAGATCGTGGCACCGGCCTTGGTCAAGATGGTGGCTACTGCGGCGGGACAGGATTTCGGATCAATTTGCACGGTGCCAGTCAGCTTTCCCAGATGCGCGGCAAAGCTGTCCTGCGCGGCCACGGTGACCATCGGGCCAAGGTGATCGGCAATCGCGTCGGCCTTGCCCTGACCCGCGAACAGCGTGACGCGGGCATCATCGTGTAAGATGGCAAAGGCGTGCGGGACAGGATTACGCTCAATATCCGTGCCGCGGATGTTCAAGAGCCACGCGATGCTATCAGGCAGGGTGATCACGGTGCAGGCCGCTTTCAGATCGGCAGCAAGTCCGGTGCGCTTGGCGTCATGCGCCTCGCCCGACAGTTCAAGCGGATGTGCGGTAAAGGGGGCGGTCGGGGCCGCGGGCTGATCAGACCACAGCGGATCAATCATGTTATCCACAGGGCGTAGGACGATCTTGCTGTCGCGCAGCTTGCGGGTCAGCGATGCAAGCTCGTCCACCGTATGCAACCACGGATCAAAGCCGACGATGCCGCCATCTGGCAGGTGGTCCAACAGCCAATCGGCCAGTTGCACCTCTGGCCAGTGAACTGGCGTAAAGGTGTCGGCCACCTGACTGCGGACCTGCACGCGGTAGCGCCCGTCGATGAAAACGCCCGCGATATTTTCCAAAACAGCGCAAAATCCGGCAGAGCCTGTGAATCCCGTCAGCCACTCCAGCCGTGCATCGCGCGGGGCCACGTATTCGCCTTGATGCACATCTGCACGGGGCACAAGAAAACCGTGAAGGCCAGCCTCCGCTAATGCGCCACGCAGGGCGGCAAGGCGCGGCGGGCCTTGTTCGGGTGAAGACGAAACGGCGAAGGTCTGAAACATGGCGTGTCCTTACGATCAGCAGCAGCCAAAGCCTGTCGTAGACTTTGTTTGCAAACTTTCTAGAAAAGTTTCGGGGCCTTAGCCAGCCTTGCGCATACCCGTGACACGGGCGCGTTTGCGCGGATCGGTGTCAAACAGGCTGGCAAGCTGTTCTGTCATCGCACCGGCAAGCTGTTCGGCATCGGTAATTGTAACCGCGCGTTCGTAATAACGGGTCACGTCGTGGCCGATGCCGATGGCGACCAGTTCGACCGCTTTGCGCTTTTCGACCATGGCGATCACGTCGCGCAGGTGCTTTTCCAGATAGTTCGCAGGGTTCACCGACAGGGTGCTGTCGTCTACAGGCGCGCCGTCAGAGATAACCATGAGCACCTTGCGCTGCTCGCGCCGCGCCAGCATCCGGCGGTGCGCCCATTCCAGCGCCTCACCGTCGATGTTTTCCTTCAGCAAACCCTCTTTCATCATGAGACCCAGATTGGGCCGTGCGCGACGCCAAGGGGCATCGGCCGATTTATAGACGATGTGGCGCAGATCATTCAGGCGGCCCGGCGTGGCAGGTCGACCCTCGGCCAGCCATTTTTCGCGGGCAAGGCCACCTTTCCAGGCTTTGGTTGTAAAGCCCAGAATTTCGACTTTCACCTGACAGCGTTCCAGCGTGCGGGCCATCACATCGGCGCAAATCGCGGCAATGGAAATCGGACGACCACGCATGGAGCCGGAGTTATCCAGTAGCAGCGTCACGCAGGTGTCGCGAAACTCTGTGTCTTTTTCCATTTTGAATGACAGCGGGGTGGTGGGGTTGGACACCACGCGGGCCAAGCGGCCAGCATCCAGAATCCCTTCTTCAAGATCAAACTCCCAAGACCGGTTCTGCTGCGCCTGCAAGCGGCGTTGCAGCTTGTTGGCCAGTCGCGACACAGCACCCTTGAGCGGTTCAAGCTGCTGGTCCAGATAGGCGCGCAAGCGTTCCAGTTCGATCGGTTCGGCCAGATCCTCGGCGCTGATCTCTTCGTCATGTTCGGACGAAAAGATCGTATAATTGGGGTCTGCGTCAGACACAGGCATCGGGGTGGGCGGTTCTTGCGGGGCTTCCCCGTCGGGCATTTCTGTCTCTTCGCCCATCTCAGCATCGGCCTGTTCGTCCATGCTGATCTCGGCCTGAGACTGGTCCTGCTGCTCTTCCTGCGTCTGTTCGGGCGTGCCTTCGGCCTCTTCGCCCTCGTCCTCGTCGTTTCCGGTGCTGTCCTGCTCCTGATCTTCGTCGGACCCGTCCTCGGCTTCGTCTTCCTGATCGTCGTCAAGCGCGTCGGGATCATCGCCAAGCTGGTCTGCGTAGCCCAGGTCAGAGATTACCTGCCGCGCGAATTTGGCGAACGCCTGCTGGTCAGCCAGCATGTCAGTCAGGTTTTCCAGCGTGCCGCCGGCCTGTTCCTCGATAAAGCCACGCCACAGGCTCATCACGTTTTCCGCGCCTTTGGGCAGATTGCGGCCCGTGGCCAGATGGCGGATCAGATAGCCTGCAGCGGTGGCAAGCGGGGCATCGGCGCTGGATTTGATCTGGTCATAACCCTTGCGATGCGCCTCATCGCTGATCTTGGCGTCGATATTGCCAGCGGTGCCGGGCATGTATTTCGCGCCCACAGCCTCAACCCGTGCCGACTCCATCGCGTCATAGATATCGCGGGCCATCTGGCCTTGGGGCATGTAGCGGGCGGCAACACCTTCGTCGTGAAACTTGTGGCGCAGGGCAAAGGCATCGGCGGTGCCGCGGGCCAGCAACACCTCGTCGCGTGTCATCCGGCGGGACACTTGGGGCAGGCGGATCGTTTCGGATGTCTGGCCCGCGGGATCGACAGAATAGCTGACCGACAGCTCTGCGTCGTCGGCCAGCACTTTGGTCGCTTCGGCCAGTGCCTTTTTGAACGGATCGGCAGGATTGTCGGATGGTTTGCTCAAATCAGGAAGCCTTCGGCGCTAAAGCTGTAATCGGTCACATCGTAGCACAGGCGCGACGCAGGCGTGGCCGCAGGGTTACGCGCAGCAGAGCGGGCGGCGAACATGCGCTCGGCAATTTCGGGCGCGACCATGTCGGCGACCCGGACATATTTGTCGTTCAACTCGGCGATTGTGAAACGCGCTGGCGTTGACTCTCCGATCACGACACCGTCTAGGGCGGGCGCAGAGGGCTGGGCTGCGTCAAATTCCGCCTTACCGATACATGCGGCAAAGTTTTCGGCATCCGTCACGCCTGTTGGCAGTGGTGGCGGCGTGTCATCGTCGCGGGACGGACCTGCGCAGGCGGCAAGCGAAAGTGCTGCGGCAAAAGCCAGCAACCTTTGGGTGTTGGTGATGATGGCCATAACGTCCCCCCTTCGTTCAAATCGGTTTTGACAGGCGCCTAGCCAAGCGACAGGCTTGCGGCACTTTCTGGCAGTTCTTCGTCAAAGCAACGCTGGTAGAATTCGGCAACCGTCTGGCGCTCAAGCTCGTCACATTTGTTGAGGAACGACAGGCGGAAGGCGTAACCCACGTCTTGGAAAATGCGGGTGTTTTCAGCCCAAGCCAGCACGGTGCGTGGCGACATCACAGTGGACAGATCGCCGTTCATGAATGCGGTGCGTGTCAGATCCGCGACAGTCACCATCTGGCTGACAGTCTTGCGGCCCTTTTCGGTGTTGAAGTGCGGCGACTTCGACAGAACAATTGCGGCTTCGGCGTCATGTGACAGATAGTTCAGCGTGGCGACAAGCGACCAGCGGTCCATCTGCGCTTGGTTGATCTGCTGGGTGCCGTGGTAAAGGCCGGTTGTATCGCCAAGACCCACGGTGTTGGCCGTGGCAAACAGACGGAATGACGGGTGCGGTGTGATGATCGTGTTCTGGTCCATCAGCGTCAGCTTACCGTCAGTTTCCAGCACGCGCTGGATCACAAACATCACGTCGGCGCGGCCAGCGTCATATTCGTCAAATACGATTGCCACAGGATTGCGCAGCGCCCACGGCAGGATGCCTTCGTGGAATTCAGTGACCTGTACGCCGTCACGCAGCTTGATCGCGTCTTTACCGATCAGATCGATACGGGAGATGTGGCTATCAAGGTTCACGCGCACGGCGGGCCAGTTCAGACGGGCGGCAACCTGTTCGATGTGGGTGGATTTACCCGTGCCGTGATAACCCTGGATCATCACACGGCGGTTATAGCCAAAGCCAGCAAGGATCGCCAAAGTCGTATCGGGATCAAATTTGTAGGTGCTGTCAATTTCAGGCACGCGGTCGGTCTTATCGGCAAAGCCTTTAACCTTCATGTCGCTGTCGATGCCAAATACCTCGCGGACCGAAATCTCTTCGGTTGGTTTTGCATCCGCGTTGTGTGTGCCGTCCGCCATGTGTTTCGTGCCTTTTTGCTAGCCGTCTTACGTCCTGTGTCGGGATGCAACATAAAGCGGGTTACTGCAAGGGAAAGGCCTTAGTGCCAGATGTCAAAATCGGCTTGCGCGCATGTAACGGTTGAAATTCCTGCACAATGGTTAATGGTGGAGGAAACAACGAGGCAAGCAGTCCATGACGACTCCACAGGACGTTGAAAACATGATCGGTCGCATGGCGCTTGGCGACCGACAGGCGTTTTCAGACCTTTATTCGGCGACATCCGCGAAACTCTTTGGTGTGGCCTTGCGTGTGTTGAGTAATCGCGCAGAAGCCGAGGATGCCATTCAGGAGGCCTATTTAAAGATTTGGCGCAACGCCGACCGCTATCAGGTGAACGGGCTAAGTCCGATGACCTGGCTGATTACGATCACGCGCAATCTGTGCATCGACAAACTGCGCGCCCGCAAAGTGCAGGGCGGCGGCATGGACGAAGCAGCCGAGATCGAAAGCAGCGCACCGGGGCCGGAAGCCTTAGCGATGGCGTCGTCCGACAGGGCGCGGATCGTGGATTGCATGGGACAACTGGATGACCAGAAATCCGATGCGGTGCGCCGCGCCTATCTGGAAGGTGAAACCTACAAGGAACTGGCTGAACGCTATGATCAGCCGCTCAATACAATTCGCACATGGCTCCGCCGGAGCCTGATCAAACTGAAAGACTGTCTGTCGCATGACTGATGAAACCGCAACATCCGAGACCGCGCCGCTGGCTGCGGAATACACGCTGGGCCTTTTGCCAGAGGATGAGGCGCGGGCATTTGAAGCACTGATGTCACGCGACCCCGACGCGCGGGCCGAATATGCGTTTTGGGCCGAAAATTATGCTGCGCTGACGAACGATATCCCGCATGAGGCGCCACCCGCGCACGTCTGGACAGGCATTTCCGATGTGGCGTTCGGTCCGGCTGCGCCGCGCGCGTCATGGTTTTCGCGCTTTGGTCTGCCCTCTGCCTTGGGTGGTGGTTTGCTGGCAGCGCTTGCTGTTTTATGGCTGGTCGATCTGTCCGGCATGATGGGTGGTGAAACATCGACCTACACGGCCCAGATCGCAGCCGAGGATAGCAGCCTGATCATACAGGCCAGCTTTGACGACAGCACCGACACGTTGAGCCTGACCCGCGATGCGGGCGCCGCCGCCGATGGCCGTGATCTGGAACTGTGGCTTATCTCGGGTGGCAATGCGCCTGTTTCTTTGGGTGTCATTCCCGAGACGCAAACCGCCGATATCCAGCTTGATGCGGACGTCGTGGCAGCCTTGCAAGACGGTGTGCTGGCCATCAGTGATGAACCCGAAGGCGGATCACCTACAGGTGCGCCAACCGGTGCAGTTCTGGCTGTCGGTCCCCTGATCGCGCTTTAAGCCGCAATCAGCCATTTTTTGCTTTCCGTTAGGTCCGGTCGGGCTTGGCCAAGATTTTGGCACATTTGTCACCCCATATGGGGCCAAGTGACGAATCGGAGCTGTCATGGCGGCAAAACGGATCAATTGGCGGTTGTACCTGACCGAAGGCGAGCGGAGCATTGTCTTTGCGCTGTGCGGCATTGCGTTTTTCGGCGCGATCGTGGCGTTTATCGTGGTCAACCAATTGGGTGGCCAGTCCCAGATCGTGCGTCCGCTGACAACCTATGACTACTGGATCATCTGTTCCGGTGCATTGGGCGCGCCTGCGGGTGCGTTTCTTGCCCGCAACTGGTTCGGCCATCCGGGCGGGGCAGGTGTGATGAAGGCCTGCGTTGGCATCATCGTCACCAGCTTTCTGTCATCAATCATCGCAGGCACGCTGGCCTTGCCATTCTACGGCACGATGTTTGGTCCGTTCTCGCTGATTGTCACAATGGTCGCCTCACCGATGCTGGCCCTGATCTGGGCTGCCATGCTTTTAGGCGCGCATCTTCTGGTCGCGGTATACCGGCGTGAGCGCGAGACGATCTTTGTTCCCAAAAGGGCCCGTCGCCGCGCTGTCGCCTAGTCCTTTTCGCGGAAGTGCTTGCTGGCCTTCACCTGATCCCACGCCCAAACTACCTCGTTCAACTGCTCTTCTTGTGAGCGGTCGCCGCCGTTCATGTCAGGGTGAAGAACCTTGATCAACGCCTTGTATTGCTTGCGAATTTGCGGCTTGGACATGCTGTCTTTGGCGTCGAGAATCTCGATCGCGCGGCGCTCGGTCGGTGGCAGGCGGCGCGTGCTGCCGCCCTTGTTCCGGCCAGGATTCTGCGTCGCGTTCGCCCCAAGGACCTGATGCGGGTCGTCAACGCCCAGACGCGCCCAGGCACGCTGTTCTTCGGACCGCTTAAAGGGTTTGGTGGGGCGTTCCCACACACGGTCCTGATCCATCTGGGCCATCAGTTCGGCCTCTGATGTTCCATCAAAGAAATTCCACTTCAGATTGTATTCGCGCGCGTGCTGCTGGCAAAACCACAGATAGTCATCCATCTGCTCGGGTGATTTGGGCGCACGAAACTTTCCCGCCTCTTCGCAGCCTTCGTGATCGCAGACACGCGTTGATGTCTCGGACGCGCCGGACATCCCGCGCCGACCGCGCGGATTTTTCTTCTTTGCACTGGAAACGGACATATCGAATCCGAAGGGGTCTTTCTTATCCATGTGCGCTTACCTTTCTACGTGGGCCGTGCGACAATAAACTATAGGCCGCAGGATTGAAGGGGGCAGAGCAAAAATAATGGGACTTGAAACCGAGATAAATGACGCGATCACTGCAAACCTTGCGCCAGAATCTTTGCAGGTGATTAACGAAAGCCACATGCACGCAGGTCATGCAGGCGACGACGGGAGCGGGGAAAGCCATTGGCGCGTTGTGATCCGTGCGCCTGCGCTGGACAATATGTCACGCCTTGCACGCCACCGCGCCGTGCATAGCGCCATCGGCCCGGACATCATCGCCCGGTTGCATGCGTTGGCGATTGATATTCAGTAGTGTTTATCGGCGCTGGCCAATGACGGCTTTGCCTGCAGCATAGCCGGTCGCTGCAATCAGGGCGGCGCATAGGGCGAGCTTTGAATAAAACTCCATTGTACCTTGGATGGGCACGACGTGAGCAACGCTGCCCACCACGGCGATGCTGACCAAGGCGATATGTCCCAACCGCCATGTGCGCCACCGCAAGCGCCAAATACGCCGAATCGCCACAAGGCCTGCCGCTGCAAAGACGGCCCACATCGCGATAACGCCCCAGACCGAGAACAGCGCTGGCGAAGTGAAGGTAAGCGCGTCAATCACATCAGGCGGACTGGTCAGCCAGAGCCCCGCCACATGCGCCAAGACGGCAATCACCAGAATGAGGCCGCAGAGGCGATGCAGGCGACGAGACCGCGCCATTGCGATCGCGGGCAGTGCTGCTGTCGCCAAAAGCGGCTGGATGAGCATGACGCCCATCGCGATGATCCCCGAGAAACCTGCGAAAATATAGATCGGCTCGCGCCACGCTAACTGCGGGCTGGCTGCTGCCAAAACAAGCGGAAGTAGGATCACGACCGTTAAGGCAAGCCAAAAGAGTGCCTGTCGCATCAGGGTGATCAGGTTGGTTGCAACACAAAGTGTGCTTCCAACGCGGTATCAGACACGTTGGGCATGATCGGACGCAGGAAAACCGTTTCAAAGCCTGCGTCATCTACAGCCAAATGGCCATGAGGCTGGCCAAACGCAGGCACGATCTGCGGCATCTCAAGCCGGAATACACCGTTTTCATCTGTCAGCGTCGCGCCATGGCTTTGTGGATCGCGTTCGTGACCTTCGACGGTATGCGCCCAGATTTGCACGCGCTGGCCTGCCAAGGGTGCGCCGTCACCCGCCCGCCGCACGGTGCCTGACATCCAAAAACCGCCGCCGCCAATCCGTTCGACTATCGGTGCGCCGGGACGGTAGTTGTTCGACCCGCCGCGCATCGTCGGTGTCGGAGCGACGGTTTGGGCAAGAGCGGGGACGGCTGCCGCGTGGAACAAAGCAGTGGCGCTACCGGTGGCAATCAGAGTGCGGCGCGTGATCAGGTCAGTCTTCATGGGAGCGGTCCTTTTTGCTGCAATGTGATGCCGGATCGGCGGTGTTGATGGAGCGGTCTTGTCGTTAAAATAGCGCAATCAACGGCCCTGTCAGTAGGGCGCGCCGTCACATGAGTGTGAGGCATTGAACCGGCAATGCAGTCGCGGCTTTCGTGGGAGAGCCCAGCGGGTTCACATGTCCCGTCTGAATTATTCTGCGGCGACGCGCGGTTCGGGCCGGTCAGGGTCCGTATCAAGCGGCTTGTTCTCCAACATGGGCGTTGGCGGAGGCGCAGGCACTGCCGTGGCGGGAAACACTTCCGGCGCTTCAACAGGGCGGGAGGTGTCTACCTCTGGTGTCTGCGCGGCGCCAGTCGCAAGCGGCTTGCGAAACACCAGCATGTTCTGGAACACCGTCGTCCGGCCCGTCAGGCCCTGACGTTCCTCGCAAGGAAGCGTATCTGTGCGCAGGTATTCCCAACCCGCGGCACCGTATTCGTTCATGATCGTCTGGATCGCAAAGGCAAAGCGGTCTTCGGTTGTTTTCACGCCACGGGCTTTGGTGCCCTTCTTGGGGGCCGGAACAACTGCGTATTCGTAGCTCATGTGCTTCATCCTTCTTGCGACAAAGACGTCTATAGCAAGTGGCGGCACATCCGCCAAGCTTGCGTCATGTCATCGGCGCTTTGCCGCGTTAAAGGCCCAACTTGGCACTGACGATTTGGTTCACGGCCGCTGGATTTGCCTTGCCGCCCGTGGCCTTCATCACCTGACCTACAAACCAGCCTGCCAGCTTGGGGTTCTGCTTGGCCTTTTCGACCTGCGCAGGGTTGGCGGCGATAATCTCGTCCACGGCGGTTTCGATCGCGCCTGTATCCGTCACCTGCTTCATGCCTTCGGTCTCGACAATCTCGGTCGGGTCGCGGTCTTGCGTGTAGGCGATATCAAAGACATCCTTGGCGATCTTGCCGGAAATGTCGCCGGATTTGATCAGGCCCACGATCTGGCCCAACCGCGCGGCGGAAATCGGGCTTTCGGTGACGCCCTTGTCGCCGTCTTTCTTGAGACGTCCGAACAATTCGTTAATCACCCAGTTGGCGGACAGCTTGCCGTCCTGACCGTCAGCGACCTGTTCGAAATAGGCCGCGTTTTCAGCCTCGGCCGTCAGCACGCTGGCGTCGTAGTCCGACAGACCGAAGTCCGCGATGAAGCGTGCTTTCTTGGCGTCAGGCAGTTCGGGCAGTGTTGCGGCGATGTTATCCACCCAGGCCTGCTCAATCTCTAACGGCAGCAGATCGGGGTCGGGGAAGTAGCGATAGTCGTGCGCTTCCTCCTTGGACCGCATGGAGCGTGTCTCGTTCTTGTCGGGATCATAGAGGCGGGTTTCCTGCACGACTTCTTTGCCGTCCTCGACCAGTGCGATCTGGCGGCGGGCCTCAACGTCGATGGCCATCTGTATAAAGCGCATGGAGTTCATGTTCTTGATTTCGCAGCGGGTGCCAAGGTGGCTGAAATCCTGCGTTTCCTGATACTTCTCATAGGCACCGGGCTTGCAGATCGACACGTTTACGTCTGCACGCAGATTGCCGTTTTGCATGTTGCCATCGCAGGTGCCCAGATAGCGCAGGATCTGGCGCAGCTTGCCGACATAGGCCGCAGCCTCTTCGGGGCCGCGAATGTCGGGGCGAGATACGATCTCCATCAGGGCAACGCCGGTGCGGTTCAGGTCAACGAAGGACATGTTGGGGTCCATGTCGTGCACGGATTTACCGGCGTCCTGTTCAAGGTGGATGCGTTCAATCCGCACGTTACGCGCGGTGCCGTCACCCATTTCCACCAGCACTTCGCCTTCACCTACAATCGGGTGATACAGCTGCGAAATCTGGTAGCCCTGCGGCAGGTCGGGGTAGAAATAGTTCTTGCGATCAAAGGCACTGAAGAGGTTGATCTCGGCCTTCAGGCCAAGCCCCGTGCGCACGGCCTGCTCCACGCAACCTTCGTTGATCACCGGCAACATGCCCGGCATGCCTGCGTCCACGAATGCCACGTTGCTGTTCGGCTCCGCGCCAAAAAGCGTGGATGCGCCCGAAAACAGCTTGGCGGCAGTTGCGACCTGTGCGTGGACCTCAAGCCCGATCACAAGTTCCCAGTCGTGCTGTGCGCCAGCAATGACTTTGGGGGCAGGGGTGTCATAGGTCAGATCAAGCATGTCGCGCCTCGCTTTGCGTTATGCATCGCGTTCTAAGTCAGGCCGTGCAGGGGAACAAGTGGGCGGATGGGACGTTGTAGCGCTGAAACGCATATGACGAGAGGAAACGACCATGCCAAAGATCACCGACGCCAATATTCTGATCCTGTCCACCGACGGATTTGAACAATCCGAACTGTGCACCCCCCGCGATTCCCTGACCGAACAGGGTGCTAATATCCACGTCGCCACCCCGGATGGCGAGGAGATTACAGGCTGGGATAAAGACAACTGGGGCGACAAGGTGCCTGCCGATCTGAAGATCAGCGACGTGAACGTGGCGGATTACGATGCGCTGGTGCTGCCGGGTGGGCAGATCAATCCTGATGTGCTGCGGCTGAACGAGGACGCGATCAGTGTCATCAAATCGTTCGTAAAAGAGGGCAAGATCATCGCCGCTATCTGCCACGCGCCGTGGTTGCTGGTTGAGGCAGATGTGGTCAAGGATCGCGAAATGACATCCTATCCGTCTATCAAAACCGATCTGGTGAACGCGGGTGCAAACTGGGTCGATCAAGAGGTTGCCATCTCGAACGGCATCATCACCAGCCGAAACCCCGACGATCTGCCAGCCTTCGTGGCCAAAATTGTGGAAGAGGTGGAAGAGGGCGAACACCCCCGCGCGGCGGCTTAGCGTCTCGCACTCAAATGACTGAAACGCGGCCCCATCGCGTGGGCCGCGTTTTGCCGACCCCAATCGTTTTTCTTGCAATCGCATAAGGTTGCGCGGCACATTGCGCGCCATGATGTTTGCGCGATCAATCCTGGGGGGGATTTGTGCGGTAATTTTGGCGGGGTCTGTCATGGCCGAGCCACTGATCCGTCCATTTGCCCGAGAAGACGCCGCCACGCTGCGGATCGAAGCCGAGGCCGCACGCCTTGCAGCATTTCGTGCTGTCGCACGTCCCGCCCACATGATCCGGTATCCGGTTGCCATTGAAACGTCGGAACCAGCGGTGCGCCCGCAGGCACGTCAGGCATTTTTGCCGCGCACGCGCTGGGCCTTTCAGCCAAACTCTGCTGTCTGGACCCGTGCCGCGATGTCGGCGATCGGCGGCCATGGCGACGGGCTTGATTCGCTCGTGCCACGCGATATCGACCGCTGGTGCCCGTCTTATCAAGATAACCCGCCCCATCTGCGCCGTGCATTTTGGGTTGGCATGATGTCGGCATTGGCCAAGCATGAAAGCACCTATAATCCGCGTGCCGTGGGTGGCGGGAACCTGTGGTTTGGGCTGCTGCAAATCTATCCGGATACCGCCCGACGCTATGGCTGCCGCGCCCGCACCGGTGATGCGCTGAAAAATCCGGTTGAAAACCTTAGCTGCGCGGCCCGTATCATGAATGTGACCGTCGCTCGCGACAATGCAATCGCCGTGTTTGACCGCCGCTGGCGCGGTGTGGCCGCCGATTGGGGGCCCATGTCGAACCGCAACAAAATCCCCGAAATGGCGAATTGGACACGCCAGCAAAGCTATTGCGTGGCGCGTGATAACATCCGTCCGCAAGCCCGACCTGCCGGATTAAGCGCAACCGTTTCGACACGCACCGTTGCGTTGAACGACTAGCCCTTCAGCATCCGCGCCACCATTTCAGCAGTGTCACGCGACAACTCAGGCGTATGGGCAATGCGTTGCAGGGCAGCTTTCATCTTGGCCTGACGATCCGGCGCGTAACGCGGCCATGTCTCGAACGCTTTTGCCATGCGGGCCGTGGTTTGCGGATTAACCGGATCAAGCCGGATCAGCCAATCGGCCAGCAACGCATAGCCGCTCCCGTCAGCGGCATGGAAACCGGCGGCATTGGCGGCAAATCCCCCAAGTACAGCGCGGAAACGGTTTGGGTTTTTCCAATTAAAGTCAGCGTCTTGCGTCAACATGTTTACAGTCGCAACGGCATGCTCAGGCGATGCGAGTACCGCTTGTAGCCCAAACCATTTATCCATCACCAGACGGTCCTGCGCCCATTGCGTGCGGAATGCGGCCAGCGCGTCTGCGCCGTGCCCTTGGGCCACCAAAGCACGCAGGGCTGACATTTGCTGGGTCATGTTATCGGCTTGTGCGAATTGGGCGCTGGCCTGTTTGCCACCATCCAGCCGCGTCATCAGACCCAGCATCGCGTTGCCGAGCGACCGCTGGCCGGCATCTTTCGCGTCAGGGCTATACGGCCCCGCGACATGCATCGCGGCATAAATCTGGGGCAGGCGATCCTGCATATGTTCGGCCATCGCGTAACGCAGGCTTTCGTGGACCAGATAGATTTTCTGCGGTTCGGGGGCATGGCCCGCGTCCGCCAGCGCGCGGGCGGTGTCGTCTTGGCTGGGCAGGGCCAGCATCAACGCGCGATAGGCCGGATCAAGCGCCTTGTCCGTGATCAGCCCGGTCAGGGCCGTCAGATAGCGCGCATCCGGCGCCGCATCATCCCGCACCATGCCGACCAGCATGTCGCTGGCAAACTGGCGTCCGGCCTCCCACTTGTTGAAGGGATCGGTATCGTGGGCCAGCAGAAACAGCCGTTCATCCGCAGTTTGCTGGCGCTTGATGATGACCGGAGCCGAAAAGCCGCGCAGAAGACTGGGGATCGGCTTTTCGGTCAGATTGTCGAAGGTAAACGATTGTTCGACTTCGGTCAGTTCGAGCACCGTTGTTGGCACAACTTCTGCGCCGCTGGAGGCCAGCAATCCGGCGGCGACGGGGATGTGCATGGGCTGCTTGTCGGCCATGTCATCGGTGTCGCGCAGGCTTTGGCGGAGGGTGAGCGTATATGTGCCGTTGTCGAATTGGTCGGTGACAGTGATTTCCGGCGTGCCGGCCTGGGCATACCACAGGGCAAATTGCGTCAGATCGCGGCCCGTGGTGTCGGCAAAGGCTGCAAGCCAGTCCTCGATCGTGGCAGCTTGCCCGTCGTGACGGTCGAAATAAAGCGTGACCGCCTTGGCATAGGGGTCATCCCCGACCAGAAGCTTGAGCATCCCGATCAATTCCGCGCCTTTTTCATAAACGGTGGCGGTGTAGAAGTTGTTGATCTCGACAAAGCTGGCGGGGCGAACGGGGTGGGCCAGCGGCCCTGCATCCTCGCGGAACTGGTAGGCACGCAGGTCAAGCGCGTCGTCGATGCGTTTGACAGGGGCAGAGCGCATGTCTGCCGTGAATTGCTGGTCGCGATACACGGTCAGCCCTTCTTTCAGGCACAGCTGGAACCAGTCGCGGCAAGTCACACGGTTGCCAGTCCAGTTGTGAAAATACTCGTGCGCGATGATCGCCTCGATCCGTTCGTAGTCGGCGTCGGTCGAGGTGGTAGGAGAGGCGAGAACACAGCTGGAGTTGAATATATTCAATCCCTTGTTCTCCATCGCGCCCATATTGAAGTCATCGACAGCCACGATGTTGAAAATGTCCAAGTCGTAGGCACGGCCATAGACCTTTTCATCCCACTTCATCGACCGGATCAGCGCATCAAGCGCAAAGTCGCACTTGGCCTCGTCCGGTCTGGGGCGGACATAGATGTTCAGCGCGACGTCATCGCCGTTCATCGTGGTAAAACTGCCGGATGTCGCGACCAGATCGCCTGCAACCAATGCAAACAGATAGGCCGGTTTTGGCCACGAATCGTGCCATTCCGCCCAACCCGCGCCGCTGCCCACAGGATTGCCGTTGGACAGCATGACGGGCATGTCGCTTTCGATGCGCACGGTGAACACGGCCATCACATCGGGACGGTCGGGGTAGTATGTGATCTTGCGAAAGCCCTCAGCCTCGCATTGGGTGCAATACATGCCTCCTGACATATAAAGCCCTTCGAGCGCTGTGTTGCCGTCTGGCGCAATCTCGACTTCTGCGTCCCACACAAAGGGTGCGTCGGGAACATCACAGGTCAGACCGTTATCTGTGAGCGTCGGCGACACGTCTGCCCCGTCGATCTGCGCGTTCACCAATTTCAGGTCCTGTCCGTGCAAGGTGAATGTCGTGTCGGTTGCGTCAGGGTTCGGGCGAAAACGGATGCGGCTGATCACGCGCGTGGCCTTGGGCGACAGGCGGAATGTCAGATGGACACCATCAATGAGAAATGCCGGCGGTTGGTAGTCGGCCAGATAGATCGTTTGCGGGCTTGCGTCTTTCATCGGGCATCCTGTCATGGCAATTTCAACCTGCATGACACAAGGCAGGCGGCGCGGCCAGATCGCGTCATTGAAAGCTCACCGCACCGTTTTAGGTGGCCAGACACAGCCAAGGACCCGACATGCCAAAGATGCGCAAGAAATCCGACCTGCCGCAAAAGACCTGTCCAGTCTGCGGCAAGCCGTTTGTCTGGCGCAAAAAATGGGAAAAGGTGTGGGAAAACGTGATTTACTGTTCGGAACGATGCCGCCGCAGCAAGGACGCGGCGCGCTAAAGTTTCCTATCGTAAACTGCAACTTGCCCCTGATAGGGCGATGAACTAACACATCTCTTGGCGTTTTCAGGGCGCCATCAATACCAAAGGGAGCGTAGAAAATGACCGACCGGATCGAGCATAACGGAATGCAAGTGGACGCCGTCCTGTCCGAATTCATTACCAAGCAGGCTTTGCCCGGCACGGTTGTGGATGCGGAAGATTTCTGGGCCGGATTTTCGGCGCTGGTGCATGATTTCGGGCCGCGCAACCGTGCGCTGTTGGAAAAGCGCGAAGAGATTCAGGCCAAGATCGATCAGTGGCACATCGACAACCGCGACGCGCCCCATGACCGCAATGCCTACGAGGCGTTCTTGCAGGAGATCGGCTATCTGATCCCAGAGGGCGAGGCCTTCACGATTGAAACAACAAACGTGGACCCCGAGATTGCCACAGTGCCCGGCCCGCAGCTTGTGGTGCCAATCACCAATGCCCGTTTTGCACTGAACGCGGCGAATGCCCGTTGGGGTAGCCTTTATGATGCGTTTTATGGCACCGATGCGATGGGCACGCGCCCGCCTGCTGGCGGTTATGACCGTGGCCATGGCGCCCGTGTTGTCGCACGCTCCCGCGTGTTTCTGGACGAGGCGTTCCCGATTGTGGGCAAGAGCCACGCTGATGTGACCCGCTATGTCGTGTCGGATGGCGCGTTGCTGGTGGATGATCAGCCCTTGGCGCAGCCCGAGAAATTTGTCGGCTATCGCGGCAATCCCAAAGCACCCGATGCTGTTCTGCTGCGCAATAACGGGCTGCACGTCGAACTGGTGTTTGACCGCGCGCATCCCATCGGTGGCCGCGATCAGGCGCTGCTGGCTGACGTGCGTCTGGAAAGTGCTGTGTCCGCGATCATGGACTGCGAGGATTCCGTCGCCTGCGTGGACGCAGAGGATAAAGTTCTGGCCTACGGCAACTGGCTGGGTCTGATGCAGGGGAACCTGACCGCCGATTTGTCCAAGAACGGCAAGACGATGACACGCCGTCTGGCCGATGACGTCACCTACACCGCGCCTGACGGCAGCGATCTGGTGCTGAAGGGCCGCGCGCTTTTGTGGATCCGCAACGTGGGCCACCTGATGACCAACCCCGCGATCCACGACCGCGACGGCAACGAGGTGTTCGAAGGGCTGATGGACGCCATGATCACTACGCTGGTCGCGATGCATGACCTGAAGCGCGACGGCGGCAACTCCGCGCTTGGCTCTGTCTACGTGGTGAAGCCCAAGATGCACGGACCCGAAGAAGTGGCTTTTACCACCGAGATTTTCAATCACGTGGAAAAGACGCTGGGTCTGCCCGCTAACACGGTCAAGATCGGCATCATGGATGAAGAGCGCCGCACGACGGTGAACCTGATGGAATGTATCCGCGCGGCCAAATCCCGCGTGGCGTTCATCAATACCGGTTTTCTTGACCGCACCGGCGACGAAATCCACACGTCGATGGAGGCGGGGCCGTTCAGCCGCAAAGACTTTATCAAGCGCAAGGGCTGGATTTCCGCCTACGAGAACCAGAACGTTGACGTGGGTCTGGCCTGCGGCTTTTCTGGGAAGGCACAGATCGGTAAGGGCATGTGGGCCATGCCCGATATGATGGCCGCGATGATCGAGCAAAAGATCGAACATCCCAAATCGGGCGCGAACTGCGCATGGGTGCCAAGCCCGACTGCCGCGACATTGCACGCGCTGCACTACCACAAGGTTGATGTGATGGCGGTGCAGGAAAAGCTGCTGAAAGGCGGACGCCGCGCACATGTGAGCGCAATTCTGGATATTCCGCTGGCCGCGTTCCGTGCGTGGAGCAAAGAGCAAGTTGCGCGCGAAGTTGAGAACAACGCGCAGGGTATTCTGGGTTATGTCGTGCGCTGGATTGATCAGGGCGTGGGCTGTTCCAAGGTGCCTGACATTAACAATGTGGGCCTGATGGAAGACCGCGCGACTTGCCGGATTTCCGCGCAGGCGCTGGCCAACTGGCTGCACCACGATGTCACCTCCGAGGCAGACGTCATGGCCGCGATGCAGAAAATGGCCAAGGTCGTGGACGAGCAAAACGCCGATGATCCGGCCTATCGCCCGATGGCACCCGATTACGACGGCATCGCGTTTCAGGCAGCCTGCGATCTGGTGTTCAAGGGGCGCGAACAGCCGTCAGGCTATACAGAGCCTGTATTGCACCGCCGCCGTCTTGAGCTGAAATCGCAGCGCAATCACTGAATTTAGAGGATAATAACATGGCTGAAATTTCACTCTCAAAAACCCGCGTGATCCTGCGCAAAACCATCGCCAAAGGCCGTGAGATGGACCTTAAACCGCTGTCTGTTGTCGTGCTGGACGCTGGCGGTCACGTCAAAGGGTTCGAGCGCGAGGATGGCGCGGCACCGGGCCGTTTTGCCATCGCACACGGAAAGGCTTACGGCGCTGTCATGTTGGGCATGGCGGGAACAGCCCAGATGCAACGCGCCGAACAGCAAGCCTATTTCATGGCGGCCGTGAACGGTGTTTACGGTGGTCAGGTCGTGCCCGTGCCGGGTGGTGTTCTGCTACGGGACAAGCGTGGTGTGATCATCGGTGCGGTTGGTGTCACGGGTGACACCAGCGACAACGATGCGCAGGCCGCCCTTGCGGGGATTGAGGCTGCTGGCCTGACCGGCGAAATTTAAGGCGCAAGCACCACATCCAAGCGGGCCAGACCATGCACGCCAATCCGTCTTGCATAAACGGGTTTGACGTCGGGGCTGGCCTGTTTCATGTCGGGGTAGCGGGCAAATAGCTGTGTCAGCGCTACCTCAACCTCGGCGCGGGCCAGTTGCATGCCAAGACACACATGCGGTCCGGTGCCAAAGCCAAGATGCGCGTTTGGCCTGCGGTTGGGGATCAGGGTGCCAGCATCGTCAAAACGGATCGGGTCGTGATTGGCCGCGATCAGGAGCGGCGCGATCTGGTCGCCTTTGCGGAGCGCCACGCCGTCCAGTTCTGTGTCAGCGGCGACGAAAAGCGGCTGTGTCATAAAGACAGGCGCGTAAAATCGCATCACCTCTTCGATTAAAAGCGGCAGGGCCTCTGGCTGGTCAGTGATGATGCGGCACGCCTCCGGCATGGTGAGAGCGGTATGGACGCAGGTGGTGATAAGATGGGCTGTCGTCTCGCTTCCGGCCAGAAATAAGGCGACCGCCATCGCTAGCAATTCATCATCATTGAAACTGTCGCCCGCGTCATTAGCCTGCACAAGCTGCGTGATTAGCCCGTCACCGGGGGCGGCACGGACCCGCGTAAATTCGGACCGGAAATAGCGCATGGTGCGCCACAGCCCCGGGACCGCTTTGATCATGCCGAATGTGCCTGTCACTTCGGAAAAGGATGACGTGATCCGGTTCACATGCGCCCTATCCGATGCGGGCACGCCCAGTAAGCTGCAAATTGCCTGAGTGGGCAGGGGGCGGGCAAAGCTGCTCGCGATATCGACGGGCCTGTCATGGGGCATCGCGTCAATCAGCGTATCAGCAAGTGCCGCCATTTCAGGGCGCAGATCGGTGATGCTGGTGCGGGCAAAGGCCTGATCGACCAGACCGCGCAGGCGTTTATGCCGCGCGCCATCTGCATTCACCAGATTTTCAAAGATCGGCGACAGAAAGCGCGGCAGATACCAGAACCGTTGCTTCATGCTCTTGCCAGTGATCGGGCCGCTATCGCGGACAAAACGGGCGGTATCCTTGAGCACCATCCGCGCGCCAGCATCTGTGGTCGTCATCCACAGCTTGCCAATCAACGGCAATTTCACTTGCACGACAGGCGCATCGGCCTGCATGGCCGTGATGGTCGGGCGCGGATCACGCAGGAACTTTTGCGATGTCAGGTCATAGGCCATGCCATTACCGTGGGAAGTTGTGCGCGTTTGTCAAATCGCCTGTGCGCGGGGTTTTGCTTTTCATTAGGGGCAGGGGTGCTATTCTGCCAATCAAAGCAGCCATTACAGGACAGCCCGTGCGCCCCGTCATCGGAATTATCGGCAATAGCTATTTGATCAATGACCAGTATCCGGCCCATGCCGCCGGAGAGATGAACGCCGCCGCCGTGCGCGATGCGGCGGGTGGCATGCCGCTGATCATCCCTTCTGATCCTGATCTTGTGACCCCGCAGGAACTGATGGCTACGTGTCATGGCTTTGTCTTTACGGGTGGTCGTCCTAACGTTCACCCCGAGGAATATGGTGAGCCGGAGACTGAAGCGCATGGCGCGTTTGACCGTGCGCGTGATCGCGTGGCGCTACCCCTGATCCGCGCCTGTGTGGCGGCAGGTCTGCCAATTTTGGGTATCTGCCGTGGTTTTCAGGAGGTGAATGTTGCAATGGGCGGCACGCTGTATCCCGAAATTCGTGACTTGCCGGGGCGCGATAACCACCGCATGCCGCCGGATGGCACGCTGGAAGAAAAATTTGCGCTGCGCCACACGGTGCGGTTTTCGGAACACGGGCCTTTCCACCGCTTGATGGGTGCGCAAGAGGTGATGACCAACACGCTGCACGGGCAAGGCATCAAGGATGCGGGACCACGCATCGTGATTGATGGCCATGCGCCCGATGGCACGCCTGAGGCGATTTACGTGGCAGATGCGCCTGGCTTTACGCTGTCGGTGCAATGGCATCCCGAATGGAATGCGGCGGATGATCCGGTGTCACGCCCCTTGTTTGAGGCGTTTGGCGCAGCCTGCGCAGAATGGTCGGCAGGCAACCGTCCCAATTTGCAAAAATCGGCATAGGGCAGGCAATGAAGCGGTCAGAGATCAATCAAATCATCACCGAAGCGGACGCAATGATGCGCCGCTACGGGTTTACTTTGCCGCCTTGGGCCTATTGGTCCCCCGATGAATTTATCGCTCGCAAGTCCGAGGCAAGCGGCGTTATCGCGGCGCGCAATGGGTGGGACATCACCGATTATGGCGAGGGGCGTTTTGACGAAATGGGCCTGTTCCTGTTCACACTGCGCAACGGGCATCTGGCCGACCTGCAACATGGTGGCGGCATGTGCTATGCCGAGAAGCTGTTGATTTCAAAGCAGGATCAACTGTCGCCGATGCACACCCACGTGATTAAGGCCGAGGATATCATCAACCGCGGCGGTGCAACGCTGGTGGTCGAGCTTTATGGCTCGGACGCGGATGGCAATTTTGATGAAACCGCTGGCGGCCATGTTGTTTGCGACGCGATCCCGCGCGCGTTCAAGCCGGGCGAAAAGCTGAAACTGGCCCCCGGCGAAAGTGTGACGCTGATGCCCGGTGACTGGCATGCGTTCTGGGGCGAAGGGGGCGATGTGCTGATCGGCGAGGTCAGCACCGTCAATGACGATGAAACCGACAATATCTTCCGTGAACCCATCGGGCGCTTTGCCACGATTGAAGAGGACGAGCCGCCCAAACATCTGCTGGTGAGCGACTACGCAACCTGGCTCGGCTAATCCGCTAACTTAGCGGACCAGTTCGGCCTCGTGCCGTTTCAGGCAGCGGCGTGCTGTCGGGCCATATCCGTTCGGGTCGCTGCGCAGATCTGGGAAGAGCGCAAACAATTCCTCGCGCGCGGGATCGGACACTGCCGACAGACCGACCGAACCGGGGTGGAAGCTTTCTGATGCGCAGCCTTCGGCAAAGACGATCTCGTGCTCGTCAAACATCATGTGGATGTATGTGACATCGCCACCAGCGTCCTGTGTCACGTCCTTGCCATCAATTAAGTGCTTGGCCGCGATCAGAACTTCGCTTTCACCGAACAACAGCTCTGCGCGGTAGCCTTGGAACAGCATACGGTGCTGCGGCGATACAAGAATCTCACGCTCCAGACCTGTCACAACGCCGGGGCGGATGCGGACGGGGGCAAAACGGTCTTGCGCGGGGACGGTGCGGCTTTGAATCCAGCGGATTGGCTGCAAGCCGTGGTCGCGGGTCACAACCATATCGCCCACTTTCAACGTCGCAATATCGCGTGCGCCGTGCGGTGTGGCGATCAGCGTGCCGGGGGTAAAGCAGATGATGTTCTCGATCTCGGAGAACGTCAGCAGCGTGCCATCGTCCAAGGTCACAGAGCCGGAGAAGGTCTCGTTGCCGTCTGCGTTGATCCCGTCAGAGGTCTTCACCAGCGTGGACAGGTCGGCCAGCGTGCCAAGCTGAAGCGTGTCGCCTTCCAGCGTCAGCGGATCACCGTCGTCCGGTGTCTCGCCGCCCTGACCACCCGTGATGGTGATCGCGCCGTTTGTCGGCTCGCCCAGATCCTCAAGGATGAACGTATCATCGCCGCTGCCGCCGCCGATGCTGTCGCCCTCTGAGAAGGTGACGGTGTCATTACCTGCGCCGGTCGCAATCGTGTCAGCGCCCGTGCCGGTCGTTGTGACAATATCGTCGCCCGCGCCGGTGATAACGTCCTCATTGCCGCTGCCGCCAGTGATCGTGTCGTCGCCGCTGCCGGTTTCGACCTGTTCAATCTCGGCGAATGTGGCGGTATCGGTGCCGTTGTCGACCGTGCCAGCCTCGGGGCCGGAGAAGTTGACGGTGACGTCTTGGGTCAGGGCAGAACCGTCCAGCGTATCGCCATTGGTTTCACCGGTTTCGCCGCCAATGATCGCGTCATTGCCGAAATCATCCGCAATGCGGATCGTATCATCGCCCGCGCCACCATCAACTAAATCAGCGCCTTCACCACCTGCCAGCGTGTCGCTATCGGCGCCACCAAACAGACTGTCATCGGCTGTCGAACCTGTGATGTCATCATTGCCCGCGTTACCAAAAATGGTGATCGGTGCATCCGAGGCAGAGGCGTCAACAGTGTCGTTTCCGGCATCAAGATCAAGAACCTCGATTTCAGAGAACGTCGCGGTCGAGGTGCCGTCGGTGATTGTGCCAGCCTCGTCGCCGGTCAAAATGGTTGTGCTATCGGCGGGGTTGGTCAGGTTGATTGTATCGCTGTCGGTGCCGCCTTCGCCGCCGGTGATCGTGTCATCGCCAAAGGTGCCTGACAAAACGAATTCGTCGGCATCGTCACCGCCGTCAAGTGTGTCATCGCCTTCGCCGCCGGTGATTGTGTCGTTACCTGCATCACCTGTGACGCTGTCGTTGCCGGACCCGCCAGTGATCGTATCATTGCCATCGCCTGCGATGATCGAAGCGCCAACGCTGTCGGCATTGGCGTTAATCACGTCGTCGTATTGCGAACCGATGACGCCTTCAATCTCCGAGAAATTACCATCAGCGCCGCTGGTTCCGACGATATAGCCGGCCGCTTCGTCGCCGGTGTAGGACACGACCACGCCTTGCCCGCCGTCGGTGCCCGAGAAATCGACAGTGTCGAAGTCGCCGATGTTCTCGCCGCCGGTGATCGTGTCGCTATCGCTGTTCTGGTCGATCTGGAAAGTATCGTCGCCGACACCGCCAAACAGATTGTCATCACCGCCACTGCCCAGAACGACATCATTGCCGGTGCCACCAAAGACAGTATCGTCTCCGGTTCCGGCATCAATCGTGTCGTTGTCAGCGCCGCCGTAAACCTCGTCGTTGCCGTCACCGGCAAGGATGCTGTCGTCGCCAGCAAAGCCGAAGATTAGGTCGTCGTTCGCGGTGTCACCGGGCAGGATCGCATCGTCGTTATCGACGATATCGCCGTCAGGATCGCCCAGATAGTTGCCATCAATCAGATCGTCGCCAGCGGTGCCGGAAACGGTGCCGTCCGGCATTGGGATGCCAATGGCATTAAGGTAAAACGGGTTGTCCGCATCAGCAGGCGAAATGCCGTTCAGCGTGATCGATTCACCATTGGGGAATGTCAGAACCGCGTTGCCGGACCCGTCGTCGGTGACAGTGACATCATTGGTCAGGACAGGCGTACGGTTCGGATCGCCGGGTGGCAGGTCAAACAGGTTGGACACATCCAGCGTGTCGATGCCGTTGAACAACCCACCAGCAGCAGGAGTTGGCGCGTCGAAGCTGTCGATAACATCATTGCCAAAGCCGTCTTGCAGCACGATGACATCGGCATCGCCATCGGGGCTGCCGTTGCCCAGATCAATCACGTCATCGCCAGCGCCAGCATTTACAGTGTCTGCACCTGTGCCAAGCTCGACCGTGTCGTTGCCGGACGATCCGGTGACGCTATCGTCGCCAGCGCCAAGGCGGATGTTTTCAATGTTGTTGAAGGTGGCGGTGTTGGCCCCGTCGGTCAGCGTGCCACGTTCGTTATCAGCAGGGGACAGGGTGCTCAGGTCAACGGTTACATCGCCTGTCAGGGCCGAGGCATCAAGGATATCAACGTCGGTGTCGCCCACGTCTTCGGAGCCATCGATGTTATCGATGCCAAAGACGTCGGTCAGGACGATGACGTCGTCATCACCACCGCCGACCATGCTGTCGTTGCCCGTGCCACCGTTGATGGTGTCGCGGCCGGTGCCCATAAAGATACTGTCGTTGCCCGCGCCGCCTTCGGCTGTGTTGTTGCCGCTGGACGCAAAGATCTGATCGTTGCCCGCGCCACCATAAAGGCTGTCGTTGCCTGCATCACCGACCAGAGTGTCATCGCCCGCATCGCCAGAGATGCTGTCGTTGCCCCCGTCGCCGTCCAGATAATCGTTACCTGTGCCGCCAGCGATCCGGTCATCGCCGTCCTGACCGGCAAGGCTGTCATTGCCAGAGCCACCCGAAATGCTATCGTTACCGATGCCACCCAGCGCGGAGTCGTCGCCGTCACCGCCAAAGATGCTATCTGCGCCGGACCCGCCAAAGGCTGTGTCGTTGCCGATCCCACCGTAAAGACTGTCGTTGCCGCCATCGCCGATCAGGCGATCATTGCCCGCATCACCGAAAAGCGTGTCAGCGCCGCCATCACCGTCAACGGTATCGTTTCCGTCACCGCCGAAGATCCGGTCGTCATTACCTTCGCCGCGCAGGTTGTCGTTGCCTGCACCGCCAAAGATCGTGTCAGCGCCGGTGCCAGCGGTGACGCTGTCATCGCCGTCGCCGCCTTCGATATAATCTGCGTCGCTTCCGCTATCGTCGATCCGATCGTTGCCAGCGCCGCCATAAAGGCTGTCCGCGCCAGTGCCACCTTGAAGCGTGTCATTGCCGTCATCGCCAAACACGATGTCATCGCCAGCGCCGCCGTCGATATTGTCGTTCCCGGCAGGGTCGAAGGGTTCGTCAAAATAGACATCGGTAACTTCGATCAGGCCGTCATCACCGGTTTGTTGCGTGTCCTCATAGCGCACGACAAGACGCGCCACGGGACCTGCAATGCTGACGTTCATGGTATTGCCAGCGTCCAGACCGGATGTGGCATCATTGACAATTGCTGTGCCGGTCTCGTTACCGGCAACACCGTCAGAATTGCTTTGCGTCAGTTGCCCGCCGAATACCACCGTAACCGCGATGGGATTGCCAGCAGCATCAAAGGCAAAGACAGACGCGCGGTCTGTAAACACGCCGTTTGAGTCAATGTCGTTGATATTGAACGACACGTTTGTCACCGCGCGATCAAACGCCAGTTCGATCTCGTTCGTGGCAAGGTCACCGCCAAAGTGGGCGCTGCTGTTGGAGTTGGCCGTTTTCAGACCATCGTTAATGCCAGCGGTGCTTGTAGCCTCGGCATTGAAGATCGGCGCGGTATCGGACCCGCCTGTGCCATCGGTGGTGCCAGCTGGGTTTGCGCGATAGCTGTAGGTGATCCCCACGCCACCGATGATCTGTTGCGTGCCGTTGACCAGCGCATCGTCTTCGTCGATCTGGCTGGCATCGTCGGGGTCGGGCATTTTCGACCATTCCCACGCGATCCGGTCGGGTGAGGTGATTGTGTCGCCGCGGATGATGTCATTGCCAGCGCCGCCCGAGATGCTGTCGTCGCCTGCATCGCCGCTAATGCTGTCGTCGCCGATGCCACCGATAATGGTGTCATTGTTGTCACCGGCGTTGATCGTATCGTTTCCGGTGCCGCCGTCGATAGAATCTTCGCCTTCGGCCGCAAAGACCGTGTCGTTGCCCGCACCTGCAACAATCGTGTCGGCGGTGCTTGAGGCGGCATCGTCTTCGGGGTCGTCGCTGTAGTTTTCGTCGATGACGTCATCACCAGCAGTGCCGCTGACCGTTCCGTCGCTGACGATGTAGTTGGGAACAGTTGTCGCCTGCGCAGATGTGATGGTTGTGACCGGACCGAAGTCGGGCACAAAATACACATTGCCGTTGGTGGCCAGAAAATAGACGCCGGGTTCGCTGGTGTTGGTGTAGGTGGTTCCGCCAGCAGTGCCGCTCCAGACCCAGTTACCTGCACCAAGGTTGCGCGATGTGTCGAAGTTGATAAGCGCACCACTGATCACATCACCGGAATCGAGGGAATTGTTCCCCAGAGTGACTAAATAACCTTGTGGCATTACTGCTCTCCACATCGTCGGCGTTTTTGCCGTATTCATTTCGATGCATGCCAATGTCCTGCACTGACTGCATCGTTGAAGAGCAATCTAGCCACGTGACATGGCTTAAGTTTGGATCAATCAGGTCGGAAATAAGTTGAAAAGACCGAATTTTATATAAGTTTTTCGATATTTGTCAGTGCGTTAGGGGGCGGTGCCCCATTGTTGCCGCATTTGCACGCCTGACGTGTAGAGCCGCGATGCAACAAGCGCTGATCCACCTGCGCTTAGATTGCACGCTTGCGCGGTCAAGATCACAACCGTGAAACAAGGTCAGGAATGTGCTTTTTGAACGGGAAGAATCCTTTGGTGGCATGCGGCCATGCATCCTTGTCGTAACCACGTAGAATGCGCACGAGAGTGATCCCGTTTGAGGTCAGTTCGGGTGCGGCCTTGTCCAGCCAGTCCTGTACGGGACCGACAGGCGCATAGGGCGTGACAAGCTGCGTGATCCCCTCATTTTTTGCCCATGCGATCAAATCGTTGACCGATGAAATGACAGGTGTGGCGGGGGACGCATCTTGCGCTAAAGAACGGCGGAAATCGACGACGCTGGCCGCTGTTTTGAGGGGGCCGTGCGACAAGTCCGGATCAAGGATGACGCTGGGCAGATCGCCCATCCCGTTGACGCAAAAACTGGCCGACAAATCGTCGTGATGGACCAACAGTCCGGACATTTTGTCGCGGTCCAAATGATCGCTTTGTGGCACGTCGCGCGGGGCAGGCGCGTCTGATCCGGACAGCGCATTTGCATGCGAGGCAAGCCCTTTGGGCTGGAACCTGCCGTCTGTGTATTTTGCGATGTTGCTGGGGGTCGCAAGATACGTTTTGCCCTTTGTTTGAAGACCAGAAACCCAGCGCCAAGACAGGGTGTTCGAAGCTGGATCACCGTCCAGCAGATGGCGCAGAAAGAAATCCGCCCCCAGCGCCCAAGGCAGGCGCAGCGTAAAAACCCAGATCGACGCAAACCACATGCGGGCATGATTGTGCAGGTAGCCGGTGTCAGCCAGTTCCCTGGCCCAGTGATCAAAGCAGTCGATCCCCGTGTCGCCCTTGCACGCAGCCTCCCACTCCTGACGAAGACCGCTTTCGGTCTGCAGGCGATTGTAGGCGGCGTGTAGGTCGGCCTGATACCACTGCCAGACAGCGGGCCGCATTTCGAGCCAGCCTTTCCAGTAGGTGCGCCAAAACACCTCTGAAACGAACTTTTCGGCGGCTTGGGACGAATGGGTGTCCAAAACGGCGGTGACGACCTCGGCCTCGGTCAGGGCGCGGTGTCTGACGTAAGGCGACAACACAGACACATGCGGATGGGCGGGTAGGTCAAAATTGCGCAAGCGGGCATAATTCGATCCGGCAAGCGGGACAAAATCGGCCAGACGGGCGCGCGCGGCGGAGAGGGTAGGTTCTGCTATCATGCGCGACAGGTAATGCAGCGCGCGCGGCCTTCAAGCTGGGGTATGAACCTGCGTGACGGCGCTACAATAACATCCCAGCACCATGTTCCATCCGGTCAGATAGCTGCGACTGACGGCATCGGCTGTGTCGCCAAGAATGTCAAAGCCGCCGTGCGTCAGATCAACCACGCACCCGTCAGCGCCGGGCTTGAAGGACACTGTGACAACTGTCGCCTCGTCCTCTGACCGGCCCGGATGCCAAGAAAACGCGGCGTATTTGCCGTCTTCCCAACCAATGATTGTGCCCCAGATATGCTCTGACCCATCGGGTCCACGTTCGATAAGCAGACCGTTTTTGTGCGGTTCAACGGTCAGGCGGGCGGATTTCCCGCTGACAGAATGGCTTTCTAGCGGCCACCACCTTGCGATATCCGCAAAAAAGAGGCGAAACGCATCCTCGGGGGACAGCGGGACAGTGACGGTTTTGGCAATCGGGGTCATCATGTGGTGTTGTCCTTACTTTTTTGTGCCGCAATATCGCGGGCTGCCTTTTCGAATGCGCCCAACGCGTCGTCCCACAGGCCATCCAGATAGCGGCGCAGGTCATCAATGCCTGTCGGCGCAATGGCGTAAAACCTGCGATTTCCTTGTGCGGTCACGGTCAGCAGTCCCGCATCGGACAGCACGCGCAGGTGCTGGCTGACGGCAGGGCGGCTGACGGGAAGGGCGTCGGCCAGCTTGCCAACAGGTTGGGGGCCCGTGCGCAAACACTCTAGAATTGCGCGCCGTGTGGGGTCAGCCAATGCGTCTATTGTGTATTGGTAAGTCATGACTTACCGTAAGTTGTGGCTTACCTAAAAGTCAAGCGTGTCGTCCGCTGACGCCGCGTGCCCTTGAAGCCCCTGACAGGCAACACTAAGACTCTGTCAGGATAATTATTGTAATGACGCGCTGACGCGTCCCCCGATTGAGGCAGAATTCAATGCAAGACCCCGTCGAGACCTATATGAACCTTGTGCCCATGGTTGTTGAACAGACAGCCCGTGGTGAGCGTGCCTACGATATTTTCTCGCGTCTGCTGAAAGAGCGGATCGTGTTCGTTAACGGCCCGATCCACGACGGCATGAGCCAGCTTGTCGTGGCGCAACTGCTGCACCTTGAGGCCGAGAACCCCAAGAAAGAGATCAGCATGTACATCAACAGCCCTGGTGGTGCCGTGCACTCGGGGATGAGCATTTATGACACCATGCAGTACATCCGCCCCAAGGTCAGCACGCTGATCTGCGGCATGGCGGCCTCGATGGGGTCGGTGATCGCTGTGGGTGGTGAAAAGGGAATGCGTTTTTCTTTGCCCAACTCCGAAGTGATGGTGCACCAGCCATCGGGCGGTGCGCAGGGCATGGCATCAGACATTCTGATCCGCGCCAACCACATCGAACAGACCCGCGAGCGGATGTACAAACTTTACATGAACCACACCGGCCAGACCAAGAAAGAGGTCGAAAAAGCGCTGGATCGTGACAAGTGGATGACACCCGAAGAAGCCAAGGATTGGGGCCATATCGACGAGATCGTGGCCAACCGTCCGAAAGCTGACGACGACGCCTAAAACCTGACGTGACCGCTGCGGCGTTTCGCTGCGGTCACGATCCCTCACAGCGTGGCATTTTCACGTTGTGGCCCGCACCAGCCTGTCCTAGTGTTTAGGGCAATCAAACCCGACGCGCAGATTAATGACCGAACGGTCAGGGGAACGACATGGCGAACAGCACCAGCAACGATAGCAAAAACACGCTTTATTGCAGCTTTTGTGGCAAGAGCCAGCACGAGGTGCGCAAGCTGATTGCTGGTCCAACGGTGTTTATCTGTGACGAATGCGTTGAGCTTTGCATGGATATCATCCGTGAAGAGACCAAATCAGCTGGCCTGAAAGCAGGCGAGGGTGTTCCGACACCGACAGAGATTTGTCAGGTGCTTGATGATTATGTGATCGGTCAGGTCCACGCCAAACGCGTGCTGTCCGTGGCTGTGCACAACCACTATAAGCGCCTGAACCACGCCGAAAAATCCGACATCGAACTGGCGAAGTCGAACATCATGCTGATCGGCCCCACAGGCTGCGGCAAAACGCTGCTGGCGCAAACGCTGGCGCGTATTCTGGATGTGCCGTTTACGATGGCCGATGCCACCACACTGACCGAAGCGGGTTATGTGGGTGAAGATGTCGAGAACATCATCCTGAAGCTGTTGCAGGCGTCCGAATACAATGTCGAGCGCGCGCAGCGCGGCATCGTCTATATCGACGAGGTCGATAAGATCACCCGCAAGTCCGATAACCCGTCGATCACGCGCGATGTGTCGGGCGAGGGTGTGCAGCAGGCGCTGTTGAAGATCATGGAAGGCACAGTCGCCTCCGTGCCGCCGCAGGGCGGGCGCAAGCATCCGCAGCAGGAATTCCTGCAAGTTGACACCACGAACATCCTGTTCATCTGTGGCGGTGCTTTTGCAGGTCTCGACAAGATCATCAGCCAGCGTGGCAAAGGGTCAGGCATGGGCTTTGGCGCCGACGTTCGTGAAAACGATGATCGCGGCGTGGGCGAGGTGTTTACCGATCTTGAGCCGGAAGACCTGCTGAAGTTTGGTCTGATCCCTGAGTTTGTAGGCCGTCTGCCGGTGATCGCGACGCTGACCGATCTGGACGAAGACGCGCTGATCACGATCCTGTCGAAGCCAAAGAATGCACTGGTGAAGCAATACCAGCGCCTGTTTGAGCTGGAAGACACCAAGCTGACCTTTACCGATGACGCGATGACGGCCATCGCCAAGCGCGCGATTGAGCGCAAGACGGGTGCGCGCGGCTTGCGGTCAATCATGGAAGATATTCTGCTGGATACGATGTTCGACCTGCCTGGGATGGACACCGTGACCGAAGTTGTTGTGAACGAAGAGGCCGTGGGCGGCGATGCTGCCCCGCTGATGATCCACGACGACAAGAAAAAGCAGAAAGAACCGGCCGAGGCCAGCTAATGCATCCGCGCCGCTATAAATCAGGCGGCGTGTTTGAAGATAAAGTCGGATACGCCCGCGCTGTTGTCGCGGGCGGTTTCGTTTTTGTATCGGGCTGCGTGGCCCCCGGTGATGATGTGCCAGAGGATGTAACGGACCAATGTGCTGCCGCATTGGAGCTGATCCGCCGCTCGCTTGAACAGGCAGGTAGCGACATGGCCCGTGTTGTGCGCGTCACCTATATGCTGCCAAATCCGGATGATTTCGAACCCTGCTGGCCGCTTTTGAAAGCCGCCTTCGGGGACCATCCACCTGCGGCGACAATGATCTCATGCGACTTGATCCATCCCCGCTACAAGATCGAGATCGAGGTTACGGCGCTACTTATCGCATAGCGGGTGATGCGCGGAATGTAGCATGCCCACTGGACCTTTGCGCGCGTTTGGGGCATCACCACATCACAGCTAAACCGGAGACGTCCCATGGGCATTGGTCGCACAATCAAACGCATTTTCACATGGTGGGATGGCCAGACATTTGGCACCCAGCTTTGGACATGGCGCAAGGGCGAAAAAGTCGGTGAAGATGCGCAAGGTAACGTGTTTTACACCAACAGCGAAGGCACACGCCGCTGGGTGATCTACAACGGCGATATCGAAGCATCGCGCATTGATCCTGACTGGCACGGCTGGTTGCACCACACATGGGACGAACCGCCAACGGACAAGCCTGTGACGCATAAGGTCTGGGAAAAGCCGCATCAGCAAAACCTGACCGGCACAGCATTGGCCTATGCGCCCGCAGGATCGCTGCGCCGCGTCGATCCAAAGCCCGCCAGCGATTATGAGGCGTGGTCCCCCGAATAGGACATACCGCGATGCGCGAAAACACGACAGAAGTGATCGTCGGTGGCGTTGTTCTGGCAGCGGCGATCGGGTTTGGTGTTTTTGCAGCACAGGCAGCCGGATTGGGCAGTGGCGGCGGGACATATCCACTGACAGCCAGCTTTCGCTCCGTCGAAGGTGTGACCGCTGGCACGGATGTGAAACTGGCAGGCGTCAAAATCGGGACGGTCACAGCTATCACGCTGAACCCGCAAAGCTTTCGGGGTGACACGACCTTGGCCGTCCAGGACGGTGTGATGATCCCCAATGATAGCGCAGTTGTTATCGCGTCCGAGGGGCTGCTTGGTGGCAACTTCATCGAGATCGTGCCGGGTGGATCGCTGGATAACTTTGCACCAGACGACGAAATCGAAGACACGCAAGGCGCTATCAGCCTGATTTCGCTCTTGCTGAAATTTGTAACCGGTGAAGGTGACGGGCAATGATGAAAGCTGTGGCGATCTGTTTAGCGATGTTGCCTATGGCGTCGGTTGCGCAGCAGGCTACCTCCGGTTCTGGCGGTGATTTGCGCATTCTGGACAAGGTGAATGGTGAGGTGACCGATCTCACAATGGCGGTCGGCGAAAGCAGACGTGTCGGCCATTTGAACATCACAATGGAAGACTGCCGTTATCCCAGCGCGAACCCGTCTGGCGACGCCTTTGCCGCGTTGAACATCTGGTATCGCGACGACAATGCGCCCGTGTTCACAGGCTGGTTGGTTGCGTCATCGCCCGCGCTTTATGCGATGGAGCATCCGCGTTACGACGTTTGGGTATTGCGCTGTAGCACGTCCTGAGCGGACGGCACCGCCCCTTGGGCATGAAATGCAGCCGGCTGCGCAATCGCGCGCGACAACAGCTTTTGATACTGGGGCCGCGTGATCTCAATCGCCCCAAGTGACGCCAGATGCGCTGTGATGAATTGCGTATCAAACAGCATAAAACCACCCGCACGAAGCCTGTCCACCAAATAGGCCAGCGCAACCTTTGATGCGTCGCGCCGTGTGCTGAACATGCTTTCACCGAAAAAAGCGGCTCCGATCACAACACCGTAAACGCCACCCACCAGTTCATTCTGATCCCACACTTCAATGGAATGGGCGGTCTTGCGGCGATGCAGGGTTTGGTAAAGCGCAAAAATAGGTGCGTTGATCCATGTTTCTTCGCGATCCGCACAGCCCGCAACCACCTCGGGAAACGCTGTATCAAACGTGATGCTGAACCGCTCCTTACGGATCACCTTGGCCAAACTGCGCGAAATGTGAAAACCGTCCAGCGGCATGACACCGCGATAGCGGGGATCGACCCAGAATACGTCCGGATTGTCGCGGCTTTCGGACATTGGAAAAACACCGCTGCGATAAGCTGCCAGCAATAGCTCTGGTGTCAGCAGCGGTGTTTCGTCCTTAGGCAACGTGCATCGCCACTATGACAGGTTTTCTTCCAGCCAATGTTCCAGCCAGTGGATGTTGTAGTCGCCGGTCTGTACCGCTTTCTCAGCCAGCAGCGCGTGGAACAGTGGCACCGTTGTATCGACGCCATCGACGATCAGCTCGCCCAAGGCGCGGCCAAGGCGGGCCAATGCTTCAGGTCTGTCGCGGCCATGCACGATCAGTTTGCCAATCAGGCTGTCGTAGTAAGGCGGGATGCGGTAGCCATCGTAAAGCGCACTGTCCATCCGAACGCCAAGCCCGCCGGGGGCGTGATATTGCGTGATGGTGCCGGGGCAGGGTGCAAAGTTCGGCAGCTTTTCCGCGTTGATCCGCACTTCGATCGCGTGCCCGTTGATCTTCAGATCATCTTGCGTGAACGACATCGGCAGGCCAGAGGCCACGCGCAGCTGTTCGCGAACCAGATCGACGCCAAAGATGCCTTCGGTCACAGGGTGTTCGACCTGCAAACGGGTGTTCATTTCGATGAAGTAGAACTCGTCGTTTTCAAACAGGAATTCGATGGTGCCGGCGCCGATATAGTTGATCTTGGCGACAGCGTCCGCGCAGACCTTGCCGATCCGGTCACGCAATTCTGGCGTGATGCAGGGGCCGGGTGCCTCTTCGAATACTTTCTGGTGGCGACGTTGCAGCGAACAATCCCGTTCGCCCAAGTGGACCGCGTTGCCTTTGCCATCGCCAAACACCTGAATTTCGATGTGACGGGGCGTGGTCAGGTATTTCTCGATATAGACTTCGTCATTGCCGAACGCGGCCTTACCCTCTGCACGGGCAGAGTGGAACGCGCTTTCCATATCCGCAGCTGTCTGGGCCACCTTCATGCCGCGGCCACCGCCGCCAGCTGTCGCTTTGATGATAACGGGGTAACCGACTTCTTCGCCGATCCGCTGCGCGTCCTTCAACGTCGGCACGCCGCCGTCTGAGCCGGGGACGCAGGGCACGCCAAGCGCCTTCATCGTGTCTTTCGCGGTGATCTTGTCGCCCATGACGCGGATGTGTTCCGCTGTCGGGCCGATAAACGTCAGGCTGTGATCCTCGACCGCCTGCACGAACGCTGCGTTTTCCGACAAGAAGCCGTAGCCGGGGTGGATCGCCTGCGCGCCAGTGATTTCGCAGGCGGACAGAATCGCGGGAAACGACAGATAGGATTGTGCGGATGACGGCGGGCCGATGCAGATCGCCTCGTCGGCCATGCGCACATGCATCGCGTCGCTATCGGCGGTGGAATGGACCGCGACGGATTTGACACCCATCTCGCGGCAGGCCCGCACAACACGCAGGGCAATTTCACCACGGTTGGCGATCAGGATTTTATCGAACATGGGTAGCGCCCCCTATTCGATGATCATCAGAGGTGCGCCAAACTCGACCGGCCCACCGTCTTCGACAAGGATACGTTTGATCGTGCCGGACCGCGGAGCGGGGATCTGGTTCATTGTTTTCATGGCTTCGATGATGAGGAGCGTTTCGCCTTCTTTCACCGTTTTGCCGACTGAGGAAAAATCTGCCGCACCGGGTTCCGGTGCCATGTAGACCGTGCCGACCATTGGTGAGGTGACAGCGCCGGGATGGCCTGATGGGTCATCGTTGCCGGGAGCGGGGGCCGCTGGGGCCGCG
Source organism: Yoonia sp. 208BN28-4 (assembly GCF_037543925.1). Classification (NCBI taxonomy): domain Bacteria; kingdom Pseudomonadati; phylum Pseudomonadota; class Alphaproteobacteria; order Rhodobacterales; family Paracoccaceae; genus Yoonia; species Yoonia sp. 208BN28-4. The sequence goes on from NZ_JBBIFY010000003.1 coordinate 195,181, forward strand.
GCGGCTGCAGCTGGTGCCGCAGCAGGGGCGGGGGCTGGCGCTGGTGCGGCCTGCACGTGAGCGGCCACTTGCATCTGACGGCTGACGCGGACGTTCAGGCTATCGTCTTTGCCGTACTCACGATTGACCTCAAGCTCTGTCAGGTCATTTTCGCGCAAAAGTTCGGCCAATGCCTGAATGAATGTGACATCACCGTCGTGCGAAGTTTTGTTGCTCATTGTGTCCGCTACCCAATTATTCCTGTTGATCGGGGCTTACCGACCAACCCATTGCAGCGGTTATAGGCCAAACCCGCACGGGTGAAAAGCGGCGCTGCGCGGGGAAAGTGCAGATTGCTGACCCAAGGGCAGGTGTGGGCTGCCTAGGGCGTGTCTGTGCGGTCTGTGGGACCATGTGGCAGCATGCTGACGCCATAGGGTTTGAGGGTGCGTTCCACAGGCGTCACCGCGTCGGCCATTGTCTGGGGCATGCGGGATTTGTTGACCTCTGCAACAGGGGTCATGCTGGCGGGCACGGGGAGCGGAATATCAGGGATGCTGGACCGGGCAAGGGCCGCTGCATCAGCGGTCGGGCGCGAGTCGGCGCGGATGACCGGCTGCGGTTGCTGTGTGGGCGCAGAAAGAAGCGCGGCTTGGCTTTCCATTTCAACCTCCATTGCGAAATGCCATGAGTTACAGGACAAATATTCGCCGCAATGATTACCGAAATGTAAAATTCCGGCGCCATGGACGCCGGAATCGTTTGTGTTGGTTAATCGCAGGCGTCAGATGGCGAGGTATTTCGCGCGCAGCTCTTCGTCATCAAGCACTTCCTTAGCGGACCCGTCATACACCACCGTTCCGGTATCAAGGATCACGGCGCGGTCAGCCAGTTTGAGCGCGGCAACAGCGTTTTGTTCCACGATAACTGTCGTAATGCCTTGGTCACGAATGATATTCAGCGTCTTTGCAATCTCTTGCACGATCACTGGTGCAAGGCCTTCATAGGGCTCGTCTAGCAGAAGCACTTTGATGTCGCGGGCCAGTGCGCGGGCGATAGCCAGCATCTGCTGCTCACCACCTGACAGGGTGACGCCCTCTTGTTTGCGGCGTTCACCAAGGCGCGGGAAAAGCTCGTAGATGCGCTCAAGCGACCAGCCGATCGGGGGCGCGATTTGCGCCAGTTCAAGATTTTCCTCAACCGTCAGGCCAGGGATAATGCGGCGATCTTCGGGCACCAGCGCGATGCCTGCCTGTGCGGCCTCGTGGCTTTTCATCTGGTGCAGGGGCTTGTGGTCCAGCCAGATCTCACCATGTTTAAGCGCCGGATCATCCAGCCGAGCGATGGTGCGCAGCGTTGATGTTTTACCCGCACCGTTACGGCCCAGAAGCGCGAGAATCTCGCCTTCGTGGATGTTAAAGCTCACGTTTTGGACGATGTAGCTTTCGCCGTAATACGCTTCGATTTCCCACACGCTCAGAAAGGCAGGGTGGGTGGCCGCGTTATTGGCATTTTTGTTGAATGGAGCGTTCATAATCCTGCGTCCTTATACCTGTGCTTCGCCAAGATAGGCTTCGCGCACCTTGGGATGGCCCTTGATGTTCTCGGGCGTTTCCTCGACCAGCGGCGTGCCTTGGGCCAGCACGGTGATCCGCTCGGCCAGTGAAAAGACGACGTGCATGTCATGCTCGATGATGGCCATGGTGATATCGCGCTTTTCCTTGATCTCTTTGAGCAGGTCGATCGTGTTGTTGGTGTCCGCACGCGCCATGCCCGCTGTGGGTTCGTCCAGCAGCAAAAGGCGTGGTTCCTGCACAAGACACATCGCCATCTCAAGGCGGCGTTTGTCACCACGCGACAGCGAGGAGGCTATCATGTGGCGTTTGTCTTGCATGTTTACATCCTCAAGGATCGCCTCGGCCATCTCGTGGATATCTTTTTCCGCACCAACGCTTTCAATGGCATGCATGCGGAACGCGCCGTCACGCTTGGCAAAGCAGGGGATCATCACGTTTTCGAACACGGTTAGGTCGGCAAAAATCTCGGGCGTTTGGAACACGCGGGAAATGCCCATCTGGTTGATCTCGAACGGTTTGCGCCCCAGCACGGACTGGCCATCAAACATGACCGATCCGCTATCGGGGATCAGCTTGCCGACCAATACGTTTAGGAGGGTGGATTTACCGGCCCCGTTCGGGCCGATAATCGCGTGCACTGTGTTTTCGGCCACGCTCAGGTTCACATCACCCAAGGCTTGCAGACCACCAAAGCGTTTATTGACGCCTTTGACTTCTAGGATACCCATATCATCAGTTCCTTATTCTGCAGGAGTGTTGCGTTGTTTGGCGGCAGCCGCTTCGGCATCGGCCGATTTGCGATCACGGCGGCGGAAGGCACCACCGATCTTTTCGCCAAGCTGCATCAGGCCACCGGGCAGGAAGATCACCACGGCCATGAACACGACGCCAAGCGTCAGGTGCCAGCCTTTGCCCACGAAGGGATAAAGGATGTTGACCAGCAGGTTGTCGAGCCATTCCGGCATGAAGGCGAACCAGCCATGCAGGATGTCGGAGTTGATCTTGGAGACGATGTTTTCAAGATACTTGATCACACCGGCACCCAGCACTGGACCGACAAGCGTTCCGACACCACCAAGGATGGCCATGACGACAATCTCGCCCGAGGCTGTCCAGAACATACGCTCTGCACCTGTCAGCGGATCCATCGCGGCCAGCAGGCCACCGGCCAGACCGGCATACATGCCAGAGATCACAAAAGCGGCCAGCATGTAGGGCTTGGTGTTCAGACCGGTGTAGTTCATCCGGGTCTGGTTCGATTTGATCGCCCGCAGCATCATGCCCATTGGGGAACGGAAGATGCGGATCGACAGGTAGAAGCCAAGTATCATGAACAGGGCGGACAGGTAGTAGCCGTTCTGGAAGATAAACTCCCAGCCGCCGACTTCCCAAGTGAACGCGCTGTTCATCTCAAGACCGAAGAGGTGCGGCACGTTTGGTGCATTTTCGCCCTGCAGGTATTGCGGATCGTCATTGTAGACCTGCAAGCCGGTTTCGCCGTTGGTGATGACGGTGCCCAGCATCTTACCCACAAGGTCGGAGTAGGCGATGGAATACATCATCTGTGCAAAGGCCAGCGTCAGGATCGAAAAGTAGATGCCGGACCGGCGCAGCGCCACATAGCCGATGACCACCGAGAAGAGGCCCGCGACGATGACCGACAGGATGATGGCCGGGACGATGTTGTAGCTGAGCAGCTTGAACATCCAGACCGCTGCGAACGAACCCACACCCAGAAAAGCGGCGTGACCGAACGACAGGTAGCCTGTCAGACCAAAGAGGATGTTAAACCCGATCACCAGCAATCCGAAGATCACGAAGCGTTGCATCAGGGCAGGGTAGCCTGCGTTGAAGCTCTCACCCAGCGTGCTTGCCACGGGGAAGGGGTTGAGCAGGATCGGTGCCAGTAGGCACAGGGCGACGACGAACAAGAAGAGTTTGAAGTCGCGGGAGTTGAGACCGAGCATTGCTTATTCCTCCATGACACCCTTGCGACCCATCAGGCCACGTGGGCGGGTCAGCAAGATGATGATAGCGACAAGATAGATGATGATTTGGTCGATGCCGGGGATGATGGCTTTGACCTCGTTCATGGATGCGAACGATTGCAGGATACCCAGCAGGAAGCCCGCAGCGACAGCACCGGGCAGGGAGCCCATGCCGCCAACCACGACGACCACAAAGGACAGCACAAGGAAGTCCATACCGATGTTATAGTGGGGTGACAGGATCGGTGTGTACATCACACCGGCCAGACCAGCGACAGCCGCCGCAAGGCCGAACATCAGCGTAAACCGCTTATCGATGTCGATGCCCAGCATGCCAACCGTTTCACGATCCGCCATACCGGCGCGGACAACCATGCCGAAGGTCGTGAATTGCAGGAAGGCAAAGACCGCAGCGATGATGACCATCGAGAACAGGAAGTAGACCAAGCGCCATGTAGGGTACGCAATCGTATTGGCCTCAAAGCCCATGAAGCTGCCCATATCGACAGTGCCCACGAACATGGACGGCATCGGTGTCTGGATCGGGTTGGCGCCGTAGAAGGCTTTGATGATCTCGCCGATCACGATGGCCAGACCGAATGTCACAAGGATTTGGTCGGCGTGGGGGCGCTTGTAGAAGTGCTTGATCAGGCCGCGCTCCATCACAAATCCCACAAGGAACATGACGGGGATCACCAGCAGGATCGAAAGTGGAACCGACCAGTCTTGAATGGCCGCGCCCAATTCGGGGCCGAACCATGTCTGGACGTAAGGCACATCAACCTTCAGGGGGTTGCCCAGAAAGTCGGTCTGCGTTTCGTCAATGACCGTGGATGACAGGCTCAGGAAGCGCTGCATCGTGACCGCGCAGAATGCGCCGATCATGAAAAGCGCGCCGTGCGCAAAGTTGACGACACCCAAGGTGCCGAAGATCAGCGTCAGACCAAGAGCAATCAACGCATAAGCGGAGCCCTTGTCCAAGCCGTTGAGAATTTGAAGGATAAAAGCGTCCATGACCCCTGCCTTTTCGTGACCTTAACCAGTCCGGTGCCGGAAACCGGCAGCGATTGCCCTGTTTTTGCAGGGCGGGGTGGACCGGCGCGTGATGCGCCGGTCCGGTTTTCAAGTATTTACGCTTACGCGCCTGGGTTACACTCGCCCAGATCGCCACCGGCGAACATGGGGTGATCGGGTGCGTACTCGACCTGTGCACGTGGTGTAACTTCCACGATTTCCAGTGTGTCGAATGCGTTTGTCGGGTTCTCGTTACCCTTCATGACCAGCACGTCTTTGAAGCACTGGTGGTCGGCGCCACGGTAGAATGTTTCACCGTTGCCCATACCGTCGAAAGTGAAGTCCTCAAGAGCCTCAACAACGCCGCATGGGTTGAATGTGCCGGCACGTGTGACAGCATCCGCATAAAGCAGTGTCTGCACGTAGCATGTGTGCGCCGCACCGGATGGTGGGAAGCCGTACTTTTCGCCAAAGGACTTAACAAAGGCTTGTGTGCCCGCGTCCTGCAGCTGCCAGTTCCAGTTCATCGAACCGAACACGCCCTGAATGTTGGAACCCGCACCAGCGGCCATCAGCTCAGAGTAAAGTGGCACGATGATCGTGAAGTCTTTACCGTTGACCTGCTTGTCGCGCAGACCGAACTGGATCGCCTGTGTCAGCGAGTTGACCATGTCCCCACCGTAGTGGTTCAGGATCAGCGTATCGGCACCGGAGTTCAGAACAGGCGCGATGTAGGACGAGAAGTCACCGGCACCAACTGGTGTCAGGACGTTCTGGTTTGTTGTCCAGCCCAGAGCTTCGGTTGCAGTCTGGATCGATTCCTGCTGCGTCCAGCCCCATGTATAGTCAGCTGTCAGGTGGTAGGCGTTACGCTCGTTACCGTATTCTGCTTCCAGAACCGGACCCAAGGCAGCACCTGACATGTAACCGTTGAAGAAGTGACGGAAGCCGTTGGCTTTTTTGTCCTTACCGGTTGTGTCGTTGGAGTGTGTCAGACCAGCCATGAAGATCACGCCAGCTTCCTGACACAGACCCTGCACAGCAATAGCAACGCCCGAGGACGAGCCGCCGTTGATCATGATGCATTCGTCTTTCTGGATCATGGACTGTGCGGATGCACGTGCCACGTCAGATTTCGTCTGCGTATCACCTGTGACGAATTCAACCTTCTTGCCCAGGATACCTGTGCCGTCGAGGTTCTTTTCGGAGAAGGTGTTCAGCATGCCGCCGTCACCCATACCGTTGAGGTGCTCAACAGCAAGTTCCTGTGCGCGCAGCTCGTCCAGACCTTCTTCGGCGTATGGGCCGGTCTGTGGCACGTTGAAGCCGATTTTAACGGTGCTGCCTTGTGGCGCGTTAGTAAAGCCGCTGTGGCCGTCCGCGCGCAGATACGTCGGCAGAGCAAGACCGGCGCTGGCAATAGCGCCTGTCTTCAGCACGCCACGACGCGAGAAGTTGGATGTGGACATTAGTATCCTCCCTTAGTGTGAAGTACTGCGCGGGGCCTCCTCACCACGTGCAGCCTGCACCTTTGCGATGCTCTTTTACTGTCGGGGGGAATGGTCATTTCACCAACATGGCAATGGCGTGGGTGGACTTTTTTGTAAACTATTGCACAGTAGGGGTGTAAATGTTGTCAATCGACATGTTTTGTGCGTCTCAGGCGCTTGATACCATTGAAGGAAATGACCATGGCCCATCATGCCGCAACAGGTTCGCGCATCCGCGACAGACGGATGGATCAGGGGATCAGGCAGGCTGATCTGGCGCAGGGCGTGGGTATTTCACCATCCTACCTGAACCTGATCGAACACAATAAGCGCAGAATCGGAGGCAAGCTGCTGACCGATCTGGCCCGTGCGCTGGATATTGATGCGGGCATGCTGACCGATGGCGCTGACCTGGCGCTGGTTGACCAGTTGCGCAGCGCCGCTGCAGAACACGAAACCGCGCAGGCCGAGGTTGACCGGATCGAGGAATGGGTCGCCCGCTACCCCGGTTGGGCTGCCGTGATGGACCATCAGGCCCGCAGGATCGCGCAGCTTGAAACACAGGTGCGCAACATGTCGGATCGCATGGCCCATGATCCGCAGCTTGCGTCTGCCTTGCACGATGTGATTTCGGCTGTGACATCCATCCGGTCAACCGCAGGTATCCTTGTGGACGATGATCGCATTGATCGTGACTGGCAGCAGCGGTTTCACCGCAATATCCACGACGAAAGCGTTCGTCTGGCCGAAGAAAGTGAGGCGTTGATCGCCTATTTGGATGCACCGAAAGCCGAACTGGCCCATCGGCAATCGCCCTTTGAGGAGGCGTCAGCGCATCTGGGCCGGACCGGCTTTCGCGTGCCGGAGCTTGAAGCAGACCCCGACGCCGATACGACTGCCTTGGCAAAGGGCATCGCCTTGTCGTCCGCTGCACAGATCCTTCTGGCGCAGTGGTTTGACGTTTATGCCAGCCTGATCCGGCAAATGCCTCTGGCCCCATTTGCGAAAGCTGCACACGCCTGTGGCCACGATCCGCTGACGCTGAGCCAGACGTTCGGCGCGCGGCTTGTTGATGTCCTCAAACGGCTTGCATCGCTCCCAGTTGAGGATGGTCATCCGCCGATGGCGCTTGTCAGCTGTGACGCGGCGGGGGTTACGACATTCCTCAAGCCTGCCGCCGGTTTTACACAGGCGCGGCAGGGCGGAAATTGCCCGCTTTGGCCGCTCTATCAGGCGTTGACGCAACCCGGTCAGGTGATCCGCGCCGATGTAGTTCTGCCAGACAGCGCGGCCTCGCGTTTTCTGTGCTTTGCGGCAACAGATCAGGGGCCAATTTCCGGCTATGACGCCGCCCCTTTATTGCAGGCGACGATGCTGGTGTTTCCCGATCCGCCGCAGACGGGCCTTATCCCAAGACCCGTGGGGCTGACGTGCCGGATTTGCCCGCGGGAAGGGTGCGCGGCGCGACGAGAGCCTGCGGTGGCCTGATCTCTTTGACACATCGCGCAAAAGCACCGTAATCTTTGCGCAGGACACGATGGGTCGGTGGGACGGACGACGCATCTGATGGCCAAGCGGGGGAGACGCTGAATGGGAAAACGGGTTTTGCTGATCGAGGATGAGCCAAACATCATCGAAGCAATCAGCTTTATTCTGTCGCGGGATGGCTGGACGGTGCACATCCACGAAGATGGGGCAACGGCAATGGACAAGGTCCGCGCCACGCCACCTGACATGATTATTCTTGATGTCATGCTGCCGGGGCGCAGCGGCTTTGACATTCTGCGCGATGTCCGAGCCGAACCGGACATGACCGATTTGCCCGTGATGATGCTGACCGCCAGAGGGCAGACCAAAGACCGCGAACTGGCCGAAAGGCTGGGGGCCACACGGTATGTCACCAAGCCGTTTTCAAACACCGATATCCGCGATCAGGTCCGCGATCTGATTGAAGGCACCTGATGCCCCCCGCTGGCCCCGTTTTTCTGGCACGCGCATCTTATAGGCAGCGACGGCTTCGCGATGGTATCCGTATGATGCCCATGTTTGGGATTGTGGCATGGATGGTCCCGCTTTTGTCTTCGGGGCAGGCGCTGACGGGGCGCATCGGGCTTTATATTTTCGGGGTCTGGATAGTGCTGATCGTGCTGTCCGCATTGATCACTTCGCGTATGTCGCGCGATGCGGACGCGCCGGACGGCACGGCACTAACGGACGATAGCGTATGAGCGTCGGCATCAATCTGATTGTTGTGGTGTCGCTGGTTTATGTGGCATTTCTCTTTGTCATTGCCTTCATGGCTGAACGCAGCGCTGCAAGAGGCGAAAATGCGTGGCTGCAATCGCCGCTGATCTACACCCTGTCGCTGTCGATCTACTGCACCGCATGGACGTTTTACGGCGCTGTCGGATACGCCGCGCGCTCGGGCTTGGAATTTGTCACGATCTATCTTGGGCCCACACTGGTCCTGCTGGGGTGGTGGTGGATATTGCGCCGCCTTGTGCGGATCGGGCGGGCGCAGCGGATCACGTCCATCGCCGACCTGATTTCAAGCCGGTTTGGCAAGTCCACTGCGCTGGGCATGATCGTGACGTTGATGGCCGTTGTCGCCGCAACGCCATACATCGCGCTGCAATTGCAGTCGGTCACACTGTCTTTTGCGGTCTTTGCCCAGCAGGACAACCTGACATGGGCGACCGATGATCTGAATGCAGCCGCGATCTGGGTGGCCGTTGGCTTGGCTATTTTCACAGTCATTTTCGGCACCCGCAATCTGGATGCCAACGAACGCCACAGCGGTATCGTCATCGCCATCGCGGCCGAGGCGATTGTGAAGCTTTTTGCACTGGTCGCGGTGGGCGCGTTTGTGGTGTGGGGGCTGGCTGGCGGACCGCAGGCCACGCTTGATCTGATTGATGCCTCGCCCATTTCTGACTGGCAGCAAAGCGGCGGGCGTTGGGCCACGCTGATTTTCTTGTCGGCTGCAGCCTTTATCTGCCTGCCGCGGATGTTTCAGGTGCTGGTTGTTGAAAACACCAACGAACGAAACCTTGGCGTCGCAAGCTGGGCCTTTCCGCTTTATCTGATGGCAATGTCGCTTTTTGTCCTGCCGATTGCGGTGGTGGGGCTTAATATCATGCCTGCCAATACGAACCCCGACCTCTTTGTGCTGACCATTCCGCTTAGCCAAGGGCAGGAAGGATTGGCGATGCTATCTTTTCTGGGCGGGTTTTCGTCGGCCACATCTATGGTGATCGTGGCGACCATTGCGTTGGCAACCATGGTCTCAAACCATATCGTGGCTCCGATCTGGTTGAATGCCCGCACTGAAGGCGCGTCAATCTCTGGCGATGTGCGCAAGGTGATCGTGCTGGCTCGTAGGCTGTCGGTGGCAGGGATCTTGGCACTTGGCTATTTGTACTTCCGGCTGAGCGGTGGCGGTGCTGCCCTTGCCGCGATTGGCCTTGTGTCGTTCAGCGGTGCGGTGCAGGTGCTTCCGGCGTTGATCGGCGGCATATTCTGGCGGGCATCCACACGTATCGGCGCGGCCTGTGGCCTGATGACTGGCTTTGCAGTCTGGCTATGGACACTGTTCCTGCCGTCATTTGGCGTTGATGCGGCGCTCTCATCATCGGTGATGATGAATGGTCCGTTCGGCATCGGGTGGTTGCGCCCGCAAGCATTGTTCGGGATCGAAGGGATTGATCCGCTTGTGCATGGCTTGGTCTGGTCCATCCTGCTGAACGCGGCTGCCTTCTTTGTCGGGTCTGTCTTAAGTTTTCCAACCCCGTTGGAGCGTCTTCAGGGTGCGCAGTTCGTCAATGTGTTTGAACATTCAAACAATGCGCAAACATGGTCCGGTAATGCGGCAAGGGCCGAAGATCTGCTAATTATGGCGCAGCGCATCATTGGTCCGAACGAGGCGCAGCAGTTGTTTCAAACCGAAAGCACAAAGCAGGGCAAGCAAGGCTATCTGCCTGATGTGACGCCAGATTTTGTCAACGGCTTGGAAAAGGAACTGGCCGGATCGGTGGGGGCGGCAACAGCGCATGCCATGATCGGGCAGTTGACCGAAGGCGCAACGGTATCTGTCGAAGACCTGATCGCTGTGGCCGACGAAGCGGCCCAGATTGTCGAATACTCCAACCAGCTTGAGGCCAAGTCCGCCGAGCAGGATCGCACCGCACGCGCCTTGCGCGAGGCCAACAAGAAACTGACTGCGCTGTCTGTGCAAAAGGATGCTTTTCTCAGCCAGATCAGCCACGAACTGCGCACGCCGATGACGTCGATCAGATCTTTTTCTGAAATTTTGCGCGATGGCGGTATGGCTGACCAATCGCACGCACGCTTTGCCGGTATCATCCATGACGAGGCGGTCCGCCTGACGCGGCTGCTTGATGACCTTCTTGATCTCGCGGTGCTTGAAAACGGACAGGTCACGCTGCACCAGCAAACGGGCAGTCTTGATGATCTGATCGACCGGTCAATTGCGGCGTCCGGCGTGCCAACGGGCACGATGCAGATCATCAAGACGGGCGGTGCAGCCGAGATTTCGGTGACAAGCGATCTGGACCGTCTGGCGCAGGTTTTCATCAACCTGATCACCAACGCCCGCAAATACTGCGCTGCCGTCCGTCCGACGCTCACAATCGCGGTTGAGGCCAAGCGACATGAGCTAACCATTGATTTCATCGACAACGGTGATGGTATTCCGGCGGATGATCACGCTGTTATCTTTGAGAAATTCGCCCGCCTGACCGATGAAGGCAAAGCGGGAAGCGCGGGGCTGGGTCTTGCCATCTGCCGCGAGATCATGGAGCGGATCGGTGGCACTATCACCTATCTGCCAGGGCAGGGAGGTGCTGCCTTCAGGGTGACATTGCCCGCCACGGCATTTGACGAAATCCCGCAATCTTCATCTTTGTTAGCAGGTCAGTAACCCATTTTTGCGATGTGTGCAGGTGACAGAGCCTCAGACTGTGCAAGGGATACAGGCGCCACCGATGACTGATCAGAACAGCCTATCTGTGTTGCAACGCATGACGCAAAAGGCAGCACAGGTCCCACAGGACGTGCCGCTGACGTCGTCGCGTGCGGTGCGCGTCGCCGTGACGCGTGCTGCGGACATTGCCGAAGGGCTGACCGTCAATGTGCAGGGATTGCAGGAAAAGGTGGTGGGTCACGACGGTATCGCCGATGCGATCGAACCGGACTGGCTGATTATCGGATTGCACCGTGACGCGGCGCTGGTTGGTTTGATCGGGGCCAGCCCTGATCTGCGCAGCGCCGTTCTGGAAATGCAAACGACAGGAGCCATTGGCGACAGCGCCGCCGATGATCGGGCACCCACAAACACTGATGCCATGTTGATGACGCCGTTCTTGGCGACCGTCCTAAAACAGCTGGCAATAACGACACCGCGCACCGATTTGGATGGATGGACCGACGGTGTCTGCGTTGATGCGCGCGTGTCGTCCGCGCGATCTGCCGGTCTGGGGATGGAGGATTGCGACTACCGCGTGATCCGCCTGACAGTTGACCTTGGCGCCGGTGAAAGGGAAGGGGCGTTGGCGCTGCTCCTACCAGCCGGCCCGCGTGCCATTGTCGAACTGGTCACGCCCGCAACCGGTATCCCGTGGGACCCGGGATTTCGCAAGGCGGTGTCTGGCGCATCTGCCAGTCTGACAGCGGTTCTACACGAAATGGATATGCCGCTTTCTGTGGTGGACGGATTTCAGGTCGGGCAGGTGCTGTCGCTGCCGGGCTGCACGCTGACATCTGTGTCACTGACCGATCCGAACGGGCGCGTCGCTGCCAAGGCGCAATTGGGCCAGTATGCAGGCATGAGGGCTGTGAAACTGACCCTTGGCCACCAGATCGAGATGTCGGAGATTCAGGCGCGCCCCAACCGGAGCGATATGATGATCGCGCCCGCAGCTGATGCGGACGCCATCGCGCCAAACACAGGTTAGATCATTAGCCTTTGCTTGCGGCGATCTGTTCAATCTGGCCATGAAGGCCGCGCAGATCGTATCCGCATTTGGCGGTCGCGGCGATAATATCGTCTGGCGCCATATCGCCGGCCTGACCCAGCGACCACACAATCGATGACCGCGTGCCAGAAGCGCAGTAGGCCAGCACGGGCCCCTCTGAATTATCCAATGCGCTGCGTTGGCTCGCCACAATGTCCAGCGTCAGGCTCATATGCGTCACTGGCAGAACGACAAACTGCAAACCGGCATTTCTGGCGGCCTCTTCCATGACACTGGCGTGATGGGACGGCGGATTTTCCGCGTCGGGCCGATTGCAGATAACCGTGGTAAAGCCAGCCTGCGCGATTGCTTCCATATCTTCGGGGTCAATTTGCGGGCTGACCGCGTAGTCGGGTGTAATTTGACGTATTTCCATGTTCGTGACCTATGCTGCCTGCGCTGCGCCGTCCAGATAGCCTTTGGCGCGGGGTGCCACGACCATACCGGCGACCATGGCGATCAGGAATACGATACCACCAATGCCGCCAAACGAAAGCGATGCAACGGCGGGACCGGGGCACAGGCCGGACAAAGCCCAGCCCATCCCGAAAAAGATCGACCCCACGGCAAGGTTCGCGCTGATTTTCGGGTCGGGTGGCGTGGGAAACGTGCCGCCCAAAACAGGGGTGCGCGCTTGGGTAAAGCGCCAAGCAATCGCCATCGGGATAATCGCGCCGCCCATCACAAAGGCCAGCGTCGGGTCCCAATCGCCAAAGATATCAAGCCAGCCTTGCACCTTGGTCGTGTCCGTCATGCCCGAAAGCAAAAGACCGGCACCAAAAAGCCCGCCCACAATAAATGCGACAATCGCTCTCATCAGATCAGTCCCCAGATGTGGCGGGCCAGCAGCATCGTGACCGCCCCCGCACCAATGTAGAAAAGCGTGGCGACGATGCCGCGCAGCGACAAACGGCTGATGCCGCATACACCGTGACCGGATGTGCAGCCGTTGGCCATGCGTGTGCCAACCCCGACCAAAAGCCCCGCGATGACAAGCACGGCCATATTGCCGGTCAGATGTGTTTCTGCACCACCCATCGCAAGCGCGATCAGTGCAGGCACGATGACGAGGCCCGCAAGCAACGCAAGCCGCTCAGTGCTTTGGTGGCGTCCTGTGCCGTCGATCAGGCCGCCAATCACGCCCGATGCCCCCATGATCCGCCCGTTAACGAGCAGAAACACAGCCGCAGCCGATCCGATCAGGGCGCCGCCAAGCAGCCCCCAAACCCATTCAATTTCCATTTTCAGTGATCCTTAAAGTAGGTGCCTAGAGTGTGTTGATTGGCACTTTGAAGTAGCTTGTTCCGTTGTCGTCAGGCTCTGGCATATTGCCTGCGCGCATGTTGGTCTGAAGGCTTGGCAGGATTAGGCGCGGCATGCCAAGTTTGGCATCGCGCTCGGTGCGCATGCTGACAAACTCCTCAAGCGGGCGACCCTCGCCAATGTGGACATTCAGCGCCTTTTGTTCGCCGACTGTCGTCTCCCACGCAAATTCGTCGCGGCCCGGTGCCTTATAGTCGTGGCCTACGAAAATGCGGGTTTCGTCGGGCAGGGACAGGATTTTCTGGATCGAGTTATAAAGATCGTCTGCCGATCCGCCGGGGAAGTCGCAGCGGGCCGTGCCGAAATCCGGCATGAAGAGCGTGTCGCCTACAAAAGCCGCATCGCCGATGACATAAGTCAGGCAAGCAGGCGTATGACCCGGCGTGTGCAACACGTCGCAGCGCATCTGGCCGATATGGATGCTGTCGCCTTCCTTGAAAAGCTGGTCGAACTGCGACCCGTCGCGCTGAAACCGTGTGCCTTCGTTGAAGATCTTGCCAAAGGTGTCCTGCACGACGGTGATCTGGTCACCGATCCCGATTTTGCCGCCAAGTTTTTCCTGGAGGTAAGGGGCTGCAGACAAATGGTCGGCATGCACATGGCTTTCAAGGATCCATGACACAGTCAGGCCTTCGGCTTTCACCCAATCGATGATGATGTCGGCGGAAGCTGTGCTGGTCCTGCCAGCCGCCTGATCGTAATCCAGAACACTGTCGATGATTGCACATGACGTGCCTGACGGGTCACGGACCACGTAGGACACGGTGTTGGTGGCATCATCAAAGAACGCTTTGACACTTGGTTGCATGGCGAATCTCCTTTGAGCACCAAGATAGGGGGATTTTAAAACATTTCAATATTGGAATGTGTTTGATTTTCTGCTATATCATTTTCATGGAAAACCTTGCTGACCCCATGGATGCAGCCGCCGAAGAAGCGGCGGATGTTCTGAAAGCCCTTTCAAATCCGCGCCGTCTGCGGCTGCTTTGCGCATTGGCGCCCGGTCCTATGACGGTGGGCGCGTTGGAGGACACGCTTGGCGCAAGCCAGTCCTATGTGTCAGGTCAGCTTTTGAAATTGCGGGCGGAGGGTCTTGTCGCCTGCCGCAAAGAGGGACGGACGGTTCATTACTACCTGTCCGACCCGCGCGTGCGGCCTGTGCTGGAACGTCTTTACGAGGTGTTTTGCCCCGAAACCGCCCGCTAGGCGCGATTGCCCATGTAGGGTTTCAGCTCTGCCCGTGCGACCTGCCTGCGATGGACCGCATCCGGCCCGTCTGCCAATCGCAATGTGCGCAAATGGGTCCACTGGCGCGCCAACGGGGTGTCCTGCGAAATGCCAGCAGCGCCAAACATCTGAACAGCTTGATCGGTGACTTTGAGCGCCACGGCAGGGGCCACCACCTTGATTTGTGAAATCCACGGCGCGGCGGCGCGTTTGTCACCCTGATCCATCATCCATGCAGCCTTCAGGCACAACAGGCGCGCCTGTTCGATCTCCATACGTGCTTCCGCGATGATATCGAAATTCGCGCCCAGTTGGGCCAGCGGTTTGCCAAAGGCCTCGCGCGCCGTGCTGCGCAGACACATCAATTCAAGCGCCTTTTCAGCCTGACCGATGGCCCGCATGCAGTGGTGAATACGCCCCGGCCCAAGGCGACCTTGCGCCACTTCAAAGCCGCGACCCTCTTCCAGAAGCAGGTTTTCGGCTGGGATGCGCACGTCATCGAACCGGATATGCATGTGGCCATGTGGCGCATCGTCGTGCCCATACACCTGCATTGCCCGCACCTTTGTAATGCCAGCGGTGTCGGCGGGGACCACAATCATGGAGTGACGCTGATGTTTTGGCGCGTCGTCGCTGGTGCGCACCATCACGATATAGACGGCGCAGCGTGGGTCCCCAGCACCGGTGGCCCACCATTTTTCGCCATTCAAAACATAGTCATCGCCATCGCGCTTGCACGAAAGGGCGATATTGGTGGCATCCGAACTCGCAACGTCAGGCTCTGTCATCAGATAGGCCGACCGGATGGTGCCGTTTTTCAATGGTTCCAGCCACTGCGATTGCATGGCGGGTGTGCCGTAGCGGGCGAAAACCTCCATGTTGCCGGTGTCGGGCGCATTGCAGTTGAAAACCTCTGCCGCGAGGTGCGACTTGCCCATTTGTTCGGCAAGATAGGCGTATTCCACTGTGGTCAGGCCGGTGCCACTGAACGTATCCCAGAAATTCCAAAGACCACGCTCGCGGGCCTTTGTTTTCAGACCTTCCAGAATATCAACCTGCTTATCGGTGAACTGCCATCTGTCGCCGATATCGACTTCGGCCAGAAACGTATCGTCAAGCGGTGTGATCTCATCGCGGACCATGGCGGTCACGGCATCCAGCACGGGGGCGAGGCGGGGGGTAATGCCAAGGTCCATATTCGGGCTCTCCTATTTGTGACGGTATCGTGCATTCACGCGAGGTCGTGTCAATCGGTGGTTGCCAGTGACGCGGCGCAAGGCCTTAATGTGGGCATGACAGATGCCGCACCCGGGCTGGGGATCAGCCACGCCGCCCTTAATGACTATCTGACCACGCACGTTCCTGATTTCGCAGGACTTTTGGATGTGCGCAAGTTTGATAAGGGGCAATCCAATCCGACCTATCTGATCACAGCCGACAGCGGGCCGCTTGTGTTGCGTAGCCAGCCTGCGGGACGGCTGCTGCCCTCGGCGCATCGCGTGGATCGGGAATACCGCGTAATGCGCGCGCTGGCGGATACCAAAGTGCCGGTGCCTTCGGTGCATTGTCTGGCCGATGCAGATACATCGCCATCAAGTCGGGCGTTTTACGTCATGGCGCATCTGGACGGGCGGATTTTCTGGGACCCGGCACTGCCTGATACTACGGATCGCGGTGGCATATATGATGCGATGAACACCGCTCTTGCGGCGTTACATGATGTCGATGTTGCTCAGGCGGGGCTGTCGGATTTTGGCAAGCCGGGAAATTACTACGCCCGCCAGCTTGAGAGGTGGGCGGGGCAATATCGCGCGAGCATCGATGAACCTCTGGCAGAGATGACCGCGCTTATCGACTGGCTGGAACAGGCGCTGCCGGAAGATGACGGTCAGGTTGCGCTTGTTCATGGCGACTACCGACTTGATAACATGATCTTTGCACCACAAGCTGCTGATATTATGGGTGTTCTGGACTGGGAGCTTTCCACGTTGGGGCATCCGATGGCGGATTTGTCCTATCAATGCATGCAGTGGCGATTGCCCAATCAGGGCGACATGCGCGGCTTGGGCGGCGTGGATCGCGCGGCGCTAGGATTGCCAACCGAAGCGGACTACGTGGCAGATTACATGCGCAAGCGTGGTTTAGGATCGATTGATAACTGGCCGTTTTACCTATGTTTTTCGTTCTTCAGACTGGCCGCAATCCTTGCTGGCGTGGCGGCACGCGCAAGGCAAGGTAATGCGTCAAATCCTGAAATGGCACGCAAATACGGACAGGCAGTCCCACAGCTTGCAGCGATGGCATTGGCGATCACTCGCGACGGGGCCTAGACTAGCATAATTCCCATAACCACGGTCATCAGCCCCAAGACTGACAAAAGCAGCGCGCCAAGGTTCACAGGCAGGATGCGGGACAGCCGCGCGCGCAAGGCATCGTCATCCAGTCCGGCGCGTCGCGCACGGGTCACGGCCACGATGCTATAGATGATCCCTGCAAAACCCAGCAGGGTCAGGGCTGCGCCGGTCCAGATCAATGCGTCCATAGTGCTCTCCTTTGGATGCAAGCCGCTTACCGCGGGTGCAGGATGCTGACAAGTCTTGCAGGGCAAAGCGGGGCAAGCTAGGACATCCGTTCAACCCTCCAGACAAGGATCGACATGATGAGCGATGTGACAGAAACTACAAGCGTAGCCGGACAGGAATTGCGCCAGTTCATCGAACGGTTCGAACGTCTTGAGGCCGAAAAGAAAGATATCGCAGACGCCCAGAAAGAGGTCATGGCAGAGGCCAAAGGCCGCGGTTATGACACCAAGGTCCTGCGCAAGGTGATCGCGATCCGCAAGCGCGACGCCAATGATCTGGCCGAGGAAGAGGCCGTTTTGGACATGTATAAAGCCGCGTTGGGCATGTAGCCTTACGGCTGCACGAAACTGACGCCGGGCATGGCCGCGATCATCTCGACGTCATTTTCATAGGCCAGTGACAGATCTTCGATCATGGCTTCGGTCACGCCGGGCATATCGATTTCTTCTTCGATCTCGTCGTCCAATGCGTATTTATCAAGGAAAGCGCCGATGATCCGGCGCTTTTGCGCTTCTGTCTGCGGGGGATGGGCGCGCATGTAGTTCAAAAAGCGGTTCAATCCCTGTTTGGACATGATCGCGGCCAACAGATCAAAGCCGCCGGTGATTTTCTGGTCCGGCAGCACGCCTGCCATCCGCCGGATCAGATCGGCCCAGATCAGCGGCGTATCTTCATTGCACCAAACTGTCAGATGCGACCGTGGCGCGACGTGCTGGATGCGTCGGACAATGTCCGACCAGCGGATATCTGACGGGTGCACACCCCGCATGAATTTATCCCACGTAGGGTGATCGGATTTGGCGAAAGCGGCTGGCACGAATGTCGCAGGATTGCGCAATGACAGGAAAATCTCGATGTCGTCTTCGACAAAGATGTCATGCAATGCACGGATTTTCGGCTCGGTCTGGGCGTAGAATGCGCCGTCCTCAAAAATACGGTTGGGCACGCAGATGAAGTTCTGGTTGCTTAGGACAAGCCGTTCCGTGGGTTCATCGTCAAGTATGGCATCCAGAAGGATGCTGCGCGTTTCTGGCGAGGGCTTTTGACCGTTCAGCCCCTGAATAGTTTCGCGGATCAGTCGCCGGTATTTGCCGGGCCCCGGAATTTTGACGCCATCGTCCGCAAACGTATCCGCGTTTTTCAGCATCGACTTCAACAGTCGGTCATCGTCCGTGCAATGCGCGCCGATATGATAGACGATTTCCATGGCTCTGCCGCTTTTGTTATTGTTACTTTGTCGCATCATAGTGGGAAATCTGGACAGATAAACCGGTTTCAGATAGCGGTGCCGCAAGATGTCCGACCAAATCCGTCAGTTATCCGCGCGCAAGCGCACCCTGCCGCAGGTTGAGCCGTGGTCCGTTGGGGCGGCGGTCATTGCTGTGCTCGTTCTTTTGCCGATCGTGGCGGTTGTCTATTTCGCCCTCACGCCAACCGAAAATATCTGGCCGCATCTGATGAATACGACCCTGCCACGGTATCTTGGCAATACGGTTGTGTTGATGGTGTGTGTCGGCGCATTGGCGGCTTGTGTTGGCACGGGCGCTGCGTGGCTGGTTGTCATGTATGATTTCCCCGGTCGCCGCTGGTTGGAGTGGGCCTTGCTGATGCCATTGGCCGTGCCCGCCTATGTGGGCGCCTATGCGCTGGTGGATTTTCTGGAATACGCGGGGCCGGTGCAGACGGCATTGCGCAACATGATGGGCTGGGACACGGCTGCCGACTACTGGTTTCCCGCGATCCGAACGCGATCTGCTGCAATCCTCGTGCTCGCCGCATCGCTATATCCCTACGTCTACATTCTGGCCCGCGCCGCATTTCGCGAACAATCCGGCGCAGGCTTTGAAGTGGCCCGTGCACTTGGGGCAGGGCCTCTGGGTCGGTTCATGCGTGTTGGCCTTCCGCTGGCACGACCCGCGATTGCGGCAGGTGTCGCGGTTGTCATGATGGAGACAGTTAACGATTTCGGCACGGTGGATTACTTTGCCGTCCAGACACTGACCACCGGGATTTTCTCGGTCTGGCTTCAGGCTGGCAATCTTGGCGGTGCGGCTCAGATCGCTTGCGTCGTGCTGGTAATGATCGTGATGTTGGTGACACTCGAGAAAATATCGCGCCGCAAGAGCCGCTTTTTTGCAGCAGCGCGGCATCTTCGACCCGTCCAGCGTGAACCTTTACAGGGGATTTCAGCAACAGGCGCAACGCTGGCTTGCCTGCTGCCGTTTCTGGCTGGATTTGTGCTTCCCGTGACAGTGCTTGCATCACACGCCTTTGATGCGGGCCAATGGCTGGCTCCGGGCCTCACGCGCGCCTTGTGGCACACGGTCACCGTCGGCGGCATTGCAGCGGTTCTCACGGTCGTTGGCGGCGTGTTCATGGTTTACGGGGTGCGCATGTCGCGGCACCGCTTGCCCGCATTGCTGATGCCCGTCACCGCAATCGGCTATGCCGCACCCGGCGCGGTGCTGGGCTTGGGTATTCTAGTGCCTTTGGCCGCGCTGGACAATAGGGTGGCTGATGCGGTGCTTGCCGTCACTGGCACAGACCCGGGCCTGATCATGACAGGCACTGCAGGCGCGTTGGTTTTCGCTTATGTCGTCCGGTTCTTTGCGATCGCCCAAGGAACAGCGGACGCCGCCTTGGGCCGCGTAGCGCCAAGCCTGCCCATGGCGGCCCGCTCCTTGGGGCGCACAGCTGGCGGCACATTGCGTGCTGTGCACATGCCTTTGGTGCGTGCCTCAATGGGCTCGGCGCTGCTTTTGGTGTTTGTGGATTGCGTGAAGGAATTGCCCGCAACGCTCCTTTTGCGGCCATTCAGCTATGATACGCTGGCCACGCGCGTGCACGCCAAAGCATCATTGGAAAACATCACAGAGGCGGCCCCGGCGGCGCTGATGATCACTCTTGTGGGGCTTGGTGCGGTCGCACTTTTGGCGCGGGCAAATAAATAGCTTTTTGCCCCTTGCGCGGACCAAGCGATATCGCTAAATCACCGCTCAGTGCCCCTATAGCTCAGCTGGTAGAGCAACTGATTTGTAATCAGTAGGTCCGCGGTTCGAGTCCGTGTGGGGGCACCATTTTTAACATAAATATCAAGATGTTGATTGCCGCCCGTTAAGGCGACCATCGTTGTTTTGTTAGGCTCAACAACAATTCTGCAACACTAGGCAGTTTCGCCTTCGGAATCGCGTTCTGCGAGTTCAGCATAGCGGCCATCGGCATAACGATAGCAGATGCCGTCATGCTGTTCGTGCCAGACCCCAAGCAGGAAGCCAGAATCGTGATGCTTGTCTAAGATGCGTTTGGCTTCTTCGATCTCTGACAGTGCTTGCGCGTCGGTCATCGGCACTTGTTCCGAACCGTTGAGCATCGAGTCTTCCCACCAGCTATGCGGCAAGTCATCTTCGAAACGCAGATAGTAGTAGCGACGGTTTTCAGTTTGGACGCGCAGTTCACGCACGCCCATGCCACAATCAGCGACAGCGGATGCAAGTTTGGTTATTTCGAAGCTCATGCTGCTGCATCCAGTTTGAGAACATTAGCCGCGTCCATCCAGATGACTTGCATCTCTCGAAGCTCGCGTGCCGTTTCTTCGACGCGAGTGACCGCAAATCCATGCTCTTTGTCAGTCATTAGGATCGACAGGACTTCTAAGTCATCTTCGTCTTGGAGAGACAGCTTTTGCTTTGCGACAAGCACGCAGCCGGCTTGGAATGCTATGTCCCTTTCGTCTGGGTGCGTTGCGAGGATCGCAAGTGCGCGTTGAAGGTTTTTGTCTTGATAGGGCATTTGGTAGTCCTTTCGGATATTTTGGGTTAGGCCTTGTTGGCCTGCCCTTTGTCCCAGAAAGCGAGTCCCGTGGAAAAACAGCCAGTTCAAACTGCGTGTTTCGAGGAGGTCTTTCTGGACTACCTGCGCCTACGCTTCGAGTTTGAACCGCTGCCACACTATGTCATGGCGGCGATCCACGTCTGCGACCAGAGCAGCCGGAGCTACCCCCAATTTGTTTTTGGCTTTTTGGCGTGGTTTGCTGACGGATTTCTGTTCGAGCGCGAGGGTACATTCCCTGCGCAGAGCCACAACAAAGACCCCGCAGACAAACGCTGGCGGCGCTACAGGGACTGCCAAGCCCTACTAGATGGATGGCTCAACGACGATCTGACAGCAGCGCTTGAGGCGCAAGAAGAACGCCTGGAACTGGTCGAACGTGTTGCTGCCCTTCGATTAGAAGAGCGCAAAGGCAGCCATACTAGCTCTGGGCGCAAACACAGCAAGATGACCAAAACCGAAACAGAAATCTTCGACGAACTGGAGGAATACTATGGAGACATTGCAGCCTACACCTTAAAGCGGCAGCATAAGAAACTCACCGAGCACCGCGAATATATGTCGGGGGTCTGTCCGGTTGCAATCGTTCCCTCCAGCAACGGGTTTGAAATTAAGATTATGGAAATAGACGAAGGCGTTTTCCGGCTGTTGACGCGCGCAGCACACAGCTAGCCCCTAAAGACCCCGAGCGCTACTCGACTTTCCGCTCCTGCCAAGTACAAAGGAGAAAAGGAGAGCCGTCTTGATTCCAGAGCAAAAGACCTACAGCCAAGACACCTCAGAGTACGATCAGAAATCGGTGCGGCTCAGGATCGAAGCCTTATTCTTGAACAACGTCGGGTTGGTAATATCGCGTGATCAGATTCGAGATGCGGCAAGAAATCCAAAGACAGGAGTGGACCCCGAAAACTGGCATCAACGTCTTTCCGAATTGCGCACTGATCATGGCTATACAATCCTGTCATGGCGGGATTGGGGCGAATTAAAACCGTCCGAGTACTGTATGCCTCATGTGGATAAACGTGAGATAGCAAGTAAACGTGTGCGTCCAACTACAGCAACGTGGAAACGAATTTTGGCTCGCGCCAATAATTGTTGTGAATGGCAGGAAGATGGTCAGTTGTGCGGTTTAGAGAATGGAGCAGTTGACCCAATTGGTGGTGGGACGGTCAAGCTCACGCCGGACCATACTACACCTCATTCAGTTAACCCAAACTCTGACCCCGCCGACGAAAGTCAGTGGCAAGCACTTTGCGGTCGACATCAGGTTATGAAAAAGAACTTCTGGGACGGTGCAACGGGTAAGGTCAACATCATGGCAATACTGCAAGCGGCTGGTGTGAAGCAAAAACGGGAAGCCTTAGAATTTCTCCAAAGCTACTTCGCAAGTAAAGGTTAGGTTTCGATGCCGCTAAGAGGCATGTCGAGCAAATCCGCTTTTCCAATTATTCGCGCTCCAACACCTTTAGTTAGCGCTTTCAGGTTCATCCTGCCTTTGTCAGAACAAAGTGCAGCATAAGCCAAGTCGCGGTGTTGTTGCGGTAGTCTAATGCGATAGACACAATCCGTAAGCACTGCCGACCCGTTTGCAACCATACCAATCTTCTCATGGAGGTTGCGGTCGACCCGTGCCATCAAAATGTCTCCGGCTTCTGCAACAACCTTTGCACTTTGGGTTAGGGATCCCAATTCAGGAAGATTGATCTCTCCGTCAATGATGTCCTTGTAGTCCGATGTGTGAAAAACAGGAAACTCAGCGACCTTCCTTTGAACTGTGCTGATAGACCCACGAAAAATTTCTGCGCCCAATTCTCGCAGCGTAGTGTGCGAGTCTGATTTTTCGCAGCGAAGGAAGTGGAAATTGAAATCCATACGGTTCTCAGCATTGATCCCGCTGATTTGGATTGGTTGAGATAGGTTTTGGTCAACGTCAGCGTTCAAAAGGGTTAGTGCCTGCGTTGGCCCGCCATCTTTTTTCAAGACAATGATGAAACACTGCGCGTCCGTCTCATGAAAAGAGTTGAGCGGCAGTTGTATTACTGTCTCGACAGTGTGGTTTTGAAGCAAAGACTTTCTGAATTTTTGAGCACGGGAAGTCGTGATAAGGCTATCGGGGACGACTACAGCAAGTCGCCCACCACTTTTCAAAAGCGCGAGTGATTGCGCAATGAACAAAACCTCAGCCGTGACCTCTGCCTTTGACCCACAAGCATCCGCTAGATCACCAAGTTGAAGCACATCTGCATGGTCACGGCTCCACTTCGGATTGAAAAATGGGGGATTGCACACAGCGACGTCAAACCGTCCATGCTCTTCTATTAGTCCGCTGGAAAGGTCTACGGTCAAAGCATCGCGTTGGTGATGTCTATGATTGATACAACCAACCCGATGAAGGCTTTCTTGCAGGGTTAAAGTCGTGGTCGGGTCCAAATCAACAGTAACGATGCTAATGTTAGGCCATCTTTGTACCGCAGCCTTACTCAAAGAGCCTTCTCCTGCACCGAGATCAATTAGGGTCTGCGGATCGTCGCAAGGTATGTGTCGTGCAAGAAGTTCGCCGACAGATACCTTTGTGAAAAACTTATTGAGCGTTCCGACTCTTTTTGCCGCAAATTTCGTCTGCATGACTGCTGAAGTACCTTCTTTGTTCTCTTTTTCATAATCAGTTTCAGTAGGTTTGTCAGCACCAATCCAGTCGCTTTCAATTTGGCTTCATAGTCACCAAAACCCACGCAGCGGTGCCTCACCGATATGCGCACCGATTGACCGATGATCTGACAGCCACAAGGCCAGCGATGCGGACACAGCCAAGTCAGCATGGCCGAACTTTGTCCCGCCTTCGATGCGCACACGACCTGTCGATCCCACATCAGCCTCAAAGCTCTCAAGCTCTTGGCGCAGCAGGTCGCATGCTTCGAAGTTGCCGATGGACAGATCACCTGTGTGAATGGCTGAATTGAGCGCCGACAGCAGCCGCGTGCGCCCGACGTTGTTGAAAGTCTGGCCGCGCTCCTTGGTTTCGCTTTCATTTTCGCCTGACACCATCTGGACGCGGGTGTGCTGCACTGACTTGGAATTAAGAATATCGCAAAATGCACGGCCAACGCCGGAGGAATCCACGACGAGATAGGAGCGGCCTGCAATCGCGGGGTCCGTCATAAGGTTACGTGTCACAGTAGCGAGGTCAGCATAGGACATTGCGGGCAGATGATCCGAACGCACAATCTCGCGGCGACGTTTGGTCAGGTCCTGCCGTCCGTTGGCATCGTAGAACGGCACACGTTCGTCGATACAGATCGAATATGCGTTCCGGTCCTGCGCCTGCGCAATGT
Organism: Yoonia sp. 208BN28-4; assembly: GCF_037543925.1. Classification (NCBI taxonomy): domain Bacteria; kingdom Pseudomonadati; phylum Pseudomonadota; class Alphaproteobacteria; order Rhodobacterales; family Paracoccaceae; genus Yoonia; species Yoonia sp. 208BN28-4. The sequence continues at coordinate 219,553 of NZ_JBBIFY010000003.1, forward strand.
CCAAGCCCACGAGGAAGCGGCGATACCATTTAACGATCTCAACCGCTGGATCAGCATTGGGCAGGATCAAGTCCTCGCCGCGTTCAAACACCTGCATATAGGTTTCCTAACATGAGTTGTGGGGTGTCGGTGTAGGCAGCAGTGATTGCTGCCGAATCGAAAAACTGGTGTCCGCGCCCCATCCAGTTGAGGCCGTGTTCCACATCAAACTCGAACTTGGACAGAACCTTTCGCTGACGGGCCACGAGTTTCGCCATGCGCGGCAGATCAAGGGAACAGGCGCGGATGCGTTCGACTTCGGGATACATTTCCCAATCGCTTCACATCTCATAGGCTTTGCCCGATTTGCCGCCCGGCGTGGTGATCAGGATTGTCTTGGCGTTATCTTCCGCAATCGAAAGTGTTGAGCCGAAAACATCATCGGGAATAAACGCGGCCTCGTCATAGATAAGGAGGCCGTTTTTAACGCCGTAGCCACGGGCCTGCTCACCGTTTTGACCAGCGGGAACGCAGACAACCGAAGACCCATTCTTGAGGTGCAATTCGGTCATGGTGCGCCGCTTCGTTTCAATCGGCAGCGCCATCTTTTCCCAAGTGTAAGCGATCTTGGCAAACAGCAGTTGAGACTGAGCCAGCGTCTTCGAAAGGATGATTACCTGATGCTCTGGCTTGGACAATTCTTGCCCCGCCATGACACCGACAGTTGTTGATTTGCCGATCCGACGCGATGCCAGCACCATGATGATGTCTGAGGCAGAATTCATTAGCGTGCGCTGCCATTCATCGGGCGGGCCATCGACCACCCGTTCAAGCAGCAGCTCCGGCTTTATCCGCTCGTTAAGGGTGCGAAGGAAAAGGCCAAGATCATTCGACATAAAGCGGAATCCGCCGATCTTCGATCACTTGCCGGAATGTATCGAACGCCTCTGGGTGAGCTTGGAACACGACCCACAACACGTCCATCAGCTTTTGAACGTCGGGATGCTCATTCAGGCCAAGTACGATGGTCGTCTTGTCGCGCAGGTTGGAATAAACTTTCAGCAGGTTCTCGTAGGATTTGTTTTGATCCCGCAGCAATTGCATCATCGGGGCCAGAACTTCGAGCAAGCCTTCACTACCACCATCGACCATGCCGTTCAGCGTGCGATAAAGGCGCTGCTGCTCTTTGAGGATGCCCTCAATGCCGCCTTCGATCTTGTCTTGGGCGCTGTTCACCTCTTGGTCCAGTGACGTTGCATCCAGCTTGTTGGCCTCAACAAGAACGATCTTTTCGACCTCCGGCGTGATGAACCGTTTGCGGAACCGCGTCAGGCTTTCGAGATCGACACAGCATCTTTGCGCAATCTCTTTGAACTGGCGGCGGCGCAATACGCAATCAAGAACGACCTCAACCACATCGGAGCGGGCGCGGATCGTTGAGCGGCGACCATTGCCCGATTCCACGGGCAACGCGTCTTTGATGCGGTCATAGTTGATGCTCATGCCGCTGCCTGACGTGTCAGGGTCAGGCCAGCCAAGCCAACCATATGCGGGGCCATTCGTCCAATGACGCGACGGGCGTCTGCGGCATGGAGCGGATGCGCTGCAACATCGCGAATGAAGTCGGGTTCTTCCGCGCTGTAAAGGCAATCTAGGATGGCATTGCGTGCGAGGGTCACATCGAACTCTCGAACCCTGTGATAGATACCCGACAAAAATTCGCGGGCTGTGGCATCTGCTGCTTTGTCGAGATCAGCCATCGGTTACGATCTCCACTGTTGTGCCTGACTTCTCTGCCTGCGCCTTGGCACGACGATAGATTTGCGCGTCACGCGCCTGAGATCGGGTCAGTCGGATTGGTTCCGGTGTCAGTGCGGCTTTAATTGATGCGGGATCATCATTGCGCTCAAGCAGTGTTTTGAACTGCCCCGCGTCGGCTTGATCCTTGGCGGCGGCATCGGCAGCAGCGCGTTTGCGGTCCTTCAATTCATCAAGCATCTTTTCGGAGTTGGCTTTCAGGCCGCCGATGGAATCTTCGATCTGTTTCGATACGCTCTCGGCCAGCGCTTCCAATAGTTTTGGCGTCGCCTTTTCGATGAATTGTTCCATCAGTTTGTCGTTGTTGTCGTCAGACATATGTGCTGCTCCTTCACGTAGGCACAAAAAGAAAAGCAAGCCCTGAGGCTTGCCCTTCCACTACGTGAAGATGCGCGACCCCTGTCTTGCAAATTGACAATAAGTGCCTGCTATTGCTCAATAAAGCGCAGTTTAAGGTGTTGAGCGAGAAGACCTAAATCCGATCAAGCAGCCGCCAGAATATAGGTATGGTTTTTGTCATTTCTGACGACCTCGCCCTTATTGATTGCGTTTGCGAGGACTTTGCAGATCATGGAGTCGCCAAATTCGCCATCCGTAGCAGCAATCAAATCTTTGAATTGGCGAGGCTGCGATAGCAGTGGCAGGACGGTTGATCTGATAGTGGAATAACTCGCTTTTACCTTCTGACGCGGTGCCGTGGGTTTTGGCTTTGCCTGCTGCTCCCGCGCAGCTTGCGCCCGTTCCGGTTCCGATTGTTCTTCATTCCAGAATTGGCGGGCAATCTCGATGCCGCCGAATGAGTTTCGGGTGTCTGCGCCAACAATCTCGCCGCCATCAAGGATGCGCAGGATATTTGTCCGCAGGGCTTCGGGATCAATCTCACAGGCCGCACAAAGGCGGCGACGGGACTCTGCCCATGCGCCTCTTTCCCGCGTTAGGAAGTAAAGAGCCTCCCGCCGCGCAAGTTGTGCTTCATCCTTTTCAGAAGCCGGAATGACTTTGCCGAAAAGGTCGAGGACGGAACGGGCGACAACAGCACGGTAGAGGGATTGTGGGCCATCTGGACGCGAGATATGCAGCCCAAAGTCAGGGTCAAGGATCATCAGGCATCACGCGTGCCGATGATGGGGGATATGTCGCCGCCATCGGTTTCGATCATATCCTTTTCGTCCTCCCACGACCGATCTGCGCGGATGATCTCGCCCTTTTGCAGGTTCTCATGCAGGGACGCGCGGCTGATCACACCGGACAGATACAGCTTCATCTGCTGTTCAATCATTTTCGGTTCCATCGCGCTTTCGATGAAGTCGCGGGACAAGGACACCGACGCCTCGTCAGGATCATCGCCAACCCACTCAGCAGCAAGGCGTAGAAGGCGGTTGAGGCCAGCCTCGACGAAAACGACCACGCCATGCAAGAGCGCAAGCTCTGACCGCGTGCGCTGCGTCGCTGTGCCTAGAGTTTCGTTCCGGTTGACTGTCGAACTCAACATGCGTGCGCCAAGTGAGATCGTCGTTTCGGATTTCTCCTCCATGATCTCTTTCATCGCGGCGACGCCGTGACCTTGGAATTCCAGCATCCCAACTTCTGCACCTTCGGGCAAAGTCCAAATTGTTCCCGCGCCGATCTGCGTTGGCACTTTGTCGGCTGGGATCGAACCCGCAACCCAAGGCGTCGGCGCAGCCGTGAGAAAGATTGCGTGTTCCCGATCTGCGCTGTTCTTGAAGTGGGAGATTGCAACTTTGCACAGCGATAGAAATGGCGGAGTGACATGTTCTGGCCGCAGCCCTTCATGGCTGACCATGACGAACGGGATATAGGTAAGGGGCTTGCCGTTGACCATCGGGATATGGTTTTCGCCCACATCGACACGGTTTTTGTGCTGATCACGTGTAAAGCGGCGGAACTGATAGACGCAAGCCTCAAGGATCAATTCGTAGGTGACGTCTGCGTCTTCCCATTGCTCGTCAGATGACAGATGCACCCGCGTCAGGACTTTGTGGCCATCGACAAAGCCCGTCGAAAAATCTTCAATGGATTCCGCGTTGAAGGTCGAGAAGTGAGGGACGGTGTTGGTCGTTGCGCCCTCTGTTGGCAAATCAAGCAGGATACCGTAGCGGCCCATAGTTGCGACCTCGCGCACCATGTCCTCAATCAAAACCTGCATCGGCGCATCTTCGTAAGTCGCGTTCAGGCGCATCGGCTCAAGACGTGCAGGCAGCTTGATCACAGGGTCTTTGCGCAGGGCAAGGCCGACAAGTGCGCGGAGCGTCATTTCCGGCGCACCGTAGAAGCAGGCGCGGTCCAGATAGTGCGCATAGTTTTGCGCGGTCATGCCGTCAGGTTGCGGGACATATGTCTGTCCCTGTTCCTTCACTGCATCTTCGCCAGCAATGCAGGCGCGGATCAGATGGTATTGCGATTGCAGGCGGTCCCAGTTTGATCGTGTCATTGATTACGCCTCAAGCACGAGGGCAAATAGGTGGCGGTAGGGCAGTTCAAAGCGACCCCCGCCAGCGTGGACACGAAGACCATCGCGACAGCGATCAACCATCACGGCATCAACTGTCATGTCGCGCTGTTCGGGGTTCATCAGCATTGTGCGGAGGGCTGTTTGTAGGGCAGCTTTCGAGATTGGAATGGAAAAGGCAGTCGAGGACGAAATGGTTTTCTGGGCGAGCGTGCAGGCGTCGCCGCCATCAGCGGTGAATGTAATTTGCATGGGGTGTGCTTTCATTGAGTGTGAACGGCCATCCGAAAGGATCAGCGCGCGAAAGATGGCCGTTCAGATGAGCCAAGCCGCGCAGATCGAATGTGGACGGTTGGCGGCGGGGCGCTCAACTCAAGAAAAAGGTGTAATTGGGCTTAGGTGCTATAGTAATCAGGTGGAGCAACTACCGATTTTAATTTGTTTAACTTTGCCAATGAGAGTTAGGATTTTTTGATGCCCGAAGTTCAAAGCGCCAGACATATCGGGATGCGCCGTGCCCATGCGTTAGCGAATATGACGGAACAACAGCAGCTTGATCTAATTGCAGAAGGGCTTCCAGTTTTAATGAATAGCGCAGGCAGTCTACTTGACGCATCCAATGAGCTTTCAAACCATCCAAGGAGCGCGTCGATGCTAAGACGCCACGCATCTGAAGAAGTAGCGAAAATACTGATACTCGTCGATTTGGTAAGATGCCCCGCCTCACAGCGTCCCTCGCGGGTCGGGAAGATGACTAAGTGGTTTTATGATCATCTAGCACGTTTGATTTATGTCGAAGCGCAAAGCTGGAAACCGATGCACGCTTCGCAGCTCCAAGAATACATCAACAGCCATCGTCGAACTCATTATTTGGAAGGCTCCGTTGGCGAATACATTATGCCAAATTGGGAAGTGTATCGCCGCGAAAGCGGCATGTATGCAGACATAATTGGTGAAGAAGATGGATCGTTCCATTGGAGCGATCCACAGTCCACTTATCGCGATCCCGCCTTCAACGACTTAATCTTAGGCGGACGTTCCGAACCACGATCTTGGTTGATTTGCAAAGCATTGCAAGATTTTGGTGTGTTCACTCGGCAAGGGTTGGACCTAACAGCAAGAGCTTGGAACTCTGTCGATTTTCGTGAAACTGAAAACCATGAGGATTCAAAAAAGCTAACGTATGAAATGGCCCGTGCTTTGGAGAAGGCCAAGCTGTTTGCGGATACTGCAAACGAAGACCAACTCGGCACTCTATACCACGAATGGCAGTTGCCGATGTACCGAATGGATTTTTCAGCCATCGAAGTTTCTTTGGAAGACCTAAAAGACGAACGTGATCGAAACATGTGGTCCGAATATGGTTATTAGTCCTGCGCACAAGCCTTAGAAGGTCCGCTGAACGGGGGCGCAGATTTTTGCTCAGATGTTTCCGACTGTGGGGGCGGGTTTCCATATTAGCAGGAGGGGTCCTAAAAGGTGCCGATGTATACCTGCGACTTGGTCGCAACTGGATGTTGCAGCATTGTTGTAGAGCGAAACCAACCGCTTAATGCGCCACGGCAATTCACTAGTGCGATTGATAGGTTATCAATTGCTTGCACGCAACTACGTCAGCATTGTTGACGTATCACGGATAGATCGCTCCGAGTGACAGTGCAGCGCGTTCGCATCGTGGCATCGTCAGCCGCGAGTTAAACTGTCACTCGCGTTAATAGAGATACATACTATTAAGAGCAGTGACAGTTTAAATCTGCCCTCAGTCCCTGACGTATTGCGCATTGCGCCATGGCCATGCTGCTGGCTGTGCATCCGCCGCCATTGCGCCCACATCGAACTGCCAACCCTCAGCCGTTGTCACTTCGCCGCGCAACGCCGCGCCTTCATCATCAAGCCACGGCTCATACTCCAAAGCCTCGCGCATCGCCCGCACTTCCTGCATGTGGAGTGACGCTTCGACCATCGCATCGAACTTCTGTGCATTGACATCCTTGCGCCGCACAGGCTCACGCCAATCAACGATCTCGGCGCGATTGCACAGGTAGCGCCAGCCGCCATCTGCAAGCCATGCACGCGACCACTGTTTTGATCCCTTCCTGCGCACCTCAATGAACTCGACCTTATGCTCCATCGCCCAGCCAAACAGATCACCAACAGCGCCCTTGATGCCATTGCCTGACATATCATCGAACTTGCGGAACAGCGTCTGCGCCAACTTTGCCGACTGCACCCGCACAGGCGCACGCGCGTATTCCAATTCGTCCGGCAGCAGATCGTCAAAGTGCAGCACTTCATCGACCTTCACTGGCAGAACCATGTTCGTAAACAGCCTGATCTCACACCCCTGACGCACATGCCGCGAACGCGCCGCCGCCTTCATCATTGCTCCCTCGCAGACGACCCAGCGCACGTCTTCAACGCGTGGATCGGTGTGGCGTTCACAGTGAGCCATCCCAGCCCCGCCAACCATCGCAATCGGCCGCTTTGGATACCATTGCGCATTTGGCACAATCGGATCACCGTCTTGATGGATCGCCCGTGCCATGTCCTCAACGTCCAGCGGCGCTGGCAATGGTCGCCCAACAATGTCGATCTTGCCACTAGCCCAATCATTCAGCCCTTCAACAGCATTGAACCATCCGGCCAACATCATGTTTTCGTCTATAAGCGCCTTATATGAGAATAGATGCCGCCCCTCAGAGATACGCGCCACATCTGCGCGAAATTGCTCGGCCAATGCTTTGTCTTTCTTGTCGGTTTCATCCCATTCCTCAACACGGTCGCCTGTGCCGTAAAGCAATGATTTCTTGGATGCGTTGATTGGGACTTGCATGACCTTTGCGTCTTGGTGTTTTTCAACCTCAATCGAAACCCATTCATCCACGGGTAGGATCGCCTCAACCATTGACCGTTTGATCGTTGCGGACAGGATCAGCACAGGCACGCGCGGACGGTCTGTTTCGTTGTCCCACGGGATGCCTGCAATCTTCTGTCGCCAGTTCAGGTAGACGCCCTTCTTGTTCGGCGTCACACGCAGGCGATTGAGTGAGCCAGCCTCAAGCGCATCGCGCAGACGACGCCAGAACGAGGCATACTTATACCACTGCCCGTCGTAGTCGGTTGCCGCGTTCAGCGCCTCGCTGCCGGTCATGTCCGGTGTAATCTCGACCTCTGGGGCAAGAGCCGTTTCTGCCTTGATCAATTCTTTGCAGAGTTCGACCGTGAACCCTGCGGCCTCAAGCCGTTCGATGTTCAGCCCAGCCTTGAACACCTTAGCCAGTTCAAGAAGCCAATCGCCCATGTCGTGGCGCATCACGTCGCATAGGTCTTTGATTTCGACATACCCGTTCTTGATAAGCGCACCGAGGAAGTTTTCGTCGATCACGACGAAGTTAGGCACGCGGCTTTGACCGTGTTCTTTGGCGATTTGCAACGGCAGGTGCGCATGGGTTCGGATGCGCAGATCATGCGTCAGGGATTTGTCTTGCTGCCCCACCAAAGACAGCCTGCACGGTCTGAACACTGCGCCACCTCATTGCCGCAAAACGCCTGACGAGTTTCTTTCACGATGCCCTGAACCTTGGAGATTGCCTCGTGCTTTGTGCATACGGGACGCCCGTTCATTTCTTGGCCGCGACCAAGCTCTGTGTAGGCTTTCATCCCCTGCGCTTTGGCATCGGCCTCAATCTGCGCGGACAAGTTGTGGTTTGGCACATAAAGGTCAGTGAAGAAGATACCATTGGTGTGTTCTGCATATCGCATTTCGACGCCAAGCCAGTGCAACGCCCAGTAGGTTTTGCCTAGGCCCGCCTCTGCTTCGACAACCTTCACGCGCGGTTCATTGGCTGCGACGAAGGTTTTGATCTCGTCACTTAGCTGCTGCGTCGCCTGTGCAAGCGGCACTTCCTGCCGCGTTGTCGGGAAGGCTTTGCGCTTGCGGCGTGCGCCTCGGATGCCGTGGAAACGCATCTTGATATAGCGCTCGTCAAACTCGTGCCGATCAGCAGCCCGGACACCAATTCTTTCATATTCATCCGACAAAGCAGCCCAACATTCGGCGAATACGCTGTTTGGAAATGCCGTTCGATAGGCGACCATGAAATTCATAACTGAGTTGTGACGCTGGCTTGCATCCCAGCGCAGCGTCGGCATCTGACCCAAGTTGACAGAAGGTGCCACGTCCACTTCGATCATGTCGGGCAGCTTAGGCACGTCTACAGGCCCAGCCGTGCCATCGACGAAGAATGCACGAATAGGATGCGGGTCATCTAGGTCGTGCAATTCAGGTCTGGCCGTGAACACGAAACCACCTGGATTGTAGATGCCGTAGTCGATCAGTTTGCGGTTGAAACCGATCCGCTGGGATAAGTCGTTGTTCCAGTGTTCTGCATGGATTTGCTGTTCTGTCAGGTCCATTGGCTCAACCTCGAAGGCAACACGCAATCGGTGGCCAGCCTTAAAACCGGATGAAGGCGAATAGGCATAGACAAACTGACGACCGCGCAGAAACGGAAAGGCAAATCGCACGGCTTCTTCTGCCGTGCCATCGTATTCCAAAGAGTCGAGATCGACGACGCAAAGGCCGGTTGCCCTATCGGTAAAGTCGAGGCCCGTGCGGCCACCGCGTTCGATCAATGGCTCACCGAGAACCAGTGAGGCTGTAGGCACATCGGACAGGCGGTTCAGAAGGTCACAAAATCCGTTCAGCGTAGCAAATTTATGCCGCTCATAGATGAAGTCTTTGGCATACCGATAGCCCTCGGTGCGCTCATTCTGCTTTGGGCCATTGTCGCCCATTTGCCAAATCTTACGAAGTTCAGGCCCTGTGCTTGTTGCTGTAAATATGTGCATCTGCTTATTCCTTGCAGACGCTATTACCTTGTTTTCTGGTCGGGTTCCATCAAAGCGTAATGTATAAGCGAGTTGTTGATGCGATGGGTTCGCGGCTTTGATGAAAATGACTGAGGGACGAGGTTCTAGCGGCTTCGTCCCTTTTTCAGTTCACGCGCTGAGAACGCGCCCATTCGAGAACGTCCTCCCGATCATACAGGATTGTCCGGCTGGAAATGTGCAGGAACGGCGGACCCGTTTCGGCTCCTGCGTTGCGTTCCTTACGCCAAAGATACAGCACTTCTTCCGAGCGGTTCAGATACTGCGCACATTGCGCAGGCGTCATTAGATCAGGCAGTGACTGCTTGACCTGTAAGCCGCGCACTTCGTCGCGCAGCGCACGGATTTCTTGTGTGATTTCTTCCATCAATAGGCTCCTTCACGTTCGAATAGACGCAGGCCTGTTGAAACTGCTGGCGAGATTGCCCTCATACGATCCGGCACCAGCCCCTGATGGATCGCAATATGGTCACGTCGGTTGTTTCTGCCGCACAGCGACACCGACGCGCGACCACATTAGCGCCTGCCGCCGATCTGGACAACATTCAAAGAAGGTAATGCTCCGCATTCCACCTCAGTTTGTTTCGCGATAGCGTTTGCATGACGGTGCGAGGCGGAGCCTTGATCGTAGATACCTTGCACACCTTTTTCTACATCGCCGCGAAGTTGGTCGATCACATAGGCCGGAAGGTCCGCGCGTCGTGCAGCCGTTGTAAACAAGCGGCGGCAATCATGAGGTCGAAGAATGTTATCACCGAATTTCAAGCGATCTGGGTGGAAGATGTGCTTCTCTGTATCGTGCTGTGGGAAAACCCATTCGCTGTGCTTTGGCAGCGCCTCAAGCAAGGCGACAACGCGGTCAGCAAGGGGGAACATGCCCACACGGCCATTCTTTAAACGAGACACCCGCAGCTTGCGTGCTTTGAAGTCAATGTCATCCCAACGGAGCGTGATCACGTTGCCAGCGCGTAGGCCCGTGAACAGCATCAACTCAAAAGCGGCACCGATGATCCTGTTCTGCTGCTTCTTGGCTTCGATCATGTCGAGTGCAGGCCACCGTTCGTCAGCATCAAAATTGACGGAATTGTCGGGCTGGTAGCTTTTGGTGTCCACTTTCAGATCGTCTGCCACATTGAAGCAACGACGAACCGCAGCCGCCCGTTTAAACGATGTTCGAATGATCTGAGCCAAGTGTTTTTGGGTTGCGATACCGTGCTTGCCAAGGACAACTTCCTCTAGGTGATCAAGTGTGATGTCTTCGATCTTCATCGCGAACAAGTCAGCCATATTGTTGCGCACCTGCGCCCGATACTCATCCTTTGTCCGGTCGGAAGCCTTCGAGCGCTTGATATGGGACTCTAGCGCATCGTTCAGTGTGTGGATGCCAGTTGAGGCGGCGTCTGTGCGGGTTGTGACAGCCGCCATCTTTTCGACAGCCACATCACGGGCCGCATATACGGTCGGCAGGTCAGGCCAAGAGCCAAGCGTGACGGAGCGCACCTTGCCGTCGATGCGCTTGGACAGCACCCAAGTCTTGGTCGTTGCGCCGACCGCAAGCCGGATGCCGCGTGCATCGGGGTCAGGCTTTACTGATGGGTCGGAATACATGGTGGTGCCAGTTGCGTGCTTGATCTTTGCAACGGCGGGGCGGGTAGTCAGGTTATGGTTTGGCATTTCTCTGCAACATCCTCTGCAACAATCATCAACGGTATACTACGGTATGCAACCATAGGTTGACCGCTTTTTTTTTTGTTGCAGAACAGTGCTTTGCCTTGTTTTTATGACATATTCCAGTGAACCACGGTTCGTAAGTGATTTCTTTGTAATCAGTAGGTCAGCGGTTCGAGTCCGTGTGGGGGCACCATTTACACTCAATAGCGAAGATCAATTTCCGCGTCTGGATTTCTGTGACAGCTGGGAATTCTGTAAGGCTATTGAGAGCACCGCAACTATCTGTATGCTTTGCTTAAACATATAACGACGCCACTAACTAAACTGCGTAGGCTGGTAAATTTATGCCGTCGATCAACTGACGGATCTACGGCTGCGTTTTGCCTCTCTTAGGCTCGGTTGAGGTGTGTCGGAAAGACAATTTGAATGCGTTTAGATGCCTGAGTGCAGAGACTGAGCCGCTGCAAAGATTGTCATGCGTTGCGCGAACGAAAGTTAGATTCGACTTTCGGTTGCATTGCGCCAAGTCTTACAATTGTATCGTTAAACGCCCGAAACTGACATCGAGATGCAAGTTGCGCGTCCGCGGTCCATTCGTAATAGTAAGTGTTAAGATTGATCTTGAGGGAGCAGAGTGAAGCATGAAACGTCGAGAAAACTGGTTCTTGCCCAACTCCTTAGGTTCGTTTCTACTAAGTTCTCATCACTTATTGCGAAATCTTGCGTCGCCAGCATCGGCCATTGCGCTTGCATCCTGTCTTCTCGCGGTCGGCCAATCCAATTCCGCAGCGTGGGCGCAGGGCGCGGAGGATCCGCAGGCCTTTCTTGAGGAGGCCATGACGGCCAAAAGCGGTCTGTCCATCGATGCGATTGACGGGGTGCATTACGTTGTCTTGCCCAAATCCGTCATTAACCGCTGGCTTTTCTGGAACGCCGAGGTGGCGCGTTATCCGTCTGATGCCGTCGCGATCACCGGAAACACGATTGCGTCCCATGTCGTGAAGCTGGAACGGCGCGCGGATGCGATTTTTGTGCGGTCGATGTCCAGCGGAGCCGTCAAGGTGGCCGGACAGACTCCAGCCACCAGCGACGAGGCCAAGCTGCGCCCCGTAGATATCGCAATCGCGAACGCGCAGATCGGGCCGATCATCGCCAGCCTGCCCATTGTGGCCGAACAGGACGATGCCTTTCTTTTGGATGTCTCAGCGATTTTTGCGTCTGACATTCCAGATTTTTCGGTGAAATCGCAGTTGCTGTCATCCGGACTGATCCCCATCGCCGTTGACCCGTCCAGAAGCTACATCGCTACTGCGGCGGCTTTTCCTGATAACCTCTATGTTGCGTCGCAGCTGACTTTCATAGCGCAGGATCAGGCAGGCGCGGATCGCGCACTTTCAGTCGAGGTCGCCCATTCGATATCGCTGCTTCCTGAGCAGCCAATGGAACGACGGTATTTTGATGATCGCATCGGCTATTTCACCTCCGAAGTCATCACATTTGAAGCAGCAGATGGTGCGGCATCGGAGACGCAGCAAATTGCCCTGCGCCATCGCCTCGAACACGCTGATCCCGACGCGCCGAAACCGTCTGCGCCGGTTGAACCGCTGGTTTACTATCTTGCCCCTGAAATCCCCGAGCGGTGGCGGCCTTATATCCGTGCGGCCGTAGAAGACTGGCAACCGGCATTCGAGGCTGCGGGCTTTAGCGGCGCTATCGTGGCACGGGATGCACCAAGCCAGGAAGAAGACCCGGACTGGTCGCCAAACGATGCGCGTTACAACGTGATCCGCTGGGTCGCGCAGCCTTTTGCGAACGCAATGGGGCCAAACATTCACGACCCGCGGTCCGGCGAGATCCTCTCGGCCCATATTCTGGTTTGGCCCGAGGTTCTGACGCTGTTCGGGAACTACTATTACAATTTGATGTCACAACTTGACCCTGATGCGGCGACCTTGCCGCTGCCGGAGGAAACTCTTGGCCATATCCTGAGATATGCTGTCAGCCACGAGGTTGGTCATACGCTTGGGCTTCGGCACAATCACAAGGCTTCAACGGCGTGGGGGATCGAGCAGCTTCGCGATCCCGAATTCACGGCGGAGAGGGGATCAACGGCGTCGATCATGGCCTACGGACGGTTCAACTATGTCGCCCGTCCCGGTGACGGGGTGACCCAGCTTTTCCCGCTGATCGGCACCTATGACGATCACGCGATTACATGGGGTTACGCAGATTTGACGCCTGATGCGCTTGAGGCCCTTGCGTCAGAGGTGCACGAGGAACCGGAACTGGCCTGGGGCGCGGGAGAGCTTCCGTCAGAAGGGTTGCAAACCTACGATCCAACTGTGCTGAAGGAGAACATCGGTGCCGACCGGATCGAAGCCACGCGGGCCGGGATTGCCGCGATTGGTGCATCGATCCTGAATTTGCCGCAGGCGACAATGGACGCTCCGGACCCCGCCGGATTAACCGCATCGGTCTATGATCAGGCCAAAGACACCTATCTTGGTTTCACCGGAAGTGTCGCCGTGATGGTTGGGGGCGTACTGTCCAGCACCTCGGACGGTGAACCGCTGCAATATGTCGCCGTCTCGGATCAAAAAGCTGCGCTGACCTTTCTTGCGTCGGAAGCAATCGACGGTTTAGCGCCATTTGCGGACCCCGCGCTGTTGATGACATTCCGGCCCTTTGGCGGGGTGATCGGCACGGATTATATGGCCGAGCGCATCATCGGCTCAATGTTGGAGCCTGATGTTATTCGGCGCGTCTATGCCCAGAACGAGCTTGACCCGAATCGCAACTTTGGCGTGGCCGAAATGCTGGCGACGATCACGGATGCCTTCATTGCTGAAGGTGTGTCCATTGCTGACATGCCTCCCGCGCAGCGCGCGGCGATCGCGGAATATGTCAGGCTCTTGCAGTTGCTGCCAACAAACGAGGGCAATCCTGACATGGCCTTTCTTGGGACGCTTGGTGTGCCGCGGGGTTTGGTTGATATCAATGTCGCAGGGCTTGGCGATACCGGTATCGCGGCCGCCGCAAGCGTTGAGCTTGAGCGGCTTGCTGCAGCATTCGAGCCGCATAGCGACGGGTTTGCGACACGACTATTCAAGGACGTCGAGCGCGCACTTGGGGTCGATGTCGGTGATGATTGATTGGCATCAATTCCAGAGCTGATGCATCATTCTGGCAATTTTAGAATTCATTCAGCCTTCGACAGAAAGGACTAAGTCTTATGAGAACCAAACTAACCCTGATTGGCGCGGCCCTGACCGCGCTGCCATTGCCATCCGCTGCGTTCGACCGCGATACGGTTGAGGCCCTGACAGCGTGTCACAACTACGTCTGGGATGTTCCGGAATTCGTCGATCTGCCAAATGCCGCCGTTTCGGTTTGGCCCGGTATGGTCAACGACGCCACCATGACGATCATGTGGAACGTCACGTGGGATGATCCCATGGTAAAAGCCGCCGGCATTTGTACATACGCGGACGGCGAAGTGATCGGCTACGAGCAGTATTAATTGCCGTTGTCGGCCAGACCTAATCGGCGCAGGGCAACTGGCCCCGGTGTCAGATCCGCCCGCCATTGTTCCCACGCGCCGCCAGCACCCATGTAGCCGGAATAGAGCTTTGCAATCAGCAGGGGGTCAGCGGCAATGTCGGGCCACGTCAAGTCCACAAGCATGGGGTGATCACGCCTGAGCCATTCGAGATAAACCGAGGCCTGCCAGTCGTTCAGGCCCGGTTGCTCCGAAAAATAGGCGAGCGCGTGGGCGAACTCGGTTTGTGTGGTGTCGTTGAGCGTCAGGTAGCCTTGCTCAATGGCCCACGGCAGGATCGTTTCCAGCGTCGCTGCCTTGATCCGGTAGCGCCCAAGCGAAAAGTTGGTGCGATAGCCGATCTCGGGTGACAGAAACACGATGGCATCCTGCATTTCTTCGACGCCGCGACGAAAAAAGCTGCGTTGGGCATAAGACTGCCGTTCCGCGTCCTGGATTATCTCAAGAACCGAAAACGGAACGTCGGGGCGGTCAGTTTCAAATTCCAGCGCTGCCAGCCAATGCACGCGAGATTTGATCACAAGTGCGGTTGCGATGCCGCCAATAAGACAGCCGACGATCAGGCCCATGACCACGTTTTTCATCCGGTCCCCCTCCCATTATACTGACGTTGCTTTGCGCTTCCTGCGGTCAAAAAAGACCCAGAGCACCAAAAGCAACACGCCATAAATCATCGGCGGACTGGCCAAGGCGCTCCATGGATCGAAGATTACCTCGGCCACATCACCAGTAGGCGAAACGTTGGCCTGAAGCGTTTGCGAAACTGATACGCTGGAATCCCATAACCCGTGCAGAAAGATCGACGGCCAGATTGATCCTGTCCACAAGACAAAAGCACCAAACAAAAGACCAATGGCCATGGCCCCAAGCACCTGCATTGTTGTCACGCCAAGCGGCTGTCCGCTGACCCAGTTCACATAGTGGAAAAGCCCGAAGATGATTGCGGCGATGATAACTGCAAGTCCACCATTCATGCGTGTCAGCAAGGCCTGCAAGACCACGCCGCGAAAAAGAAGCTCCTCGAAGAAGCCGACAAGAATTGCCACGAGGCACGCCATCCAGATGCTTTGCCAATCCGCTTGCGTTAACGTGACATCTGCCGCACCGCTCTCAGATACAAGGATGGGTGAGATGATGACAAAGATGCAAAACGCGATAAACGGCACGGTCAGCAGGAGCGTTGACCACCGCGGCCAAGTCGCCAATCTGGTGCGACGCACCCACCCGATAAGCACAACTGCAATGAGAATAGCCGCAGCCAGCCTGATCTCGGGCCAAAGCACCTGAGCAAAGCTTTCGGCGCCCACGTCTCTTTCTCCGTTCCCGAAAAGTTGGGACGGATCAACCGAAACGATCGGTGCAAGGAAATAAAGAGCCGCGACCAGCAGGAAAAGAAAGGCGGTCGCCAATGGCCGGGCATTGGCCCACGCCTTAAACATTCGCATCTGAAAACCTTTGGTGAACCCTTTTTCGATTTCAATCATCACCAAGATCGCGTTGAAACGCAAATGGTCAAGCAATGGCATGGCGTTCGAATTCACTCAAGCGGCGAGCATTCTGCATAGGGGATGGGCCTGCACCACACGTCCATTCCGTCAGCCACAGGTCATTGACGCGCAACCATTCCCGGGGTCACGGTGTTTGCCCTTGGAACACTGCATGACAAGGATGATCGTATCGTGAACCGTGGTCGCACCGCCGAAGTCCCCTCTGACATTCCCAAATCCGGTTGGTGGGATATTGCCATGCGACTTTGGCGCGAAGTGTCCGAGGATCACGTTGGCCTGATTGCCGCGGGCGTCGCATTTTATGCTCTTCTGGCGATTTTCCCCGCGATGACCGCACTGATGGCCTTTGCCGGTTTGGTTTTTGAGCCTGCAATCGTGTCCGAACAATTGCAAACCCTACGCACTTTCATGCCGGAAGAAGCGGCAGAGATCGTGCTGGATCAGGCGGTTGCGGTCACCGGATCGGAAAAGACGGGTCTTGGTCTGGGTTTTGTCGTTGGTCTGCTGATCGCGATGTATTCCGCGTCCACTGGCATGGGTAGCCTAATGGAAGGCGTCAACGTGGCCTATGACGAAAAGGAAACGCGCGGTTTCATAAAGCTGAAGATGATGACAATCGGCCTGACGCTATTGCTGATCTTTGGGCTCCTGGTGGGGCTGGGGGCAACGCTTTTGCTGCCGGTCCTGTTGGATTTCATCCCCTTGCCCGCATGGCTTGAGACTGTGCTGTCATGGGGGCGCTGGGTTATTCTGGGCTTGCTGACAATCACGGGCCTTGCGGTCATCTATCGCTACGGACCGGATCGCGATGATGCGGAGTGGCGCTGGCTGACCCCGGGTGCCGTTGCTGCCTGTGTGATCTGGCTTGTCGCGTCGTTTGGTTTCTCGATCTACGTGAGTAATTTTGGCAACTACAACGAAACCTTTGGCGGCTTGGCGGGCGTTGTTGCGCTGCTGATGTGGCTTTGGATCTCGGCGTTCATCATCATTTTGGGCGCAGAGCTGAACGCCGAGATGGAGGCGCAGACCCGTCACGACACCACCGTTGGCCCCGATGAGCCGATGGGCGAGCGTGATGCGCGCAAGGCAGACCATCTAGGCAAGACCCAATCTTAAAGCACGAGCCATTCTCAAGCGGCGGTCACCTTGGCAAGCACGGTGACCGCATTAGCTATTGCGGCACCCCTAAGAAAGACGGCACATGGCGCACCCTGATCGCAACTCGCAAGAAATCTACAACGATGTCGCCGCCCAATGGTGGTCGGATGATATCCGGTGGGTGCGCACGCTCAAGAACATGGTGCCTGCGCGGCTCAAGTGGTTCGATACGCATATCGACTGGAACGGCAAGCAGGTGCTTGATCTGGGGTGCGCGGGCGGTTTCATGGCCGAGGCGCTGGACGAACGTGGTGCCGAGGTCACGGGCATCGACCCTGCCGAAGAGGCGATCGCGGCGGCACGCGCTCATGCCGCGCAAGGCGGACGGTCCATCAGCTATGACACAGGCGTCGGAGAGGCGCTGCCTTATGATGACGCGCGTTTTGACGCGGTTGTCTGCGTGGACGTGCTGGAACACGTGAGCGATCTGGGTCAGGTCGTGCAAGAGGTGGCACGTGTGTTGAAACCGGGCGGCATGTTCCTGTTTGATACGATTAATCGCAATCCCTTGGCCAGTTTTGTTACGATCACGATGGCCGAGGATGTGATGGGTATCCTGCCCAAAGGCACCCATGATCCCGACATGTTTATCAAGCCATCTGAGCTGAAAGATCACCTGACCAATGCGGGATTTTCGACAGGCCCGATGACGGGACTTGGCCCGCGCGGCATAAACCGCCGTGGGGATTTCACCTTTGGCAGGTTGCCCGGCACGATGATCATTTACATGGGAACCGCCGTCAAAGCGGGCGACCCATCGCAGGAGACACGCGCATGACACAGAAAATTCTGATCCTTGGCGCCACATCCGGCATTGGCAAACTTGCCATGCACGAGGCCGCATCGCGCGGTATTTCCGTGCGCGCCTTCGCCCGCAGCGCCGATGACCTCACGGCGACAGACCTGATTGAGCCTTTCAAGGGCGATGCGCTAGAGGCCGATGATATCGCCCGCGCCTTAGACGGCGTTGACGCCGTGATCTATGCGCTGGGCATCACAGAAAGCGTGTCGATGCTGTGGAAAGAGGTGACGCTTTTTTCAAAATCGACCGAGGTCCTGCTGACACAAATGGCGCAGATCGGTCCGAAGCGGCTTGTCGTTGTCACAGGCTTTGGCGCGGGTCGGAGCAAAGATGCGATGAGCTTTCTGGAAAGAACCGGACATCGCGCCATTCTGGGCAAGCCCTACGCCGACAAGGATCGCCAAGAGGCCATGATCATGGACAGTGATCTGGATTGGACCATCGTGCGGCCCGTAATCCTGACCAACAATGCAAAGACCACGAAATATCGCGTGCTGGATAATGCGGCGAGTTGGCGAAACGGGCTGATTTCACGCGCTGACGTGGCGCATTATCTGATCGATGCGGTGGCAGATGACAAAGCCGTGCGCACTGACGTTGTGCTGGCGCGCTAGACCGAATGTCACGCGCTTATTTTATCCATGTCGGCTCGCTCGTGCTAACCAAAGCGGCGGACGGTCTGATCGACCCTAAACTGGTGCTTGCATGGCTACTGAATGCGATTGGCGCGCCGGGGTATATCATCGGCATTTTAGTCCCGGTGCGCGAATCCGGTTCGCTTTTGCCGCAGCTTTTCCTCGCCCGACAGATTGAGGCGCAGTCCCAGCGAAAATCGTTCTGGATCGCAGGATCTGCGGTGCAGGGGATTGCCGCCATCGGCATCGCTGCGGCGGCGGTTTTGCTTTCGGGGGCCACGGTGGGGTGGATCGTTCTGGCATGCCTTGCTGTATTGGCCGTTGCGCGTGCGGCTTGTTCAGCCAGCTACAAAGATATTCTTGCCCGCACCGTTAAGAAGGGGCAGCGCGGCAAAGTATCAGGCACAGCCAGCACAATTGCGGCTGTAATCGTCTTTGCCTTTGCGATCTTGCTGAGCTTTGGCATATGGCCCCGCACGCCTTTGGCCGTGTCATTGGCGGTGTGCATCGCGGGCGGTTTGTGGGTGCTGGCAGCCGTGCTTTTTTCTCGGCTGGATGAACCCGAGGCCGACACCGATAATGACGACGGTCGGCCTTTGTCCGATCTGGTCAAACCGCTGTGGGACGACAGTGAATTTCAGGTCTATCTGGCGACGCGTGCCTTGCTCATTTCAACTGCACTGGCCCCGCCGTTTCTGGTGATGCTGGGCAATCTTGGCGAAGGCGGCCCGGGCAATTTGGGGGTGCTGTTGATTGCCTCTTCACTGGCCGCGATCCTGTCATCTTATTTCTGGGGCGCGCTGTCGGATCGATCGAGCCGCCAAACGCTGATGATTGCGGCAGCCGCTGCGTGCGCCACGTTCCTGATCGCGGCCGCCGTCGGATTTATTGGCCTTGGAGAGTTGAAAGCCGTTGCGATCCCCGCGCTGATCTTTGCCGCACAGATTGCCTATAACGGCGCACGCGCCGGACGCAAAACCCACCTGACAGACATGGATGCGGGTGGTCGCACGGCTGTTTACACCGCGCTATCCAATACGCTGATCGGTGTGATGCTGCTTGCCGGTGGCTTGCTTGGTTTTGTCGCTGACGCCTTTGGTCCTGCGGTCGTGCTGGCGATCCTTGGCGCGTTCAGCGGCTTTGCAGTGCTGACGGCATGGCAGCTGTCCGAAGTGCAAGCCGACTAGCAGCGCTTTACGCAATCGCATCGCAAGCTACGTCTCAAGACAATAGAATTGGAAGGGCGACCCATGAAAGCATCAGATTTATTCGTTCAATGCCTTGAGGCCGAAGGGGTCGAGCGGATCTACGGCGTTCCAGGCGAGGAAAACGCCGACTTCATGAAGTCGCTCGAGGGGTCCTCCATTGAGTTTATCTTGACCCGCAACGAACAGGGTGCCGCGTTCATGGCCAGCGTCTATGGCCGCCTGACAGGAAAAATTGGCGTATGTCTTGGCACGCTTGGCCCCGGCGCGACAAACCTGATCACGGGGGTCGCCGACGGCAATATGGACCGGTCGCCGCTTTTGGTGATTACAGGGCAGGGGGCGCTGACCCGTCAGCACAAGGAAAGCCATCAGGTGATGAATGTGGTCGCCATGTATCGCCCCGTCACAAAGTGGAGCTGCGCCGTCAACGCGCCATCAAATATTCCCGAGATTGTGAATAAGGCCGTGAAATTGGCCACCGCTGAAAAACCGGGGGCCTGTCACATTGAATTGGCCGAGGACGTGGCCGCGATGGAGGTTGATGCCGAACCGATGCGCCCAGCGCGCCCGCGCCGACCTGTGCCCGATGCCTGTGTCATTGACGAGGTTTGGGACAAATTGAAGGCGGCTAAATCGCCGCTCATCATTGCCGGAAACGGCGCGATCCGCACGCGGGCCAGCGCGCAGTTGCGCACTCTGTGTGAAGCCACGGGCATTGGCGCACTGATGACATTCATGGCCAAAGGTGCGCTTGATCTTGATGACCCGCGGTGCCTTTTCACGGTGGGCATGGGCCAGCGGGACTTTCCACAACTGGCGATCAATGCTGCTGATGTCGTGCTGACGGTTGGTTACGATCCGGTCGAATATGGTCCGGAAAAATGGAATGCCGATTGCGGCGCCGAGATCATCCATATGGATTTCGACCCCGCCGAAAGCGACCAGTTCTATCAGCCAGCGATTGAAGTGGTCGGCGATCTTGCGCATGGCCTTTCGCTGCTCAATGACCGTGTGAAGCGTGACGGCGCTCCATCTTATGATTTGTCAGCGCAGGCAAAACTGCGTAACAAAATGCTGGCTGAATTTGCCGAACATGCAGATGACACCACCACCGGCGCAATCCGACCGCAAAAGGCGATTGCCGACGTGCGCGCTGTGCTGGACGCCGGTGATATCCTGCTGTCCGGTGTTGGTGCGCACAAGATGTGGGTGGCCCGCCACTACCAAAGCCACGAACCCAACACCTGCCTGATTTCCAACGGATTCTGCTCTATGGGCATGCCGCTGCCGGGCGCGATTGCCGCCAAACACGCGGCACCTGATACGCGGGTCATGGCGATTGTCGGTGACGGTGACATCATGATGAACGTGCAAGAGATGGAAACCGCATCGCGCCTTGGCTCTGACATCACGGTGCTGGTCTGGGAAGACAAGGAATACGGGCTGATCGCTTGGAAACAAGAGCAGGAGTTTGGATCACATACCGATCTTTCGTTCAACAATCCTGATTGGGCGGCGCTGTGTCAGGCGATGGACTGGCATCATCAGGCCTGTCCTGATGCAGCGGACCTGCAGGACTGTTTGCGCACAGCGCTGGATCACAAGGGGCCGGCCATGGTCGTAATCCCGATCGATTACCGCGAAAACATGATCCTGACCGAACGTCTGGGAAAGATTGACCAAACATTTTGACGCGTCCTGCCTGCGCATCGGAACCGACCTGATGCGGCGGCGTTGAACCTACGCAATACAAAGGACGGCAACATGGCAGACGAGCACGAACATTTCTGGGAAATCATCGGCGGGATGTCCGTCTGCATGGTCACAACCGTGGATGATGGCATCATCCGCTCGCGCCCCATGGTGCCGTATGTGGACCCCGCCAAACGGACGATCCATTTCATGACCGATAGCGGAAGCGCCAAGATCTTCGAGATCAAGGACGAGACTGACATGGCGCTGAACTTCGCGGACACCGGCCAGATGCTTTTCGCCTCTGTGTCGGCTAAGGGCAGCGTGACGCAGGATCAAAAGCTGATCGACCAGATGTGGGGTCCCTACGCTGAGGTGTTTTTTGGCAGCGACCCAAAAGAGGCTGATGTCACCATCATTAAGGCCACGCCCGTGCAGGCCGAATATTGGGACAACAACAAAAACAGTCTGATCATCGCCGCCGAGATGACCAAAGCCTATTTCACCGATGAAGGTCCCAATCTTGGCACTAACGCCAAGCTTGATTTCTAACCACCAATACTCCGATCAAAGGTTATACCATGAGCTTTTCACTGAGCGCTAAATACGACAGCCTGTCCGCCTTTCTGGAAAGCCGTGCCCCAAACGAGCCGGAATTTCATCAGGCCGTGTCAGAGGTAATCGACGATATCAAACCGATAATTGACCAGTCAGACGCCTACAAAGCGGCCAACATCTTTGAACGGCTGGTCGAGCCTGAGCGGATGATTTCATTTCAGGTCGCGTGGCAAACCGATGCAGGCGAGATTGAGGTCAATCGCGGTTACCGCGTGCAATTCAATGGCGCGATCGGGGCCTATAAAGGCGGATTGCGCTTTCATCCCACGGTGAACCCTTCCGTGCTCAAGTTTCTCGCATTCGAACAGACCTTCAAGAACGCGCTGACAGGTCTGCCGATGGGTGGCGCCAAGGGTGGGTCTGACTTTGATCCCACCGGGCGGTCAGAGGCCGAGATCATGCGCTTTTGCGGCGCGTTCATGCAAGAACTGCACCGCCATATCGGACCAGATATCGACGTGCCCGCAGGGGACATCAATGTTGGCGGTCGCGAGATCGGCTATCTTTTCGGGGCCTACCGCCGCATCACCGGGCATTTTCAGGGCGTTCTGACGGGTAAGGACGAATCCTATGCCGGAAGCGCCATGCGCACCGAGGCCACAGGTTATGGCGTGATGTATTTCCTGTCCGACATGCTGGAAGCGCATGATGACGGGCTTGATGGCAAGACCGTCATCATTTCCGGCGCGGGCAATGTTGCGACCTACGCCGCCGAGAAGGCCATTGCGCTGGGCGGCAAAGTGATCAGCCTGTCAGACAGTTCCGGCTTTGTGCATGATCCTGAAGGTCTGACGCAGGAAAAGATCGACTGGGTGCGTGCGCATAAATCCAAACCGGGGGCCAGCCTTCAGCCTTATGTAGATAAATTTGGTGGCGACTGGTCGGAGGGCAAGACGCCATGGGGTCTGGAAGGCGATATCGCAGCCCCTTGCGCGACCCAGAACGAACTTGATGGTGACGCGGCCAAGACGCTGGTCAAGAACGGTATCAAGGCCGTGATTGAGGGTGCAAACATGCCTTCCACTACGGACGCCAAAGAGGTGTTTCAATCGAAGAAGGTGCTTTTTGCGCCCGGGAAAGCAGCAAACGCCGGTGGCGTCGCTGTATCGGGGCTTGAGATCAGCCAGAACCGCAAACGCCAGTCTGACGATGCAGAAGACATCGACGCGTCCCTGCGCACCATCATGTCCAACATTCACGCCGCCTGCGTGGAAGAGGGGAAGCGCGACGGCCATGTGGATTACACCAAGGGGGCCAATGTCGCGGGTTTGCGCAAGGTTGCAGATGCGATGGTCGCGCAGGGCGTCGCTTAGGATAAACGGCATCGGTGGGCCTGCGCTGGCCCACCGCAACTCCTGCACCACGTTTCAGAATTGCGCGAGACGCTCAGAAACAGTCAAAAACACTGAATAGTGGCTGTTTTTTGGAACATTCTACTCAGTTGGGGTCACTTTCGGCGTCAACCCAGAAATTCGGTTGCCTTTATTCAGAACCATTGTTCTACTCCGATGCGACGAAAGAGCGGATAAATCCGCCGAGACGTATGGGAGAACTGGGTGTCTGCAAATGAACCCGCATCGGCGTTTGTTGAATTCAAGCGCGTGCAAAAAAGTTATGACGGGGAAGTGCTGGTCGTCAAAGACCTGAACCTGTCGATGCCCAAGGGCGAATTCCTGACAATGCTGGGGCCATCAGGGTCTGGTAAAACGACCTGCCTGATGATGCTGGCAGGTTTCGAGACCGCGACGCATGGCGAGATTATGCTTGATGGTAAGAACATCAACAACATCCCGCCGCACAAGCGCGGGATCGGCATGGTGTTCCAGAACTACGCGCTTTTCCCGCATATGACCGTGGCCGAAAACCTCGCGTTTCCGCTGCAAGTCCGCAAGATGAGCAAGTCGGTTCAAGAGGAAAAGGTCGAACGCGCGCTGGGCATGGTCCAGATGAACAGCTTTGCAGGGCGCCGTCCCAGCCAGCTTTCAGGTGGTCAGCAGCAGCGGATCGCGCTGGCGCGCGCGCTGGTGTTTGAACCCGAACTGGTGCTGATGGACGAACCGCTGGGCGCGCTCGACAAACAGCTGCGCGAGACGTTGCAGTTCGAAATTACAAACCTTGCGCACGAGCTGGGCATCACCGTGGTTTACGTCACACATGACCAGACCGAAGCGTTGACGATGTCGGACCGCGTGGCTGTGTTCGACGATGGCCGCATTCAGCAGCTTGCCCCACCGGACGAGCTTTACGAGAAGCCGCAGAACAGTTTCGTCGCGCAGTTTATCGGCGAAAACAATACGTTGGACGGCGTTGTTCAAGAGATCAACGGCAACCGCTGTATTGTAAAACTGGACAGCGGCGACGTGATTGACGCGGTTCCGGTGAATGTAAACGCCGTGGGTGACCGCACCAAAGTGTCGATCCGCCCCGAACGTGTTGAGTTTAACCCCGAGCGATTGCAAGAGGGGACGCATACCCTGAAAGCGGAAGTGCTTGAGTTCATTTACATGGGCGACATTTTCCGCACTCGCCTGCGCGTTGCAGGCATGGACGACTTTGTCATCAAGACACGGAACGCCCCCGACCAGCAGCGCCTTGTGCCGGGGCAGATGATTGAAATTGGCTGGCTGCCCGAAGACTGCCGCGCTTTGGACGCCTGAAACCATACCAGATAGGATCATCGGTCGCCCGGGCCGCTGATCTGGACTACGAAACCGGGTTCCGAAACGGGAGAATAGAATGAAACTGACCAAAACACTAATGGCCACATCCTGCCTCACGCTGACCGCCACACTGGCGTTTGCAGACGGGCACATGGCCGACGAGATGACGATTGTCAGCTGGGGCGGAGCCTATTCCGCATCACAGCAGGCTGCGTATCACGACCCCTACGCCGAAATGACCGGCGTCAACATCATCAACGACGAATCCTCGGCCGAAGCCGTCGCCAAGCTGCGCGCAATGAACGAAGCGGGTAACGTGACTTGGGACGTAGTTGACGTAGTTGCATCCGACGCGATCCGTCTGTGCGACGAAGGTCTGGCACTGGAAATCGACGCGGACGAGCAGCTGGCAAACGGCGATGACGGCTCCACAGCCTCCGAAGACTTTGGCGACCTGCTGGTGTCCGATTGCTTCATCCCGCAGATCGTTTACTCGACAACCGTCGGCTACCGCACTGATCTGGTAGGCGACACGCCTCCGACAGAGATCTGCGCGATCTTCGACACCGAAGCCTACCCTGGCATGCGTTCGCTTGAAAAGCGTCCCATCGGCAACCTTGAGTGGGCCCTGCTTTGTGACGGCGTCGCCAAAGGCGATATCTATGACGTTCTGGAAACAGAAGAAGGTCAGGCGCAGGCATTTGCCAAGCTCGATACCATCAAGGACAGCGTAATCTGGTGGACAGCAGGTGCTGACACACCACAGCTGCTTGCTGACGGCGAAGTCATCATGGGTTCCACATACAACGGTCGCCTGTTCAGCCTGATCGAAGAGCAGGACCAGCCCGTCGCCATGCTGTGGGACGCGCAGGTGTTCGACCTTGACGGTTGGATCATTCCAACTGGCCTGAGCCCAGAGCGTGAAGCCCGTGCTCTGGATTACGTCCGCTTTGCCACAGACACACAGCGTCTGGCAGATCAGGCGAAATACATCAGCTATGGTCCTGCACGTCAGTCGTCCGCACCACTGGTGGGTCAGCACGCAACGCTGGGTATCGACATGGCCCAGCACATGCCAACCGATCCGGCCAACGCGACAAACACCTTCCTGTATAACTACGAGTGGTGGGCCGATTACCGTGACGATCTGGATGCAAAATTCCAGGCTTGGTTGTCGCAGTAAACGCGTCTGAGCTTTGAAAACGGCGGTCCCGGCATACGGGGCCGCCACACCTGCAACGCAGGACAACGGGGACACCATGACAGATACCACGCAAATGCTCGCCGCTGACGGCAGGCCGCTGAAAGCATCGCTGAACCGTGCTTTGCGCCGCTCCAAGCTGCGTGCGCTGATGCTGATCGCCCCGCTTTTGATTTTTATCGTCGTGTCCTTTGTAATGCCGATTGCAGACATGCTGCTGCGATCCATCGAAAACCAGATTGTGCAGGAGACGCTGCCGCGCACGACGCAAGAACTGTCCAGTTGGGACGGGGAGGGCGCACCTGACGCCCCCGTTTATGAAGCTCTGGCCCGCGACCTTGCCATCGCTGTTGAGGCGAAAGCGCATACGCGGCTGGGGAGCCGACTGAACTACGAACAAACCGGCGTGTCATCGCTGTTCCGCAAAACCGGGCGCGGCGTAGACGAAATTGGCGAGACGCCGCAGGACGCTTTGGAAGATACCAATGATCTTTGGGGCGAACGTGATACGTTTGGCCGGATTTTCGGGTCAGAGGCTTGGCTTGAGGACGTCAGCGTTTGGGCGGCTGAAGATGAACGCCAGCGTGGGAGCCCGCCCATCTTCGCGGCCAAGCCTTCGGTTCTGGAACAGTTGCCTGAGACGACAGAGATTTACGCGTCATACGCCGCACAGATGACAGCCGACGGTGACAACCCGCTGGAGGAACGGCCTTGGCCGATCCTGTTCCACGTGCTCGCGCAGGAATTGACCGGAACGCAGGTGCCAGACGGCTTATCCGCTGACTACGCTGCCTTGCTGGAGGCAGCACCGGCTACGCTGAACACGGTGATGCTGGATGATCCCAAAGCGATGTTCATCGACATTGACGAAGATTGGGGCACGCAACCCGTCTGGAAAACCATCCAGACCTACAGCCCACCTTACACAAACGGATATTTTCTTAATTCGGTTGATATGCAAAAGGGGCTGGATGGTCCCGAGTGGCGGCCTGAGAACGAACAGATTTACCTCACACTTTTTGTGCGGACGATGTTCATGTCGCTGACGATCATGTTCAGCTGCATCCTGCTTGGCTATCCCATTGCCTGGCTGCTTTCCAACATCACAGATCGCACGGCAAACATGCTGATGATCCTTGTGCTGTTGCCGTTCTGGACATCGCTGCTGGTGCGGACATCCGCGTGGAAAGTGTTGCTGCAACAGCAGGGGGTCATCAATGATACGCTGGTCTGGATCGGGCTGGTGGCGGACGACAACCGTCTGCAACTCATCAACAACCAGACGGGTACGATCATCGCGATGACGCATATCCTGTTGCCGTTTATGATCCTGCCGATGTATTCGGTGATGAAGACGATCCCGCCCACCTATCTGCGGGCGGCGAAATCGCTTGGGGCGACGAACTGGACGGCCTTCTGGCGTGTCTATTTTCCGCAATCGGTGCCCGGCATTGGCGCGGGGTCGATCCTCGTGTTCATCCTGTCCATCGGTTACTATATCACGCCCGAGCTGGTCGGCGGTACCAAGGGTGTCTTTATCTCCAACCGGATCGCCTACCACATCTCGACCTCTCTGAACTGGGGTCTGGCGGCGGCATTGGGCACCATTCTGCTGGTGATCGTTCTAGCGCTTTACTGGGCCTATGACCGGATCGTAGGCATCGACAACGTGAAACTGGGGGGCTGATCCAATGGGTGTACCTGTCTACGCAACCACCGGACAACGCATCTGGTACTACAGCTTTCGCGTGATCTGCGGCTTGATCTTTTTCTTCCTGATCGCGCCGATCCTTGTGATCATCCCGCTGTCGTTCAACGCCGAGAACTTCTTTACCTTCACGCCAGAGATGCTGGCGCTTGATCCGGCAGGTTATTCGACGAAGCACTACGAGGATTTCTTTACCAACTCCGACTGGCAACTGGCCCTGCGCAACTCCCTCAAGATCGCGCCAGTGGCGACAATTCTGTCAGTATCGCTTGGCACGTTGGCTGCCATCGGCCTGAGCCAAAGCCACGTGCCGTTCCGCCGGGCGATCATGGCGATCTTGATTTCGCCGATGATCGTGCCGCTGATTATCTCGGCCACTGGCATGTATTTCTTCTACTCCAACCCCTACATCCCCGTGCCGTTCTACGGCAAAATCGAATTGCCGTTTACACTGACCGGCACGTATTGGGGCGTCGTTCTGGCTCATGCGGCCTTGGGAATTCCCTTTGTTATCATCACCGTGACGGCCACGCTTGTAGGCTTTGATCGCTCCCTGACGCGGGCTGCGGCGAACATGGGCGCAGGTCCGGTCAAGACGTTCTTCAAGATCCAGATGCCTTTGATCCTGCCGGGTGTTGTGTCGGGTGGCTTGTTTGCCTTCATCACATCGTTTGACGAGGTGGTCGTGGTGCTGTTCGTCGGCTCTGCGGGTCAGAAAACGCTGCCGTGGCAGATGTTCACCGGCCTTCGCGAACAGATCAGCCCGACCATTCTGGCTGTTGCGACGATCCTGATTTCGGTGTCGATCCTGCTGCTGTTCACGGTGGAAATCCTGCGCCGTCGCTCTGAGCGTCTGCGCGGCATGTCACCGGCCTAAGGCAGGACCAGGAGCCACAGCCAGACGGACAGAACTGATAGCCCCGTGCCGATCAGCACTGCAGAGGCCGCAACACGTTTGGCCCGACCGTACATGTTGGCGAACACATAGGCATTCACACCGGGCGCGGAAGCGGCTGTCACAACTGCGGAGCGGACACCATCGGTGCCAAGGTCAAATGTGCGCCCCATGCTCCATGTGACCAGTGGGTGCAGGACAAGTGATACGGCAACCACAAACATGATCGTACGCATGTCGCCTTCGGGGCGGTAGCGATACAACACGCCGCCCAGACCGAAAAGGGCTGCGGGCAGGGCGGCTTGCCCCATCAGCCCGATCGCATCATTCAGCACGGTTGGCACTGGAAATCCGGTCAGGTTCACGGCAAGGCCAAGTGCGATACCGATGATCAATGCGTTACGGAACATCGCCCGCAATACCTTGGCTGGCAGCGCCATGAGAGAGCCACCGCGATTGCGGACAATTTCCATCGCGGTGATGCCCACCAAGTAGCAAAATGGCGAGTGCATGGCGATAATGGCAAAGTTGCCCTCAAGCGCGTCAGGGCCAAAAGCACGTTCAGTAATCGGGAGACCCAGAAGGACAGAGTTGGAAAAGAGGCCACAAAAACCAATAGCGACGCTGTCTTCCCAATCGCGCCGAAAGATATAGCGTGCGCCCAGAAGAGCCACAAAGAACCCCGCCAAAGCCCCGCTATAAAAGCTGGTCAACAGCGCGGGATCAAACGTCGCGGCCAGATCAATGGTAGAAATGGCACCAAATAGCAGGCAAGGGATCGCAAATCCCTGCGTGAACTTCATCAGCAGATCGACGCCGTCATCGCTGAAAAATCCGCGCCACACGGCGACATAGCCAAAGGCGAGCACGATAAAAACGGGCAAGATAACGTCGAGCAGCGCGCTCATGGTCAGGTGCCTTTGTGTGGTGTTCCCGTCGGAGCCTCCGGCGGGAGTATTTGTGGCAAAATGATACTAGGTGGCGTTCACGGTGATCGTCATGCCGTCATAGGCAGGGGTCACATGGTCCGGCGTTTCGGCGGCGACTGTCGCGTAATCCAGATCATTGTGCATATTGGTCAGCACGGCGTGGCGCGGAGCGGCACGTTTAATCCACTCCAGCGTGTTGGCCAGATGCGAATGTGTTGGATGCGGATCGCGGCGCAGGGCATCCACGATGAAGTAATCGAGGTCATGCAAATGCGGCCAAACGTCCTCAGGAATTTCAGCGACATCAGGCATATAGACGACATTATTAATGCGAAACCCCAACGCCTCGATGGAGCCGTGGTTGACCTCGAACGATGATAAGGTAATTGGGCCACCAGCGCCTTCGATGGTGACATCGCCGTTGATCATGTTCAGTTCGCAAATCGGTGGATAGGGCGACCCTTTGGGCTGCACGAAGGCATAGCCGAAACGGTCCAGCAGCGCGGTTGATGTATCGCCATCAGCCCAGACTTGCAGCCGCTCGCGTGTGTTGAAAACACACATGCGCAGATCGTCGAGCCCGTGCACGTGATCGGCATGGGCGTGCGTATAAAGCACCGCATCCAGCGTGCCAGTGTTGGCGTCCAGCAGTTGCTGGCGCAGGTCGGGCGAGGTGTCGATCAGGACAGTTGTGCTGCCAATGGCAGAGGTGCGTCGCACCAGCATCGAACAGCGCTTGCGGCGATTTTTAGGGTTCGTGGGATCGCATGCGCCCCATGCGCCACCGGGCGTATCAGCCAGGCGCGGTACACCGCCGGACGATCCGCAGCCAAGGATGGTGAAGGTGAGCGTATCGCTCATGCGGCGGCCTTCCAGAACAGACGGTCAAAGTTTGCGGTTGTGGCTTTTGCAAAGTCTTCGAGCGAGACGCCCATGACCTCTGCCCCGCGAGCAGCGGTGTGGGCGGTGTAGGCCGGTTCATTGGTTTTCCCGCGATTGGGGACGGGGGCCAGATAGGGGCTATCGGTTTCCACCAAAATGCGATCAAGCGGGGCGGCAGCAAAGATATCGCGGACTTCCTGACTTTTTGGAAATGTCGCGATGCCTGACATAGAAAGGTAAAAATCCAGATCAAGCGCCGCGCGGGCCAAAGCGGGACCGCTGGAAAAACAGTGCATCACACACGGGTATGCGCCATTTGCGTGTTCATCCGTCAGAATACGGATCATGTCGTCATCGGCGGCACGGGCATGGATGATCAATGGCAGTTTGGTTTCCCGCGCGGCGGCGATATGGACGCGCAGCGATTGTTTTTGAATGTCAGCGCTATCGGCTGTGTAGTGGTAGTCCAGCCCGCTTTCGCCAATGCCCACAAATTTCGGATGCGCGGACATCGCGACCAATTCGTCGACGGTGGCCAGTGGTTCGTCAGCCGCGCTCATCGGGTGGGTGCCTGCAGCGTAGTAAACCGGATCAAAGGCCTCGGCGATGGCGCGCACCTTGGGTTCGTTTTTGAGGCGCGTGCAGATTGTGACCATGCGGGTGACGCCTGCTGCAAGGGCGCGATCAATGACACCGGCGCGGTCATCATCAAAGTCGGGAAAATCAAGGTGACAATGGCTGTCGACGAGTTGGGGAAGGGACATCGGTGCGCCTTGTCATCAGGTTACGGCGACACCCTGCGCCACCTCTTCGATCTTGAAGATCATATCAAGGATCAGCGCGGCGGGGTCAAGGTTCACGGCCCGCCCGTGCCGGACCCGCGTGCTGAGATCCTGCTGAAGCTGGGCCCAAGCACGCGCCGCGCGATCATCGGGAGCAAGCCGTGCAAGCAGTCGCGCCTCGCCGGATGCGGCCTGTGTGGCCGGCGCGCCCATCAGACCAGCGTGGGCGGTGCGCGACAAAAACAGATCGAACAAATCAAGCAGAATGCCATAGCGTGTCGCGTTTTTCGCACCCACGCTTGCATTTGCCAGCGCCAGTGCCGCGTTGCGGTTGATATGCGGCAACCCATCCATCAGCTTTACCAACTCAGCATAAAGCGGCAGCCCGTCATGGTTCAGAAGCCTGATCGCATCGCCAGCAGAACCGGCGGCCAGAACCGAGAGAGCCTCGGTTGCATCGCCGGTATGACCTGCATGCGCCAATGCGTCGCGCAGATCGTCCGGCCCCAGAACACCGCACCGCAATTCGCGGCATCGTGAGCGGATCGTGGGCAAGAGCCGTGACGGTTGGTGGGCGATCAGTAGGATTGTCGTATTGGCTGGCGGTTCTTCAAGCTCTTTGAGGATCGCGTTGGCAGCACTTCTGTTCATCTCATCGGCAGCATCGACGATCACGACACGCCTACCGCCGTCTGCCGATGACATCTGGAAGAATGTCTTGAGGCCGCGCACCGCGTCGACGGTGATCTCGGTTTTCAGCTTTTTGGTTTTTTCGTCGTAGGGCCGCCGCACCACAAACAGGCGCGGATGGGCGCCCGAAGCAATCAGGCGCGCATCGGGGCTGTCTTCGGGGATCGCAAGCATGGAAGCGGGGGGCGGATCGCCAAACAATCCGCCGCCGACAGGCTGGGACACCAGAAAGGCCGCGATCTTCCACGCCAGTGTCGCTTTGCCGACGCCGCGTGGGCCAGTGATCAGCCAGCCTGAGTGAAGCCGGCCCGCATTAAACGCATCCAGAAAATCACTTTCGGCGCGCGCTTGACCAAAGAGTGTTTGGGTCTCGCGCGGATGCGGTGCGCCTTCGATACGGTCCGGTTCGGGGCGTGCGTCATCGCTCATAGGCGGGCCGCAGCTTGCAGGGCGATTTCCGTCGCAATGGCATCCGCATCGCGGTTGCCGTCGATCAGCACACAACGTTCCGGATGCGCACGGGCCAACGCAAGAAATCCGTGCCGCAGGGTTTCCTGAAATCCAAGACCAAAATCCTCGAACCGGTCCTCGCCTGACTTGCGGGCAAGACCACGGTTCAACGCCGTGGCGGGGTCCATGTCGATGATGAATGTCAGGTCGGGTTCGCGCCCGATCATCAGCGTGTGTAGCTGATCGACGGTGTGCCGCAAATCGCCACGCGTGGCACCTTGGTAAACGCGCGTGCTGTCGGCGAAACGGTCGCAGATCACCGTCTTTCCAGCGGCCAACGCAGGTTCAATCGTCTTTTCCAGATGATCCCGCCGCGACGCGGTGAAAAGCAAAATCTCGGTTTCTGCCGACCAGCGATCAGGATCACCTGTAAGCACAAGCTGCCGGATCTCCTCGGCACCGGGGCTGCCGCCGGGTTCGCGGGTCAAGACAATGTCGTGGCCTTGGTCCGCCAGCACTTTTGCAAGCGCGCGCGACTGGGTGGATTTCCCAGACCCGTCAATGCCTTCAAACGTGATAAAGAGCCCTTTGCCCACGCTTTAGGCCGCGTCTTCGGCTGCGTCTGCCTCGCCATCGGTTTCAACCGCGGGGGCGGGGCCAAAGCGCTGCCACAGCACCTGCGCTGCCATCCGCAATCGCGTTTCAAACCCGCCTTGGGCCACAGCCGCATCCGTGATCAAGGGCATCCGCGCTTCGGGCAGGCCTTCCAGTTTGATCACCAATTCGCCTACTTCCTGTCCGGCTTCGATAGGAGCCTCAAGCGGTCCGTTGTAAATGACCTCCGCATTGATCCCGTTCTGGTCCAGCACCGGCACCAGTAGCGATACATCCTCGGCCACGGTCAGGCCAACGGTTGTCTGTTCGCCCATCCAGACGTCGGCCTCGGCCAAACGGGAGCCTGCGCGCACCACCTCGCGTTCGGCAAACTGGCGGAAGGCCCAGTTCACGATCCGCTCTGCTTCTTCTGCGCGGGCTTGTGTTGATTGCAGGCCCGTAATCACGAAAATGACACGGCGGTCACCCTGCTTGGCTGATCCGACAAGGCCATAGCCAGCCTCTTGGGTATGGCCGGTCTTCAAACCGTCCGCCCCGATCCCCAGACCCAGAAGCGGATTGCGGTTGCGGGTGTTGGCGGGGTGTTCACCGTCATAGTCAAACTCGGCTTCAGCAAAAAGCGGGTAGAATGTCGGATAGTCGGTGATCATCCGGTCGGCCAGGATGCCCAGATCGCGCATCGACATACGGTGACCAACAGCAGGCCAGCCGTTGGAATTTGCGAAGGTGGAATTCATCATCCCCATCTGCTGCGCCCGCGTTGTCATTTGTTGCGCAAAACCGGCCTCTGTGCCGTTACGCGACAAGGCCTCTGCCAGAACACATGATGCGTCATTGCCTGAAAGGACGATCACACCGCGCAACAGATCCTCGACGCGGACGCGATCGGTCGTATCCAGAAACATCGTCGAGCCGGTGTAATTCATGCAGTGCTGCGACACCGGCAGCACGTCATCGGCTGTCAGAATTGCGGGCTGTCCGTTCAGCGGGCTGATCGCCTCAAACGCCATATAGAGCGTCATCAATTTCGACATTGACGCAGGCGGCAGCGGTTCATCCGCATTCTTTTCCAACAGGACCGTTCCGGTGGTCTGGTCCATGACAAAGGCGGCAGTGGCGCGCGTATCAAAGGCTTGCGCCTGTGCTGTGACGGTCGTCACGGCAAGGATGGCGGCGGAAAGGGCGGTGCGCAATGAGGCAGAAATCACGAGGGTGCAGCTCCGTTCAAAGGGCGCGGACACAGCAATGCGGCGTCCGGCGAACCGGTTGGTGTCATCAGGATGCCCGCGGCGGCGTGGCACCGCAAGCTTATCGGTCAGTTGGTTACGAAATATGCATCCGAAAAGCCAAGCGCTTTCACTTTATCAAGGATCGCTGCGCGGTCCCCCGCCGTTGGCGCTGGTCCGACGATGACGCGCCAGAACGGACGCCCCTGACTGTTCTGTGCCAACACGCGGGTCGAAAGCCCATCACCGCGCAGGCGTTCTGCGGTGCGGTTTGCGTTGGCCTCGACACTAAAAATACCGATTTGCACGAATGGTTTTTCGAGACTGCTGGCCACTGGCGTCGGGGTGGCAACAGGTGCTGGCGCAGGCGCGGGGGCGGCGACAGGGGCCAGCACGGCGGTTTCTACCGGATCAACGCTGGCGGTCTCCGCTGCATCAATGGCCGCAGCAGCCCCGGCGATTGGATCAAGACTTGCGGTTTCCACCGCTGGCGGCGTTTCAAAATCGGTGACAGCGGGTGGCGCGACTTCTGGCGCTTCCTCGCGGCGCAGGGCGATCACACTTAGCGTCGAAGGCGAACCCGCCAAAACACCCAATTCTTCAGCTGCGTCTGATGACACCTGAAGGGCAGGGCCGGGGTTGTCGCGTTCGCGCCGGAACAGTGCGCCGATTACCGTGCGGTCATTGGCGGTATTGCGAATGATGACCCGCTCGGGATCGGTGACATCAGGGTGCGCCACCCAAACACCGCCCAGCGATGGGCGACCGTCCCATAGACCGGGTTCAGTGACACTGAAAATTTCGGGCGCTTCAACATCGCGCTCAACAAGAGGACCTGCCGATGTGCCGTCCGCGGCCACTGGTGCATCTTCACCACCGCCAAAGCTGAAACCGCCGTTCTCGTCGCACGCGCTTAGTGTGAATGCTGCGATTGCCAATGCGCTCACGCGCAAAGCCATGTTTGTTGTCAATGGGTTGCCCGCCATACTTCGCCCCTCAGATCGCGCTCCGGTTGGTCCGGCAGCTGCTGTTTCCGTCCGTGTCTTGCGAGAATTGTGATCCCGCAGTTTGATGGTCGCCAAGCGGTCTGAGCTTGGAATGCCATCAGATTTGTCAGCAAACTAACCATAAGGCGATCATTTTGAAAGGGATTTGCGGCCAGTTTCGGCGGATTTCCCCTTTTGGCGAAAGGACTTTCCGAATCAAACCGGACGCCTTAACAGAACCGCGACGGAGGCTTGGCAGAGTGGTCGAATGCACCGGTCTTGAAAACCGACGAGGGTGAAAGTCCTCCCAGGGTTCGAATCCCTGAGCCTCCGCCATCAAACTCATCCCGAGTATCGCGCTTTATGCTGTTTTGACGCGGCTTGGATTTGCTCGCGGGCAGCCGGAATCTGACACGATTTCGAAATGATTTGATCCTGCTCCGTACATGCCTCGGCCGCACTTCGATTGTTTTTTTCGCCTGACTTTGGCCAAAAATCGGACGGCTCCGCAAGCCGATCAAACCCCTACATTTGTGGCGTATTGATACAGTCGGTTCCATATTTAGGTGCTGTCGGGGATCTGCCGCTGACCAAGCTTTGCCGCGTCGAGTGGCAAAAATTATGTGAACCAATCTGACGGAGGCGTGTTTGGGTCGTGAATACCAATCAGATCACCTGCCAGACCGACAGAGGAAAATCATGACTTTTCAAATTATTGACACCCAGACGGGCCAAATCATCAATGACTTCGGCAATGGTTCAATCCTGTCGCGCGACGACCTTGGCAATTTTGCAATCGCCTATGAACCCACCAACGCTAACACCAATCGCGTGGAATTTGTGGTCAACGGCACGCCCGCGCAGACCGACACCGCTGCGCCATTCGTTCTGACCAGCAACGACGCCTCGACCGGCTTCACCAATGGTGATCTTTTGATCGAAGCACGCGAGATCGGAAGCACAGGCCAGACGCTGAACACGTCGACGGTCACTGCAACTGTCGTAGGCTCCGGTGCCGCTGATGGCGGGGCAGGCACAGGCGGTGGCGCAATCGACCTGCCGGAAGTGAAATCCGAGCTGAACGTCGAAGCCGAGGCAGAAGGTGAAGCTGAAACAGAAGTTGAAGCAGAAGTATCCGAAGATGCAGTTGGCGCTGCGATTGCTGCGGCAGCCAGTGCTGCGGCTTACGGCGCAAACGCATTGACCCAAACTGCCGTGACCGGATCGCTTGATCTGGGTCTGGCGGGCGCAACAGACCGCACACAGGCATCCGATCTGGATCGCACCGGCGAGGCGGGCGAGGGCACGCGCGCTGTTGGCGGCGACAACAATGGCGACACCACCGGTTCGGCCACGCCGCCGGTTGCTCAAGTTTCGATCCTGAGCTCTGAAGCTGAGGCAGAGGTCGAAATTGAAGCCGAAGTTGAAGTTGAAGTCGGTGCAGGCGCAGCTGCAGCCGGTGCTGGCGCAGCCGCAGCAACAGCCGCGGTCGGCACGGTGATCTACACGGATGACGATGGTCAGCCACGCGCATCCGCCTCCGAGACAAGCAGCGCGATTGATGTGGCATCCAGCACGTCTTCCAGCCTGAGCAACGTTAGCGGGCAGATTTCTTACAACGACACGCCAGACAGCGACAATTCGGAAGACGACGCGTCGAATACAGAAATTTCGTCCAACAGCCAGCCGATCAACGACCTGACCGACGATGGTGCGTCGGGTCTGCGTCAGGCAGACAGCGAAACAGAGGTCGAAGTTGAGTCCGAGGCCGAAGCCGAAGCCGAGACAGGCACAGGCGTTGCCGCTGCAGGTGTTGCAGGCGGTTCCGGTGTTGCAATTTCCGGTGAATTCGGCGCCGCAGACACCGAGACATCGGTGCGCACATCCACATCCACATCGGCTGTGACCGAGCAGGAAAGCACCCTGTTCAACATCCTGAACTCCGGTTCGCAAACATCACCAACCGTGTCGACCCTGCCGATCAACGGCACCGTCTTTAACGCGTTGAACCCAACACCTAATGGCAACCTTGCGGAAGATGCGCGCAACGAAAGCGTGACCGAGCAGCCACGCAACACAGACTCGCCGGACGGCTATGGCCAGTCGGAAGCTGAAGCCGAGGCCGAGTCCGAAGTGGAAGTTGAAGCCGAAGTTGGCAATAACTCGGCCGCCGTGGCCGCGATTGCCACCGGTGGTGCAGGCGCAACCGGCGTGAACGCAACATCCATCGCGTCCACATCCGCGGTTGCCGCCACATCAACAAGCAACAACAACGGCGATCAGATTGGTCGCAATGATGTTGTTGAAACAGCCACAGAGCGGTCTTCGTCCGACTTTGAGCAGGTTGAGAACCGCGTGTTCGAGCGTATGGACGAAGACGGCAACCTGATCGCGCCACCCGCAGAGACCGAGGCCGAAGCAGAGGCGGAAGCCGAGGTTGACCTGTCCGGCGCACTGCCAACCACCTCTGGCGTTGCCGATGGTGACGGTCTGGGTGACGCCGCCGCGCTGAGCACAATTGCGATGTCCGGTGTTCTGACCACCCGCGAAAATACGTTTAACAGTGGCGTGCAAGCCGTTGAAGAACGCCCAGATATCACTGATGAGGCGACACGCGAGCGTGAAGTTCTCGCCGAGGAAGGCGCAACTGTCGTCGCCAGCGTTGAGGCGATTGAGGTCGAGCGTGAAGCCGAGGCAGAGGCCGAAGTTGAAGTTGAAATCGGCTTTAACGCCGCAGCGGCTGGTGCAGGTGCATCGGCGGTTCAGGGCGGCAACAGCGCCGTGGGCATCACGTCTGAGGCCGCAACAGCGACATCCGTAGCCACCAGCGTCTACGACAACGATGTGAACACGTTCTCTGACGTAGACCTGCCCGGACCAGAGCCTTTGGGCCAGTTTGGCGATCTGGTAACACCCGCCGTCAATCCTGCCGACCTGATCCTTGAGATCGAAACAGAAGCCGAAGCCGAGGCCGAAGTTGGTATCGGTGCCGGTGCTGCTGCGGCGGCCGCAGGCTCTGCCGGTCTGCCAGGTATCGACAGCGACACCAAGACAGGCGCCACAACCAACGCGGCTGCCGCTGCCGCGGCATCGGGTGCCAACATCGAAATCATCATTGAGATGCCAGATGACGGCGAAGAAGGCGAAGTTTACGCCTACGCCCGCGCTTGGGATCCGGCCGGTGGCGGCGTTGCCGTGGCCGTAGCGGTTGCCGGTCTGTCCATCTTTGGTGGTCTGGACAACGAAGCCGAACTGGAAGCCGAGGGTTTGTATGAAGCCATCGTCGAGGTCCGCGTGGATACACGCGAACTGAGCAGCGCCGAAGCCGCATTCCTCTTCGACCTTGCAGAAGCATCCGCGCTTGCCAATGGCGCGACAGACTCTGATGCGGAAGGAGAGGGACCAGACAGCCGCTTTGAATCCGAAACAGAGGTCGAGGCCGAAGCAGAAGCAGAAGCCGGATACGGTGTCGCAGCAGCCGGTGCGGCTGTTGCAGCAGCAGGCGCATATGCGGACGTCGCCGCCACCACTGCTGTTAAAACATCCACATTCGTGGGCATGTTCGGTGAAGCCATCGAAGGCACGCTGAATGACGACGATCTGTCTGGCACCGACGGGATCGACAACATTGTCGGCAACAGCGGCAACGACGATCTATCGGGTGGCAAGTCTGGCGACCGTCTTGATGGCGGCGACGGCAACGACTTCATTCAGGGTAACGAAGGCAACGACAACCTGTCGGGCGGTCGTGGTGATGACTTCCTCAACGGTGGTCAGGGCGACGACTTTGTTGACGGTCAGGGCGGCACAGACACAGCGTTTGTTGGTGATGTTGATGACATCTTCAAGGACAGCTCTGGTCTGACATATGCCGTGTCCAAAGGTGGCGCAGAGCGTGACATCTTCACCAATGTGGAGCGTTTCGAGACAAACGCGACGACCCTGAACGCGATGGATATCCGCCAGTTTGACGGTCTGACCTACATTGCCACCAACATCGACAAGTTTGGCAGCTACAACTTTGCCAAGATGTCCGAGGCGCAAATCAACGATCTGGGCGCGTCTGTTTACGCAACCAAGGGCCTTGAGCGTGGCGATGAAACAAGGGGTTTCTCTGCTGAAAACTACATCAAGGAAAACCCCGATTTGCCGCCATCGGCCAAAAACGATCTGAAGGCAGCAACGCTGAACTACATCCGGTCGGGTGCAGAAGAAGGTCGTGAAGCCGGTGCATCCGGTGATCAGAGCCTTGCACCAACCAATGCAAGCCCGACAGTTGTGACCGAAAGCTATGAGACCGGCGGCGAGTTGCAGGTCAACGCAGCCAACGGTGTTCTGGCCAACGATTTTGACGCCAACGGCGACATGCTGACGGCTGAAATCGCGACCACAACGCAAAACGGCACGCTGACGCTGAACGGCGACGGTAGCTTCAGCTATGTGGCAAACACTGGCTTTGTGGGTGAAGACAAGTTCACATACAATGTGTCCGATGGCACATCATCCAGCCAGCCTGTTGAAGCCACTTTGCTGGTGGACGGGTCGTCCACAGGCACAGGTAGCGGCACGCCAATCACAGGCAGCGGCCAACCTGTTCCGGTTGCCAACGATGACGAGCTGACGTTCCAGGAAGGTGGCACAATCCTGATCGATGTTGCTGACCTTGTCGGCAACGACGAATATTCGGGTGATCGTTCAAGCCTGACAGTCAGCGCCGTGCGCGGTGACACGGGTCCCGGCGTTGCCGGTCTGCAGGATCGGGTGATCGAATATCAACTGCCAACCGACTACTACGGCACGTTTGAGCTGCTTTACACAGTCAGCGTGGGTGAAACCATGTTGCGTGACGAAGGCATCGTGCGGGTGACCGTTGAGAACATCAACGATCTGCCAATGGTGAACCCTGACAGCTTCAAGGTTGCAGCCGATACCACGCTGACAACTCAAGCCGACCGGTCGATCCTGCGCAACGATAGCGACATCGATGGTGACACCCTGACCGCAGTGCTGGATCAGGACGTCAGCAACGGTACGCTGCGCCTTAACGAAGACGGCAGCTTTGAGTACACGCCGGACGCTGGCTATGAAGGTGAAGACTTCTTCACTTACTTTGCCAACGATGGCACAGCGAACAGCGCGTCCTCGACACGTGTGGATATCTCGATCCCAGTCACAGAACCGGGTGCAACAAAGAACCTTGCCCCAATCGCTGTTGACGACAAGTACGACGGTGTTGAAGATCAGGTACTGACCATCAAGAGCGCTGACGTTCTGTCGAACGACCGCGATCAGGACAATGGTCCGAACCCGATCCAGATTGCCGGTGTGTTTGGCGCAGTCGGCGGCAGTGTATCGCTTGAGGATGCAAACATCTTCTTCCGTCCCGATCAGGACTTCAACGGCACAGCCAGCTTTGTCTACGTGCTGTCTGATGAAGGTCTGACCGACAATGGTCTGGTTGAGATCGACTTTGCAGCCGTGAACGATGCGCCTGTTGCCAACGATGAGCCAGAGCCGTTTTTTGATCGCTACACAGCCTACACCGGTTCCACCATGAAAGTGGTCGCTGGCGAAGGTGTCCTGTTCAACGATACCGATGCTGATGGCGAAGTGCTTGACGCGGCGCTGGTGATGAACGCGATGAACGGCGACGTGACGCTGAATGCAGACGGCAGCTTTGACTACACGCCGAATGCTGGCTTTGTCGGTCAGGACGAGTTCACCTATAAGGCCAGCGATGGCATCGCCGAGAGCGCAGAGACACGCGTGATCATCGATGTAACGGCACAGGGTGTTGAAGGTGGCAACGGTGGCAGCGCGCCAACGTTCAACAACTCCAACGGCGGCTCCGGTGGCACAACCACCAACGGCGGCAACCTTG
The DNA here is from genome assembly GCF_037543925.1 of Yoonia sp. 208BN28-4. Taxonomy (NCBI): domain Bacteria; kingdom Pseudomonadati; phylum Pseudomonadota; class Alphaproteobacteria; order Rhodobacterales; family Paracoccaceae; genus Yoonia; species Yoonia sp. 208BN28-4. The sequence continues at coordinate 260,466 of NZ_JBBIFY010000003.1, forward strand.
ATGGTGATCAGGGCTGGTCCAGCCCGACAGGTGGTGCGACGGCCATGGACGACACTTACAACGGCTCGGAAGGTAACAACCGCGCTAATGGTGGTGACGGCAATGACACGCTGAACGGCAACGGCGGCAACGATCAGTTGACCGGTGCGGCAGGTCAGGATGTCCTGAATGGCGGTGCTGGCATGGATATGCTGGATGGCCGCGAGAAGGGCGCCTTTGAGCAAGATACGCTTGATGGTGGTCAGGGTGGCGACAGCTACATGGTCAACGGCTCGCTTGAGACCGAGACATCGGACATCGTTGTGGAGGCGTCTGGCAACACAGGCAACGACACAGTGACATCCTTTGGCAGCTACTTTGCAGATACCAATGGTGTTGCAGAAACGCTGATTATCTCGGATGACGCGGCACGCAGCGAAAGCGGTCTGTCCACAATTATCGGTGGCGACAACGACAAGACCATCCAGACATCGTCTGGCATGGATCTGGTCGAAACCGGTGCGGGCAATACCGTGATCCAGGGTTCCGCTGGCACAGACTTCTTCGTCTTCCAAAGCAGTGCCGATGGCACCGACAAGGTGACGTTGGAGCTGACACAGGGCGGTGGTGAAGACTTCATCTACGGTCTGGACGCCACAAAGGACCAGATCGACCTGTCAGCCTACGATCTTGCGCTCACACCTGATGAGTTCATTGGCACTATCATGGATGATCCGTTCACCGGTTCTGCCTATGTGAACATCGGTGACAGTGGTGACGCGCTCGTCTTCGAAGGTGTATCCAGCGAGGAACTGACGAGCGACGTCTTTATCTTCTGATCATACGTAAGGGGTCGGCTGCTGCGCCACGATGCAGCGGGCGGCCCCGTTCTGATCAAGCAATCTTGCCATCACCGGCTGCTCTGGAAACAGGGCGGCCGTTGTTGATTTCAGGAATGTGTCAGCAAGGGCAGGCGGGCACACCAGATCGACAATCCACGCCATCGGCCCGTCCTCAAGTGCGTCCTTGCCGCCTTTGCGCGGGTCCAGTGTTCCGTCTGCAAGTGCGTCGTGGGTTTCGCGCGCAACCTTGGCCCAGATCGCAAAGCCGAAATGGCTTTCCTCACCGCCCTGACGCTTGGTGCCCATGACGATCTGCCCTGCTTCTACAAACGGCGACAGATAGGAAGCGGTATCAAAGTCCGGATCTGCGGATGTCCCTAGCGCCTCTTCGTACAGCGCGACCAGTGTCTGCAGGCCGGGAATTTGATTTGTCATGTCGTAACCTTTTTATCATTGGGAACCAATCGTCCCTCATTTCGTTTGATCTAGAACCTACATCATTCTTCGGAGCGCGACATGTCAATTTACACCCAAATCAGCCTTATTGCAGCCGTATCTGCCCTTGCCGCCTGCAGCAGCGGAAGCGGCTCTGATAATTCTGGTTTTACGCCTGATTTTTCGTTCAATGACTCCGCAGCAGCAGCCACAGCGGCCAATGGCGGCAACCTGCGCGCCGCCGAACTTGACACTCAAGGCACGATTGATCCGACCGATGATGTAACCACGTCAGTTGGCGGCTACGTGCTTGCCTCTGACGGCACTCTCGATACAGACGTGTCCAGCGTTTCTGCCGGTGGCACAACCACGCTGAACATCGCCGGATCAACCGTCCTGCTGCCAAATCGCGCCCAAATCTCCGAGACAGGTGGTCTGGAAATTCTGCAAGACTCCATCGAAATCGGCGATGCGTCGACAGTCACGATTTTCGCAACCGGTGACAATCTTGATGCCGATGGCACGCCTGACCGCCAGTGGGCTTACGTGCGTGGCCTGACCACGCCGGTTGAAAATCTGGCCGACAGCGGCACCGTGACATATGACGGAGAAGCCAACTTTGCCGCCGTTGGCAGCACTGACGTCGAGCAGGGCACGTTTTCGATGAACATCAACCTCGGCAACTCCGATGTCGATGGCGAGATTGATCTGTCCAGCTTTGACGGCACAATTGATGCGGTACGTGATGGCAGCGCCTTGGCGGGCGAGATCACCATCAACAACAGCTCTGACACCATGGCGCTTTACGGAAATCTTTACGGCCTGTCCGCCGAAGAGTTTGCGGGTACTGCCAACGGTACGGTCGATGGCACCGAAGGTGTCGTGGTTCTGCACAGCGAATAAAGCCACCGATTTAAGTTAGTTTTGAGCCTGCCCCGATGTCGCGGGGCAGGCTTTTTTGTGGGCATATCCGTTTCTGGCGAGAATGTTTGCGGCGATGGCTTGGAAATAACGGCCATGCCGCTAACATCGGCCCATGGATATTTTTACCAACACCGCTGAAACCCGTGCTGCTGTCTTGGCAGCATTGCATGACGTGCCTGACACCAGCACCGATGCGGCCCGCCCGCAAACGCTGCTTGCGCGCTGTCCGGTTGCCGCTCAAACGCCGCTTGTCGCATCCCCCGCACTTGCCGCGGCGGCGGGAGTTGCGCAGGTTAATATCAAGGACGAACGTGGCCGGATGGGGCTGGGCAGCTTCAAGGCGCTGGGTGCGGCCTATGTGATTGCATCTGATGCCGAAAAGGGTGTCGCGCAGGGTCGAACATACGTGACTGCAAGTGCCGGAAATCACGGGCTTTCTGTGGCTGCCGGTGCGCAGGCTTTCGGTGCCAATGCGGTCGTTTTCCTCGCGGATACAGTGCCTGAGACCTTTGCCGACAGGCTGCGCGCCATCGGCGCGCAGGTGGAACGGCATGGCGCGATCTACGAAGACAGTATGGCCGGTGCCATGCAGGCCGCAGATGACAACGGCTGGACCTTGCTGTCCGATAGCTCGTGGCCCGGCTATTTTGATCGACCCCATCTATTGATGGAGGGATATCTGGCGCTGATGGCTGAAACCGTGAATCAAATTGACCAAGCCCCGACCCATATCTTTTTGCAAGCCGGTGTCGGCGGGCTAGCGGCTGCCAGTGCGGCCTATGCGCGAAAAGCGTGGGGCGATGCGCCGCGTATCATCGTGGTCGAGCCTGACGTGGCCCCGGCCTTGCACGCTTCGATCATCGCGGGATCAGCGCAAGTGACAACCGGCCCAAGCTCTGACATGGGGCGCCTGGATTGCAAGGAACCGTCATTGATCGCGCTGAAAAGCCTGGCGCGGGACGCAACCGATTTCATGCTCATCTCCGAGGCCGAAGGCGCGGGCGGCGCGATTGCAGCACAGGCGGCAGGGCTGACCTCTACGCCATCTGGGGCTGCGGGTCTTGCGGGTTTGCTGGCCGCTCAGGCAGGCAGTGCCAATTTGGACTTGGATGAAACCTCGCGCGTTTTGGTGATCCTGAGCGAAGAAGCAAGCGACTGATGGCATTGCCCTACACGTTGATTGATGCATCTGCGCCCGCAATCGGGCTGATTGTGTTGCAGGCCGACGAGACACTGGAACGGGACATGCGCCAGATGCTGCCCGATGACACCCCTTATCTTGTCTCGCGGATCGCATCTGCTCCGGCTGTCAGCAGTGCAGCGCTGCGCGACATGGAAGGGCGTCTGACCTCCGCTGCAGCCTTGTTTCCAGAGGGTAAGCGCCTCAGCGCGGTGGGCTACGGTTGCACCTCTGCTGTGGCCGAGATCGGGGCAGACCGGGTAGGTGCGCTGATTTCAAAAGGCACGGATACGGCCGCTGTGACCGATCCGGTGACGGCGTTGATTGCTGCCTGCCGCCATCTTGGCCTTACACGCATCGGATTGATCAGCCCCTATGTGGCCAGCGTTTCGGACCGGTTGCGCGACGTACTGGATGCGGCGGGGATCAAAGTGATGGCCTTTGACAGTTTTGATGAACCGCTTGAGGCGCACGTGGCGCGCATTGCCCCGGACGCCATCAGCGATGCGGCCTGCGCAATGGGAAGCCGTCCCGACTGCGATGCTGTGTTCCTGTCCTGCACGAACCTGCGCACCTTTGACGTGATCGCCGCGATTGAAGCCAAGATCGCCAAACCTGTGCTGTCCAGCAATCAGGTCTTGGGGTGGCATTTGTGCCAGCTTGCGGGCGTGCCGATTCATCAGGAGACGCTGGGCAGATTATGCCGCTGACGTTTAATGAAAATTACGGCTTTTGGGCAGGATGCGCACGTTACGCGGGTGCGTTCGGCTGGGCGCTGGAATAGGTTTTTTCACCTCGTCCGCGCGCGCCATTTGCTGTTCCATCCCGCCCGGTGCCAGCCGTAGCAGGGCATCCGTCCGGTCAATCAGATGGGTGCAGACCACGTGAATAATCTCGGCGTCGCGCTGCACGTATCCTTCGATGGACAGCAGGCGTGATTGCATGACGACCTTGCGATAGGCCTCCATCATCTTGGGCCAGACGACCAGATTGGCCACGCCGACCTCGTCCTCGATGGTGATGAAACAGACGCCCTTTGCCGTGCCGGGTTTTTGGCGGATCAAGACAAGACCTGCCATTTTCACGCGCTGATGCGGGCGGCTGTTCAGCAGCTCTTTGGTATCCATAAAGCCCTGTTTGCGCATAGATGTGCGCAGGAATGACATCGGGTGCGCTTTCAATGACAACCGCGTCGTCTGGTAATCGGCCACGACCTGTTCGCACACAGGCATGACGGGCAGGGGCACCGTGATCTCGCGCCCTTCGTCGCGGGTGTCCTGAAACAACGGCAGATCAGGCGCATCACGCAGGCCCTTTGCCTCCCATAAGGCCTGCCTGCGGTCGATGAACATGGATCGCATGGCATCCGCCTCGGCCAGACGGCGCACGATGGCGGCTGTCAGGCCCGCGCGCTTTTGCAGATCGGGAATGTCGTCGTAGGGATGATCGCGTGCGGCCATAATCCGCGCCGCCGCATCCTCGCGCAGCCCGCCGATCTGCCGCAAACCCAGCCGTAGCGCCCAGCCGCCTGTGCTGATCGGCTCCAGCGTTGTGTCCCAGTCCGAGAAATTCACATCTGCCGCGCGCACCTCAACCCCGTGGTCGCGCGCATCACGGACAAGCTGGGCCGGCGCATAAAATCCCATGGGCTGCGAATTCAGCAAGGCGGCACAAAAGACAGCCGGAAAATGACACTTCAGCCAGCTGGACACATAGACCAGTTGCGCAAAGCTGGCGGCATGGCTTTCGGGAAAGCCGTATTCGCCGAAACCTTTGATCTGGTTGAAGCAATTTTGCGCAAACGTCTCGTCATAACCGCGCCGCACCATGCGCCCCACCATCTTGTCATATAGCTGGTCAATCGTGCCGCGCGACCGGAACGTGGCCATGGCCTTGCGCAATTCATTTGCCTCTTTCGACGAAAACTCGGCGGCATCAATCGCGATCTTCATCGCCTGTTCCTGAAAGATCGGCACGCCCAACGTGCGGCCCAGAATTTTCTTAAGCTCCTGCGGATCATGCGGTGCGGCAGGCGCTGGGTAGGCGATCGCCTCTTCACCCGACCGCCGCCGCAGATAGGGGTGCACCATATCGCCTTGAATAGGGCCGGGGCGCACAATCGCCACCTCGATCACCAGATCATAAAACGTGCGCGGACGCAGACGCGGCAGCATGTTGATCTGCGCGCGGCTCTCCACCTGAAACACGCCGATACTGTCGCCCTTGCACAGCATATTATAAACGCGCGGGTCCTCTTGCGGGACCGTGGCCAGTGTCCAGTCCTGCCCATAATGCGCACCAATCAGGTCAAAGCATTTGCGGATACACGTCAGCATCCCCAGCGCCAGAATATCGACCTTCAGGATCCCCAGCGCGTCGATGTCATCCTTGTCCCATTCGATAAACGTGCGGTCCGGCATCGCCCCGTTGCCAATGGGCACAGTGGATGTCAGCGCCTCTTGCGTGAGGATAAACCCGCCGACGTGCTGCCCCAAATGGCGCGGCATCCCGATCATCTGCTGGGCGATGATAATGGTGCGGCGCAGGACCGGATCGCTGAGGTCCAGTCCCGCCTCGGACACATGAGCGCCATCCACATCCTTCCCCCACGACCCCCAGATCGTTTTGGCCAGCGCGCCTGTCACATCCTCTGACAGGCCCATGACCTTGCCCACTTCGCGGATAGCAGAGCGGGGACGATAGTGGATCACCGTGGCACACAGCCCCGCGCGATGCCGCCCGTATTTGGCATAGATATGCTGGATCACTTCCTCGCGGCGGGCATGTTCAAAATCCACGTCGATATCAGGCGGCTCATCCCTGTCTTCGGAAATGAAACGTTCAAACAGCAGGTCATGCTGGGCGGGATCCACAGCCGTGATCCCCAACACATAGCAGACGGCGGAATTGGCCGCAGACCCGCGTCCCTGACACAGGATGGGCGGCTGCGCCTCCTCGCGGGCAAAGCGGATAATGTCGTGAATGGTCAGAAAATACTGGGCGATATCCTTTTGCTGGATCATCGCCAGTTCCTTGCGGATCGTGGCTTGCGTCTCCTCGGGCACACCGTCCGGATACCGCCATGCGGCCCCCTCCCATGTGATCTGTGTGAGGTAGTCTTGTGCTGTCTGCCCTTCGGGGATGACTTCGGAGGGGTATTCATAGCGGAGGTCTTCGAGGCTAAAATCAATCTGTGCGGCCAGATCGACACTGGCGCGGATCGCATGCGGCCATTCACTGAACAGGGTCATCATCTGCTGTGGCGATTTCAGATGTCGTTCGGCATTGGCCAGTAGCTTGTAACCTGCCTTGGCGATGGTGGTCTTTTCGCGGATGCAGGTCATCACGTCCTGCAGGGGCCGCCGGTCAGGTGCGTGATACAGCACGTCATTTGTGGCCAGCAACGTCAGCCTGTGTTCATCCGCAAGCGCATCCAGCCGGTTGATCCGCGCGCGGTCATCGCCGCGATAATGATAGCTGGCCGCCAGATGTGTGAGCGCGGGCAGAGCGCGTTTGAGCTTTGGCAGGCTGCGTGCAAAGCGTGATAGCGCGCGCGGCGGCACGGCGATCAGGATCGTCCCGTCAGTATGATCGGCCACATCTGCAAGCGTCAGATCGCAGACACCCTTGGCCTGCCAGTTGCCATCCACATCTGCCATGCGCCCCTTGGAAATCAGCTGACACAACTGGCCATACGCTGCGCGGGTTTTGGGGTAGGCCAGAAACACCTCGCCGGTAACAAGCGCCAGACGTGTACCGATATAGGGGCGCATGCCTGTGGTGCGGGCCTCAGTATGCAGACGCACGGCACCGGCAAAGCTGTTCAGATCAGCGCAGCCGATGGCGTGATAGCCCAGTGACCAGGCCGTTGTGGCCAGATCAACAGCATCCGAGGCGCCGCTTAGGAACGAAAAACACGTGGCCAACCCAAGCTCGATAAACTCCGCAGGGGCATTGGGTGTGAATTCCCCATCCTCAGGCAGAGTTTTGCGGGGATGCGCATGATCATTCTCCGGCATGATCCGCCCCTCACCAAACGGAGCGGCTGCGCCGCACAGATTTTATTTGGTTTTGGGGGCGCTGCCCCCGTCCTACGGACTCCCCCGAAGTATTTTTGTCCAAAAGAAGCAAGACTTCATTAACCGTGTGGCGCGATAAGAGGATTACGGTACAGGTGGAAGCGCCGATGACCGTTCCGGAAGAAGGCGTTCCGCCGCTGTGAAAAGTGGCGGAACGCTTATTGTTTTTGTGCTTCTTTTGGATGCAAATACTTTGGGGGAACCGCCTCTGGCGGTGGGGGCAACGCCCCCTAAAACCAACTAAAGTCTTGCGGCGTAGCCGCTCCGTTGGGTCAAAACGGGTCATGCGAAAACACCATGCACAAACCAGCGCGGTGTGTCGCCGCGCGTGTCGCCCAATACGCCGTGGCGGTAAATCCAGTAGCGGCGCACATAGTGATCCTCCACCCGGTAATAATCGCGCAGGCGCGTGCGGGGCATGTCCTGCCACCATTCAGGCGCGATGCGTTCAGGGCCTTCAAAACGGATCACCTTATGGGTTACCCGCCGCCAGACAAATTGTGCGGGCGGGCCTTCGGGCACGGCATAAAGCACACGGACTTCCTCGGGGTGGTCAAACAGGCGCACGGGTCGGGCGAGACGGATGATATCGGGTGTCTTTATGTGTTGCAGGGCCGGCTCCCAGCGGGTGGCGCGTTCAGGCACATGGCTGGGATGTGGCACAGCACGGCGCACGGCATGGGTGCCCAGCCGCGCGGTCAACCTGTCGGTCAGTTGTGCCAGCGCACTGTCATCATCGGCGGGGCCATCCAGCCGGGTTTGCACGGTTGTCAGCGCCTCGACCACTGTGGCACCCAGTGTGATCAGGTCAAAGCCGAAGCCGGGGTTGATCGCGTCAAGTTTGTCGTCGAACAGTTTGCAGATGTGACCGGCATCGCGTGAAGGGCGTGCTGTGGCGACTTCGACGTGGCTGACCTCTCCGTCGGTGCGAAAGACGGTGACACGGATGCGGCGCGCGCCAAAGCCCTGCGCATCCAGCCCTGCGCAAAGTTCTGTGCAAAGGGCAGGTAGGTGGGCTGTCGGGTCCTGCACAGGTTCAGCCAGATTGGCCTGCACGGCAAAGCGCGGCGGGTCATACTGCGCGCTGAGCGGTTCGGCCAGTGTGCCTGTCATCTGGTCTAGACGCAGCAGCGGGTTTTGCGGCAATGCGGCGCGCGAAAACCGGCGGGCCAGCGAAATGCGTGGCACGGCGATCAGGTCGCCCACGGTTTTGAGGCCAAGACGGTCCAGCAGCAGGCACGTGTCTGCATCCAGTCGCAGGGCGCGTACGGGCAGGGGGGCGATGCGCATGTTCAGGGCCTCAGCGGTGCAGATGTCGCGTACCTGACCCAGACGGGCCAGCGCCCAGGCCGCACCATGTGTCGGCGCCACGGCTAGGTTGGCCGAGAACCCCAGCGCAGAGAGCTTTTCCTCGATATCGCGCAGCATTGCGGCTTCACCGCCCCACAGGTGATCTGATCCTGTGGTGTCTAGGATCAGACCCGTGGGGCCATCTACGGCCGTCCACGGACACCAGCGGCGCATCCACAGCATCAGTTTTTGCAGAGCGACCTGATCGCCAGCGATATCGGCATAGACAATTTTCAGGTCAGGGCAGAGCGCGCGCATATCTACCACGCGCGCGCCGGTGTGCACGCCTTCGCCGGATGCCGCGCGTGTGCAGGCGTGGATCACTGGGCCATGTGGGCCTTCGACGGCAAGCGCTACGGGCACATCATCGGGCGGCGCATCGGCCTGTGTGGCGGCCCAGCGTAGCCAGCGTTCCATCGCAAAATCAGGCAGGTGGATACTGGTCATGCGGCGGGTCAGCGGGTCTTTTTCGCGGGGCGTGTGGTCTCTGCCGGACGGGGTGACTGCGCCTGCGGCGACACCCACCCGCCCGGCCACGGGGGCAGAGCGCCCGTTCTCCGGCCCCGCCCGCCAGCGGGGTTTCGGGGTGCCGACGGGAGTGTAAGGGTCTTCAAGCGGGGCAGGGTCCGGCGCAGGTGGTTTTGCGACTTCGGCTTCCAGTGCGCCGCGCAAGGCCGCGATGGCCCGTGCGAGTTTATCGGACGGATCCGGGCGGGAGTGTTGCGGACTGGATGCGATTGCATCTGGCCCGCTATCGGGTGATCTGTCCTGTCGGGGGGCGGTGGCAGCCGCGGCGCGCCTTGGCGCGGTGGTCCCTGATGCAGCGGGAAAAGGCAGGACGTGCAGCTTGTCCTGATGGGTCATGGGCGCGGTGGCGGATCGTGGTCAGCCATGATGCAGGTTACGCGGATTGCGCCTGCGGGATGCCTCCGGCGGGAGATATTTTTGGCAAAATGATGCGAGGGGGCCGCGTCAGCCTGTGGCCTGTTGGGGGTACTGGGCGTGATGTGGCGTGGCATGGTCAAGCCCGTGTGCCAGATGCAGACCGGTGGTGTCATGGCTGGCCACCCATTGGCCGGGAGCCCGCCAGCGGGCGCGAAACAGCTCTGCCTGCCACAGTGGTGCACCGGGTGCGCGGCTGTCGTAGGGTTTGGCCTGGCTGGGCAGGGAGGCCACGCGCCAGCGCATCCGTGCCGCACTCAGGTTGGCTGTGGCCCCACGGCGCATCAGCCATGCCGGCACGTTTTGTGCCTCGGCCCGCATGGCCAGACGTTTTGTGGCCGTGAAATCCAGCGCGGGCGGATCGCCCCACACTTCGCCGATGATCGCACACAGGGCAGAACAGCGCAGGCCTTCCTCCATCGCCCAGAGCACATCGACGGGTTTGCTGACGTCCACGTGGATCACATCGCATTTGACTGGCAGGCCCGGCAAATAGGGGCGTCCGGCCTCGCGGCGTGACAGTCTGTCCTGTATCCACAGCAGGGGTTTGTCGCTTTGCGCCAGATGTGCCAGCGTAAAGCCCGTGATGGCCCCGTCCACGGCGTTGTCCGAAAACACCTCTGACAATGTGGCCTGCATGGAGTCCTGCACCACATCTGATGCAGGTGCCGTGCGTGACAGGTTGGATTTGAGAGCAACAGGGGGGCACTGCACGGGGTCTCCTTTCAGTTTGTTCCTATTTTGTTCTAGTACGATTCCCTGCTTTGGTCAAACACCAGATCACTGGTTGATACGGCTTCGGTGATCGCCCATGATGGGTCAAACGACACGGGAAGGCCGTATCATGCGCTGTATTATCACCGCAATTATCATGGGATGTCAGGGGGGTGGCCTAATGGCCGCGCCTTTGCCCGATCCGGTCAGTGACGACAGCTATCGCCCGATCAATTTGGACGAGGCGCAGTTGGGGCAGCTTTTGTTTTATGACCCGATCCTGTCGGGGAACAAAAATATCGCGTGTGGCACGTGCCACCACCCAGACCTTGGTACAGCGGACGGCGTGGCGCTGTCGTTTGGTGAGGGTGGCATCGGGCTTGGCCCCGCGCGCTTGGCTGATCCTGACAATATGCCCGAAGAGCGTATTCCGCGTAACGCGCCAGCGCTCTTCAACCTTGGTGCCAATGAATTTACGGTTCTATTCCATGATGGCCGGATCGAGGTTGATGCCGATCGCCCGGGTGGTCTGCGCACGCCGATGGATGCCGATATGGTTGCGGGCTTTGCGTCGCTTTTGTCTGCGCAGACGATGTTTCCGGTCCTCAGCCGAGATGAGATGGCAGGCGGTCATTCCGAAAACGAGGTTGGCCGTGCTGTGCGGCAAGGGCTGATTGCGGGCGAGGGTGGTGCGTGGGATCTGATCGCAAAGCGCGTTGTCAGTTATCCGGTCTATGCCGATCAGTTTGTGGCGGTCTATCCGCATATCTCAAGCGCCGATGACGTGACTTTTGCTGATATTTCAAATGCGATTGCCGTGTTTATGGAGCATGAGTGGCGGTCAGACACATCGCCGTTTGATGGGGTGCTGCGCGGGGAAAGGGACCTGCCCGGACTGGCGGCAACCGGTATGGACCTGTTTTACGGCGATGCAGGCTGTGCAGGCTGTCATAGCGGACCGTTCCAGACCGATCATCAGTTTCACGCGATGGGCGCGCCGCAATTGGGGCCGGGGAAATCGGCCACGTTTGAGGATCACGCAAGGGATGAGGGCCGCTTTCGCGTGACTGGCGATCCGGCTGATCTTTACGCTTTTCGCACGCCGTCACTGCGCAATGTGACGCTGACTGCGCCTTATGGTCATGCGGGTGCGCATGCTGATCTGGCGGCGTTTATTGCCGACCATGCCGATCCGGTGGTGGGGCTGGCGCGGTTTGATGCGGCAACGGTGAGCTTACCCGATTACGAAGGCGACGACTTTGTTGTGATGAACGATCCGGTGCAGGTCGCGGCGATCAGTGACGCTGTCAGTGCCGACCCAGTGGATTTGAGCGCCGATGACGTCGCCGCCTTGGTGGCCTTCATGGAGGCGCTGACCGATCCGGCGGCCTTTGTCGGGCGTTTGGGCATACCGCGCGCGGTGCCAAGCGGGTTGCCCGTGCCACAAGTGGATTAGCGCGAAATGATGATGGTCTGGTTCGCGTCGCCGCGCTCTTGGGTCTGCGTGCCGTCGGGCCAAGTGATCGTAATGTCAGCCTTGTCCGCGTCGCCCAGACCAAAGTGCAGGGGCAGGGCTTGCCCGCCAGCGTGACCGCCGCCGACGGTGATCTGGCGAGACTGATCGCCCACTTGGATGACCGCGCCAATGGCGTTCCGATTTGGTCCGTCTTGTTCCAGCGTCACGCGCAGCCAGTTGCCGGTGTCAGGCGTCACATTGCGGTAAAGCTCTAACGGGGCGCGGCGGTTCACGACGACCAGATCAAGTCGTCCGTCCAGATCAAAATCCGCCAATGCCGCGCCGCGCGACCGGTCGAGGGTCGCGATACCAGCCACCTCGGCCATCTCGACGAACGTGCCGTCAGCTTCTTGTATCAGCAGGTTGTTGGGGTCGCGCGTGGCCATGCCGGGCATCTGGTCCACGTTACCCTTGGCGATGAACAAATCGGGGCGCCCGTCATTATCGATGTCCGCAAATTCCGCGTGCCAGCCCGTTGAGGGCCGCCCGTCGCCGCCTGTATGCGGGCGCTGGGCGTAGGTGCCGATGCTGTAGGGCGCGCCCGCATAGGTGCCATCAGGCTGTGCCAGTTGCAAAAGCTGGTCGCCCATCGACGTCAGCATCACCTCATCGCGGCCATCGCCTGTCAGGTCGGCGCTGGCGATACCCATGCCCCAGAGCGAGACGTTGTCCCAGCCGTCGTCTGGCCCCAGAAACCGCTGCTCTGCGATATCCCACATCTGCTCGTACCCGCCTTTGACGTAGTAGTGGCGGTCGTTGGAAACGCGCAGCGTCGGGCGGCCACGTGCATCGCGTGCGGCCAGCATCGACAGCGGGCAAAAACCAGGGGCGAGGGTATCAGCGACATATCCGTCAGCGACAGGGCGCAATATGGTATTGGTATCACAAGCCTCGAACGGGCCATCGGGATTGGTGCGATCTACGTAATTGCCAAGCGCCATCGTCGGGCGGAGATCGTCCTCCTCCCACCACGCGGTGAAGGCGGTCGTCCATTGATCCGTCTGCGGGATACCCCAGTCGGCGGTCGCGTCGGAAAAGCTGCAATCAGGCCCGCCGCGCAGGGCGATGTTCGGTCCGGCGCGCATCACGAACAGGTCTATGACCCCGTCATTGTCGATATCGAGCGGATAAGCACCTGTGACGCCCGTCATGTCGGGCAGTGGCATATTCGAAAATGTGAAGTCACCTGCATTGCGCATCAGGCGGGCAGGGGTGCTGCCACCGGCGGCAAAGATGTCGGGCAACAGATCGCCGTTGCAATCAAACACAGCCACACCACCGCCCACGAAGTGTTCCCACCCGCCAGTATAGCTGTGATCTGGCAATGCGTCGGAGCGGTTTTCAAAGGCCGGATCGGCCTGCGCGGTTCCTGCGGTCAACAAAAAGACCAAAGCCCTCATCGGGCGTCACCCAGAACGGTGTCGGTCAGCGCAGACAGAGCAAGAGCCGTCGCGCCACGCGCCCAGACAAGATTGTCCCAGCCGTGAATTTCCACGCGGCAGGGCGCACGGCCTTCGGACAGTGTCAGTGACTGCATCTCGGCCAGCATGTCCTCGGCATAAAGGTAGTCATAGCGCATCCGCTCGCCCGACAGGATAATCAGGTCAGGGTCAAAAAGCTGCACGACATTGGACAGACCCACAGATAAATACCGCGCCGCCCGCTTAAAGATGGTGCGGGCTGGCAGGTTGCCGGATTTGGCCTGCGCATAGAGCGTTTCCAGCATCGATTGCGGCGCGATATCGGCGTTCGCAAGGTGGTTCAGCGCGGTCGCAGCCTCGCGGGCGAGCGCATAGTCGGCCAGATAAGCCTCAAGGCAACCGCGTTGGCCGCAGCGGCACAGCGCGCCATCAAGATGTACCTTGGTGTGGCCCAGTTCCAGACCCATCCCGCGCGATCCACGATAGAGCCTGTTGTTCAAAACCAGTCCCATGCCGACGCCGTTTTCAATGGTGACAACCGCAAAATCTTTCATCGTGCGGCCCGTGCCAAACCAAAGTTCTGCCAGCGTCAGAACATTGGCGTCATTGTCGATATGTGCGGGAATCCCAAAGCGGTCCTGAAACGCCGCCGCCAGGTCAACGTCGCGCTCCAGCAGCATGGGCGACCAAGCGACCACGCCGGTTTGATAGTCGGCAATGCCGGACACCCCAATGCCCACGGCGCTGATCTGGTGCGCTTCCATCTTGGCATTGGCAAGAACGGCATCCAGCAAAAGGGCGATCTCATCCATCAGTTCGGCTGTTGTCTTGCGGTTGACGGATGAGCCGAGCGTTGCCTCGGCCACGGCGTGGCCCGCAAAATCTGCCAGCATAATCGAATGTTTGCCGTCAGACAGCTTGATACCGATGACATAGCGCGCCTCAGGGACAACTTCGAGCGCGACAGGCGGGCGGCCACGACCACTTTCGCGCGGCGCATCCTCAACTTCTTGCAGCAGACCGGCGGCAATCAGATCGGCGGTAATGGTGGTGGCAGACCCTGCGCTGATCGCCAAAGCGCGCGTCACATCAGCCCGTGCTGCGCGACCCGCCGCTCGTACGTGTTCAAAGACTTGTTGGCGCAATGGACGTGTGTCAGTCTCAAGCGCGGGCAACATCGGGCCACAGCCATCCTGCGCAGTCACTTGCTTGGTTTCGGTCACATCGTACATCGCTACTTACCTATTTTCTGCACCTGCAAAACTAAAGCGGTGCTAATCATTGTATTTTGCACCGATATTCACAACCAGACTAGCAAAAACTGCGACCTTTTCGGCTGAATACGCATTTTTTATTTTGACAAGTGAAAATAATCGCGCCACGTTAAGCTATCGGGTCACGTGACTCGGCCTGCTCAGGAATAGGGCGGGCATTTCTTTGGGAGGAAAATATGCATAAATCAATCATCGCTGCGGCGATTGCCGTCACCGGTTTCAGCACGGCTGCGTTTGCCGATGGCCACGGTGTGACCGTTGGCGTCAGCTGGTCCAACTTTCAGGAAGAGCGTTGGAAAACTGACGAAGCTGCGATCAAAGAAGCCTTGGAAGCTGCTGGCGCGACATACGTATCCGCCGACGCCCAATCGTCTTCTGCCAAGCAGTTGTCGGACGTTGAGAGCCTGATCGCTCAAGGCGTCGACGCGCTTATCATCCTTGCGCAAGACAGCGCCGCAATCGGCCCAGCTGTTGAAGCTGCCGATGCCGAGGGTATTCCTGTTGTGGCGTATGACCGTCTGATCGAAGACGATCGCGCGTTCTACCTGACATTCGACAACGTTGAAGTGGGCCGGATGCAGGCGCGTGCCGTGCTTGAGGCACAGCCTGAAGGCAACTACGTCATGATCAAGGGCTCGCCCACCGATCCGAACGCAGACTTCCTGCGCGGTGGCCAGCAGGAAATCCTGCAAGCGGCAATCGACAGCGGTGCAATCACCATCGTTGACGAAGCCTACACAGATGGCTGGCTGCCAGCCAACGCACAGCGCAACATGGAGCAGATCCTGACCGCCAACGACAACAACGTCGACGCGGTTGTGGCCTCCAACGACGGTACTGCCGGTGGTGTTGTCGCTGCTTTGACAGCGCAAGGCATGGAAGGCATTCCTGTCTCCGGTCAGGACGGCGATCACGCAGCCCTGAACCGCGTCGCACTCGGCACGCAGACTGTGTCTGTCTGGAAGGACGCACGTGATCTGGGTAAAGCCGCTGCTGAAATCGCGGTTGAACTGGCCGGTGCTGATGGTGGCATGGTCGCCATCGAAGGTGGTCAGAAGTGGACATCGCCAGCCGGCACAGAGATGAACGCCATGTTCCTCGCACCTGTGCCTGTGACTGCTGCTAACCTGTCCGCCGTGACAGACGCAGGCTGGATCACAGTGGAATCGCTGTGTCAGGGTGTTGTCGACGGTCCTGCACCTTGTAACTAATACCTCCCTGTTTCGGCCTGTCGCATGTTTCATGCGGCGGGCCGGGCATTTGCGGTTGTGTCACCAACCGTCTTTCCAACATCATGATACGCTTTTTTGCTATCCGCAGGGCCGCTGCGGATGCCATGATAACGTGATCCCAAGCTCCGGAGCCTGACCTATGTCCGACGCCACCGCGCAAAGCGCGCCCCGCAAGAAATCACTGATGCAATCGCTCGAAATCGACACCCGTATGCTTGGCATGATCGGGGCGTTCTTTCTGGTGTGCATCGTGTTCAACGTGCTGACAGACGGGCGCTTTCTGACGCCGCGCAACATCTTTAACCTGACGATCCAGACGGTTTCTGTGGCGATCATGGCCACCGGCATGGTCTTCGTGATTGTTACCCGCCACATCGACCTGTCAGTGGGCGCGATTTTGGCGGCTTGTTCCGCACTTATGGCGATGACGCAGGTGCGCTGGCTTCCCGGCACAATGGGGCTTGAGATTGGCCATTGGGCGATCCCTTGGATTGCGATTGCGGCAGGCGTGGCGCTGGGCGCGCTGATCGGTGCTTTTAACGGCTGGCTTGTGGGTTATCAGGGCATTCCCGCCTTTATCGTGACGCTTGGCGGTTTCCTCGTCTGGCGCAACGTCGGTTGGTATCAGACCAATGGCCAGACCATCGGCCCGCTGGATGATACCTTCATGACTTTTGGCGGCATCAACGGCACGCTTGGCGGCACGACAAGCTGGGCGATTGGCATTGCGGCCGCCGTGGTTGCCGTGGCGCTGATTTTCAAATCGCGCAGCACGAAGATGAAGCACGATTTTCCGGTCAAGCCGCTTTGGGCCGAGGCGTCATTGGCGGCCATCATCGTCGCGGCCATCCTTGGCTTTATCGCGATCCTGACAAATTATGCGGTGCCGGAGCGGGTCGTCGCCCGCGATCCTGCGAAATACGGCTGTGAGGTCGCCGAGGGCTGTGCGCCTGTTTACGGCCTCCCGATCTCGGTCCTGCTGCTGATCGCGATTGCCACTGTGATGACGATCATCGCCCGCCGCACGCGGTTTGGCCGCTACATCTTTGCGACCGGTGGTAACCCTGACGCGGCACAACTTTCGGGTATCAACACCCGCATGCTCACGGTGAAAATCTTCGCTTTGATGGGCGTGCTGTGCGCCATCGCCGCGGTCGTGGCCTCCAGCCGTTTGGCGAACCACTCCAACGATCTGGGTACGCTGGACGAGTTGCGCGTCATCGCCGCTGCCGTCATCGGTGGCACCGCATTGTCGGGCGGGGTCGGCACAATTTATGGCGCGATCCTTGGCGCGCTGATCATGCAATCCTTGCAGTCGGGCATGGCGATGGTGGGCGTGGACGCACCACTGCAAAACATCGTCGTCGGCGGCGTTCTGGTCGTCGCTGTCTGGCTCGATATTCAATACCGTAAGCGCACGGGAGCAAAATAATGACTGCACCACTTGTCGAAATGAAGAACGTCTCGATTGCCTTTGGCGGTGTGCAGGCGGTGGATAATGTCTCGATTTCGCTGAACGCGGGCGAGGTTGTGGGGCTGCTGGGCCATAACGGCGCGGGCAAATCCACACTCATCAAAATGCTCTCCGGCGCTTACAAAATGGACAGCGGCGAGATTTATATCGAAGGCAACAAGGCGGTGATCCAGTCGCCCCGCGATGCCCGCGACCATAACATCGAGACGATCTATCAGACGCTGGCGCTGGCAGACAATCTTGATGCCGCCTCGAACCTCTTTCTGGGCCGCGAGCTGACCAATGCTTTGGGCTTTGTCGATGACGACCGGATGGAAGCGGAAACGCGCAAGATCATGGCGCGGCTCAATCCGAATTTCAAAAAGCTGAAAGAGCCTGTGTCGGCCCTGTCTGGTGGTCAGCGCCAGTCCGTCGCCATTGCGCGCGCGGTCTATTTCGACGCGAAGATCCTGATCATGGACGAACCCACAGCCGCCTTGGGTGTCCACGAAACCAAGATGGTCGCCGACCTGATTCAGGAGCTCAAAAAGCAGGGGCTTGGCATCTTCCTGATCTCCCACGACACGCGCGAGATGATGGAACTGTGCGACCGCGTGGCCGTGATGAAAAACGGCCAGATGGTGGGTGCCGAGCGGGTTGAGGATGTGACCGAGGATGACATCTTGTCGATGATCATCCTTGGCAAAAACCCCAAAAGGGACGCCGCCTGATGTTCATCGGCCTTGATCTTGGAACCTCGTCACTCAAAGCGGTTCTGATGGCCGAGGACCAGACGATCTTGGGCGAACACACCGCGCCCTTGTCCGTGACGCGCCCGCATGACGGCTGGTCCGAGCAAGACCCCGACAGTTGGTGCCGAGCCGCGGTTGACGCGATCAAGGGCCTTGGCGCTAATCACGACCTTAGCGGCGTGGCTGGTATCGGTCTGGCTGGGCACATGCACGGGGCCACTTTGGTCGGCGCCGACGACAAACCGCTGCGGCCCTGCATGCTGTGGAACGACACGCGTAGTCACACCCAAGCCGCCGCGATGGACGGACAGGGGCAATTCCGAGACATCACCGGCAATATCGTCTTTCCGGGCTTCACCGCACCCAAGGTGGATTGGGTGCGCGAAAACGAGCCTGACGTTTTCGCAAAGATCGCCAAAGTCCTGTTGCCCAAGGATTATCTGCGGCTGTTTTTGACGGGCGGCCACGTATCCGACATGTCGGATGCGGCAGGCACAAGCTGGCTGGATACCGGCGCGCGTGATTGGTCCGATGATCTTCTGGCCGCGTGCCACCTGACGCGCGATCAGATGCCGGACCTTGTGGAAGGATCAGAAGTGTCAGGCACGTTACGCGCCGATCTCGCGACAGAGCTTGAACTGCCGCAATGCGTGGTTGCTGGTGGTGCAGGCGACAACGCAGCCGCTGCCATCGGGGCAGGGGTTGTGAAAGATGGCACCGCTTTTGTGTCACTGGGCACGTCCGGCGTTTTATTCGTGGCCAACAACGGATACCGCCCTGACCCCGCGACGGCGGTCCACACGTTTTGTCATGCTGTGCCGTACACCTGGCACCAGATGGGTGTGATCCTTGCGGCGACAGATGCGCTGAACTGGCTGTCAAAACTGACCGGGCAATCGGCGGGTGATCTTACATCCGCTCTTGGGTCCCTTCAGGCCCCCTCGCGCACGTTGTTTCTGCCGTATCTGGGTGGAGAGCGGACCCCGCACAACGACGCGGCCGTGCGTGGCCATTTCCTGCACCTTGATCACGCCACCGATGCGCAAGCCGCCACACGCGCTGTGCTGGAAGGTGTCAGTTTTGCGTTCGCCGATTGTCAGGACGCGCTTGCCGCCACCGGCACGACCATCACGCGTGCGCTTGCCATGGGCGGCGGGGCGAAGTCGGACTATTGGTTGCAGGCCATTGCCACAGCCCTTGATATCACGCTCGACCTGCCAGAGGCAGGAGACTTCGGCGCGGCACTGGGTGCAGCGCGTCTTGGCATGATGGCGGCAACCGGGGCAGGGGCGGAGATTGCGACACAGCCGCCAATTGCGCGGTCTGTCACGCCGCAGATCCACCTCACAGATGCCTTCCGCGACAGTCACGCCCGCTACAAAGCGGCCTATCAGGCGATCAAGACGCTTTGATTTGCGATCTTGTGCGCATCTGCCCGCCCGCCTAACCTGACGGCAAAGGCAAGGAGGCGGTATGCTTGCGGCGATCAGACAGGCTATGCGACGTGGGCATATGGATGTCACGATCCGGTCGGGGCGCGATCTGACAGTGCGCCTGATGGAACGGCCCGGTGCGTGGATGGAGGCCGATGATCTGGCCGCACTCACCGCTGACCTGCGCCAAGTTGCGAGCAAAACACTGGACGCGGGATCGCTGACATATGGCGTATTTTCCGGCGACAAAGCGCGGCTGGAACAGACCATTATCACACTGGTGCGACGCCACGACGGCACACCGATTGCCTTTAATGCATTGGCGATTATGGACGTGCAAACGCAGCCTACCCCGACAGAGGTGCTGCATCTGGGGCTTGTCATGGTGGACCCCGATCAGCGGTCCAAAAGCTTGTCGTGGGTGCTATATGGACTGACCTGTTTTTTGATCTTCTTGCGCCGCCAGTTTCGGCCCGTCTGGATTTCCAATGTCACGCAGGTGCCCGCCGTGGTGGGCATGGTGTCCGAGATGTTTTCGGACATTTATCCCCGCCCCGCAGGGGACAGGCGCACGCTGACGCACCTTTTGCTGGCACGGCGCATCATGGAGGATCATCGCGCCGTCTTTGGTGTGGGCGAGGATGCGGGATTTGATGAAGAGCAGTTCGTGATCACCAACGCCTATACCGGCGGATCAGACGATCTGAAAAAGACGTGGGACGAGGCCACCAAACACCGCGATGCGGCTTACAACACGTTCTGTCAGGACAGGCTGGATTACCAGCGCGGCGACGATGTGATCCAGCTTGGGCTGATGGACCTTAAAGCGATCCGCACCTATCTGGTCCGCGATGTGCCGCGCTCTGCCTTGTTGGGGGTCATCTCGACCGGCATTTTTGTGGCACTGCAACGTTTGATCCTGCCCGTGATCTATTGGGCCGACAGCGGCCGCCAATGGTCGATCCTGCGACCCGCCAAAGGGGCAAAGGAATGACGTTCAGCTACGATGAAATGACCACCCGCAATATCGGTTTTGTGACGCAGGCCGAGCAGGACAAGCTGCGCGATGGTTGCGTGTTTGTCTGCGGGACAGGCGGTATGGGCGGCGCTGTGATTATGGCGCTGGCCCGCATGGGTGTGGGTCATCTGATCATCGCGGATATCGACCATTTCGAGGTCAGCAATCTGAACCGGCAGGTCTTTGCATTCACCGACACCGTCGATCAGCACAAGGCGGATGCCACCGCGCAGATGTGCCGCAAGATCAATCCCGAAATGAAGATCACCGTGTGGCACGACGACTGGCCGGACCATCTTGATGAAGCGTTGGGCGAGGCCGCCATCGTTGTGAACGGCACCGATGATTTGGGTGCGTCCCTGTTGCTTTATCGGGCTGCGCGGGCGGCGGGCAAAACGATGGTCGACGCCTACGCCGCACCCTTTCCATCGGTCTATGTGACCAAAGCCAGTGACACACCGCATGAAGAACGCCTTGGTTATCCAACGGTGGGCACGGCATGGGACGCGATCACCGAAGAGCAGCGCAGCACTGCTTTTATGCGGGAATCAGAATGGGTTGTGATCCACTCCTCATCCCGTCACCATATCGACCTTGATCTGGTGGGAGAGGTCGTCGCCGGACGCCGCAGCCGGATGTCATTTGCGCCGATGGTAATTCTGACAGGTCAGCTGATGGCCTACGAGGCGGCAGCCGCAATCACGGGCAAGCCCCATGGCACCGACAATCGCGGCTATTTCCTCAATCCCTACAAAGGTCGCACCGAGCGCCCCAAACCGGCCTGGCTTGCCGCAATGATCCGGCCCGTCGTGCGGCGTTTTCTGACCAAACTGGCATCAGGGTCCTGAATGATTGCTGCGGCCAATATCCTGACAGATCTTGTCTTGTCGCTGTCCGCGCTGACGGGGCTTTTCATCCTGTCGCGCAGTTTGCGGACGGCAGACGAATGGGACCCTTTGAACAGGCGTTTTCTGTTCGGTATCCGCGTCACCATGCTGCTGTTCGCCGGACGCGCCCTGATCGTTCTGACGGGTGGCGCGGGGTTCCGGTTTGTGGTGTTGATCGCCGCTGCGTTACTGCCGCTTGCGGTGTTACTTCTCACCGAAGGGCTGTTGCGCCGTCATGCACCGCAGGCTGTTAAAGCGTTCGCTGCCGTCGGAGCCGTGCTGTTTTGTTTGCTGGCCTTTGTGCCTGCACCGCTGGTCGATCCGTGGCGGTTACATGGCTTGCTGGTGTTTCAGGTTGCGGGATTTGCTTTGTCGGGCTGGCTGGTGCTGACACGCGACCGTGACGGGCTGTCGGCATCGGAAAACCAGATGGCGGGGCGGCTGGCGCTGTCGCTGATTGTGCTGATCCCGCTGATTGGTGCTGATTTCCTGATGGTGCTGATCGGGCTGCCTGTGCAGCTTTCTGCGTTGGGCGTGCTTGTTTTGTGCTGGCTGGCCATCGGGCTGGGCCGCGTGCAGGTCGGCCATCGGGGACCTGTCCGGTCCTTGATCGTTGCAGTGATCGCGGCGGTTGGTCTAGGGTTTTTTCTGGCCTTCATCTTGCCACTTGGCACCGGCGGCGGGGTGATCGTCACGGCGCTGATCGTTGCGGTGATCTTGCTGCTGGCGATCCTGAACGACGCAACCTCTTTGCGGGACGAGGCGCGCAATCACAGGCTTTTGCAACATCTGGCACATGGCGATGCGACCGACGCGATGACATTCCTGCGTGGGCTACAATCGCACCCTCTGGTAGAGGGGGCCGCCGTGATCGGGGCGCAAGAGCTGTCAGATTTTGATGCCGCAACACTGGATGCGATTTTCGCGCGAACACCGGTGCTGCGCAAACAGGCCCCGCAGGTGCAAGACCCTGCCGAGCAGGATCATGTGAACCAGCTTTTCCATCAATTTGCGGCAACCCATATTTTGCAGGTCCGGTCCGCGCCGCGATTGCTGGTGGCGCTTGCGATGCCGGCCATGACCACGGCTCCGCTTGCTGAACTGGAACTGGATGCTGTGCAACGCATGGCGTGGGAAATAGCGCGAAGGGATCCGGCATGATCGCAGACGAAACCCTGCGCGACGTTGTGATGCGCGCCAATCTGGCACCCTCGGTGCACAATATTCAGCCCGCGCGGTGGCGGCGGGAAGGGGATGACATTCTTGTCGCGGCCGATCTTGCAGCCACCTTGCCGGTCGGTGATCCGGACAACTTGGACGCGGGGCTATCGTGTGGCGCCGCGGTTGAGGCCACTGTGCTGGCGCTGGGGCAGGCGGGGTTTGCAGCGGATGTGACGGATTGTTGGACGGATGACGACACAACCACATGGCCCGGCACACGGATTGCTGCGCGTTTGCGCCTGTCGGACGGGGACGCCGATCCGTTGGCGCAGCGCCTTGAGGATCGCTTCACGTGGCGTGGGCTGTTTGCGGATGAAACGCCAAAGCTTTTCGGATGGTCGCGGCCCGATACGGTGCTTGTGCTTGACCAGCCGTCCCGTAATCACCTTGCAGCGCGTAACGACTGGGCCAGTTTGCAGATTATGCGCGACCGCGCGTTCCGACGCGAATTACTGCATTGGATGCGTCTGACGCCGCGCCATCCGCGCTTTTGCTATGACGGGTTGAACCGCGATGCGCTGCGGATGGAGCCCGCGACAGCGCGCGCGGCCCGCTGGGCGCTTGGGCCGTTCTGGCGAGTGCTCGACATGGTCGGTGCGACCAAGGGGCTTACGGCCGAGGCAGAGGCAACGCGCAGCGCGCCTGTCATTGCCTGCTTTCACCGGCCCCGTGATGAAAGCCCCGTTGCGACAGGGCGGGCCTATCTGCGGCTATGTCTGGAGGCTGCCAATCTGGGCTTTGCCGGTTGGCCGATGGCGGCGCTGTCGGATCACCCGCAAACGCGGGCCGAGATTTGTGATCAATATGCGATCGGGCCGGACAGGCGGCTGGTGCAGGTTATCCGCTTTGGTGTGGCGACGGGTGATGCCCCTGCGCGGGCCCGACGGCCCCTTTCGGAGATTTTATCATGACAACAGCACGCAACCTTGCCCGTAGCCTTTTTGATGAAGGCGTCGCCGCCGCCGATCCGGCGGGGGCCGTTGCACGTCACCTGCACGACGTGGACCCGCCTGCGCTGATCGTGGCCGTGGGTAAGGCGGCTTTGAAAATGGCAGAGGCAGCGCTGGCCCGGTTTCCGCAGACACCGTGTCTTGTCGTTACAAACTACGAGAACGCAAAGCCGCTTGCGGGAGCGACAGTCATGGCCGCTGGTCATCCCGTACCGGACGAGGCTGGTGCAGACGCGGGTCGTGCCGTGCTGGGTGCTGTGGGACAGGTCAAGGGGCCGGTTCTGGCACTAATATCTGGTGGCGGATCGGCGTTGTTACCCGCACCGGCGGGGCGCATCACGCTGGCCGATAAGGCCGCGCTGAATGGTCTTTTGCTGGGCTGCGGGCTGGACATCACGCAGATGAATTTGATCCGCCAGCAGGTGTCACTGATCAAGGGCGGCGGTCTTGTCAGGGCTGCAACGCCGCAGGCTATCACCGCGCTGATCCTGTCTGATGTGGTGGGTGACGATCTGTCGACAATTGCCAGCGGACCCACCGCAAGGCCGCTTGGCACCGCTTCGCAAGCACGCGCGATTATGCTGGACGCTGGCATTTGGGACAACGCGCCAGCCTCGGTAAGGGACTATCTGGAAGCGGATCGTGCCGAGTTGCCGGAGGTTGCACCAGCGCGCAATGTGCTTGTGGGCTCCAATGGTCAAAGCGTCGCTGCGATGGCCGCGCAGGCAGGGGAGGCCCAGTTTCTGCCGCGACCCGTTGAGGGTGACGTGCATGCAGCGGCCCGCGAGATTTGTGACGCGGCGGGCCTTGGCATTACGTTATGGGGTGGTGAGACAACAGTGCAATTGCGCGGCACTGGCCGTGGTGGCCGCAATCAGGAACTTGCGCTGCTGATTGCGATTGAGGCCGCACAGCGCGGCTGGAAACAGTGGACGTGTTTGCAAGGCGGCACGGACGGACGCGACGGACCCACGGATGCGGCGGGCGGTCTGGTTGATGATGGAACGCTGGCGCGGGTTGCTGCGGCGGGAGGCGATCTGGATGCGCTTTTGGCCAACAACGATAGTTACCAAGCGCTAAATCTTGCAGGTGATCTTTTGATGACGGACGCGACCGGAACAAATGTGGCCGATCTCGGAATTATGATCCGCGAGGATTAACAACCATGTTTTGCGCCGTGCGATGCACGTCGCCAGAGGGTGGCGCGCTGCGCGCGCCCCAATCAGATGAGTATTTCTGGCAAAATGATGCGGTATGTTGTGACTAGTGATCGACTGGCAGGCCGCTTGGCACGGTGTCGGGACGGCCAAGGGGGCGGGTGTCGGCGCTGTCACCGGTGAGCGCGTTCAGAAAGGCCACAAGATCGGCAATTTCAGCATCGGTGACTGCAAAGGGTGCCAGATCGCGCACGGCAGCTTGGCGGGTCATTTCCAGCGTGTCCGCGCGGATTGCAAAATCGCCGGCGGCTAACCATGGCACGCTTGGCAGGGCGGCCATTGCGGGGGTCCAGTGGTCCTGGCCTGCGTGGTGGCGGATCATATCAGGCAGTGTGGGGTAAGCGCCGTTGTGGCCGTAAGGCGCTGTTAACGCGACATTTCGCAGCGATGGGGTGCGAAAACGGTAGGCGTCTTCGATCTGATTGGTGAAACCCATGCGGCCTACGTCGCGGGGCATCGGGTCCCACTGGCGGGTGCGTCCGGGACCGAAGGGGGGCAGGGCGAGGGCGTGGAAGCCCTGATCGGTGAAGAGCGGACCGGCGTGGCAGGACGCGCAGCGCAGGTCTTCGAAGAATAGCTGGCGACCCCGTTCGGCGTCATCAGGCAAGGGCTGGCCTGCGAGCCAAGCGTCATAAGGGCTGTCATAGGAGCGCCATTCGGAGGTGATGAAAGCGCCCAAGGCGTTGCCGATCTCGACGATGGTCACATCGGCGGGTTCTTCAATATGATCAAAGGCTTGCACGAACATGTCGCCATAGGTGGGGATCGTACGGACGCGTTTGGCAAGGATCGGCCAGGCGGCGTCGATGCGATCATGCACGGCACCTGCGATTTCGTTTTCGCGCGGGTTTCCGGCCATTTCGAACTGCGCGACGAGGGGGAACAGGGCCTGCGCCGCGACGAGGTTATCGAGGCCAGCAGGCAGCCATTCCTGCGCGGGGCTGTCAAAGCCGTTGCCGTAGATGTCAGAGTGGCTGAGCCGCCCGTCGTGAAACAGCACTTCGATGGAATTATGTCCTAGATTCCAAAGGCTTGGGGCGTTTCGGGGGATGCGTTTGCGGATCGCATCGTCGCCTGTGCTAGCGGTGCGGTCGGGGCCAACGCCGACGCCGCCTTCACCAATGCCAAGCGACAGGCCGTCGGTGCCCGCGTGATCGTGGTGGTGGCAAGTGCCACACGAGATATTCTGGTTTCCTGACAAGACCTTATCATAAAACAACAACTGGCCGATGCGGGCTTGATCCGGATCAAAGGGGATGTAATCGTCTGCTGTGATCCCTTGGGCTGTGGCTGACGCTGCACCCAAAATGAGCGACAGGAGACAGGTATGAAAAACGTGCACCGCACGTGCACCGCGCGTGCACTGATTTTTGCGCTTTTGACCTGTGCCACGCCCGCGCTGGCCGACATGGAACAGGCCCGCGACCTGATGGAAGCGGGGGAGTTTGAAGCGGCCCGTGATCTGCTGCAGATCTACGCCCGCTCCGGCAACGCCGAGGCCGAGGAGTTGATCGGCGTCATGTACGGGCTGGGCCTTGGCGTGGAGCGCGACGACGAGCGGGCGTTCGACTGGTATCTGCGGGCGTCTTTGAAGGGGCATGCGGGGGCGCAATCCGGGCTGGGGTGGTACTACGAAGTGGGCCGCGGCATCCCCGCGCCTGATATGGTCAGAGCCTATCTTTGGTATGCGCTTTCGGCAATAGGCGGGGATGTGGATGCGCCTGACAGCCTTGAGGAAATCACGCCGCGTTTGACGGCAGAGGAACGCGCCCGCGCGCAGGCGCTGGTCGATGATTATCGGGTTTGGATGTATCCGTTTCGGTAGATAAACGGTAGGCGGCGCCTGCTGGCGTGCTAGGTTGTTATCGAACGGTCTGGGAGGACACGCCATGCTATCACCCGATCAGCAAAGGGCTGCGGCGCGCAGCTATGTGGTGCAGGCGCTGCGGCGCGATGGGCTTGATCTCGAGGCCGCAGACACGGCCGAGTTCGCACAGCGGTTTGACCAGCATTTCCCGACGCTTTTTGCGCTGTTTGCCGATCTCTATGGGGCGCATGACCGCTGTCTTGAAAATCTGGCCAAGGTGATTGCTGTTGCGATGCAGGCGTGGCTGGACCGCTCTGACGATCTGCGCGAGAGGGACCGTCTCAGAGAAGCACAGCCTGACTGGTTCCAGTCCAACCAGATGCTGGGCGCGTTTTGCTACGTGGATCGCTATGCCGACGATTTGCAGGGGCTGCGTGAGCATATCCCGTATATGCAGGAACTTGGGATCACGTATTTGCACCTGATGCCTCTGTTCGACTGCCCGAAGGAAAACTCTGACGGTGGCTATGCGGTGTCGAGCTACCGCGAGGTGCGATCTGATCTTGGCACTATGGCGGACTTGCGGGCGCTAACGTCTGATCTGCGGGATGCTGGCATTTCACTGGTGGTGGACTTTGTGTTTAACCATACCTCCAACGAACACGAGTGGGCGTTGAAAGCAGCACAAGGCGATCCAGAGTATTCCGATTACTACTGGATATTCGATGACCGCCGGATGCCGGATGCGTTTGAACGCACGGTCCGCGAGGTGTTCCCCGACGATCATCCTGGCGCGTTTATCAAGATGCATGATGGGCGTTGG
This sequence comes from Yoonia sp. 208BN28-4, assembly GCF_037543925.1. Lineage (NCBI taxonomy): Bacteria > Pseudomonadati > Pseudomonadota > Alphaproteobacteria > Rhodobacterales > Paracoccaceae > Yoonia > Yoonia sp. 208BN28-4. Next base: position 287,915 of record NZ_JBBIFY010000003.1, read on the forward strand.
ATTTGGTCGACGTTCCATTCGTTCCAGTGGGACCTGAACTATTCCAATCCGGCGGTCTTTGCGGCGATGGCGGGCGAGATGTTGTCACTGGCCAATCAGGGTGTCGATCTGATCCGCATGGATGCGGTGGCCTTCATCTGGAAACGGCTTGGCACCACCTGCGAAAGCCAACCGGAGGCGCATTTACTGCTGCGTGCGTTCAATAGCGTTTGTCGGATGGCTGCCCCGTCGCTTTTGTTCAAGTCAGAGGCGATTGTGCATCCCGACGAGGTGGTGTCCTACATTGATCCGGAAGAGTGCCCGATTTCCTACAACCCGCTTTTGATGGCGTTGGGGTGGGAGGCGTTGGCCACGCGGCGTGTCGAGATGCTGGATAAGGCGATCAAGGAGCGCCAGCCGCTTTCGGGCGATTGCGCGTGGGTGAATTACGTGCGCAGCCATGACGATATCGGCTGGACGTTCGCGGATGAGGACGCGGCGGAGCTGGACATACTGGGGTTCGATCACCGCAGGTTCCTGAACGCATTTTACACCAATCAATTCGACGGCAGCTTTGCCCGTGGTGAGCCATTCCAGTTCAACCCGCGCACAGGCGATTGTCGTGTGACAGGCACTACGGCAGCCCTGACTGGGGTTGAGGCCGGAGATGCGGGTGGCATTGACCGGATGCTGCTGCTTTACGGCATAGCCTTTTCGGCAGGGGGGATACCCTTGATGGCGCTGGGTGATGAGGTCGGGCAGTTGAATGACCATTCCTACAAGGACAATCCGGGCCGTGCCAAGGATCAGCGCTGGGTCGGGCGGCCTTTCAGACCTGACGACCTTTACGCCCAACGGCATGATACGGACACGACGGCAGGCCAGATTTTCGCTGGCATGACGCAGTTGATTGCGGCACGTCGTGCGGCACCGGGACTGGCGGGGAACGCAATCGAAGGATTTGCGACGCGCAACCCGCATGTGCTTGGCTATGTGCGGCAGGGGACGGGCGATGTGACCGAACAGAAGATTTGCGTGCTGGCCAATTTTGCGGACAGTCCGCAGGACATTGCCGCAGACCCGTTTATCGCCACGCTGCCGCGTATGACGGACCTGATTTCAGGCCAGTCCTTCCATGTCAGACAGGGTATCACGCTTGCAGCGCATCAGATCGTCTGGCTGGCCTGACCGCTAAGCCCGCGCCAGAGCCCGCGTGCGCGATTTATGTCTGAGCCGGACACCAAACACGACGATCAAGACCCCACTGATGCAGGCGGTGACCCCTGACAGTATGACCGGGATCAGCAGGTCCCACGATGCCGTTTTCAGCACCGTGCTGAAGCCCAAGGTCAGCGCCAGCAGCCAGCACGACATCGACAGGCCTGCAGACAGCGACATCATCAGAAGTTTGCGCGCGGGTACTCCGATCAGGGGGATGCCTTCGCTGCGTTGGATGTTGGGAATAACGTAAGCTGACAGAAAAGCCGAGTTCAGGGTGAGCGTCGCAACCACGATGACCTTGCTCCACAGTTTTGGCGTGAAAACTGCGGCATCAAATCCGGTGCGGTAGCCGATCAAACCAAGCCCGCTGATCCAGATGCCTGCAAAAGCGCACAAGACAATCATATGGATGCGGCGAAGCTCGACAGTATCACTCGGCGAAAGCGGGTGGGTCAGGCGGAGAACCGTGCGCAGATCATAGTAGATCGCGGCACCCATTCCGATCACGACGCCCAACAGATGCGGGCCGCGCAGAAGGTCCAAGGTAAGTTCAGGTGTCATTCGGTTGCGCCCCAAATAGAGCGGCGTGTCTTCGGTATTAAGGTATTCAATTCATTTGCTATATTAGCGCTTGGAATAGGTCGAAACATTTCAAACGCGGCAGAAAGTCGCAATGCAGAACCACAGAAAAATTTTTCGACGTGGTTGAACGATGCGGCAATATCATAAATGCAGGTTTAGGCTGATAAAAACATACTCGAACAGCGTTGGAAGGTGCGGTAGGCGTTAGGCTGATCAGCTAATGTCAATTGCTTCAAGGATGCTGTCCCATGTCCATCACCGATGTTGTCGATTTGCAAACACACGACCTGAGCGATCCTGCGTTTCAGGGCGCATGCCGCAAGACATTGGACGAGACCGGAGTGCTTGTGCTGCCGGACTTTATCCGTCCCGACGCGCTGGATGCGATGCGGTCCGAGGGGATCGCGAAAGAGGATCAGGCCTATTTCTGCGCGCAGGAACATTCTGTTTACCTGACGCCGCCCAATCCTGACTTTCCTGCCGATCATGCGGCAAACAAGCGGGTTGTGTCGTCGAAGGGCTGCATTTGTGATGATGCGATTGATGCGCAATCGCCGCTGCGCCGCCTATATGATGATGAAGGCTTTCGCGCATTTATTGCCAATGTGACGGGTGAGGCGGCGCTGCACCCTTACGCCGATCCGCTGTCATCGATCAATCTGCACTATGCGAGACGCGGCCAAGAGCTGGGCTGGCATTTTGATAATTCGTCCTTTGCGATCACCTTGCTAATCCAGAAGCCCGAGGCGGGAAGCCGCTTTGAATACGTCAAGGACATGCGCAATGCGGACGCGGGCGAAATGAATTACGCCGCCGTCGACGATCTGCTCACAGGTCGCGCGTCACCAGATGTGTTGTCACTGGAACCGGGCGCATTGGTCCTGTTTCGCGGGCGCAATGCGATCCACCGTGTGTCGCCCAACGAAAGCGACGTGACGCGCATGCTTGCGGTGTTGGCGCATAACGCCGAGCCGGGCGTGGAGTTGTCGGAAAGCGCGCGGATGACGTTTTACGGGCGGCTGGCCTGATTACCCGCGCAAAGACCGCAGGAACAGACCGATGCCGCCAAACAGCAGCACGAGGATCACCAACAGGTCAAAAACGCTTAGCGCGGAAAACTGGAGTGTGAGGTTTGATATCACGCCTGCGATCAGTGCGATCACGGACGCGATTGCCAGAAACCAGCCGATCTTGCTGCGGCCTTCATAGAAAATCAGCGCGACCCCGAACATGAATGGGATCAGCAGCATGCCTGTGGTCACGTCAACACCGCCAAGGCCAAAGGCGCGTGTGCCAAAACCGAACATGGGGCGGATCACGATGTTGGACAGCAAAAGATAGCCCCCCGCGACCATCATCGCCAATCCGATCAGAAAGCTGAATTCACCGCCGTCGTTGCCGCCTGCACCGCGCATGTTATGCCTCGTTTGCCTGTTTTGCAGATCGTAGCCGAGCATGGAGGGGGGCGCAAATGATCCGCGAAGGTATGGCGGAAAAACCGGTTTCCGAATGTCGGCGTTATGCGTGTTATTGGAATTGCACTGCTCATAAGAAAAGGGCCGCCCGATGGGGCGGCCCTTCTATTCGTGGTGCTGACGAACCTTAGTTCAGGTCGCTGGCGTAGCCCGCATCAAGCTCGGCTTCGGCTTCGTCAACGGCTGCGATCAGCGCGTCGAGGATTTCGTTGCCGCCGTCCACGTTCTCACGGAACCAGTCCTGCACGGGGGCAGCTGCTTCTGCGAAGGCTGCTTTCTCTTCAGGTGTTGGGACATAGAGATCACCGCCACCTGCGACGAAGGCTTCATAGGCTTCGATCGACTTGCGCTTGGGTGAAGCGAATGTCGCCTGCTGCAACTGGCTGAAGCCATCAACAACAACGCGGCGCAGGTCTTCTGGCATCGCCATGAAGTTCTCGTTGGACATCCACCACAGGGCGCCCATGTAGGCGTGACCGTCAAGTGTCACGTACTGGAGACCCGCATCAGGGAATTTCATGCCCATGATGTCGGTGATGCCGTTCTTGGAACCTTCAACAACGCCGGTCTGGAACGATGTGAAAAGCTCGGGCCACGGGATCGGGGTCGGGGACGCACCAAGGGCGCGAACCAGTTCCTGCGGCAGGTCAGCCACAACGGTACGGATCTTCAGGCCTTCCATGTCGGAAGGCGATGCCACACGGCGCTGCGTGTTGGCAAAGTTGCGCCAGCCACCAGTGTTGCCGATGGTCATCAGGCGGATTGCGCCGTCGGATGTTTCCAGCGCCATGTCGCGCATGGTGCGGGTGAAATCACCCTCAAGCACGGCCTCGGCGACGCGGTCGTTTGCCATTAAGTATGGCAGGTCGAGGACCTGCACATAGGGGAAGATGCCAGCGGCACCGCCGGATGTGGAGATGTAGACGTCGATGGAACCTTCGGCGACACCTTCAAGACATTCTGCACCGGTCGAGCAAAGCTGCGTGCCGATGAACAGTTCCACACCGATGCGGCCGTTTGAGGCTGCTTCGACGTAGTTCTTGAACACAACCAGACCGTCATAGTCTTCGTCGTTCTCGTTGGAGTTCGCAGTCGCGCGGATGGTGAATTCCTGATGGCCATCGGCCCATGCCGCGAAAGGTGCGGTCAGGAAAGCAGCGGTTGCGGCCACTTTGGTTAAGGTCTTCAGCATTGGATCCTCCCTATGGATATTGCTGGGTGCTGGGTTTTCCCCATCACCTTTGGGCGGCTTTAGCCACCCGGGGTTGGGCTTATACAAGCCGTGAAACCGACGTCCGGGGCGCAGCCCAAGAAACCGGTGAGATATGGCACTGTCATCGAAATGGCAGGGACATAAGTGATGAGGAATATGACCGCGATTTCCACTGCAAGGAAAGGCAAAATGGCGCGCGCGATGGTTTCGACTTTTTCGCCTGAAACGGTGCTGGCGACAAAGAGGACAAGCCCCATCGGCGGCGTGGCAAGGCCCACGGTCAGGTTGACGGACATAATGATGGCGAAATGCACGGGGTGCACGCCGAGATCGACGAAGATCGGTCCAAGGATCGGGCCGAGGATGATGATTGCGGGGCCAGCGTCCAAGAACATGCCCACCACGAACAGCAGGATGTTGATCAGGAACAGCAGGACCAGCGGGTTTTCCGACAGCGACAGGATGTAGTCGGACATGATAACGGGCGCGTTTGAGAGGGCTACGACGGTCTTGAACGACACGGCAGCTCCGACAAGTAACAGCACGGCAGAGGTGGAGAGGGCGGATTTAGCCAGCACCTCCCACAGGTCTTGGCCGTTCATGGAGCGCAGGACGAGGAAGCTGACGATCAGGGCGTAGGCGACGGCGATGGCAGAGGCCTCCGTCGGTGTCATGACGCCCGCGAGGATGCCGCCTAAGATGATTATGGGGGTTTGCAAAGGCGCGACGGCCTTTTTGGCGACCATGCGGAAATCGTGAGATGCACCCTTGCGGTATTGCATCAGGATCAGGTGCGCGGCGAGCAGGGCTGCTGCGAAGAGCGCCCAGCCAGCGGCGCCGCCTTGGGGCAGAAAGAAACTGCCGAGCCACCACAGCAGACCCGCGAAATTCAGGCGGAGCAGCGCGAAGCTGACCCAGTACTCGACAGGGGTGATGGACTGGCCTTTGTTCACGATCCGCTCTGCCTTGGGTAGGTCGTAGCGGTCGGCCATGAGGCGCACCATGACCATGAGGCCCACGCCCACCATGACGCCCGGCACGATGCCAGCAAGGAAAAGCGCCGCCACGCTTTCGCCCATGACGTAGGCATAGATGATCATAATGCCCGACGGCGGGATGATCGGGCCGATGACGGAGGATGCGGCGGTGATGGCGGCTGCGAATTTGCGGGTGTAGCCGTTCTTCTCCATCGCGGGGATGAGGGTGGAGCCGAGCGCGGAGGTGTCGGCCACGGCGGACCCTGACAGACCCGCGAAGAGGATGGAACTGAGGATGTTGACGTGGGCGAGACCGCCGCGAAGATGGCCCATGAAGGCTTGGGAAAACTCCACAAGGCGGGTGGTGATGCCGCCACGGTTCATCACTTCGCCTGCCAGCATGAAGAAGGGCAGCGCCATAAGCGGGAAGCTGTCCATGCCGTTGTAAAGGTTGCGATAAAGGCCAGCGACGACGTTGCGGCCGTCGCCTTCGAGCATGATGAGTGCTATAGGCGAGACAAGCAGGGCGAAGACAACAGGCAGACCGACGAGGATCAGAACGAGGAAGAAGGGCAGGAACCACAAAAGCATTATGACGACCCCGCAATTTCGCTATCGGGGGCATGGTTGGTCAGGCGGTCGCCTTGGCCCAGAAGGGTGATAATCTGTCGGATCACCAGTTCGATATTCACGAGGATCAGCAGGTTGATGCTGACCCAGAGAGACGCATACTGGAACCGGTTCTGGAATTTCTCACCGCATTTGCCGACCTCGATGCCAAACGGCCAGCGCAGGGTGGCGGAACACCCGCGACCCGACAGCGTGTCGAGATGGTTGTTCAGGCCGCGGTCCCAGAAGACGAAGAGCACCCAGAGCGAGAGTGCGAGGAGGATCAGGGAGAGGACTGCGGACATCACGCGGGGCAGGGCGCGTTCGACCATATCAATGGCGACAAACCCGCCCATGCGATAGGCGAGCGGGGCCATGAGGCCCGTCATCCAGAGCATGCCAAAGCGCGCGCCTTCTTCGGTCCAGTTCGGCGCGTCATTGAGGACATAGCGGAAGAATACCTGCCCGAGGATCAGGCAGACCATGATCGCCATGGCAAGGATCGCAATGACGCGACCGATGCCAAGCAACACCGTGTTTAGCCGCTCCAGCGGCCAGAGTATCCCAAACAGGACCGACATTGCGGCTCCTCCCCTGTTTCTTTAACCAAACGGAAATCGGGCAAGCCCGATTACGCTTTTGTTTTGTTTTTCGGGGGCGTTGCCCCCCGCCGCGATGCGGCGTCCCCCAAAGTATTTTTGTCCAAAAGAAGCGGATTAGCCCGCGCTGTTGAACTGGCCGTATTGACCAGCATGGAACACCAGCGGGTCGCCGCCTTTGTGGTGACATTTGGTGACTTCGCCCACGACGATGACGTGGTCGCCTGCATCATGGGTTGCGTGCAGGTTGCATTCGAATGTGGCCAGCGCGCCTTCGATGATGGGCATGCCGCAATGGGACAGGTGGGTCGGTATCTGGCTGATTGCGGTTTTGGATGCGATGATGGCCGCACAGATATCGCGTTGGTCAGCGGCCAGAACGTGGACTGCGAAGCGGCGCGAGCCTGCGAAATGTTCGAAACGTTTGGAGGCTTTGGCGGGTGACCAAAGCACCAGAGGCGGATCAAGCGAGACGGAGGCGAAGCTGTTGGCGACGATGGCGACTGGGCCTTCGGGGCTGTCAGTGGTGATGACGGTCACGCCGGTCACAAAGCTGCCCAAAGCACCGCGAAAGCTGTCGGCGTCCGAGGCGGGGTTAAATGTCGCGAGTGTTCCTGACTCCATTATGGCACCTCTTGGCCGAGAGCGGCGGTGTAAAGTTCAAACCACGTCTGGCGGTCCATGTTGATCTTAAGAGCGTCGGAAAGCTTGCCGATACGGTCGAGGTTGTTGGTGCCCATGACGGGCATGATCTTGGCCGGATGGGCAAGGAGCCACGCCACGGCGACAGCGGCGGCATCGGTGCCGTGGTCCGCGCCGATTTTCGTCATCATGTCGCGGGTCTGGCTGTCGGCTGTCAGCAGCGCGCCGCCGCCCAGAGGGGACCATGCCATGATCGGCACGTCACGCTCTTGCAGGTAGGCGACATCGCCATTTGTCAGCGCGTCATGCGCGGTCAGGCTGAGTTCGATCTGGTTGGTGACCAGCTGCGTTGCCATCGCCGATTGTAGCAGCGTCCAGTCGTGCAGCTTGAAGTTCGACACGCCTACCGAACGGACTTTGCCGGACTGCACCAGCGCATCCAATGCGCCGCCCGTTTCGTGATGGTCCATCATCGGGTCGGGGCGGTGGATCAGTAGCGTATCGATGGTGTCGATATCCATCAGGCGCAAGCTGTGCTCGACCGAGGCTGTGATGTGGGCAGCGGAGGTATCGTAATACTTGACCCGCTTGTCCGAATAGCGGCCAGCGGGGGCCACGATATCGCATTTGGTGACCACCTCGATCTTGTCCTTGAGGTGCGGGGCTGCCTTGAGGGCGGCACCCATGACCTCTTCTGCCTCGTAGCCGCCGTAGATGTCGGCTTGGTCCATCGTGGTGATGTCTTGGGCCAGACAAGCCTCGATCTTGGCTTGCACGTGGGCAGGGGCGGTGTTGTCGTCGTCCGACAGGCGCCACATGCCATAGACGATCTGGCTGAAGGAAAGGTCGGGGGTAATCTGGATGCGGTTCACGTGCGGGGTCCTGTGCCGAGGGGCGTTGCGGGGGTGTCAGATGGCACGCGGCCATAGGCGTGGGGCAGCGAGCAGGTTTTGAGGTGCGGCATGACGCGGCTGCCAAAGTGTTCGGCCTCTGCGATATGCGGGTAGCCTGAGAAGATGAAAGCACGGATGCCCATCTTTTGGTAGGATTCGATTTTGCTGAGGATCTGGTCGGTGGACCCGACGAGGGCGGCCCCGCAGCCGGAGCGGGCGCGGCCTACGCCTGTCCAGAGACCGGGTTCGGTGTAGCCGAATTGGTCGGCCAGTTCGCGGGCGCGGGCTTGGTGGGCGACGCCAAGGCTGATGCTGTCGTGAGCGCGGTCGCGGATCAGTTTGCCATATTCGTCGTCAAGTTTCGAGGCGATGTAGTCGGCGTATTCTTTGGCCTCTTGTTCGGTGTCGCGGACGATCATGTGGACGCGCAACCCATAGTCGAGCGTGCGATTGTGTGCTTCGGCACGGGCGTGCACGGCTTTCATTCGTTCGGCCAGAACATCCTGCGTTTCTGGCCACATCAGGTAGACATCGCATTGTGCACCGCAAAGCTCCAAAGCATCGGGGGAGTAGCCGCCGAAGTAGAGCAGCGGGCCGCCGTTTTGTTGGTAGGGGGTGGCTGGGCCGGTGGGGACGTTTGCGAACTGGTAGATTTCGCCGTCGTGGTTGATCTCGTCCTGGGTCCAAGCTTGGCGCAGGATTTGCACAACCTCGTGGCTGCGTTTGTAGCGGTAGGGGCTTGCGACCTTTTCGCCGGGGAAGTCGCTGCTGATGATGTTGAGTGTCAGGCGGCCTTTGAGCATATGATCGAGTGTCGCCACAGTGCGTGCCAGCATGATGGGCTGCATTTCACCGCAGCGGATGGCGGCGAGGAAATTGATCTTGTCGGTCAGCGGGGCCATGCCAGCGACGTAGGAAAGGGTGTCTTGGCCAACCTGATAGGACGAGGGGGCGAGGATGTTGCGGAAACCTTGCGCTTCTGCTGTGAGACCGATGTCGCGGCAATGCTCCCAACTGGAACGCAAGTCGCCGTCGGGGACGCCAAGAAACTGGTAGTCGTCGGAACACAGGGCGGAAAACCACGAGACTTCGGCGGCGTCCAGATCAGGGCTGGTGATGGGCACGACGGTCATTGATTCTGCTCCCCCTCAAGCGTTCGATCCCACTTGCGTAGCACGAGAGTTTATGTGCAACAATAGTGTATCAATTATTGTGAGCGGGTCGGAGGAGGGCTTGGCTTATGGCGATGGCCCCGTCCAGCTTGCCCAAATATGTGCAGGTCAGCGAGATGCTGATCCGAGAGATTGCAGCTGGCTTGCTGGCCGATGGCGCACGACTGCCGCCTGAACGTGATATGGCCGCAGAGCTAGGCATTTCCGTGGGCACATTGCGCAAGGCGCTGGGCGATCTGGAGGGCAAGGGCCTGCTGGATCGTGTGCAGGGGTCGGGGAATTATGTGCGGCGACGGGCGGAGGTGGCTTCGGTCTATGCGTTCTTTCGGCTGGAACTGGTGCGCGGCGGTGGCCTGCCCACGGCTGAGGTGCTGTCGGTGGACAGGTTGGTTAAGCCTGCGGATGCGCCGGATTTCGGGCCTGCCGATGATGCGCACCGGATACGGCGGTTGCGATATCTGGGGGCTGAGTTGATCGCGGTGGAAGAGATTTGGCTGGATGGCAGTTATGGCGATGTGATTACCGCTGATGATTTGTCGGACTCGCTTTATCATTATTACAGGCATGACTTGGGGTTGGTGATTGCCAGCGCCACGGATGAAGTGGGCGTGGCTGCGATGCCGGAGTGGACGCCGGACGTGTTTGCACTGGGCGTTGGTGACGCGGCGGGGTTCATCGCGCGTGTCAGCAAAACGGGTGAAGGCGTGGCGGCGGAATATTCGCGCACGTGGTTTGATCATAACAAAGCGCGCTATGTGGCGCGGATGGGAAAAGGCTAACGACAGATGGACATGGTCAGATACGGGATCATCGGTTGCGGGATGATGGCGCGCGAGCACATCCAGAATATCAACCTGCTGCCGCACGGGCGGGTGACGGTGGTGTTTGATCCGGTGGAGGAGTTGGCGCAATCGGCGGCGACCTTGGCAGAAGATGCGCATGTGGCGGGGTCTTTGGAGGATCTGCTGGATTTTGCGGACGTGGATGCCTTTGTCATTGTCAGCCCGAATTATCTGCACGTGGAACAGTTGCAGATGATTGCGGACAGGCGACCACTGCCTGTGCTGTGTGAAAAGCCGCTTTACACAAAGCCAGAGGATGCCGAGGCGGTGAAGGCGCTGGCCGATGCCTACCCTGCGCCATTCTGGGTCGCGATGGAGTATCGCTATATGCCGCCGGTCGCCGCGTTTATTGAGCAGGCAGAGCAAGCGACGGGCGGGATCAAGATGTTGACCGTGCGCGAGCATCGCTTTCCGTTTTTGCCCAAGATCGGCGACTGGAACCGCTTTAATGCTAAGACGGGCGGGACGTTGGTGGAGAAATGCTGCCATTTCTTTGATCTGATGCGGTTTATTCTGAAGGACGAGCCTGTGCGGGTGATGGCAAGCGCGGGGCAGGGGTTCAATCACCTTGAGGAACGCTACAATGACGAGACACCGGATATCTGGGATCATGGCTATGTGATTATTGATTTTGCGGGCGGTGCGCGTGCGATGCTGGAGCTGTGCATGTTTGCCGAAGGCGCGCGGTATCAGGAAGAGATCATCGCGATTGGCCCCAAGGCGAAGATCGAGGCGCTGGTGCCGGGACCGGGGCGATTCTGGCCCAAGGCGCTGGGCGAGGCGCCCGTGCCGCAGATCGTGATCAGCCCGCGTGCGCCCAAGGGGCCGTTTGTGTCGGAAATTCCGGTGGACCCGACCTTGTTAGAGGCGGGCGATCATAATGGATCGACCTTTTATCAGCATCAGCGGTTCAACGCGGTGGTGCGCGGTGAAGGCGAGGTTGAAGTCACAGCGGATGACGGTGCGCGGGCTGTGGCGATTGGCATGGCCGCGCAGGAAAGCGCGCGGACGGGACAGGTTGTGTATCTTTGAGGGCTGGTGACGCTGTTGTCAGCACGCTGCCAATGCGCCCCTCCCGCCCTCCCGCCGGGATGCGGTATATGGCTGACGCTTGTGCGATCATGGAATGAACTGGCGATAGCCGCGATTTGGTCCGAATTCGGGTGCAGATCTAGTCGCATGACTAATCTTGTTTTTATTATTTTCGCGATCTTGCTTGCCAAAGCCTTGTTCGCAATCGGTGTGGCACCATGGGTGCTTTTGCTCGCGTCTGTTCTGGCAATGTTGTTTTGGCATCGGATGCTTAATGTGATCGTGCGCGGGATGATATCGCTGTCCGAAGTCCTGAATGGGCTCGGGTTGCCGGGAGGGCCTGCATTGCTTGCCGCGGCGCGCTGGTTGACAGGCGTCGAGGGCGTTCGCACGGCGGATGGCGGGTGGATGGACCCATCGGATATGGATGTTGCGGTTCGTGCCGAGGCGCTCAGAGCGCAACAAGGAACCCAAGCCGCAGCACAACGTGCAGAAGCCGCGCAGGACAAAGCCCAGCAGAAAGCGCAAGCCACAGCCCTTCGCGCTGAAGCCGAGGCGATTTTTGACGCGCAAGCCGAGGATGCGATTTTCCTGATCAAGGCAAAGCAGCAGGGTCGCGCATCTGGCAGTAAAATTGGTGGTCGTCCGACCTTGCCTCCCGGAAAGGAATGGCCGGAACACTATGGAATGGGGCTGCATTTTCTGGCGGAGATCCATCTTGATGAGATCCCGCGAGATCTTGCGCCGGACGCTCTTCCGTCTTCGGGCGTACTCTATTTCTTTCTGGATATCGGTGAATATAGTGACCTTATGGATGGCCGCGTTCTTTACGCGCCGCACGCTGGCCCGCACCGCGTGAAGCGTCATCCGAATCTGGCAAAACTGCAGCGTGGTTTTGTGCCGGAAATAGAGCAGGACAACGTGCTTGTCGAAACGGCTGTGCGCGCGATTGTTGCGCCTGTTCCACATCTGAACGACTTTGATTTTGCCTCCGTTTCAAAAGAACTGAACCGAAGCATTGGTGATGTTGCTAAAAAGCGCTTTGCGCAGGCGTTACATGAGAAGGGTTATTCCGGAAAGCAAGACGAAGATGGCTATGTTTTCAATATGATAGGTGGTCCGAAGTTGGACATTCCGAACCCCACGATGGGGCAAGGTATCAAGCTATTGCAACTGGACAGCACGGCCGGTCTGGGGCTGCAATTTGGCGACATGGGCGTGATGGAATTCTGGATTGCAGAAGAGGATTTGCGGATGGGCCGCTTTGACCGCGCCTTTGTCGAAAATGCGTCCTGCTAGGGTGTGATGCCGCGCCTTTGGGTTTGTCGTGACATGCTATCTGATGCAAAGCCGCGCGCTGTTTGTCACGTGTCCAAGACACCTGTCTGAAACAACGTCACACGAATACCGCCATGCGGGACAGGTCCCGTGGTGGGCTTAAACGGCAGGCCTGTGGCCTTGGCCAGACCATTTTCGCTGGTGATGATCCCCACGCGCCAGCCGGAAAAACGCTCTTTCAATGTTGTGCCAAGTGCTGCGTACAGACCGTAAAGCAGGTTCTTGTTGCCGATCCGACCACCGTAAGGCGGGTTCACGATGACAAGGCCGGGCGGGCCTTCGGGGCGTTGCAGGTCGCTGATGGCGTGGGTCTGGAACTGGCACAAATCGGCCACGCCTGCGCGCTCGGCATTAGCGAGGCTCATGCGGGTGGCACCTGCATCGCGGTCCGAGCCGTAGAACTGCTGTTGTGTCTGTGTCCGGACGCCGGTGCTGCGCATGAAATCCCAGCGGGCCTGATCGAAATTGGCAAGGTTCTCAAATGCGAACGACCGTGTCCGCCCCGGATGAAGGCCGCGGGCGATTTCGGCGGCTTCAATGACAAACGTGCCGGAGCCGCACATGGGATCAAGCACCGGTTCGGTGCCGTCATAGCCGCATTGGCGCAGGAACAGCGCGGCGAGGTTTTCACGCATCGGCGCCTTATTCACCGCCTCTTTGTGTCCGCGGATGTGCAGGGGCGCGCCCGAGGTGTCGATGGAAAAGGTGCAGAGGTTATCGTCGATACGGACCTTGAGCGTGATCTCGGCCTCTGGGTCGACGGTGATCCCGGCATCTTCGCGCAGGGCGGTTTCAATGCGCTGGGCTGCGGCCTTCGCGATGTAGATTTTGGAGGCGCGTGTCGTCACATCGACGCGCACAGGAAGATCGGGGCGCAGGGTATCGCGCCACGGAAACTTGCGGGCGCGTTTATCAAGTTGTGCAAGGTGAAAGGCACGAAAGCTGCCGATGCGGGCCAGAATACGGGTAGCACCGCGCAATACCAGATTGGCGCGCCAGACATCGGTCCATCCGCCAGTGAGTGTCACCCCGCCTGCGGTCTGCGTGGCGGTGTCAAAGCCCGCAGCCAGACATTCGGCCAGCAGGGTCCCTTCCATGCCGGGCACGGTGACGCAGAATATATCGAATTGTTCATCCATGCGCGCGTGCTTAGCCGCAATTTCAGTGACCTGCGAGGATTATCCCGCGTCTTGCAAGAATTGCAGCAATCGCCGTTCGGCGGCGCGTAACCCTGACGGCGTCGCTTGCGCCGGGCTGTCAATGTCCTCTCCGGCAAGATCAATGACGGCAGGGTGGATATAGCTGTTGCGAGCGATGGTCGCTGTGTTGTGCAGGCGCTGGGCTGCGGCCTCAGCCATATCCTTGATCGATGCGTTGCCTGTCTCGGCCACTTCGAAGGCGGCCAGCGTGCCTGCCCATGTGCGGAATACCTTTGCGGTTGTGCCGTCGCGGTCTGCGGCTTCGGACAAATAGGCGTTCAGATCGCTTGATTGCAGGCTGCGTGGCTCTCCATCATCGCCAAGCCATGTCAGGACTTCGCCACCGTCGATGTTGCCGATCTCGTGCAGGCGACGCGCCAAGGTGCGGTCGGACAGCTGCTTGCGCACGCGCTTTCCACCCTTCGCAGTATAGCGCAAGGCAATGTTGGTGTCGGAAAGCGTGAGATGCTGTCGCCGCAAGGTCAGCGCACCGTAGCTGCCGTTTTGCGCGGTGTAGTCGGGATGGCCCACGCGCATGGCGAACCTGTCGATCATGGCCACGGCACAGGCCAGCGCAAAGGGCTTATCGCCGGCCTCGGTTTCCAGATCGCGGCGGACGCGGGCGCGGATACGGGGCAGCGTTGCGCCAAATTCGGCCAAATCTTCGAACTTTTTCTCGGCCTGTGCCGTCGTCCAGTCGGGGTGATAGCGATATTGCTTGCGGCGGCGTGCATCGCGCCCAGTTGCTTGCAGGTGGCCGTTCGGCTTTGGGCACATCCACACGCTTTCATAGGCCGGTGGCACGGCCAGCGAGGCAAGGCGTTTGCGTTCGGACTGGTCTGCGATGGTCGTGCCGTCGGGTGCGACATAGCTAAAGCCACGGCCACGTTTGATGCGTGTGATGCCGGGGCGATCATCGGGATAGTAGATTAGGTCGAGCATGGTGCGCGTATCCGTTTGCTTGGTGCAAGGATAACGCGGCTTGCCTAAGCTGGGTTCCCGCGTGGCCTGTCAGCTTTGCCAATCAACGTCGAAACGGGCCACAAGCTGTGCCACATCATCGTCTGACAGCCCGCGCGGCGCATGCCCGCGGGTCAGCATGGCAAGGCGGGCGGTATCCTCAAGCTCTTCGATTGCATTGCAGGCCGCTTCGATATCCTTACCAGCCACCACCGGACCATGATTGGCCAGCATGACCGCTGAGCGTTTGCCCGCAAGACCGCGCACGGCGGCACCCATCGCGGGATCACCCGGCATAAAATAGGGCAGCAGTTTCACCCGCCCCATTTTCATAATGCCATAGGGCGTCAGATGCGGCAGAAAATCGTCGGTATTTGCATCGGGCATCATCGACAGGGCAACCGAATGGCAGGCATGCAGATGCACCACGGCCCCCGCGCTGGAACGTGTGTCGTAAAAGGCGGTGTGCAGCGGCATCTCTTTTGTCGGGGCGTCGCCGTCGATCAGCGTGCCTTGTGCGTCAAACCGGCTTAGCCGTGCGGGATCAAGCCGCCCGAAGCTGGTGCCGGTCGGGGACACAAGCAGACCGCCATCTGCAGTGCGCGCCGAAATGTTCCCCGTGCTGCCACCGGTCAAACCACGATTAAACATGGATTTTGCCAGCAGGCAAATCTGGTCGCGCAGGGCGGTATCAGTGGTCATGGGGTCAATCCTTGATGGGCACTTTGCCAATGTGCGTGACGTTAGACGATTTGGCAGCAAGAGCAATTTGAATGCGATCCGGCCACCTGATGCATTCGGTCCGCGCCACACACGCACTGGACCTTGGTAATCGTGCTGGAGTATGGGAGCGCAGCAAAGGAGAGCACCGTTATGTCCACCGCCACCATCACAGCCGCAGCCCGCCTGTCTGTCGCACCGATGATGGATTGGACGGACCGCCATTGCCGGTATCTGCACCGCCTGATGAGCAAACGCGCGTTGCTTTACACCGAGATGGTGACAGCACAAGCGGTCGTGCACGGTGATCGGCAAAGGCTTCTGGGTTTTGACGGGGCCGAGCATCCGGTTGCGGTGCAACTGGGTGGGTCCGATCCGGCGTTGCTGGCAGAGGCCACGAAGATTTGCGCTGATATGGGCTATGACGAGGTGAACCTGAATTGCGGTTGCCCGTCCGACCGCGTGCAATCAGGTTCCTTTGGCGCGGTGCTGATGGAGAACGCGCAGCTGGTGGCCGACTGCGTCGCCGCGATGCGCGATGCCGCCGCTGTGCCGGTCACAGTGAAATGCCGGATCGGTGTGGATGATCAAGAGCCAGCCGATGTGCTGCCGGATTTTCTGGCGCGGGTCAGTGCGGCAGGCGTGGATCGTTTTACCATTCATGCGCGCAAGGCGTGGCTGCAAGGGTTAAGCCCGAAAGAAAATCGCGATATTCCACCCTTGGACTATGATCTGGTGCGGCAGATGAAAGTCACGTTCCCGCTATTGCACCTGTCGGTAAACGGCGGAATTGAAACGCTGGATCAGGCGCAAGACCATTTGCAAGTGATGGATGGTGTGATGATCGGCCGTGCGGCCTATCACAACCCTAGTGCTGTTTTGCTTGATGCGGACGCCCGCATCTTTGGCGGTGATGCAGGGCCAAGTGCCGAAGAGGTGGTGCACCAGATGCTGCCCTATATCGCAGACCACATCGCAGCGGGCGGGAAGCTGCACCACATCACGCGCCATATGCTGGGGCTGTTTCAGGGCAGGCCGGGCGCGAAAGGCTGGCGACGGTATCTGTCGGAAAATGCGCATAATGATGACGCAGACGGCCAAGTGGTGCTAGCCGCATTGGCGCATGTAACGGAGATTGCAGCTTGAGTATTTACATTGGAATGGCGGCGCTGCTGCTGGTGATTGGCGCCTTTGCGGGTGTGCTGGCGGGTCTTTTAGGTGTGGGTGGCGGGATCGTTCTGGTGCCCGCGTTCTACTATGCCTTCGCCGCCCTTGGCTATGACAGCCCGCAACTGATGCAGATGTGTCTGGGCACGTCGCTGGCGACGATCATCGTGACCTCGCTTCGCTCTGTGCAGTCGCACCACAAGAAAGGGGCGGTTGACTGGTCGATCCTGCGCGGCTGGGCGCCGGGGATCGTTGTGGGTGCCGTGATCGGGTTCTTTGTGGCCTCTGCGCTGCGGTCGGACGTGCTGCAGGCGATCTTTGGCTGCTTGGGTATTGCTGTCGGGCTTTATATGGCCTTTGGCAAGAACACATGGCGGCTGGGCGACGTGATGCCGACGGGCATTTTCCGTGCAGCGTTTTCGCCTGTGATCGGATTTCTGTCGGTTTTGATGGGGATTGGTGGCGGATCGTTTGGCGTGCCGCTGATGACGCTGCATGGCGTGCCGATCCATCGGGCCGTGGCCACGGCGGCAGGCTTTGGCGTGATTATCGCGGTGCCGTCCGTGATCGGATTTCTGACTGTGGATATGGCCGTGGCACCGCCGTTTTCGGTGGGTGCGGTGAACCTTGGCGCGTTTGGACTGGTCGTGGCGATGACGCTGGTCACGGCCCCATGGGGGGCGGCGCTGGCGCACCGGCTGGACCCCAAACCGCTCAAGCGGATATTTGGCGGGTTCCTGATCCTTGTGGCGCTGAACATGCTGCGCAAGGCGCTGGGGTGGTAGAGGCAGATTTCGCCCAAAAGGGTTTCGCCGTGCTGGCGCACGCCGATCCGGTAGTGGCGTGGGCGCGTGCTGCGCACGCGGTGGCTTTGGAGGTGGTGAAAACCCCCGGCGATATGCGGTGTGGCGGTACGTGGCGCGTGGGCGTGGACGAGGTGCCGAATGCCCCTGACGGGGCGATCTCTGGCGTGCCCCTGACGGGGCCGTGGGAGGGGTTGGTGCCGCTGCCGCGGCAATGGCATTACGCGCAGCTATCGGTGGTGTATCCCGGATACCCCAAGCAGGACAAAGGCGAGAGTGACGCCGCACATCGTTTCCGTCTGCGTCGCGATGCGGCCCATGTGGACGGGCTTTTGCCAGAAGGGCCCGACAAACGGCGGCACCTGCGCGAGCCACACCGGTTTATCCTTGGACTGCCGCTGAATACCGCAACCGCAAGCCCGCTGGTGGTGTGGGAAGGCAGTCATCAGATCATGCGGCAGACCTTTGCTGCGGCCTATGACGGCATTGAACCGGCAGACTGGGGCGATGTGGATGTCACGGACATCTATCAAGCCGCGCGCAGATCGGTTTTTGACAAGTGCGTGCGGACGCAAATCCATGTCGCGCCGGGGCAGGCGGTCGTATTGCATCGGCATCTGGTGCATGGCGTTGCACCGTGGGGTGACGGCAGTGCCCCGCCGGAGGGACGAATAATCGCCTATTTCAGGCCGCAGTTTGAAACTGTGGCGGACTGGCTGGGCTGAGCGGGTGGGAGCCTCCGGCGGAAGTATTTTCGGCCTTATGTATCAAACGCACCAACTATTGTGAATCCCTCACGCGCTGATCCTGATACCCTGCCGCCATGCAGGAAAAGACGATTAACAACGCGCTACTGGCGCTACGCAAGCAAGGCGGCGCAGAGGGCAAGCTGGCGGAGGTATTGCTGGATATGCGAGGCATTAACTGGTCAGGTTGGACGCAGGACGGGCCTCTAGGTCGCGGGCAAACAAAGCGGTTCATTCTAGAAACGCTTAAGGACGGGCCGCAACCCAACGCTGACCTTGGCCGCATGATCCATGCCACACATTCGCATATGACCGCTAAAGCGGCAGCAAACCGAACGTATCAGGCGCTGTTGCGGCTAGAGGATAAAGGGCTGGTGGTGCGAGATGCAGGGCCGGATGGGTGTTTGTGGCGGCTGGCCTAGCAGCAAATCCAATTCGTCTTGTGGTTTGACAAAGATTCACTATTTCGAGTTAACGTGCTAGCATGGGTGAGACTAGGGAGATTTATCTTGTCACGCTTTGAGAACCCAAAGAACATCGGAAGATGGTTTGTGAACCGCGCAGATCGCTCTGCTGGCGATGTGATGACTCATCTAAAAGTTCAAAAACTCGTGTACTATGCTGATGCTTGGCACCTAGCCTATTTTGATCGCCCTCTCATTGGTGAGGATTTCCAAGCGTGGGCGCACGGTCCCGTTGTCAGGTCGCTTTACGAAAAATATAGAGGTAACTCATGGGACCCGCTTCCGATAGAAAGGGGGGCAATGCCGGATGACCAAGACTTGCTTGAGGCAATTTTTCAATCATACGGTCAGTTTACTGCAAAAAAGCTTGAAGCGATGACGCATAGTGAGACTCCATGGCGTGAGGCGCGTGGCAATTTGCCACCAGAAGCAAAATCTGACGCGATTATTTCCAAGCTAACGATGCGGAATTTTTATGCCCAAAGGATTGAAAAATCGGAAATCGAGGAGCTTTCAAATTGAGACCGGAGAGACCTCAAGAGAGGTCATACCCCCCTCACGCCCCGCGATAGTCGATGAGAGTGCATCTGTAACCCTTCGGCATTACGTCAAATCGTTTGAATGTTTTTCATCGTGGTCTCCCGCTGATTTGAAAAAGTTTTCAGCATTTGTCGATAAGATGAACGCACGAACAAGAGCGCAGATCACCTCGGACACTCGCTTTTGCCATGCACACATGGGAGAACAAAAAAGGTTGCCACCCACAGTCAGCCCCGATCTGAAAGTTTACTCTCTTGATGTGACGGGCGCGGGCCGCGCTCACGGCTTTTTTATTGATGGAAAGTTTTTTCTAGTTTGGCTTGATCGTAAAGGTTCAATCTTGGGACACTAGGCCGCACGCTGCCAATAGCCCTTCCAGATACGCGAAACGGGCGAACCCATCGCGTTGCTTACCACAATATGCGCCAGAGTGCCGTTATCTGTGCGGCGATTGTCTTCCAGCCATGCAGAGTGGTTTGCATACTGGTGCAGGTACTTGGGGGATACGCCGTGGTGCTGGCCTTCGATCATGTTGCGAAGACGTGAGAAGAACGACTCTACCATGTTCGTGTGCTTGCCATGGTCGCTGTAAATTTCGCTATGGTTCACGCGATCAACCATCCACCCATCGTGCAGGGTATCCCAGTGGGACGCTTCGTCCGCTGACATGGTGGCTTTACGGCTCACGTTTTCCATTGCCAGCGCAACGCCTTCGCCTTCACCCATAGCGATGAATGGCAGTGTGCGGCCCTCACGCTCACGCATAGCCACCACAACGCGGCGTGTGCCTGTCTGGTGGCGCTTGAGACGACGATCTACGCGCTTTGACTTCATGTTGGCAGGGCGGATGTGACCACCGAAGTACGCACCGTCGATTTCAACATGCCCGTCCAGCACTTCGCCAGTGTGAACCTCTTGCGCCATAGCCTCACGCAGCTTGTGGGACAGCACAAAAGCGGTCTTGTATTGGCAGTCTAGATCACGGGAAAGCTGCACCATGGAAACGCCCTTGGACGCGTTCACCAGAATGAAAATCGCCGCCAGAAGGTCAACAAAATCCATCTTACGCGAAGCAAAGATTGTGCCGGACGTGACGCTGAACTGGTGCGCACATGCCTTGCACTTGAACTTGCGGCGGGTGGTGATCTTGTAGGTTTCGTCGTGGTTACACTGTGGACAAATTGCCTCACCGTCCGTGTCAGGCCAGCGCATTTCGCAGAACGTCTGGTAAGCCGCTTCTTCACCAGCCTTGTAGATCGCACGAAGGCTGGTGGAGCGGGACGCTGCTGAAAGAAGGAAGTGCTGGGCCATTGTTCTGCTTTTATACTATGTTCGTTATCTTCATATCGAACATAGTATAGTGACATACTGAATGCAATAGGTTACATACTAAATATGTTAGTTTTTACATCATAGGTGGTACATGCCAGATCAAAATCAGTGGGAACAGCAGGCCGCGAACCTTCTCAAGTCAGAGTTGAAACGCAAAGGGGTGACATACGCCCAACTTGTTGAAAAGCTGGACGCTATTGGAATCAACGAGAAAGAGGTGAACGTAGCTAACAAGCTGTCCCGTGGGAAGTTTTCAGCGGCGTTTATGTTGCAATGTCTAAAGGCTATCGAGACGGAGCATTTGCACTTGGGATAGTAGTAGGTTGCGGGATCGCCTTTAACCTATTCCTTTGGCTTGATTATCGAGCCAAGTATAAAGGCGACCAGCCAGCCAACGGCAATGGCGACACCAGTAGCAGTGAAATAGGCAACTATTGGGACAGGTTGATCGGGACGTTTGTTAGCCCTAGCGATACGCTCGCACAATGGATCATGGCAGCATTCACTATCGCAGTTGTTGTTCTGGTGTGGAGAACTCTTATAGCTACTCAAAATATTGCAACCGATACCCGAAAAATCGGAGAGGCTCAGGTCCGAGCCTATATGACTTATGATGACATAGAAATTATCTGGGAGAATAAAATCAATGGACCACCAGAGCCCAACTTTGCAGTAGTGTGGCGCAATACTGGCAACTCGCCAGCCAGAAATGTAAGGCAATCTATTTTTTTCATAAGCGAAAAAGGTCCTCGTTTTAGGGGCAGCATTATGAGCCTTCAGGATATGAGAGAAAATCTTGCGGCCTTCGGCAAAATCGTGGGTCCGCAAAAAACGACTGTGTCGCCAATTAGAGGAACCGTCCCGACGCGACTTGTCGCTGATTGGGTAGATGAAAAAACCACATTCATTTTGACCGGCCTCATTGAATGGGACGACATTTTCGGAACCCGGCTTTACAGTCAGTACACAGCAGTCTTGATTGCAGATGATCGCGTCACCAATAAAGTCAGGTGGCGAATATATCCCACTGGAAACGAACATGGGCTGCGAGAGAAAGGCTAATAAAATTTCCTTAATCATCCCTCACACCCCGCTTGGTGCGTTTGATACATAAGGCCGAGTATTTTTGTCCAAAAGAAGCCGGGGCGAGTGCGCTATTTCCGGCAGGCAAGAAAAGCGGAAAGCGATTTTTCAGGCTCGTCCACAAAAAGGCTGGGCAGCAGGCGCAGGTCAGTGATCTGGTCGACGCGCAATTCGTCAAATCCGCGCGTGGTTTCGCACCAGACAACGCAAGTCCACAGCCGGCCCCAATAGTCGAGTTGCAGCGGGCGCACGGTGCGGTCTGTATCATTGATCGTCAGGCGCAGCTTTTGACGGGTGCGGATTGCCTGCCGGATCGACGGCAGATGCTGAAAGCCGCGTGCGGCATCCGCAAATGGGTAGACCGCAAAGCCGTAGCCTGCAGGGGCACGGCTGCGATCCTCCGGCATTACGGCGTCGATTTTGGCCGACAGGGAGGTGGCGGCGGCTGACAGGTCGTCGTCAGTGCCGCCGCCAACCGCCATCAGGCCAAGATGCAGGGCTTCAAGCTCTGTCATGGTCAGGTTCAGCGGGGGCAGGGTGATCGCGGCTGTTACATGGTACCCGACACCGCGTTCGCCCGCGATCGGCACGCCAGAGGCTGCCAGCGTATCAAGATCGCGGTAGATGCTACGCACAGAGACGCCGGTGGCTGCGGCGAGATCCTCGGCCCGGTGCAATGCGCCGTCGCGCAAAAGCTGGATAATGTGCATCAGGCGGTCGGTGCGGCGCATGGATCGGCTTTCGGCAGGATTTGTGTCAGGTTTCTGTCAACTGACAGTTTATTGTCACAAAAAATAGGAAAGCCAATAAAAAAAGGGGCTTGATCACGTCAAAGTTTGCGATTTGTGCTTCCATCATGCCGCATCCGCCCCTATCTAGGCGATAACTTAATCGATGACGGGGCGGGGTTGCCCCTGAAAGGAGTGACCAAAATGTTGAATAATATTGGCCTGCCGGGCCTTCTGCTGATCGCTGTTGTTGTGCTTGTCCTGTTCGGGCGCGGCAAAATCTCGTCGCTGATGGGCGAAGTTGGTAAAGGCATCACTGCGTTCAAGCGCGGCGTGGATGACAGCAAAAAAGAACTGGATGACAGCTTTGCCGATGCGCGCGACGTGACGCCTGAAGGCGAGACAGACAAAGACAAGGTCTAAAGCACAGCTTTGCCGCAAGATAGGATGGACGCCTGATGTTTGGCATGGGCTGGAGCGAACTGATGCTTGTGGGCATCGTGGCCTTGATCGTGATCGGGCCAAAAGACCTGCCCGGTCTGTTTTTCAAGATGGGTGAGTTTGCTGGCAAAGCGCGTGGCATGGCCCGCGAATTTACCAACGCGATGAACGATGCCGCCCGTGAAAGCGGGGTTGGCGATATCCAGAAGACGCTGAATGCGGCGGCCAATCCCAAGAAGTTCGGCGTGGACAAAATTCGCGAGGCGACGGGCAAGTCGTTTGAAGCCGGACCCGCAACGCAAGCCCTGTCCGAAGAACGGGCCGCATCCAAGGCCAAGTTCGAGGCTGCCGCCGCCGATATGGTGAACAAACGTAAAGCCGCTGAGGCACCCGTGCCTGATCCGGATGCACCACCTGCACCCGAAGCGGCCAGCACGCCCGCGCCAGACCAAGCAACGGACCCCAAGCCATGAGCGCCTCAGACGAGATCAACGACAGCGCAGCGCCGCTGATTGAACATCTGGCAGAACTGCGCACACGGCTGATCTATTCGGTCAGCGCCTTTCTGGTGATGATGATCGTGTGCTTCACCTTTGGTGGCGCACTGCTTGATTTTCTGTTGGGTCCGATCGAGCGGACAATGCGCAATCTGGGCAATCCCAATCCAGTGATGCAGTACACGGCACCGCAGGAATACTTTTTCACGCTGATCCGCGTGTCGGTCGTGGGCGGTCTTATGCTGGCCTTCCCGGTGATCGCCTATCAGATGTGGCGTTTTGTGGCGCCGGGTCTTTACCGCAACGAAAAGAACGCTTTTCTGCCGTTCATCATCGCCTCGCCAATGCTGTTTGTGCTGGGGGCTGCCTTTGCGCATTACGTGGTTGTGCCGCTGGCGATGTCGTTTTTCCTTGGCTTTGCGGACCTGCCATCATTTGTGTCGGCCATAATGGCCAACGCGGTTGAGGCGCCTGACGGGACGTTGTTGCTGCCTGATGCGGACGGCGGGGCGGCTTTGCCTGCTGCGCGTGATGCGGGTGTCGACATTGTTTTCAACGGTAAGGTCAACGAGACGCTGGATATCACGCTCAAGATGATTGTAGCCTTTGGTATCTGTTTTCAACTGCCTGTACTGCTGACGCTGATGGGCACCGCAGGGCTGGCATCATCGCGTGGCCTGCGGCGGGTGCGGAAATACGCAGTTGTCGGTATCCTTGTGGTTGCCGCGCTTGTGACGCCGCCTGATGTCACCACGCAACTGATCCTGTTTGTGGTGGTCTACGGTCTTTATGAGATTTCGATCCATCTTGTAGCCGGAGTGGAGCGCCGCAAGGACAAGCGCGCCCGCGCTGACGGAACCATCGGTGAGGGCGAGAGCCTGTTTGACGACTTCGATGAGTTCGAGGACGAAGATCCGGAAGCGGTTGCAGATCAGGACACCAAGGCGTGAGTGATCCGCTGGAGCGGATTGCTGCGGCGCTGGAGAGACTTGCTCCTGCGCCGCAAGATGCCCCTGATCTTGAGGATGCACCGGCTTTTGTCTGGCATACCGACCCCGACAGGCTTGAGCCCGTTCATCAGGTGAACCGCGTGGATGTGTCGTTGCTGATCGGAATTGATCGTGCGCGTGATACGCTGTTGGCCAATACCGAACAGTTTGCGCGGGGGCTGCCTGCCAACAACGCACTTCTGTGGGGTGCGCGAGGCATGGGAAAATCCAGCCTTGTGAAAGCGATACATGGCGCGCTTCATGCAAAGCATCAAGACCTCAAGATCGTTGAAGTCCAGCGCGAGGACCTGCCCAGCATCACGCGCTGTCTTGATCTGCTGCGCGGCGCCCCACAGCGATTTGTGCTGTTTTGCGATGATCTGTCATTCAGCCACGACGATGCGCATTACAAGTCGCTGAAGGCGGTGCTGGATGGCGGCATTGCAGGACGGCCCGAAAATGTCGTGCTTTATGCCACATCGAACAGGCGGCACCTGATGCCGCGTGACATGATCGAAAACGAACGCTCGACCGCGATCTCACCGTCAGAGGCGGTGGAGGAAAAGGTGTCTTTGTCGGATCGGTTCGGTTTGTGGCTGGGCTTTCATCCCTGCGATCAGGATGCCTATCTGGCGATGATCCGTGGCTATTGCGACGCGCACGGCGTTCAGATTGACGATGCTACCCTGCGCGCCGAGGCAATTGAATGGCAGGCCACACGTGGCAGTCGTTCGGGCCGCGTTGCGTGGCAGTATTTTGTAGACCTTGCGGGGCGCAAGGGCGTGACGATCGGTTAAGCCGTTCGACGGTTAAGGCAGGAAATCAGCCGGATCGACCGATTGCAGCCCGCGACGCACTTCAAAGTGCAGGAAGCTGGGGTCAGCGTCACGCACACGCGCAATCTGCTGGCCACGGCTGACTGTGTCGCCTTTGGCAACGGCCAGACCTTCAAGGTTGGTGTAGACCGTCAGCAGGTTGTCAGCGTGTTTGATGACCACGATGGCCACACCGCTGGTGTCGGTTGTCACGGCGGCCACTTCACCTGCATCGGCGGCTTTCACAGCCGTCCCGGGAGGCACGCCAATGTCGATGCCTTCGTTCCGGCCCGGCGCGTAACCGCGAATGATGGATCCGGTGACCGGATAGACCAGCCGCGCATCGCTGGCCGCTGGTGCGGGTGCTGCGGTGCCGATGTCGGGTGTCTCGGGTGTCGCCTCGGGTGGCGTCGGGGCTTCCGGTGTTTCGTCGGGCAGGGGGGCTGCGGCACTTGGCGGAACAGGTGTCACGCTGCCGGTGCCAGGTTGCTCAACTTCTGGCTGGCTGGCGACAGGCGTGGGGGCTGTGGCTCCGTCCTGCGGGATCAACAAGAACTGGCCCTCACGCACGCTCAGATCGGGGCCAAGCGCGTTCCAGCTGGCGATATTGCGCACGGGCACATTGTAAAGGCGGGCAATCGAAAACGCTGTTTCGCCGCGCGCAACCTGATGGCGCAAAGGTTCAGCACCGGCGGCGGCAGGTGTCACGCTGGCCTGCGGGGTGGCCACGGCGGTCTGTGGACCTGCGCGGTCTAGTGCAGAGGTGGCGATGGCTGTCACATCCAAGGGACCAGTGGTGGTCGAGCCTGTCGCGGGTGACGGTTCGGTCACACGGCTTGGCAGGGCGATGATCTCGTCGCGGCGCAGGATCGTGTCGGCCTCGATCCCGTTGTAGCGGGCCAGTTCACCGGCATTCAGACCAAGGCGGGCTGCGATGGCTGCGATCGTATCGTCACGGCGGGCCACGACCACCTGATAGGTCGGGTAGGAAATCACACCGCGATCATCGGGCGCGGGGCGATCCGGCAGGTTTTCAACGGCCTGCGACGTGTCGAACCCGTTGGCAACGTCGCGCATGTCAAAATCAAAGTCCGCGCACCCAGCCATCAGGGCGGCTGCTGCGGTCAGCATCATCAAACGGGTGGCCATTGTCTCTGCTCCTCGGGTCGTGGCGTGCAGGTCTTTTGCCTGAATTCGCCAATCACTGTCGTTTCCTGCTTAATCCTGTCCAATGCCTTCTAGCAAGGGCACAAAGCGGACAGGGCGTAATTCGTCGTAATCATAGCCGGTTTCGGTGCGGGTCACGCGGATCAGCGTTTGCACGGTGTCCGATTGGCCCACTGGCAGCACCATGATCCCGCCAACGCGCAGCTGGGCCAGCAAGGGGCTTGGTGCGTCTTCAGCGGCGGCTGTCAGCAATATCCGGTCAAACGGGGCCTGTTCGGAATAGCCGAAACTGCCGTCAGCGGTGAAGGTGGTGATATTGGTGATGTCTTGCGCGTCAAAGATCGCTTTGGCCTCGGTCACCAGCCGTTTGAAGCGGTCGACGGTGTAAACGCGGCGAGCCAGTTGCGACAGGACGGCGGCTTGATAGCCAGAGCCCGTCCCGATCTCGAGAACCTTGTGGCGCGGCTGCACTTGCAGGGCCTGTGTCATCAGGCCCACAACCGAAGGCTGGCTGATCGTCTGGCCGCAGGAAATGGGCAGGGGCATGTCCTCGTAGGCGCGTTCAGAAAAGATGCCTTTGACAAACGCCGCGCGGTCCACTTTTTCCATCGCGGTCAGCACGCGCGCGTCAGTGACGCCCTTGCTGCGCAGCGCGAAAAGGAACTGCATTTTGATATCGGCGGTGACGTTCACGACAGCGCCTTCTGCAGATCGGCCAGAACGTGATGGTCGGTCAGGTCCACGCGCATCGGTGTCACAGCGATGTAGCCCTCAAGATTGGCCTGCGCATCGGTGTCGGGCAGGGTCGGGACGGTCTGATCGCCACCCTTGATCCAAAGATACTTGCGTCCCGAAGGGGCCTCGTGCGGGATAGTGTGAAAGCGACTGCCGCGCCGATACCCCTGGGCCACAGCCCGTGTGCCTTTGACATCCGCGGCTGCCACAGGCGGGAAATTGACGTTGTAAAACAGACGGTAATCGTTGTCGTCCCAGATGCCGTTATCCAAAAGGTTGCGCACCAGCGCTGCCCCATGGACTGCGGCCGCTTCGAACTGGTTGTCCAGATCGACGTTGCCCTTGCCATAGTACTGCGACAGCGCGATGGCGGGGTAACCTTGGATTGCAGCCTCGATCGCCGCACCGATTGTGCCGGAATAAAGGGTGTTTTCGGCGGCGTTGTTGCCACGGTTCACGCCTGACAGGATCAGGTCCGGCTTGGCGTCCACCATGATCTCGTAGAGGCCCGCCAGCACACAGTCAGCGGGCGAACCTTCGGCGGCAAAACGGCGTTCGCCAAACTTCGAGATCATTGTGGGCTTGGTGTAGTTGATGCAATGACCCACGCCGGATTGTTCAAACGCAGGTGCTACGGTCCAGACCTCACCGTTGTCACCGGCAATTTCGGTGGCGATGGCGTGCAGCACGTCAAGGCCCGGCGCGTTGATCCCGTCGTCGTTTGTGATGAGAATGCGCATGGATGCCTCGCTGCTTGCCTGTCTTCTGTCCTAAGCCAGTCAAACAAGGGCGGCAAGCGATGCGGGGCGGGATTTCGAGGCTGTTGCCCCAAGGACTCTGATTGGGGGCGCGTCAGCCCGTAATCTGCGGCAGTAAACGCGCGGCTTCGTCTGTTGGCGTGGCCAGAGCGGTGCGATCTTCGCCCGGAAAGAACCGCGCGCGGGTTGCTGTTGGCATGGGGTTCGGCGTCAGAATACGGACCTGTGGGCCGGTTTTCACCGTTTCAGCCTGCCAGCTTTTGGCAACCGCGATTTGCGCGGCCTTTGTTGCGCCGTAGGCCCCGAAATAGGGCTGGCCTGCGCGGGCATCGTCAAAAAACACCGCTTTGCCTTCTGTCCCCAGCAAGGGCGAAAGATAGCCAACCAACCGCGCAGTCGCAGTGACATTGATGGCAACGGATTTTTCCAGATCCTTGGGCGCGATGTGTCCCGCTGGGGCCAGCGGGGCGGCATGCACGGCCGGGTGAAGCCACAGATCAAGCTTGCCCCAGCGGTCAAAAATCGACCGGCAAAGCTGCTGCATGGCAGGTTCAACCGTGATGTCCATCGGGGCCAGTGTTGCCTGACCGCCTGCCGCTTTGATGACGTCATCAAGCTCTTCCAGCGCGCCGGTTGTCTTACCGACAGCGATGATGTGATGGGTCGGGGCCAAAGCGGCGGCCAGAGCAGCGCCAAGGCCGCGCGACGCGCCAGTGATAAGTGCGATCTGTGTCATGCCCCTCATGTGGCGAACCCATGCACGCGGGTCAAGAGGGGGTGGGCCGTGTTAGCCCGCAGGGATCGTCAGGACATGCATCGTGCCGCGTGCATCTGTCAGGTGCACGGCGTCATCATCGATGGCAGCAATCGTCATGCCAGCAGCGGCATCACCGGCGGCCAGGGTGAGGATCTCGCCATCAGCTTTGCGCAAAAGGGCCGTGTTGCCTGTTGGTTTGCCAAAGATGCCAAGCAGCGTCAGTTCGTCCAGCGGAAGCACGTCGGAAATCATCGCGGTTTCGGCCACGTGAGCGGGCGTTGGTTCGATGGTCGAGATATCGGCAAGGTCGTCGTTATCGGCGGCGGTCGTCATGGGTGTCTTTCCAAATGTCTGCAATGTGGGTTGCTTGGAAAGCTGATGTGATGCCGCGCCGCAGCATGTTGAAGAGGGGGCTGCGTTTGTCCCTACGTCACTTGCGGATATCTGCGCATGGGGCGGGTAGGGTCGGCGTTATTCCGCCGCCTGTTTCGCGCGGAAGCCCTGTTCGATCATATCTGATGGCGCAACGGGGTATTCCCCCGAAAAACATGCGTCGCAATAGGCCGGAGATTTCGCGTCGCGGCCCTTTGATTCGCCCACGGCGCGGTAAAGACCGTCCAGCGTGATGAACTTCAGGCTGTCCACGCCAAGGTGGTCGCGCATCTCGTCCTCGGACATGGTGGCGGCCAGCAGCTTTTCCCGCTCCGGCGTATCCACACCATAAAAACAGGGCCAAGCGGTTGGCGGGCTGGCGATGCGGAAGTGGACCTCGGCTGCGCCTGCATCAAGGATCATTTCCTTGATCTTGCGGCTGGTGGTTCCGCGCACAACGCTGTCGTCCACCAAGATCACGCGTTTGCCCTTGATCAACGCACGGTTCACGTTGAGCTTGAGGCGCACACCCATGTTGCGGATCTGCTCGGTCGGCTCAATGAATGTGCGACCCATGTAGTTGTTGCGGATGATCCCCATGGCATAGGGGATGCCCGATTGCAGCGAATAGCCGATGGCGGCAGGCGTGCCGGAATCGGGAACGGGGCAGACCAAGTCGGCGTCAACGGGCGCTTCTTTCGCCAGTTCGCGGCCAATGTTTTCGCGCGTTTCATAGACCGAACGACCACCCAACTGGCTGTCGGGACGGCTGAAATAGACGTGTTCAAAGATGCAGAAGCGCGATTTGGCAGGGCGGAAGGGGAAATGGCTTTCCACGCCCTTGTCGGTGATGACGACCATCTCGCCTGCTTTGATCTCGCGCACGAACTCCGCGCCGATGATATCAAGCGCGCAGGTTTCCGACGCCAGCACCCAGCCTTCGCCGACTTGGCCCAACACCAACGGGCGCACACCCAGCGGGTCGCGGCAGCCGATCAGCTTATCGTGGGTCATGGCCACCACAGAGAACGCACCTTCGACCTTGCGTAGCGCCTCTTCCATGCGGTCTGGGATGCTGCGGCCCATCGAACGGGCCATCAGGTGGACAATACATTCGCTATCGCTGGAGCTTTGAAAGATCGAGCCGCGCTCAATCAGCTCGCGGCGGAGTGCCACTGCGTTGGTAATGTTGCCGTTGTGCGCAATCGCGGCACCGCCCATCGCAAATTCGCCAAAGAACGGCTGCACGTCGCGCATCGCTGTGTGTGCTTTGGATCCGGCGGTGGAATACCGCACATGGCCAATACCAATCGGACCGGGCAGGGAGGCCATCATTGCGGGGTTGGTAAAGTTGTCACGCACCAGCCCCATGCGGCGCTGCTGGTTGAAACCGGTGGTGGTATCGTAGGTGACGATGCCACCAGCCTCTTGCCCGCGGTGTTGCAGAGCGTGCAGGCCAAGTGCGACAAAATTGGCGGCATCCGCCACGCCGATCACGCCAAAGACGCCGCATTCCTCTTTCAGTTTATCATCATCAAAGGGATGGGCAGGGGGCATGGCCCCGGGGATGTCATGGGTCAAGAGTGGCAGCTCCGAGAATCCGATGTGTCCGTTGACGCCCTCTTAACGGACCCGCGCAAGGCTGTCACGGCACGATAGGACGATCGCTGCAAAAAGCCGCGTGTCGTGGCTATTCGGGACGATCAAACACAATCGACAAAAGCGCGCCGTTGTCGCCAACCTGATGGGTCAGTTGCCCGCCAAGCTGCATGGCTGCCGATGACATCAGCGATGCGCCCAGCCCGCTGCTGCCGACATCCTGCTTTTGATCGGACTGTGCGGCACCAATGCCGTTGTCCTTGCAGTTAAAGACCAGTTTGTTGTCGTCGCTGTCGTGCAGGATGATCTGGACGATACCGTCACGGTCGTCGGGGAAGGCGTATTTGATCGAATTGGCCACAAATTCGCTCGAGATCATGCCAAGCGCAGACGCCGCACTTGGTGTCAGATCGACATCAACGCTTTCGCAGGCGACCTGAATATGCGCGGGGCAAATCTCCTGAAGAAAGCTGGCCACGCGATCCAGATAGGATTGGGCGTTGACCGTGCCCTTCCCGTCACGCTCCATCAGTTCGCTATGCAAGGACGCTACAGCCGAGATGCGCCGTTCCAGCATGCCCAGAACGTCAAGCGCTGCCGTATCCGTGACTTGCCGTGCTCCCATGCGCAAAAGCGATGAAATGGTCTGGAGCGAATTGGACACGCGGTGATCAATCTCGCTGCGCAGGTCAATCTCCTGCCTGACCTTCTTACGCAGTTCCAGTTCGGTTACGATCTGGCGGGACAGCGTGCGCAGGGCGTCGCGCTGGAAATCGGTCAGCACGCGTGGCTTGGTATCCAGAACGCAAAGCGTGCCGATGGGCGACCCGTCGGGCGAAACCAGATTGGCGCCCGCATAGAATTGCACATTGGGATCATCCACATGTAGCGGATTGTCCA
The DNA here is from genome assembly GCF_037543925.1 of Yoonia sp. 208BN28-4. Lineage (NCBI taxonomy): Bacteria > Pseudomonadati > Pseudomonadota > Alphaproteobacteria > Rhodobacterales > Paracoccaceae > Yoonia > Yoonia sp. 208BN28-4. The sequence goes on from NZ_JBBIFY010000003.1 coordinate 319,261, forward strand.
GCGTGCGTGCATCTTTGGACATATCCTCGATCTCGAACACGCCATCGTTGAGGATCGCATGGGCGCAGACAGATTCCGTCAGCGTGGTTTCGGCCCGATCAAATCCAACGCTGGCTTTGAACCACTGGCGATCACTATCAACAAGGCTGATCAGGGACACCGGCACTTCGCAGATACGCGAGGCAAGTGCGACGATATCGTCAAAGCTGGCCTCGGCGTCGGTATCAAGAATGTCGTAGGATCGAAGCGTCTTGAGCCGCTGATCTTCGTTCGGGTGTTTCGCGGCAAGCACGGTAGAATCCTCTTTGGAATCAGAATTAAGAAACCAACGGTTGACCCGTCAAATGAAATATACCGACCTTATAGGCCCCCACCAAAGGTGATGGAAGCCTTGGTACTTATATGCAGGTGCTTTGTCACCGTCTTGCATGGTGCGACGCTTACTCGGCCGCGCCACACTCACCGACAAGCTGTTCATACTGCGTTGTAATCCAGCCCAGTGCCGCCTCGGGGTCGCGATCTTCGATCTGGCCGGTGAACTGTTTGAACACGGCGGCGGAACGGCTGTTTTCAACCATTTCGATCTGCTGCGCGGACAAGACCGTCTGATAGACAAAGAACGCAACAGCGACCAAGAGGATTCCGCGGAATACGCCGAACAGGAACCCAAGGCCCTGATCCAGCCCGCCAAGCGCAGAGCGTTGCACAAGGCTTGAGAAAAGCGGTGTAAAGATCGACACGACCACAAGGGCCACGGCGAAAACCGCGGCAAAGGCTGCGATGATCGACAATTCACAGCTATCACCGATGAAATCGCCCAAGACCGGCACCTGACGCACCAGCGGCTGCACCTGATCGGCAAAGATGAACGCAAGGATCGTAGCACCGATCCAGCCAGCGATTGCCATCGCCTCGCGAACCAGACCGCGGCTATACGCCAGAAGTGCCGACAGCACGATGATAATGGCAACGACGCCGTCGATGATGGTAAAGTCCATGTCAGTCTTACTCCTGCCGCACCGGCAGGATCAGCTGCGCGGCCCGAAAATGTCTTCTACGAAACCGGCCAGATCGTTGGTCTGGCGCTGGTTAATGCCGTCCACAGCGACCTTCTTGTTCTGCTGCGGCGTGATTGCGGAGGTAAAACCAAGTTTTTGCGCCTCTTTCAATCTATTTTCGGTCTGCACCACCGGTCGCAGTGCCCCGGACAGGCTGATTTCCCCGAAAACGACCGCTTCCTGTGGCAAAGCTGCATCCTCGCGGGCGGAAACGAGGGCTGCGGCGACGGCAAGATCGGCGGCAGGCTCACCAATCCGCATGCCACCCGCGACGTTCAGATAGACATCAAGCCCCGTAAACGGCACGCCGCAGCGAGATTCGAGAACCGCAAGGATCATCGCAAGACGCCCGCCATCCCAGCCCACGACAGACCGGCGTGGCTGACTGTGAGGGGAGGGCGCGACAAGCGCCTGAATTTCGCACAGCATCGGGCGGCTGCCTTCGATGCCAGCGAAAACGACAGAGCCGGGGGCAGGTTTGCCGCGATCGGACAGAAACAGGGCAGAGGGGTTTTTGACCTCGGCCAGTCCCTTGCCCGTCATCTCGAACACGCCAATCTCGTCCGCCGGACCAAAACGGTTTTTCACGGCGCGCAGGATGCGGAACTGGTGGCCACGCTCGCCCTCGAAATAGAGCACGGTATCTACCATGTGTTCGACCACGCGAGGGCCAGCGATAGCGCCTTCCTTGGTGACGTGGCCCACCATGACAACGGCCATGTTGCGGCGTTTGGCAAAGTTGGTCAGTTCGTGCGCAGAGGAGCGGACCTGACTGACAGACCCCGGCGCGCTGTCGACATTGTCGGCCCACATCGTCTGGATGGAGTCGATGATCGCCAGATCGGGCTGTTCGTTTTCCAACGTCGTCAGAATGTCGCGCAGGTTTGTTTCAGACGCCAGCATAACCGGCGACTGTTCAAGGCCCAGCCTGCGGGCGCGCATCTGCACCTGTGCGGCAGATTCCTCGCCAGAGACATAGATGACCTTCAACCCGTTGCGGGCAAATCGGGCAGCAGCTTGGAGGAGCAGCGTTGATTTGCCGATCCCCGGATCGCCACCGACAAGCAGGGCGGATGCCTCGACCAGACCACCACCCAGAACGCGGTCAAGTTCGGCAACACCTGACATCGTGCGTGGTGGGGCCTCTGCCTGCGTGGACAGATCGGTCAGCGTGATGGATTTGCCGCGCTTGCCGCCAAGTGACTTCTTGGACGGACCCGCGGCCAGGGGCACTTCTTCAACGATGGTATTCCAGGCACCGCAGCTGTCGCACTTGCCCGACCATTTGCCAAAGGCAGCGCCGCATTCAGAACATTTAAAGTTAAGATCTTTTGCCATGTTCCCCTTTTGTCCTAGTTCGCACGGCACGGCAATGGGGGAAACGGCAAAGCTGCGCCGGTTCAGGCCCGTTTGCGCTAACGGACTTGCCGGATGCGGAAAATTGCAGATTTTTTCGGTGGCGTCCGATTCGGAGTAGGTGCGGCAACGTTCCCGCACAACCCTTGCGCGACTGCCCATTGCCCTAACGTCAATCGTGGGCGGGGCGGCATGATTGTTGACGCTGCGGAAACAGTCATTGTCCGGCGACGCGGCAGCCTAAAGCACCGCGCAGGGGACGATGTTTGGCCTTCGCTGTTAGGTTTAAGGAAAGGGTGTTAACAAATTGTAAATACAGGTTGTCGGGTCATTTTTCGCGAAATATGCACGTGCAGAAATCTCTGTGAGCGGACGATTATTTATCCACAGGTTGTATTGATTTGCCTGAACAACCGTTTCCACCGTTTCGCATTACAGAATACAACTTTTGGTTTAATTGGCCGGTCGAGATTAATTCTAAACATGGTTAACAGCGTCTCGGTTTTTCCTGAAGTGGTGGGCGGCGTGAATTGCCAACCAAATTGCGCAATTCGTGATTTGCCGGATTTTTATTCCCTAATAAAATAAAGCCAGATTGTCCGCGCACGGGGAAAAACGGCTCTGGAAATGGCGCTTGACTGGCCGCGATCCGGTTGGCTGACAGGAGGCGTGTCAAGCAGTCTTTACTGTTGATTAACTTTTACAAACTGCGGCTAAGTGTCGGACATAAGGCTGTTTTGCGCCGATATGCTTCGTCAATTTAGAAGTGTGTCGCCCGTTTTTTATCGGGCCGTGTTTGGTGGGGACCAGTCGTTCGGTAGCGTTTTTGGGGTGGACTGATGCTTATTGATTTTGACGTGTTTTGTGAAAGGCGGACCGGGGTTCGTTTTATTCCAAACCATAGATCTAAAAGACGGCAGCGTATTTGCGATGCCGCATATGCCGCACTGCGACGAGATATCTAAATCCCACGCCGCTGAATAGGCTTTTGAAGATTTGGCACACGCATCCGCATCTGGCGGGTGCATGACGTCATTTCCGACCTTCGCCATCCGCGACAACCAATTTTTCGATTTCGCGCAGCTGACTGCGCTCACACCATAACTTCTCTGGAGACTTCTCATGCCAACACTGATCGTAGACGCGACTGGCGCCACCGGCGGATTCACATCAATTCAAGCTGCTATCACTGCCGCAGCTGTGGGGGACACGATTACCGTTGTTGGCGGGACCTACACAGAAGATCTGACGCTCGATAAATCGCTGACAATCGTTGCAGATGCAGGCGCGACGGTGACGACAGGCTCGATCACCATTTCGCCTCTGGCTGATGGCAGTGTTGTGACGATCGATGGAATTGATTTTGACGCAGCCGAGGCTACAGCTAACAGCGGTGTACGCTATGCTGGTGGGTATACCGATACAGCCAACGTCGCGCTGAACATCTACAATGTCGATGTCACCGGTTTCTCGCAAAATGGTGTCGCTATCAATGGCGGTGGCGCGGGGCTTGATGTCTCGTTTGTGAACGTGACGACCTCGGAGAATGGTGGTGGTTCATCGGGCGGGAGCGGTGATTTTTCCCTGTTCGAATTTATCGGCGATGCATCGCTGACAGATGTGACCATCAGCGGCACGACCGGTACAGCTGACCACGCATTCCAGATCGCTGGTTTTGAGGACGTCGGGGCGCATACCGTTGGCGCACCTGCGGGAACGATCACGTTCTCGAATGTTTCGGTCACCGGAAACTATGAGAAGACCTTGCTTTATGTGCAGGGCTACAACGATCTGTCTGGCATCAATTTTTCGGGCCTGACAGTGGGTGATGCCGGATCGTCTTCGACAAATGGAGCGGGCCCATGGCCGCCGGTTTACATTGATCCTATGGCAGGTGCCGGGACCTATTCGGGTCCGGCTGACGGGGTGACCAACCTTGATTTGACCGGTTTGACCATCGGGGCGACCTATGGCGGCTTTGGATCGCCAAATTCGATCTTCGTGCAGGGCACATCCGGACCTGACGAATATATCGGCACTGACAGTGGCACGACATTTGTGAATGTGTTCGCAGGCGACACAATCACCTTGTCCGAGACTATCGCTCCCGCAGATTTGACATTTGTCGCGGGTCCGCCCGACACGTGGACAATTGATCTGGGCAATGGCGCGACTGATATTTTCGCAGCCCCAGCATCTGGTGAAGTGACTGTTCTTGACGCACAGGGCAATTCCTTTGCGCTTGGCAATAGCGCAAGCAACCTTGACACGATCGAACCGTCAGTTGTGTCTGCGGTGTTTGATGATCTGCTCGTGAACGAAGCTGATGACGCCGCCACAGTCACCCTGACGATTACGTTCAGCGAAGCCATGAATATGGCTGTCACGCCAACAGTGTCGCTTGCAGGCGGTGCCGGCACGTCGCTGACTGCTCCGTCTGTGTCCGGTCCGGGTCTGGGATGGCAGACCGCAACGACATACAAGATCGCTTATACCGTTGACGAAACCGGCGATGACGAGATCAGCGATATCGCGGTTCTTGTTTCGGACGCGAAAGATGCGGGCGGTAATACACTGTCCCCGACAGTTGGCGGCACGCTGAGCGGCACAGAACTTGACACCACAGCCGACGCGAGCGGGGACCTGACGGTTGCGTTTGTGAACGACCCGATGAGCATGTCTTTTGCGGGCGACACGACCTTCAACGAGAACGAAGATATCCAGATTGCGGTATCCGGTCTGGATGCTGGCACAACAGGCACGCTGACTGTGACGTCAGGCATGACAACTGTGACCCACGAAACGTCAATCGCGGCCAACGGCACGATCACCTTGTCGGCGGCCAACAAGGCGCTGCTGCCGGACGGTCCTCTGAGCGTGAACCTTGATGTAACCGACAACAATAGCAACACCGCGTCCGCGATGGGCAACAGTTTCAATCTTGAGACTGTGAAGCCCACCGTGACATCCGCCAGCTTTTCCGGCGTTGATGGCAATGATGGCGTTATTTCCGACGCGGATGCAGGCGGGACCGTCGCGCTGAGCATCGCCTTCTCGGAGCCGATGGACACAAGCGCGCCTGCTGACGTGGTTGTCGCGGGTATTCCTGCCGGATTGACCGAATCGTCGTCCGTCACGCGTGCTTGGAGCGGCAATACGCTGACCATCACCTACGATGTGACCGATAACAACATGGACGATCTGGCTAATATCTCCGTCGATATTTCGGGTGCCAAAGACCAGTTCGGTAACTCGATGACCGCTGAAACAGGTCGGTCCACCAGCACCGCAATTGACTTGGTGAATCCCTTTGCTGTTTCCGGCGGCGTGGGCATTTTGGAGAACCCGGATGGTCTGCCGCAGTCGGTGGGCAGCATGAATGACGATGTTGTGGTGACGTTCTCGGTGACTGACGGCGATACTTTTGCCATCACCAGCAATCCCGGCAACGCGTTCAAAATCGTTGGCAACGAATTGCAAATCGCGGATGCGACAGCGCTTGACCGCGAAGACCTTGGTGAAGTTCTGCTAGTTGCGATCACTGCGACAGACGATGCGGGGAACACGACCGACTTTACCTACAGTGTGAGCCTTGCTGACGTGAACGATGCCGCCACTGTGCCAGCAGGGCAGGCTGGGCTGGTCGGCAATGTGAACGAGCGGGTTGATATGCCTGCAGATGAGGCTGCCGAGAACAATCCCACAGGCTTTGAAGCCACCGGCAGCTTTACCTTTGACGACGACGATCTTGGCGATAATCACTTCCTGTCGGTGACGCCATTGGCCACAGACGCGCCGGGCGGCGTGTTCTTTGGTACGTTCTTCCCCGGAATTTCGACGACGGCCACTGGTGCCGCAACCGGTGTAATCGATTGGTCACTGGAATCCTTTGATGCGGCTGAAATGGCCGTCATTGACGCGCTTGGTGATGGTGAGACCATTACGCAGGTCTTCCGCATCACAATCACTGACAGTGAGGGCGCGACCACCAACCAACCTGTCACCGTCACAATCACAGGTACAAACGACGCGCCTGAAGTGACAGCAACTGTGGACCACACACAGTCCAAGGCCGAGACAGAGACATCGCTGGATTTTACAGGCACCATCAGCCTGCGCGACGTGGACACCACGGATGAAGTCACACTGTCCGCAGTGGCGGTGTCTACCGATGATACCACCGGCAATGTGGCCGATGATGCCACGCTGCTTGCCATGTTTGACACGGCAGGGGCCACCGTGATTGCCAATGGCGACACGACTGGCACGTACACGTGGAATTTCAGCACAACAGACGGCTTTGATTATCTGGCAGTGGGCGAAAGCGTCACGCTGACCTACACGCTGACATTCAGCGACGACAGCAGCACGGGCAACGACGATATCACGCAAGACGTCGTGCTGACTGTGACCGGCACAAATGATGCGCCGCAGATTTCGCTGGTCGGCATGGACAGTGCGACAGGGGCCGCAAACGAAGGCAACGGCACGCTGACCGACAGTGGAACGCTGACTGTGACCGATCTGGACGTGACCAATACCGTCGCGACACAGGTGGATGCTGTCGTTGTCACGGGTGGTGATGCAACGGCTGTCGACAATGCGACACTTGCCGCAATGATGAGCGTCGACACGGTGGACGTCATCGACAACACCGCGACAGTTGGCACAATCAATTGGCAGTTCAACTCTGGCATTGAAGCCTTTGATTTCCTGAACCAGTCCGAAACTCTTGAGCTAACGTATTTGATTTCCGCCAATGACGGGACCGAGTCAGCCACGCAGAACGTCGTTGTAACGATCACAGGCACAAACGATGTGCCGACCATTTCTGCCGAAACCGCAAGCACGGCCGCAACCGAAGATGGCCCGGCAGTGACGGTCAATCTGGCCGATTTTGGCGATGATCTGGATGATGAAAACGACGGTGCAAACCTGACCTATACGATCGTGACAGGGCCCGCAGAAGGCAGTGCCACAATCACCGGCACAACGCTGTCGTTCGAAACCGATGCCGACTTCCAGGATCTTCAGGACGGTCAGACACGCACGGTGTCCGTTGTTGTCAAAGCCACAGACGCGCGCTTGGCTGATTCCGCGAACCAGACATTCACGTTCACCGTCACAGGTGCAAATGATGCACCAACGATTTCTGTCGCGACTGACGTGAGCGAGACGATCGAAGAAGGCGATGGCGCGCTATCAACATCCGGTTCGTTCACCGTCGAAGACGTCGACACTATGAACCTTGTCGAAATCTCGGCTGTTGCAACAGCTGCGACCGGTACGCTGCCCACTGCGCCGCTTGATCTGTCGTCGCTCTTCTCCGCAGTTAATGTAGGTGACACGGTCATCAATACCGCCAATACGACAGGCGGTGTGCACTGGAGTTTCAACAGCAACGCTGGTGACTTCGACTATCTGGCGCACGACGAATCCATCACGCTGACCTATACGGTGTCTGTCACTGACGGCACCGAAACCGTGTCGCAGGATGTGACGATCACGGTCAATGGCACCAACGACCAGCCCGTTGTAACAACCGGCTCTGCCGATACAGGTATTCGGGCCGAAACAACTGACGCCGACATGGCTGGCAATCTTGCCGCCAGCGGCACGTTGACCGTCACTGACGTTGACCTGACCGATACCCATACGATTGCAAAATCGCTCGCTTCCCTGACCATTACCGATGGCAGCAGCCCTGTGTCCGTGCCTTTGGGCCTGAACGCAGCGGTCGAGGCGGCATTTACAGCGACTAACGCAACGGCCAACACCACGATTGACTGGGCGTTCAGCCTTGCTGACACCAATGTTGATTTCCTTGCGGCTGGCGACACGCTGACAGCTGTGTTTGATGTGACAGCCGATGATGACAACGGTTTCACCGCGGCGATGGGCGACGAGGACTCGGAATCCGCGCCGAAACAGGTCACGATCACAATCACCGGCACCAATGACGCTCCTGTCATCGACGGAAGCGCAGGCGCATCCGGTGCAGCGACCGAGCCCGGCGAGACAGATCCAACCGATCCGACAGGCGACGATGGAACGGTCATGACGTCTGGCACGCTTGGATTTTCGGACGTCGATAACTCTGACACATTTACAGCCGAGGTTGTTGGCGTAGCGATCACAAGCGGCAACAGTACGGATATGCCGCTGACCACAGGCGATCTTCAGGGGTTGATGACAATCACCGACGAAGATGCCGGGACACTCGGGATCAATGTCACAACGCCCAACGGCCTGCAGTGGACATTTACATCCGGCGAAGGGCGCTTTGACTATCTGACCGCAGGCGAGAGCCTTGTTCTGGACTACACGCTGCGCGTCACCGACAACAACGCCGCAACCGACGACCAGATCGTGACGGTTACCATCAACGGCACCAATGACGAGCCGATTGTGACGGTGGCAAACCCCGCGAACTTTGACGAAGGCGATTCCATCGTCACATTGCAGCCGCCTGCGCCTGCTGCCGCAGATATGCAAACTGTTGATCTGCTGGGGACCGCGACAATTACCGAAGTGGACGAAAGCGATGCGCAAAGTGTGAGCGCAATTTCGGTCACCAGCACGACATCTGCCGGTGTGCTGACCGCACTGGGCGGCGTATCTGCGACAGATATCGAAGGCCTGTTCACCATTGGCGCAGGTGTCATCACGTTTGACAAGAACGCGCTGTTGTTTGACCGTCTTGATACCGGACAGGCGATCACCGTTGATGTGCAGTTTGATGTCACATCCGGCCCAGATACTGTCACGCGCACAGTGACGCTGACCGTCGATGGTGCAAACGACGCGCCATATTTCCTTGGCACAGCGGCAGATTTTGCCGAGACGATCACGGAACTGACCAATGCCGATGGGTCCGAGAATATGTTCCTGCACCAGCAGGACTTCACCCTTGGCTTTGATGACGTTGAGCTGACGCAGTCGCACACGGCGACCATCACGCCGACTTTGGGCACAATGGGGGATACCCCCGCGCTGGCCAATTACGTCGGGACATTCTCGCCCGGCTTCCCGCAGGTGGCCACAGGCACCGGCACCGGTGAGGTCAGCTTCCGCTTTCAAGTGCAGGATAGCGTGATCGAAAACCTGTCCGCCGATCAATCCATCGTGCAGCGCTATAAGGTTCTGGTGACCGATAATCAGGGCGCCAGCGTCGAAGAAGATATCGTGGTCACTATTCAGGGCACAAACGACGCGCCTGACATCACAGCCATCAAGGACAGCACAGGGGCCGCACTGTCAGCCTCCAGCCCGAAGCTGGTAGAGGATCAGGGCGCTGTTGAAGAAGGGCAGACCGACACGCAAAGCCTGACGGGTTCGATCGAATTTGACGACGTGGACGTGAACAGCCTTGCTGCCGCGCCGAAAGATGCCGACACACACATGATCTCTGCCGCGCTGTCGGCGGCGACCATCGGCGGGGTGGATGCCACTGGCAACCTTGCAGCGGCCTATACCGGCGCGATGCAAACGGCGCTGACGTTTGATCTGTCGGACATGGCGACCTTGGCCAACGACACATCCGGCGTTGCAAATGTCGCCAACTGGACGTTCGAGATCACTGACAAGGACTTCGATTTTGTCGCGGCGGGCGAGGAAATCGCACTAACCTACACTGTGACCGTCACAGATGAATTTGGCGGCACGGCGACGCAGGACATGACGCTGGTTGTGACCGGCACAAACGACATTCCTGTCCTTGGCACAGCGGCAACGTTGGCCGATGCGACCGAAGGTGATGTGATCACCGTGACTGTTGCACAGCTTCTAGAAGGCTGGAGCGATGTGGACGACAGTGATGATCTGTCGGTCAACGGCGATGATCTGGATGTCAGCGGGACGAGTCTGTCTGTCGCCAACTTCACCGCAAGCGGTGACGCGACATGGACCTATGACGCGATGGCGCAGACGTACACCATCACGCCACCCACCGATTTTAACGGCACAATCACTATTGATTACGATGTCACCGACGGCATTGCCCCACAGGCAGCACAGTTGAGCTTTGATGTGGCTGCTGTGGCGGATGGCGATATCGTTGCTACGCGTGCCAGCGTGAACCCGGTTCTGTTGGACGCTGGTGGAAATCTTATGATCGCAGGTAGCAGCGGAATTCCCGGTGATAACAACCAGTTTGTTGTTGCAACCGATGCCAACGATGCACCCGGTGTCGAGATCGCATTGACGGCCAAGATCGCCTTTACGGGTGGTCAGACTGTTGATCCGTCTGACGCGACAGGCGGCAGCTATGTTGTGCCTGGTGGCGCACGTGCCGGAACCGCACAAAACGGTTCCAGCCCTACGGCGGCCCGCTGGAACGTAGACTACTCGATTGGTGCTGATACCGACATGAACGGCGGCACACTCGGTGACCGTGACTACGTCTTTGAAATCTTTGAAATCGACGCGATGGGCGCAGAAACGAGCATCGCAAACTGGACGCTTGCGGATCGTTTGCAGGCGGCTGAGGATGCCATGGCCCTTCCTGCCGGATCGACTGCGGCGGTTCTGGCGACAAATACCCTACAGTTCACCGAAAACTTCGAGTTCCTTGAGAGCGAAGGACAGATCGGGTCGTTCGATCCGGCGGCTCCAGGGTTGTACCGCTTTGAAATTCGCGCCGAGAATGGTGCGAACGGCTCGGAAGAGCTGGCGGCATCCATCAACATTCGTGTGAACTCGACCCCTGAAGCGGATGCAGACGTCGCAAATGTGATCGAAGCGGGCGAGGGTGTCACAGGCAGCGCTGTTGCAACGGGCAACGTGCTTGACAACGACGACGATCCCGATCTGGCACCCGTGGCCGACACCGGTGAGCTGTTGGTGACATCTGTCAACTTTGGCGGCACCGATTACGCTGTTGCAGCCACCGGCAACACAATCATCGACACACCTTTGGGCCAGTTGGCGATTGCCGCTGACGGCAGCTACACCTACACCATTGATCCAGTGGCAGCCGACAGCCTGAACACAGGCAATGCACCGACCGAGCAGTTTACATACACCGTGACCGATCCTGATGGCCGCCTGACAGCAGTCACCACAGACGGTGACCCTGCCGGCGTTGATCAAGAGATCATCGATAGCGGCACAACAACATCTACGCTGACGGTTACGATCACGGGCACAAACGATGCGCCCGTGGCAAATGCGGTCACAAACCCCAATGTCGTCGAAGAAGACGAGACATTCAGCGGCGCATTGGTCACCGGCATGCCTACAGGCCCCGGCCAGTTCCCGATCTCTGCTTTTGCAACCGATGCGGAAACAGCTTTGGGCTTTGACGCGTTCACATTCGACAGCGTCACGATCGATGGTGGCATGGCACAGACTGGTGCGGCAGCACTTGCTGCGGCGGGTATCACCTATGACAACATGACTGGGGCGCTGTCCTTTGACGGAAGCGTTGCGGCCTATCAGGGCTTGGCGAAAGCGGACGAGGTTGATGTCGTTATCGGCTTTACCGTCACGGACGGAAACGGCAGCACAGACAGCAACACTGTTACATTCACTGTGCGGGGCACCAACGATACGCCTGTGATTTCACTGGCAATGGGGGACTCCGACTCTGGCATGGCGACAGAGACGGGCGACACCAACGGCACCGACGTATTGACAGACAGCGGCACGTTGACCCTAACGGATGCCGATATCACCGACAGCCACATGATCAATGCAACGGCGAGCACGCCGGTCTGGAAAGATGCGGGCGGTGCGGTGGTCATGGCGTATCCGGCCAGCTTGACCATTCCGACTGCGACCTTCACGGCCACCAACACAACCGACAATGATACGATCAACTGGGCCTTCTCGGTCGCGGACGCAGCTGTTGATTTCCTGAGTGCGGGTGAGACGCTGACATATGTCTACGATATCACCGCAGATGACGGGGCGGGTGCTGCATCTGGCCGTGACGAGGCGGGCACGAGCGCTGTTCAGCAAGTGACAGTGACTGTAACAGGCACCAACGACGCGCCAATCATTAACAGCATGGCAAGCGGCGTGAGCGGCTCTATCATCGAAAACGCTGCAGCGGATATGATCCCATCGCAGAACGCCGTTGCCACCGGCACAATCGCCTTTGCGGATGCCGATGCCAACGACCTTGCTACGGCAAGTGTTTCGACAGCTGCAGCGGACGTGACCGTCGCCTACATCGCAAATATCGATACGACGGTTTCCCCTCTGCCTGCGGCCATTGATGTGGCTGCCCTGCGTGGTGCGTTCTCGGTCAATTCGGCTGGTGCGTGGACTTACGATGCCGCGGCGCTTGATCTTGAGGCGCTGGCAGACGGGGATACCGTTACGCTGACCTACACAGTCGAAGTGACAGACGGTGATGAAACAGTGTCGCAGGATGTTGTCATCACGCTGACCGGCACCAATGACGCGCCAACAGCTGTGGGCGACACGACAAACTACGACACGATGGTCCCTGCCAATAATGTGCAGGTCACTGACGAGGACACAGCCATCACGATTGATGTGCTGGCCAATGACACCGATGTGGATGCGACCGATGGACCTGCAAACTTCACATTGAACTCTGTCATGCTGACCGGTGTGACCGGTGCGCTGACGGATGTGATGGCGCTTGGGACGGATACAACCGCGACGATTGTGGGCAACCAGCTTGTGTTTACACCGGGTGCGGCGTTTGACGTGCTTGATCTGAATGACACGGCTGTCGTGACAGTGTCCTACCAGATGCAGGACGATAGCGGTGCAACATCGAGCGCGACCGCAACAATCACCGTTGTCGGCACTAATGATCAGCCGACAATCGGTGATGTGAATATCGGTGGTCTAGTGGATACAGCCGCAAACGATCTGTTTGCAGCGACACCCGATATCGATGGCGCAATGACCGGTACAATCACCGCCGCCGCTTCGGACGTGGATGATGCAGCCGTGCTGACATACACCATCGCGGGGCAGGTGCTGGGCGGAATGGATACGTCCACCAGCCTTGCCGGCACATACGGCACGCTGACGATCAATACTGACGGCAGCTATGGCTACGAGGCAAACGCTGCCGCGATCAACGCCGCCAGCGGTGCGGCCACCACCGATACGTTCACCATTCAGGTAACCGATGAGAACGGTGCGTCCGACACATCAACGCTGACTGTGGACATCACCCCTGCCAATGACACGCCCGAGATCGCGGCACCTGCTGTGGGCGCGATTGTCGACACGGCTGCCACGACCGATATGTCTGCTGACGGCTTTACCACCTCAAATCTGTCCGGCACCCTTATGGCAACGGATCGCGATGATGCCGCCGCTGGTGCAGGGCAACTTGAATACGCGATCTCTGGCCAGACAGTTGCAAGCGGTGCAACCAGCCAAAGCTTCTTCTACAACCAGACATCAGGTGCAGTGACATCCGCACCGGGTATGGGGCTGATCGCGCTGGGCACATTGACCGTGAACAGCAATGGTGCTTACGACTTTGCGCCGGACGCTGCGGGCATTGATGCGCTGGATGCAGGCAACGTGCCTGTCATCACCACCAACGTGCGTGCAACCGACGGGGGAGGTCTGTTTGCCGAAACGTCCCTGACCATCAACGTGACAGGGGTTAACGATAATCCTGTCATTACAACGACAACGCCCGCGGTCACGATGGGTGTGGTCGAGGTGACAGCGCAGGAGCTGGCGGAAACCGACACCGGCACAGAGGTGACATCTGGCGGCACCATCACGTTCACTGACGTGGACAGTGACAACATCCCGTCCTTCGGCTTCCAACAGCTTGGCGCAGGCTATCAGGGCACGATTGCCTTCTCGCCTGCTGCCGGAACGGTGGCCGACAGCTCGGCTGGGTGGACGTTCGAGATCGACAACAGCGTTCTGAACAGCCTTGCCGATGGTGAGGCGCTGGACACAAGCCCGCAGCAATACAACATCCGCGTCTTTGATGGCGACGGTGGCGAAGTGCTGCAGCAGGTGTCGATCACGATCATCGGATCGAATGACACCCCTGTCATCACAGGCGCGCTGACCAGCGGTGGCGCTTTAGAAGCAGCAGACGGCGTTGTGGATGAAACGATCACCACATCCGGCACGCTGAACGTATCGGACGAAGATACATCCGATACCGTATCCGTTGCGGTCACAAACGCTGCGATCACGATGGGTGGCACCTATGCAGGGCCGCTTCCGGTTGCGCTGCCATCGGCGCTGCCATCGATGATGCAGGTGCGCGAGGCAGGCGGCACATTTGCGGCCTCGACTGGTGCGATGTTGGCTGATGGCCCGGCTGGCACAGACTTTGACTGGGCGTTCACATCCGCGATGTCCGGCGACAATGCGTTCGGCTTCCTTGCAAATGGCGAGACGCTTGAAATCGCCTACACACTGACGGCGACAGACGCCAACACAAAGGGCGGCACAGCAGGGGCCACGACCGAACAGGTTGTGACCATCACCGTGACAGGCACCAACGACGGGCCGGTTGCAGCAGGCGATGTCATTGTCAGCGCCAATGAGAACGTGCCTGACACGCAAGTGCTTGCCACAGCTTCGGCCGATGATACCGACCTGACCGATACAGTGTCCTATGCGATCACCACTGGTGCGGCCGGCCTGTTCGAGATCGACAGCACGTCGGGTGAGATCACGCTGATTGATGGTGTTGAACTGGATGCAGAAGCAGGACAGCAGTACATTCTGACGGTCACGGCAAGCGATGTGCTGGGCTTGACAGATACGCAGCAGATCACGATCAACGTGAATGATCTGGACGACAACATCACCACCGCGCCTGTCGATAGTGCAGTTGCTGCCAACGAGGTGGACGAAAACGCGACCGCCGGAACGACTGTCGGGATCACTGCCAACTCAACCGATGCGGATGTGACCTCTGGTGCTGTGTCCTATGCGATTACGGGCGGCACTGGCGCCAGCGACTTTGAGATCAACGCCAATTCCGGTGTTGTCACAGTCAAAGCCGGTGCAGACATCGACCGCGAGGCCGATGAGAACCTGACCATCGAAGTGACCGCGACGCCTGCAAACGGCGCGGCAAGCGCTGTTTCGACCTTCACGATCCAGATCAACGATTTGGACGAAGTGGACGTGACGCAGCCAGCGGACGTGAACGCTGCGGAAAACGAGGTGTCAGAGAACGCCAGCGCAGGCACGGCCGTTGGCATCACGGTTCTGGCGACAGATGGTGACGCCACGACAAATGGCGTGACCTATGCGATCACCGACGGGGATCCGACCGGTATCTTTGCGATTGATGGCGCGTCCGGCGTTGTGACGCTGTCCAGCGTGGCGGGTGCGCCTAAGCCTGACTTTGAAACAGCAACCACCCATACGCTGACAATCACCGCGACGTCGCAGGACGGTTCAACCGCGTCTGATATGTTCACGGTGAAAATTCTGGATGCCAACGACAACGCGCCGGTCTTTGCGACCAACGCGGTGCAGACGGCAGCCGAGAACCAGACCGCAGTTGTGGACCTTGCAGCAACGGACGTTGATACACCGGTCAGCGGCATCTCGTTCACGCTGAACGGCGGCGCAGATGAAAGCCTGTTTGAAATCACCGAAGTTGGTGGTGTCAGCAGCCTGTCATTCAAAGCCGCACCAGACTTTGAAGCGGCACAGACCAGCTTTGAAGTGGTTGTGAACGCATCGGATGGTGTCAATTCCACAGACCAGACCATCACAGTCAGCGTCACTGATGTGAACGAAGCACCAACCAACCTGACACTGGACAACGCTGTCACAACATTGGCGGAAAACACAGTCATCGGCTCAGGTATTAAGGTTGCCGATATCACAGTGACGGACGACGCAATCGTCACGGACAACATGCTGATGTTGACCGGCGACGATGCGAGCTTCTTTGCGATCGTGCACACCCCCGGCGGACCCGAGCTGCACTTCACAGGGGCATCGCCTGACTTTGAAAACGCATCCGACTTCAGCGGTGACGGCACGTACGATGTGACCGTTCAAGTCGATGATGTGTTTGTAGGTGGCTCTCCTGATGCCAGTGCGGTGTTTGCGCTTGAGGTGACAAACGTCAACGAAGCGCCTGAGGCGTCGATCATTCCCGCAGGGACATTCGACACCGTGGACGAGGACGAGACATTCAGCGGCACCGTGACAGCCACGGGTATGGGTATTCCTTTGGGAGCCTTCGCCACGGATGTTGATGGCAACATCGATCCATCATCGCTGACCTTCACAGCGGCAACGGTCAACGGCGCTGCCGTTGCGGGCTTGTCGGTGGCAGGGATCAGCTATGACGGTGCAACTGGCCTGTTCGGTTTTGACGGGGGCGCGGCGATCTATCAGCCGCTTGATCCGGGAACCGAAATTGATGTGGTCATCAGCTTTACCGCGACAGACGGCGGCGGGCTGGTGTCCAACACAGGCTCTGTCACATTCACTGTGCGCGGAACGAACGATCTGCCGGTGATTGATGCGGCCAGTTCGCAAGTCAGCCCAGTTGGAACAGAAGACAACAACGTGACCGGTGCGGTGGTCTTTACCGACGTGGATACATCCGCATCGATTGGCTACGCGGTTGTGAACACCGGAACAGGCGCGCCTGCAAGCGGGTCGGTCACGATCGACGCGACAAGCGGTGCCTACATCTACACGCCAAGCGCAGACTTCAACGGCACTGACGCCTTTACGGTTACCGTAACAGACGGTCAGGGCAGCACGGTCACGCAGGTTGTGAATGTGCAGGTTAATGCAGTGGATGATGCACCCGAGGCGGGCAACACAACCGCAACCACCGACGAGGACAACAGCACGACCATCGATGTGGGAACGCTGATTAACGAACGCGATGGTGACACGGTGACCGTCACTGCAAGCGTGTCTCCGGCACAGGGAACTGTATCGGTGTCGGGCACAGAGATTTCCTTTGACCCTGCAGAGGATTTCAACGGTCTTGCCGTGATCACATATACCGTCACCGACGACACCACCGGCGCGTTGAGTGATACCGGAACCGTCAATGTGACTGTTAATGCGATCAATGACGCACCGGAGGTCGAAAATCCGATCGCCGACCAAGGCGGGACAGAGGACCAGTCGTTCAGCTTTACCGTGCCTGCAAATGCCTTTGCAGACGTGGATGATGCGACGCTGTCCTACAGCCTTGGCATGTCGTCACCAATATGGCTGTCGATCAATGCGGTTTCGGGCGTCATCTCGGGCACACCGCCGCAGAACTTTAACGGCGCGGTGAACGTGGAAGTCATCGCCACCGATGCTGCGGGCCTCACAGCCAGCGATACCTTCGCGCTTGATATCGCTGCGGTGAACGATGCGACCGAAATCGATAATACACTCCAACCGTTCTCCGAGCATGTCGAGGCAATTGATGATGCGGCGCCTGTGCCAACAGCTGTCGCGCCATTGGTGACGCTGACGGACGTGGACGGCCTGGATTACGATGGTGCAGTATTTACGGCGAGCGTTGGCGGCAGCGATGCCACGGATAGACTTGCGCTGGATGAAAGCGGGTTAATTGAGATCTCGTCCGACGCTGTCTTGTTGTCGGGAAATCAGATCGCGACGGTGACGGGTCTGAATACGGGCGCCCTGACGGTGAGTTTCATCAATGCGCCAAGTTTGAGCGATGTTCAGACAGTCGTTCAGGCGTTGACCTATGCGACCACAGACGACACGCCACAGGCCACACGCAGTGTGCGGCTTGACCTCACCGATGGTGACGGCGGCGTCGCAATGCACAAATCGGTCGGCGTGTTGATCGTGTCGAAAAACGATAGCCCGAATGCTATCGACGACACATTTATCCTGTCGGAGGGCGCATTCGCGTCGGGTCTGAACCTGCTGACGCTCGACTTACCCGACAACGATCCCGAGTTTAATTCGCTCAGTGTGACTGAGGTTGAAGATGTGGATGACAGCATCGGATTGTTTATGCCTGCATCCGACAGCGTGAGCCCGTCGGCGTCCGGCGTCATCACCACCGATTGGGGCGCAGAGGTCACCTTGGCTGCAAATGGCCAGTTGCTTTACAACCTCACATCGGCCACCGCCAAGTTCAACGAACTGGGCGCAGGCGAAATAGCGACGGACCAGTTTAAGTACACCATCTCGGACGGCTTTGGCGGCACAGATACCGCGACCGTTTCGGTTCAGATTGTGGGTGTGAACGACGCTATCGTTGCGGTGGCGGATGCGATTACCACCACCGAGGATGCAGCGGCGACGGCAACGGGTAACTTGCTGACCAATGACACCGATCAGGACGTCAATGACGACCGGACAATCATCAATGTTGCAGGGACTGTTACAGCGTCCGTTGCTGCCGCAGCGGGTGGTTTTCAGGTCACAACCAATGACGGTGTGATCGTAAATGTCAGCACCGACGGCAGCTACACGCTCAGCGCGCCAGACGCGTTGGTTGGTGGTCAGGTCTATACCGCAACCTTCCTCTATACCGTGCAGGACGATGGTAGCGCCCAGTCGACAACCACTGTCACCGTCGAGGTCACAGGCGACAACGACGCGCCAACAGCCGCAAACGTCACGCTGACCGCATCGGACGAAGATACTGTGCGGACCATCACAGCCTCTGAACTGCTTGCCGGTGCCAGCGACGTGGACAGCACTACGCTGACCGTCACCCAGCTGACACTGACCAGCGGAAACGGCGGGCTTGTCGACAATATGGACGGCACCTGGACCTACACGCCGTTTGGTGATGACGACAGCGCGGTGACCTTCACCTACGAAGTGTCAGACGGGGCGCTGGTGGCGACGGCATCGGCAGATCTTGATCTGCTGCCGGTCAATGATGCGCCAGTGGGGACGCCAGCAATCCTAGGCACAGTGGAAGAGGACGCGACACTTACCGTCGATATATCCGGCATTTCGGACGCCGATGGTCTGGGGGCGTTCAGCTACCAGTGGCTGGCCGATGGCGTGGCGATTGTGGGTGCAAATGCCGATAGCTTCACACCGGGCGATGCCGAAGTAGGCGCCGCCATCAGCGTGACTGTCAGCTACACCGACAGCAACGGCACAGCGGAAGAGGTCACCTCCGACGCAACAGCGCCGGTTGCCAACGTGAACGACGCGCCAGTGGGTACGCCGACGATCGTGGGTGTTGCGGAAGAGGATGCGACACTCACCGTCGATACATCCGGTATTTCGGACGCCGATGGTCTGGGTGCGTTCAGCTATCAGTGGCTGGCCGATGGTGTGGCGATTGTGGGTGCAAACGCCGACAGCTTCACACCGGGTGATGCCGAAGTAGGCGCTGCCATCAGCGTGTCCGTCAGCTACACAGACGCCAACGGCACAGCGGAAGAGATCACCTCTGACGCAACAGCACCGGTGACCAACGTCAACGACGCGCCGGTCGGCACGCCAGTCATCGTCGGCACTGTGGAAGAGGACGCGACGCTCACCGTCGATACATCCGGCATCACGGACGACGATGGTCTGGGCGCGTTCAGCTATCAGTGGCTGGCCGATGGTGTGGCAATTTCGGGTGCAAACGCGGACAGCTTCACACCGGGTGACACGGAAGTCGGCAAATCACTGTCCGTGACTGTCAGCTACACCGACGTAAACGGCACCGCGGAAGAGATCACCTCTGCTGCAACTGCGCCGGTCGCCAACGTGAACGACCCCCTGATGGGCTCGCCGTTCATCGTGGGTTCGGTCGTGGAAGAGGACGCGCCACTGTTCGCGGACACCTTCACCATGTTTGATGCCGATGGGCTGGGACCATTCAGCTACCAGTGGCTTGCTGATGGTGTTGCAATTGCTGGTGCGACCGACAGCACCTTCACCCCCGGTGACGCCGAAGTTGGCAAGGCACTGACCGTGACGGTCAGCTACATCGACGACAACGGCACAGCGGAGGAAAGAACCTCTGGCGCGACCGTGCCTGTTGCCAACGTCAATGACGCGCCGATTGGTGGCATGCCATCCATTACGGTAAGTGAAAATACGGGCGATCAGAGCCTTGATCTGCTGGCCGGTGCGGCAGATGTCGACAGCCTGCTTTTGACAGTGTCGAATGCATCCGTCAGCAACCTGACGTTCAATGGCGTGACCGAAATGGACTTTGTTCCCGGCACACCGCTGAGCAACTACGGCACGTTTGCGGGCAGCACCTTCACAATCGACACAGATGATCCAAACATCAGTGCCGATGATGGTGACACCATTGTTCTGAGCATCTCTTACACCATCGAGGATGAGGACGGCGGTCAGACAATGACCTCTGCCACATTCACGCTGAACGGTGTTGATGATCTGACCGAAGGGGATGACATCTACTTTGGCACCGAAGGGGACGACTATATCGACGCACTTGGCGGTGACGATCTGGTCGATGCCCGTGGTGGCAATGACACGGTCCTTGACGGTGCTGGCGACGATATCGTCTTTGGTGGCATTGGCGACGATCTGTTCATCGCAGGCAGCGGTGCCAACGACTATGACGGTGAAGACGGGTATGACACGCTTGATTACTCGGCCTCGTCGCGTGGTCTGGCGATCAACCTTGAAACCGGTGACAACACCGGCGGTGAGGCTGGCAATGCCGCTGGCAATGACAGCTTTATCAACATCGAGGGCCTGATCGGTGGTCAGGGTGATGACATCCTGACAGGTACAACCGGCAACAACACCATCGCCGGTGGTGATGGCGGCGACCTGATCCTTGACCTTGGCGGCGATGACTTCATCTTCGGCAACGACGGTGACGATGTGTTCAAGGTCGGTGCGGGTGCCAACACCTTTGACGGTGGCGCTGGTGATGATCTGCTGGATTACTCTGCGTCGGGTCGTGGCATCAGCCTGAACCTTGCAACGGGTGACACCACAGGTGGTCAGGCCGGTAACGCGGCTGGCAACGATGCCTTTACCGATATCGAGGGCGTGATTGGCGGACGGGGTGGTGACATCCTGACCGGTAGCGACCTTGATAACCTGCTGAGCGGCGGGGCCGGTGCTGACGTGATCCTGGGCATGGGTGGTAACGATCTTATCCTTGACGGATCCGGCAGCGATACGGTGTTCGGTGGCGACGGTGACGATTACTTTACAGTCGGCAGCGGTGCCAACACGATCACAGGTGATGATGGCAGCGACACCGCCGATTACTCGGCGTTCCAGCGTGGCTTGCAGATCAACCTGACCGACGGCACCACATCAGGTGGTGCGACAGGCAACGCGGCTGGCAACGACGTGCTGGTGCTGATCGAAAACATCATCGGTTCCAACGGCGACGATGTGCTGCTGGGTGACGCGCAAAGCAACCGCTTTGAGGGTGGCACAGGCAACGATCGCCTGAGTGGCCGTGGCGGTGATGACAGCATCTTTGGTGGCGACGGCGACGACAGCATCTGGGGCGGCGGCGGTGCTGACGTTCTGTCCGGTGGTGACGGTGCCGACTGGTTCGATGGCGGCGCAGGCAGCGACCTTGATATTCTGATCGGTGGGGCGGGTGCTGACACCTTCCACTTCGATATGGGCGAGGGCGTCGATACGATCCTCGACTTCGAGGCCGGTATCGACACGCTGGAGCTGGATAACTTCGGGTATCTCACAACCAGCGCCGATGTTGCCGCTTATGCCAGCGAGATGGACGGTGACCTGATCCTCGACTTCGGTACGGACGGTTTCATCACCATCGAGAACGCAACGTTGATGGGTGTACAGGACGATTTCCAGATCGTCTAACGCCTGAAAGCGTTATCAAAATGCAAGGTGCGGCCGGGAAACTGGCCGCACCTTTTTTGCGCGGCAGTCATCTGCGCAATGCCGTCGGCGATTAGTCTGGAAGATTGCCTTGCTTGATCAGGCGCGCTGTCAGCGTCGATACGAGGATCGAGGCAAGGATACAGCCCGTAAACAGCCAAAGCCCCCAAGCCGTTTCCACCTTGCCGATCCCGATGCCTTTGACCACGACCACATAGAGCGCGATCAGAAACACATCGGCCATCGCCAGCTTCCCGATATAGGACAGCACCGGCAAAGTCGCAGCCTTGAGCAAGTTGAAATGCACAAGCGCAAGGCCGATTGTCTTGAAGTAGGGGGCAAAGAGCGCAAATGCAGTAACCAGCAGCGCAAGGGCCACGTCGCTTTCCCAAAGGCTTTGCAAACCTGAGATAACGCTGATTTCGGACAGGCCAAAAAGCGGCAAAAGCCCCGCACGCATTAACGGTGCGAACCATGCCAGCGGGAAAAGCACCAAAAGCGAGAGGTTGAGAACGCGCAAGGCTGTCAGCATGCCTACCTCCTAAAGGAAGGACGCGGGGCTATTCAGCTGCCGGTTTCTTGGGCAGGTTGACGACATTGCCATCGGGCATGATCGGGCCGGACATCTCGGACGCGATATCGACATCCTCCAGATCATCGTCGGACATATCCTCGACAATCTCGTCAGGTTCGTGCTCAAGGCTGTAACCCAAGGCGGGCAGGGCGGACTGCAGTTGCTCGTCAAGCTGGGCAAGCTGTGATGCGACAATGCTTTCTTCTAGCTCGACCTGCTGCGCCCATTTGCGGATTTCGGTGCAGGAATGCAGGGCTTCAACGATGCGTTCCTGCTGCAGTTCTGCGTCCTGTTGGCGCTGGCGCAGGAAATCCTTGGCGCGGGCGACCTTATCGTCGTTATAAACGTCGGCCAAATGGCGGGCTTGCTGGCTCATCTGGGCTGCGACTTCCATCACGCCGGGCTCCAGCCGCTCAAGATCGGGATGATCGCGCAGGTAGGACAGACGTTCGCGCACCGCGTCAAATTCGGAGGACAGGGTAAACAGGCCGGAACGGTCCGCAGTGTGTACAAGGTGATAGGCGTGGGCCACGTCTTCCATTTTGATCTGGAAATTGCGGTGGCTTTGCTCAAGCGCGAGCGTGCGACCGCTGGCTGGGATAAAGAACAACAGCGATCCGACCAATGCAGTGATCACCAGTTGCAGGTAAAATCCGGCCTCGGGGAAGACCAATTCGCCGAAGGTTGCTGTCAGTGTGAACCACGGGGCGAAGCCAAGTGCGCAAAGGGTTGTATAGCTGATCGCAAAAACGGAAATGACCGCGACGACAAAAAGCGAAAGTGCGTGCATCAATCGCGTCAGTGTTTGAAAAGTCCCCGCCACCAGGCTCATCCCTAAAATCATTTGCTCTGTTAACCTAAACAATAGGTTATCAAATGGTTGCACCCAAAGAGCAAAAAATTGCCGAGTGGTGTGTAAACGACAGTTTACAGCAACAATCGGCATAATTTACGCGCTTCGTTTCACAAATTCGGACAGATTTGGCAGCTATGACGCCAGACCGCTGCCCGTGTTGCCGCAATGACTAGGTGTAAAGACGTTGGCCAACACAAGGTATGGGTTTGCTACTCATGTTTTATGCCGCGACCGCGAAGCTGGGTGCAGCCGCGCCACAGCGCCGGACTTTTTGCCAAAATTCTGCCGCAAATCCGATTTTACGAGGCGTTTGGCACAATATCGGCCCGCTTTGCATGCGAATCGGTTGACCTAAGGATGCGGCGCTCCGGTGATGAATTGCTGCACATAGCGGTCATCAGCCTGTTGCATCTGCTGGGGCGTGCCTGACCAGACGATCGCCCCGTCGCGCAGCATTGCGACGTGATCACCAATGGCCGTCACGCTGGTCATGTCGTGGGTGATCGTCACGGAAGTCACGCCCAGATCGGTGACCACTTCTCGGATCAGCGCGTTGATTGTGCCGGCACGGATCGGATCAAGCCCTGTTGTCGGTTCGTCAAAGAAAATCACCTTGGGGTCGGCTGCAATCGCACGGGCCAGACCCGCGCGCTTTTGCATACCGCCGGACAGTTCGGCCGGAAGTCGGTCGGCGACATCGGCCTCCAATCCGACGCGGGCCAGCTTTGCAATGGCGATGTCACGGGCCTTGGCGCGGCTATGGGTGCGCAGCAGGCGAAACGCCACGTTCTGCCAGACGGGCAGGCTGTCAAACAGGGCGGCCCCCTGAAATAGCATGCCAAAATCGGCCAGGAAGTGATCACGATTGGTAGGTGTCAGCGCTTGCCCGTCGATAGTGATGCGACCCGCGTCAGGGGTCACAAGGCCAAGGATGCATTTCAGCATGACCGACTTGCCAGACCCTGACGCGCCGATCACAACCATGCTTTGCCCACGCGGCACATCAAGATCAACGCCGCGTAATACCGGCTTGTTATCAAACGCTTTATGAATGCCGTTGAGCGTGATCATCGGGTGAAAAACGCCTCTGTCAAAAAGAAGTTCGCGGCAAGGATCAGGACCGATGCCGCAACCACGGCCCCTTTTGTCGCGGACCCGACGCCAGCCGCGCCACGCGCTGATTGCATCCCGAAGTAGCAGCCCATCACGGCAGCGATGAAGCCAAAGGCGGCCCCCTTGACCAGTGACGAGATCAGATCGCGGCTTTCCAAGAAATCCACGGTGTTTTTGATATAGCTGGCCGGATTGAACCCCAGCCGTTCGGTGCCGACGATATAACCGCCCATGATGCCAATCGTGTCACCCACCGCGACCAAAAGCGGCACGACGAGCGTGGCGGCCAGCACGCGCGGCACTGTGAGGTATTTCATGGGATGGGTCGACAGCGTGACCAATGCGTCGATCTGTTCGGTCACTTTCATCGTGGCAATCTCGGCCGCGATGGATGATGTTACGCGGGCTGCGATCATCAGACCGACCAGTACGGGGCCCAGTTCGCGTACCATACCAATCGCCACGATCTGCGGGACAACCGCTTCGGCAGAAAAACGTGCGCCGCCTGCGTAGATTTGCAACGCGAGGGCGCCGCCGGTGAACAGGGCGGTCAGGCCGACAACAGGAAGTGACAGAAACCCGATCTGGATCAGCGCCTTGCCAAATTCACCGCTGTAAAACGGGGGCCGGATCAGATGCGCCAAGGTTTGTGCGACAAAGATCGCAACACGTCCGATGGCCGCAAGACCGGCCAGAACAGCGGCCCCGATTGCGGCCACAAAGCGCATCTACCCGATGGTCCGGCGCGAATAGCGGCTGCCAAGCGACGTCAGGATTTCATAACCGATTGTGCCAGCGGCACGGGCCAGATCATCAACCGATTGCTGCGGGCCAAGCAAGGTCAGCGCCTGCGGTGTTTCCGGCAGGTCGGTCACATCGACTGTGATCAGGTCCATCGACACGCGCCCCACAAGGCGGCAGGGGGTATCGTCATAGTAGAACATCGCCCGATCGGACATCGCGCGGATGAGGCCATCAGCATAACCCGCTGATACGGTTGCAATCTTTGACGGACGCTCTGCCTGCCATGCGTTGCCGTATCCCACCACTTCGCCTTCATCCAGATCGCGGATCTGGATCACTGGCAGGTCAAGGCGCGCGACAGTTCTGGACTGTCTGAACGGCTCACCACCATAAAGGCCGATGCCCGGACGCGTTTGATCAAAGTGATAGTCCTTGCCGAGCAGGATACCGCCAGTGGCCGCCAAGGATCGCGGTGTGGTGATCCCGTCCGTCATCTGGTGGAATACGTCCAGCTGATAAGGGTTCATCGGGTGGTCAGGTTCATCCGCGCAAGCCAGATGCGACATGACCACGGTCGGACGTTGGGCCAGCGCGATCTGCGCGATGGCGGCCCATTCATCCCATTCCATGCCAAGACGGTTCATCCCTGTATCAAGCTGGATGCCAAACGGGTGTCCGGGCAGGCTTTCAAGATGGCGTGTCACCTGATCAATGGAGTTCAGCATGGGCGTCAGGCCCAGATCGCCAATCATATCGGTATCGCCGCGCATATGCCCTGAAAACACGCCGATCTCGACGTTCGGGCCAAGCGCCTGCCGCACAGCCGCGCCTTCTTCCGCGACGGCCACATAGAACTTGCGAGCGCCAGCCTTGGCCAGCGCCTTGGCAACGGTGCCAGCGCCAAGCCCGTATCCATCTGCTTTGACAACGGCTGCCGTTTCACAGTTGGTTTTTGCGTCCAGCGCGCGCCAGTTTTCGGCAATCGCGCCAGCATCAATCGATAGGTGTCCAGTACTCATGGCAAACCTATTGTTGGCAGATGCGGCGCAGGTCAAGGGGGAAGGGGCTTATTCCTCTGGCGCTGGCAGGAAATCGTAGGCCACAAGCTCGTCCTGGGTCAGGATATAGATTTCGTCGGGTGGTGTGATCAGCGCGTGTTGCATGACCAGTGGGTCGATGCCCATGTCGTTCAGATAGGTCATCACATCGCCCTGACCGCGCTGGATGTCCTCGACTGCCAGAAACGCCGGCAAGGCCACGTTTTCACCAAAAAAGTGCTGGTGCACACCGACCCAAGCCCCCTCGGGAATGGTGCGGGTGATGCCAGCGGCAAGGATGTAGGGGCAGGCGGACAGGCACACGTCGCTTTCCGACATGGCCGTTGCGGCATCAATCGCGCGAAGCTGACGTCCAATGGCCAGCGCATCACCGACCGAACCGCCGGGCGAATTGAGAAACACAATCTCGGGGTCTTCGCGGGTGGCAATGTACTCTGCAAAGCGGTCTGCGTCACCACCTGCAATCGCACCCGTCACAACAAGCGCGCGTTGCCCGTCCCAGTTGGTTGCCTCGAACAAAAGCCGTGACGGCATATCGCCAGTTGCGGGAAGGGGGCGGCTGTTGGGGCTGGCTTCGCGGGTTGGGACACGGGCCGGATCATAGCGGCGGGTCTGGTCGCCGGGGCGCAAGGGTTCGGTGAGTGCCGGTGCGTTGGACGGGCTGGCCAGTTGCGGCAGCACACGCGCCATGTCGCCACCAAACAGCACGGCAGCAAAGCCGAACTGCACCAAGAGCACGGCCTTGAGCATCCGCGCCGCTGTCCAGAACGGCGGGCGCGGGGGCGCTTCGGTCGGGTGCAGCGTCGCGCTCATTCTGCGGGCTGCTTGGTTTCGACCACAGTGACTTTGGCAGGCTGTGGCTGTGGCGCTTGGCTATCCTCAATCTCGCGCAGCGCCGTCATAGCAGCACGCAGGTCGGCCAGTGTCATCATGTCTTCGGACGTTGATCCGTCACGGCCCGCGCGGATCGCGGATTGCGTGACGGCGATGATCAGGACAAGGACCATTGGCAACAAATCAATCGCAATGGCGCCCGCCCAAGAGGGGATAAAATTGCCCGCATACCGGATGACCGCATCGGCGGTGGAAATTGGTGTATAGACCGTATCAGGAGCAGGTGCCATTTCCGTGACAGAGGTCGCCGCAAGGCGCAGCGTCTCGGCCCGTTGGCCCAACACAACCAGCACCGAATCCACCGTAGCGGCCTGTTGGTCGCGGGTGACGGCGTTGTTTGTGCTTAACTGCGGTGTGACGACAGAGGCCGACAAATCCTGCGCGGCCCGCACGACAAGGGGGGCCACCGAAAGCTGGCGCAGCTGCGTGATGATATTTGCAAGGCGCACCGCCTCTTCGCTGAACAAGACTGAGCGGGGTTCAACCGGGCCCGCCTCAACCGTCAGCGCGCGCATCCGGCTCAGGATCGCGTTCCCTTCGGCAAAGGCGGCGTCCACAAAGGGTTGCTGGCTGGCGATCTGGTTTTCGAGTGCTGCCAATTCGTCGGATTTCTGTTGCAGCAGGCGGAACACGGCCCCTTCGCCCGCAATGCCGGACAGGTTGCCAGTGGCTTCCTGATTGCTCAGGTCCTCAAACCCTTGCCGCACGCGTGCGACATCGCGCTGCAGACCTTGGGCGCTGACAGCTATGGTATTGGCCCGCTCCAACGCTGTTTGGTAGTCCTGAACGGTGGTCGCAAGGTGCTGTTCCACGGCCGCCGCTCCTGCCAAGGCGGCGGCGTTCAGCCACGACGACATGGCGATAATCGCAAGACTGCCCATGCACATCGACAGGAAGAGCCCGATCCGTGCCCCCGCCGTGCGCACCGCTGGCAAAAGTCGCATCAGGTAGGACCAGAACACAAAGATCGCGACCGACACCGCAACGGAATACGCCATCGCCGCAAAGAAACTAAGCGCGCCGGTGTCATCAAGCAGGGATGACACGCCAAGGTAGGTATAGATGCCCGATGCCACGGCCAGCACGCCAAGGGCCGTGCCTGTGATGCCATCCAGCCATCCAAGATGTGTTTCAAGTTCGCGCGAATGGCGCAGGGCCTGTGCTTGGCTGCGGCTGGTGTGGCGGTCGTGATCTGGCATATGCGGCGTCCCTCTGGGTTTGAGCTAAGATAGGGCGCGTGTGGCCAAGTCGCAAATCACGGGGGCGTTTACCTCAGGCCTCTCGGTAACCTGCGGGCGGGTTGCTGCGGCAATGCGCCAAGCGAGAGGCCAGCGACCCGTCGTGCAGTTCCAGCTTGTGGCCATCCGGGTCCAGGAAATAGAGCGACGCGCCCTCGCTGCGGTTTTCTTTCCAGCGGGGGGCGGTGATGCGGGCGCTGTCGGTTGCGAAATTGTCGGTGGCAAAGGCGATATGCGTATCATCATCGCGTGGCATCACTGTCGCAGCAACCTCGAGGCACAGCCATAGCGATCCGATCTCCAGATACGCGCCGCGATCCCAGATTGCTGCGACGCGTGCGCCCAACATGTCATGGTAAAACGTCACCGACCTGGCCAGATCGGTGACGCAAAGGGTGATGTGGTTCACGCCCGTCAGCATGGATCAGAATTCCTGATCGCCGCCGCCTTCGGTCTGCCATGGTTTCACAAGGTTGCCAAAGCGGGTGAAGCGACCCTCGAATGACAATTCAACGGTGCCGATGGGACCGTGACGCTGCTTGCCGATGACAACCTCGGCCTTGCCGTGCAGGCGCTCCATCTCTTCTTGCCACGCGGCCATCTTTTCCATCTCGTGATCGCCGGGCTTTTCGCGCTCTTTGTAGTATTCCTCGCGATACACAAACATCACGACGTCGGCGTCCTGCTCGATCGAACCGGATTCGCGCAGGTCTGACAGTTGCGGGCGCTTGTCCTCGCGGCTTTCCACCTGACGCGACAGCTGTGACAAAGCGATAACGGGGATTTGCAATTCCTTTGCAATCGCCTTGAGGCCCATCGTGATTTCGGAAATTTCGTTCACACGGTTTTCGGAGCGTCCGGTGCCGCGCACAAGCTGCAAGTAGTCCACCATCAGCACGTCCAGCCCATGTGTCCGCTTCAGCCTGCGGGCGCGGGCGGCCAGTTGCGAAATCGGTAGGGCAGGCGTGTCGTCGATGAAAAGCGGACAGGCCTCAAGCTGTTTGGCGGCATCCACAAAGCGGCGGAACTCGGCCTCGGTCATATCACCGCGCCTGATCTGCTCGGACGGCACTTCGGAGGCTTCCGACAGAATACGCGCGGCCAGCTGGTCTGCGGACATCTCAAGCGAATAAAACCCGACAACGCCGCCGTTCACAGCCCCCTCGGACCCGTCTGGCATGGTGCCTTTGCGGTAGGCCTTGGCGATGTTGTAGGCGATATTGGTGGCCAGCGATGTCTTACCCATCGACGGACGACCGGCAAGGATCAGCAGGTCCGACTTGTGCAAGCCACCCAGCTTTTTATCCATATCAATCAGGCCGGTCGAAACTCCCGACAAATCCCCATCACGCTGGTAGGCCGCGTTGGCAGAGTTGACCGCGGTGGTGACCGCCTTGAGAAAGGACTGAAAGCCGCTTTCTGTTGTGCCTTGCTCGGCCAGACGGTACAGTTCTTGCTCGGCTTCCACGATTTGTTCGCGTGGCTCCGAGGCGACATCAACCTTGGCGGCCTTGGCGGCGATTGTCTGGCCGACCTCGATCAGATCGCGGCGGGTGGCCAGATCATAGATCATCTGGGCATAGTCCTTCGCCGCAAAGGCCGAGATCGCAGCCGCAGCCAGACGCGCCAGATACGCAGGACCGCCCAATTCCTTGAGCCCTTCGTCATCCTCCAGAAACGCCTTGAGCGTGACAGGCGAGGCCAGCGCGTTCTTGGCGATGCGGTTGGCGGCCACCTCAAAGATGCGGGCATGTACGGGATCGTAGAAATGTTGCGGCCCGATGATGGACGCTACGCGGTCAAACACATCGTTGTTGGTCAGAATCGCGCCCAGCAGTTGCTGTTCCGCCTCAATGGAATGGGGCATGGTTTCGGCCTCTGCCGTCTCCACGCCGCTTGCGTTGAATGTGGTGATCTCGTTCATTTTGCTTTTGTCCCGCTCGCCAGTGTCCCCGTGCAGGGTCTTACCGCAACGGCTTGCGCGCCGCCTATCTGGATAAGTCTTGGCCTGATGTGGATGTTTACCACATCTTGGGCATTTGTCACCGGATTTGGTGGAACGCAGGCGCGAAATCGCAACATAGGGTAAACACAGCGCGCAAGTTATCCCGCGCTGTGGATAAGTTTTATGTCGCGCGTGCCGCTGACCATGCGTCGGGGTCGTTCAGATAGGTTTCAACCTCGGCCAAAGTGGCATCGTCATAGGCACCGCGTGCTTTGGCTTCGGCCAGAACGTCCCACCATGTGCACAAGTGCAGCAGTTGCACGCCATGATCGGCCAGCGTTTTTTCCACACCGTCAAAGATGCCGTAGTAGAAAATCACGGCTGTGGCTGAGCAACTAGCGCCTGTGTCACGGATTGCGTCGACGAATGACAGCTTTGATCCCCCGTCCGTGGTCAGGTCTTCGACCAACAGCACGCGCTGACCTTCTGTCATCACACCTTCGATCCTGGCGTTGCGTCCGTAACCCTTGGGCTTTTTGCGGACGTAAGTCATCGGTAGGGCCAGCCGTTCAGCCACCATGGCAGAAAAGGGGATGCCCGCGGTCTCACCACCGGCGATATTGTCAAACGCCTCGAACCCCGCTTCGCGCATGATGGTGACGGATAGGAAATCCATCAATGTGGCGCGGATGCGCGGGAACGAGATCAGCTTGCGGCAGTCCACATAGGTGGGGGCCTGCTTGCCCGATGCATGCGTGAACGGCTCGGTCGCGTTGAAGTCAATCGCGCCAATTTCAATCAGCATACCGGCAGTCAGGCGGGCCATTTCTTCTTTGGTGGGGAAACTGGTCGGGATCATGGTGCGCGTCTCATCTTCATTTGGCCAAAACAACTCCCGCCGGAGGCTCCTGCGGGATTAATCAGCAACCCGCCAGTGCAGCGGAAAGCCGGGGTCGAATACGGTCACGGGGCCATCACCGGTGGCGATATGGCTGGGATAGGTCACAGGCTCTCCCCGTGTCAGGGTCATTGCCTCGTCACTGGCGGACAATCCGTAGAATCGCGGTCCGTTCAGCGACGTGAACGCCTCGAGCTTATCAAGCGCGTCGGCGGCTTCGAACACTTCGGCAAGGCACGACATCGTGTTGCTGGCCGAAAACACACCGGCGCAGCCGCAAGCCTGAAGCTTGTTGGGGTCCGTGTGCGGCGCAGAGTCTGTGCCAAGGAAAAACCGTTTGTCACCAGACACCGCGGCCTGAACCAGCGCCACGCGATGCTGTTCGCGTTTGGCGACAGGCAGGCAATAGTAATGCGGCCTGATTCCGCCTGCCAGAATATGGTTGCGGTTGATGATCAGGTGATGCGTGGTGATCGTTGCAGCAAGGTTCTTGGGTTGATCGCGCACGTAGTCGACTGCGTCCAGCGTCGTGACATGCTCCATCACAATCCGCAGATCAGGGTTTTTCTTGCGGATGGGTTTCAGGATCTTGTCGATAAAGACCGCCTCGCGATCAAAGATATCAACATCTGAATGGGTCACCTCGCCGTGGATACACAGTGGCATTCCGATCTCGGCCATCTTTTCCAGAACGGGGCGCACCTTTTCAAAGTCGCGCACGCCCGAGGCTGAATTTGTCGTGGCCCCGGCGGGGTATAGCTTGACCGCTGTAGCGATCCCGTTGGCGTGGGCTGCGGCCACATCTGCGGGATCGGTGTCTTCGGTCAGATACAGCGTCATCAACGGCGTGAAGGACATGTCAGCGGGCAGGGCGGCCATTATGCGGGCGCGATAGGCGCTTGCATCCGCAGCCGTGACCACCGGCGGCATAAGGTTCGGCATGATAATCGCACGTCCGAAATGGCGCGCTGTTTCAGGAAGCACGGCGCGCAGCATGGCGCCATCCCGCAGGTGCAGGTGCCAATCATCTGGGCGGCGGATCGTAAGGCTGGTGGTCGGTTTATCTGTCATGCGCATCCCTTAAACCGAAAACGTGATGTCTGGCCAGAGACTACACCGAAATTGACGACAGACCAAAGGCAGACAAGTCCCGTGCAAGGTCAGGTATTCGCGGCCTTGGCAGCGACAGTCTTTTTTGGAACACTCATCCACAATTCCAAGGAGAGATTTATGAGACCACTTTTTCAATATCTGACCACCGCTGTGGTCATGGCCGTATCACCGATGGCGCTGCACGCGGCCTGCTTTGACACATCCGACCTTGGCCGTGGGCTTGTTGTCACGTTCGAGGACGGCAATCAGGTATTTATGCAGCGCACCGGCACTGGCGATGTGGCCGTCCGGGAAACCTACAATAACGACGACTATGACACGCTTTATACGGGGCCATACGGTCTGTATTTCAGGGAAGAAGTTGATGTGCTGAACGGTGTCATCCAGCCCGCGTCACGGTTGCAAATTGATTTCAGCGTGGGTGACAGCTTCCCGCCCGAACCCGCTATCGGCGTCAGTTGGAGCGGTCCGACGGTCAATATCTGGACCGATGGCAATACCCGCGACGAGATTTACAGCGTCAAGATATCCGACAAGACGACATATGACATTTCAGGATGCACCTATGAGGCCCTGATTGCGCAGGTGCGCTATGAATGGCCCAACGAAGGTGGCGGGTTCGGTCTGGAATACGCATATCTTCCGGCGATTGGGTCCGCGTTTCTGCTGTCGAGCGCGGTGGATGACGGGTCTATCCCGCCAAACGTGCCCGCATCGCTGGAACGGATGAGCAAATAGCTATTCAGCCGCTTCGATATTGAACGGTATGGTCGGGTTGTGACCCTTGGCCAGCAGCTCTTCCAGTTTCTTGGAAAAGAACCCGTCTGGGCCTTCGCGCAGCACGTAGGCTGCGACATTGGCCGCCAGAACCGGATGGTCGCGGCGGATCATCTGGCTGAACAGCCCGCGACGGTAGCGGATATGGCTGCGGCGGGCGCGGATCAGCTTGGCAAATGATGCGGTATCAAGCGTGTCGTCCATCGCGTTGCGGATCATCTCGTTGTGGATGTCCAGCTCATCAAGGCTGAACTCAAGGCGGTCGCCCATGCAAACGCACCGCAAAGGGGTCATATTCTTGCGGGTGAAAAGGGCGGCATGCACA
Organism: Yoonia sp. 208BN28-4; assembly: GCF_037543925.1. Lineage (NCBI taxonomy): Bacteria > Pseudomonadati > Pseudomonadota > Alphaproteobacteria > Rhodobacterales > Paracoccaceae > Yoonia > Yoonia sp. 208BN28-4. Next base: position 352,950 of record NZ_JBBIFY010000003.1, read on the forward strand.
GCATCCATCTGTAGCAATGGATCAAAGGCAATGAACGCTTCCTGCGTGGCATCGATCATGTCAGGCGCATAGCCGTACCGGCTTGTGAAGTCGTTGCGCCGCTGCTCGGTATGGCGCGGATCGAAACCCGTGATGCGCGGGTCCAATGTGGCTTGCGGGCGGATGGCCAGCACGGTGCAACCGGGGGCGGCCACGCTATAGGCCGCTGCTGCATAACCCGCCGCATTCGCACCGTGAAACAGAACCTTGTCAAAGTCCTCGAAAAAGCCGTCGTCAATCAGCCGGTCGAAATAGCCAAAGATCGCAGGGTCGCGGAACCAGCTTTCGCTGTCTGAGATGATCGCCAGATGGGACCAGCCTTCTTCACGCACAAACTTAAATCCGCGTGGCTCTGCGTCGGGGTAGTGCTTGCGAATAATCTCGGCGTCTTCAAAGGTGACCAGCAATTTGGGTCCGGCATCGATGAAAGCGACCATATGATTGTCGCCCAGAGGTTCAAAATACCCCAGATCGTCGGCGATAGCGTCAAGTTGATCGACCCAAAGATCAGGTTCCAGACCTTTCAGGCCGGATTCAAATGCAATCCGCGTGTCTTTCATCATCACACCTTTTCAATCAACTTATCGCTTCGCGTTGCGGGCCTGTATCCTTTTGCATTGCGGCAAAATTGGGCAGTTGCCGTGCCAGATTTGCGATAATTTTCTTAGAAAAACGCCTGTAGCCCTGTTTGCGCGCGACCAAGGATCAGGGCGTGCACGTCATGCGTGCCTTCATAGGTGTTGACCGTTTCAAGGTTCACCATGTGGCGCATGATCTGGAAATCCTCGGAAATGCCGTTGCCGCCGTGCATATCGCGGCTCATCCGCGCGATATCCAGTGCTTTCCCGCAGTTGTTGCGTTTCATCATGCTGATTATCTCGGGTGCTGCGCGGCCTTGGTCCAAAAGGCGACCTGTTTGCAACGCACCTTGCAGGCCCAGCGTGATCTCGGTCTGCATATTGGCCAGTTTCAACTGGAACAGTTGTGTCTGGGCCAAGGGCTTGTTGAATTGCTTGCGATCCAGTCCGTATTGCCGTGCCGCATGCCAGCAGAACTCTGCCGCGCCCATCACGCCCCACGCGATGCCATAGCGTGCACGGTTCAGACAGCCGAACGGCCCCTTGAGACCCTGCACACCGGGCAGCAGCGCGTCTTCGCCCACTTCCACGTCTTTCATCACAATCTCGCCGGTGACAGAGGCCCGCAGCGACAGCTTTCCGCCGACCTTGGGCGCGGACAGGCCCGCCATGCCTTTCTCAAGTACAAAGCCGCGAATTTTGCCGTCGTGCGCGTCGGATTTCGCCCAGACGACAAAGACATCGGCAATAGGGCTGTTGGAAATCCACATCTTGGAGCCGTTCAGCACGTAACCGGTGTCGGTTTTCTTGGCCGTGGTTTTCATGCCGGCCGGATCGCTGCCCGCGTCCGGTTCCGTCAGGCCGAAACAGCCGATCAGATCACCCGCTGCCAGACCGGGCAGGTATTTCTTTTTCTGCTCTTCGGACCCGTAGGCGTGGATCGGATACATCACGAGCGATGATTGCACCGACATCATCGACCGATAACCACTGTCCACCCGTTCAATCTCGCGAGCGACAAGGCCGTAGGTCACGTAAGACGCGCCAAGCCCGCCGTATTCTTCGGGAATCGTCAGGCCCAACAGACCCGCGTCACCCATCTGTTTGAAAATTCCGGCATCCACTGTCGCCTCGCGGTAGGCATCCGTCACCTTGGGCTGCAAGACATCCTGCGCAAAGGTGCGGGCCGCGTCACGCAGCATCCGCTCATCCTCGGACAACTGATCCTCAAGGCGCAGTGCATCAGCCCAGTCAAATGGCCCAAGGTCGGGGCCGTGACCTGCGGTATGGACGGTATCTTTCATCGGGCAATGCTCCTGCGGTGGGTTTGGCGCAAAGATACGGGGTTGAGCCACCAACGGCAATGGGGCCACATGCCGCTGGCTCTTGACGCCACGCTGTCAGGGTGCAGTTCTAGCACGGCAGGGGGGATGACATGGCATTTGACGACATTGATGCGGTACAGGCCGCGCTGGCCCGACAGGATTACGTCTGCGGCAGGCCCTTGGCCACAGTCGCCTTTCTTGCGCTCAAACTGGGCCGCCCGCTGTTTCTGGAAGGCGAGGCTGGGACTGGAAAAACCGAGATCGCCAAGGCTATCGCCGCAGCACTTGGCCGCCGCCTGATCCGGTTGCAATGTTACGAGGGGCTTGATGCGTCGTCGGCTGTCTACGAATGGAACTTCGCTGAACAGATGATCGCCATCCGCGCGGCCGAGGCTGCGGGCGGCGCTGACCGCGATGCGCTGAAATCGGAGCTTTTCACCGAAGATTACCTGATCGCGCGCCCGTTGCTTGAGGCCATGCGCCCGCAGCCCGGCGGCGCGCCTGTCTTGCTAATCGACGAGTTGGACCGCACGGATGCCCCGTTTGAGGCGTTTCTGCTTGAGGCGCTTAGCGATTTCCAAGTCACGATCCCTGAACTGGGCACGATCAAAGCGCCCGAGCCACCCATCGTCATCCTCACCTCCAACCGCACGCGCGAAGTGCATGACGCCCTCAAGCGCCGGTGTCTCTATCATTGGGTTGATTACCCCGATTTCGATCGTGAGTTGGAGATCCTGCAGGCCCGCGCGCCAGAGGCATCGAAAGCACTGAGCGAGGAGGTCGTTGCCTTTGTCCAACGCCTGCGCGGCGAAGATCTGTTCAAAAAGCCGGGCGTGGCCGAAACCATTGACTGGGCGAAATGCCTGCTGGCGCTTGATGTGATCAATCTGTCGCCAGAGGTCATCAGCGACACACTTGGCGCTGTGCTGAAATATCAGGACGATATCCAGAAACTCCAAGGCGCCGAGGCCAAGCGTATTCTTGACGATGCCCGCAGCGGTCTGCCTTCCTAGATGCTTCTTTTGGACGGAAATACTTTACGGGGGTTTGGGGGTGTAAAACCCCCATTCAGCACATCGTGCTGACACATCCGGCTCTTGACCTGCCGGACGATCCCAAGCTGGCTGGCAACATCACCCACTTCGCCCGCGCCTTGCGCCGTGCGGGCCTGCCGATTGGATCGGGGCGGGTGCTGAATGCGATTGCGGCTGTTCGGGCTGCGGGCTTCACCAACAAACCTGATTTCTACTGGACGCTACACGCCTGTTTTGTGTCCAAACCGGAAGAGCGTCTTATCTTTGCACAAATCTTCCGCCTCTACTGGCGCGATCCGCAGTTCATGGAACACATGATGGGATTTCTGACGCCGATGGTGCGCGGCATGCAGGAAGAGCGCCTCGCCGCACCAGCCGAACGGCGCGCAGCACAGGCTTTGCTGGACGGGCAGGACCATGATGTGCCGGATACAGCGACAGATGGCGACGAGGTCGAGATCGACATTGACGCCAGCCAGACGGCAAGCGCCGAGGAACGGCTAAAAACGCTGGATTTCGAACAGATGAGCGTCGCTGAAATGGCGCAGGCCAAACGGGTTTTGGCTCGGATGCGGCTGCCGATCAAACCGCTGCAAAGCCGCAGGACGCAGCGCCTTGCGGGGCCGTTGCCCGATTGGCGCGGGACCATGCGGGCCGCCATGCGCCAAGGCGGCGAGATCAGCGCCATGGCCACACAGCGGCGGCGCGAAACATATCCCAATCTGATTGTGCTGTGCGATATCTCTGGTTCCATGTCGCAGTATTCCCGCGCGGTTCTGCATTTTGTCCACAGCGTCGCAAACGCCAAGGGGCAGGGCTGGGCCGAGGTCCACGCCTTTACCTTTGGCACACGCCTGACAAACATCACCCGCCATCTGCGCCAGCGGGATGTGGATGCCGCGTTGGCTGCCGCAGGGGCAGAGGCGCAGGATTGGGAAGGCGGCACGCGGATTGCGGCGTGCCTTGATCGGTTCAATCGTGACTGGTCGCGCCGTGTCGCGGGGCGGGGTGCCGTAGTCGTGCTGGTCACCGATGGATTGGACCGTGATTCCGATGCCGATCTGGGGGCTGTGATGCGCAAGTTGCGCTTGTCATCACGGCAGCTGATCTGGCTGAACCCGCTTTTGCGTTGGGACAGATTTGTGCCCAAAGCGCGCGGGGTGGCGCAGATGCTGCCGCATGTCACCAGCTTTCGCGCGGGCCACAATATCGCGTCGCTAGAAGGGTTAGCCGATGCGCTGGGCCGCCCCGATGATGCAGGTGATAAAGCCCGCTTTCTTGCGCTGATGGGTGATAAAGCGCAGGATACGGATCGTCTGGGCTGGTCGCTGACCGGTAAGCTGCCGTCACACACACAAGGAGCTTCCCGATGACCATCGCCTTTCTGCCATACGACCAAGAAACTGTTGACCATCTGCGCGCGGGGGGAGGCGATGCCTATTGCAATCCCGCCGAAAGGGCTGTCTCGGATGGGCAAGGGATGCCATGCCGGTCGTGCCTGCAGGATATTCCGGCGGGCGCTGACATGCTGATTTGCGCTGCCCGCCCGTTTCCTGACCCGCAGCCCTACGCAGAAACCGGCCCGATTTTTCTGTGCGCTGATGCGTGCCAGCCGTATGACGGGGGCGATTTGCCACCCGTGCTGACAACATCGCCTGATTACCTGCTGAAAGGCTACAGTGCGGATCACCGAATCGTTTATGGCACGGGTCAGGTGACAGACAGCGCCGCCATCGTGGCCTATGCGCAGGATCTGCTGGCGCAAGACGGGATTGCCTTTGTCGACGTGCGTTCTGCCCGTAACAACTGCTTTCAAACGCGGATTGTCCGGCGCGATGACTAATCTGTTGGCATTGGCACTGGGTTGGCACGATGCGGGCCGCAAGGTGGCGCTGGCCACGGTTGTAGACACGTGGGGCTCTGCGCCGCGTCCGACAGGTAGCCATCTCGTGATTGACGCGGACGGCGCGATGGAAGGGTCGGTGTCCGGCGGATGCGTTGAAGGTGCTGTTGTGGCCGAGGCGCAGGACGCGCTGGGCGAGGGGGCGTCACGCTTGCTCGAATACGGCGTCAGCGATGATGATGCCTTTGCCGTTGGGCTTGCTTGTGGCGGGCGTATCCGCGTGCTGGTGGATACGATTGGCGGATCGCTCCCCGTTGATCTTTTGCGCGACCTTGTGGCGATGCGGGCGGCAAAAACGCCTGTGTCTTATGTGGTTGATCTGGAGGGCGCATCGCGCGAAATTGGCCAAGTGGCAGACGATCCGGCACGTTTTCGGTCAGATCGGTCTGGCATCGCTGAGGACGGGCGGACGTTCACACGCATTTATAATCCGCCACTACGGCTGATTGTGGTCGGGGCCGTCCACATTGCCCAGCATCTGGTGCCGATGGCGCAGGCCTGCGGGTTTGATACCGTTGTCATCGATCCACGTGGGGCCTTTGGCAGCGCGGCACGGTTTCCTGATCAGGACATTGATGATGCGTGGCCGGATGATGCAATCGCGGCATTGGCGCCCGATGCGCGCACGGCCGTTGTCACGCTCACACACGATCCCAAGCTGGATGATCCTGCAATTATCGCAGCGCTGGATAGCCCTGCGTTTTATATCGGCTCCCTCGGATCAACGCGCACGCACGCCAAGCGCGCCGCGCGGCTGGACCGCGATCTGACACGGCTGCATGCGCCCGTGGGGCTCGATATCGGCTCCAAAACGCCTGCTGAAATTGCGGTCAGCATCATGGCCCAAATCATTGCGCAGTTGAGGCGTCCAAGTGACGCGGCATAAGGCCTAAGTCTGTCCTCTGTCGGAACAAATCCGCGCGACCGTGCAGGTGCAGCGACGTTTATAGGTTCTCAAGTCGCTGTGTCCCGTGCTTAACTCCACCCAAAGATGCACAGATCGGGAGGATGTCATGCCGCAAATCTCAATGACGGTGAACGGAAAAGAAGTTTCAGGAGAGGTCGAAGGGCGCACGCTGCTTGTCGATTTCCTGCGTGGCGATTTGCGCCTGACAGGAACGCACGTGGGCTGCGACACCAGCCAGTGTGGGGCCTGCGTCATTCACGTTGATGGCCAGTCGGTCAAATCCTGCGCGATGTTCGCGGTTGAGGCGGATGGCGCTGATGTGGCCACCATCGAAGGGCAAGCCAATGCAGACGGATCGCTGAATGTGATCCAGCAGGCGTTTCAGGACCACCACGGGCTTCAGTGCGGTTTTTGCACACCAGGCATGGTGATGACCGCAGCGGCGCTTTTAAAAGAGAACCCCAAGCCCAGCGAAGCTGATGTGCGCCAGTATCTTGAAGGCAATATCTGCCGCTGCACAGGCTATCATAACATCGTCAAGGCGATCATGGCCGCGTCCGGTCAGGATGTGTCGGCCATCGCAGCCGAATAAGAATTTTCTAGAAAATTTGTTGGGCCATGCAGAATTCCAGAATTTTGCGGCCAGCAACGGGAGGACTATGAATGCCGAAGGATCATGATGGAATTGGTGCCGACACAAAGCGCCGCGAAGACGTCCGGTTTCTGACAGGACGCGGGAAATATACAGACGATATTCAAATCGCAGGGCAGGTGCATGCCTGTTTCGTGCGCTCTGACGTGGCCCATGGCGAGATTGTGTCGATTGACAGCTTCGCCGCCGAGGCGATGCCTGGCGTGTTGGCCGTGTTTACCGGTGCCGACTTTGCCGAAGTAGGCGGCAACCCCGCTGGCTGGCTGATCAATTCGCGCGATGGCGAGCCGATGAAAGAGCCCAAGCGCCCCGTTTTGGCACACGGCAAGGTGCGCCACGTGGGCGATGCCTACGCCGCCGTGATTGCGGAAACGCCAGAGCAAGCGCAGAACGCCGCCGAGGCGATCGAGGCCGACATCAAGGAACTGCCTGCTATTGTGGATATGGCAGAGGCGCTGAAAGGCGGCCGCTTTGTCCATGATGAAATTGAAACCAACCAGTGTTTTGACTGGGGCTGGATCGAGGATAACCGCGCTGCCACCGATGAGGCGATCAAGAACGCACCGCACGTCACGACGCTGGAACTGGTGAATAACCGCCTTGTGCCCAACGCAATGGAGCCACGCGCGTCTACCGGCATTTATGATCCGGGCACAGATGAATACAAACTGTACACCACATCACAGAACCCGCACCTGACGAGACTGCTGATCTGCGCGTTTGTGATGGGTATCCCAGAGAACAAACTGACCGTAATCGCGCCTGACGTGGGTGGCGGTTTCGGGTCGAAAATCTACCACTATGGAGAAGAGGCACTGGTGCTGGCCGCGTCCAAACGTCTGGGCCGCCCCGTGCGCTGGACGGCGTCCCGTTCCGAGGCGTTTTTGACAGATGCCCATGGCCGCGACCACGTGACCAAGATCGAACTGGCCTGCGAAAAGGACGGCACGTTTATCGCCTTCCGCACCGAAACCATGGCCAATGTGGGCGCCTATTTGTCGAACTTCTCGACCGCGACACCCACGTTCCTGCACGGAACGCTGATGGCGGGCAACTACACCGTTCCCAACGTCTATGTGAACGTGAAGGCCGTGTTCACCAACACTGCCCCCGTTGACGCTTATCGTGGCGCTGGGCGGCCAGAGGCCACCTATTCGCTTGAGCGGGTGATCGACATGGCAGCCCGCGAGTTGGACATGGATCCGATGGAATTGCGCCGCAAGAACTTCATCAAGCCCGATCAGTTTCCATACGCCAGTGCGGCAGGTCTGGAATATGACACCGGCAACTACGACCAGCTTGTCGATAAGATGGAAGAAATGTCCGACGCCGCAGGCTTCGCGGCCCGCCGCAAGGAAAGCGAGGCCAAAGGCATGCTGCGCGGGCGCGGCGTGAACGCCTATATCGAGGCATGCGGCATCGCACCGTCGAACCTTGTGGGCATCCTCGGGTCGCGCGTTGGTCTTTATGACGCGGCGACTGTGCGCGTGAATGCCACCGGCACGCTGTCGGTTATGGTCGGCGCACACAGTCACGGGCAGGGGCACGAGACAGCCTTCCCGCAGGTTGTGGCCGATATGTTGGGCATTGATGCAAGCTCTATCGACATCGTGCACGGTGATACGTCGAAAATTCCGTTCGGGATGGGGTCTTACGGCTCTCGCTCGCTGGCTGTTTGCGGCTCTGCCGTGGTGCGTGCCACCGAAAAGGTGATCGCCAAAGCCAAGAAGATCGCGGCACACATGTTGGAAGCTGCCGAGGGCGATATCAGCTTTGAGGATGGTAACTTTAGCGTGGCTGGCACCGATAAATCGGTCAGCTTTGGTGAGGTCGCTTTTAAGGCTTACGTCCCCCACAACTTCCCGCTGGAAACGGTGGAACCGGGGCTGGAAGAGACAGCGTTTTATGATCCTGCTAACTTCACCTATCCATCTGGCGCCTACACCTGCGAGGTCGAAGTGGACCCCGATACGGGCAAGGTGCGGGTGGACCGGTTTACTGCCGTCGATGATTTCGGCAACGTGATCAACCCGATGATCGTGACCGGACAGGTGCACGGCGGTTTGGCGCAAGGCATCGGGCAGGCGATCTACGAAGAAACAACGTATGACGACAACGGTCAGCTAACCTCGGCATCCTACATGGATTACTGCATGCCGCGCGCGGACGATCTGCCGTTCTATGGCGTGGACCATTCCTGCGCCACGCCCTGCACGCACAACCCGTTGGGCGTGAAAGGTTGCGGCGAGGCGGGGGCGATCGGATCGCCGCCAACAATCGTCAACGCCGTGATCGACGCGCTGCAATCGGGCGGCAAAGACGTGAAACATATCGACATGCCTCTGACGCCGAACCGCGTCTGGGCCGCGATGAACGCAAACTAAGGAGACCGCGACAATGTATGAATTTGAAATCAAGCGGCCAACGACGATTGCGGATGCGGTCAAGGCACTTTCGGAAGAAGACGCGCAGGCGCTGGCAGGGGGTCAAACGCTGATCCCGACGCTGAAGGCGCGTCTGGCGATGCCCTCTGCATTGGTCAGCCTGACAGACATTCCCGAGCTTAAGGGCGTCTGTCAGGCCGATGACGGTGCCGTGTGCATTGGGGCAGGGACCACCCATGCGGCGGTGAAGGCGGAATGCGCATCGCTGTATCCGGCACTGTCTGAACTGGCATCCCACGTGGGCTGTCCTGCGGTGCGCAATCGCGGCACAATCGGTGGCTCTGTCGCCAACAACGATCCATCGGCCTGCTATCCGGCAGCCGTGCTGGGGTCGGGGGCCACGGTCATCACCAACACGCGCGAAATCGCGGCTGATGACTTCTTTGACGGGATGTTCGCCACGGCACTGGACGAGGGTGAGATCATCACCGAACTGCGCTTTCCGGTGCCGGAAAAGGCGAATTACCAAAAGTTCGTGCAGCCTGCGTCCCGCTTTGCCTTGGTCGGCGTGTTTGTCGCCAAGTACGCCGATGGCGTGCGCGTTGCCGTCACTGGCGCGTCCGAGGATGGCGTCTATCGTTGGTCAGAAGCAGAGGAGGCGCTGTCGTCGAACTTTAGTGCTGACGCTTTGGGCGGACTTAGCGTGGAACCTGACGATATGATCGCTGATCTGCACGGATCCAAAGACTATCGCGCCCATCTGGTGAAAGTCATGACAGGGCGCGCGGTAAAAGCTGCGGGCTAAATCCGAGCGATACTTTTTGAGAGGCCCCGCATTCAAGCGGGGCCTTTTGCTTTGCCGGACCTTAGCTTGTGATCCACTGTCTACGGTCAGGCTGACTGCCGCTGTCTCAACGCCTCAAGTGATGCGCCAAACTGAACCGGCGTCCAGTCTTCGGCCAAAGCGCGGCGCATAATGTCGGCTTGGCTGGCGGGGGCCAGCCCACCAACTGGCGGATCGGTATCAAGGTTCGTGGGGAAGGAATACCCCTCTGCACAGGCCGCGACGGCTGCATCCTGCAAAGGCTGCGGCAAGGCCAGCTCTTTCAAAGCCGGGAAAAGCGCTTTGCACATTGCGCCACGGTCCACATTCTCCAACGCGCGGCCAAAGGCAGAGGACACCTGTAGAAGGTTCGCCATGCGGTCGATGTCGGTGGTGCGGTTTTCCCCAGCCGCGTGAAACAGGGCTGGATTGAAAAACAGCGCATCACCCTTGGAAAGGGGAAGCTGGATGAAATGATCCTCGAAATAGTCCCGAAAGGCTGGCAACCGATACGCCTGATAGCCCGCCCGATATTTCTGCGAGAACGGCAATAGCTTGGTCGGGCCGCTGTCCACCGGCATATCGCAATGGGCAACGGCCCCCTGAAGCGTCAGGAACGGTGACAGGTCGTGCACATGCGAGGGGTAGGCGGCTGACACGTCATTGGTCTGAAACCCCAGATGATAATCGCGATGGCAGGTCTGTGCAGAACCGCCGGGATAGACCAGATTGACCTGTGCCGTCATTTGATAGTTCGGCCCAAGCCACGCCTCGGACGCGGCCTGCAAGGCGATGTTACCGAAATAGGTCGCAAAAACCTTTGGATCGGCAAGGCACAGTTTTTGCAGGCTGTTCCAGACACGATCATTGGTGCCCTTTGAGAAATGATCCGCATTGCTGCCACCGGCTGCTTTTTCGCCTTGGATGGTATCGAGATAAATCTGCGTCGCCGCATCGATCGCGCTGTGATCGCTGTAGGCGCGGCGCAGAACGATCACACCCGCACCATCGCGCATCACCGCAGCCCATTCTGCAAGCAGGGTCTGGCGATCGGGTCCAGATAGGACATCGGTCAGTGCGGCAATGTCATAAACTGGGACGGCGCTTTGCACGTCAGCGGCATAGGGAGTGGGTGTTGGGTGCGATTGCTCGCACAGCGCGGCAAAGGCCGCGATATCGCAGGTGGTTTCATCGAAATATGCGGGACCGGTCATCGTCATCCTTTCGATCATCGCTCTTGCCTGAACAGGAAACGCCGACGACCTGCTGTGGTCAATCTTTCTTTGGATATTACCATCCAAACGCAAAAAAGGCGCCGCATACGGGCGCCTTTTCGTTCATCCTATCAGACGGCTGAGGCCGGTCGTTACTTCGACAGCGGCCCGATCAGCATGACCATTTGACGGCCTTCCATCTTGGGGAAGTTCTCGATCTTGCCGTGTTCTTTGGTGTCCTCGGCCACACGCTCAAGCAGTTGACGCCCCAGATCCTGGTGGGCCATCTCGCGACCACGATAACGCAGGGTGACTTTCACCTTGTCGCCGTTTTCCAGAAACTTGAAGACATTGCGCATCTTCACATCGTAGTCGTGATTGTCCGTATTCGGGCGGAACTTCACTTCCTTGATCTCGATGATCTTCTGCTTCTTGCGGGCCTCGGCCTCTTTCTTCTGGGTTTCGTATTTGAATTTCCCGAAGTCCATGATCTTGCAGACAGGCGGCGATGCGTTGGGCGAGATTTCGACCAGATCAAGTCCGGCATCTTCTGCCATGACCAATGCACGTTCGGGTGTCACCACCCCGACGTTTTCGCCTTCCGCCCCGATAAGACGGATTTCTGCGGCCCTGATACGTTCGTTGATCCGTGGGCCAGTGTCGCGCTGTGGTGGCGCGTTATGGGGTCTGCGTCCTATGGTACTTATCCTTTGATTGTTCAGCAGGTGTTCCGACAAGGTAAAGCTGCGACAGGCCACCTTCAACCCGCAAAACGGGGCAAAAAAGCGAAGTTATCGGCAATTTTCCCCACTTGTGGATACTTTTACTTCCTTGTGCGTTCTGACATATGACCTGTAAGGCCCGAATGGGGCCGCTGCCTGATCAATTGAAAGGATCATTCTGATGAGAGCGATATTAATTCTTGTCGTTGCCGCGATTCTCGGCTTCTTCGGCTACCAGTATGCCGCAAATGGCCGGACCCCGACCGAGGCGTTTGGTGTTCTGACCGGCGCGGCCGAAGAACTGGGCGCGGAAGCCGCTGACGCTGCAAGCGATGCCGCCGATGCCGTGGCTGACACCGTGTCCGAAGGTGCCGACGCAACCGAAGAGGCCGCAGAAGAAGCGGCTGCCGAAACAGCCGAATTGGTTGATGAAGCAGCACAGGCCGCTGACGATGCTGCATCCGACGCTGCTGCGGCCCTTAATGACGCGGACGAGCTGGAAGCGGACAACACCAACGAGAACGTCACAGACGTGACCGCTGAAGTTGATACACCCGTTGATGGTGAGCCTGCTGCCGAAACAGACGGCCCAACCGACGAAGAGCGCGCTGCTGCCGAAGCCGAAGCTGCTGCGAACGCGGCCGCCGAGCAGGCAGCTGCCGAAGAAGAAGCCGCTGAAGCTGCTGCTGCCGAAGCTGCTGCCGCAGAAGAAGCTGCCGCTGCTGAAGCCGCCGCCGCTGAAGAGGCTGCTGCTGCCGCTGCAGAAGAAGCTGCCGCCGCTGAAGCCGCTGCTGCAGAAGAAGCCGCCGCCGCTGCCGCTGAAGAAGCTGCTGCGGAACAAGCCGCTGCTGAAGCTGCTGCCGCAGAAGAAGCTGCTGCTGCCGAGGCTGCCGCTGCTGAAGAAGCCGCTGCTGCTGCCGAAGCCGACGCCGTGACTGAAGAGACAGCAGAAGCTGTTGCCGAGGAAACAACGCAGGCTGGTGAAGACGCAACATCCGAAGCTGCCGGCGCGGACGCTGATGCCGTGACTGACGAAACAGCAGAGGCGCTTGCCGAAAACATCACAGCTGCTGAAGAGGCGACATCGCCTGCCGATCTGCTGACGGCTGACGGCTTTGACGTTGATCAGGTGCTTGAGATGATCGACGGCTCTGACCTGTCGACTGTCCAGAAGACCGCACTTGCCGCAGCTGTGAATGCAGTCAAAGACGATCCGGCCTTGCTGGAAGCGACGCTGACACGTCTGCGCGAAGCGATGGGCCTCTAAGCCCTTTCAAATAGCGAAACAAAAAGGGCCGCGTCAGAAACGACGCGGCCCTTTTTCTTTGAATTCTGTGATACGGTCTAGCCAACAAAGGCCTTCTCGATCACAAACTCACCCGGTTCGGAATTCGCGCCTTCATTGAGGCCCGCCTTTTCCAGCAGCGTCTTGATATCAAGGTTGAAGGCCAGCGACCCGCAAACCATCGCACGGTCGGTGGCAGGGTTCAGAGGCGGCACGCCCAGATCGTCAAACAACTCGCCATTTTCGATCAGCGTCGTAATACGGCCCATCTTCAGGCTCTGCTCGCGGGTGGTCGTGGGATAGTACTTGATCTTGGCAAGGTTCTCTTCACCCAGCAGTTCGATCATCATCTCGTCCTGCTTGAGGTTCTCGATCAACTCACGGCCATAGGTCAACTCGTCCACATCACGGCAGGTGTGCGTCATGATGATCTCGTCGTAGTTTTCATATGTCTCCGGCTCGCGCAGCAAGCTGGCAAAGGGCGCAAAGCCCGTGCCGGTGGCAAAAAAGTAGAGCCGCTTGCCGGGCAGCAGCGCGTCATGCACCAGCGTGCCCACAGGCTTGGGCCGCAAGATAATCTCGTCACCCGGCTGGATGTGTTGCAGCTTGGACGTCAGCGGGCCGTCTGGCACCTTGATCGAATAGAACTCCAGCTCCTCGTCCCACGACGGTGACGCGATCGAATAGGCGCGCAGAAGTGGCTTTTGCTTGCCGGTCTCGGGGTGCGGATCGCCCATCAGGCCGATCATCACAAATTCACCCGACCGGAACCGCAGGCTGGCGGGGCGCGTCACGCGGAACGCGAACAGGCGGTCGGTATAGTGTTTTACGGATGTGACCGTCTGCGCGTCGGGCAGGGTGGGCACGGGCTTGGCATTGGCGTCAGTCACGGGGCGTTGCTCTGTCATAAGTCATATTGGCGACCCGCATACAGGGCCGCCCTCCGTTTAGTCATTGATCTGGATCAGGGAAAGGGTGCTTATCCGCGCATCATCCACGCAGGCGGCTTTGGTAGTCATGCGCCTGCCAGTTGGCACGCGCCAGCCACTGTGCCTCAGGTTGACGGCTGGCTAGATCGTCGCTGATCTCGACCTCGTCAAAACCCGACCGCCGCGCCATCGCGTATTGGTCCGCAATCACATGGCCCTTGGCCCGCAAACGCCCCTTGTAGCCCAAGCCGCGCAACCGCGTGGCCAGCGTAAAGCCGCGCCCGTCAGCAAAGCTGGGAAAATCAACGCGAATCATTGCCACGTTCAACAGTCCCGCAAGAGCAGCCGTATCGGTGTCGCTGGGCAGGTCCACGCCCTGCGGGCAATCGTTCGCTGGCTGTGTCTCAAGATCGCGGAACCCGCAGTCCCAGTCATCGGCGCCAAAGCCAGTATCGTTGACAATCACACTCATTGCGTCAGTCCTCCGGGCGCGGGGCCCATGCTCGCTTTTTTCAAAATACTCAAATCCGCGCTCACAAATGTATGCCACATTCGGTCTTTGCACTGCTTTCCCAGCGGCCCGCACGCGGATTGCTTACGTCGCTCACGCGGTTCGTGCAGGGCCAGCAACCGACAGAGGGGTAGCCCTTTGCCTCCAGTGGATGGCGCGGCAGATCATGCTCATTCATGTAGGCCGCAATCTCATCGCGCCCCCAACGGGCCAGCGGGTTCACCTTGATCCGGGCAGAGCCTACTTCCTTCTCGAACACGGGTAGGTCGGTGCGCTGCCCGCCGTGATATTGCTTGCGCCCTGTGACCCACGACCCGAAGCCCGCGAGGGCCTTTTGCAGCGGCTCGGTCTTGCGCAGGGTGCAACACGCATCAACATCCGCCTGATGCAAAAGCCCTTCGCTGTCGCGGATGAGGAGGCCGGCACGGTCGGGCCGGACGACGCGCACATCTGTCAGACCAAGCGTTTGCGCAACCTCGTGCTGATACGCGAGCGTTTCGGCAAACAGCATTTCGGTGTCCAGAAAGATCACCGGTACGGATGCGTCGATTTGGGCGGCCATATGCAGCAGAACGACGCTTTCCGCGCCAAACGAACTGACCAGCGCCGTGTCACCCAGCCGCACATCCTCAATCGCGTGGCGCAGAATGGTCTGCGCGTCACTTTTACGGTGCAACAGGTTCCGGCGGTCTGCGATTTCCTTAAGCGGCATTTTGAGCAGCCTTTTCTGGATAAAGGATGGCTTTGAAGGGTGCGGCACCCAGACGGCGGTAGGCTTGCAGGAATGTCTCGTCCGCATCCACGCGCAGGTCGAGATAGCCCAGCACAAGCCGCTCGATCGCGGGCACAATATCGTCGGGGCCAAAGCCGGGACCGGCGCGTTCGCCAATCGTCGCGTCCTCGGATCCGTCACCGCCCAGCGTGATCTGGTAGTTTTCCACGCCCGCACGGTCGAGGCCAAGGATACCGATGTGACCAACATGGTGGTGCCCGCAGGCGTTGATGCAGCCCGAGATTTTGATCTTCAGCGGACCCACGTCATGCTCCAGCTTCAACTCGTCGAACCGCGTGGCGATCTCTTGCGCCACAGGGATGGAACGCGCCGTCGCCAGCGCGCAATAATCCATGCCGGGGCAGGCGATGATATCGCTCACCAGCCCGATGTTCGCCGTTGCCAGATCGGCCTCGCGCAAGGCGGCATAGACAGCAGGGAGATCGGCTTTGTGGACGTGAGGCAGAATGACATTCTGCTCGTGGCTGATCCGCAATTCGTTGTGGCCGAAGGTCTCGGCAATATCTGCCAGTGCGCGCATCTGGTCGGACGACGCATCGCCCGGCGTGGCACCATGCTTCTTGATGCTGACACTCACGATGGCATAACCGTCCGCTTTGTGCGCTGTCAGGTTCGTGTCGGTCCAAGAGCGGAAGGCGGGGTTTGCCAGACGTGCGGCCTCATAGCCGTCCGTGCTGGCGGTCTTGAAAGCGGGCGGGGCGAAATGTGCTTCGATCTTGGTCAGCAGTTCCTGATCAAAGCCGCCAAATGTCGGCTTGATCTCGGCAAAGCGTGCCTCGACCAGCTCCTGAATTTTCTCCAGACCGTTCTCGTGGACCGTGATCTTGATCCGCGCTTTGTATTTATTATCGCGGCGACCCAGCAGGTTATAGACGCTGACAATCGCCTCGCAGTAGGGCAGCAGGTCAGAAACGGGCAGGAAGTCGCGGATCACTTTGCCGACCATCGGTGTGCGGCCAAGGCCACCGCCGACGATCACCTCAAAACCAGCCTCGCCAGCCGCGTTGCGCACCATGCGCAGGCCGATGTCATGCGCCTTGGTCACAGCGCGGTCATTGGGCGAGCCTGTCACTGCAATCTTGAACTTGCGCGGCAGGAACTGGAATTCGGGGTGATCGGTGGACCACTGGCGCAGCAGCTCGGCCACGGGGCGGGGGTCCGCGATCTCATCCGCGGCGGCACCGGCGAAGTGATCGGCGGTCACGTTGCGGATTGTGTTACCGGATGTCTGGATCGCGTGCATGCCGACTTCACCCAGCGCATCGAGCATGTCAGGCACATCGGGCAACTTGGGCCAGTTGTACTGGATGTTCTGACGCGTGGTGAAGTGGCCATAGCCTTTGTCCCACTTGTCCGCGACCTCGGCCAGCTTGCGCATTTGCGGCGCGTTCAGCGTGCCATAGGGAATGGCCACGCGCAGCATGTAGGCGTGCAGTTGCAGGTAAAGCCCGTTCATCAGGCGCAGCGGCTTGAATTCGTCCTCGGTCAGTGATCCGTCGACGCGGCGTTCAACCTGCGCGCGGAATTGGGCGTTACGTTCGGCAATAAAGGCGGTGTCAAAGTCGTTGTAGCGATACATGGGATTATGCCTCTGCCTGTTTGCCGTGGTTGTAGTTGGACGGGCCGCGTGTGCGGAACGTTTCGCGGAAGTGTGTTGGCTGCGGGCCGTCCGCGGTCTGTGTGACGTCCGCCAGATACGCCCCTGCGATGCGGTCCTGCTGTGCTTGTGCCTGCAGCAAACGCAGGTCGGCATCAGCTTCGTCGGTCAGTACCTCGGCCTGCGCGATGTCGCCTGTCCATGTGCTGTCTTGCGTGAACCAGACGGCGTCGCCTTCCAGAAGTGCGTTGGCGGTGATGACTTTGGGTGTGAAAGCGCGGCTCATTGGGCGGCCTCCTTGAGTAGCAATGTATTGGCAGCGGCCAGAGCGTGACGCGGGGCGAGGCCGTAGAATGTGATGGCGGGACCGGAGAGGTTCGCATTGGTCAACGTTGGTTCCAGTTGCGACAGGGTGGTCGCAAGGATGCGCTGATCGGTGCGGCTTGCGTTCTCGATCACGGTGACGGGCGTGTCAGGGTTGGCACCGTGCATCAGCAGGCGGCCCTGAATGAAACGCGCGGATTTCTTACCCATGTAGATCGCGGCAACTTCACCAGCGGCGGCCAGCGCACGCCAGTCGTGATCGGCAAAGCCTTTGGTGTCGTGGCCGGTCAGGAACCGAATCGCGGAGTTGCGACCCCGTTTGGTCAGCGACTGCCCGATGCCCGCCACGGCGGCAGAGGCAGCTGTGATGCCCGGCACGATACGGTAGGAGATGCCAGCGGCTTCAATCGCCTCGATTTCTTCGTCCAAGCGTCCAAAGACGGTTGGATCGCCCGCTTTCAGGCGCACAACATGCAAGCCCTTCGCGGCGTGTTCCACAATCAGCGCGTCGATATCGCCCTGCGCCATGGATGCGCCGAAGCCTTCTTTGCCAGCGTCGATAATCGTCGCTTCGCGACGCGCCAGTTCGAGGATTTCGGGCGTGACAAGGCGGTCGTGGATGACCACATCTGCTTTATCCAAGGCGTTGCGCGCTTTGAGCGTCAGCAATTCGGGATCACCGGGGCCAGCGCCGACCAGATCGACGTGACCAGCCTTGTCGGTGGTCATGATGTGTTCGTCCAGCAGTGTTTCCAGCGCGGGGATCACAGCGTCTTGGCCTGCTTCGATCGCTTTGGGACCACGGTTGAAATAGAACGCGGACCAGAAGTCGCGGCGTTTCGCGCCCATGGGCAACACGTCAACCGCGTGGCGGAACGTCTTGCCGATCCGTGCAAGCACGCCAAGGGACGCGGGCAGGGCGGCTTCGACATCGGCCTTGATCTTGCGGGCCAGCACGGGGGCTGCCCCTTCCGTGCCGATGGCCACGACCACGGGATCGCGGTCCACGATGGCGGGGGTGATGAACTGGCTGTCGTGCAGGTTGTCGACGATATTGACCAACGCGCCTTCTGCATTGGCGATGGCGGCTGTGCGGGCGTCCTCTTCCGCGTCCTCGTTGGCGGCGTAGAACAGGGCCGCACAGATCGCATCGCCGCGATCCATCGCGCGGGGGGTGAGGGTCAGCTTGCCCTCGGCAGCCCAGCGGTGGATTTCGGGGGCAGCGTCAACAGCGACCACATTGATGTGGCCTTCGGTCTTCATCAGAAGGCGTAGTTTGGCCAAAGCGGCATCACCCCCACCGGACACAACGATCCGGCGACCGGCGATGGCAAGGAAGATCGGAAAATGTTGCATGGTCGCTTACCTGCTGTCTTGTTCACCACTCAAGATAGAATAATGTTCTGGAAAATGCAGCCTATGCGCCGTAGTTAGGGACGTGTGTCCCGTGATCGGCTCAAATAGGGCCATGTGTTTGCGAAATGAGGAAAATCAGGAATGTCAGTACGGATCGACGAAACAGACCGGAAAATCCTTTCGGAGATGCAACGCGATGCGGCGCAATCGCTTGATGAAATTGCCAAAAATGTAGGCAGTTCGAAGACGCCTGTGTGGAATCGCATCCGCAAGATGAAGGATGCGGGGATCATCGGGCAGCAGACCGTGATGCTGGATGCGGAGGCGTTGGGGTTCGAGGCCTGCTTCTTTGTGTTAATCCGTACATCAGAGCATGAAGCGGACTGGCAGCAGCGGTTTTTGGCGGCCCTGAAGGCACGGCCTGAAGTGCAAGAGGCGCATCGGCTGGCGGGTGATATCGATTATATTTTGAAGGTGCGGGTCGCCAATGCGCGGGCCTACGACGCGTTCTATCAGGCGCTCATCTCAGAAGTGCGGGTGCATAATGTGACAGCGCTTTTGTCGATGGAAGAGATCAAATCGAGCGTTGCCCTGCCATTGTGATGGTCTGATCCAAAGGAGTGCTTCCGCACATTCTCAATATTGAAATAGGCATGGTGTCGCATCGTGGAGAGTGCGGCTTTGGTTGGGAGGAATGGGATTTCTGCTGGGAGGCGGTTTACGGGCAGGTCTGCCGTAAACCAGCCACTGCGATCCTGTTGTGGCGATTCCCCAAAGCCTCAAGGCAAACCACGCCAAGGCGTGGCGCGTGCCGCGGCCTTGACCCTTTGTGGAATCATCGTGTGACGGTGAGGGACTGTAAGCCGTGAAAATGAAAGACGTCGGCGTAGGCGGGGGGTGCGGCCAGTTTTAACTCGGGGCAGCGCTTAAACAGCACGTCGAGGGCGATCTTGACTTCGAGCCGCGCCAAAGGGGCACCGACGCAGAAGTGGATGCCGCCGCCAAAGCTGGTGTTTTGTTTGATCGGGCGTGTGGGATCGAATGTGTTCGGATTTCCGTAAGCGGCCTGATCGCGGTTTGCGGCACCTAGCAGACAGCCGATCTGGTCGCCGCGTTTCAGCGCCACACCGCCGATTTCGACGTCTTCGTAGACCCAGCGTGTGAACATATGCAGCGGTGGATCAAAGCGGAAAATCTCTTCGATTCCCTGATCGGAAAAATCGCGATGGCCTGTTTCCAGCAGGGTTTTCACGCCGTTCCCCAGTGTATGCACCGTCGCCTCATGGCCCGCGTTCAGCAACAGGATGCAGGTTGTAATTAGCTCGTCGGTGGTAAGCTTTTCGCCATCTTCCTCTGCGGCAATCAGGGTTGATATTAGATCATCACGGGGGGCTTTGCGCTTTTCAGCAATGTAATCTTGCAAAAACGCGGTGAATTCGCGGCATGCGACCACCGCTGCCGCCTCGATCTGGGGTGTGCGGCTGGCCTGATACATCGCGACCATTGCATTTGACCAGCGCAGCAGATTATCGCTGCTGTCTTCGGGAACGCCAAGCAGGCGGGCGATGATCCGCACGGGCACGGGCTGTGCATAGTGTGTCAGCAGATCAAAGGGTTCGGCCGGAAATGCGTCGATGAGGGTGTGACACAGCGCTGTGATTTCCGGGGCCAGTTCTGCAATCCGTCTGCTGGTGAAAGCGCGCAGGACCAGACCGCGCAGGCGGGTATGGCGGGGCGGTTCAAGTTCCAGCATGGAGTGTGCTTCGATGGCATAGAAAGGCTCCAATCCTTTTGGGACGGGCGGGGCGCATTCGGGCGGGGCTTCGCGGCCCATGCGCCTGTCTTTGAGTGCAGCACGCACGGCATCATAGGATACAGCACAGACCATATCATAGTCGGACCACCAGAAAACCTCGGCCTGCGCGCGGGCGCGGTCGTAAAACGGATAGGGGTTCTGGACGAAGGCGGGATCAGTAGGGGATTGTGAAAGGCGTAGCATAGCCGCGTTTGTGACGCTGGACGCTGGCCAAGGCAAGGCGGGCTGCGCTATGCGGGGGACATGACACAGCAGATTTTGCGCAACGGAACAATCGGAGCGGCCTGTCTGACCGTTATCGGTTGCTTTGCCGGTGTGGTCTGGTGGGTGGGATACGGCGCGGCACTTGATGGCTTGGAACGGCGGGGCCGGTCAGATCTTGCGCTGGCCGCTGATAGTCTGACCAGCGAGTTGGAGCAGTATCGCGCATTGGCTGTTCTGACAGCGGATCATCCGGTCGTTCTTCCGGCGCTTGAACGCGGTGTGCCAGATGCGGAGGTGCAAACCCTGCTGCGGCGGGTCGCGGACAAGTCGGGCGCGTATGATATCATTCTGGCCGCGCGGGACGGGACGATCCTTGCGGCGAGTTATCCCGATGCACTGCCTGATCTCGCGGTGGCCGAGTATTTCCAGCGTGCGCTTGACGGTGCGATGGGGGCTGATCACGTCTTCAGCGGCATCTATGGGCGGCGGGCCTTTCAGTTTGCCGCTCCGGTGTTTTCGGATGCGGGCCCGGTTGCGGGTGCGCTAATTGTGGTGGCTGATATCGAGGCGTTAGAGGCGTCTTGGCGCGGGGACCGCCCTGCGGTGTTTTTCACCGATACGGACGGCGTGATTTTTGTCTCTAATAGGTCAGAGCTAGTCTTTCGGCAAAGGACTGGTGGCGAACGGCCATTTGTTGATCACACGGCCCGCGACGTGCGCGGGCATGATCTATGGCGCGTCGATGGCGGGCGCTATCTGCCCGAACGGGCGCTGCATCTGACGCTTGATCTGCCGGTGATCGAGATGACGGGTGAAATTTTGCTCGACGTTGCGCCTGCGCGGCGCATGGCCCTGTTGCAGGTTGCTGTAGCAGCCGCGCTATGTCTGGCTTTTGTGGCGCTGCTATTGTCAGCCACCGCGCGGCGCCGTGCGCTCACGCAAGCCAACGCGGCCTTGGAAAAACGTGTGGCGCAGCGCACAGCGGCGCTGGAACAGGTGAACGCCGATTTGCAGCACGAGGTCACGGAACGGACAGCGGCAGAAGAGCAGCTCAAGCAATTGCAGGCCGATCTGGTGCAGGCGGGCAAGCTTAGCGCGCTTGGTCATATGTCAGCCGGTATCAGCCACGAATTGAACCAACCGCTCATGGCAATCCAGTCATATGCCGAAAACGCGCAGGGGTTCTTACAGCGGGACAGGGCGGATGTAGCCGGTGAAAACCTTGGCCGGATCTCGCAACTTGCCCGCCGCATGGCGCGGATCATCCAGAATCTGCGTGCCTTTGCACGGCACGAAAGCGCCCCGATCCGCAATGTCGAAGTGATTTCCATCATCGACGGCGCGGTTGAGACCGTCGCCCCCAAGGCTGAACAGACCCGTACCCGTATCATTTGGGAGCCGCCCGCCGACCCGTTGCATGTTATCGCGGGCGAGGTGCGGCTGGGGCAGGTGGTGGTTAATCTTCTGTCAAACGCGATGGACGCGATGGAGGGTCTGACCACGCGGCAGGTCACCGTGCGGGTAGACCGGACGGCGGAACAAGCCATGATCGTTGTCACGGATACAGGGCCCGGCATTACCGAGCCCGAGAAGATTTTCGATCCATTTTATTCGACCAAGCAGGTCGGGGATGGCATGGGGCTTGGCCTGTCGATTTCTTATGGATTGGTGCAAAGTTTCGGGGGCATGATCCGCGGCCAGAACTGCGCAGGCGGTGGCGCTGAATTTACAGTCACGCTTGAGAGGGCGGATGCGATGCAAGGGCAGGTGGCATGACAAAGACGGTCCTTTTGGTCGAGGATGAGCCTGAAATTCGCGCGGCCCTTGAGCAAACGCTGATGTTGGCAGACCTGACACCGCGGCTTGCGGGATCGTTTGTCGCTGCAAAGGATCAGATCAGGCGGGACTTTGACGGCGTTGTCGTCACCGATGTGCGGATGCCCGGGCGTGACGGCTTTTTTCTGCTAGATCACGTTCGGCAGATTGATCCCGAATTGCCGGTGATCTTGCTGACGGGCGAGGCGGATGTGCCAATGGCAGTTCGCGCCATGGCGGCAGGCGCGTTTGATTTTCTGGAAAAACCATGCGCGCCAAAGGATTTCCTGTCGGTCATTGAACGGGCATTAGCGGCCCGCGCACAGGTGCTTGATAATCGCCGCCGCAAAATCGCGCTTGATAGCGGGGATGCCGCAGAGCGGATGATCTTTGGACAATCGGCCAAATCCACGGCGCTGCGCGACAAGGTGCGCAGTGTGGCGCGTGTCGGCGGAGAGGTGCTTCTGACAGGCGATCAGGGCTCTGGCACGTCCAAGATTGCCGAAGTGATCCATTTGTTGTCAGCGGCAGCCCCGCATCCGTTCGTGAAGCGCGCTGGCGCATCATTGGGCAGCGCCGCTGTGGCCGAGGCGCTGGACGCTGCTGCAAACGGCACGCTTTACATCGACGAAGTGTCGGCCATGCCCGCCGAAGGGCAGTTCGCGCTGTTGGAACGTCTTGAAACGGGTGGCGGGGCGCGTGTGATTGCGGCGACGACCCGCCCGATCGAGGATGCCGTGCAGAACGGCGCGTTTCACGGCGACTTGTTCTATCGGCTTGATCTGTTGCGCGTCCGTATCCCTGCCTTGCGAGAGCGGCCGGAGGATATACCGGTTCTGTTTCGTGACTATGTGGCGCAGGCCTGCGAGCAGGCCAATTTGCCAATGCCCGATATTACGCCTGATGTGACTGCACGGCTAATGGCGCAAGACTGGCCGGGCAATGCGCGTGCGCTGATGAACACCGCCATGCGCTTTGTGATGGGATTGCATCAGGGCGATGATCCGGCAGGGCTGGGGCTTGCCGAGCAGATGGCGCAGATGGAACGCGCGTTGCTTGTGGGCGCGATGCAGCGGCACAACGGGCGCGTGACTGACATCGTGGTCGACCTCAAGCTGCCGCGCAAAACCTTCTATGACAAGTTGGCCAAACACGGCTTGCGGGCCGAGGATTATCGCGCCTGACCGATGTGCGGATTTCCGCACAGTTAGCGGCAACGGCTGTGCGTTTATCCGCGCAACCTGAAGTGATCGGTTCATTCTTCGCAACAGGAACGCCGCCTAAGCTACTTTAATAATTGCAAAAGTAGTAACTTCCAGCGGGTCGAAATATTGCAGCTTTGGAGGATCACGCCGCCGTGTTTAACTTTGCCCAGCTCATCAAGAGCGCGAACTATGTCTCAGGGAGGGACCTATGAAATTCTTGAAAGCCTCAGCGCTTGCCGCTGCCGCATCAATCGCTGCTACATCCGCATTCGCAGATGGCCACTCCGGCCCGGGCGGCTGTGACGAAGGCGAAATCGTTGTCAAATTCAGCCACGTCACAAACACCGACCGTCACCCCAAAGGCATCGCAGCAACCCTGCTGGCCGAGCGTGTGAACGCCGAGATGGACGGCACAATGTGCATGGAAGTTTTCCCGAACTCCACGCTTTATACAGACGAGCAGGTTCTGGAAGCCATGTTGCGCGGTGACGTTCAGATGGCGGCACCGTCACTGTCACTGTTTGAGTCGATCACCAAAGCCTACCGCTTGTTCGACCTGCCGTTCATGTTCACCAACATCGAAGCGGTTGACGCATTCCAAGCCTCTGAAACCGGTCAGAATATGCTCGACGCCATGCAGCGCCGCGGCGTTCAGGGTCTGGCCTACTGGCACAACGGCATGAAGCAAATCTCGGCCAACGTGCCGCTGATGGATCCAACGGACGCCAACGGTCTGAAGTTCCGCGTACAGCCATCCGAAGTGCTTGTCGCACAGATGGAAGCACTGGGTGCCTCGCCACAGCCAATGGCCTTCTCCGAAGTTTACGGCGCGCTGCAAACCGGCGTTGTGGACGGGCAAGAGAACACTTGGTCCAACATCTATGGCCAGAAGTTCTTTGAAGTGCAGGACGGTATCACCGAATCCAACCACGGCATCATCGACTATATGGTCGTGTCCTCTGTGGACTTCCTTGACAGCCTTGACGCCGACGTGCGTGACCAGCTGCTCAGCATCGTGGCCGAAGTGACCGAGACACGGAACACTGAATCCACACGCGTGAACGCAGAGGCCCGTCAGGCGATCATCGATGCAGGCGGCGAAGTGCGCCAGCTGACACCCGAACAGCGTGCGGCATGGGTCGAAACCATGAAGCCCGTCTGGGAACAGTTCGCTGATGAAGTTGGTCAGGAAAACATCGACGCGGCACAGGCCATCAACGAAAGCCTGTAAGCGATTGATCTGACATCGCTTTGGCCCGGCCCACACGGTCGGGCCAAAGTCACATATACCTGTTGGGGAGGGTGCCATGAGTGCCGGGTATAAGTACGAACCGCAAACGGGATTTGCGCGCTTCGTCCACAGTTTCGAGGAAAACGCGATCGCGACCGCACTTGGTCTGATGACCTTGCTGACGTTTGTGAACGTCGTGCTGCGTTATGCCTTCAATTCAAGCATTATCTGGTCGCTAGAGGTCGTGTTGGTGCTGTTCGCGTGGCTGGTGTTGTTTGGCATTGCCTACGGGTTCAAGATCACAGCGCACCTTGGGGTCGACGCCTTGGTCAACGTGCTGCCCTCGCGCGGCAAACGGATCATGGCGGTTGCCGCCGGTATCCTGACGCTGTTTTACGCAATGTTGCTGTTCAAAGGGGCGTGGGACTACTGGGCGCCGTTCGCCGAACTACCGCCCACCACCGGCCGTTGGTTCCCCACAGGGTTGAACTGGGACGCGCGGGGCACGTCGTATTTCGAAACGGACCAAATCCCCATGCTGGAATGGCTGCGCTGGCTGGAAGGCGCGATCAACTACGATGAACGCTACGCCAAGCTGCCGCGTGTTGTGCCTTATGTGATCCTGCCAATTGCGACCGCGCTGATATTTCTGCGCGTCATTCAAGCGTTCATTCGCATCCTGCGTGGCACGCAGGACAGCCTGATCGTATCCCACGAAGCTGAAGAGGCGGTCGAAGAAGCTGCCGCTTTGAATAAGGGTTAGACGCAATGGACGTTATCCTTCTTTTCACGATGATCATCGGCATGTTGCTGATCGGTGTGCCGATTGCGGTGTCGCTAGGCCTGTCGTCGATCATCTTTCTGCTCGCGTTCTCTGACACATCGCTTGGGTCTGTCGCACAGTCGCTTTATCAGGCGATGGCGGGGCACTACACGCTGCTGGCGATCCCGTTCTTTGTGCTGGCGTCGTCATTCATGTCGACGGGTGGTGTGGCGAAACGTATCATCCGGTTTGCGATTGCCTGCGTGGGCCACCTTCAAGGCGGTCTGGCGATTGCGGGCGTGTTTGCCTGTATGATGTTTGCGGCCTTGTCAGGGTCATCGCCTGCGACGGTTGTCGCCATCGGTTCTATCGTGATCGCGGCAATGACGCAGGTGGGCTACACCAAGGAATTCGCGGCCGGTGTGATCTGTAACGCAGGCACGCTGGGCATTCTGATCCCGCCATCTATCGTGATGGTGGTTTATGCCTCTGCCACGGACGTGTCGGTGGGGCGGATGTTCCTGGCTGGTGTGATCCCCGGCATCATGGCCGGTGGCATGCTGATGATCGCGATCTACGTCATCGCGCGGATCAAAAACATGCCCAAGGGCGAATGGCTGGGCTGGGGCGAGATCGGCGCCAGCTTCCGTGATGCGCTTTGGGGGCTTTTGCTGATCGTGATCATCATGGGCGGTATCTATGGCCACCCGTGGATCGGCTCCGCAGGGCTTTACTGGAAGGGCGGGGCGTTCACGCCGACAGAAGCTGCAGCTGTGGCGGCGGTTTATGCCTATATCGTTGCGACCTTCATCTACCGCGACATGGGGCCGCTTTATAACGGCGAGGGGAACCGCCCGACATCGCTGCTGCGCAAGCCTTGGGCTCTGGTGACAGGCCTGATCCATGCGGACACGCGGCGCACGCTGTTTGAAGGCGGGAAGCTGACGATCACGCTGATGTTCATCATCGCCAATGCGCTTATCCTCAAACACGTGCTGACCGACGAGCAGATCCCGCAGCATATCGCCGAGGCGATGCTGGCGGCGGGCCTTGGCCCTGTGATGTTCCTTGTGGTGGTCAATATCATCCTGCTGATCGGTGGCCAGTTTATGGAGCCGTCAGGCCTGATCGTGATCGTGGCGCCACTGGTGTTCCCCATCGCCATCGAGCTTGGCATTGATCCCATTCACCTTGGCATCATCATGGTGGTGAACATGGAGATCGGGATGATCACGCCGCCTGTGGGCCTGAACCTGTTCGTCACATCAGGCGTTGCAGGCATGCCGATGATGAGCGTTGTGAAAGCGGCGCTGCCGTTCCTGGCCGTGCTCTTCGTGTTCCTGATCATGATCACCTATATTCCGGCGATCTCTACCTTCCTGCCCACGACCTTTATGGGGCCGGAGATTATCGTGAACTAGCCTGATCCAAAGGGGCGCTTCCGCGCGTTTTTGATATTGAAATAAGAGGGGCGCCGCATCGTTTTGATGTGGCGCCTTTTCATTGTGTCGGAGCCTCCGGCGGGAGTATTTTGGGCAAAATGATACTCAGGCTGATTCAAGCGCCGCGATGATGGGAGAAAAGTCATCGGCTTTGAGGCTGGCACCGCCCACAAGCGCGCCATCGACGTCCGGAACGGCGAAAATCTCGGTGGCGTTGGAGCCTTTGACGGAGCCTCCGTAAAGGATGCGGACGTCTGCGCCGTCTGGAAAACGCGCGGTGAGGCGCTGGCGGATGTGGGCGTGGACCTCTGCGATCTGGTCCAGCGTCGGGACCTTGCCTGTCCCGATGGCCCAGACGGGTTCGTAGGCGATGACTGTGTTCTGGGCTGTGGCGGTGTCGGGAACAGAGCCTGCAAGCTGTGTGTCGATCACGTCAAGTGTCGTGTGGCTGTCACGCTCTGCCAGTGTCTCACCGATGCAGATCACCGCAATCAGGTTCGCGTCATAGGCCGCTTGCGATTTGTCAGCGATTTGTGCGTCTGTCTCATTGTGATCCGTCCGCCGTTCGGAGTGACCGGTGATCACTGCCGTGGCCCCGGAATCTGCTAGCATCTGGGCGCTGGTGTCACCGGTGTGGGCACCGTTGGTGTTGCCGTGACAGTCCTGCCCGCCGATCATCAGAGGGTGACCCGCGGCGATGGCAGCGGCGCGGTCAATCAGGGTGGCAGGCGGACAGATCAGCAGGTCAACGGACGGGTCAGGATGCGCGGCGGTCAGCGCTGTGATTTCGGACAGGCCTGCGCCAAGACCGTTCATTTTCCAGTTTCCGGCGGCAAGTTTACGGCGCATGGGCAGGTGTCCTTTGTTCAGAGCGTTTGCATGGTTTGGCGCGCCAGATCAGTCGCGACCTCGGGATCATCGAGCGCGTGATCGGGCAGGGACCAATAGGGCATGTTGTGAAATTGTGTGCTGCCATCATCGCGCAGCTGGTCCGACATCGGCGGCTGCGCCTTGAGGTAGATCTGCCCGTCGCTGCTGCACAGCGCGAAGATGTCACCTGCGTGATACAGGCAGATGCCGCCAAACATTTTGCGGTGGGTCAGGGCGCCGAGCGGGGCGAAAAGCTCTTTCGCGAAAGCGATATCGGCGTCTGTGATGCTCACTTCGCGGCGAGGGTTTCGTCGAATTTGATCGACTCGCCACAGCCGCAGGCATCAACCACGTTGGGATTACGGAACTTGAACCCTGCTTCGAGCAGGCTGACTTCGTAGTCGATCTCGGTGCCGAAAAGGAACATCTGCGCCATGGGTGCGATCATCACGCGGGCACCATCCTGTTCGACCACTTCGTCCATCGGATCAACCTCGGTCACGTAGTCCATGGTGTATTCCATGCCCGCGCAGCCGCCCTTTTTCACGCCGATGCGCAGACCCATATGGCCGTCCTTGGCCATAAGTTTCGCCACTTGTGCGGCGGCTTTGTCGGTGATGGTGACAGCTTGCTTTCCTGGGATGCCGAACATGCGTCTTACTCCTGATTGGAGGTTTTATACCAAAGGCGTGCGGCTACATAAAGCCCAGTTCCAGACGGGCCTCGTCGGACATCATTTCCATGCCCCATTGGGGTTCGAACACCATTTCGACGTCGACGTGTTTCACACCGGGCAGGGGTTCGACCGCATCGGCAACCCAACCGGGCATTTCGCCGGCAACCGGACAGCCTGGCGCTGTCAGTGTCATGATCACGTTCACCGCATTATCGTCTTTGATATCAATCGTGTAGATCAGGCCCAGATCGTAGATATTCACCGGAATTTCAGGATCATAGACGGACCGGATTGCCTGCACGACATCCTCGTATAAGGGATGGTCTGTGGTTGAGGGGGCAATCATCGGCGTGCCTTCAAGAGGGGGCGTGGCGTCGTTCATATCGGTGATCCTGCTATTCCTGACCAGTTATATAGGAATTGGCTGCGGTGGGGTAAAGGGGGCGCCAAAAGACGGGTATGATTTGCGTGCACCGGGCGTGCACTGCACGTGCACCGACAACGGCAGGATTGCGCGGCACGAACCGATACGGCATATGCCGATCTGTTGACGCAGGCGGTAACCACATGACCAAATTTAGTTTTACAAAGTCGGCTCAGGACGGAAAAGCACGGACGGGCGTGATCTCCACGCCGCGCGGTGATATTCGCACCCCTGCATTTATGCCTGTTGGCACAGCGGCCACGGTTAAGGCGATGATGCCGGAAAGCGTTGCCGCGACGGGTGCAGATATCCTGCTGGGCAACACCTATCACCTGATGTTGCGCCCCACGGCAGAGCGGATCGACCGCTTGGGCGGGCTGCATAAATTTATGAACTGGGACAAGCCGATCCTGACAGACAGCGGCGGCTTTCAGGTGATGAGCCTGTCGGACCTGCGCAAGCTGACCGAAGAGGGTGTGACGTTCAAAAGCCATATCGACGGGTCAAAGCATTTTCTGTCCCCCGAGACGTCGATGGAAATTCAGCGGCTGCTGGGGTCGGACATTGTGATGTGCTTTGACGAATGTCCTGCGCTGCCTGCGGACCGCACGCGATTGAATGACAGTATGCAGATGTCGATGCGGTGGGCTGCGCGGTCGCGTGAGGCGTTTGGTGATCGTCCCGGCCATGCGCTGTTTGGGATTCAGCAGGGTGGCTTGGAAGAGGATCTGCGCGAGGAGAGTGCCAAGGCTTTGGTTGATATCGGATTTGATGGCTATGCCGTTGGCGGGCTGGCCGTGGGTGAGGGGCAGGACGCGATGTTCTCTTGTCTTGATTTCGCGCCGGATCAGCTGCCTGAGGACAAGCCGCGCTATCTGATGGGTGTGGGCAAGCCTGACGACATTGTGGGCGCGGTGAAGCGTGGGATTGATATGATGGACTGCGTGCTGCCGTCGCGGTCAGGGCGCACGGGGCAGGTGTTTACCCGTCGCGGTGTGGTCAATATCAAGAACGCGCGGCACGCCGATGATCCGCGCCCCTTGGATGAAAACTGCGCATGCCCGGCCTGTTCAAATTATAGCCGCGCGTATCTGCATCATGTGTTCCGCAGTCAGGAAATGATCTCTGGCATGCTGCTGACCTGGCATAACCTGCGGTATTTTCAGGATATCATGGCGGGCATGCGGGAAGCGATTGCGGCGGGCACGTTTGCGGCTTGGGAGGCCGACTTTCATGCGGGCCGTGCGCAGGGCGATATCGAACCGCTCTGATCCCCCTTTCGCGGGGGATACCTGCCATTCCAGTGACGGCGGATAAGAGTGCCCAGCCCAATCCTATGACGGAGCATGACATGACGCGTGGACGAAATCGAAAGACCTTGGGGATCGTTTGCCTGATCGCAGGCCTCGCCGTCGCGCCCGCAATGGCCGAGGACGTGCCAACGCAGGATTTCTGGGATCATCCCGATCTGCGCGAACTTGGCTTTGACGAATATGCCGCAGTCGAGGCGTCGCTGGCGGCAAAACTAAAGGCGGTGCAGGACGGCACGCTTGATCAGGGCGAGATGATCGCGGACCTGACACCGAATGAATACCTGATCTTCACGTTCATGTTCCCCGATTGGGAAACCGAGACGTTTGATATCTGCAATCTGGGTGCTGCGGGACGGATACTCGGGTTGGAAGGTGATCTGGGCGGTGACGACTGGCAGATCACGATGACGCGCAATTATGTGACGCATAACGGCATTTTGCTCCCCAAGGATGATAACGAAACGACTATCCCCACATTGCCCGCCCGCTTGGATCGCAAGCGGGGCGGTTACGATCTATACATTGCATCACGCAAAGTGCCGGATGAGGTGCGGTGGCAGTCACCGGGAGATATCGGGCTTGATGTGACGGTGGACGAGGCGTTTGCGGGTGCCAGCACGTTGCGCGGCGAGATGGAACTGCTTGCCAATTGCGGGTTCGAAGATATGCCGACGATGATCTCTTACCGTGAGATGGATAACGGCTGGGATCAGACGATCATGTGGCCGCAAAGTCCCGATTACATCATCGGCATCACGCAATCACAGCGCCGCGATGCGTTGGCGACATATCATTTCCAGATGTCACGATAGGCCGGCGGCGCACTGCTCAAACCTCTGAAAAGGTGTGGAATCGCTGACTTGGCTGAAAGTGCCGCTTTTGACATGCTTGTTTTCGAAATTTTCGAGACGAGGAGATTTGATGATGTTTATGGGAACACGCACAGCTTTCGTTCTGGCGGCCGCCTTGTCAGGCAGCGCCGCTTTCGCACAGGACACATGGAACCCCTGCGGTCTTGATCCCGCGCAAATGGCACAAGAGGTTCGTGAGAACATCGCCGGCAGCTGGACCGTGAAAAACGGGCTGGGCATGTTCACCATCATGGGTGATGCGATGCCGATGCCGCCCGATGCAGATGCAGCCGCTGATTTTGTGCTCAAAGGCGACGAGCTTTGGGTCACGGATTGGGCCGAAGGATCGGACCGCGAATATCTGGTCCGAATTGGAGGCACAGACGGGGAGATCGCCGAGGCGTTTGATAAGCTCAATGCGTTTCCCACGATTTCGATCATTCCGGCCGAGGATGTGGCCACTGTGGCTGGCTGTACCCTTGCAGATGCGCCGCACCTGCAGCTGAGCGGGACATTGTCGATGGACGGCACCGTTCTTCAGTTTCAGGCTGATCTGATGGTGCTGGAAGAAAATCTGATGACCGGCGCCATGACGTTTCTGATGACCGGCGATTCCCCCGGATTTCTGGATGGCGTGCGACAAATCACGCTGAGACGCTAAGCAAAATCGTCGGGTAAGATGTGACCACCCGACGAACGAATGGACGATGCTACATTTTAAAAGGTTTTCCTATGCGCCCTGTTTTTTTATCCGCCCTGCCGGCACTTGGCCTTGCTGCATCTTCTGCGGCTGCTCTTGACGGTTGCAACATTGCGGCGTCGCAATACGCCAGCGTGGTCGAACCCGCCCTGATCGGGACGTGGTCGGCGATGCAGGGCGAAGGCATTTTGCAGGGCGGTGGGCAGGTGATCGGGTTTGATGCCGAGGACGCCCCGCCAGCCCAGGACGTGCAAATCTCGCAAATCGGCGGCGAGATGGTGCTGACGTTTCCAAATGGCCAAAGCCTGTATTTTGATGTGATGCGCAACACGGT
Source organism: Yoonia sp. 208BN28-4 (assembly GCF_037543925.1). Classification (NCBI taxonomy): domain Bacteria; kingdom Pseudomonadati; phylum Pseudomonadota; class Alphaproteobacteria; order Rhodobacterales; family Paracoccaceae; genus Yoonia; species Yoonia sp. 208BN28-4. Next base: position 384,970 of record NZ_JBBIFY010000003.1, read on the forward strand.
TGGTGGCGATTACAGTATTGAGTTGGCCGAAGGGACGGGGCTTTCGGCTGTGATCGACGACCTGTGGGCGGGCAATGTGGCGTGTGATGAAAAGCAGCTCCCGCTCTTGAAGGTTGCAGGGCCAATGACGTCGGAAGACGGGGTTGTGATGGATATCAACGGGTGGCTGCATTTCATCGACGACACGACAATTTCGGGAACATGGCAATGGAATGCAACGGTGGAGGGCACCGATATGGTGATGCGGCATTTCCTCACACTGTCGCGCTAACGCGCGGGTGCGGGCCGACGCTTAATCAAATTGAGACAAAGTGTGCGTAAAAACACCTGCAAACGGGCTGTTTTACGCGACACGACGGCATTAGTGCGCTTGCGGCTGGTCGGTGAATTCGTCAAAGTTACTGCCAAGAAAAGGCAGTGTTGGTTGAAATAGCCAAAGCGCCGCCCAACTATAACAAACATGACAGGAAACAGGCCGCGTTGCCGCAAAGCGGGACCGGACTGTTGGCCAAAAAAGGAAAAGAGCATGCAAGAACGTCTCAGTTCATCTTACCCCGTCCTGCCGCTGCGCGACATCGTGGTTTTCCCCCACATGATCGTGCCGCTTTTTGTGGGTCGGGAAAAGTCTGTCCGCGCTTTGGAAGAAGTGATGAAGGACGACAAACAGATTTTGCTGTCCAGCCAGATTGATCCCGCAGAGGACGATCCAAAACAGGACGGTATCTATAAAGCCGGCGTGCTGGCCAATGTGCTGCAACTGCTGAAACTGCCCGATGGCACCGTGAAGGTGCTTGTCGAAGGACGCAGCCGTGTGCGCATCACCGAATTTGTGGACAACCCAGACTTCTTTGAAGCGGGCGCTGAATACCTGACCGAAATGCCGGGCAACGAAGAAGAGACAGAGGCGCTGACGCGGTCGGTCGCTACTGAATTCGAACGCTATGCCAAGGTCAAAAAGAACATCCCCGAAGAGGCGATGGCCGCTGTCAGCGACACTACAGAGCCTGCCAAACTGGCCGATCTGGTCGCCGGGCATCTGGGCATCGAAGTAAACCAGAAGCAGGAACTGCTTGAGACACTGTCCGTGTCCGAGCGTCTGGAAAAGGTCTACGGCCTGATGCAGGGCGAAATGTCTGTGCTGTCGGTTGAGAAAAAGATCAAAACCCGCGTGAAATCGCAGATGGAGCGGACCCAGCGCGAGTATTATCTGAACGAGCAGATGAAGGCCATTCAGAAGGAACTTGGCGATGGTGAGGACGGCCAGAACGAGGTCGCCGAACTGGAAGCCAAGATCGCCGAGACAAAGCTGTCCGACGAAGCCCGCGAAAAGGTGGATGCAGAGCTTAAAAAGCTCAAGAACATGTCGCCTATGTCCGCCGAGGCGACAGTTGTGCGCAACTATCTGGACTGGATTCTGGCTGTGCCGTGGGGCGTGAAGTCGCGCACCAAGAAGAACCTTAGTGCGGCGCAAAAGGTGCTGGATGACGACCACTATGGCCTTGAAAAGGTGAAAGAGCGGATCGTCGAGTATCTTGCCGTGCAACAGCGTTCCAAGAAGCTGAAAGGCCCGATCATGTGCCTTGTCGGCCCTCCGGGTGTGGGTAAAACCTCGCTGGGCAAGTCTGTTGCCAAAGCCACGGGGCGCGAGTTCATTCGCATCTCCTTGGGTGGTGTGCGGGATGAAAGCGAAATTCGCGGTCACCGCCGGACCTATATCGGCTCCATGCCCGGTAAGATCATTCAGGCGCTGAAAAAGGCGAAAACCACAAACCCGCTCATCCTGCTTGATGAGATCGACAAGATGGGTCAGGACTTCCGTGGTGATCCCGCCTCAGCGATGCTTGAGGTGCTTGATCCCGAACAGAACGGCACATTCGTCGATCACTACCTTGAGGTGGAATATGATCTGTCGAACGTGATGTTCCTGACAACGTCGAACTCTTACAACATGCCGGGGCCGCTTCTGGACCGGATGGAGATCATTTCGCTGTCGGGCTACACCGAGGACGAAAAGCGCGAGATCGCCCGCCAGCACCTGCTGCCCAAGGTCATGAAGAACCACGGCCTGAAGGACAAAGAGTTCAGCGTGTCCGATGATGCGCTGACGGCGATGGTGCGCGTTTACACCCGCGAGGCGGGCGTGCGTAACCTTGAGCGTGAGTTGGCGAAAGTGGCCCGTAAAGCGGTGACCAAGATCGTGAAGAAGGAACTGGATGTCGTTGAAGTGACAGCAGAAAACCTTTCTGACTATCTGGGCGTCGAAAAGCACCGCTTTGGTCTGGCCGAGGAAACCGATCAGGTCGGTGTTGTAACGGGTCTGGCATATACGTCTGTGGGTGGAGAGCTTTTGAACATCGAAGCGCTGCGCCTCCCGGGCAAGGGCCGGATGAAGACCACCGGTAAGCTGGGTGACGTGATGAAGGAAAGCATCGACGCGGCATCAAGCTACGTGCGGTCTATCGCGCCCGAGATCGGAGTGAAGCCGCCGAAGTTCGACAAGATCGACATCCACGTGCACGTTCCTGATGGTGCCACGCCGAAAGACGGACCAAGTGCCGGTCTGGCCATGGTGACGTCGATTGTGTCGGTGCTGACGGGTATTCCGGTGCGCAAGGACATCGCCATGACAGGCGAGGTGTCGTTGCGGGGTAACGCCATGCCAATCGGCGGATTGAAGGAAAAGCTTTTGGCGGCACTGCGGGGCGGGATCACCACGGTTCTGATCCCCAAGGATAACGCCAAAGACCTGCCCGACATTCCCGACAACGTCAAAGCGGGCCTGACGATCATTCCGGTAGAACACGTGTCAGAAGTGCTGGAGCACGCATTGACTGCCAAGCCGGAACCGATTGAGTGGGACGAAGCCGCAGAAGAAGCCGCCGCCGCGAAGGCCGCGCTTTCAAAGGGCGGTGACACGGCCGGTGCCGTGACCCACTAACGTCAAACAAGCGTAAGAAACGAAGGGGGCGTCACACAGGTGGCGCCCTTTTTGCGTGTAGCGGCACCATATCAGACGAAAAACCGCACGTTGATGCCATAGTTGACTGGCAAGGTGCTGCAAAAGCGATAAGCTGAACGCAACGCAAAGAGGTACAAGATGGCAGGCAAAAAGACAGACGACGACGGCACGGTCAAGCTCAGCGCGGTCAAGCCGGCAAAGGACGCGGGACCGGTTGCAAAGGTTGTCGCAGCGCCAAAGGCCGCTGTGGTCAAACCGGTCATCGTTGCCGGATCCGATAGCGGGCAGGGTGCTGCATCCGCAGGTGGGGCCGCCAAGGGGCGTGTGATCAAAAAGCAGGACTTTTTCGAACGCATCCTGAAACGCGGCGATATGAAGAAAAACCAGATCAAGCCGGGCGTGGAAGCAGCACTCGAGGTCATCAGCGATGCGCTTCTTGCCGGAGAAGAATTGCACTTGCCGCCCTTGGGCAAACTGAAAGTGCAGAACGTCAAAGATGTGGGCGGCGGTGCAAAAGCGCTGACGCTAAAACTGCGGACGCCAAAAGAGTTCTGATCGCGCAAAGGGGGCTTGCGGTGGTCTGGTGTGGGCGCTAAATCCACGCTGACGGGTGATTAGCTCAGTGGTAGAGCGCTTCGTTCACATCGAAGATGTCAGGAGTTCAAATCTCTTATCACCCACCATTTTTCCAAGGCGTGCCCATCGGCGCGCCTTTTTCATATGATCGGATCGCAATGGATCGTGCGGCATTGGAAGCAAACTGGCTGGCCCTGACCAAAACGGCCTTGCCGCAGGCCGCCAAGGGGCGCGACTGGCCTGTGCAACTTGATCATTGCTTTCAGCGCATCTGTCTGGATCATGCCTGTGGCGGGTGCTGGTACGACACAATCACCGACCGTCCAGCCTACAAAAAAGCGCCTGACGATATTCTGACGCGTGCGGTGCAGTTGGCACAGGATATTCTGGCCGACCACAGCGATCTGCACGCCCTGAACCGGCAATCCCTGATCTGGAGAGGCAAAGCCACATAATGTTTCCCGAGCTTTACATCCTGCGCCACGGCGAGACGACGTGGAACGCTGAAAACCGCATGCAAGGCGAGTTGAATTCGCCGTTAACGCCAAAAGGCGAGATGCAGGCCGCGCGGCAGTTCGAGATTTTGCGCACGCGGGCTTTGGACGGCTTTACCTTCCTGTGCAGCCCGCAAGGGCGTGCGTTTCAGACTGCCGCGATTGCCTGCGCGCCGTTCGCGACGACGATCCGCACGGATGATCGATTGCGTGAAATTGGTGTCGGGGACTGGTCGGGTCGTCTGCGCGACGAACTGCCGATGCCAGAAGGCAAAGACCCGTTCATGGCGCAGTATGAGATTGCACCAAATGGCGAAGGTTTCGCCGCGCTAGAGGATCGCTGCCACGCGTTTCTGGCCGATCTACAAGGCCCCTCCGTGCTGATTACCCATGGCATCACAAGCCGGATGATCCGCTCGATCGTGGGCGGCGAGGCGGCGATTTCCACGCCGACGCTGCATGGCGGTCAGGGTTGCGTCTATCATCTGCAAAATGGTGTGCAAAACTTGCTCACCTAAGGCTTGCACCGCCTCGCGGATTGCCCTAAACGACGCGTCATCGGGTGATTAGCTCAGTTGGTAGAGCGCTTCCTTTACACGGAAGATGTCGGGAGTTCGAGCCTCTCATCACCCACCATGCTTCCTTTAGATGTTGATGTTGGAATGTCCGATCGCGGGCGTTTGCGCTTTCGTGCGGTCACGCCGCCGTCAGCGCACAGATCCTCTGCGTGGCTACGGCGTTCTCATTTCCGCGCAACGGCTTATGTTAAGGTCTAACGTAGGAGACACATCATGAGCTGGAACCCCGCACTCGACCCCGATTGTCCAAAAGGCGATGCCGTGGATGCGATTGAAACCGTGATCGTGCCCCGTGCGCGCGATCTGGGCGGGTTCGAGGTGCGTCGCGCGTTGCCAGCGCCCAAGCGGCAGATGGTCGGGCCGTTCATTTTCTTTGACCAAATGGGGCCAGCCGAATTTCTGACGGGGCAGGGGATTGATGTGCGTCCGCACCCGCATATTGGCCTCGCGACGGTCACGTATTTGATGAAAGGGACCATCCATCACCGCGACAGCCTTGGCACGGATCAATGGATCGCGCCGGGTGCGGTTAATCTGATGACAGCGGGTCATGGAATCACCCACTCCGAACGGACAGACGGAGAGATTCGCAACACGCCGCACAGCCTGTTGGGTATCCAGACATGGATGGCCCTGCCAAAGGATGCCGAAGATGATCCTGCCGACTTTGTCCATATTCCAAAAGGTGATTTGCCGCTGCTTGAGGGCGAGGGCAAACAGGTCCGCCTGATCCTTGGGGATGCTTATGGCGAACGCGCCCCGGCTGAAACCGCGTCAGAGATGTTCTACCTGGATGCGCAGCTTGATCCGGGGGCAAAGCTGCCGCTGCCCGACAATCACGAAGACCGTGGGGCCTATGTCATGGACGGTGCCGTTACGATTGCGGGCGATACGTTTGAGGCTGGTCGGATGATGGTGTTCCGCCCCGGTGATCGTGTGTCAATGACTGCGGGCGAAGAGGGCGCGCGGGTGCTGCTTCTGGGCGGTGCCACGCTGGAAGGATCGCGTCACATCTGGTGGAATTTTGTAGCGTCGTCCAAGGAGCGGATTGATGCGGCAAAAGAGGCTTGGCGCGCGGGCGATTGGGCGCACGGGCGTTTTCAGTTGCCGCCGGGCGATGATGAGGAATTTATCCCGCTTCCAGACCGTTGAAACGGTGCCCGACCGCGGCAAAATCACGGCGGGATCAAGGTAGTTTTGCCTGATCGTGATTTTTCGCGTGTGGACCGCTTGACGCAGGTTATGCGCCCGCATAGAAGCCTCACACGTTCCGCCAAACAGCGGGAAATTGTAGATGCGCGGTTGTAGCTCAGTTGGTTAGAGTACCGGCCTGTCACGCCGGGGGTCGCGGGTTCGAGCCCCGTCAACCGCGCCACTACAAAGTTCCTGATCCGGCGGCATGTGAAAGTGCGCGGTTGTAGCTCAGTTGGTTAGAGTACCGGCCTGTCACGCCGGGGGTCGCGGGTTCGAGCCCCGTCAACCGCGCCACTTTTCTTTCTCCACATGCAGTGTTCACCGAGTGATACCTTTTCGGCGTACAGCTGGATCAAGCCCATATTTCTAGTGTTCGGCGACACAACGAATGGTTGCCAAGCGTCATTGCGCCGCGAAAACATAGATGCCGTAGCCGAGTAACATCATCATACCAATTCCGCGCCCGATCTGTGAACGTGTTAGCAAAAGGCCTATCAAGACGCCTGACGCACCAATCATGACCGGCAAATCGAACGTCAAGAAACGTGCAGTAACGGGTATGGGGGCGATCAGGGCTGTCACACCCAAAATTCCTAACACGTTGAAAATATTGGACCCGATTACGTTGCCGATTGCGATATCCGACTGGCGACGAAACGCGGCGATAAGTGACGTTGCAAGTTCGGGCAACGAGGTCCCGACGGCCACAATAGTCAGCCCGATGAACGCCTCAGACACGCCAAAACTCCGCGCCGCAGACACGGCGCCATCAACCAGGAACTGCGCTCCAAACATCAGTGCCGTAAGGCCAAATGCGACCCAAAACAGTGAAATTCCCATTGGAGATTGCTTGTCTGTGCTTTGAACGTCCACCGCGTCCTGCCGCGACATCTTGAAGGTCCAAACCAAGTAGGCAGTTAATCCGCCGACAAGAATGAGACCAGCCAAACGACCGACTTCGCCCAACGCAAAAAGCGGTGCCAGCAACAATGCTGATGCCGCCATAAATCTTAAGTCACGTCGCAAAGCGGCAACTTTGACGCGGATAGGCCATACAAGGCAGGTCAGACCAACAATCAGCAAAATGTTTGCGATGTTTGAGCCAATGATGTTGCCAATTGCGATATCTGGAACGCCGCGTAAGGCGGCTTGCACTGAGACCAAGAGTTCGGGTGTTGACGTGCCGAAGCCGACAACAGTCAACCCAATGACAAGCGGCGAAATCGACAGTCGCTGCGCAATATTTACGCTTCCCCTAACAAGCGCTTCGCCACCAAAAAACAAACCGATCAAGCCGGTCACAATATACAGATAGTCCAAGGAATTCCCCCGACGCAGCGTGCTGCTACGTATGGTGTGCATATTGGCTTTGACGCGCGATGCGACAAGAATGCCTTGAGAATAATTTATTTTGAAAAGCAGCCATTGGCGAAAGCGCAGCGGATGTCCGCTATGTCCCGCAAAACAGTCATCCACCCGTCATTGAACGTCGGTCTTGACGCGCGCCGTCAGTCTTTCGACAAAGCCGCTAAAATCCGCGCCCATGAGCGGATGCCTTTGTGGAAGCTCGACAGGTCGTACTTTTCGTTTGGGGAATGGATCGCGTCGTCGTCTTTGCCGAAGCCGATCAGCATTGCGTCCATGTCCAGTACGGTCTTGAAATGGCCCGCGATGGGGATGGAGCCGCCGCAGCCGACATAGGCCGCAGCGTTGGGCCATTCGTCTGACAGCGCGGCAGAGGCTTTGGCGAAAGCGGGGTTTTCGGTGGACATCTGGCCAGCGGCACTCGCGCCGTGGTCGCTGAATTCCACCGTGCAGTCGTCAGGGACCAATGAGCGGACCATCGCGCGGAAGTTGTCGCGGATGGCCAGCGGGTCTTGGGTGCCGACAAGGCGGAAGCTGATCTTAGCCGATGCTTTGGATGGCAGCACGGTTTTGAAACCGTCGCCGGTATAGCCCGAGATCATGCCGTTCACCTCGCAGGTGGGGCGGGACCAGATCATCTCAAGCGGGCGGCGGCCAACTTCGCCTGCGGGGATCGACAGGCCGACTTCGCCAAGGAAATTCTCATGGTCGAATTTCAGGTCGTCCCAGCTTGCGGCCAGTTCGTTGGACAGCTCCGGCACGCCGTCGTAGAAATCCGGCACGGTGATGCGGCCTTGGTCGTCGTGCAGGGAGGCGATAATTTTGGCCAATACCCGCGCGGGGTTCATCGCGATGCCGCCGTACATGCCAGAGTGCAGGTCGAGCGAGGGGCCGGTGATCGTGATCTCTTCGCCCAAAAGCCCGCGTAGCTGTGTGATGATCGCAGGCGTGCTGTCACCGTAAAGGCCGGTGTCACAGATCAGCGCCACGTCAGCGGTCAGTTCCTCTGCGTTGTCCTGCATGAAGGGGACCAGCGAGGGCGAGCCTGATTCTTCTTCGCCTTCGAAAAAGATCGAGATTTTCGCGGGCAGAGTGCCGTGCACGGCCTTCCACGCGCGGCAAGCCTCGACGAATGTCATCAGTTGGCCCTTGTCGTCGGATGAACCGCGACCACGGATGACCTTGCCCTTGGCGGTGTCTTCGATCTGGGGATCAAAGGGGTCGCGATCCCATAGATCAAGCGGATCAACGGGTTGCACGTCATAGTGTCCGTAGAATAACACGTGCGGCCCGTCGCCTTCGCCGTGTGCGACGACCATCGGATGACCGGGTGTGGGGCGTTTGGATGCGGCAAGTCCGATGCTTTCCAGATCAGCGACCAGCCAGTCGGCGGCGGCATCGCAATGTTCTTTATACGCCGGATCGGTCGAGATGGACGGAATGCGCAGCAGATCGAGCAGGCGTTCCGTGGCAGCAGGCAAATCGGCATCGATACGGGCGAGGACGGGATCAAGGGACATGAGGCGGGCCTTATGAAGGAATGGGTGTTCGCATCATACTGCGGGCAATCGGGGGCGGGGTGCAATCAGTTGGTAAGGTCAAGCAGCTACATTCCGCAGTAATCCTCTCCATTTCGTGAGAGGGCGTGTGTATCTATGACAGAATGTCGCAGCTAAGGTGCAGGCAATCAAACCAAGATCCAAGAGGGATGGAGACACCATGAAAATGATGATGACAGGCGTGGCTGCGGCGCTGGTAATGATGGCGGGCGCTGCAAGTGCACAAGACAGCTGTAATTTCACCGACGATCCTTATGACTTTGATCAGGCGCAGGTGGATGCACTTTATGAATGTGTCAGCGCCGATCTGGAAGAACGCTATGGCCGCGAAGGCCACGAGGTTGGCAGCGTCTACCGCACATGGGGGGCCACGGCGACAGGGCCGTTCCTGCCCGGTCCGCATGGTGACCGCTTCCTGAACACATTTGCAAACGACATCGCCTTTGAGACCTATGTGCAATACGGCTATGGCGAGGATTTCAGCATGCCTGTGGGCTCTGTGCTGGCCAAGGAAAGCTATAAGCTGCGCAATAACGGCAACCCGCGCCCCGGTCCGCTATTCATCATGACCAAGGTCGCCGAGGGCGAGGCGGATGAGTATGGCAACTGGGTTTATTCCGGCGTGCAGCCTAACGGGAAAACCATGGGCGTGAACCAAGCCTTTTGTCACGACTGCCATCAGGCTTTCGCCGATCAGGACAGCATGGGCTACCCCGCGCCAGAAGTGCGCCTGAACCAGTAGAATCGCTGTGTTCGCGGCCCTGCCGTGCGCCAAGGGATGACCCCAAGCATCCCGCAGCGCCACGGTGGGGCTGACATGTTGTCAGGACACAAATTTCTTGATCTGCATCAAGGCAGTGACAACGGGTGAGGCATATTGTCCGTTGAAACCCCATCCGTTGTTGCCCGCGCGCAGATCGGACTATATGAGGTTTAGAAATATTCTAAGACCCTTGCGACATCTGCTGTGTGCAAGGGGACGACTGCGAAGGAATGCCACGTGAACTATGACGCTCAGCTCGATCAGGCGATCAACCGTTTGCATGAAGAGGGGCGCTACCGCACCTTTATCAACATCGAACGGACGCGCGGACAGTTTCCGCATGCGGTCTGGACAAAGCCGGATGGCAATCAGGCACCAGTGACGGTTTGGTGCGGCAACGATTATCTGGGCATGGGCCAGCAGCAGGTCGTGATGGACGCCATGCACGAGGCGATTGCGGCCACAGGTGCAGGATCGGGCGGCACGCGCAACATTTCCGGCACAACGGTCTATCATAAACGGCTTGAGGCTGAACTGGCAGATTTGCACCGCAAGGAAGAGGCGCTGCTGTTCACGTCGGCCTATATCGCAAATGACGCCACACTTTCCACACTGCCAAAGCTGTTTCCGGGCTTGATCATTTATTCAGATGCGCTGAACCACGCTTCGATGATCGAAGGTGTGCGCCGCAACGGCGGTGCGAAGCGTATCTTCCGTCACAACGACGTTGCCCACCTGCGTGAACTGCTGGAAGCAGACGATCCGAATGTGCCAAAGGTCATCGCCTTTGAGTCGATCTATTCCATGGACGGCGATTTCGGCCCACTGGAAGAGATTTGCGATCTGGCACAGGAATTTGGCGCGCTGACCTATCTGGACGAAGTGCACGCAGTAGGCATGTATGGTCCACGCGGCGGCGGTGTTGCTGAACGTGACGGCCTGATGGGGCGGATCGATATCATCAACGGCACGCTGGCCAAGGCTTACGGCGTGATGGGCGGCTATATCGCCGCATCTGCCAAGATGTGCGACGCGATCCGGTCTTATGCGCCGGGCTTCATCTTTACCACGTCGTTGCCGCCAGCGGTTGCAGCGGGGGCGGCCGCTTCGGTCGCGCACCTCAAGACAGCACAGCACTTGCGCGACGAACATCAGACGCAAGCGGGTATCCTGAAGCTGCGGCTTAAGGGGTTGGGTCTGCCGATCATTGACCACGGCAGCCACATCGTTCCGCTGATCGTCGGCGATCCGGTCCACACGCAAAAGCTGTCTGATATGCTGCTGTCGGACCACGGAATTTACGTGCAACCGATCAATTTCCCGACCGTGCCACGCGGCACGGAGCGTCTGCGCTTTACCCCGTCGCCGGTCCACGGTCCGCGCGAGATGGACGCGCTGGTTTCCGCGTTGGACACGCTATGGTCCCATTGTGCGCTGAATCGTGCCGAACTTGCGGGTTAATCTGTTTCTGCGGATGCAAACATTGTCGTGATGTGTTAGCAATTCGTTAGACGATGTAGTGACGTCGAATCGCGATGCACTACATCTGGGGACTTAAGGCGACGGGACAGCCAATGATTGTGCGAGGCTTCAGGCGAGCGAAAGCGACTGAGGAAGTCGAATCCAACGGATTCGACGCCTTCGAGTTGCGCCTTGGCGACCTGATGCGCGGTGAGCGTGCGACCATGGGAAAGAGCCTTTTGGACGTGCAGCGCGAGCTGAAAATCAAGGCGGCCTATATCGCGGCCATCGAAAACTCCGATCCGACAGCCTTTGACACGCCCGGCTTTATTGCGGGTTATGTGCGGTCCTATGCGCGTTATCTGAACATGGACCCCGATTGGGCGTTTGACACGTTCTGCCGTGAAAGCGGCTTTGCCACGGCCCACGGGATGTCCGCTGCCGCATCTGCCGCCAAACCAGTGCGCGTGGATATGGGTCCGATTGGGAGCAAAGACATCTTCTCAGGCTCGGCCACGCCGTTTGTTCCGGCAGGCGACAGCATGTTCGGGCGGGTTGAGCCCGGTGCGGTTGGATCGCTTTTGGTGCTGGTGGCCCTGATTGGCGGCCTTGGCTACGGCGGCTGGACCGTCTTGCAAGAGGTGCAGCGGGTGCAGTTCGCGCCGGTTGAGCAAACACCAACAGTTGTTTCCGACATCGATCCGTTGGCTGGTGCGACCGCATCGCAAACCGCGACAGATGATGTGGCAGGCTTTGTCGCGCCGTCGACAGAGGCTTTGGATCGTCTTTATCGCCCGCAGGCGCTTGATGTGCCTGTGCTGGTGTCGCGTGATGGCCCTATCGCCAGCCTGAACCCCGGCACATTTGGCGCCGTGGTGCCTGAAACCGACTTGACCACTGCTTTGGCAGACGCCGGTGTTGTGGCGCCCGCCATCGAAGCCCAGACACCAGCCATCCAAGTGCTGGAAGGCCCCGTGCCAGAGGTCCAGCTTGTCGCGGCCAGTGCGGCCTGGGTCCGCGTGCGCGCGGCTGATGGCGCTGTGATCTTTGAAGGGATCATGGAAGAAGGCGATACGTTTGCGCTGCCAGCCACTGAAGAAGCACCAACCCTGCGTGTTGGTGAAAGCGGCGGCATCTACTTTTCGGTCAACGGGCAGATGCACGGGCCTGCCGGTCCACGCGGGTCGGTCACATCGAACCTTGAATTGTCTGCCGCCAACCTTAGCGGTAACTTCCCGACGGCCAATCCATTTGGCGACGCGGCACCGGCTGTGCCGACAAACGTCGCGCAAGTGCAAGCCGACCAGTAATTCTTTCCCATGTGCGCTGAAACGGCCCGTTGCCCCCGTGCGACGGGGTGCTTAGGTTATGGGCAACTGACAGATCAAAGGCTTCCTCTTCATGTCGCTCAATCATATTCGCCCGTGGCGCAACATCTATCGCCGTGAAAGCCGCCAGATCATGGTGGGCAGTGTGCCTGTTGGTGGTGGCGCGCCGATCTCTGTGCAGACGATGACAAATACGCTGACGACAGATGTGAAGGCCACGATCGCACAGATTAATGCCGCGTCTGATGCTGGTGCCGATATCGTGCGTGTGTCTGTGCCGGATGAGGCGTCTTCAAAAGCGCTCAAAGAGATTGTGCCAGAGGTTTCGGTGCCTTTGGTCGCCGATATCCATTTCCACTACAAACGCGGGATTGAGGCGGCAGAGGCGGGTGCGGCGTGTCTGCGGATCAATCCGGGCAACATCGGTGACGAAAAGCGCGTGAAAGAGGTCATCAAGGCCGCGCGGGATCACAACTGTTCGATCCGCATTGGCGTGAACGCAGGGTCGCTTGAAAAGCACCTGCTGGACAAATATGGCGAGCCAACCCCTGACGCGATGGTCGAAAGCGGGCTGGATCACATCAAAATCTTGCAGGACAACGATTTCCACGAGTTCAAAATTTCCTGCAAAGCGTCTGACGTCTTTATGGCGGCGGCAGCTTACCAGAAACTGGCCGATGCCACTGACGCGCCGATCCACCTTGGAATTACCGAGGCGGGCGGCCTGATTTCCGGCACCGTGAAATCCGCTATTGGCATGGGCAACCTGCTGTGGATGGGGATCGGCGACACCATTCGTGTATCGCTGTCCGCTGATCCGGTGGAAGAGGTGAAGATGGGATTTGAAATTCTCAAATCCCTTGGCCTGCGGCACCGTGGTGTGAACATCATTTCCTGCCCGTCCTGCGCACGGCAGGGCTTTGACGTGATCAAAACGGTCGAAAAGCTGGAACAGCGTCTGGAGCACATCAAGACGCCCATGTCGCTGTCGATCATTGGCTGCGTGGTCAACGGACCGGGTGAGGCGCTGATGACCGACGTCGGCTTTACAGGCGGCGGTGCGGGGTCGGGGATGGTCTATCTGGCTGGCAAGCAAAGCCACAAGCTCAACAACGACGAGATGGTCGATCACATCGTGGAGCAGGTCGAGAAAAAGGCCGCCGAACTGGATGCGGCCAAGGCAGACGAGACGCAAGCGGCGGAGTAGTCCGACACTGTTGGCTGAAACTAGCATGATGCTTGTAGGGTGATCTATGGAACTGGGTGTTCTTATCCTTGTTGCTGTAATCGTTTGGTTATGCTGGCCGAAAACAAGACCGAGCGAACCTCTATCAAGCCCACCACGGAAAACCGCGCAGCCGTCCCGTCGCCCAAAACCGCAAGTTCGTCCGAAGAAACCTGCCATCGCCAGAGGGCATCAGCTTAAGGGCTTAGCTTACGTTATAGATGGCGATTCACTTCGAATCAAAAAAACCGAAATCAGGCTGTTTGGCGTGGATGCGCCCGAGTTTCATCATCCGTTCGGTAAAATGGCAAAAAGCAAGCTTATCAAGCTGGTGAAAGGCCATGTCGTTTGCGCAGAGATTATTGATAGCGACGATCATAACCGATGCGTTGCGATTTGCTATCTCGCTGACGGACGAGATCTGTCGGCTGAGATGGTCAAAGCCAATCTCGCACTTGATTGGCCAAAGTTTTCGGGCGGTGCCTACAAACACTTGGAGCCGCCGGATGCGCGGCGCAGAATGTGGTTGGCGGACGCACGGCAGCGAGGACACATGCATGTGTGGGCGAAGTTTGATGCGCAAACAAAAAAGAAATCTCAAAAGTCGCAGTGACGTTTCTTTGATCACTGCGACGATTGAAACTTTAATTTAGCTATACCAGCCGCCCATTTTCGCGGCGATGCCATCGGCGAGCATTTCGGCGAACTCTTGTGGGTCTTGCGTGCCGTTGTCGCGCCCGCGGTAGTGGTAGGGGTAGACGTTTTTCGGCTCAAATTCGTTCACGGCAGAGGCGGCGGCTTCGGCGTCCATCGTGAACGGCAAGTTCATGCAGACAAAGGCCAGGTCGATGTTCTCAAGCGCGCGCATTTCGGGGATGTCTTCGGTATCGCCCGAAATGTAGATCCGCATTTCATCAACCTCGACCAGGTAGCCGTTGTCGCGTCCGACGGGGTGAAAATCGGTGCGGCCTTCGGTGATGTTGTAGGCGGGGATGGCGTAGACATCCAACTTGTTGAATTGTGTCGCGTCACCGTTGTCCAGTGATGTGGCGTTGGCCTGCATCGCCTCGGGCAGCATGCCGTAAACGGATGAATTGGCGATGATCGGCATGCCGTCTGTGACGACGGCATCAAGCAGGGCCTGATCGTAGTGATCGCCATGTTCGTGTGTGATCAGGATCATGTCGGGGGCCGGCTTGTCCGCATAGGCGGACGGATCGCCAACCGGATCAACCCAAACCGTGCCTTCGGGTGTGGTCATCACGAAAGAGGCGTGACTGATCGGGTGGATTGTCACTTCGCCATTGGCGGTCGGAAACGTGTCAGGCGCATGGCCGTCAGCGCGGGCGGTAAATGGCAGAACGGTCAGCGCTGTTGCAGCTGACGTCTGGACGAGGAATTGGCGGCGGTTGGGCATCGGGATACTCCTTAAGGGTCGTTGATCCCTTCAAGAAATAGCCCGACGATTACCTTTGTCGAAGTTTTAGCCCGCGTCAGCGCGGACCTGCGCGACAATCGCTTCCATTTGGGCCAGTGGCACATACCCACGGACCATCTGGTCCTCGAACACAAACGACGGCGTGCCGCTAATCTGAAGCTGCTGTCCCAACTGGCGGTTCTTTGCGATAATCTCGCTCACTTCGGGGCCTGCCATCAGGTCCGAAAGTGCCGCGTGGTCAAACCCGAAGGCACCGGACACTTGCGACAAAGACGCGTCAGACACATCGCCACGAAATTCGATCAGCGTGTCATGCACGGTCTTGTAGGTCTCGTCGCCTTCCATGAGTTGCACCGCAATGGCGTAGCGTGATGCCAGATCGGACTGCTCGCCAAGGATCGGGAACTCCTTGATAACATAGCGGATATTCGGGTCAGCGGCGAGAAGGGCGGTCACTTCCGGGTGGGCGCGTTTGCAGTAACCGCAGCGATAATCCATGAACTCAACGATGGTGATGTCGCCATCGGGATTGCCGCCAACAAAGGAGTGACCGTCGTCAAACAAGGCGGCTGCGTTGCGCGAAACCATGTCACTGTCGGCTTGTGCGGCGGCTGTCGCCTCGCGCTGTTCCAGCACGCCGATTGCCTCCATCAACACTTCGGGGTTTTCCATCAGGTATGCACGCACTTCAGCGCGGAACGCCGCACGTTCATCGGCGGTCATTTCTTGGGCGGCGGCAGGCAAGGCAAGCGCGGCACTGAATGCAAGGGCAAGACGGTAAGACATAAGGGGAAACTCGCTCTGGTGGCCGAAGTGGCGTCTGATGGATTGCACCCCGCGCACAGGCAGGGCAAAACCGTTGCAACAGGTATAAGGGACGGCGGATGCAAAGCTCAACCCGTGGGGATGTCGATCCCTTCATTGTGATGGATGTGATGGAGGCGGCACGACAGGCCGAGGCGCAGGGCCGTCACATAATTCATATGGAGGTCGGCCAGCCCGGCACTGGTGCGCCGCGCGACGCGGTTGCCAAGCTGCAGGCCGAGCTGGATCAGCCGCTTGGCTATACCGTGGGATTGGGGTTGCCTGAATTGCGCGCGCGGATCGCGCAGCACTACAAAGACTGGTATGATGTGGACATCGACGCAGGGCGCGTTGTGATAACCGCAGGCGCGTCCGGTGCATTCATTCTGGCGTTTAGTGCATTGTTTGATAACGATAATAAGGTTGGTTTGGGTGCGCCCTGCTATCCATCTTACCGCCAGATTCTTAAGGCGATGGGGCTAGAGGCGGTGACGATGCCAACGACGCTAGAGAACCGCTTTCAGCCGGTGCCGTCGGATGTTGTGGCGCATAATCTGGACGGTCTGATTGTGGCCTCACCTGCCAACCCCACCGGCACGATGCTGGATCACGCAGAGCTTGCCGCATTGGCGGAAGCCTGCGCAGACAACGGTACGGCGCTGATCTCGGACGAGATTTATCACGGGATCGGTTATGATCGGCGTGCCGTGTCCGCGCTTGAGGTGACCGACGATGTTTACGTGGTCAATTCGTTTTCAAAATACTTCTCTATGACCGGCTGGCGGGTGGGCTGGATGATTGTCCCCGAGGATCACGTTCGGACGGTCGAACGTCTGGCGCAAAATATGTTCATCTGCGCGCCACATGCGGCACAGCGTCTCGCCTTGCACGCCATCGGCGCGCCCGACGAACTTGAGGCAAATCTTGATGTCTATCGCGCTAACCGTGACATGATGATTGCGGGGCTGACGCAGGCGGGTTTTACAAAATTTGCACCGCCTGACGGGGCATTCTACATCTATGCCGATGTATCCGACTTTACCGATGACAGCCTGAGCTTCGCGTCAGAAGTGCTTGAAAAGGCGGGTGTGGCCGTGACCCCGGGTCTTGATTTTGATCCGGTTGACGGGGGCAAATGGCTGCGATTTTCATATGCGCGCGCCACCGCCGATATTGCCGAAGGATTGAAGCGATTGCAGACATTTATGGCAGAGCGCCAATGCTGAAGCGTGCTTTTGCCCTCGCAGCACTTATGGCGCTTCCCGCTGTCGCGCAGGATTTCAGCGGGCTGGCGCGGGTCGATATGGGGCAAAGCCAGATCGTGGACGCGGGGCGCAGCTTGCAGATTGACCTGCATCTCAGCCAGACCGTGCCGTATCGGGTTTTCACGTTGGATGAACCGCCGCGTCTGGTCGCAGACTTTCGCGAAGTGGACTGGACCGGGGTCAATCGCGCCGGCTTGGACAACGCCGATCTTGCGGAAGATGTGCGGTTTGGCGTGCTGCGCCCAGGCTGGTCGCGCCTTGTGATCGCCATGGCCGGACCGCTGGGTATCGCGCAGGCCGGAATGACGGTTGAGCCTGACAGCGGGGCGGCGCATCTGGCG
This sequence comes from Yoonia sp. 208BN28-4, assembly GCF_037543925.1. Taxonomy (NCBI): domain Bacteria; kingdom Pseudomonadati; phylum Pseudomonadota; class Alphaproteobacteria; order Rhodobacterales; family Paracoccaceae; genus Yoonia; species Yoonia sp. 208BN28-4. The sequence continues at coordinate 402,320 of NZ_JBBIFY010000003.1, forward strand.
ATTATGCTTAATCCCGTCACTGAAGATGCATTCGCCGCCAACGCAGGGGCGCCGCAAACGCAAGGTTGGGGGCCGCTTGTGCCTGAAACGCCAGATCTGCCGGCGCCGGTGCCGGACGCGGACGGCACGCTGACCATCGTCATTGATCCCGGCCACGGCGGCATTGACCCCGGTGCCGTGACTCACACCGTGCACGAAGCTGATCTCATGCTGGCCCTTGGTATCGAAGTGGCTGACGCATTAAACCGTGCCGAGGGGTTTCGCGCCATCCTGACCCGTGATGCGGATGTTTTTGTGCCGCTTGAGGCGCGCATGTCGATCGCGCGGGCTGCGGCGGCGGATTTGTTTATTTCGTTGCATGCCGATGCGCTGGAAGAGGATGAGGCCGAGGGCGCGTCCGTTTACACGCTGAATGCTGAAGGCAGTGACCGCGCGTCGCAACGCATGGCTGAACGTCACGAAAGGGGTGATCTGCTGGCAGGATTGGACCTGACCGGACAGGACGACACGATTGCCGGCGTGTTGATGGACCTTGCGCGTGCCGAAACAGCACCACGGGGGCAGCGGTTTGCAGATACGCTGGTGGCGGGCCTTGAGGGCGCAGGGGCCAAACTGAATTCCCGCCCCAGACGTGAAGGGCGGCTGGCTGTTCTGAACGCGGCTGATTTTCCGTCGGTCCTTGTCGAAGTGGGGTTTTTGTCAAATGCGGATGACCGCGCGCTTTTGCAAACCGCCCAAGGCCGCGCGCGTATCGCAACCGGCATTGTGTCCGCGATCCAGACATGGGCGCTGGACGAGGCTGTGCGCGCGCCTTTCGTGCGCCAGTAGCGTGAAGTAAAATCTTCAAGAAGACGTGACATAAATCAGGGCAGATTTAGGCTGATCTGTGCCGATCCGCTTTTGACCATTGCGGCGCGGCGGCGTATACCAGCCACCAAGCGTTTCATAAGGAACATCAGGCAGTGCTGCGTTTTATCATGTCATTTTTCGGGGGCATCTTTTCGATGCTCACGCTTGGGATCGCAATGGGTGCGCTGGCCCTTGGTGCGATCTTTTATATGTATGGACGCGATCTGCCTTCCTACGAGGTGTTGTCGCAATACACGCCCAAGACCATCAGCCGGATTTATTCGTCCGAGGGGCAGATTATTGATGAATTTGCCACGGAACGGCGTTTGTTCACACCTGCCGAGGAAATCCCCGATCTGGTGAAGCACGCGTTCATTTCTGCCGAAGATAAGAATTTTTATACGCACAACGGCTTTGATGCACGCGGTATGGCTGCGGCTTTTGTCGATGCGGTGCGGTCGCGTGGTGAGGATTTGCGCGGTGCGTCGACGATCACGCAGCAGGTGATGAAGAACTTCCTGCTGGATGGATCGCGATCCGCCGAGCGGAAGATCAAAGAGATCATTCTTGCAGTGCGGATCGAAGGGTCCATGCCGAAAGAGCGTATCCTCGAGCTATACCTGAACGAGATTTTTCTGGGTCAGAATAGCTTTGGCGTGACCGCAGCGGCGCTGACATATTTCAACAAACCGCTGTCCGAGCTGACGGCGGGCGAGGCGGCGTATCTGGCATCATTGCCAAAGTCACCATCAAACCGTCACCCGGTGCGTGAACGCGATACCGCGATTTTCTGGCGCAACAACACCCTGCGCGAGATGTTTGAAAACGGATATATCGACAAGGCGACATATGACGCCGAGCGTGAGGCACCGTTGTTGTCGGTGCAGGGCGGTGACTATGAAAGCTTCCGCTCTGAATTGCCGCCGCGCGATTATTTCACCGACGAAATCCGCCGCCAGCTTAGCCAGAACTTTGGTGAAGAAGAGTTTTTCTCGGGCGGTTTGGCAATCCGCGCCACGGTGGATGCCGAATTGCAGGTTGTTGCGGCCCATGCGCTGCAACGCGCGCTTGAGAATTTTGATCGCGGGCAGGGGCGCTGGCGTGGAACGGGCGAAACCGTGCCTGTTGAAACGCTGGACAACGAAGACGAGTGGCGCGCAGCCCTTCGTGATGTACGAGTGCCGCGTGATATCACGCTTGAGAACCCGTGGTATCCGGCGGTTGTCCTGACGGTTGGCGAGGGCGAGATGGACGTCGGTATCGAAGGCGTTGCCGAGACCGAAGCCGAGCCCACAATCATACCGCGCCGCGATATCGAATGGATGCGCGGCAGCTTTGCCGATAATTTTGAGCGCGGCGATGTCGTGCTGGTCCGGCGCATGACGCAGGACAGTGATGGTGCATTCATTCGCTGGACGCTGCGGCAAGTCCCGGAAGTGCAGGGCGGGTTCATGGCGATGGACGTGAACTCTGGCCGCGTGATCGCGATGCAGGGTGGATTTTCTTACCAGCATTCGGTCTTCAACCGTGCGACACAGGCACAGCGCCAGCCGGGGTCGGCCTTTAAGCCGTTTGTCTACGCCGCTGCACTTGATTCCGGCTATTCGCCAGCGACCATCGTGGTGGACGCGCCAATCGAGATCAACACGCCGCAGGGTGTCTGGCGTCCGCAAAACGCGTCCCGCCAGTTCTATGGCCCCACGCCGTTGCGCACCGGTATCGAACAGTCGCGGAACCTGATGACCATCCGCCTCGCGCAAGAGGTCGGCATGGGCACTATCGCGGAATATGCCGAACGCTTTGGCGTTTACGAGAATATGAACCGCGTGCTGGCTGCATCGCTTGGCTCGGATGAGACCACGCTGTTCAAGATCGTTGCGGCCTACGCCATGTTTGCCAATGGCGGTGAACGGGTTGAACCTACGCTGGTGGACCGTGTGCAGGATCGCTATGGCGACACTGTCTATCGGCACGACCAGCGCAACTGTGTGAACTGCGAGAACCTTGCGCTGGCCGGTGGTGAGGCACCGCGCATCATCACCAACCGTGAACGGGTGATGAACGAAATTACCGCTTATCAGCTGACATCCATGATGCGCGGCGTTGTGGATCGCGGGACGGCGCGGCGCGCGATCAATCAGTCTGTGCCGATCGCTGGTAAAACAGGTACGACAAACGACAGCAAAGACGTCTGGTTTGTCGGCTTTTCCAGCAACATCGTCGCAGGCTGTTATATCGGCTACGATACCCCTCGCACGATGGCGGGCGCGTCCGGTGGCGGCACCTGTGCGCCCGTGTTCAACACCTTTATGACCGAGGCCGTGCGCCGTTTCGGCGGTGGCGCGTTCAACACGCCAGAGGATTGCCAGTTCATCAAGATTGACCGGTTTAGCGGTGCGCGTCTGCCAGACGGCGCAAGTGGTGACAATGTGATCGCTGAATGTTTCCGCCCCGGCGAGGAGCCTGTGTTCGGCATTACCTTTGACGGTGGTTTTGCAATGGCGGGCGATCTGCCGCTGTTTGAAGAGGTCAGCCGCCAGACCCGTCAGGTGCAGACATCAACCGGTGGAACGGCTACGGTTGGCCCCAATGCGTCCTTCGGGTCGCTGTCGTCAGGCGGGCTTTACTAATACCGCTTCTTGCCCGCGCGTGATGCGCGGGCTATCACCCCATTCCAAAGACCACCCCAGCGCCAAAGGGCCATTTGTCATGCGTGCAGAGACACAACAACTTGTAGCGGCCATCGAAAAGTCGCTGACGCTGCTTGCGCAACGGATGGATCGGGATACCGCGTCGCACCGGCTGGAAGAATTCAACGCGCGTGTTGAAGATCCGACCTTGTGGGATGATCCGGCGAATGCACAAAAACTGATGCGCGAACGTCAGATGCTGGTCGATGCGATGGCCGGATACGACGGCATCAAGCAGGACCTGCAGGACAACGTCGACCTGATCGAACTGGGCGAGATGGAAGATGACGCCGAAGTGGTGGCCGAGGCTGAAGCAGCACTTAAGGCGCTTGCCGACAAAGCCGCCGAGAAAGAGCTTGAGGCCCTGCTGAATGGCGAGGCCGACGGCAACGATACCTTCCTTGAGATCAACTCGGGCGCGGGTGGCACCGAAAGCTGTGACTGGGCCAATATGCTGGCGCGGATGTATGTCCGCTGGGCCGAGCGTAAGGGCTACAAGGTCGAGCTTCAGTCCGAAACACCGGGTGAAGAGGCCGGGATCAAGTCTGCCGCCTATAAGATCAGCGGGCAGAACGCCTATGGCTGGCTGAAGTCGGAAAGCGGTGTGCATCGCCTCGTGCGCATCTCGCCGTTTGATAGTGCTGCCAAGCGGCACACGTCTTTTACGTCCGTAAAGGTCTATCCGGTTGTCGACGATAACATCGAGATTGAGGTGAACCCGTCAGATATCCGCATCGACACCTACCGGTCATCCGGCGCGGGCGGTCAGCACGTCAACACGACCGACTCTGCTGTGCGGATCACACACGCGCCGACAGGGATCGTGGTTACCAGTTCTGAAAAATCCCAACACCAGAACCGTGATATCGCGATGAAGGCGCTGAAATCGCGTCTTTATCAGATTGAGCTGGATAAACGCTCTGCCTTGGTCAACGAGGTGCACGAGAATGCGGGCGACGCGGGCTGGGGCAACCAGATCCGGTCGTATGTTTTGCAGCCATATCAGATGGTGAAAGACCTGCGCACCCGGTACGAAACATCGGACACCCAAGGTGTGCTGGATGGTGATCTGGACGGCTTGATGGCGGCCACGCTAGCCATGGACGTGTCAGGGATGAGCCGCGCCGACGCCAATAGCGAAGACTAGGGTCTTGCAATAAATCCACGCTGGCGGCACCCTTATCCCATTGTTGCAAAGGGGTGAGACGATGGCAGAGCAATCGGTTATCACGCGGATCGGGCAAATCGGCTTTACCGATATTGCCGATGTTTTGCGCCTTGGCTTCAACGATTTTCGCAAAGCGCCGCAGTTCGGGCTGTTCTTTAGCGCGGTCTACGTGTTGGGCGGTTTTATCATGCTGTGGCTGGGCGCAGGGCACGTAACATGGACTCTTGCCACGTCGCTTGGCTTTCCATTGTTGGCCCCGTTTGCGGCTGCCGGTCTTTACGAGACAAGCCGCAGACTTGAAACCGGAGAGCCGCTGACGTGGCGCGGGGTTCTGGGTGTCGTCTGGCAAGAGCGCACGCGCCAATTGCCGTGGCTGGGTGCCATCATCGTATTCTACTTTCTGTTCTGGACCTTTCTGGCGCACATGATTTTTGCGCTGTTCATGGGGCTTGGGCCGATGACGAACATCTCGCAAAGCTGGGATATTCTGTGGACGCCGCAAGGGATGACGATGTTGGCCGTCGAGTTTGGGGTGGGGGCCGTGCTCGCGTTTCTGCTTTTTGCCCTGACTGCCGTGAGCCTGCCATTGGTGCTGGACCGTGAAGTTGATTTTGTAACGGCCATGCTGACAAGCCTGCGCTGCGTGTCTGACAATTTGCTGGTGATGCTTGTCTGGGCGATCCTGATCGCCATTGGCACGTTTCTGGCGTTACTGCCCTGGTTCCTCGGGCTTGTGATTTCGCTGCCTTTGTTCGGTCATGCGACGTGGCACATGTATCGCAAACTGGTCGCCTGAAACGAAAAAGGGCGCCGCAAGGGCGCCCGTTTCCAAAATGTTTGACAAGGCGTTAGCCCTGCTGGGATTTGGCTTCCGGCATTTTTGCCTTTGCCTGACCGCCAGTGGACAGCGGATCATCCTGACGCTGCACGGAACCCTCAAAGTGCGCGCCGCTTTCAATCGCGATGGTCTTGTGGATGATATCACCCTCGACCCGTGCGGTGGATGTCAGGCGGACCTTCAGGCCACGCACGCGGCCCACAACGCGGCCATTGACGACAACATCGTCGGCCATCACTTCGCCTTTGACGGTGGCGCCTTCGCCAACTGTCAGCAGGTGCGCGCGGATGTCACCATCAACCTGACCTTCGATCTGGATATCGCCGGTGGTCTTGAGGTTACCAGTGATGTGCAGGTCAGAGGACAGCTGCGATGCGGCAGGCTTTGCCTTTGGGGGCGAGGCCTTGAAATCGCTTGATGCAGGGGCTGGCGCAGGCTTTGCGGAAGCGGTCGCATCTGCTTTGGGTGCGGTATCGCCGGCTTTTGGGCCAGGCTCATTGATTTTGCTTTTAGAAAACATCTTGTCCAGCTCTTATGTAAGTCATTGGATTGACGGGAGTGCCGCCGACGCGGATCTCATAGTGAAGGTGCGGTCCGGTCGACCGTCCGGAATTCCCCATATCACCAATCCGCTGTCCGCGCGAGACCCTTTGTCCGACAGACACGCGCATCGAGTTGAGGTGGGCGTAGCGTGTCTCGATCCCGAACTCGTGCTGGATCTTGATCAGACGGCCATAACCGGATGACCAGCCAGCACTGGTGACGACGCCATCAGCCGTAGCATAGATGGGTGTGCCAATGGGTGCGGCGAAGTCGGTGCCTGCATGCAAGCGCCCCCAACGTTGACCGAAGCCGGATGTAAAGCGGAAGGCTGCTTTGACGGGTGTGTCAAAAGGCGCGCGCTCTGCGGCGATACGGTAAAGGTTGATGCGATCCATCGACGATAGGATGCCATTGGCACGCGCCGCATCAGGATCGGGTGCACCGCCACGTGTCGAGAATTGCAGCGGGGTAAGGGGGCCGCCCTGACCGGAATAGCCACGGCGCACCTGCGCCAGGAGGTTGTCAGGGTTCATGCCGGCGGCGCGGAACATGTCGTCAAGCGGTTCAACCGACACCAGCATCGCTTCTTCAAGCTGGCGGAAAATCTCGTCGTTCTTTTCTTGCAACAGGCGCAGTTCAAGCTCTGTCTCGGCTGCGTGATCCAGTGCAAAGCGGGCGTCTGACGCGATCGAATCGCGCTCTGCGGCTGTTTCGGCAAGGGCTGTTGCCAGCAGGTCGACGGTGCTGTTGGCTTCGGCGGAAAGCGTGGCTGCCGCTGTGCCGTTCGGATCGTCGGCCATCAACGCCAGCTGGTCGCGGGCGTCTTCACGTTCGCGCATCGTGTTGCGCAGGGTGGCCTGAACAACTTCCAGACCTGTCTCAAGCTCGCGGCGCTGATCTTCGGATCGCAGCAATTCCGACTGCATCATCGAAATCTGCTCAAGCGCGGAGGAAAAACGCTCTTGCGCTGCGACAGCTTCTTCCGCGCGGTTGTCGCGCTCGGCCGACAGGGCATTGAGGCGGTTTTCGTAGATCATCTGGTCCCGCTCGGCTTGCGCGCGGAAGTTGCCGGACCCGATGCTGTCCATCAGCAGGATCGCGGTTGCGATGATAGTCCAGGCAACAAGTGCCGTCGCCCCGGCCCATGCTACCAGCTGCGTTTCGGATTTGAGGCGAATGAATCGCGTCTCAGTATCAGATCGCAGGAAAAGGCGCTTTTCTGGAAAGTGCCGTTCAAGAAATGCGTGTAGTCGCGTTGTCAGCCGTGAGCGCACGTAAAATACCTCTGTCCCGTCCCGTAAACCAGCGGCAGGTTCCCACGCCTTTGGCGCCGCTGAGCGTCTTGTTAGTGGACCTGCGACTTTGCAGCAACAAATAATCCTTATTTGATTGCTATAACGGCGGGTTAAGCCTGTTTTGGGCGGGTTTCTGCCGACCGATTCGCGTCAAGAGTGACATGCCGCCGCAGTTCAGCGGCCCTGATTGGCCAGAGGCCAGTAGAAATCAGGGGGAATCCCCGCCTCGGCGCGCTTTTCTTCATTGAAGGGCGGACGCAGCGTGCTGTGGAAATATCGCCCGACGAGATCGTGAAATGTGGGTGTCGGATCAAGCCCGTCGCGGCCACACAGATAATGAAACCATTTTGACCCGTAGGCGACGTGGTGCACCTCATCGGCATAGATCTCGTCCAGTGCGGCGACCGCGTCGTGGGCTTTGGCCTGTTTGAACAGCTTGATCATGCCGGGCGTGACATCCAGCCCGCGCGCCTCGAGCACCATAGGGACGACGGCAAGACGGCCCATCAGATCGGCTGTGGTATCGGACGCGGCGCGCCACATGCCAGCGTGGGCTGGTAATGCGCCGTAGTGGCTGCCAGCGGTTTCGAGGCAGTCGCACATCAGGTTGAAGTGCTTTGATTCCTCGTCTGCCGCTTTGACCCAGTCGTCGTAGAAACCAATGGGAAAGCGTGTATCGGTGAAGCGCGCGATTAAGTCCCAGTGCAGATCAACGGCGTTCAGCTCAATATGCGCTACGGCATGCATCATCGCGATGCGCCCTTCCGGCGTGCCGGGTTTGCGCACGGGCACGTCGCGCGGTTCAAGCAGCGCAGGGGTGTCTGGTCGTGCTGGCATGTCAGGGGGCGTTGCCGCGCCAATGTCGGGGGTCTGTCCGGCAGCCCGCGCGTCGCGCCATTGGGCTGCATAGTGGCGCGACAGTGCCGTTTTTTCACGTCCATCAGCTGTGCGCAGAACATCGCACGCCATTTCAGCCAATGGTTTCATGTGTTTAATCCCTGCTATTAAAGCGACTTCACGGCGTCCAGAACCGCATCCACGTGGCCGGGCACCTTCACCTTGCGCCAGACCTGCGCAATCTTGCCGCTTTCATCAATCAAAAACGTCGCCCGTTCGATCCCCATGTAGGTTTTGCCATACATGTTCTTTTCCACCCACGTGCCATATCGTTCGCAGACGTCGCCGTCCTCGTCAGACAACAGGGGGATGCCAAGTTCGTATTTGGCACGGAATTTGGCGTGCTTTGCGACAGTATCTTTTGACACGCCCCAGACAGTTGCGCCCGCAGCGGCGAAGTCTTCCAGCGCTTCGGTAAAGCCGATCGCCTCTTTCGTGCAGCCGGGGGTGTCGTCCTTGGGGTAGAAATAGACGACGACCTTTTTGCCCTGCATATCCGACAGATTGGCAAGATCGCCTGTGTCGGTTGGCAGATTGATGGCCGGGGCGGGATCGCCAGCAACAGGTGCGGTCATGGTTTTGTCCTTTCATGCTTTGTTGGTTTTGTTTTAGGTCGCAACGCGCAAAGATAAACCCATGCCAGCCTGATGAGCGTGATGACAGACGAAACTTCCACGACAGATGCGCCAGAAACCGATGCCGCGCAGGTAACTGCCGCGCCGGTCAAACGGGGCCGTCATGTGATGTGGCACGGTCTGCGTGTGGTGTGGTTGCTGGCGTTTTTGCCTGTCGTTTTCGCGCTGATCGCGGCGGTGATGCTGATCGAAAGGGATATTTCTGCGCCGAGCTGGATCAAATCCCGCGTGGCTGCGGCTGCGTCCGATGTGCTTGGCGGTGACGTGAGCTTTGGCGAGATTTACGTCAATATCGGGCGCGATCTGCATCCGACGGTCAAGCTGGTCAATACATCTGTCACAGATGCCAATGGCGCTAGGATCGCGCGAATTGCCCAGATCAGCGGGCTGATGTCGCCGCGCGGGCTTGTGTTCCAGCAAGAGGTTCTGATGCAGAATATCACGCTGTCGGGCGCGCGGATCGATTTGCAGCGCAACGCCAATGGCAGTGTCGCACTTTCGTTTGGTGAGGGGAGTGCCGCTGGCGCACAGCAGGCCGGACGGCTGACAGGTCTGCTGGATCAGGCGGATCAGGTGCTTGAACAGCCGGGCTTTGCCGCGTTGGAAACGATTCGTGCGGAGAATCTTATCGTGGACTACACCGATTTGCGGGCCGGTCGGCGCTGGACGGTGGATGGCGGCACGCTCACGCTTGATCTGCGCGATGCGCGCACCGAACTGCGTGCAGACGTGGCCCTTTTGTCAGGCGGGGCCGGTGTCACGACGCTGGTGCTGAATTACGCCAGCCCCCGTGGCACCCGCGCGGCCGATTTGGGGCTGAGCATCACCGGCGCGGTTGCCGCTGATATTGCCACCCAATCGCCCGCTCTAAGCTGGCTGGGCGATGTGGACGCGCCATTGTCGGCAACCCTGCGCACGACGCTTGACGATAGCGGAGAGCTTGGCCCGCTGAGTGCGACGCTGGAAATGGGGGAGGGTGTCTTGCAGCCCAATGCCGCCACCGCGCCCATCGCGTTTGACAGTGCAAAGATGTATTTGGTTCTGGACAGCCAGAAAGACCAGATCCGGTTCGATCAGGTCGAAGTGGCCAGCAGTCTGGGGTCTTTTACCGCCACAGGACAAGCGTTTCTGGGGCCGGAACTGAACGGCCTTCCGCAATCGCTGGTGGGGCAACTGGCCTTTCGCGACCTTGATTTGCGGCCCTCTGACGCCTTGGCGGCACCGCTGGATTATGACGCAGCACAGGTTGACCTGCGACTGAACCTTGAGCCGTTTTCAGTTGATATCGGGCAGTTTTATCTGGAAGGCACCGATCTGACTGTGCATGGCAACGGGTCCGTCGCGGCAACCGATGCCGGATGGCGCGTGGCCTTGGATGTGCAAAGCCCGGCGCTTTTGCAGACTGATGTGCTGGCGCTGTGGCCTTTGGATGTGCAGCCGTGGTTGCGCGGCTGGATCACGGACAATCTGGATGTGGGTGCGCTGACGGATTTGTATGTGGCGCTACGGTCTTACCCCGATCAGGATGTGCAGCTGTCGGGTCATTTCGGGTTTGACCGCGCCAGCGTGCGCTACTTGCCGGACATGCCGCAGATCACCGATGCCAGCGGGATCATGAATTTTGGCGGGCCGCAGTTTGCGGTCAGTCTGGATCAGGGCAGGGTGACACCCCCCGAAGGCGGTGTGCTGAACGTCGCGGGATCGACCTTTGCTATTACGGACACGCTGGCAGAACCGGCCCCGGCCACTTTGGATTTGCGCATTTCGGGGTCAATGGCGGCCTCTATGTCGTTGATTGACCAACCACCGTTTTTATACGCCGACTGGCTGGGTATCCCCATCGCCTTCGCTGAGGGGCGCGCGCAGACGCGGGTGCAGGTGGACATGCCGATGACCTCTGAGGTGTTGCCGGAGCAAATCCGCTACCAGATAGATGCCACGATTGAGGATTTCAGTTCTGACTGGATTGTCACGGGCAGCAGCCTGAGCGCGGACAGGCTGGTGATGGCGATGGACAATGCGGGCATGTCGGTTACCGGTGACGCGCTTTTTGCGGGCATTCCTGTCAGCGGCGTGTGGCGCCAACCCTTTGCGCCCGGATCAAGCAGCACCGTTTCAGCTGATATGACGCTGTCGCAGGCCACGCTTGATGCCTTTGACGTGGCCTTACCGCCGGGATCGATCACCGGACGCGGACCTGCGGACCTAGATTTGACGATCAATCCCAGAGGATCAATCAACTACCGCGTCACATCCAACCTGCGCGGCGTGGGCGTTTCGGTTCCGGCTTTGGGATGGTCGAAGGGGCGTAACAGTGCTGCAGATTTCCGGCTGGTCGGCACGCTGGGCAATACCACCACGATCGACCGGATCGCAATCAACGGCGACGGGCTTGAAGCGGATGGGCGGATCGTGCTGAACCGTGACGGCAGCCTTGATCGGGCGGTATTCAGCAAACTGCGGGTTGGGAACTGGTTGAACGCGCCTGTGACGTTGCGCGGGCGTGGAGGCAACCGCGCGTTTGCCGTGGCGATCCAGGGCGGCGCGCTTGATTTACGGCGTGCCGACTTTGGCGGAGAGGGCGATGGGGGGCCGCTCACCATTGCACTGGACCGCTTGCAAATCACCGACGATCTGGCGCTGACACGCTTTGCCGGTGAATTTGACGGTGGCGGCGGGCTTTCGGGCACTTTCACCGCGCTGTTGAACGGCGAGGCGGCTGTTGCGGGCACGATTGCACCGCAGAACGGCGGGTCGGCGGTGCGGATCAGGTCAGACAACGCGGGTGATGTGATCCGTGCCGCAGGTCTGGCGGCCAACGCGGTGGGTGGCACGCTTGATCTGGGGCTGGTGCCAACTGGCGCCACGGGCACATATGACGGCACCATCGCAATCCGGCGCATCCGTGTGCGCGATGCGCCTGCTATGGCCGCCTTGCTGGATGCGGTCAGTGTTGTTGGCGCATTGCAGCAGTTGGATGGACAGGGACTGGCCTTTGAAGATGTCGACGCGCGGTTCCGACTGACCCCCAACCAGTTGATCCTGACGCAATCAAGTGCGGTCGGGGCAGGGCTTGGCATCTCGCTTGACGGGATTTACACGCTCGCCAACGGAGCGATGGATTTTCAGGGCGTGATCTCGCCGTTCTATCTGCTTAATGGCATCGGGTCTGTTCTGACCCGTCAGGGGGAAGGCTTGATCGGCTTTAACTTTAATCTTTACGGCAATGCGGACGCACCGCAGCTGAGCGTAAACCCGTTCTCGGCGCTGACCCCGGGCATGTTCCGCGAGATTTTCCGCCGTCCACCGCCTGAGGTGACGCAATGACGATGGGTGCGAAACCTGCGGGCAAGCTGTCGGACTTCGACTTTGACCTGCCAGATGACCTGATTGCCGTGCGCCCCGCAAAGCCGCGGTCGTCATCGCGGTTATTGCTGGCGCAAGGCGGGGGGATCACTGATCGCCACGTCTATGATTTGCCCGATATGCTGCGCCCCGGTGACCGTCTGGTGCTGAATGACACCAAGGTTATTCCGGCGCGATTGACTGGCGTGCGACACCGGCCAAGCGCCGATGGCGCAGGTGCGGCCCGGATTGAGGCGACATTGCTGGACCCCCGCGCAGATGGCACGTGGGGCGCGCTGATCAAGCCGCTGCGCAAGGTGCGCGATGGTGAAGTGATCGTCTTTTCGGATGATCTTTCCGCAACGGTGACAGGCCGCGATGATGGTCAGGCCACGCTGTCCTTCAACCTTACGGGCGACGATTTTGACGCAGCCTTGAACGCGGTGGGTGCTATGCCTTTACCGCCATATATCGCCGCAAAACGACCAGCGGACGAGGCGGACAAGGAAGATTACCAAACCTATTGGGCGGCCCGCACGGGTGCCGTTGCAGCGCCAACGGCGTCGCTACATTTTGACGGGCCGCTTCTGGAGAAACTGGCAGCCATGGGTGTGACCTTTACCCACGTTACCCTGCATGTTGGTGCGGGCACGTTCCTGCCGGTCAAGGTTGATGACATCGCCGATCATAAAATGCATGCCGAATGGGGTGAGGTCAGCCAAAAGGCCGCTGACGAGATTAACGCCACCAAGGCCGCGGGCGGTCGCGTCATTCCGGTTGGCACCACGGCGTTACGCCTGATCGAAAGTGCCGCGACGGATACTGGCCTTGGTCCTTGGCGCGGAGAGACGGATATCTTCATCACACCGGGATTCGCGTTTCGGGTGGCTGACGGGCTGATGACCAACTTCCACCTGCCTAAATCAACACTGATGATGCTTGTCTCCGCCCTGATGGGACGGGACCGGATCATGGAGATTTACGACCACGCAATTGCGGAGCGATATCGTTTCTTTTCGTACGGGGATTCTTCACTTCTGCTGCCCTAACGTCGGGACGGACACGGATTTGTCGTTTGTCACCTAGACGGGCGCAAATCGCGGGCGTAGGTGCGCCAAAAGTGCAAGCGCGAAAGGCTGCGTTATGATCTCGGTATTCAAAGGCTCCTGGCCGCTTTATCTGGGCATGTTCATGCTGATGGTGGGCAACGGCCTGCAAGGCACGCTGCTTGGTTTGCGCGCGGATGTAGAAGGGTTTTCGACCTTCGCAATCTCGATTGTGATGTCGGCCTATTTTCTTGGATTTCTCTTCGGCTCGCGCCTGACACCCAAGCTGATCAGGGCGGTTGGACACGTGCGCGTGTTTGCGGCCCTCGGATCAATGGTGTCGGCGGTTCTGATCCTTTATCCCACGCTGGTAGATCCGATTGCGTGGACGGTGGGGCGCGTCATTATCGGGTTCTGCTTTTGCGGCGTCTATATCACGGCGGAAAGCTGGCTGAATGATGCGGCGACCAACGAAACGCGTGGCCTGTCGCTGTCGATCTACATGATCGTCCAGATGGGCGGCATCGTTTTGGCGCAGTATATTGTCAGCCTTGGTGACGTGTCCGGCTTTGTCCTGTTTATTATTCCGTCGGTTTTCGTGTCTCTGGCCTTTGCCCCGATCCTGCTGGTCAAACGTACGCAACCCGAGTTTGGACAAACGAAACCCATGTCGGTTCCTGATCTGGTGCGCGCATCACCGCTGGCCAGTGTCGGAATGTTCCTGATGGGCGGGGTGTTTGCGGCCCAGTTCGGGATGTCGGCGGTCTATGCGTCGCGTGTGGGGTTGTCGGTCGCCGAAGTTTCGCTGTTTGTCTCCGCGATCTACATATCCGCATTGATCCTGCAATTTCCCATCGGCTGGCTGTCGGACCGCATTGACCGCCGCCTGCTGATTATCGGTGTGTCGATCATCGGCGGGGCGGGGAGTTTTATCGCGCTGATGTCCGAAAGCCTTTGGCCGATTGTCATCAGCGGCGCCATCGTGGGCGGCATGTCAAACCCGCTTTATGCGCTGCTGATCGCCTACGCCAACGACTACCTTGAGAAAGACGATATGGCGGCCGCGTCAGGTGGTTTGTTGTTCGTCAACGGGGTGGGGGCCATTGCGGGCCCGCTGTTCCTTGGCTGGATGATGGAGACCATCGGCAACTGGGGCTATTGGGCGTTTCTGGCGGCCCTTCAGATCGGGATCGCGTGCTACGCGGTTTTCCGGATGACGCGCCGTTCGCGGACAGACTTCGAGATCGAAAATGCGCCTTACGTGCCACTTGCGGCCTCTGGTACGGCTGTCGCGGCGGAGTTCGCGCAAGAGGTTTATCTTGATACCGAATATTATGAGCATAAAACTTATGATGAGTTTGCCGAGGAAGCCGAAGCTGACACAGACGAGACAGCCCAAGCCGAAGACGCCACACTGACCCAAACCACGCAGGAGCCTTCGGATGCGCAGCGTTGAAGAAATCAACCGGTTCTGGTTGGAAGAGACCGGCCCGAAGGGGTGGTATGAACAAAGCGATGCGCTGGATACAAAGATCACCGATATGTTCCGCGACACCTGGGAAGAGGCGCGTGAGGGGGCTTGCGGCTTGTGGTTGACAGACCGGCACGGCGCGATGGCCTATCTGATCCTGACCGATCAATTCCCGCGCAATATGTTTCGCGGGCAGGGCAAGGCATTTGCCACAGACGGAAATGCGCGGGCGGCTGCAAAGGTGGCGATTGATCGCAAGTGGGATTTGCAGTGGGAGGAACCGGCACGCCAGTTCTTTTATCTGCCACTGATGCATTCAGAAAGCCTTGTGGATCAGGATCGTTGCGTGCGTCTGGTGCGCGACCGGATGCCGGAAACGGGTAACAGCACGCTGCTACACGCGCGCGCCCACCGCCGCGTGATCCGCGCCCATGGCCGCTTTCCCTTCCGCAACGAAGCCTTGGGGCGTGACGACACGGCAGCCGAAAAGGCATTTATGGCCGAGGGTGCCTATGGTGCGATCGTGCGGGAATTACAGGCCGAATAGCCTGTGATAATAATTGGATAGCAGTCTGTCGGATTGAGACATCGATCCAGCTGCGAAACGAACGATAAGTGTCCCGAGTGTCAGGGCCTGCACGGTAATGTGGGTTGCTATGACCAGTTGAAGGGCCGTGCGCTGCGTTGCACCCAGCGGTTAGCTGGCATGACCCAAGGTCACTGGCGATCCTGCTGAAAGTAGTTTAACACTCAACTAGTTTTACCTTCGGAGGATACTGGCATGGCCGCGACAAGTTTTGACCTGATTGTAATTGGTGCCGGACCGGGCGGCTATGTAGCTGCCATTCGCGCCTCCCAGCTTGGTCAGAAGGTTGCGATTGTCGAACGCGAGCATCTGGGCGGCATCTGCCTGAACTGGGGCTGTATCCCCACCAAGGCCATGTTGCGCACGTCCGAGGTGTTCCACCTCATGCACCGCGCCAAGGAATTTGGCCTGAAGGCGGATAACATCGGCTATGATCTTGATGCTGTCGTGAAGCGGTCGCGCAATGTTGCAGGTCAGCTGTCGGGCGGCATCGGCCACCTGATGAAAAAGAACAAGGTCACCGTCTTTATGGGCGAGGCGACGATCCCTGCCAAAGGCAAGGTGTCGGTGAAGACCGAGAAGGGCACAGAAGAGCTGACGGCAAAGAACATCATCCTTGCTACGGGTGCGCGTGCACGCGAATTGCCGGGGCTTGAGGCGGATGGCGATCTGGTCTGGATGTATAAAGACGCGCTGACGCCCAAGCGGATGCCCAAGAAGCTGCTGGTCATCGGGTCGGGCGCAATTGGCATCGAATTTGCCAGCTTCTACAACACGTTGGGCGCTGACACGACTGTGGTCGAGGTCATGGACCGCGTGCTGCCTGTCGAGGACGAGGAGATCTCCAAGTTCGCGAAAAAGCAGTTCGAAAAGCAGGGCATGAAGATCATGCAAAAGGCGATGGTCAAGCAGCTTGACCGCGGCAAAGGCAAGGTCACCGCGCATATCGAAGTGGGCGGTAAAGTTGAGAAGCACGAGTTTGATACTGTGATTTCCGCGGTCGGCATCGTCGGCAACGTCGAAGGCTTGGGTTTGGAAGAGTTGGGCGTGAAGATCGACCGCACTCACGTTGTGACAGACGAATACTGCCGCACAGGCGTGGACGGTCTGTTCGCTATCGGTGACATCGCAGGCGCCCCATGGCTGGCGCACAAGGCGTCGCACGAAGGTGTCATGGTGGCTGAATTGATCGCAGGCGGGCATCCGCACCCTGTGAAGCCAGAAAGCATCGCAGGCTGCACCTATTGCCATCCTCAGGTTGCCTCTGTCGGCTTCACCGAGGCGAAGGCCAAGGAGCTGGGCTATGACGTGAAGGTCGGGCGTTTCCCCTTCATCGGGAATGGTAAGGCGATTGCTTTGGGTGAGCCTGAGGGCATGATCAAAACGGTGTTTGACGCCAAAACGGGCGAGCTTCTGGGCGCACACATGGTTGGCGCGGAAGTGACTGAACTGATCCAGGGCTATGTCGTGGGCCGCCAGTTGGAGACCACCGAAGAAGACCTGATGGCCACCGTCTTCCCACACCCGACACTGTCGGAAATGATGCACGAAAGCGTGCTGGATGCTTACGGGCGCGTGATCCACATGTGATGTACGCGAGAGCGTAATATAAGGAAGGGGCGGTGCACGTGATGTGCACCGCCCCTTTTTTAATTGGCGTAGGAGTTACTCTGCTGTGACCGTGAAAGGCACATTCGCCAGAACGACACCGCCCTGATGCATGATGTAGCGGATTTCATAGTCGCCCGGCGCCTCTGGCAGTTCCAGCATCAGGGGATTGCCCGCGCTGGTGCGGGTATAGGACGTGTAGCGATCACCGCCGACCAGATAGATTGCAACATAATCGCGTGAATAATCCGGTCCATCCCAACCTACAGGGATCGCTGTGTCAGCAACGCCACTGGGCGGCGCGACAAGCTGCGCTTTGATCGCCTCTACCGTGATAGGCGAGCGGGCGACGACCTTACCGCCTTGTTGCAGCACATAGCGGATTTCATAATCGCCCGCGGTCGGCGGCATGGGGATGACAGCAGGATTACCGGCGCTTGTGCGCACGTAATTGACGTAGCTGTTGTCGCCGACTTCCGACACGGCGATGTAATCACGATCATAGTCGGGCCCATCCCACGTCACGGTGACAGGTTCACCGATATTGGCGGTTGCGGGCGCGCTGACCTCGGCCTTCACGGGTTCAAGGGTGATGATCCGGCTGGCCAGCACATCACCGCCCTGTTGCAGGTGATACCGAATTTCGTATTCACCGGCCTCGGTTGGCATCAGAAGCTGCACGGGGTTTCCTGAACTGGTGCGGGTATAGTTGATATACCGCTCGCCCACGGGACCAACCGCAATGTAATCACGGTCATAATCAGGGCCGTCCCAGCCAACAGAAACGGTGCTGCCCGCAACGGCTGTGTCGGGCGCTGTCACCATTGCACCAACGTCCACGATTTTCAGCGGGGCGGAGGCGATGATATCGCCGCCCTGATGCAGCTGGTAGCGCACCTCGTAGTCGCCCGGCTCGTTCGGCAGAAGCAGGCCCAGCGGATTGCCAGCGCGGGTGCGGGTATAGTTGATGTACCGCTCACCGGGTTTGCCAACCGAGATATAGTCGTTGTCATAATCCGGCCCGTCCCACGCAACGGTCAACGTGCTTCCGGCGGTTGCTTCGGCATCAAAGGTCAGATTGGCCGCCACATCCGTCACTGTGATGTCATGGGTTGCGATGATCTTACCGTTCTGATGCATCTGATAGCGGATCTGATAGTCACCGGGTTCGGTGGGCATCAGCAATTGCAACGGATTGCCAGCGCGGCTGCGGGTGTAGTTGATATACCGCTCGCCCGCAGGGCCGACTGACAGGTAGTCGTTGTCATAGTCGGGGCCGTCCCAACCGACGGTCAGACTTTCACCGGCGATCGCCGTATCAGGCGCTGTGATGGAGCCTTTGAGATCGGTCACCTCAATCGGTGCGCTCGAGATAACAGCGCCACCTTCGTGCAGGTGATAGCGGATTTCGTACTGGCCCGGTTCCGTGGGCATCATGACGCCCAATGGATTGCCTGCGCGGGTGCGTGTGTAGTTAATGTACCGCTCGCCCACAGGGCCGACGGCGATGTAATCATTGTCGTTGTCAGGACCATCCCAAGCAACCATGACCGTCGCCCCAATGGGGGCTGTGGGTTCGAATTGCAGGCTGCCTTGCGCCTCTGTCACTTCAATCGGCTGCGTAAAGATCGTTTCGCGGTCGCGGAAGCGGTAGCGCAGCTCGTAAATGCCGGGTTCGGACGGCGCAGTGAGTGTCACGGTTTGCCCATTGGACGTGTAGCTATAGTCGCTGTAGCCACCTTCGGACGGGCCGATCTGGATATTGTCAAGCGGCGCATTCGGGCCTGTCCACGTGACGTCAAAGCTGCTGCCTACCTCGACGCTATCAGGTGCATCAAGGGCCAATTCAGCGGGCGTCACCTCAAGCGGTCGCGTATAGATCGTTTCGCGGTCGCGGAACCGGTAGCGCAATTCGTAAGTGCCAACGGTGCCCGGTGCAGTCATCTCAAGCGGATTGCCGCGTTCGGTGTAGATATAGCTATCATAGCCACCAGCCGGATCACCGATCTGGATGTTATCACCACCCGCGTCAGGCCCTTCCCAAGTTAGCGTGAACGTCTCACCCACAGCGACGCTGTCAGGCGCATCAATAAAGACAGGTTGATCCTGCACCAGAATGGGCTGCGAATAGATCGTTTCGCTGTCTTTCCAGACATAGCGCAGTTCGTATTCGCCCGCATTTCCTGGCGCGACGAGTGTCAGCGGGTTGCCCGCGCTGGTATAGGTATAATCCAAGTAGGTCCCGCCGATTTCGGCAATCTGGATGTTGTCCAGACCGTCATCGGGGCCGGTCCAACCGACGCTGAAGGTCTCACCGATAATGACCTCGGAGGGGGCATCAAGGGACGCGGTTGGTGTGGCTTCGGGAAAGACAAACACCTCGACCTGAGGTGAGCGGTTCACGGCAATTTCGCGCGTGACCTCAAGTTCGTCGATCAGGCGGTAGGCGGTGATCTCATACGTGCCTTCCAGTGTGTCGCTGACAAAGGGGTTTTCGGTGTCACCGTCCTGTGCGTCGCCAAATGTCCAGATGACAGGGTCTTCGACGAGTGGGCCTGTCTCGGACGCGATCCGAGCTTCAAGCGTCAGGTCAATCAGCGCCGGTTCGGGATCTTCGACTACGGCGGTCAGCGCATCTGTCAATTCGATAGCATTGTCGGCGGTCAGGAAATCACCGCCGGTTTCGTCCGCAATACATTGCATCTGCGCAAGCGCGTCCGCGTCAGATCCCACGTCAAAACCGATCACATGAGCGGTAAAGTCGATGCCTGCTTCTTCCAAAAGACGTGCAGCGGCGCAGGGGTCGGGATTGCAGGTTTCAACACCGTCGCTGACCAGAATGACCGTGGCGCTATCCTCGGTGTAGCGCAACGCTTCTGCGGCAGCGATGATGGCGTCGGTCATGGGCGTCTTGCCCAGCGGTTTGATCCCATTCACTGCGTCGATGATGGCGTCGCGCGTGCCGGGGGCAGGGGCCACGACTGTTTCGATGTCGGTGCAGTTTCCGCGCTCGCGGTGGCCGTATACTGTCAGACCAAGACCCTGATCATCGGGAAAGGTCTGAAGCAGGTCGCCAACAACGTCTTGCGCGATGGTGATCTTTGCGACCCCGTCAATTTGCCCCCACATGGACCCTGACCCGTCCATCACAAGGATAGTATTCGGGCGGTCTTGGGCAACAGCACCGG
Source organism: Yoonia sp. 208BN28-4 (assembly GCF_037543925.1). Lineage (NCBI taxonomy): Bacteria > Pseudomonadati > Pseudomonadota > Alphaproteobacteria > Rhodobacterales > Paracoccaceae > Yoonia > Yoonia sp. 208BN28-4. Next base: position 422,479 of record NZ_JBBIFY010000003.1, read on the forward strand.
TGGCAAGGCTGACACCTGTCAGAAGGGCGGGCAAAAAGCGCATTAAAATCTCCATCGCAATAATGTCGTTAGCTAAGCATAGGGGCCAGCCTGTTGGCTAGCCCCGCTGCGGTAAAGGTCAGGAAACCCTGACCGGATGGCAAAGCAACCCTTAGCTGCCGTCCAAGGTCAGAACACCGTAGACATCGCCAAGATCACCAAAACCGCTGAACACGCCGATAGCAGTCGTGCCGTCCCCGACGAATTGACCGCCGACCTTGCCCACAACACCCAGATCTGTTCCGCTGGCAGTATAGCTGAACTGCATGTTCAAATCGACGTCCGACCCTGTCGCAGTGCCGCGCCCGATTTCGCCGGAAATGGCGTTCCGGATGTTGGAGAATGCAACAGAGGTGCCGCTCGCATCCGTGACGTTTTGCAGTTCAACCGTTCCCGCAACCGAATTGGCCAGCAACGGAGACCCAAACTCGCGCAGCAATTCGATTTCACCGTCGTAGATGCGCAGCGGGTTGTTCCTGCCGTCCGTCTCCACCAACGCAAAATCACCATCAAAACGTGCTGTTCCTGTTGGAATTGTTGTGGCCGGGTCTTGCCCGTTGGCGGTTGCAAAACGCGAAAGCGCGGTGCTGGTTGTCGTGGCCGGATTGGTGATCAGGTCAACACGGGTGACTGAATCCGCATAAATCTGGGTGCCTGACGGCATCTGCATCATGTCTTCGGTGTCATTTCCACCGCAGGCAAGCAGAAACAAAGGGGCAGTCATCAGAATGGCTATGCGTTGCATGGTCATGTTCAGAACCTTTCAATCCGTTCAAATTATTTAACTATTAAAGCTGGTCGCAAGCCGGTTGTCTTTCCCCCCAAATGAATGGTGGGGAAACCCTGACCATTTCCGCTTTAGGTTTGGTTGGCGACAAATATCCCATTCAGATCATTATTGGCTGTGGGATCACTGTCAGCGGGCCATTTCCCATCCCCCATGCCGGGGGAACGTGGAATTAATTTTGCGTGTTCGTGTAATGTTCTTTATAAGCACTGGTGCTGCCGCACGATCCGACTATGTGTAAAGGCTGCAAGGCTTGGGGGCTGGACAAATGGCTGAACTAAAGAACATCGAAGTGCGCGGTGCGCGCGAACACAACCTCAAGAATATTGACGTTGATATTCCGCGCGACCAGCTTGTTGTGATTACCGGCTTGTCTGGCTCCGGCAAGTCCAGCTTGGCGTTTGACACGATTTATGCCGAAGGGCAGCGGCGCTATGTCGAAAGCCTGTCGGCCTATGCCCGCCAGTTTCTTGATATGATGGAAAAGCCGGATGTGGATCACATCTCCGGCCTCAGCCCAGCCATTTCGATTGAACAGAAGACCACGTCGAAAAACCCCCGTTCGACGGTCGGCACGATCACCGAAATTTATGACTATCTGCGCCTGCTCTTCGCCCGCGTCGGCACGCCGTATTCGCCCGCCACCGGCATGCCGATTGAGGCGCAGCAAGTGCAGGACATGGTCGACCGCGCCATGACACTGGCGGAAGGAACGCGCGGTTATCTGCTGGCCCCGATCATCCGCGACCGCAAAGGCGAGTACCGCAAGGAATTCCTGGAGCTACGCAAGCAAGGTTTCCAGCGGGTGAAAGTAGACGGTGAGTTCTACGATCTGGACGAGCCGCCAACTCTCGACAAGAAATTCCGCCATGACATCGACGTGGTCGTGGACCGGATTGTTGTGCGCGAGGGGCTGGAGACGCGGCTGGCAGACAGTTTCCGCACAGCACTTGATCTGGCCGACGGCATCGCGATCCTTGAGACCGCGCCGAAAGAGGGCGATCCGGTCCGTCTGACGTTCTCGGAAAACTTTGCCTGTCCGGTGTCTGGCTTCACCATCCCCGAGATCGAGCCGCGTCTGTTTTCATTCAACGCTCCCTTCGGGGCTTGCCCAAGCTGTGATGGTTTGGGGGTCGAGCTGTTCTTTGACGAAGGGCTGGTTGTCCCCGATGTAACCCTGAAAATCGCGGACGGTGCGCTGGCCCCATGGCGCAAAGGCAAATCGCCTTACTTCCTGCAAACCATTGAAGCGATTGCCAAGCACTACGGCTTTAACAAATCCGCCCGCTGGAAGGACTTGGAACCTAAGGTGCAAGAGGTGTTTCTGCGTGGCTCCGGCAAGGAAGAGATCAAGTTCCGCTATGACGAAGGCGGGCGCGTTTATCAGGTCTCCCGCCCGTTTGAAGGCGTGATCCCCAATATGGAACGCCGCTACCGCGAGACAGACAGCAACTGGATCCGCGAAGAATTCGAGCAATACCAGAACAACCGTCCCTGCGGCACCTGCGGTGGTTTCCGCCTGCGCGAAGAGGCTTTGGCGGTGAAGATCGGGTCATCGGGCGATGACCTGCTGCACGTCGGTCACGTGGTGCAAATGTCGATCAAAGAGGCATTTGACTGGTGCAAGACCGTGCCAGCCGACCTGACCAAACAGAAGAACGAGATCGCCCATGCGATCCTGAAGGAAATCCGCGAACGGCTTGGGTTCTTGAATAACGTCGGCCTTGATTACCTGACGCTGTCCCGTAATTCCGGCACGTTGTCGGGGGGTGAGAGCCAGCGTATCCGTCTCGCCAGCCAGATCGGGTCCGGTTTGCAAGGGGTGCTTTATGTGCTGGACGAGCCGTCGATTGGCCTGCACCAGCGCGACAATGATCGTCTGCTAACAACGCTGAAAAACCTGCGCGATCAGGGCAATACGGTGATCGTGGTGGAACATGATGAGGAAGCGATCCGCGAGGCGGATTATGTGTTCGACATCGGGCCGGGGGCCGGTGTGCACGGCGGGCAGGTTGTCGCAAAGGGCACACCGCAAGAGATCATGGCGAACAAGGATTCCATTACGGGCCAATACCTTGTCGGCACGCGCGAGATTGAGGTGCCGAAAAAGCGCCGCAAGGGCAAAGGCAAAAAGCTGACCGTGGTGAAGGCCACGGGCAACAACTTGCAAAACGTGACCGCCGATTTCCCGTTGGGGCAATTCGTGTGTGTGACTGGTGTGTCTGGCGGTGGCAAGTCCACGCTGACCATCGAGACGCTGTTCAAGAATGCCTCGCAAAAGCTGAACGGCTCGCGGCAAGTGCCAGCGCCTTGCGAAACGATCAAAGGGTTCGAGCATCTGGATAAGGTGATCGACATTGACCAGCGCCCGATTGGGCGCACGCCACGGTCAAACCCGGCGACTTACACCGGTGCGTTCACCCCGATCCGCGACTGGTTTGCCGGTCTGCCGGAAAGCAAGGCGCGCGGCTACAAGCCCGGTCGCTTTAGCTTCAACGTCAAAGGCGGGCGGTGCGAGGCGTGTCAGGGTGACGGTGTCATCAAAATCGAGATGCACTTCCTGCCAGACGTCTATGTGACCTGCGAAACCTGCAAAGGTGCGCGCTACAATCGCGAGACCTTGGAAATCCAGTTCAAGGGCAAGAGCATCGCCGATGTGCTTGATATGACTGTGGAAGATGCGCAGACGTTCTTTACCGCCGTCCCGTCGATCCGCACGAAAATGGATGCGCTGGTGCGTGTGGGGCTTGGCTATATCAAGGTCGGACAGCAGGCGACCACGCTTTCGGGCGGTGAGGCGCAGCGCGTGAAACTGTCCAAGGAACTGGCGCGGGCCAGCACGGGGCGCACGCTTTATATCCTCGACGAGCCCACAACGGGCCTGCATTTCGAGGATGTGCGCAAGCTGCTTGAAGTGCTGCACGAGTTGGTCGATCAGGGCAATTCCGTGATTGTGATCGAACACAACCTTGATGTTGTCAAAACTGCCGATCATATCATCGACATCGGTCCCGAAGGGGGCGACGGCGGTGGCAAGATCGTGGCGAAGGGCACACCCGAACAGGTGGCCAAAATCGCCGAGAGCCATACTGGACGCTACCTTGCGCCCATGCTGGGCTTGGGGACGCTGGCAGCGGAGTAACGCGATGACACGGTTGGCGATGGTATTGGCAGTTTGTGCGGGCGCCGCGCAGGCCGAGGAATTGGTGATCGACCAGACCGGCTTTACCGCCATCCACGTGAACGAGGACGTGACCGTCAACATCACCTATGGCGATGAATACAGCGTCGTGGCGCGCACGGTCGATGGCGATTTGAGCAAGTTGGACGTCAACCGGTATTCTGGCTGGCTCGTTTTTAACCGCGATACGCGCTGGTTTATCTTTCCCAACGGACGGACGGATGAATTCATCGTCGATATCACCACGCCTGTCTTGAACGAGGTGAAGTCATTTGATGGATCGCGCGTTTTTGTGACGGGTCTCACCGCTGACGCATTGCGGGCCGAAGCCGCGACAGGCGGGACGCTGACGTTGCTGGATGCGTCAGTCGATGACCTTGCGCTTGTGGTAAATGACGGGTCCATCGCGGCCGATGGCACATGCGAAACGGTCGCGTTGACGGGAACTGCCGGATTTGTGGATGCGTCGGCGCTTGCTTGCGCGACAGGCACTGCGCCGCCGCAAGATGTGATCCAATCCATGTTCGGCGACAGTGTCCGGCTCGAGGTGAAGCCCGCAGACTAGCGTCCGCGCTTTTCAAACCGCGGCAGCATCGCCGAGAAATCGCGGCCAAGCCCGTCTTCCTCTTCCACAAACTGTGCGTAAAGTTCGGTCGCGCGGGCACCCATGGGCGTGTCGGCGTCCACGGCCTCTGCCGCCATTTGCGACAGGCGTAAATCCTTGAGCATCAATTCCGCCGCGAAACCGGGCTTATAGTCATTATCCGCAGGCGATTGCGGGCCGATACCCGGGGCGGGGCAGTAGGCGTTCATCGTCCAGCTATAGCCCGACGATGTGCTGACCACGTCGAACATCGCCTGACGATCCAGCCCGAGTTTATCAGCCAGGACAAAGGCTTCGGTCGTGGCGATCATTGTCGCACCCAAGATCATGTTGTTGCAGATTTTGGCCGCTTGGCCGTTGCCAGCGTCACCACAGTGCACGGCCTTTTGCCCCATGATGTCAAACAGCGGCTGAACGGTGGCAAAAGCATCCTCTGGCCCGCCTGCCATGAAGGTGAGCGTGCCGTTTGTCGCCCCGCCAATTCCGCCGGACACGGGGGCGTCAACCGCGCCCAGACCGGCTGCGGCGGCTTGCTCTGCCACGGCGCGGGCGCTGTCCACATCAACGGTTGAACAGTCCAGATGCACTGCGCCGGATTTCATCGCCGGATGAATTTCAGCGGCGACACTGCGCAGAATGTCACCGTTGGGCAGCATGGTGATGACGACGTCAGCGCCCGCAGCGGCCTTTGCGGCGCTGTCGGCCATGGTTAGACCGTCAGGCGCGGCAGCAGTGTCAAAACCCGTCACCGCATGGCCCGCCGCGGCAAGGTTCGCGGCCATCGGTGCGCCCATGTTGCCAAGTCCGATAAATCCGATTTTCATGGGCTTTCCTCCAGTTTCAAAGCGTCGTTGCCCAAAGGCAAGGTCATGCGCAAGACGTCGCCACCCGTTACGTCCTGCCAAGTGGCGTGCTGCCATTTCGGGCTGCGGTCACGGTCGATAATTGCGGCACGGATGCCTTCGATAAAGTCGCCGTGTTCCATTGCCCGATAGGTAAAGCGAAATTCCTGATCCAGCGCGTTTTCAATCGTCTGGCGGGTGCGAACGCGGTGGATAAGCTCGACCGTGACAGCAAGCGACAGTGGCGCGTGGCGGCCCATCAGCTTGGTCGCGTGGGCGAGGGCGGGCGGCAGATCATCGGGCATCGCGCGGTAGATGTCGCCCAAAGTCTCGCCGCCAAACACGCTGTCGATGTCGCTTTGCCAGCTCGCAAGGCGGCTGACGGGGGCAGGGGCGGCGGTGCTGTCAATCGCTGTCCAATCGCCGGTGTCGCAAAGCGTCGCCTTCAATTCATCCCATTGGTCTTGGGGGATAAAATAGTCGGCGAAGCCTGCATAAATCGCGTCGCCTGCGTCCATGCGGTCGCCTGTCAGGCCAAGGTATTCGCCCAGCCGTCCCGGTGCCTGGGCCAGCAAAAGCGAGCCGCCCACGTCAGGCACCAGCCCGATGGAAACCTCCGGCATGGCAATCTGGCTGGTTTCGCAAACGATCCGGTGCGACGCGTGGCAAGACACGCCCACGCCGCCGCCCATCGTGAAGCCCTGCATGAAGCTGACGACGGGTTTGGGGAAATGGAAAAACTTGGCGTTCAGGCGGTATTCGTCGCGCCAGAACCGGCGCCCATAGTCGAAGTCACCGCGCAGGCCGCTGGCATACATCTCGGCAATATCGCCGCCGGAACAGAATGCCTTGTCGCCAGCGCCTTCCATGATGACGAGTTTCACCGCGTCATCGTCGCACCATGTGTCCAGCGCGTCTTCGATGGCCAGACACATCTCCCACGTCAGCGCGTTCAGCGCCTTGGGGCGGTTGAGCGTGATGCGGCCTGCGTGGCCATCTTTGCGGATGATGATGTCGGTCATTTGGCCAGCATGTGCCGCGCGGTGATGACGCGCATGATCTCGTTGGTGCCTTCAAGAATTTGATGCACCCGCAGATCGCGCACGATCTTTTCGATGCCGTAGTCGCCCAAATAGCCGTAGCCGCCGTGCAGTTGCAGGCATTGGTCGGCCACCTGACTTCCCGCTTCGGTGCACAGCTTTTTGGCCATCGCACAGAAGGCCGTTGCATCCGGTGCGCCTGTGTCCAGTTTCCACGCCGCCTGGCGCAGGAATGTGCGGGCGGATTGCAGAGCGATCTCTGCGTCAGCAAGGCGGAATTGCAGGCCTTGGAACTGGTCGATGGTTTTGCCAAAGGCCTTACGTTCGCCCATGTAGGCAACGGTCTGGTCCAACGCGGCCTGCGCAGCACCGATGGAGCACGCGGCAATATTCAGGCGGCCCCCGTCGAGCCCTTTCATGGCATAGGTAAAGCCTTTGCCTTCTTCGCCCAAAAGGCCGTCAGCGGGGATATGCGCGTCGTCCAACTGCACCTGCCGTGTGGGTTGCGACCGCCAACCCATCTTGTCTTCCAGCCCGCCGTAGGACAGGCCATCTTTACTATCGTGGATCAGGAACGCGCTCACGCCTTTTGGCCCGTCATCACCGCTGCGGGCCATGACGATATAGGCGTCTGAGTAGCCACCGCCGGAGATGAATGCCTTGGTGCCAGTGAGCGCATACCCTTCGTTGGTGCGCTGCGCCTTGGTCTTCAGCGCCGCGGCGTCAGAACCTGAACCGGGTTCGGTCAGGCAATAGGACAGCACGGTGTCCATGGTCAGCGCCTTTGGCAGCACATCCGCCTTCATTGCATCAGATCCGAAGTCGTCGATCATCTTGGCGCACATATTATGGATCGACAGGAACGCCGCGACGGATGCGCAGGACTGCGACAGCGCCTCGAACACCAGCGTGGCATCCAGCCGTGACAGACCTGATCCGCCACTTTCCTCCGAGACATAAAGCCCGCCAAAGCCAAGCGCGGCCAGTTCGGGCCAAAGCGATTTTGGAATCTCGCCGTCCGCCTCCCATTGGCGGGCGTGCGGCGCGATATGCTCGGCCCCGAAGGCCTGTGCCATATCGAAAATCGCGGTCTGTTCTTCGGTGAGTGCAAAATCCATGGTGATCCCCGATGTGCAGGAATTGAACGCTTGTTAAATTCTTGCCGGAATAGGGATCGTTGTCAAAGCAAAAGGGCGCAGCAAGCGCCGCGCCCTTTTTTCCAAACCCCGAGGATAGTTGGATTAGCTGATTGTTATCGTGCCGCGCATGTTGGCATGCGGGCGACAGCGATAGTTGATCGAACCGGCAGAACCGAACGTGAGACTTGCCGACTGTCCAGGTTGCAAGAGGCCGGTATCAAACAGATTGTTCGTGGATTCCCACGCGCTGTGCGCGGTGCTATCCTGATTAACCCAAGTCACAGTATCGCCGGCCTTGATCTGCAAGTTCGCTGGCGAAAATGCGAAGTTCTGGATGACAACCGTGTGGTTTGTGGCGTGGCCGTCGGCGTTTGCGGAGGTGACCGCAAGCGGTAAAACGGCCGCAGAGGCGGCGATACGCAATGCGGCGCGGCGTGTCAGATTGGTCATTGAAATCTCCCTGATATGTATTTGCTTATGGTTAAGACACGAGCCTAGCGGAAAAGAGTTTCAAAATTGATTAAATATCTTCGGTATCAAAGAAAAGTGAGAGATCGTTTTCCTTTTGTCCAAGATATTCAATGGCTTGCTGCTTGGTTTCGGCAATCAGGGGGATGACAGCGGGGACATGCTCCCATGATTTGCGAACCATGACAGCCATATCAAGTCCTGTGGGGTTGGGCGCATACATCACCAGAATCGTCTCGAACCCTTCGGGCAGGACAATGTCCGCGGTCTTTGCCTGAAGCGCCAGCACGCCGACATATTCGGGGTCAAAGCTGGTGACGCCTGAAAAATCGACAAGGTGTTTCTGGCCCGGTGCGGCATCCGGATGGGCGTGATAGGCGGCCAGCGTGTCTTCGCCTTGCTGAACGGTGAAATGGTCCCAATACCGCAACACAGCAATGCCGCGAGACTTTAGTATCCTGAGACTTGCGCCCATAATTCACCCCCCGCAATGACAAAGGCCCGACCAAACTGGCCGGGCCCAATTGTGATTGATTAGTCCATAGGCTTGAAGTTGAACTCACCGCCTTCTTTGATCCCCGACGGCCAACGCGATGTGATCGTCTTGGTGCGGGTGTAGAACTTGAAGGCATCCGGTCCATGCTGGTTCAGGTCACCGAAGACCGATTTTTTCCAGCCGCCGAAGGTGTGATAGGCCAAAGGCACAGGGATCGGCACGTTTATTCCGACCATGCCGATATTGATCCGGTTGGCAAAGTCACGCGCGGTGTCGCCGTCACGCGTAAAGATCGCGGTGCCGTTGCCGTATTCGTGGTCCATGGCCATGCCGATGGCCTCTTCATACGTCTGGGCACGGACGCAGGACAGAACAGGGCCGAAGATTTCTTTTTTGTAGATGTCCATATCGGTCGTCACGCGGTCAAACAGATGCGCGCCGACGAAGAACCCGTCCTCATAGCCCTGCAGGCTGAAGTCGCGGCCATCGACGACAAGTTCTGCGCCTTGGTCGATCCCGGTCTGCACAAGGCCAAGAATGTTTTCCTTGGCGGCAGCGGTCACGACGGGGCCGTAATCCACATCGTTGCCGGATGTATATGGCCCGACCTTCAGCTTTTCGATGCGTGGCACGAGCTTTTCGACCAGACGGTCGGCGGTATCCTCGCCCACAGGTACAGCGACGGAAATGGCCATGCAGCGTTCGCCCGCAGCGCCGTAGCCCGCGCCGATCAGCGCGTCGGCGGCCTGATCCATATCCGCGTCGGGCATGATGATCATGTGGTTCTTGGCACCGCCGAAACACTGCACGCGCTTGCCGTTGGAACAGCCGCGCCCGTAGATGTATTCAGCAATAGGGGTGGAGCCGACAAAGCCGATGGACTGGATCACATCGTGATCGATGATCGCGTCCACAGCCTCTTTATCGCCGTTCACAACCTGAATGATGCCTTTGGGCAGGCCTGCTTCCTCAAGCAGCTCGGCCAGCATCAGCGGGACGGATGGATCACGCTCTGACGGTTTGAGGATGAAGGCGTTGCCGCAGACAATGGCGGGCGCGAACATCCACATCGGGATCATGGCCGGAAAGTTGAACGGCGTGATACCTGCGGACACGCCAAGCGGCTGTTTCATCGAATACATGTCGATGCCGGGGCCGGCCGAGTCGGTGTAGTCGCCTTTCAGCAATTCCGGCGCGCCAATGCAGTATTCAACCACCTCAAGCCCGCGCTGCACGTCGCCCTTGGCATCGGGGATTGTCTTGCCGTGCTCACGGCTGAGCGCCTCGGCCAGTTTATCCATGTCGCGATTGAGCAAGCCCACAAAGGCCATCATCACGCGCGCGCGGCGTTGTGGGTTGGTGGCAGCCCATGCAGGCTGTGCGGCAGCGGCGACCTGAACCGCGTGCGCCAGTTCTTCGGCGTTGGCCAGCGGCAGCTTGGCTTGCACTTCGCCTGTGGCGGGGTTGAAGACGTCGGCAAAACGGCCAGACGTGCCTTTGACGTGTTCGCCGCCGATGTAGTGGGTCAATTCTTGCATGGGTTCCTCCTGAGACTTGCGGCGACCATAGGCGGGCTATGCAGGGCGGGCAATCGCCAGCGTAAAAATTCGCACCGCTTGACAAATAGCCCTGCAATTTGGGACGCTTGGGTGCAATCATTGCGAAAGGGCAGACCCATGATCGTATCGAAAATCCTGCAATCGAAGGCTGACAGTGGCGTGATCAGTGTCAAACCGGGGGATAAGGTGACGGACGCGGTCAAGCTGATGTCCGACAACCGGATCGGCACCGTGGTGGTGTCAGCGGATGGCGCATCTCTCGACGGGATTCTGTCCGAGCGTGATATTGTGCGCGAGATGGGCAAGCGTGGCACGGCCTGTCTGGACGAACCGGTCAGCGGTATGATGACCGCCAGGCTGGTAACCTGCACACCTGCGGACCAAGCCGACGCGGTGCTGGAGCAGATGACCCAAGGTCGCTTTCGCCACATGCCGGTGATGGATGATGGTAAAATGATGGGCCTGATTTCCATCGGTGATGTGGTCAAAGCCCGCCTGTCAGAGCTTTCGATGGAGAAAGACGCGCTGCAAGGCATGATCATGGGCCACTAAGGCCGTTTTCGCGCCTTGCCAAACGGTGCGTGATCGGATTGCTTGCGCCCACCACGACGACTGCTTTGAGGGCTGCCTATGCGCATCGGACTATATCCCGGCACTTTCGACCCGCTGCACCACGGGCATATCGATATTATCCGGCGTGGCTGCACGCTGGTGGACCGTTTGGTCATCGGTGTGGCGATCAACCGCGATAAAGGCCCGCTGTTTTCATTGGAAGAGCGTGTGGATATGGTCAAATCCCAATGCGAGCCCATCGGTGCGCAGACGGGGACCGAGATTGTCGTTCATCCCTTCGAGAACCTGTTAATCGACTGCGCCCGCGATGTGGGGGCAGGGGTCATCATCCGTGGACTGCGGGCTGTGGCGGACTTCGAATATGAATTCCAGATGGTGGGCATGAACCGGTCGCTGGATAACACCATCGAAACGGTGTTCCTGATGGCGGATGCGAAAAATCAGGCGATTGCGTCCAAACTGGTCAAGGAAATCGCGCGCCTGCACGGTGACGTGACCAAATTCGTCAGCCCTGCGGTCAAGCTTGCACTGGCGGAAAAGCTGACATCTTAAACGCGAAAAGCCGCCCCGGTTGGGACGGCTGGTGCGTTTTGCCGGTAAGGCGGTATTTAGCCGTAGACGGCTTTGTAGGCGATCTTGCCTGCATCTTCGCGATACATGCCCAGATCAAGTGCCACATCAAGCGGCATGTTTGCGATTTCACGCTTTGTCCGCAGGTAAGCTGCGTGTTTTTCAGCGGCGATGCGCATTGTGTTCAGTACAGACATTTTGCATCCTTTTCTCTTTGCAAGTTGTGTTGTCTTGCTCTGATATTTGGCGATGCGCGGGGCCGTAACAACGCCCAGAAACAGACAACCCGCATTGCGTTTTTTGCATAGGTTATGCGGGAACGTTGCGTGTGCTTTAGGCGTTATGATCATCGCTTGCGCGCAAGAAAAAAGGCGCACCCGCAAGGATGCGCCTTTGGTATCACGAAACGCGATAAGTCTTAGATCAGCTTGCCCATCGCAACAGCCGTATCGGCCATCCGGTTAGAGAAGCCCCATTCATTGTCGTACCAGCTCAGGATGCGGACCATGTTGCCGTCAAGCACCTTGGTCTGGTCAAGATGGAAGATCGACGAATGTGGATCGTGGTTGAAGTCAGAGCTGACCATTGGCAGATCGGTATAGCCCAACACGCCTTTCAGCGGGCCATCTGCGGCTGCGATAATTGCGTTGTTGACCTCTTCCACGGTTGTGTCTTTGGACGCTTCGAATGTCAGATCAACCACGGAGACGTTTGGCGTTGGCACGCGGATCGCAACACCGTCCAGTTTTCCGTCAAGGTCCGGCAGCACGAGGCCAACGGCTTTGGCGGCACCGGTGGATGTCGGGATCATGGACAAGGCGGCTGCGCGGGCGCGATAAAGGTCTTTGTGCATGGTATCCAGCGTCGGCTGGTCGCCGGTGTAGCTGTGGATTGTTGTCATAAAGCCTTTGGTGATGCCGATCGCATCATCCAGCACCATTGCCACGGGCGACAGGCAGTTTGTGGTGCACGACGCGTTTGACACGACGATATCGTCAGACGTCAGTGTGTAATGGTTCACGCCATACACGATGGTTTTGTCAGCGTCTTTGCCGGGGGCCGAGATCAGCACGCGGCTGGAGCCGTTATCAAGGTGCGCCTGGCAAGCCTCTTTGCTGGTAAAGATGCCTGTGCATTCTAGCACAACATCAACGTCGGACCACGGCAGATCGGCAGGGTTGCGGATCGCTGTGACCTTCATCGGGCCACGGCCCACGTCGATGGTGTCTTCGGTTGTGGTGACAGTTGCGGGGAAACGACCATGCACGCTGTCAAAGCGCAGCAGGTGCGCGTTTGTCTCAACCGGACCCAGATCGTTGATTGCGACCACTTCGATATCGGTGCGACCGCTTTCGATGATGGCCCGCAGCACGTTGCGCCCGATCCGACCGAAACCGTTGATTGCGACTTTGACTGCCATGATGGTTCTCCAATTCTGATTGGTAACGGGCCGAAACCCCAAATGTTGGCGCTAACATTGCGATTTATGCGCAAAGGTCAACCTCAGAACAGGTAGAGCCTAGCGCCAGAATGCAAGTATATCGATTACCGCGATCAAACGGCGAAACAGGAATGTCAGCGCATCTAGGTGAAGCACATAGTGATCCAGCGCAAAAAAGCCGATGATCAGAAGTGCGAGAAAGATCGCGATGCCATTTGTCATGGGTGCGGGTGTAGCGCGGCCTACGCGGCAGGCAAAGTGTGAACGGCGATTGCGGTGCAGGAACTTTTGCAAAGATGCATAATCGCGATGATGACCGATTGTCTCGAACGTGGGGAATTGATAATTTGCAGTATCGCGGTGCTGTGTCGCGACTCCACAGGGTATTAAAATGCTGAAACAAATCTCGCTCGTAAGCTGTCTTGGTCTTGTCGCGGCCTGCGGCGGCAGTGGCGGCGGGGGCGGTAGCATGACGATGAACCCGCCGACTGCTGCGCAATACACGCCACTGACCAACCGGATGTCGGTGCAAAGTGATGTCGTCGGTGTGGCTTACGTGGATAGCCTTGGGCGTATTTCGACGGCGCCGAACATCTTTGACACACAAGATGAGCAATACATTACGGTCAGCGGGACGTTTGATCACGCGACAGGAACGGCGCGCCTGTCACGTGATGGCACGGTTGTGACCGCGACAGCAGATTCGCAGGCATTGCAGGGGCGCGATTTGGGGCTTTACCGCTATTCGGGTGTCAGCAATCAGTTTCTGGTGCGCGATCCGGCCGATCCGGACAACAATGATATCGCGCAGTCATCGCAAGTCGTCTTTGGTATCCCGACACGCGATGCGGACATGCCGACGACGACAACCGCGCTTTATCAAGGTGACGCGGTCATCACGTACCAAACCGACGACAGCTTTAGCGGAATTCGGTCCGATGCCATCGTCAGCGCGAATTTCGCAGCGGGCCGTGTGACTGTGGCGATTGTGCCGGAAAGCACGCAAGACGACGATCCGTTTGACCGGTTCGAGCGGCGCAACATGATCATCGACGGATCAAGCTTTCGCGGTGGATTTGCGCGTTTCACGCTGGACGGCAAAGCGGTCAATCCGACTGGCACAACCCAATCCAGCTTTGCCCGTGGTGAGTTTTTCGGCCCTGTGGATGCAGAGCCTGCCGAGGTCGGCGGTATGATCCGCGTCACGGGATCAGACGCGGAAGTGACAGCGACCTTTATCGCGCGCTAAGGCGGCGGGCAGGGGCGGTTAGTGTAACCGTCCCATGGTGGCGGCAACATCGGCCATGCGGGCCGAAAAGCCCCATTCGTTGTCATACCAAGCCAGAACACGTACCGTTTTGCCGCCGACCACCTTGGTTTGATCCGGCGCAAAGATGCAGCTTTCGGTGGTGTGGTTGAAATCTATGCTGACCTTCGCCTCATCATCATAGGACATGACCATGCCCATGTAGCCGCCTGCAGCTTCGGCCACGATGGCGTTGATATCGGCGGCGGTGACGGACTTTCCTGCCTCAAAAGTCAGATCGACAGCCGAAACATTTGGCGTGGGCACGCGCATTGCCGTGCCGTCCAACTTGCCTGCCAGTTCTGGCAACACCTCGCCCAGTGCTTTGGCCGCACCGGTGGACGTGGGGATCATCGCCATTGCGGCAGCGCGCGCACGGTAAAGGTCGCTGTGACGGCGGTCCAACGTTGGTTGGTCGCCGGTATAGCTGTGGATTGTGGTCATGATACCGCGCTCGATGCCGACGGCGTCGTTCAGCACCTTGGCAAGCGGGGCAAGGCAGTTTGTTGTGCACGACCCGTTCGAGATCAGCTTTTCCTGCGCCATCATATCGCGGTGGTTGACGCCATAGACAACGGTGCGATCCACGTTGCGGGCAGGGGCCGAGATCAGCACCTTGCCTGCGCCACGCGTCAGGTGAACACCTGCCTGATTGCCATCGTTGAACTTGCCTGTGCATTCCAGAACGACATCCACACCGGACCAGTCCAGTTCCTGCGGATCATAGGTCGACATGACGTCAATCGGCCCGCGTCCCAGATCAAGCGTGTTGCCGTTGACCTTGACCGGTGTGCCAAAGCGCCCGTGGACACTGTCGTATTTCAGCAGATGCGCGTTTGTCTCAATCGGGCCGGTCGCGTTGATTTTGACTACCTGCACGTCGTTGCGCGCCGCTTCGGTGATGTGGGCCAGTGTGCAACGGCCAATCCGGCCAAATCCGTTGATGCCAATTGTAACCGTCATGGTGTCGCGCCTTCCGTCTTGCTGTTTGAGCGGACCCTAGGCCAGCGCACAACGGTGGGCCAAGAAAAATCAACATATTTTCAGCATGTTAACGGTAACAGGTGGCCGTGTTTTGGTGTTTGCGCTAACTGTTTGCGCAACCGTGTGCCGGTCTGGTGCACGAAAGGGATGGTAGGGCGAAAATGGCGAATCTGGGGTTACTGATCGCACGGGTTCTGATCGCGGCACTTTTCATTGGTGGCGCGGTGCAAAAAACGCTGAGCCCGCAAGATGCGGGTGCCTTGCTTGAGGGGTTTGCCCTGCCGTATTGGCTGGTCTGGCCGGCACTATTGTTCAACGCGGTTGCGGGGCTGGCATTGCTGGCTGGGGTGTTTGTAGGGCCAACGGCTGTCGCGCTTGGCATCTATTGCGCAGTGACCAGCGTGTTCCACTTCATCCCCGACGATCCGTGGCAGATGTCGATTTTCGTCAAGAACTGGGCGATTGCGGGGGGATGTTTTGCTTTGGCCGTTGCCGGTGCGGGGGACTGGCGGATCAGGACCCGCGGCGCGCCAGATCGGTAAGTGTGTAGCGGGGCAGGATGAACGCCTCACCTTCGGGCACAAAACCGGGGTCTACGGCAACGCAGCCCTGACCGCAGACCTGTATCGCCTCGCGTGTATCATTTTCGACGCGCCAGATGCGCCCGCCCGGGGTCGAGACATAGCCGTCGATCCCGAATTCAAAATCGCTTAGCAGGTCGGTCGTGGATGGCACTTCGTTATCATACTGCGGCCCGTAAGCACCGTGGGTGTGATAGCTGGCGAATATGCCCTGACCGGGCTGCGGTGCGAGTTGTTCACAGCTTGCAAAGTTGCCAGGCACGGGCGGTGTGGCCGTGATCTGACCGTTTGGCAGTTGCACAAAGTAGCCGCACAATTCACGGCGTTCACGAAAAGACCGCGCCTGAATGGAATTCAGAAAGTTGCGGGCAAATGTGTCTGCCACAGCCGCTGACGGTGGTGAGGGCGGAGCGACCGACCGCCCACCGCGCCGCACGGGCGCAGTTTGCGGCACAGAGGCCCGCGCGGGCTCTGACACAACCAAGCCGCCGGAGGGGCGCCGGATCACCTCGCCCTTGGGCGTCAGGCCGCCGATCTCGCCGCCGCTGACAAAGACCCGCTGGTTGCCCCCTTCAGAGCAGGCGGACAGAACTGTAAGCACGATGGCTGCAATCGATAAGCGTTTCATTATGCTGTCCTGTCCGTCTTGGGCGCGTCTTTTACTTGATCAGTGACTTCACCTTATCGGCAACGGCTTGCGGCGTAATCCCGAACTCTTCGAACAAACGCTCGGCTGGCGCAGAAGCGCCGAAACCGTGCATGCCGATGAATCCGGCCTTCTCGCGCTTGCCACGCTCACCAAAGAGCCAGCGATCCCAGCCAAAGCGGATACCCGCCTCGACAGCGACACGCACAGGGCCTGCAGGCAGCACGCGGCGACGATAGCTTTCGTCCTGCTCTTCAAACAGTTCCCAGCACGGCATGGAAACAACGCGCGTGCCGATCCCTTCGTTCTGCAGGATGTCACGGGCGGCAAGAGCGATTTCCACCTCGGAGCCTGTGGCCATCAGGATCGCCTGACGCTTGCCTTCGGCATCGGCCAGCACATAGGCACCTTGGGCGGACAGGTTCTTGGTCTTATGCTCGGTCCGCACGGTTGGCAGGTTCTGGCGTGACAGGCACAGCACATGCGGTGTCTTGTCAGATGTCAGCGCCATTTCCCACGCTTCTGCCGTTTCAACCGTATCTGCAGGGCGGAAGACGTTGGTGTTTGGCGTGGCGCGCAGCATAGCCAGATGTTCAACCGGCTGGTGTGTCGGGCCGTCTTCGCCAAGGCCGATGCTGTCGTGGGTCATCACATAGGTCACAGGCACGCCCATCAGCGCTGACAGACGCATCGCGCCGCGTGCGTAATCGGTGAAGCACATAAACGTGCCTCCGTAGGGCTTTGCCCCGCCGTGCAGCGCCATGCCGTTCATCGCAGCGGCCATACCATGCTCGCGGATACCGTAGTAGATGTAGCGCCCGTCGCGGCTGTCGGGGTGGAAAACGCCCAGATCACCGGTTTTGGTGTTGTTGGAGCCTGTCAGGTCAGCGGAGCCGCCGATGGTTTCGGGCATGATCGCGTTGATCACCTCAAGCGTCTTTTCAGACGACTTGCGCGTGGCCATTTTTGGCTGCGTTTCGGTGATCTGCTTTTTCAACGCGCGGATCACGGCGGACAGTTTCTTTGGTGCTTCACCGGCATAGGCGCGGTTGAACTCTGCCTGCTTGGTGCCGGACAGCTTTGCAAAACGCTCTTCCCAAGCCTTGCGGGTCTCGTCGCCGCGCGCACCGATCTTGGCCCAGCCGTCCAGAACGTCTTGAGGCACTTCAAAAGGGCCGTAATCCCAGCCGTAAGCCTCTTTCGCGGCGCGCAGCTGCTCTGGATCGGTCAAGGCACCGTGGCCTTTGGATGTGTCCTGTGCGGCGTGGCCCAAGGCGATGTGGGTTTTGCAGGCGATCATGGACGGGCGCGGATCGTTTTTTGCGGCGGCAATCGCCTCATCAATCGCGACGGGATCGTGGCCGTCGATCTCAAGCACATGCCAACCCGAGGCGGCAAATCGCATGGGCTGGTTGGTTTTATCAGCGATATCAACGGTGCCGTCGATGGTGATGTTGTTGTTGTCCCAGAACACGATCAGATGACCGAGTTCCTGCATGCCAGCCAGACCAATAGCCTCTTGGCTGACGCCTTCCATCAAGCAACCATCACCGGCGATGACGTAGGTGTAGTGGTTGACGATGTTCTTGCCCCAGCGCGCGCGCTGGATTTCTTCGGCAATGGCGAAGCCTACCGAATTGGCGATGCCCTGACCCAGCGGGCCAGTTGTCGTCTCGATCCCGCGGGCGTGGCCGTATTCAGGGTGGCCCGCAGTCTTTGCGCCCCACTGGCGGAAGTCTTTAATCTGCTGGAGCGGCATATCTTCGTAGCCGGTCAGATACATCAGCGAATACAGCAGCATGGAGCCGTGACCAGCCGACAGGATGAACCGGTCGCGATCGGGCCATGCGGGGTTCTTTGGGTCAAAGTTCAGGTGCTTTTCATAAAGCACCGTTGCCACGTCAGCCATGCCCATCGGCATGCCCGAGTGACCGGAGTTTGCGGCGGCCACGGCATCAAGTGTCAGGGCGCGGATGGCGGCGGCTTTCATCCAGTGGTCAGGGTGTGCGGAGCGCAGGGCTGCAATATCCAAGGCTAATGTCCAATCGGTCAGTGTCACAGGGTCTTTGACAAGCGTCATATCAGGGCAGGGCACAAGATCAAGCACGGTTGCTAAGTGTTTGGGGCGCCTAGCGTCCGGCGATTTGCGGGGTGCGGATTGTTGGCTTAGGCTTGCGTTTACCGTTTGCGATTCGATGCGCTGGCCAATGGACAGAGGTTGCGCCGCAGATGGTCGGCTGTTGGGGTAGCCGCAAAACGCAGGCTGGCCGCGCAAGACGGCCTAAAGGGACAAAGAACAAGGATATGGGCACATGAGCGATATCACTGCATTGGAAAGTCGCATCACCTCTGCGCTGGACCGGATCCGCGCCGGTGTGGACAAGATGAGCGAGGCCGCAGCCGCCGTGCCAGAGGTGGACGTGTCTGGCCTTCAGACCGACCTTGACGAAGAGCGCATGGCCAACGCGCAACTGCAAGAACGCCTGCGCACGCTTAAAGAACGGCATGATACGGCTTTGTCAGAGCTGGAAAACAAGGTGACCGGCCAGCAAGGGCAGATGGCGGCGATGGAAACCGAACTTCAAAAGCTCAGACAGGCCAACGCAGATATGCGCGATATCAACGGCAAGCTGCGCGATGCTGCGTCGGAAGGTGTTGTCGAGCCGGAGTTGATCAATCGGGCGATGATGGCCGAGATCGATGCGCTGCAGGCGCAGCGCACCTCAGAGGCGGCGGCGGTTGACGCGATCCTGAGCGAAATCAAACCCCTGCTGAAGGAGGGTTAAGCGATGCCTCATGTTGAAATTACAATTGGTGGTCGCCAGTTCGAAGTCGCCTGTCAGGAAGGTGAAGAGCATTATCTGCACTCTGCCGCAGCGATGCTGAACACCGAAGCCGCACATCTGTCAGAACAGATTGGCCGGATGCCCGAGGCGCGGATGCTGTTGATGGCGGGGCTGATGCTGGCGGATAAGACCGCAGGGTTGGAAGAAAAAGTGCGTGTGTCCGACAACAAGACGGCCGAACTGCAAGCGCGCATTGATGCGTTGGAAGGGCGGCCCGCACCAGCACCTGAACGCGTTGAAGTGCCTGTCGTCCCGTCCGAAGTGACCGACACGCTAGCCGAACTTGCGGCACGCGCAGAAGCGCTGGCCGATAGCGTTGAGACGAAAACAGCGTAAAGAGACGCCAAACGAAAAAGGCCCCACCGGATCGGCAGGGCCTTTTTCGTATTTGATGGGCTCTGACCGATCAGGCGTTGGCTTCGCGGATTTTGTCAGCGGCGTCTTTGTCGAAGGCCACGTTATTTTCTGCAAACAGCGTATCAAGCTCACCTGACAGGGTCATTTCGGTGATGATGTCGCAACCGCCAACAAATTCACCCTTGACATAAAGCTGCGGGATCGTGGGCCAGTCGGAGTAATCCTTGATGCCCTGACGGATCTGGTCATCGGCCAATACGTTCACGTCGGCAAACTCAACGCCCATGAAATTCAGGACGCCTGCCACACGGGACGAGAACCCGCACTGCGGCATGGACTTGGTGCCTTTCATGAAGAGCACAACATCGTTGCTGGTGACGGTGTCTTTGATTTGGGCTTCGGCAGTCATTTGTTCGGTTCCCTTTCGGCGGGGGGGCACAAAATACTGGAATTTTGTGACGGCGTTGAAATTAGTCGGGGGCTTTGGTGGTCAGCGCGAGGGCGTGCAATTCGCCGTTGCTGCCATCCATTTTGCCCTTGAGGGCTGCATAAACAGCGCGTTGCTGCTGGACACGGTTTTTACCGGCAAAACTGGCATCAATCACTTCGGCTGCAAAATGTGCGCCATCGTCACCCTGCACGGTGATCTGTGCGTCAGGAAATCCTTCGCGCAGAAGGGTTTCAATTTCAGCGGCAGTGATAGCCATAGATGTCGTCCTTTGCTGATGCTGCGTCTAAAGTATGGGCCGGTCGCACAGGCTGCAAGGGCAGGCGCATCCGGCAGACGTATTTTTGACCGATAGATGCGGGGGTTACGCGACCTGATCGGCGAAGGCGTTGCGATAAAGCGCGGCAAGGTCGGACAGTGGCGCAGATGTCGTGCCGTAGGTCACTTGATCGCCACCGGCCATTCCGACCCGCATGATCGGCAGGCTTGCGGCACCCGCACTGGCAATCAGCGTGTCCGCGTTTTCCTGCGACGTCGCAATCAGATAGCGGGCCTGATCTTCGCCAAACAGCAGTGCCGTATCATCGCTATCAAGTGTGATACCCAGACCGGCGGCTTCTGCCATTTCAAACGCGGCGAGCCCCAGACCACCATCGGACAGGTCGGTGCATGCGCCGATCAACCCGTGGTTTGCGCGGATAAAGTCGCCGTGTGCTTTTTCGGCTGTCAGATCGACGGGCGGCGCGTCACCTTCGACGCGGTCGAATGCCTCGGCCAACAGCGCAGACTGGCCAAGGTGGCCGTCTGTCTTACCGACGACAAGCAACACATCGCCGTCCGCCATCTGACCTGTAATCGCAAGATCGGGCGTGGCGATCAGGCCAACCGCCCCGATGGTGGGCGTGGGCAGGATGCCGGTGCCGTCCGTTTCGTTGTAAAGCGAGACATTGCCGGACACGATGGGCATATCAAGCGCCGCAACAGCTTCTCCGATGCCTTTGATCGCGCCGACAAACTGGCCCATGATCTCTGGTTTTTCGGGGTTGCCGAAGTTCATGTTGTCAGTCGTGGCCAACGGGGTTGCGCCGACAGCGGTCAGGTTCCGGTAGGCTTCGGCCACCGCCTGTTTGCCGCCCATGACGGGGTTTGCTTTGACGTAGCGCGGCGTCACATCGCTGGTGAAGGCTACGGATTTGGGCGTGCCGTGAACCCGCACGATACCAGAGCCGGCACCCGGTGCGCGGGCGGTGTCGCCCATGACCTGCTGGTCGTATTGCTCATAGACCCACTGTTTGCCCGCGTAATTAGGGCTGCCGATGAGCGCTTTGAGACCCGCAATAGGATCAATGGTCAAGGCTTCGGTAAAGGGGGCTGCGGCAGGCGTTTCCACCCAAGGGCGGTCGTACTCAGGGGCAGAGCCTGACAGGGTCGCCAGCGGCAGGTCGGCTTTGACCTCACCGTTGTGCAAAATCAGGAAGCGGTCTTCGGCAATAGTCTCGCCGACGATTGCAAAATCAAGGTCCCATTTTTCAAACACGGCGCGGGCTTCGGCCTCAAGGTCTGGCTTCAGGACCATGAGCATGCGTTCCTGCGACTCTGACAGCATCATCTCGTAGGCGGTCATGTTCTCTTCGCGCTGCGGCACGTCTTCGAGGTTCAGCTTGACGCCTAACCCGCCTTTGTCGCCCATTTCCACCGCAGAGCAGGTGAGGCCAGCGGCACCCATGTCCTGAATGGAAATCACGGCACCCGTGGTCATCAGTTCCAGCGTGGCTTCCATAAGGCGTTTTTCGGTGAAGGGATCGCCAACCTGTACGGTGGGGCGCTTGTCCTCAATTGTGTCGTCGAATTCAGCCGATGCCATTGTTGCACCGCCCACACCGTCACGGCCTGTCTTCGCACCCAGATACACGACGGGCATGCCCACACCGGAAGCGGCGGAGTAGAAGATCTTATCCGTATCCGCGAGGCCAGCCGCGAAGGCATTGACGAGACAGTTGCCATTGTAGGACGCATCAAAGCGCACCTCACCACCAACAGTCGGCACACCAAAGCAATTCCCGTAGCCGCCGACACCCGCAACAACACCGTTCACCAGCTGCTTCGTTTTCGGATGCGATGGCAGGCCGAACGACAGGGAATTCATCGCAGCAATTGGCCGCGCGCCCATGGTGAATACGTCGCGAAGAATGCCACCCACGCCAGTGGCGGCACCCTGATAGGGTTCGATGTATGAGGGGTGGTTGTGGCTTTCCATCTTGAACACGATGCACTGCCCGTCACCGATATCCACGATGCCTGCGTTTTCACCGGGGCCGCAGATGACCTGCGGGCCTTCGGTGGGCAGGGTGCGAAGCCATTTCTTGGACGACTTATAAGAACAGTGTTCGTTCCACATGGCCGAAAAAATGCCAAGCTCAGTAAACGTCGGCTCGCGGCCGATGATCTCGAGAATGCGATCATATTCGTCGGGCGACAGACCGTGCGCGGCGATCAGGTCTGGTGTGATGGCAGGTTCGGTCATGGCATATCCCCCATAAGTTGCCCCAGCGTTTAGGCGATCACACCAACGGACAAAAGCCGGAAGCTGCAAAAAGCTGCGCGATTGGCAAAAAAAATGCCGGGCACAAGGCCCGGCAAAGTCCAACAGGGAGGTTGAAGATGATGAGCGTTACAGCATCATCGCCTTCAAGAGGTCAGATAGGAGGCAAACTGAGTCCGATCAAGAAAAATGGGCCAAATGAATCGCAAACCCGCTATGCTGTGAGCGCATAGCTTTGAGCGCATAGCTTTGAGCGCAGGTAGCGCCGTGCCGACGATGCAACGGCTTGCCATACGTAAAGCCCGCTCGTGATGTTGGCAGATTGAACCTCTGGGGTCAGCTGCGGTCAGCCGCATCCCTGATCTTCTTGCGATGCGCGAAAATCTCTTCTTGCACAAAGTCCCGAAAGGCGCTGATCCGCTTGGATTGGCGAAGCTCTTCTGGGTAGGCGAGAAACACAGGCACTTCGCCGCTTTCCAGATCGGGCAGCACGCGCACCAGATCGGGGAAATCCTCGGTCACGTAGTCGGGCAGGACCCCGACGCCAAGATTGTTCAGCACCGCCTGTAGCACGCCGAAATAGTTGTTCACCGTCAGCAGGCTGGGCGCATCGTAGGACATCAAGTGCTGAACCAGCGTGGCACCTGCGGACACCTGTGCGGACGACAGGGACTGGCAGATCAGGCGGTGGTTGCCGATTTCTTCGATATCATTGATCGTGCCGCGCTCCTCCAGATAGCCCGGGCTGGCGTAAAGCCGCATCCGCACGGACATCAGGCGCTTGCGGATCAGATCAGCCTGTGACGGCTCTTTCATACGGATTGCGACATCGGCCTCGCGCATGGGCAGGTCCAGCACCCGCTCTTCCAGCATGAGGTCGATTTTTAGATCGGGGTATTTTTCATAAAGCTTCGGCAGGCGCGGGGCGAGCCAGAGTGTGCCGAAACCTGTGGTGGTCGTCACGCGCAGTTCGCCGAACACTTCTTCTTCGCTGTCACGGATGCGGGCGGCCGCAGCCTCAAGCCTTCGGTTCATCGACCGCGTGGCATCAAACAGCAGTTCGCCCTGTTCTGTCAGAATCAATCCGCGGGCATGGCGGTGGAAAAGCGTTGTGTTCAGCGATTCCTCTAGCGCGCGCACCTGACGCGACACGGCTGATTGTGACAGATGAAGCGCATCGCCCGCGTGTGTCAGGCTACCTGCGTCTGCAACGGCGTGAAATATTCTAAGCTTGTCCCAGTCCATTACGCACCCTTACCATCAATGTTACCGCTCGCAGTGGTTGATCCTTACGCGATAGCGGCAAAAGGTTGCAAACACTGATCGCGGGGAATTATCCGCTTTGTAGGTCATAGTTTATGACCTATCATGGTTGCATCACGCAGGGGAGGCGCATGATGACATCACAGGACATTAGCTTAAACGACCGTTACGATTTGACAAAATCGCCAGTGCTGTTGAACGGCACACAGGCGCTTGTCCGCCTGATGTTGATGCAAAAGGCGCGTGATGAGGCAGCAGGGCTCAACACTGCGGGCTACGTGACCGGCTACCGCGGATCACCGCTGGGCGCTGTTGATATGCAGATGAGCCGCGCAGCAGAGCTTTTGGGCAAGGCCGATGTCACCTTCCAACCGGGTCTGAACGAGGATCTGGCCGCGACGGCGCTATGGGGCAGTCAGCAGGCCGAACTGCGTGGTGAGGGCAAATACGACGGTGTTTTTGGCTTATGGTATGGTAAGGGACCGGGCGTTGACCGCTCTGGCGACGTGATGCGGCACGCCAATATGGCGGGCACATCGCCCCACGGCGGCGTCATCATGGCGATGGGCGACGACCACACCGGCGAAAGCTCGACAACATTACACCAGTCAGATTGGGCGATGGTCGATGCCTATATGCCAATCGTGTCGCCTGCTGGCGTGCAAGAGATTATCGACTACGGCCTCTATGCGTGGGCGCTGTCACGCTACGCAGGCGTCTGGGTTGGTCTGAAGACAATGAAAGACACAATCGAGGTCACGTCGGTTGTGGATTGTGCGCCGGACGGGCGTGAGTTTGTGCGTCCTGACATGGATTTGCCGGCAGAAGGGCTGAACATCCGCCTTGTCGACACGCCCGTGGCACAAGAAGCGCGGATGATCGACCACAAACGGTTTGCCGCCGAGGCGTTCAGCCGTGCCAACAAGATGGACAACCGTGTCTGGGGGCAGGCCGGTGCAAAGATCGGCTTTGTTGCCGCAGGTAAAAACTGGCTTGATCTTCAGCACGCACTGTCGCTGCTGGGTGTGGATGAAGCAAACGCCGCCGAGATGGGCATCACGACCTATAAGGTCGGGCAGGTCTGGCCGCTTGATATGGCGTCATTCCACGAATGGGCCGAAGGGCTTGATCTGGTGGTCGTCGTCGAAGAAAAGCGCAAGCTGATCGAGGTGCAGGTCAAAGAGGCGCTGTTTGATGACACAAACACGCGTGTTTACGGCTGGCACAAGGGCGATGAGCATTCCGAAGGCCGCCGCGAAGAGGTGTTCCCGACCCGTTTCGCGCTTGATCCGATCTGGATCGCAGAAAAAATTGGCGGGATACTGATTGAGGAAGGGTGCGGCTCTTCTGGCGTGACGTCCGGCCTTGCCGCACTGGCCGAGGCCCGCAAAGCCGACAACCAGCCAGAGATCGCAGCCCGCCTGCCGTATTTCTGTTCGGGCTGTCCGCATAATTCATCCACCAAAGTGCCTGAAGGCAGCCGCGCCTATGCGGGCATCGGGTGTCACTACATGGTGCAATGGATGGACCGCGATACCGTCGGCTTTACCCAGATGGGCGGCGAGGGGGCGAATTGGGTGGGTGAGGCGCCGTTTTCGACGCGCGATCATGTGTTCCAGAACCTTGGCGACGGCACATACAACCACTCGGGCGTGCAGGCGATCCGCTTTGCGCTGATGGCGAAGACCAACATCACCTACAAAATCCTCTACAATGACGCGGTCGCGATGACCGGTGGACAGGGGAACGACGGGGGGCTGACCGCCGACCAGATTTGCCGCGAACTGCTGGCCATGGGCGTGCGCAATGTGGCGTTGGTTTATGACGACAAAGAAGACGTGGACCTTGCGCAATTTCCTAAGGGGCTTGCTGTGCACGAGCGGGACGAGATGCCTGCGGTGCAGGAAACATTTAGCAAATACAAAGGCGTGTCCTGCATTGTTTATGTGCAGACCTGTGCCGCTGAAAAGCGACGCCGCCGCAAGCGGGGACTTTTCCCGGACCCAGACAAACGTGTGTTTATCAACACGGATGTCTGCGAAGGCTGCGGCGATTGCGGCGTGCAGTCCAACTGCGTCTCCATCGTGCCGGTCGAGACCGAGCTGGGCCGCAAACGCGCGATTGACCAGTCGTCGTGCAACAAAGACTTTTCGTGCGTCAAAGGGTTCTGTCCGTCCTTCGTGACAATTGAAGGTGCACAAATCCGCAAGGCCGCGACCCAATCTGTCGATATTCCTGATCTACCTGATCCCACGCTGCCAGCAATCAACGGCACGCATAACGTGGTCATCACCGGCGTTGGCGGTACAGGCGTTGTGACCATTGGTGCGGTCATGGCGATGGCTGCGCATATTGATGGCAAGGGCGCTGGCATGATGGAGATGGCTGGCCTCGCGCAAAAGGGTGGCGCGGTCCACATTCACTGCCGGATTGCCGAAAACCCAAGTGATATCAGCGCCATTCGCGTGGCGACAGGCGAATGTGATACCCTGATCGGTGGCGATTTGGTTGTCAGCGCGGGGGCCAAAACGCTTGGTCTGATGAAAACCGGACGGACCAAGGGCGTGGTAAACAGCCACGAGATTATCACCGGTGACTTCACACGCGACACCGCGTTCAAATTGCCATCCGACCAGCTGCGCCTGTCGCTGGAGGCGCGCCTGCAAGACAATGTGGCGCTATTTGATGCGTCCGATTTGGCCAAGGCGCTGATGGGTGACAGCATCTATTCCAACATGATGATCTTTGGCGCGGTCTGGCAGCAGGGGGCCATCCCCATCGGGTTTGATGCGATCATGCGCGCGATCGAATTGAACGGTGCGGCTGTTGAAAGAAACAAGCGTGCTTTCGAACTGGGACGCTGGGCGTTTCTGCATCCCGAGCAGGCCAGCCGTGTCGGCACATCAAATGTTGTGAGCAAGCCTAAGACTTTGCAAGAGAAAATTGATTTTCGCGCAGAGCATCTGACGGCCTACCAAAGCAAACGGTTGGCGAAGCGATACCGCAAGTTTCTGGCGCAATTTGCAGATAACGATCTGCAAGAGGCCGTGGCCGAGGGCTATCACAAGTTGCTGGCTTATAAGGATGAATACGAGGTCGCACGCCTGTTGCAGGACACGTTGACAAAGGCACAGGCGGAGTTTGATGGCGACCTGAAAATCACGCATCACCTTGCACCGCCGCTTGTCAGCAAAACCGGATCGGATGGTCGCCCGCAAAAGAAAGAGTACGGTGCTGCAATGGCCCGGATGTTCCCCGTCCTGGCCAAGTTCAAACGCCTGCGTGGCACGCCATTTGATCCCTTTGGCCGCACGGTCGAGCGGCGGATGGAGCGCGCCTTGATCACTGAATATGAGAGCGATCTCAATAATTTGACGGGCGAACTTTCTCCGGCTGTGCAGGCCGCCGCGATTGCGCTTGCGCGTTTGCCGCTTGATATTCGTGGCTTTGGTCCCGTGAAGGAAGCAAACGCGCGCAAGGCTGCGAAACGTCGCGAAGAATTGCTGGCTGTGATCAGCCAAGGGGGACGCCAAACCGCGCAGGCCGCCGAGTAAACACTGTCATGGATTTCCGTACGAAACGGGCCTATTGTGATTACAAAATAACAGGCAGAGCAAAGGTCACGTCAGATGGCAGTAGGTATTTTCGACAGCGGGCTGGGCGGTCTGACCGTTCTGGATGCAGTGCAAAAGCGGCTTCCCGATGTGCCGTTTGTCTATTTCGGTGATCACGCCCATGCGCCATATGGCGTGCGCACGGACGATGACATTTACAACCTGACCACAGCCGCCACGGAAAGACTGTGGGAAGCCGGTTGCGATCTGGTCATTCTTGCGTGCAACACCGCCTCTGCTGCGGCCTTGCGCAGGATGCAGGAAAGCTGGGTGCCGACCGATAAGCGCGTCTTGGGCGTTTTTGTCCCGCTGATCGAGGCGCTGACAGAGCGTGACTGGGGCGATAACAGCCCGCCACGCGAGGTGGATGTGAAGCATGTGGCGCTTTTTGCCACTCCAGCTACCGTGCGTAGCAGGGCATTCCAGCGCGAGTTGGCGTTTCGCGCGATTGGTGTTGATGTTGAAGCGCAGGCCTGTGGCGGCGTTGTTGATGCTATCGAAGAAGGTGACATGATACTGGCCGAAGCGCTGGTGAATAGCCACGTTGACGCGCTCAAACGCAAGATGCCTGTGCCAGATGCGGCTGTTTTGGGCTGCACACATTACCCGCTGATGGCCGAAGCGTTCCAAACGGCTTTGGGTGCTGACGTGAAGGTGTTCAGTCAGGCCAATCTGGTGGCCGACAGCCTTGCCGATTACCTGACACGCCGCCCCGAGATGCTGGGAAGTGGCACCGACAGCGCGTTTCTGACGACAGGTGATCCCAAGCGTGTGTCCGGCAATGCCACGCAATTCTTGCGACGACAGATCACGTTCGAGGCTGCCTGATAGCACTTCTCCGGCGGCGCTCCCCCTGCGAAGCATGAGTCTGGCGCATCCTCTAACGCCAGCGCCGTTCCCGCGTTACCCCAGAAAGCCTTGCATCATCAGCCGTGTGAGGCCAAAACGCTTATCATCGTTACAGCTTTGAAAGACTGGTCCCATGACACAGAATATCGCGATCCTCGGTGCGTCCGGCTATACCGGTGCCGAACTGGTCCGATTGATTGCGACCCATCCGTCGTTTCGCATTGTGGCCCTTGCTGCCGAACGTAAGGCAGGTCTGTCGATGGCCGATGTGTTTCCGCATCTGCGGCACCTTGATTTGCCAATGCTGTGCAAGATCGACGAGATCGATTTTGGCGATGTTGATCTCGTTTTTGCCGCTTTGCCCCACGGGCTGAGCCAGGCGCTTGTGCGCGACTTGCCTGACACGGTGAAGGTTGTTGATCTTGGCGCCGATTTCCGGCTGCGCGATCCGGCAGAGTATCAAAAGTGGTACGGGGTCGAGCATGTCGCACCCGAACTTCAGAAGTCGGCCGTCTATGGCCTGACCGAGTTTTACCGCGATGACATCAAAAATGCCCGCCTTGTCGCGGGGACAGGGTGTAACGCGGCAAGCGTCCAGTTTGCCCTGCGCCCGTTGATTGAAAAGAACCTGATCGATCTCGATGACATCATCTGTGATTTGAAAAACGGTGCATCCGGTGCGGGACGGGCGTTGAAAGAACACATGCTGTTCACCGAGCGCGCCAGTGATGCGGCCGGGTACGCCCAAGGCGGCAAGCACAGGCATCTGGGCGAGTTTGATCAGGAGTTCAGCCTGATTGCGGGCAGGCCGATTGCAATCCAGTTCACGCCGCATCTTGTCCCGATGAGCCGTGGCATTCTGGCGTCGTGCTATCTGAAGGGTGAGGCGCAAGCGTGCCATGACGCGCTGGCTGAGGCTTACGCGGACGAGCCGTTCGTCGTGGTGCTGCCATTTGGCCAACACCCCAGCACAGGTCATGTCGCCGGATCGAACTTCTGTCACATCGGCGTGAGCGCGGACCGTATTTCGGGGCGTGTGCTGGTGACAGCAACGCTGGACAACCTATGTAAAGGGTCGTCAGGACAGGCGATGCAGAACGCAAACCTGATGCTTGGTCTGGACGAAACGGCAGGTTTGATGTTGGCACCGGTGTTCCCATGAGCGGTTTGAAAAGTCTTAAAAAGCGGCGGCGCGTCCAGATTATCGCGCTATCAGGGGCCTGCGTTGCGGCCGTGCTCGCGATTTTGTGGTTTTTGCCTGACGAGTCGTTCCAGTTCTTCCGCTCGCCCAGCGAGGTGGTCGCGGCACCACCGCCACCGAACGAGCTGTTCCGCATTGGCGGGCTTGTGGCCGAGGGCTCAATCGAGCGTGGTGTGGGCGAAGAGGTGCGGTTCTCGGTGACTGATGGCGGCGCTGTCGTGCCGGTTACATTCGAAGGGATTTTGCCTGATCTTTTCGCAGAGGGCCAAGGCATGGTGGGCCAAGGCCGCTATGTCGACGGGACGTTCCAAGCCGTCGAAATCCTTGCCAAACACGATGAGACCTACATGCCCCAAGAGGTCATCGATGCCTTGAAAGAGCAGGGCACTTATGTGGCACCGGACGGTGAGGTCGTCACCAATTAACCTTTGCGGCGCAGCTTGATCCCCGACGAATAGCCGGGGGAATGGCCATGCAGACTGTCACCGAAATTGCGACCCAGATCGTGCGCCGTGAAGGCGGCTATGTGAACGATCCTGATGATCCGGGCGGTGCCACCAAGCACGGCGTCACGATCCACACGATGCGCAGGCTTGGCCTTGATCTGGACGGCGACGGGCAGGTGACAACCGCCGATGTGCGGCTTTTGGATGAAGATCAGGCCGTCGCAATTTTCATCGATCACTACTTTGTCGGTCCGAAAGTTGCCCAGTTACCCGCAATGCTTCAGGCCAGTGTATTTGATATGTATGTCAATGCAGGCAACAACGCGGTCAAGATTTTGCAGCGCCTTTTCAACGAGATGCGGATCAATGTGAAAGTTGATGGCGTCATCGGTCCGCAGACGATCGGGGCGGCTGAACAGGCGGTTGAGGCGGCCCCTGATCATATTGTTGATGCCTACGGGATCGCGCGGCGCAACTATTACTACACGCTGGCCGATCAGCGTCCGGCAAGCCGCAAATACGCGCGCCGACGCGACGGTGGCAAAGGCGGCTGGATCGCGCGCGCCGAAGAGTTTCTGTCGGATCGCTATCACTTCACCGCAGCACAACATGCCGAAAGGACAGCACAATGGGGGTCTTGAACGGATTAATGGCGCTTCTTTTTGGTGGCGACAGGAATGTGATCGCTGAAACAGCAGAAGTATTCCGCGAGAACAGCGAAAATGCAGGTGAACGCGGGGCCGCGATCCAGTCGGCAGCGTTGCAGCAGTTTGCGCAAGAGTTTGCGCGCAATCGCCGGTCGATCTTTGATACGGTCATTGACGGCGTGAACCGGTTGCCGCGTCCGATGATGGCGCTTGGTACATTAGCGCTTTTCGGAGCTGCGATGCATGATCCGGCTTGGTTTGCGGCCCGTATGCAGGGGTTATCGTTGGTGCCCGAGCCGCTGTGGTGGTTGATGGGCGCAGTTGTCAGCTTCTACTTTGGCGCACGACATCAGGCGAAAGGGCAGGAGTTTCAGCAATCCATTGCGGAAACGCTCGCACGAACCGGTGCCGTCCGCGATAATATTGAAGCCCTGTCTGCGAAACCGGCCCAACCGGCGGAGATGCCGCAAGAGCCGCGGGCGCCCATCGAGACAGATAACGCGGCGTTGCGTGACTGGCTGGCGTCTTATGACAGATGATTGGCGGCATAAAACCGATCTGCGCCTTGCAGCGCTTGAGACGAAAAGCGCAGTGGATGCTGTGCACCGTGCGAATGTGGCGGACAGGCTGGGCTATATCGAAGACCTGCTGAAATGGATGATGCGTCTGATCATTGGCGCGGTGATCATGTCAGCTATCGCGTTTATGCTGCGCGGCGGTCTGCATCTGACACAATCGCTCACGTAAACTGCGCCAAAATGTGACAGGCGCACTTGGCTTTGCGCCTGTCAGCGCGGGTGCGGCTGCGCTATGATCGGCGCATGATTACAGAGCTTGGACATTTCGCGCTGATTCTGGCCTTCGTGGTCGCAATCGTGCAGACCGTGGTGCCACTTGTGGGGGCGCACAAAGGCTGGCGATCGTGGATGGCATTGGCCGAACCTGCGGCCACAGCGCAATTCATCTTGGTCGGCTTTTCTTTTGCTGCGTTGACGTGGGCGTTTGTAACCTCCGATTTCTCGCTTTCGCTGGTTTACCAGAACTCGCACAGCGCCAAACCGATGATCTATAAAATCAGCGGAGTCTGGGGCAATCACGAGGGATCAATGCTATTGTGGTTGCTGATCCTCGCCCTGTTTGGTGCGTGCGCTGCGTGGTTTGGCAAAGAGCTTCCTGAAAGTTTGCGGGCGCGTGTTCTGGGCATACAGGCTTCTGTCGGCGTGGCCTTCTTTGCGTTCATCCTTTTCACGTCCAATCCGTTTTTGCGTCTTGCGGTCCCGCCGCTGGACGGGCGCGATCTGAACCCGTTGTTACAAGACCCCGGTTTGGCGTTTCATCCGCCGTTTCTCTATTTGGGCTATGTCGGCCTGAGCATAACGTTCAGCTTTGCAGTTGCGGCCTTGCTGGAAGGGCGCGTGGATGCGGCTTGGGGCCGTTGGGTGCGCCCGTGGACCTTGGCCGCGTGGGTGTTCCTGACAATCGGCATCGCGCTCGGCTCTTGGTGGGCGTACTACGAATTGGGTTGGGGCGGTTTCTGGTTTTGGGATCCGGTCGAAAACGCATCTTTGATGCCTTGGCTGATTGCCGCAGCGCTGCTGCACTCCGCGATTGTGGTGGAGAAACGTGAGGCGCTGAAAAGCTGGACGATTCTGTTGGCCATCCTCGCATTTGGCTTTTCGCTGCTGGGCACCTTTATCGTGCGGTCCGGTGTGCTGACGTCGGTGCATGCGTTTGCCAATGACCCCGAAAGAGGGGTCTGGATTTTGCTGATCTTGGGCATCTTCTTGGGCGGCTCTCTGACGCTTTATGCCGCCCGCGCGGGTGCGCTTGAAGCAAAGGGCGTGTTTGGCACGGTGAGCCGTGAAAGCGCGCTGGTGCTCAATAACATCCTGCTGGCGGTCAGCGCATTTGTGGTTTTCATCGGCACCATCTGGCCCTTGGTGGCAGAGATGATGTTCGACCGCACCTTGTCGGTTGGCCCACCATTCTTCGATGCGGCCTTCTCGCCGTTCATGGTGGCACTTGCGGTCGCTTTGCCGCTGGGATCTCTCCTTGCATGGAAGCGGGGAACGCTGTCGCGCGCGACGAAACCGCTGTGGGGTTGGGCAATCCTTGCGATTGCGCTCGCCGGTTTGGCCTATGCGATGCAAAGCGACAGATCGGCTTTGGGGCCATTTGGCGTGGCCTTGGGTGTCTGGGTTGTCGGCGGTGCTTTGGTTGATCTGTGGCTGCGTGGCGGTCGGGACAGCTGGCGCATCCGCCTGCGGCGGATTGGCAAGCTGCCGCGTGCGGACTGGGGCAAAGCCGTTGCGCATATCGGGGTCGGGATCACGACATTTGGCGTTGCAGCCGTTCTGGCATGGGAGGCAGAGGATATCCGCGTTGCCGATATCGGAGAAAGCTGGGATGTTGGCGCCTATACCTTCACGCTGGCCGATGTGCGACAGGCGCAAGGGCCAAATTACGTGACCACGCTTGCCGATATTGCCGTTGCGAGGAACGGGCGCGACATATCGGTGCTATCGCCAGAAAAGCGGTTCTATCCGGTTGCCAACATGCCCACGACAGAAGCTGCAATCAGCAACGGTATTCTGCGCGATCTTTACGTGGTCATCGGCGATCCGCAGGACAGCGGGGGCTATGCGGTGCGGGTCTATATCAAACCCTTTGCAAACTGGATTTGGGGTGGCTGCATGCTGATGGCGCTTGGCGGTTTCCTGTCGCTGTCAGATCGCCGTCTTCGGATCGGCGCCGGTAAAACACGCAAGGCTGTCGGGGTGCCTGCGGAATGAAGCGGCTGCTGATCATTCTGGCTTTGCTGGCGGCCCCGGCGTGGGCCGTCGAACCGGGCGAGGTGCTGGACGATCCCATCTTGGAGGAGCGTGCGCGCACTCTATCAGCCGGATTGCGGTGCCCTGTCTGTCGCAATGAAAGCATCGACGAATCAAACGCGACCTTGGCCAAGGAACTGCGTCTTGTGGTGCGTGAACGACTGGTGGCAGGTGACACGGATCAGCAGGTCATGGACTATCTTGTGGCCCGCTACGGAGAATTTGTTCTGCTCAGACCAGACACGAGCGGCGCAAATCTGATCCTGTGGCTTGCCGCACCGGCGATGTTTCTGGCCGCCTTGGGCATCGGCTATGCCACAATTCGTCGCCGCCGCACCGTCCAAGCCAATCCGCTGAGTGCGGATGAACAGGACGCGCTGGACAAAATTTTGCGCTCCTGACGTCCGGTTTCGCTTTCCTGACACGGGCAACCGCTTATCAATGCGAAGACGCTTTAGTAAGGAACGCTGCAAATGGACTACCAGACAATCGAACTTGTGATCCGCAACGATGTGGCGGTCATTACGCTGAACCGGCCTGATGTGATGAACGCGCTGAACACGCAGATGCGCGCCGAGATTACACACGCTGTGCGCGCCGCAGAAGAGGATGCACGCGTGCTGGTGATGACAGGGGCAGGGCGGTCGTTCTGTTCTGGTCAGGACCTTGGCGACGGTGGATCGGCGGCAACGCTTGATCTGGAACGCACGCTGCGCGACGAATACGTGCCGATGCTGCGCGCCATCTTTGACTGTAAAATCCCGACCATTGCCGCGGTGAACGGTCCGGCGGCGGGTGCGGGTGCCAACCTTGCGCTGGCGTTTGACGTGGTGCTGGCCAGCTATGATGCCTATTTTGTGCAGGCCTTCACCCGGATCGGCCTGATCCCCGATGCAGGCGGCACATACTGGCTGCCACGGCAGGTCGGGTCCGCGCGTGCGATGGGGGCATCCCTTTTTGCCGATAAGATCGACGCCACGCAGGCGGCCGATTGGGGTATGATCTACGAGGCGATCCCTGACACGGAATTTGTCGGGCGTTGGCAGGCCCGTGCGGCGCAGCTGGCTGCAGGCCCGACGGCGGCATACCAGCATTTGAAGACGGCCATCCGTTCGGCCTCAGAGAACACGCTGGACGAACAATTAGCGCTGGAAGCCAAGCTGCAAGGCAAATGCGGACAGACCCGCGATTTTCAGGAAGGCGTCATCGCTTTTCTGGAAAAACGACCCGCCCGCTACGAGGGGCGCTAAGGGTCGCGCCGGAAATACACCGAATCGGACCAGACGCCATTGATACAAAAGGTATCTTTGGCGCGATGGGTCTCGTGAAATCCTAGCGCACGCAAGATCCCGCAGGACGCGGCATTGTTCGGGTCCGCATCGGCGGTCATGTAAGGCACGTTGATCGTGTCGAACAGATACGGAATGATTGTGCCCATCGCCTCTGACACAATGCCTTTGCGCCAGTGGACGCGCGACAGCATGAAGCCGACCTCATAGTCGCGGAACATGCCGGCGTTGCCGATCCAGACGCCGTCCATTTCGATCTGGAAATTGCGCTTGTTGGCGTCCCAATCCGCCTTTCGCCTGATGAAATCGGCAGCGGTTACATCACGATTGGCGTGCGGCGGGGTGGACCAGTAACGCATCGCCACAGGATCACTGTAGGTGGCGAACATCGCGTCAATGTCGGCGTCACGCGGCCCGCGCAGAATAAGGCGGTCAGTGTTCAGCATGGCAAAAGGGCCGCATCGCTGCGGCCCCTAATCTATTAGCGATTTTCGATATCGACATAGTCGCGCTGCATCTCGCCCATATAAAGCTGACGCGGACGACCGATTTTCAGCTGTGGATCGGCAAGCTGTTCTTTCCACTGCGAAATCCAGCCAACTGTGCGAGCCAGCGCAAAGATCGGCGTGAACATCGATGTCGGGAAGCCCATCGCCTCAAGGATGATGCCCGAATAGAAATCGACGTTCGGGAACAGCTTTTTCTCGGCGAAATACGGATCGGCGAGCGCTTGCTTTTCAAGCTCCATCGCGACCTGCAACAGCGGGTTGTCTTCCACGCCCAGCAGTTCCAGAACTTCGTCAGCGGACTGTTTCATCACCGTCGCGCGGGGGTCAAAGTTTTTATAAACGCGGTGACCAAAGCCCATCAGGCGATAGCTGTCGTTCTTGTCTTTTGCACGCGCGATAAACTCGGGGATGCGGTCAACCGTTCCGATTTCCTTGAGCATCTCAAGACAGGCCTGGTTCGCACCACCGTGGGCAGGGCCCCAAAGGCAGGCAATACCAGCCGCAATGCAGGCGAACGGGTTGGCACCTGACGACGACGCCAGACGCACAGTCGATGTCGATGCGTTCTGTTCGTGATCGGCGTGCAGCGTAAAGATCCGGTCCATCGCACGGGCAAGGATCGGGTTCACTTCATAGTCTTCGGCGGGGACCGCAAAGCACATGCGCAGGAAGTTTGACGCGTAATCCAGATCGTTGCGCGGATACACAAACGGCTGGCCGATAGTATACTTGTAGGCCCACGCGGCAATCGTTGGCATCTTTGCGATCAGGCGGATCGTGGCAACCTCGCGCTGATGCGCGTCGTTAATGTCGGTGCTGTCGTGATAAAACGCAGACATCGCGCCGACCACGCCGACCATAATGGCCATCGGGTGCGCATCACGGCGGAAACCACGGAAGAAATTGGCCATCTGCTCGTGCAACATGGTGTGGCGGGTAACGAGTGTCTCGAACCGCTCAAGCTCTTTGGTGTCGGGCAGTTCGCCGTAAAGCAGCAGGTAGCATACCTCGAGGAAGTGCGACTCAGACGCCAGCTGATCGATCGGATACCCGCGGTGCAGCAGAATGCCTTCTTCGCCATCGATAAACGTGATTGTGCTGTCGCAAGCGGCAGTAGAGGTAAAACCGGGGTCGTAGGTAAAGACGTCGGCCTGCCCATAAAGCTTGCGAATATCAAGCACATCAGGGCCGCCGGTTGGGGAATGGATAGGCAGGTCGTAGGACTTACCGTCAATTGTCAGGGTCGCCGTTTTTTGTGTGTCTGCCATGCTTTTATTCCCATGTTTGCCGCACGGCCATTTCGGCGCGCAGTCGCGTTTTGCAGGTCTTGCTACCGTTAAGGATGAAACGTCACCAAAAGGTGTCACTTACCCTTGCGGGGCATCCAGATCGGTGAGCCGGGCGATGGTTTCGTCACGCCCGAGAACCAGCATCATATCAAAAACACTCGGAGAGACCGCGCGCCCGGCCAAAGCCGCGCGGAGCGGACCAGCCAGCTTGCCCAGTTTCGTGTCGTGTGCCGCAGCTAACGCAGAAACCTGTGCCTCTAAAGTGTCACGATCCCAGCTAGCATTTTGCAGGTGCGGCGTCAATTCCGACAGTATACCACGGGATACATTATCAAGGTTCTTCGCGGCTTTCTCATCCGGCGCAATGGGGCGTTCAGTCAGCACAAAGTGTGCTTTTTCAATAAGTTCTGGAAAGGACTTCGCGCGTTCTTTCAGGCAATACATGGCCTGCAACATCCCGTCACTTTGCCGTGGCGTCAACGGATCGGCCCCGGTTGCCGCAAGAAATGCCTGTAATTCATGCAGCAGCGCAGCATCATCGGCAACCGCGATATGCTGACCACAGATGTTATCCAGCTTTTTGAAGTCGAAACGGGCTGGTGATTTGCCAATACCGCCCAGATCAAACCAGTCGCGGGCCTGCGCATCGGTGAAAAATTCGTCGTCACCATGGCTCCAACCCAGACGTGTCAGATAATTGCGCATGCCAGCGGCGGGATAGCCCATCGCCTGATACTCGGCCGCACCCGTCGCACCATGCCGCTTGGACAGCTTCTTGCCATCCGGCCCGAAGATCAGCGGGATATGGGCCAGCGTTGGCTTGGCCCAGCCCATGGCATCGTAGATCATGTTCTGGCGGAATGCGTTGGCAAGGTGATCGTCGCCGCGAATGACATGGGTGACGCCCATATCGTGGTCGTCCACAACCACCGCCAGCATATAGACTGGCGACCCGTCGGAGCGCAGCAGAACCATGTCATCAAGCTGATCATTGGACCACGTAACATCGCCCTGCACCTCATCATGCAGTGTGGTTGAACCATCGCGCGGCGCTTTGACACGAACGACGTAGGGCAGGTCTGGATGATCCGCCTCGGGCACGTCGCGCCACGGGGACCGGAACAGGGTCGATGTTTTTTCCGCGCGTGCCGTTTCGCGAAAAGCCTCAATCTCTTCTGGGGTCGAGAAACATTTGAATGCGGTTCCGTCTGCCAGCATTCGATGTACCACTTCGGCGTGCCGGTCCGCGCGGGCATGCTGGCTGATCGGCTCACCGTCCCAATCAAGGCCAAGCCATGTCAGGCCATCCAGAATGGCTTGCGTATTTTCGTCAGATGACCGGGCGCGATCCGTATCTTCGATCCGCAGCAGGAACTTGCCACCACGGCCGCGGGCGTAAAGCCAGTTGAACAGCGCCGTGCGCGCGCCACCGATATGCAAGGCACCCGTCGGCGAGGGTGCAAAGCGTGTCACAACGGGCGTGTCGGATGCGGAAGTCATCTGGGCATTAACCTTTCGTTCACCAAGTTGCCCCACAGTCGGAGGCTGGACTTGGGAGATACGCAGCCAAAGGGCAAAGAACAAGTGCGCGCTTTGACGATCATGGGCACGGCCACGTCAGACGCTTTGCTGGCCCAACGGGGCCATCTGATCGGCTGGGTGCCGGTGTGCCTTGGGATTGGTATCGGTCTTTATTTTCTGCTGAATACTGAACCGCCCGCGGTGGCGTTTATCGGCGCGACGGTGCTTGCGGGTTTACTGGTCATCGTTTCACGGCTGATATCGGTTGCCTATGCGCCTGTTCTGGTTGCGATTGCGCTTGTTCTGGCGGGTATGAGCGTCGCCAAATTCAGAACGGATATGCAGGCCGCGCCAGTGTTGAGCTTTCGCTATTACGGCCCGATTGAGGGCCGCATTGTCGCCATCGACAGATCCGGAAGTGACGCGCAACGGCTCACGCTGGATCAGGTGGTGCTTGCGCGGATGGCACCTGACCGCACGCCTGCGCGGGTTCGCGTGTCCTTGCATGGTAACCAGCCTTACGCTACCCATCGCGCAGGCGATCGCATCATCCTGACAGGGCATCTGTCGCCGCCCAGCGGTCCGGCAGAGCCTGGCGGTTTTGATTTCCAACGTCATGCGTGGTTCGACAAATTGGGGGCGCTTGGCTACACGCGCGCGCCCGTTTTGCGCCTGCGTGCCGCGAACGAAAAAAGTCTGGCCATCCGCATCTTTGCGCTGCGGATCGGACTGTCTCGGGCCGTGCAGGCGGCCTTGCCGGGGGAAACAGGCGCGTTTGCTGCCGCCATTATGACCGGCGACAGGTCCGCGATGGGGCAGGAGACATTGCGCAATCTGCGGGCATCGAACCTTGCGCACCTGTTGGCAATTTCCGGCCTGCACATGGGCTTGCTGACAGCGTTCATTTTCGGCAGCATCCGCGGCCTTCTGGTTCTGATCCCCGGGGTCGGATTGCGATGGCCGGTCAAGAAAATTGCGGCTGCGTGCGCCATCGTTGCGGGCGCAGCCTATCTGGCGCTGTCGGGCGGCAATGTCGCAACCGAACGGGCTTTTATCATGATCGCCGTGATGTTCGTGGCGGTTTTGTTGGGGCGGCGTGCATTGACGATGCGCGCGGTTGCGATGGCGGCGGTGATCGTCTTGGTCATCCAACCAGAAAGCCTGATCGGGCCGGGCTTCCAGATGTCATTTGCTGCCACCACGGCCTTGGTCGCAGTGTTCGGCGCGCTCCGTTCGGTGGATATGACGCGGATACCGAAATGGGCACGACCTGTTTTATCAGTTGTCATCTCCAGCTTTGTTGCGGGTCTGGCAACGGCACCGTTCGCGGCGGTGCATTTTAACCAGATCGCGCACTACGGCCTGATTGCCAATCTTCTTAGCGTGCCGTTGATGGGCGTGATGGTGATGCCCGCGGCTGTGCTAGCGGTGTGCCTTGCGCCTTTGGGATTATGGCAGATTGGCCTGACCGTGATGGGATGGGGTTTGGACTGGATTTTGTTCGTCGCCCGCTCTGTCGCGGAGCAGGAGGGCGCATTGGGACACGTGGTTTTTCCCATGCCCGTGGTGTTGCCGCTGCTGGCCTTGGGATTGTTGTTTGTCACATTGTGGCACGGACCGGCCCGGTGGGGTGGTGTCGTGGCGGCGTCTGCTGCGTTTGGTTTCTGGTCCATCACGGAGCGTCCGGCCGTTCTGGTGGCCGATAGCGGCGGGTTGATCGGTCATATGACGCATGACGGTCGCGCGCTATCCAAACCGCGCGGCGATGGGTTTGTCGCAGGCGTCTGGCTTGAGAATGACGGTTGGCCCGTGGCGCAAGAGACAGCCCATGAACGCGACGGGATCATACGGGCAGGGCGCGTGGCGACCCTTGATCTGGGGCGTTGGCGTATCCTGCAAACCACTGGCAAAACCGCGCTGGCGGGCATCGCGGGATGCGGCGGGGCAGATGTGTTGATCACGAACCAGTCAGATCCTGAGGATCGACCATGTCTGGCGTTTGATATTGATCGTCTGCGGGCCACAGGCTCGCTCGCGTTTGATCTGGCTGATAACGGCACGCTTGTCCTGACAACGGCACGCCATTTCACGGGGCAAAGACCGTGGAACATGACCGCATCGTCAGCAGGGCAGCCCACCATGTTTGCTCTTCCGCCACCGCAACAGCGCAGTGATGCGCCATTGCTGTCACAAGTGCTGCAAGATCCTTAGTAGGTGCGGATCAATCCAACCAACCGTCCCTGCACCTTGACCTGATCGTCGCGCAGCATGCGTGTTTCGTAGGCGGGATTGGCGGCCTCAAGTGCGATCATACCATTCTTGCGGCGGAAACGCTTCAACGTGGCCTCGCTATCCTCGACCAATGCCACAACAATGTCGCCATTGTCTGCCGCAGTTGTTTCACGAATGACCACCACGTCGCCATCGTTGATGCCTGCGTCGATCATGGAGTCGCCACGCACCTCAAGCGCATAATGTTCACCGGCACCAAGCATGGACTGTGGAACGGCGACATTGTGCGACACTTCCGAAATCGCCGAGATCGGCACACCAGCGGCAATCCGACCCATGACGGGCAATTCAACGGCACCTGTTCCGTCAACTGCCATGGCGGCGGCGGGGGTGCTGTCGGGTTTGTCGCCATCAATGACCCGCGGGTTGAACCCGCCGACTTTGCCAGCCATTGCGTCAGGCAGTTTCACGATTTCTAGCGCGCGCGCTTTGTGTGCAAGACGCCGGATAAATCCGCGTTCTTCCAGTGCGGTGATCAGACGGTGAATGCCCGATTTGGACCGCAGATCAAGCGCCTCTTTCATCTCGTCAAAAGATGGGGGAACACCGTCGCGTTGCACACGCTTGTGAATGAATTCCAACAGGTCGAGTTGTTTCTTGGTCAGCATCGGGTGTTCCTTTCGCCGCACGGGGCTTCAGATCGCACGTTTTGCCAATGTTCTACCGATGTTCCTGTTTTGTGTCAAACTATTCGTGCTGTGTTCTTAGATTTGCACGATCGTGACAGTATCGCCCGCTGCCCGTTCGGGGTCATGCGGGGGGCGGATGACAAGGCAGTTAGCTTGAGAAAGCAAGGACAGCAAAACACTGTCCTGCTGTTCAAAAACCGTGACTGAACCGTTGCCGAGAATACCGCGCATATAGTGTTCGCGTGGTCCGTTTTGCCCGACAGGCGCGGCGAGCGTTGCAGTCATCGTCGGCGCTGGTTCCGCTGGCAATCCCATCATCTTCCGCAGTGCTGGCAAGACAAAGATGTGGCCACAAACCATCGCAGACACAGGATTGCCAGGCAGTCCGATGAGGGTGGCGGTGCCTAAAGTGCCTGCCATCAGCGGCTTCCCGGGGCGCATCGCGATTTTATAGAACGAACGGTCGAGGCCCATTTTGGTGGCGGCTTCGGCCACAAGATCGTGGTCGCCTTCGGACGCGCCGCCGATGGTGAGAATAAGGTCGGCATCTTTGGCAAGATCAAGAACGGTGCGCAGGCTTGGCAACGTGTCGCGCGCAATCGGCAAGTGCCTGACATCCGCACCGTGTTGCTGCATGAGCGCGGCCAGACCAAAGCTGTTGGAGGCGATGATCTGATCGGGGCCGGGGGCTTCACCGGGTTGCACCAACTCGTCGCCGGTGGCGATAATCGCGACTTTCGGGCGGCGCGTCACTGTTACAGACGCGATGTTCATGGCGGCCAAAAGGGCCACATCGCTTGCGGATAAAAGCCGTGGCGCGGTGATGCTGTCGCCGTTTTTGAAATCCTTACCCTGTTCGCGCACGTAAGCCTGCGTGTCGGCGCCCACATTCACGGTGATCGTATCGCCGTCGCGCGTCACATCTTCCTGAATAACCACGCGGTCCGTGCCTGTGGGCATCGGCGCGCCTGTAAAGATGCGTGCGGCCTCGTGCGGTGCGATGCTGCGGTCCAATGCGTGTCCGGCGGCCGCCTCTCCTACGACAGTAAACGCGGCGCCCTCCGTGACCTGATCGCCATGCACAGCATATCCGTCCATCGACGATGCAGCAAAAGGGGGTTGATCGCGCCGCGCAACCGCATCCTGCGCCAGCACGCGACCGGCGGCGTCATGCAAACGCACGGTTTCGGTCTCAAGTGGACGGACCAGATCAAATAGGTGGGTCAGTGCCTGCGCGACCGAGATCATGCGGTAAAACGGCCCGATTTTCCGCCGTCTTTCAGCGTCACGCGCAGGCCGCCGATCACCATGTCCTTCTGCACGGCCTTCACCATGTCGTATACGGTTAGCGCCGCCGTCGAAGCAGCAGTTAAAGCCTCCATCTCAACCCCGGTCTGGCCTGAGGTCTTGACGGTTGCCGTGATCTGCACGCCGGGCAGGTCGGTGTCAGGTTCAAGATCAACCGCAACTTTGGTGATGGGCAGCGGATGACACAGCGGAATGAGTTCAGCCGTTTTTTTTGACGCCATGATGCCAGCAATGCGCGCAATCCCAAGCACGTCGCCTTTGCCTGCACGGCCCTCCATGATCAGCGCGAGCGTGGCTGGCGTCATGACGATATGCGCCTCGGCTGTGGCGATCCGGTCGGTCACGGGTTTGTCCGACACATCAACCATATGCGCCTGACCATCGGCGTCAAAATGGCTCAGCTTGTCGGGATCGGGGCCTGCCATTACATGCCGCCGGATTGCAATGGATTTGCCAGCAATGTGCGCGTTGCGGTGGCAACATCATCCTGCCGCATCAGGCTTTCACCGATCAGAAATGCACGTGCGCCATAACGCGCCATGTCGGCCAGCTCTTCGGGGCCTGACAAGCCGCTTTCGCACACGATCATCCGGTCGGCTGGCACCAGTTTGGACAGCTGCCGTGTTGTATCCAGCGTTGTCTCAAATGTGTTGAGGTTACGATTGTTGATGCCCATCAGTGGCGATTTGAGATGCGTCGCACGTTCCAGTTCGTCGGCATCATGCACCTCGATCAGCACATCCATATCGTAGGAAAACGCAGCATCCTCAAGCTCTTGCGCCTGATCATCGCTGACCGATGCCATGATGATCAGGATGCAATCTGCACCCAATGCGCGCGCCTCGGCCACCTGATAGGTGTCATACATAAAGTCCTTACGCAGCGCTGGAAGCTCAACGGCGCTGCGGGCGGCTGACAGATAGCTGTCATCGCCCTGAAAGGAGGGACCATCGGTCAGAACAGACAGACACGCGGCCCCGCCATCAGCATAGGCTTGCGCCAATGCGGGCGGGTCAAAATCAGCGCGGATCAGCCCCTTGGACGGGCTCGCCTTTTTAATTTCGGCAATCAGGCCATAGCCACTGCGCGTGGCCGCATGCAGCGCATCAGCAAAGCCACGTGTCGGGTCAGCCTCTTGGGCGCGGGCGTCCACATCGGCGAAAGGCACAGCCTTCTTGCGCTTGGCGATATCCTCAAGCTTGTAGGCCTTGATCTTGTCGAGAATGGTGGCTGTCATTCAGGGGTCCGCCCAATTAATCGGTGTCTGGCCTTGATCAATAAGCCACTGGTTCACGGTTGAAAATGGGCGCGAGCCGAAAAAGCCGCGCGCGGCGGATAATGGTGAAGGATGTGCCGATTGTAGGATCAGGTGATCCGGCGCGATATGTCTGGCAAAAGACTGCGCAGGCTTACCCCACTGGATATGCGCACAGGGGCGGGGATTGAGATGCTCTAACGCATCTTTGACCAGTTGATCCCACCCATGTTTTGCATGTGCCTTTGGCTGGCCTTCGGGAACCGTCAAAGCGGTGTTCAGCAGCAACACGCCCTGATCCGCCCAGTCGTCGAGCGATGTCTTTGACCGATTTACATTGAGATCGGTGCGTAGTTCTTTGAAAATGTTACCCAAACTGTCGAGCCGTCCACCAAAATCAGCGGGGATCGAAAAGGCCAGACCATCCGCTTTGCCAGCGGTATGATATGGGTCTTGGCCAAGGATCACGACTTTGGTGTCATCCGGTTGGCAAAGTTCTAATGCGCGAAATGTCAGTGCCGTGTCGGGCAGCACGGTATCTGGGCCGATACGGGTGGCAAGATCGGGAAGATGGTGCGCGAAAAAGGGTAGGTTACCCCAGGCACCCAGACGTGACAGATCGAATGTCACGCCGCTGATGTGATCCGCGCCAGCGTGTCGACCGCGTTTTTTGCGGCACCGCTGTCGATGGCCTTTGCCGCCATCACGGCGCCAGC
This sequence comes from Yoonia sp. 208BN28-4, assembly GCF_037543925.1. Classification (NCBI taxonomy): domain Bacteria; kingdom Pseudomonadati; phylum Pseudomonadota; class Alphaproteobacteria; order Rhodobacterales; family Paracoccaceae; genus Yoonia; species Yoonia sp. 208BN28-4. The sequence goes on from NZ_JBBIFY010000003.1 coordinate 466,587, forward strand.
TTTCAGATCCTCCACCTTTCCGGCCACGAGCAACGCAGCGGCAGCGTTCAGCAGGACCGCATCGCGGTAGGCGCTGGCCTTGCCGGATAGCAATTCGCGCAGGGCTTCCGCGTTCTCTTCGGGTGTGCCGCCGACAATGGCCTCAAACGGATGCGTCGGCAGGCCTGCATCGTCGGGTGTAATCTCGAACTCGCGCACGGCGCCGTTTTCGATCGCGGCGACCCAGCTTGTGCCGGTGATCGTCAATTCATCCGTGCCGTCCGATCCATGGACCAACCATGCCGACGTCGTGCCAAGTTGCAAAAGTGTATCTGCCATTGGTCGGATCAGATCGCGGGAAAACGCGCCTGTCAGCTGCATCGTCACACCAGCCGGGTTCGTCATAGGCCCCAGAATGTTGAAAATTGTACGCGTGCCAAGCTCTGCCCGTGTGGGCATCACATGCTTGATCGCGGGATGATGCATTGGTGCCATCATGAAACCGATACCAGCCTCGGCCAGACCCTTTTCAACGACATCGGGGCCAACCATGACGTTGATCCCCATCTGTCCCTGCACGTCTGCCGTGCCGGATTTCGATGACAGGTTGCGGTTGCCGTGCTTGGCTACTGGAACGCCCGCACCGGCCACGACAAAGGCGGTGGCGGTCGAGATATTCAACGTGTGCTTGCCATCGCCACCTGTGCCCACGATATCCATCGCGCCATCGGGGGCTTTGACTGGCAGGCATTTGGCGCGCATCACGGCGGCGGCAGCGGCGTATTCATCTACCGTTTCGCCGCGCGTGCGCAGGGCCATCAAAAAACCGCCGATCTGGCTGGGTGTTGCATCGCCGTCAAACAGAATGCCAAACGCATCCTCGGCTTGTGCGCGGGTCAGTGGGCCATTGGCTGCGGCGTCAATCAGCGGTTTGAGTGCGTCGCTCATGCGGCTACCTTTACGGACTTCAGGAAGTTGTTCAAAAGCGCGTGCCCGTGTTCGGACCGGATGCTTTCGGGGTGGAATTGCACGCCGTGCATCGGCAATTCGCGATGTTGCAGACCCATGATTGTGCCATCTTCCAGATCGGCTGTGATCTCGAGGCAGTCAGGCAGGCTGTCGCGATCAACTGTCAAAGAATGATAGCGTGTGGCAGCAAAGGGGCTGGGCAGACCCGCGAACAAACCTTTGCCCGTGTGGCGCATGGTGCCCATTTTCCCGTGCACGATTTCGTGGCAGCGCACAACTTTGCCGCCAAATGCCTCTCCGATGGTCTGATGACCCAGACATACGCCCATCAGCGGGGTTTTGGTTTCGGCGGCGGCTTTGGTCAGCGCAAGGCAAATGCCCGCTTGGGCTGGATCACAGGGGCCAGGGGACAATAGGATTGCATCGGGCCGCATGGCCATCGCCTCTTGCACGTCGATGGCATCATTGCGTTTGACGACAATATCAGCACCCAGTTCACCCAGATAATGCACCAGATTGTAGGTGAAACTGTCGTAGTTATCTATCATCAGCAGCATGGCGCGGATCATCCTGAAATAGGGGCTACCACCGACAGGGCGGGTCGCGGTATAGTCGGGTTATACATGGGCCGTCTCGGGCAGGGGCGTCAAGGCCCGCTACGGGTGTGAAAGCGCCCGGATGGCAGTAAGGCAGGCATAAGGGTTCCGATATGAAGGGTTTGTTGTCCGGTGGCGCGTGGGGCGTTGTGATCGGTGGGCTGGCTGTGAGTGCTGCTTCGCTGGTCAGTGAACAGCCTGCTGGCAATGCACCGCCCGCAGCCCCGCAGGTCAGTGCGCCACAAACCGCCGATCAGGACGTGGCGCAAAGCGCACCGCTGGATCAACCCGTTGACAGCGAAGCCAGCGCAGAGCCTGCGACCACAACGCAGCGTGTTGTTGCGCCACAGATCGAAACGCAAGGGATCGTGGCCGACACAGCCCCTGCTAACCAACCTGATCTGGCTGTCATCGCTGATGTGCCCGATGCGCCAGAACCTGCTGCCGCCCCGCAGCTTGCGCTGACGCCCGAAGATCCTGTCTTGCCGAATCCGCAATCTGTTGCGCCACAAGTGCCTTTGGCAGAGGACGATCTTATCGTCTCAACCGTGCCCGCTGCCCCGCCCGCGCCAGTGGTGGTTGAGGTGCCCGATGTTGTGGCAGAGGATACAACATCCGAAGTGACTGACGACGTGGCAGAAGCGCCCGATACAACGACCACTATCGAAACGCCCGATGCGCTGGAAACACCGGAAGGCGTCGATGTGGCGGACACTGCTGTCATCGACACTGCACCGGAGACAGCTGAAGCGCCAGAAGGGCTGACCCCACCAGACGCACCGACCGCGCCGGATACGGCAACAGCCGAACAGGCGGCCACGCCAGCGCCTGTCACGCCCGAGCCAGAGCCAGAAGAGGTGGCAGCCGCGCCGTCCGAGCCTGCGCCAGAGCCAACCACCGATGCGCCTGCGGTTGTGACCATCGTGGCCGAGCCAACAACGGGCTTGCCCACGGGTGACAGCGGCGTGCGCGTCAATCGCTTGGGCGCAACGCCCGAAGAGGCGCCGGAGGAGGAGGTCGCGGCTACAGAAGACGCTGTTGATCCCGATGCGCCAGCAATTGAACGCTACGGCCTGCGTGCCGAGAACCCCGATAACAAACCGACGGTTGCGGTCGTGTTGATTGATGACGGCTCATTCGCAAGTGCTGTTCCGGCTTTGGCAGGGGTGCCGTTTCCCGTCACTGTGATGCTGAACCCGTCATCGCCAGACGCAGCCGAAAAAATGGTTGCCTATCGCGCTGCTGGGATTGAGGTGGGCGTGCTTGCGGCACTGCCAGACGGTGCGCAACCGTCTGATGTCGAGGTCTTTTTTGAAGCAGCCTTTGCCACTTTGCCGGAAACGGTTGCTGTGCTGGATGCAGGTAACGCAGGTCTGCAAAGCGGCGACAACGCCCTGATCGCGCAAAGCATTGCTGCAGTCGCCGAAGACGGGCGCGGGCTGATCACAATCTCACAAGGATTGAATTCCACAGTGCGCGAGGCGGCCAAGGCGGGCGTTCCAACCGGAACCGTCTACCGTGATCTGGATAGCGAGGGGCAGGATGCCCGCGTGATCCGACGCTTTATGGATCAGGCCGCGTTTCGTGCGCGACAGGAAAGCGGGGTCGTGTTGCTGGGCCGTGTACGGGCTGACACGATTTCCGCGCTGATCCTGTGGGGCACGGCAAATCGCGCAGGGCAGGTGGCGCTCGTGCCTGTCACAGCGATCCTGAAAGATCAGTAACTAGCTGTTGCCGCTGCCCGAAAACATTGCGGCGTCTGCTGCTGCCTTGCGGATGGCGTTCGATTTGTGAACGGTTTCCTGATATTCAGCTTCGGGATCGCTGTCATAAACAACGCCGCCACCGGCCTGAATATAGAGCTTTTCGTCCTTCACCACGGCGGTGCGCAAAGCGATGCACATGTCCATGTCGCCATTGGCAGAAAAGTAACCGCAACCGCCACCATAGACGCCGCGCTTTTCAGGCTCCAATTCGTCGATGATCTCCATCGCGCGCACTTTGGGGGCGCCGGAAACTGTTCCAGCAGGCATGCCTGCAAAGAAGGCCGACAGCGCATCCTGATCATCGGCCAGTTCACCCACCACGTTGGACACGATATGCATGACGTGGCTGTAGCGTTCGACGATAAACTGCTCGGTCGGTCTGACCGTACCGATCTTGGAGACTTTACCGGTGTCGTTACGCCCCAGATCAAGCAGCATCAGATGCTCGGCCAATTCCTTCTGATCCGCCATCAGGTCGGCTTCGTTGGCGTTGTCCTCTTCCGGGGTAGCGCCGCGTGGGCGTGTGCCGGCGATCGGGCGGATTGTTACTTCTTTGCCAAAGACCCGCACCAGAATTTCAGGGCTGGCCCCGATGACCTGAAAGCCGCCAAAATTAAAGAAGAACATGAACGGTGAAGGGTTCGTGCGACGCAGACTGCGATAAAGCGCAAACGGCGGTTCACGGAAGTCCTGCACCCAACGCTGGGACGGCACCACTTGGAAAATATCACCTGCGCGGATGTATTCCTTGGCCTGCTCTACTGCATCAAGATAGCCTTGATGTGTGAAGTTGCTGACGGGGGCTGCGGGTTCGCGGGGATCGGCAAGGCTGCGGCTTTCCAGCGTCGCTGGCCGGTCCAATGCGCGCTGCGCGTCCATGACCCGTTCGGCTGCTTGCGCGTAGGCTGCACGGGCTGACAGGTCGCCATTGGCCCACGCCGGAGCCACGAGGATCACATCACCCTTCACACCATCCAGCACGGCCACGACCGAAGGGCGCATCATCACCGCGTCAGGCAGATCAAGCGGATCAGGGTTCACATCCGGCAGGTGTTCCACCAGCCGGATCGTGTCATAGCCCAGATAGCCGAACAAGCCTGCAGAGGCGGCAGGAAGATCGGCGGGCAGGTCGATACGTGATTCTGCCAGCAATCCGCGCAGCGCTGTCAGGGGGTCGTCTTCACAATCAACAAACGCCTCTGGTTCAAAACGCGCCTTGCGGTTCAAGCGGCTGGTCTTGCCGCGGCATTCCCAAATCAGGTCGGGGTTCATGCCGACAATGGAATACCGTCCGCGCACTTCGCCGCCCGTGACGGATTCAAGCATGAACGCATCTTTGCCTGCGCCCGCCAGTTTCAGCATCAGCGACACGGGCGTATCCAGATCGGCCGCAAGACGCGCGTAGACGATCTGGTTTTCGCCTGCGTCATAGGCTTTGGCGAAGGTCTCGAAGTCGGGCAAAAGGGCCATGTCAGACCTTACTGAAGAGAGGCGTTGACGGCGTTGATTGCCGCCTGGTCAAGAACGATGTCAGTGCGCTGCTGCACCTGACCGGAGAACACCTCAAAAATGTCCTGCGCTATGCCAGCAGCAGCGGTGTCGGCAACCGTTTCGCGGTTTGCAGAAGTCTCGGCCTCGTCGTCAGCGGCATAGATGCGGTTCAGTCGCACGATGATCGCGTTGTCGCCAGCCTCAAGCACTTCAATACCACCTTCATCCATCTCGTAGACTGTTTCAGTGAAATTCGGCGGCGTGCCTTCGATAAAGCTCCGACGCGAGATTTCGGGCTCTTCATTGGCTGTCAGACCAAGGCTTTCGAGGCTTGTCAGCGGACGGATCGTGTCTGCAATCTCGAATGCGCGATCCATCACGGCTTGCTTGGTCTGGGCTGCGTCCCACGCGGCAATCAGCGCACCTTGAATTTCTTCTTGCGGCTGCAGGGCAGGCGGCGTGATGCCATCAAGGCGCAGCGCGAAAACGCCACCGTCTGACAGTTCTTCCAGCGAGGCAAAATCGCCTTCCTGCGCGGCCTCTGCGGCGGCGCGGAATTCTTCATAAGCGGCGATGTCGTCGGTTGTGTCAGGGGTCCACGCAAGGCTGCCAAGCTGCAAGTCCGTGCGCTCGGCCAGATCTTCCAGTGTGGCACCCCCAGCCATCAGGTCGGTGATCCCGTCGCGGGCATCATCAATGACACGGCGCGCGCGTGCCGTGGCCAGTTCGGCCCGCAAATCGGCGGTTGCCTCTTCCAGTGTGGTTTCTTCGGCAGACAAGATGGCATTCATCCGGAACAGCGCCGGACCGAGTGATGTATTGAACGGACCAACGATATCGCCCGCTTGGGCGGCAAAGACGGCATCACCTGCGGCACCCAGTTCATCCTGCGCAACATCGCCCATGTCAACATCGGCCAGATCAAGACCACGGTCTGCCACCAGATCGTCAAACGTAGCTTCACCGTTCGTCACACGCGCAAGCGCGGCTGTAGCCTGCGCCTCATCACCAAAGACGAGGCGTTCGACAAGGCGGCGCTCGGGCTGGACGAAATCTGACAGACGTTCGTTGTAAAGTTCGGCAATCGCAGCTTCGTCGATCACGATATCATCCGCGATCATCGCGGGCGTCAGCCACGCATAGGTGATGTTACGCTCTTGGGGCAGCGTGAACAAATCGGGGTTCGCTTCGTAGAATGCGGTCAGGTCAGCATCTGTTGGTCCGGCCTGCGGCTCTGTCAGGGCTGTGGCATCAACAGTGGCCCATGAAATATCGCGCCGTTCTGTGATGTAGGACACCACTGTGTCGGCATACGTGTCAGGCGCTGGCACACCGCCTACGACAGCACCTTGCAACAGGGTGCGTGCGATCTCTTCGCGGATACTGTCCTCGAACTGGGATTCGGTCAGACCGGTTTGCTGCAATGCAAAGCGGTAGGCTTCACGGTCAAATTCACCATTCAGCCCCTGAAAACCGGGCACGCGCAACACTTCGGTCGCCACGCGTTCATCACCCACAGAAATGCCAAGGCTGCTGGCCTCATTGTCCAGCGCGCGGGATGCGACGACCTGACCCAGAACCGCCTGATCAATGCCGAAGGCCTGCGCCTGCTGGAATGTCAGCGTGGTGCCGACTTGCGCCTCGAACGCGCGGATTTGGTCGGTCAGGGCGCGCTGGTAGGTGGCGACGTTAATCTCTTTCTCGCCAACGGTGCCGACGCTGCGGATGTTGCCGCCAAGCCCACCGGTTCCAAAGCCAAGAAGGCCGATGAACAGCAAAATCATGATGAACCAGACGCCGTAGCGTGGGCCCTTCTTTTTTGTCGTGGTCTCGTTGGCCATGCGTGCGTCTGCCCCGTGTCATGCAGGGCGCTTTGGCCCCGTTAGTGTTGGTCGCGAATGTGTAAGGTGCGCATGGCAGGCGTGCAAGGCTTTGGGCGGCGCTTTCACCTAGAATTGCAGCGCTGCCAGCCGTGAAAAGAGCGTCGCAATGCCAGCGCGGTCGATATTGGCGAATGCGATGCGCAACTGCCGTTTCCCGTCTGCGACCTCTGCGGGCATGAACATGGTGCCGGGCAGGGCAAGAATGCCCGCCTCTGCAACCAGCTTTTGCGCTAGCGTGTCCGACGCCATGTCAAACGGATGCCGCACATAGGCAAAATACGCGCCGCAGCCCAAAAGCTGCCATCCCTGATCGGCAATCAGGTGGAAGTTCTCTTCAATTGCGGCGCGGCGGTCCAGAATTTCAAGCCGCTCACCGGCCAGCCAGTCGTCAAGGTTTTCCATGCCCCAAAGCGCTGCGCGCTGGCCAAGCTGGTTGGGGCAGATTGTGACGGTGTCCAGAAACTTCTCAGCCTCTGCCAGAATGTCGGTGGATGCGATCATTGCGCCGACACGGTGACCGGTCAGGCGATAGGCTTTTGAAAAGGAATAAAGCTGGATCAGCGTATCGTCCCAGGCGCCATCAGCAAACAGCGTATGCGGCGGACCTGTTCGGCTGTCAAAGTCGCGGTAGGTTTCATCGACGATCAATTTAATGCCACGCGCGCGCGCCAGATCACGGAAGGCCGACAATGTTTGTGCGGGGTATTCCACGCCTGTCGGGTTGTTGGGACTGACCAAAGCGATGGCGCGTGTGCGATCCGTGATCAACGCGGCAGCGGCATCGGCGTTGGGCACCATGTCATCGCCGCACATCAGGCCGACTGTCTTGATCCCCGCCATGTCCAGCCACATCCGGTGGTTGAAGTAGTAGGGCAGCGGGATGATGACCTCATCTCCTTCGGCACAAATAGCCGATATCGCTGCTGCAAACGCCTGATTACAGCCCGATGTGATGGCAACCTGTGATGACGTAATCTGCCCGCCGTAAGCCCGTGACCATCGGTCGGCGACAGCATCGCGCAGCGCAGGCAGGCCAAGGACCGGGCCGTAAAGATGAGCCTCGGGGTCCTGAACGATCATATCCGCCATGGCAGCCCGCATAGGCGCAGGTGGCGGATCGACGGGGGCCGCCTGACTGACGTTGATCAGCGGGCGATCCGCAGGGTGGGTCACGCCGTCCAGCCAGCGGCGCGCCTCCATGACGGGCGGGGCGAAAGTGGCTTTGGTGCGGCTTAGTGACATGGTCTGATCCAAATGGGCGGCTTGCGCCGCACGCTATTTTATCTGATGGGGGCGCTGCCCCCAAACCCCCGAAGTATTTCGGTCCAAAAGAAGAGTTGGCGCGGGGCCTCGCTTCATTTGGCCTAGAACAACTCCCGCCGGAGGCGTCTTCAATCTTTCCCGCGGTAAGGTTCCACGTACTGCAGCGCCATATCCCACGGGAAGAAGATCCACGTATCCTGACTGACGCCGGTGATGAAGGTGTCCACCTGAGGCTCGCCCGCCGGTTTGGCATAGACGGTGGCAAAATGCGCATTGGGGTAAAGTTGGCGCACAAGTTCCAGCGTTTTGCCGCTGTCCACCAGATCATCCACGATCAGCACACCGGTGCCGTCGCCCATCATTTCGGAATCGGGTGATTTCAGCACCTTGGCTTCGCGACGTTCGTCGGCTTTGCCGCCGCCGGAATAGTAGGACATGACCGAGATCGTATCGACGGTGCGGATATCCAGTTCGCGGGCCACGATCATCGCGGGGGCCATGCCGCCGCGTGTGATCGCTACAACTGCACGCCAGTGTCCGTCGTCGGGGCCTTTGCCATCCAGCCGCCACGCAAGGGCGCGGCTGTCGCGGTGGATTTGATCCCAGCTGATATGGAAGCCTTTTTCGTGGGGCAGGCGGCTTTCGTCTTTAGCGCTCATGGCGGGGGGCCTTTCAAGTAATAGCGATTTTCAGCCCAAACAGGGCGATGAGGGTTCCAAAGCTCCGGTCGATCCACGTTTTGGCGCGCACATACCACGCGCGGGCACGGGGGAGCGAGAAGATACGGGCGACAAACAGATACCAGAGCGTTTCGTTAATAAACACTGCGGCGATGATCGCAGCCTTCCAGATAAGCGGCGTGTCCGTGGGCACGAGGCCTACGAAAACCGCGCCAAAGAAGATCGCGGGTTTGGGGTTCGTGGCAAATGTCAGAAATCCAAAGCGGACCGCACCCCAGACAGATCGTGGACGCACTGACGGATCAGGTTGTTCCATCGGGTCTTTGGCGTGTTTCCACATCATAAATGCGACGAATAATAAAAACGCAGCACCTACAAGTTTCATCGTTGTGAAAAGCGCAGGCACCAGTTCGAACAAAAGCGCGATACCGGCCATTGCAGCGGCAGCCCAAAGCACGGCTCCCAATCCGAAGCCAAGAGCCAGCGCCGCCGCCACGCGAAATCCTTCGGCAGCGGCGACCCGCAAGGCCACCACAAAAGATGGTCCCGGGCTGATGGCAGCAGCCAGATGGATCGCGACAATGGCCAGAAACGCGGTAAGGGTCATTCCTTGGTAATATCCGGCGCGTCCACCGCTTTCATGCCGACCACGTGATAGCCTGCGTCGACATGCAGCACCTCGCCTGTCGTGCCGGAACCGAGATCGGACAGTAGGTACAGTGCAGATTTGCCCACGTCTTCGATGGTCACGGTGCGGCGCAGGGGCGAGTTGTATTCGTTCCATTTCAGAATGTAGCGGAAATCGCCAATGCCGGAGGCGGCAAGCGTCTTGATCGGACCCGCGGAAATCGCATTCACGCGGATGCCGTCTTTACCAAGGTCTTCGGCCAAATACCGCACCGATGCTTCCAGTGCCGCTTTGCACAAACCCATGACGTTGTAGTGTGGCATCACACGCTCTGCGCCATAATAGGTGAGCGTCAGACAGGAGCCGCCTTCATTCATCATTTTTTCGGCGCGTTGCACGACAGATGTGAAGGAATAGACCGAAATATCCATCGATGTCAGGAAGTTCTGGCGGCTTGTATCAACGTAACGGCCCCGCAGTTCCCCTTTGTCGGAAAACCCGATGGCGTGCACGACAAAGTCCAGCGTGCCCCACTTTTCTTTCAGCGTCTCGAAAAGCGCATCAACCGATGCCTCGTCGCTGACGTCACAGGGGATCACCAGATCAGAGCCCAACTGTGCAGCCAAGGGACCAACACGCTTTAGAAGCGCATCCCCTTGATAAGAGAAAGCAAGCTCTGCACCTGCGTCACCACAGGCCTTGGCAATTCCCCAAGCGATTGACTTGTCGTTGGCCAGCCCCATGATCAGTCCACGCTTGCCGCGCATCAACTCTGACGTCATATCCAATCCCCTTGGCCTTTGCGTTCATGTTGCTTGAGGTTTAGGCGATCATGCAGACACCGACAAGGGCGAGGCCAAGACCCGCCATTGTTTCTTTGGAAAGGACCGCAGCGATGGACAGAACCGGTATTTTTGCAGGGGACGATCCTTTTGCGATTGCCCGCAGCTGGTTGGCCGAGGCCGAGAAGACCGAACCGAACGATCCTAACGCAATCGCGCTGTCGACCGTGGATGACACGGGTCTACCCAATGTGCGGATGGTGCTCCTGAAAGATATCGAAGAGGCGGCCTTTGTCTTTTACACCAATTACGAAGGTAAAAAGGCGCAGGAAATCGCGGCGACGGGTAAGGCCGCGTTTGTCATGCACTGGAAATCGCTGGCCCGTCAGGTGCGCGTGCGCGGGCATGTCACCAAAGAGGACGGCGCGATTGCGGATGCCTATTACCGGTCACGGTCACTCAAAAGCAGATTGGGCGCATGGGCGTCACGCCAGTCACAACCGCTGTCGTCGCGTGCGGCCTTGATGGCTGAGGTCGCCAAGGTCACAGCCACGAAAGGAACTGATCCCGAAAGGCCGCCTTATTGGGGAGGATACCGGATCACGCCGGTCGAGATCGAGTTTTGGGCCGATGGCGCCTTTCGGTTGCATGACCGGTTTCGCTGGACCCGAAATACGGTAGATGACGCTTGGTCAGTTGAGCGGATAAGCCCCTAAATTCACGTATCGTGAATGGCAGCGGCTTGCACGCCCCTTATTTTATGGTGTTAAATGGTGAAAAGTCGACCCAATCAAGGGCCGCACAAAATATCGTGCGATAAGGCAGGACACTATGACAACCGAACCGAACGATCCCGTCACAACCGTGACCGGGATTATAAAATGGTATGATCCGGCAAAGGGATTTGGCTTTATCGTCTCAGACGAAGGCGGACCGGACATTCTTTTGCATGCAAACGTGCTGCGCAACTTCGGGCAGGGGTCCGTTGCAGATGGCGCAAGCATCGAGATCGAAGCCAACCAAACCGAACGCGGATTGCAGGCCACCACAATCCTTTCGCTATCGCCCCCCGCCGTCGACGGCGCACCGCTGCGCGACATGTCCACCATTACAGCCGAACAGATCGCAGCAACGACGATTGAACCTGCGCGTGTAAAGTGGTTCGATAAAACCAAGGGCTTTGGGTTTGCCAATGTCTTTGGCGATCCGGCTGACGTTTTTGTCCATATCGAGGTTTTGCGTCAAAGCGGACTGTCGGACTTGCAACCGGGAGAGGCTATCGGTCTGCGTTTGATCGATGGTGAACGGGGGCGCATGGCGATTGATGTGGTTGGATGGGACGTAGCATTGAAATGATGAAAACCGGCTTGGCCGTAATACTGGCGCTGATGGCCCAGCCCGCCGCGGCGGCCTGTTCTGACGGGCGCGTGACTGTTGCGGGTGATTTCGGGCAGGCCCATTTCAGCGTCGATGTGGCGGATGATGCGCAGGAACGCGCGCAGGGCCTGATGTTTGTGGAAAGCATGCCGATTCTGTCAGGCATGCTTTTTGTTTATGAGGCCCCTCAAGTCGCCAGCTTCTGGATGCAAAATACCTTGATCCCGCTCGATATGTTGTTTGCGCAGGCAGACGGAACAATCACGCATATCCATCCAGAGGCGATTCCCGGTGACCGGACCAGTATTCTGGGCGGCGACGACATACAGTATGTGCTTGAGATCAACGGCGGTTTGGCCGCACGCCTTGGGATTAAGCCGGGCGCGGTGCTGCAACACCCCGCAATCGGGCCCGATGCGGCCTTGCCTTGTGACGGTTAAATGATTTGCCCCAAGGGCAGGCAGAAATTAATCACAATTCATGTGCAAATGGGGTTTTCAAACGCGAAAGACCCGACTAAATACAGCCTCGGTCCGGGGCATAGCGCAGTCTGGTAGCGCATCTGTTTTGGGAACAGAGGGTCGGGAGTTCGAATCTCTCTGCCCCGACCATTTTACCCTCACATCACTGGTATTATCTCTGTTCTGCCGCTTATCGCGGTCTCGCAGCACCACATCTTGATTCGACATAGAATCGGTCGCTCTGATTCTCGATCAGGTGCGGCATCGTGGCACAACATATAGACATCTATGGTCCTGCCAGACGCAATACCGTGTGGATTTTGCAGCACCTGCACCAATCCGCCGATGTGTCTAATTTATGTGACACCGGTTATGCACAGCTGCGGATAAAGTTGATCCATTTTGTCAAAGACGCGGGCTAAATGCGTTGTGACGTTGGTAAACTTCCTATCGGTCAACTGTCAGGTTGCGGCGGGTGGCTTGTGGAAAAAATGGTGCATGAATCGGAGCGACCCCGCGGACCCAGACTGCGTGCAATCCGTCAACTGAACATATCTTAAATCTTCGTAAAAATCCCGTTGACCAAACGGCGTCAGATACGTCAGGTTGTGAAAGCTGGCGCGGAACACACTAGATGTGGTGTTGGCACGGGGACGAAGCAAAATGCTGAAGACTGACCTGAATGCCGCGTGATGGCTTCATCACGTGACCGGTTCTGTCTGTCCTGCGTGCCAAGTGGCAGTGCCGACGATGCTGAACAGGCATCATTGACTTGAGACACAGCCGCAACGACGGCGCATTTGAACGGGGCAGTTAGAGATGAAAATCGAACGTAGTTTTACAAGCGCAGGACAAGATGCATATGCGGAGCTTGCTTTTCGCAGTGCCACTTCCGAGATCCGGAACCCTGACGGCAGCATCGTCTTCAAACTTGAAAACTGCGAGATCCCGCAAGACTGGAGCCAGGTCGCCTCTGACGTGATCGCCCAGAAATATTTCCGTAAGGCCGGTGTTCCGTCTGCCACCAAGCGCGTGAAGGAAAAGGGCGTGCCAGAGTTCCTGTGGCGTTCTGTCCCCACCGACGATGCGACATTCAGCGGTGAAACATCCGCCAAGCAGGTGTTTGACCGACTCGCCGGTGCATGGGCGTACTGGGGCTGGAAGGGTGGCTATTTCACCACCGAAGAAGACGCGCAGGCCTACTTTGACGAGATGCGCTTCATGCTGGCGACCCAGCGCGCGGCACCAAATTCTCCGCAGTGGTTCAATACTGGCCTGCACTGGGCCTACGGCATCGACGGTCCCGCACAGGGCCACCACTATGTTGACTACAAAACCAAGAAGCTGACGAAATCTACATCGTCTTACGAGCACCCGCAGCCGCACGCTTGCTTTATCCAGTCTGTCTCTGACGATCTGGTGAATGACGGCGGCATCATGGACCTGTGGGTCCGCGAGGCGCGTTTGTTCAAGTATGGTTCCGGCACAGGCACCAACTTCTCGTCACTGCGCGGCGAGGGCGAGCCTTTGTCCGGTGGCGGTAAGTCATCCGGCCTCATGGGCTTCCTGAAAATCGGTGATCGCGCTGCTGGTGCGATCAAATCGGGCGGCACCACACGGCGCGCGGCGAAGATGGTGATCGTTGATGCGGATCACCCAGATATTCAGGACTTCATCAACTGGAAAGTTATCGAAGAGCAGAAAGTGGCGTCGATCGTCGCTGGCTCCAAGATGCACGAGAAATACCTCAACGAGATTTTCGCGGCGATCAAGGCATGGGATGGCGCCGAAGCTGATGCTTACGACCCCAAGGTGAATACCGCCCTGCAAGCTGCTGTTCGCGCTGCGAAAAAGGTGATGATCCCCGAGACATACATCAAGCGTGTGCTGGATTATGCAAAGCAGGGTTACGCCAAGATCGAATTCCCGACATACGACACAGACTGGGATAGCGAGGCGTATTCGTCCGTCTCCGGCCAGAACTCCAACAACTCCATCCGCGTCACCGACGCGTTCCTGAAAGCTGTTGAAGCTGACGCCGATTGGGACCTGATCAACCGCAAGGACGGCAAGGTCCAGAAAACCATCCGTGCCCGCGAGTTGTGGGAGCAGGTTGGCCACGCCGCTTGGGCCTGTGCCGATCCGGGCATCCAGTACCACGACACCGTTAACGCATGGCACACATGCCCCGAAGATGGCGAAATTCGCGGCTCCAACCCGTGTTCCGAGTATATGTTCCTTGATGACACGGCTTGTAACCTTGCGTCGATGAACCTGCTGAACTTCTACAAGGACGGCGAGTTTCAGGTTGAGGACTACATCCACGCCACACGTCTTTGGACTGTGACGCTGGAAATCTCGGTCCTGATGGCGCAATTTCCGTCCATCGCCATCGCGCAGCGGTCCTATGACTTCCGCACGCTGGGTCTGGGCTACGCCAACATCGGCGGTCTGCTGATGAACATGGGTTACGGCTATGACAGCGACGAAGGCCGCGCGATGGGTGCTGCCCTGACCGCGATCATGACGGGCGTGTCCTATGCCACCTCCGCAGAAATGGCAGGCGAGCAGGGGCCGTTCCCCGGGTATGCCAAGAACGCTGACCACATGCTCAAGGTCATCCGCAACCACCGCAACGCGGCTTATGGCAAAACAGACGGCTATGAGAAGCTGGACGTGAAGCCTGTCGCACTCGACCACGCCAACTGCCCCGACCAGCGCCTGATCGCGCTTGCGACAGAGGCGTGGGACGAAGCACTGGCATTGGGCGAAAAGCACGGCTACCGCAACGCGCAGGTCTCTGTCATCGCGCCCACCGGCACCATCGGTCTGGTCATGGATTGTGACACCACAGGGATCGAGCCTGACTTTGCACTGGTGAAATTCAAGAAGCTGGCTGGTGGCGGTTACTTCAAGATCATCAACCAGTCTGTGCCAGCCGCACTTGATACCCTCGGCTACGGCTCTGCCCAGATCGAAGAGATCATCGCCTACGCTGTCGGTCACGGTTCCATGGGGCAGGCGCCTGCGATTAACCATACGTCTCTGATCGGTCACGGCTTTGGCCAGAACGAGCTGGACAAGGTGGAAGGCGCGCTCAAATCCGCATTCGACATCCGCTTTGTGTTCAATCAGTGGACGCTCGGCGAGGATTTCTGCCAGAAATCGCTGGGTATTCCGGCCGAAAAGCTGAACGATCCAACCTTCGACCTGCTGCGCCACCTTGGCTATTCCAAAGCAGACATCGACGCGGCCAACGACCACGTTTGCGGCACGATGACACTGGAGGGTGCACCGCACCTGAAGGAAGAGCACTACAGCGTGTTTGATTGCGCCAACCCATGCGGTAAGAAGGGCACGCGTTATCTGTCCGTCGACAGCCACATCCACATGATGGCCGCCGCACAGTCGTTCATCTCTGGCGCGATCTCCAAGACGATCAACATGCCAAACGACGCGACAATCGAGGACTGCCAGAAGGCCTACGAACTGTCATGGTCGCTGGGTGTGAAGGCAAACGCGCTCTACCGTGACGGCTCCAAGCTGTCGCAGCCTTTGGCCGCCGCACTGGTCGAGGATGACGACGAAGCAGCCGAAATCCTTGAAAGCGGCAACCACCACGAGAAAGCGACCGTTCTGGCCGAAAAGATCGTCGAGAAGATCATCGTCAAAGAGGTGCAGAAATCGCACCGCGAGAAGATGCCGGAGCGTCGTAAGGGTTACACACAGAAAGCCATCGTTGGTGGTCACAAGGTGTATCTGCGCACTGGCGAATACGAGGACGGCAACCTTGGCGAGATCTTCATCGACATGCACAAGGAAGGCGCTGGCTTCCGTGCGATGATGAACAACTTTGCCATCGCCGTGTCCGTGGGCCTGCAATACGGTGTGCCGCTGGAGGAGTTCGTGGATGCATTCACATTCACCAAGTTTGAACCAGCAGGCATGGTGCAGGGCAACGACAGCATCAAGAACGCGACGTCGATCCTTGATTATATCTTCCGCGAATTGGCTGTGTCCTACCTCGACCGCACCGATCTGGCGCACGTAAAGCCTGAAGGCGCTGCATTCGACGACATCGGTCGCGGTGTGGAAGAGGGCGTGTCCAACGTGGCAAGCCCGTCCGAGGACGCAGCAAGCCGTAGCCTTGAGGTGCTCAAGCAGATTTCCTCAACCGGTTACCTGCGCAAGCGGATGCCGCAGGAACTGGTTGTGCTGCAAGGCGGGGCAGGTGCGACAGCTTTCGACGGTGACACCGTTGCTGCGCTGCAAACGCTGGTGCCTGATGTCGCCGTCGGTCAGTCGGTGGAAGCCACACTGACAAGCACGACAACTGTCGCGACTGGCATGGACGCCCGCGTGAAGGCAAAAATGCAGGGCTACGAAGGCGAAGCCTGCGGCGAATGCGGCAACTACACGCTGGTCCGCAACGGCACCTGTATGAAGTGCAACACCTGCGGCGGAACATCCGGCTGTAGCTAAACGAATTACGGCGCGCGGCACCCGTCGCGCGTCAGTCTCCCGAGGTGGCTGAGGTCACCTTCGGCGCGGATCGGGCCGCAGGCAAAAAACACGAGCGGTATATATATCGAGCCCGATAAGCGAAACTACGGGGTCCCTTCGGGGGCCCCTTTTTTCTTGCGCGATCAAGGGCGGCTTGAGTAGCCTTGGTGCCATTGTAACTGACGGCATTGGCACGATTTGGGGGCTTGAGATGTTTGCATTTAGAAAAACAGGATTTTTGATGGCAGCGCTGGCCGGATTGGCAGCTTGCGGTGGGGCGTCAACGGGGCCGGACGTTGGGGAGCAATTCATGCTGGATCCGATCACCTTTACCGTCAACGATAACCGTCTGACGTTTGATCCCGACGCCCCAGATGATCTGGTTGAATTGAATGGCGTGAACGTATCGCGCTCAACCGATCCGCGTGTGGGTGACGGGTCAAGCGCCGCGCGGGTTTTGCGGGGTTCCACAGGCTATCTGACCGCGCGGGCCAACCGTGTGCAGACGTTTGCTTTTTATACGGCTGGTGACCAATTTAGTGCGCGGGGCAATTACGGCGGTATCTATGGCCGCACTACGCCTTACACACTGGCCGCCGACACGTCAGCATCACTTACAGGGCGTTACGCGGGTATGCTGATCCGCGATCTTGGACAAAGCGGCGTACAAGGCGTGCACAGCACCGTCAGCGGTGATGTGGAACTGGACATTGATCTTGAAGGTGACGGGATCGACGCCATGATCACCAACCGGATCGAGAGCAGGGTCGGGGCGCCTTCACGAACGCTGAACCTGTCCGACCTCACAATTACAGACGCCAATGTGGCTAACAACGGCGTATTTGTGGGAAGTCTGAGCGGTGCGTCAACGCAGGTTCGTTCACCCTTGAGCGATTTTGCATTCCTCACAACGCGCCCGTCCAACGGAGTTTTCGAAGGCGTTGTTGGCGGACGCGACGGAGATGATCCGGAAGTCACGGGCGTGCTGGGACTTGAACATCTCAACACCCTCGGCGTGACACTATACAGTGAGCGCGGCGTTTTCTACGCTGAATGACGTGGGATATCAAAGCCTTCTGGCGCGAGTTTGAAGCCTGCAAAATCAAACCCCGGTGACACGGTGCAACTGACCAGCGTCCAGTCGCCGGTCGTGCGCGCCGCTTGCCAATGGCCGGTTGGCACGATGCCTTGCGGCTGCTGACCCGACAGCAGATCGGGGCCAAGCGTGATATCTTGTGCGGGACCAACGTCGGTTTGAGAGACTGACAGGATCAGCGGTGCGCCCGCGTGATAGAACCAGATTTCTGCCGCATCAACGGTGTGCCAATGGCTTGCTCCGCCGTCGCGCAGCAGGAAATAGATTGCGGTGCCCGTGGGCCGCCCGTCATTGTCGGCAATCCACGTCTGACGATAGAACCCGCCCTCCGGATGGGGGGCGAGGTCCAGTTTTTCGATGATGTCGTCAGCCGTCACGCCTTACCCCTTAAGGATGGAGCGACCCGCGTAAACGGCTGTCTCGCCCAGCAATTCCTCAATACGGATCAGCTGGTTATACTTTGCCAGCCGGTCCGAGCGTGACAGCGAGCCGGTTTTGATCTGACCGCAGTTGGTCGCCACAGCCAGGTCGGCAATCGTCGCATCTTCGGTCTCGCCAGAGCGGTGTGACATCACGTTGGTAAACTTTGCGCGGTGCGCCATGTCGACGGCCTGCAAGGTTTCGGTCAGCGACCCGATCTGGTTTACTTTCACCAGCATGGAGTTGGCACTGCCTTTGGCGATACCATCAGCAAGCCGGGCAGGGTTGGTCACAAAGAGATCGTCACCCACCAGTTGCACCTTGTCGCCGATCTTGTCTGTCAGCATCTTCCAGCCGTCCCAGTCATCCTCTGACATGCCGTCTTCGATGCTGATGATCGGGTAGTCGCTGGCCAATTGCGCCAGGTAATCGGCGTTCTCTTCCGACGTCAGCGATTTGCCTTCGCCCTTCATCTCGTACTTGCCGTCTTTGTAGTATTCCGTCGCCGCGCAATCGAGAGCGAGATAGATCTCCTCACCGGGCTTGTAGCCTGCCTTTTCGATAGACTTCATAATGAAATCAAGCGCATCGCGGGTAGAGCTCAGGTTCGGGGCAAAGCCGCCTTCGTCACCGATACCCGTGTTGTGGCCTGCCGCAGACAGCTCTTTTTTCAGGGTGTGGAACACTTCGGCGCCCATGCGGATCGCCTCTTTCACGTTCTCTGCCGCAACGGGCATGATCATGAATTCCTGAATGTCGATCGGGTTGTCGGCATGCTCGCCACCGTTGATGATGTTCATCATCGGCACGGGCAGGGTGCGCGCGGATGTGCCACCGATGTAGCGGTAAAGCGGCTGCGCGGTATATTCGGCAGCGGCCTTGGCCACGGCTAGCGAAACGCCAAGGATCGCGTTTGCGCCAAGACGGCCCTTGTTTGGCGTGCCGTCCAGTTCGATCATCGCCATGTCGATGCTGACCTGCTCTGTCGCCTCGTAACCAAGTAGGGCCTCTGCAATCTCGCCATTCACGGCCTCAACCGCTTGCTGCACGCCTTTGCCCATATAACGGCCTTTGTCGCCATCACGCTTTTCGACAGCCTCGTGTGCGCCTGTTGATGCGCCTGATGGCACAGCGGCGCGTCCCATGGTGCCGTCTTCCAGCACGACATCAACCTCGACGGTGGGGTTGCCACGGCTGTCAAGAATTTCGCGTGCGTGAATGTCGATAATCGTGCTCATAATATGGGCTCCTGCTTTGATGTTAGCGGTATCAGTTGGTCTATAACGTGGGTTGCGGGGCTTGGGAAGCGCGGCGCAAGCGTGCCTCGCGCATCAGGGTGTATATGCCAGAGGCGACAATGATAAATGCGCCCAGCAGGGTCAGCGCGTCGGGGCGTTCACCAAAGGCGAGCACGCCGATGATCAGGGCAAAGACAAGACGGGAATAGCGGAACGGGGCCACGATCGACAAATCGCCGATCCGCGTGGCTGCGACGATGGCATAATAGGCCAGCACGCCGATGATGATACCGGCGATCAGCCGCAAACTGTCCACGGGCCCAGGCATAACAACGCGATCACCCGTAACGCCGAGCCATAGCAGAACGCAGCCAGTCGCCATGGCCGCAACAAAAGCATAAAACGAGATCTGCCGAGACGATGTGGCAGCGGGCAACCGCCGCGTGGCAAGATCACGCCCCGCCAGCCCAAGCACACCCACAACCGCAAGCAGCGATTTGGCGTCAAAGCCGTCCATTCCAGGGCGGATAATCAGCAAAACGCCTGCCAGACCGATCAGGATCGCCATCCAGCGCCGCCAGCCGACGGTTTCGCCCAGAAAGGCGGCAGCACCCAGTGTCACCACCAGCGGCGTGGCCTGCAAAATGGCCGACGCGGTCGAAATTGGCGTCAGCGCAATGGCGGCGATAAACCCCATCGTGCCGATAAACTCGCAAAAGTTGCGCACGATCATGGCCGGATGCCAGATCACCGGTGACCACAGCACGTCGCCCTTCAGCTTGGCCAATGTCCCGAAAATCGTTGCACCGCCAAGGCCCAGCAGGATCAACACCTGACCCACAGGCATCCCGCCGGCCATCTGCTTAATCAGCATGTCCTCGACCGCAAAGCCCAGCATGGCCAGAACCATCAGGATACTGCCGCGAAGATTGTCCATGCGCTGCCCTTGCTGCTTGCCTGCACGTCCCGCCTAACGCGTCCTTGCGGGAATGAAAACAGGTCAGGAATACCCGCCTTGGCGGATTGCACAGATCGCCGCAGACTGGAGGCATTGATACAGCACTTTGATCTGGGGAGATTGTTATGAAATTTGCAGTAATTGTTGTGGGATGGGCCATTGCCACAGCCATCGCAGGACACGTGTCCGCCGCCGAATTCACGCCGCTTTTGCCTACAGTCTTCTAGGTTTTCTTCAGCGGAACGCCGTAGAGTTCAAGCCGGTGTCCGCGAAGCTGATATCCCAGCTTGGCAGCGATCTTTTCCTGAAGCGCCTCGATGTCGGCGTCAAAAAATTCGACCACTTCGCCAGAGTTCACGTCGATCAGATGGTCGTGATGTTCGCGGTCCGCCGTTTCATATCGCGCGCGCCCGTCACCAAACTCGTGTTTGTCCAGAATATCTGTTTCTTCCAGAAGCTTTACAGTGCGATACACCGTTGCCAACGATATACGCGGATCAACGGCAGAGGCGCGGTGATACAGCTCTTCCACATCAGGATGGTCGTCAGCCGCTTCCAGCACAGCGGCAATCGTGCGCCGCTGTTCGGTCATCCGCAGTCCTTGGGCTTCGCACCGTGCAAGAATTGACTTGGCCATGCTGCTTTCCGGCTCCCTTTGACAGTATTCGCCTTCTAGCGGCGCACACCGCGAATTTCCAGTGTCGGGCGATGCATCATTTTGCCAAAAATACTCAAATCAGCGGACGGCGCAGCCGTCCGCCCCCGGGCGGCGTGCACCGCACGGCGCAAAACCCGTACCGGGTCAAAACCATTTGATGATCCGCAATACCAAATAGACCAGTACGCCCAGTCCCACCATCGCACCGCACAGGATTGCAAAGGCTTGCGGGTTCTCGGTGCCGGGCATGCCTGCGACATTGACCCCGAATACGCCCGTCAGAAATCCCAGCGGCAGGAAAATTGCAGCAATGACGGATAGGACATAGCTGTTGCGGGCCAAACGTCCTTCCAGATGCAGGTCAATATGATCGGACAGTGCGTTCAGGCGATCTGCGACCTCGTGCACTTCATCGACCGACCGTTTGGCGCGGTTTGCCGTGTGGCGCAGGCGGTTGCGAAACCCTTTTTCGATCAGGGGTGTTTCGACCCGCGCAAGATCGGCCAATGCCTCTGACAGCGGGCCGATGTGACGGCGTAGCGTGATGACAGAGCGCCGCAAGCGGGCAAGTTGCGGCGGGGGGGAATCGCCCTGATCATAAACCGTGATTTCCATGTCGCTTGCGCGATCCTCAAGATCAAGCGACACCGTTTCGATGCGATCAACAAGGCTCTCGGTGATCCGCGCAATCATGCGTGCGGGCGTAGGCGGCGCATCATTCTGTGCAATCTGGTCGCGCAGATCATCCAGCGCAAAAACCCGCATCTTACGCACGCTGACCACCAGATCGGCGGTGACCCACAGGCGAAGCGACACCATATCCTCAACCTCGGCGCCATCGTTCAGGTTGATCCCGCGCAGTGTGATTGTCAGCCCATCGTCGTGCGTATCCACACGCGGCCGGGTTCGTGCCGCAAGCAGTGTTCGGCTGGCCAGCGGCGGCAGTTTGTCTTCGCACCATTGGGCAAGACCGTGCATCTGCAAGTCCGTGTGCATCCAGCGCAGGCTTGCGCCTTCACATGGGACGGGGTTGCTGTCGGGGGCGAACGTCGCCGTGCCGTCCGGCCAGATATCATAGGCCAAAAGCGGGGTGAAATCAGATGACAAGACGCCCCTCCATCGTTTTGACAGCATTGCCTGAAATGGTGACCGACACAGGACCGGGCAACGTCGTCTTGGCGAAAATGGTCGAGGGGCGGCCCATGTCCTCACCCTGCCGGATCGTGAGCGCCAGCGGCGTCTGTGCGATCTCGGTCAGAAGTGCGGCAAGGGTTGCAGATGCGCTGCCGGTGGCGGGATCTTCGGGAATGTTGTCAAGCGGCGCAAACATGCGAGCGTCGATCGTGTCGCCGTCGCGGCAATAGGCAAATAGCGCAAAATCCAGCCCGGCGGGATGCAATTGCGCCCCTTCGCGAATGGCGTCCGTAACAGGTTGGCAGCGTCGCAAGGCATCACGATCCCGCAGGGCCACAATGACAAAGGGCAATCCAAGGGACGCTTGCACAGGCGCATGTGCCGACTGGTCAAGATCATCAGGCGTCAGCCCTAGCGCCCGCGCGACGAGATCGGGTGACGGCTTTGCCAGCCGCTCAAGCGGGGCGGTGGTCACAAAGGACGCAACACCGTCGTCAACCTGACAGGCAAGCGGGCCGATACCCAGTTCCAGTGTCATGGCCGGTCCATGACCTGTATCTGTCAGTGCGATGATCGTGCCAATGGTCGGGTGGCCCGCAAACGGGACTTCGGTGGTTGGCGTGAATATACGCACGCACGCGGTATTGGCAGCGTCTTGAGGTGGATACAGAAACACTGTTTCCGAGAAGTTGAATTCGCGCGCGATCTTTTGCAGTTGATCCTCGGGCAGGGTGGTGGCGTCCGGAATTATCGCAAGCTGGTTGCCGCCGAATGCATGGTCTGTGAAGACATCGTAAACGACAAATTCGGTCATGGTTTGGGTCCTGTACACGTGGGTGTTTGGCCGAAACTTGCACGATCACGGCGCATGGTGCCATGCCCAATGATAAAAATAGCTGGCCCCGCTGCAATCGGCTACAGACCCAACCGCAGCCACGTACCCCCTAAAGGCCGTGCAACCGCGCCCGATCCCAGCTTGAAACGCGCCAGATGCGGGGCGTTCAGGGTGTCGATCCGTCCCAAATCAAGGCAGGCATATCCGTGCTGTTGGTAATAGGTCATCGCGTGCGTCATCAGCAGCGCGTGCCAGTTGCTTTTGCGCGCCTCCGTGTTTGCCCAACCGATGTGGTAGGTTGCACGTGGTTTGTGATGCAAAAATAGCAAAGCGGCAGCAGGTCCGTCTTTGCTATGCGCGATGAACAGGCGCGACGCATCGGCCCCTTGCGCGACATACGCCGATGTCAGCGCCCGTGGGTAATTGCGAAACCGCTTGGCCTTTTGCTGTGCTGCATCGGCATCCAGAAGCCAACCGTCCTGCGCGGGGCGAAATCCGCGGTGTTGCACGCGCGGCGGATTATTTTCCGCTTTGCGCCACCGATTGCGCCACTTTTGCTGCATTCCGTCTGCAAGATCAGGATCGCTAAGGTGCCTCTCGGCGATGGTGGCGGGTGTCATGATCTGCCGAAAGCCGGCTGCTTTTAAAAGTGCCGGATCGCCATGTTCCGCGTTGAGGATACGCACTTTATGATCCCTCAGGGCCTGATAGTCCGCTAAACGCGCGGCAGGGTCGGGGTGCCAAGCGGGACCACGTGTGACCAGACGCAACTGTCCAAGCGGTCCATAATCCTGCGCGGTGATGATGCAGCCCTCATTTTCGACGATCACGCCACAGTGGTGAAGCGCTGCGGCAAATGTCGGGTGCTGTTGGAGCGGCTGCCCAGTTGTCAGAACGGCGTGTTTCATAACAGCGTTAAGCCATTGGAAACCTAACAGCCGGTAAACTTGGCACCATGACGAAAAAGAATTCAGTGTATGGCGTGACAGCCAAACCACCGCGCCTGACCGTGCTCGCACTTTTTATCATTGCAAGCGCGGTCAGCGTTCCGGTCTGGATCGTTCTGACCTTGGCGTTCTAGCCAAGCTGGATCAGTGCGTGCCGTTTTTTGCCTGCTGACAGTTTGACCGGCTGTGCCAGCGCGTCTGCGGTCAACATCAGTCCTGCATCGGTCAAGGGCGCGTCGTTCAGACGTGCGCCATTCTCAGCGATCAGGCGCTTGGCCTCTTTCCCGCTGCCCGCAAGACCGGATTTCACCAGCGCCTGCACAATAGAAAGCCCGCCGCCTAGATCGGCAGGCGAAAGTGTCAGGGTGGGCAGGTCATCGCCCACGCCGCCTTTTTCAAATACTTCACGCGCAGTGGCCTCGGCTGCCTGTGCGGCTTCGGCGCCGTGCAGCAGGGTCGTGACCTCATTGGCCAGAATGATTTTGGCCGCGTTGATCTCGGACCCTTCCAAAGCGCCCAGACGGTCACATTCTTCCACCGGCAGTTCGGTGAAAATCTTGAGGAACTTGCCTGTGTCGGCGTCTGTGGTGTTGCGCCAGAATTGCCAGAATTCGTAAGGGCTAAGCATATCGCCGTTCAGCCAGATCGCACCACCCTGACTTTTGCCCATTTTGCGGCCATCACTTGTGGTCAAAAGCGGGGTCGTCAGGCCGTAAATCTCGTGATCCAGAACGCGTCGCGTGAGGTCGATCCCGTTGACGATATTGCCCCACTGATCCGATCCGCCCATCTGCAAAAGGCAGCCATAGCGGCGGTTCAACTCGAGAAAGTCGTAGGCCTGCAGGATCATGTAGTTGAATTCGAGGAATGACAGCGATTGTTCGCGATCCAGCCGCGATTTCACGCTTTCAAACGACAGCATCCGGTTCACGCTAAAGTGCCGTCCGATATCGCGCAGGAATGACAAGTAGTTCAGCCCGTCCAGCCACTCCGCGTTATTCAGCATCAAGGCATCTGCATCGCCGTCACCATAGCTGAGGTATTTCGCGAAAACCTTTTGCATGCCGTCGATATTGGCCTGAATAGCGGCATCATCCAGCAGCGGGCGCTCATCTGCGCGAAAGGATGGATCGCCAACCTTTGTGGTGCCGCCGCCCATCAGGGTGATCGGCTTGTGCCCGCATTTTTGCAGCCAGCGCAGCACCATGATGTTCATCAGGTGACCCACGTGCAGTGATTTGGCTGTCGCATCATAGCCGATATAGGCGGGCACCGTGCCCCGCGAAAACGCATCATCCAGCCCCTGATAATCGGTGCAGTCGGCCAGAAAGCCACGCTCTATCATGATCGCGATAAATTCGGACTTGGGGTGGTAGGTCATTGGCTTGTTCCTGACGGTTGGTCGGTGCAGTCTATAGCCATGCGCAGCCGCAAGGGAAAGACCATGTTGGACAAAGGACCGGTGACAGTTGCGGGGGCGATGTCAGGCACATCGCTTGATGGTGTGGATGCAGCCCAGATTGTGACAGACGGGCACCAGATCATCGCATTTGGCCCTACCGCCTACCGTCCGTATTCGGCGGACGAACAACAGATATTGCGCGGTGCATTGGGCCAGTGGCCCGGTCCCGGTCTGGTCGATGTCGCAGAGCTGATCGAGACGGTCCATGCGCAGACACTGTCAGGCTTTACCGAAGCGCAGTTGATCGGGTTTCATGGTCAGACCTTGGCCCATGATCCGGCGAACGGACGCACACACCAATGCGGCGATGGCGCGGTGCTCGCACAGGTTCTGGGGGTGCCTGTGATCTGGGATTTCCGCAGTTCCGATATCGAGATGGGCGGGCAGGGCGCGCCACTGGCCCCGTTCTATCACTTCGCGCTTGCCAAATGGATGAAGGCCGACCAGCCGGTTGCATTTCTCAATCTGGGTGGCGTTGGTAATCTGACGTGGATCGACCCGCGCCAACCGGCCCCCGAAACCGAAGGGGCTTTGCTGGCGTTTGATACCGGTCCGGCAAATGCGCCGCTCAATGACCTGATGAAGGACCGCACGGGACAAGCCTACGACAAGGATGGTGCAATGGCTGCGTCAGGCGTGGTTGATGACGCGATCATCGCGCAGTTTTTGCGCCACAGCTTCTTTACAGTGATGCCGCCCAAGTCGCTGGACCGCGACGCTTTCGCAAATCTGGTGGCCGCCGTCGAGCCATTGGCCACAGCCGATGCCGCCGCCACCCTGACAGCCGCCATCGCGATGAGCGTCGCACAGGGGATGCAGCACTGTCCTACAGCCCCGTCCGAAGTGCTTGTCACCGGTGGCGGGCGTCAAAACCCGACATTGATGGCGATGCTGCGTGACGCGCTGGCGTGTCCGGTGCGCACGGTTGAGGAGGTCGGTCTGGACGGCGACATGCTTGAAGCGCAGGCCTTTGCCTATCTGGCTGTGCGCGTCGCGCGTGGTTTGCCGACGTCTTGTGCTGGCACAACCGGCGTGCGGGCCGCCGTGTCGGGCGGTATCCTGAGCACGCCGGACCCGTCGCTTCTTGCGGTCTGAGAGTTGCCGATAGCAGACGGGTCAGTCTCCGGTTGGCAGGTGGATTTTGAAGCGCGCACGGATCGCAGCATCAAGCTGCGGGTCAAATGCTGCGGCAGACGGACCCGCCAGAATGGCATCTTTCCGTGCCGTGGCCTCGGTCAGCAAATCAGGTTTACCTTTTTCGTCCCATTCCTTGGGTGATGTCCGGTCTGATACCACGGGATAGACATATTCAGTCTCCATCAACCCCAGCGTCTGATCGGACCCAAGATAGTGGCCCGGCCCGCCGATACAGGTGTCACGCATCGTCTCAAGCCCGATGGTGTCGTCATTGACCTCGATCCCGCGCACGCAGCGCATCGCCTGTCCCAAAAGATCGTCGCCCAGCACGAGCGACTCCAGACAGAACCCAAGAAGTGAGGCATGCATGCCAGCCGCCTCATAGACCATGTTTAGCCCGGACAATCCGGCCATGACATTGGAACACATCTGTTCCCAGCCAGCCTGCATATCAGGCAGCTTAGCATCGGCGATCCCTGCCGCAGCGCCACCTGGCAGGCCGTAAAACTGGTGCATTTGGGCGCAACCGGCAGTCAGCAGCGCCTGTTCGCCTGATCCGCCGGACATCGCACCGGTCCGAAGGTCCGATACAAATGGCCATGTGCCAAAAATCGCCGGATGGCCGGGTGCAATCGAATTTACATAAACCACGCCTGCCAGACATTCCGCGACGGCTTGCACAATGGCTCCGGCGATGGGGGCAGGGGCCGTGGCACCGGCTTGCCCTGCCGACAAAAGCAGCACCGGCATGCCAGCGGCAATGCAGCCTTCCATCACCAGACAGCTTTCGGTGGCAAATTTCATCGGCGGCACAACAAAGCAATTTGAATTGCTCAGAAATGGACGCGCGCGCCATGCAGCTTCACCGCCTGCGATCATGTGCAGCATCTCGACTGCCGGATGTACAAAATCAATCTCGGTGAACGATGTCCCGATGTGTTTCATCGTGCCCGAGCAACTTGCATAGACAGTGTTGTAGTCCATCTCGCAGTTATCAAGAATATCACGGGCCACGAGCGGGCGTTGCAGAAAGTGGATGTTGTCCAGATTTTGCACCAACCGCGCCGCGTCATGCAGGTCTTTGAGGGTGCTTTCACGATATTCGCGTCCGTGGGCGTCTACCATATGAACCGCAGCACCTGCCGTGCCATAATGGACGTTGGTTCCTGACAAATGCAGGTCAAACTGCGGATCGCGGCCGTGCAGGGTGATATTGCGCGCCGCGATGGCCAGCATGTCTTCCACCAAGGCCCGTGGAAAGCGCAAGCGCCCATCGTCGCCCAAGAGCGCACCAGCCGCTGTCATGGCAGCAACGCCGCTTGGCGGTGCGTCGGCCAGCCCGATGTCTTCAAGCGCAGTCAGCGCGGCTTCGTGGATACGTGCGACATCGGCATCGGACAAAGGGCGGAAGGTGCCGCCAGACATGCCGGGGCGGATGGGCCGTTTGTCGTCACTCAGCGGGGCTGCGCGCATGGCATGGCGGGCCGCACGCCCACCTGAGCGGGACGGGCGTCCGATGGGTGAGGACGGGGCGTTCAACGTGGTATCGGTCATTTTGCAAAGTGCTCCTGATGGTCTGAAAACGAGGGGTTTCAGATCAGGACGGACGCCCGCGTGCAGCACGTCCGCGCCGCGCGCCAATGGTGCGAAAAACCCGTGTCGCAATCGCGTTTTCAGGGCGCATGAGCGATCCTTTCATCGTCTGGCCTCCCGCGCAGACAAGGAAAATAATGCGGAATTTAGACTGCCGGTCTTGCCCAATAGCGACGGGATGTCGCTTTCGGGATGCGGTGGAAAAAGAAACTTTTGCGTGAGAATTGCCCTGAAAGACCGCAAAACTGGCGTCTTTCAGCCGACATCACGGTGATCCGGCAGACTGTCGCCAAGTTTCGGTGCGTGACGTTGAACGAAAACCCGACGGGCGTAGTTAACAAGCCGTAACGAACAATAAAGGAGACATATCATGTCGACATTCAACAAATTCACGCGGGCAGCAGTGGTCGCAATTCCGGCAGCATTCGCAGGCGTCACAGCACAGGCTGGCGGTCTCGCAGAGCCAGCCATCGCACCCGTAGCCGTTGCACCGGCCCCCGTCTACGTTGCACCAACAGGACGCGACTGGACCGGTTTTTATGTCGGTGGCTCGCTGGGTTACGGTCAGCTTGAAGGCGACGGCCTTGGCGATGATTTCAGCGGCACGATCTACAGCGGCCATGCCGGTTACAACTACGATCTGGGATCTTACGTGATCGGTGCCGAGCTTGAAGGCACCTTTGGTCAGATTGATGACGACACATCCGGGCTCGACTTTGAAAACGTGCTGCGTGCCAAAGCACGTGCGGGTTATGACGCGGGCGTGTTCTTGCCCTACGTGACAGCAGGTTATGCGCAGGCAACTGTATCGGCGGGTGACGCTGACATTGATGACAATGGCTATTTCTATGGTGCCGGTGTCGATTATGCGGTCACCGACAGCATCACCGTTGGCGGCGAAGTGCTGCAACACGAGTTCAATGACTTCAACGGCGGCAGCGATGTCAGCGCACTGACAGCAAGCCTGCGCGTGTCATACAACTTCTAAACTAATGACACGCGGGAGGTGCTACCACTTACCGGATGCGCCGCCCCCGTCAGATTTTCCGCCGTCGAAATCCGGATCATCGGATTTCGGCGGCGTTTTCTTTGA
Source organism: Yoonia sp. 208BN28-4 (assembly GCF_037543925.1). Taxonomy (NCBI): domain Bacteria; kingdom Pseudomonadati; phylum Pseudomonadota; class Alphaproteobacteria; order Rhodobacterales; family Paracoccaceae; genus Yoonia; species Yoonia sp. 208BN28-4. Next base: position 495,536 of record NZ_JBBIFY010000003.1, read on the forward strand.
CAGGGTGAAGGGCTCGGCTGTGGTATGACCGCAGGCTCCGCAGATGGTGCGGACTTCGCCGTGGCCCTGCGCTTCAAGCGTGGCATCCTGCAAAACGACGCGCTCTTTGCTTAGCTCGGTTTTGCCACAGGCAGGGCATGGGGTGGCTGCCAGCTTAGCGGCCTGCATCCGACCCCATGCGACCGCCGCCGCGATCACAGCACCGATACCGCCCAGAATGTACCAGAGCACGTTCCCACCACCTTCACCGTCTGTTTGGTCATCGCCGCTCAATGCGGGATCAGTCACAGTGGTATTGCGCACCAGACGTTCCGCGATTGCGGTCGCGCCAGCCTCGATACCGGCTTCGAAGTTATCGTTCTGAAACTCTGGAATTATGACCTCAGAGATGATGCTCTGCGCGCGGTCTTGCGCATCAGCGTCGTAGGCCGCACCCGTTTCCAGCCGCAGTTGCCTGTCATCGCGGAACACCAGCAAAAGCACGCCATCGCCATCATCCGCGTTACCGATGCCCCATTCATTAAAAAGCGCTGTGGCATAATCCGGCACAGTCATATCGTTGGCATAAAACTGCACCGATGACAGCGTGACGATAGTGGCCTGCGCGCCTGTATCGGTCTCAAGATCGCTCAGCGTTTCGGTGATCCGTGCTTCTGCTTCGTCCGACAGCATATCGGCAAAATCGTTAACGGTCTGGGAAGCGGGTTCCGGAAAGATCTGGGCTGACGCTTGGACGGCGAACCCCACAAAGGCCGCCGCCAAAATGCACGCTGAAATACGCATGGACTTATTCCTTTTGTAATAATCCATCCACGATATCACCGGAAATGCCTTTGCCAAGTCGGGTAAACGTGCCTTTTTCGAACATTTCAGTGGCCGCATCGTAGATCGTTTTATGCACCGTGCGGGCAAGGGCAGAGCCGAGCGACAGGCGCGCGACCCCTGCATCGGCAAATTCGGCAAGCGTCTGTGCCGTGTACCGACCCGCGACCAACGCGTTCACGGGCACCGGAACCGCAGCGCAAAGCTTTGCCAGATCGTCCATGGAATTGGGGAGCGGCGCATAGACCGCATCAGCACCCGCGTCGGCAAAGGCTGTGCAGCGGGCGATGGCCTCATCAATGTCATAGCCGCCGGTCATGATCCCGTCGGCGCGGGCCGTCAGCACAAAATCATGGGGTAACGCCTTGGCTGCCGCGGCAGCGGCCCTGATCCGCTCAACGCTCAGCTTCGCATCATAGGGTGTCTGCGCTGGCAGCGCCGTGTCTTCAATGCATATGCCGGCAAGCCCGACCTCAGCCGCAAGACGGACTGTTTCGGCACAGGTTTCCGGATCATCGCCAAAGCCGTTTTCGAAATCCCCCTGCACAGGCAGGTTTGTGGCACGCACGATGTCTTCGGCATGTGACAATGCCTCGTCCCGCGTCAGGGTGCCGCCATCCGGGCGCCCCAGCACATAGGCGTGGGCGGCCGAAGATGTGGCCAATGCCTGCGCGCCAAGCGACTGGAGCATTTTGGCTGTGCCAGCGTCCCAGACGTTGGCCAGAATAAACGGGCGTCCTGGCACGTGAAGCGCACGGAATGTTTCGGCAATATGGGTCATGGTCAGGTCCTTTCAGACGAATTTCTTTTCAATTGCGATGAGTTGATCCTTGCGCCACAGCCCGCCGCCATAACCCGTCAGGGCGCCGTCAGCCCCCAAGACCCGGTGGCATGGGATGACAATGGCGATCTGGTTTGCACCATTCGCCCGCGCAACGGCGCGTGTTGCGGTGGGGCGGCCAATGTCCTGCGCGATCTGCCCGTAGGTGCGCACCTGTCCCGCGGGGATGGTGCGCAAATAGTCCCAGACTGAACGGGTAAAGCTGCTTCCTGCTTTGGCAAGCGGAGTTGTGAACCGGGCATCCTGTCCCGCAAAATAGGCAGCCAGTTCGGCTTCGACTTGATCCGTTGGCTTGTGCCGCCCCAATCCGATGCCGGAGGGGTGCGCTTGGATAAGGCGTTTCAATTCGGCTGGCAGCGCCTTGCGATCCGCAAATTCCAGCAAATGCAGCGCGTGTGCATCGCTGACAGCCACCATCGCCCCAAGCGGGGTGTCGATCCAGTCAGCCCGCAGCAGCGCATCCTTGCGAAACTGCGCGGGAGAACCACCAAGAAGGCGGGCAAAGGCGGCCCGAAACGCGCTCGGGCTGTCAAATCCAGCAGCCAGTTGCGCATCAATTACACGGCCCGTATCGCCAAGCGTGGTAAAGCCACAGGCCAGACGGCGCTGCCGTGCCATTTCCAGAAACGTCATCCCGAAACTGCGTTTGAAGGCCCGCCGCACGGTCGAGGGGTCAAATCCGCGCTGTGCGACATCATCTTCGGACCAACGGTGGTCGGGGGCGGTATCCAAAGCGCCCAGTAGCGTCGCAATCACCGGATCGCTCGCACCTGCTGTGACAAGCGGGTGACAACGCCGGCAGGGCCGAAATCCCGCGGTGATACAATCAGCGGCGCTATCAAACCATTTGCAGTTTTCGGCCTTGGGTTTGCGGGCCGGGCAGGTCAGACGGCAAAAGACGCCGGTGGTCGCGACACCAACAAAGGCCCGTCCGTCATAGACAGGATCGCGGGCAATCAGCGCATCATACAGCGTTTCGGGGTCGGGCAAGGCAAACAACATGCCAACAGACTAGGCGATTCTATTGCGCCCTGCCGCCCGATTTCGGGTGTTTATTGTTTTTTCGCGGCTTGGTCCTGTGCGAAGGCGACGATCCGTTGGATCGCTGCTGTGTAGGCGTCATCCGCTACAGTCATGGCGACGCGCACATGGCCTGCGGCTGCTTTGCCAAAGCTTTCGCCGGGCATCACGGCAATATTTTCGGCGTCCAGAAGCGCCTCGGCAAAGGATTCGCCGCTTTGTCCGGTCGCGCGGATATCCAGCATGGCGTACATGGCCCCGTCCACGGGAACCGCAAGCACAGCGTTCTGGCCTTCCAGCGCCTTGAGCGTCAGGTGGCGGCGGCGGGCAAATGGCGCGCCAACCTCGTCTTCAAGCGCTTGACCTGCGTTGAGGGCGAATGTCGCAGCATCCTGAATGAACCCCGGCACACCGTAGGTGGTATGCGTCGCAAGATTGGTAAGATGTGCAATCATGTCAGGCGGGCCGCAGACCCAGCCCACGCGGCTGCCTGTCATGGCGTGGCTTTTCGACATGGAGCCAACGACCAGCGTGCGGTCTGCCATGTCGGGCAGGGCGCGTGGCGACAGATGCGTGCCGCTCCAGACCTGTGTGTCGTATACTTCGTCCGAAATCAGCCAAAGATCATGCGTGCGGCAAACCTCTGCGATGCCGTCCAGCGTATCACAGGTGTAGATCACACCGGTGGGGTTATTAGGCGTATTGATCAGGAGCGACTTGGCACCATCTGCCTGCGCCGCGACATCTGCCGCTTGTGGCTGAAACCCGTGGTCTGGCGTGGCTGCGATTGGCACTGGCACGGCACCCACACCGCGGATCGTGCCGGGGTAGGTCGCGTAATAGGGATCAATGAAAAGCGCCCGGTCACCTTCGTCACAAACGGCGTGATGGCTGGCAAACAAGGCCGCCTGTCCGCCGGGCGTAATCATGATGTTATCCGGTGTGGTAGCCACACCCGTCCGCTTTGCAATCCGGTCCGCCACGGCCTGTCGCAATGCGTGTGTGCCCGGCACGCTGGCATAGCCCGTATGCCCGCCTTGCGCGGCCTGATCCATCGCATCCAGAATAGAGGGATGCGTCCGGATATCATGTTCGCCGATGGTCAGTTCTGTGACAGGCAGGCCAGCGGCAACCATCTGGCGGGCACGGTAAAACAGCCCCCAGCCGTCGGAGCCGCCACCAGTGATGTGCGATATGCGATGTGATGCTTTCATAGGGCGCAGGGAAACGCCTGCGCGGCCAAAGTGTCAACCCGCCGGAATTGGCAAATTACGAGGGCCGGGGCCGTCTTTGCCCAAGACATCGTCGGGATTGTAAAGCTGGCACGTATCAAGGCTGAGACACCCGCACCCGATACAGCCGTCCAGCTTGTCACGCAAAGCCTCTAGTGCCGCGATGCGCGCGTCAATGCTGGTGCGGAACTGTTGGGAAATGCGGGCCCAGTCGGCTTTGCTGGGGGCCTTATGGGCCGGCAGCTTTGTCAGATGACCAGCCACTTCGGCCAACGGAAATCCCATTCCGGTTGCAGCCATCGTAAAAGACAGCCGCCGGATATCCGCGCGCCCGTACCGCCGATGCCCACCTGCATTGCGAACCGGAGCGACAATCCCGTGGGTTTCGTAAAACCGGATGGCCGAGACAGCCAGCCCTGTGCGGGCGGCAAGATCACCGATGGTCAGTCCTTGGGACGGTAATTTGGAAGCCATAGCAAAAACCTCTTGATCTAAAGTGCACTTGAGGAACGAGAAAGGATTCGCACACAAATATCCAGAGGAATGATGATCATGCTAAATCGCGCCAATCAAAAATACTGCGCCAGTCCCCGCCACCTTGTCACGCTGGCCCGAGACGGCCTGGGCTGGGGCCATGATGTCGATTGCGGCTGCTTTTACGTCGAGAGGCCACAGCGGGCGCTTGGCCCTTTGGGACGGATCATGCAACGCTTTACAAAGAGGAGCTAATCCAATGGCAAACTTGGAACACATCAACATCACGGTCGCGGACCCGCATCAGACTGCGGCGCTGTTTGATACGCTTTTCGGCTGGCACATCCGTTGGGAGGGGCCAACCGCTGCGGGAGACGGCTATATGATCCACGTGGGCAGCACCGACAGCTATGTGTCGCTCTATAAGCCCGACGGGGGCGTGTCGGGCGATGCCAGCGACGGGCGGTGGTCCGTAAAGGGCGGGATGAACCACATCGGCGTGGTCGTCGATGATTTTGCAAAGACCCGCAAGGCGGTGGAGGCGGCAGGCTATACCGTGCACGGAGAGCCGGTGTACGAACCGGGGCGGCGTTTCTACTTTTTCGAAGACAACGGGATCGAGATCGAAGTCGTCAGCTATGCCTGATCCAAAGCGGCTTGGGCCTTTTTCGACAGGCTCGCGCGGATGATGTCGTAGGAAACATGAATGCGGTGGCGCAATTCGTCCTCAGCGGCGTCAAGCGGCACCGCGACCCATCTTTTGTGCAGATAGGCCGCCTTTTGAGCTGCACCTGCATCAATGAGCATCTGCGCTGTCTCAACACTGTCCGTCTTGACCGACACTGATTCACCCATAGCGCCAACAATCGCAAAGAGCTTACCGCCGACCTTCCAGCTGTCATGGCCGTCGCCCAGCTTGTGATCAAGCGTGGCACCTGCATGATCGGCGCAAAGGCGGTTGACGGTGTCACGTGTCATAGCGCTATGGTGCTGCAAAAGAGGAAGGGCAGCAAGATGGCAAAATGGGTGGCGCTTTTGCGCGGTGTGAATGTCGGCGGCAAAAACAATGTCCCGATGGAACGACTGCGGGCCGCTTGCACTGGTGCGGGGCTTACCGGCTTGCAAACCTATATCCAGTCCGGCAATCTTGTGTTTGACAGTGACAAGACTGCCGATGCGCTGGCACAGGTCCTGCATGGCGTGCTGACGTCCGAATTTGATCTGACGATCCCGATCCTTGTTTTGCCGGATCACGTGTTCCAAAAAATGCTGGCGGCATGCCCGTTTCCTGAAAGTCGGGGAAACCTGGCGCACGGGTATTTCTGCTTTTCCGAACCGGGATTTGATGAACAGGCGTATGAGAGCCTGAAAACACTTAGCGAAGAGGTGCAGATCAAAGGCACCGTCGTCTGGCTGCATGCGCCGGATGGGATCGCTGGGTCAAAACTGGCGGCGCGGTTTGAAAGCGTGATCACCGACACAATCTTGACGGGCCGCAATCTCAATACCATTCGCAAGATCGCGGAAATGCTGGACGGATAGCGTTTCGGCTGCTACGCCATCCCCATGAAAAGCGATGCGATCATTATTTGTTGCATTATTACCTGCTGACATCCGTCGCGGGCCGCTTTTTCACGTTTCATATAAAGACTGAACAAAGTAAGCCCGCAGGCGCAATCCGTACCCTTGCGAGGCCCTATGACCATCCGACTGCACAACACCAAGACCCGCCGCAAAGAAGACTTTGCGCCGATTGATCCGCAAAATGTGCGGATGTATGTCTGCGGGCCGACGGTCTATGACCGTGCGCACTTGGGCAATGCGCGGCCTGTGGTGGTGTTTGACGCGCTGTTCCGGTTGTTGCGCCACACCTATGGCGCGGATCACGTGACCTACGTGCGCAACTTCACGGACGTGGATGACAAGATCAACGCAACGGCTTTGGCGCGTCAACAGGCGGGTGCTGCTGGCACGCTTGAGGATCTGGTGCGCGAACGCTCGGACGAGACCATCGGCTGGTATCACGCAGACATGGACGCGCTGGGCGCATTGCGGCCTAGCCAAGAGCCGCGTGCTACGGAATTTGTAGGCCAGATGATCGCGATGACAGCCGCACTGATCGAGAAGGGCCACGCCTACGCCAAGGACGGCCACGTGCTGTTCCGCGTGCGGTCCTATGAAAACTATGGCGCTTTGTCGGGGCGGTCAGTGGACGACATGATCGCAGGTGCGCGGGTCGAAGTGGCACCTTTCAAAGAAGACCCGATGGATTTTGTTTTGTGGAAGCCGTCAACCGACGATCTACCCGGCTGGGATAGTCCGTGGGGTCGTGGTCGTCCTGGCTGGCATATCGAATGTTCCGCAATGGCGGCTGAATTGCTGGGCGAAAGCTTTGACATCCACGGCGGTGGCAACGACCTGCAATTCCCGCACCACGAAAACGAGATCGCGCAATCGGCCTGCATGGGCCACGGCTTTGCCAACGTCTGGCTGCACAACGAGATGTTGCAGGTGGAAGGCAAGAAGATGTCCAAATCACTGGGCAACTTCTTCACGGTTCGCGACCTGCTGGATAACGGTGTGCCGGGTGAGGTGATCCGCTTTGTGATGCTCTCCACCCACTACCGCAAGCCGATGGATTGGACCGAGAAGAAGCGCGGTGAGGCCGAGGCGACTCTGCGTGGTTGGTATCAACTTCTGCTGGATCACGGTTTCACGGCCAAGCTGGTTGCGGATATGAAAGCCGAAGGCGCTTGGAACGCGGATGCCGAGTTTGTCGGCGTGCTGGGCAATGATCTGAACACATCGGGTGCCATTGCGCGGATGCACGTGATGGCCAAGAACAAGACAGCCGCGACGCTTGTGGGCTTCGCGCATGCGCTTGAGTTGCTGGGTTTGATCGGCGATTGGGCGGACTTGCCCGATCTGGCGCAAGCGGATGCTGCTCCGGCGGTTGATCCTGCAATCGCCGCAAAGGTCGAGGCATTGTTGGAACAGCGGAAAGCGGCGCGTGGGGCCAAAGACTTTGCCGCTGCCGATCAGGTGCGCGATGTCCTCAATGCAGCGGGCGTTCAGGTGTCGGATGCTGGTGGTGCTGTGATGTGGACGCTGAGTGCGGATTTTGATCCGTCCAAGCTGGAGGGCGCGTAATGAGCCGTGATCGCCTGTATCTTTTCGACACCACTCTGCGGGACGGGCAGCAGACACAAGGTGTGCAGTTCTCGACCTCTGAAAAGCAGCGCATCGCGCGGATGCTTGACGATCTGGGTCTCGACTATATCGAAGGCGGCTGGCCGGGGGCGAACCCGACAGACAGCGACTTTTTCGACGCCGCCCCGAAGACCCGCGCCACCATGACCGCCTTTGGCATGACCAAACGCAGCGGGCGATCTGCTGAAAACGATGATGTGCTGGCGGCTGTGGTGAATGCGAAAACGCCTGCGGTGTGTCTGGTGGGCAAATCAAGCGCATTTCACGTAACGGACGCGCTGGGCATCACGCTGGAGGAAAATCTCGAAAACCTCAGCGCTAGTTTTACGTATCTCAAGACGCAAGGCCGCGAGGCGCTGTTTGACGCGGAACACTTCTTCGACGGCTACAAAGCGGACCCTGATTACGCGCTCAAAGCTGTGCACGCGGCGTACACTGCGGGTGCACGGTGGATTGTGCTGTGCGACACGAATGGCGGCACTTTGCCTGATGAGATCGCAGACATCGTGAAGGCTGTGATCGCCAGCGGCATCCCCGGTAATCATGTCGCCATCCACACCCACAACGACACCGAAAATGCGGTCGCAGGATCGCTCGCCGCTGTGATGGCCGGTGCGCGCCAAATCCAAGGGACGCTGAACGGGCTGGGCGAACGCTGCGGCAATGCAAACCTGACGTCGATCATTCCAACGTTGTTGCTGAAAGAACCCTATGCGAGCCTGTTCGAGACGGGCGTGACACCGGACGCCCTGCAAGGCTTGCGCCGTGTGAGTCGCACGCTGGATGACATCCTCAACCGCGTGCCGCGCAAACAGGCGGCTTATGTGGGATCAAGCGCGTTTGCGCACAAAGCGGGCCTGCATGCCAGCGCGATCCTTAAAGACCCCACGACTTACGAACACATCGATCCGGCCAGCGTTGGCAATACACGCATCGTGCCGATGTCCAATCAGGCGGGGCAGTCGAACCTGCGCAAGCGTCTGGCTGACGCGGGCCTCAGCGTCGAAAAAGGTGATCCCGCGCTGACCCGCATCCTTGACCGTATCAAGGAGCAGGAGGCGAGGGGCTATTCCTACGACACCGCACAGGCCAGTTTCGAGTTGCTTGCGCGCGAGGAACTGGGACTGCTGCCAGAGTTTTTCGAGGTGAAGCGATACCGCGTTACCGTGGAACGTCGCCGCAACAAGCGCGGGCACATGGTTTCGATCTCGGAGGCGGTTGTGGTCGTCAAGATCAATGGCGAGAAGGTGTTGAATGTGTCCGAAAGCATGGGCGCGGACGGCACCGACCGTGGTCCTGTGAACGCACTGGCCAAGGCGCTGGCCAAGGACCTTGGCCCATATTCCGCGATGATCGAGGACATGAAGCTGGTCGATTTCAAAGTGCGCATCACTGACGGCGGCACAGAAGCCGTAACCCGTGTCATCATCGACAGCGAGGACGGGCAGGGCCGCAGCTGGTCCACCGTGGGTGTGTCGGCAAATATTGTGGACGCGTCATTTGACGCGCTGCTGGACGCGATTAGATGGAAGCTGGTGCGCGACGGGGCGAAGGGCTGAGTTTTGAGTATTTTTCGCAAAATGATACGACGATGAGTATGCAGGCCTGCGCTGAGTTGGTGCGTCAGGGCGACCCTGACCGTTTTCTAGCAACAATGACGGCTGACCCCGTGCTGCGCGGGCCGCTGTTTGTGCTTTATGCTTTCAACCTTGAGATCGCCAAGGCTCCCTGGGTCACGCAAGAGCCGATGATCGCCGAAATGCGCCTGCAATGGTGGCGCGATGTGGTGGAAGAGATTGGCGGGGGCAAACCTGCACGGGCGCATGAAGTTGCGGGGCCTTTGGCCGAGGTTATTGCGGCACATAACCTGGATATCGCGGTGATCGACGAGATGATCGCAGCGCGGCGCTGGGATATTTATCGCGAGACCTTTGCGTGTGAGGATGCGCTGCATGACTACATCGACCAGACCTCGGGTCATTTGATGTGGTTGGCCGCGCAAACCTGTGGCGCGCCTGACGCTCTGGAGGATGACGTGCGCGATGTCGCTTGGGGATTTGGTGTCGCCAACTTCCTGCGGGCCTTGCCTGCAATCAGCGATGGCGGGCGCAAGACACCCATGGGTGACCCGATCAAGAGCGATACCAACCTTGCCCGTATCGCCCGCGCGCGCTTGCGGTCGGCACGCAAGGCGGACTTTGGCGCCGCGGTCGCGGCGGTGCGTGTGGCGTGGCAGGCCGAAGCGCTCTTGGAGCAAGCTATTGAGACACCTGAGCGGGTGGATAACGGCACGCTTGGACTGTCAGAATTCCGACGCCGTGGATCGCTGTTGTTTAAGTCGCTGACGGGTGGCTGGTAGGCGACCGCCGCACAAGCCATGCCAAGGCTCCGCCGGCTAGCAGCAAGAACGGCACCATCGCGAGGTTCACGGCTGTCCAGCCTTCAACCGGGCCGCTGCCGGAGCAGTTCAGCAAACCACCCGATGCCAGTGACGCGATGGTCACGCAGCCGAACACCACCATATCGTTCATACCCTGCACAACACCACGTTCATGGGGCGCATGCGCACCTGCCAGCATCGCTGTGGCACCGATAAAGCCGAAGTTCCAGCCAAGGCCCAGAAGGATCAGACCTGCGTAAAAGCTGAAGAGCGAGGGATTACCATCGTCAGCAAATTGCACGCCCAGCAGAGCGGCCACACCGGCAGCAGCAAGGATCGCAAGACCAAGCCCGACAATCCGTTCCACCCCGAAGCGGGCGATCAGGTGGCCTGTGAAAAAGGACGGAGCAAACATGGCCAGCACGTGCGCTGACACGATGTCGTTTGCGTTGTTCTTGGTATAGCCGCAGCCGACAACGGCCAACGGGGTGGACGTCATCACGAGGTTCATCAATGCGTAAGACACCATCGCACAGATGATGGCGACGACGATACGCGGGTCGCGCAGCAGTTCCTTCCGGGATCGGGCGGGTATTGTCGCAACTGGGGTCGGTTCGTGCTTGGTGCCTTTAGGCAGTCGCAGGGCAAAGAACAGGAACATGCCAACCACGTTCAGCGCAGCCACAGCCAGATAGCTTCCCATGAAGGGCACGGCGAAGGCATCCTGCACCAGCTTGTTCAACTGCGGGCCAAAGATGGCCGACAACAAACCGCCCGCCATCACATAAGAAATCGCTTTGGGACGGAACGCGTCCGAGGCTTGATCAATGGCAGCAAAACGGTAAAAGCCCTGCGCCGACATATAGATACCCGTCAGATACGAGCCCAGAAGCAAGAGCGGGAACGACGCGATCGACAATGCATAGGCCGCAACAAGCGCACCGATTGCGCCACCGATTGCGCCGATGAAGAAGCCCAGCTGGCGTCCGTGTCGCTGCATCAGTGGGCTGATCCACGGGGCAGTTGTCATCGACCCGAATACGATAAAGCTGATCGGCAACGTGGCCAGACATGGATTGGGCGTAAGCATCGCCCCTGCAAGTCCACCGACCACAAAGATCAGGGGCATCTGTGCGCCCAGAATGGCTTGGGCGGCTACCAGAACCGCGACATTGCGCTTGGCGAGAGTATCGTTGGGTTGGGTCATGGCCTATCGGTAGACCTGCGGCATGCCAATCGCAATGGGCGATCTGCGCGGTCAGGCATGGTCGATCACGTGGGCAAATGAGCCTGACACCCGACCGGACATCAGACCCATGTCGGGCAGCGCCTGATCACTTGCGTCACTTGCGCGGAACAGGGGCTGTCCATCTGCCCGAAGTGTCGTGGCATAGTGAAATTCATGCGCCTTCCACTGACCAGTAAATGCGCCCTGATCGGCAACCAGATTACGGTAGCCAAGATGAAGCTTTCGTGCGGCAAACGAAGTCTCCAGCGGCAAAAGTCCGGCCATGCGATGCACTGTGCCCGCAGCATCTGTCAAAGTTTCGCCCAGGGTCATGTATCCACCGCATTCGCCATAAATATCAGATGTTTGCGCGGTGTTTCTCAAAGTATTGAGAAAGGTCATATTCGTGGCCAGTCGTCCGGCGTGAAGCTCTGGGTATCCACCGGGCAGGATCACCAGATCGGCATCGGGAACGACCTGATCGTCAAGTGGTGAGAACGTGGTGATATGCGATCCAGCGGCATGCCAGTCATCCAACAGATGCGGATAGGCAAATGCAAAGGCTGCATCCTGCGCTACGGCGATCCGGTTGTAGGGAAGGCCTTTCGTGCGCCATGGAGAGGATGGTGTCAGAGGGGCGGATGGCAACTTCGTAAGATCAACGTGGGCCGCGACATGATCAGCGACCCTATCGAGCCAGTCGTCCAGATCAGGTCTTTCCGAGGCTTGAACAAGGCCAAGGTGGCGTGACGGATGCGCGAGATCGGGTCGGCGTGGCACGGCACCTAAAACAGGCAGGTCTTCGGGGAAATGCCGGCGGAGCATCGCCTCGTGACGGGCACTTGCAACCTTGTTGAGGATCACACCGGCCACGTGGACGTCGGCGCGATGGGCGGCAAAGCCTTGTGCCATAGCCGCAGCACTTTGGCCCATGCCACTGGCATCAATCACCAGAACAACCGGAATACCAAGCACCGTTGCAAGGTCCGCAGCACTGCCCTTTCCGTCAGGTGGGGCGCCGTCAAAGAGGCCCATGGCACCTTCGACGATCAGGCCCTCGGTTCCGTTACCTGCCGCAAGGGTGCGCAATCGCGCAGTCTGCATCGCCCATGCATCAAGATTAAAGCAGGGGCGACCACACGCGGCTTCGTGAAAACGCGGATCGATATAGTCGGGGCCGGATTTTGCGCCGCGCACTGGGAAATCCCGCGACAACGCCCGCAGAATTCCCAAGGTCAGCGTTGTCTTGCCGCAGCCCGACGCGGGGGCCGCGATCAGCACACCATGTCCGGGTGTCATGCGCTTTCGGCGGGGCGTCCGCGGCCCAGCGGATCAAGATCGCGCGGGGCTTGGCCTTCCGCCATGCCCTGCCAATCCAGCACCTGTCGCATCAACACCGATTGGCCGACACAGATAATCGCAGGAGGCTCCAGCCCGCTGGTGGCGATGTCATCGACGATGGTGCCAAGCGTTGTTTCAAGGACCTGCTGCTCTGGCGTTGTTGCTGTGCAGACGACAGCGACAGGCTCTGACAAACTGCGGCCTGCGTCGATCAGTTGGCGTGTGATATGGGCGATGTGTTTCATGCCCATGTAGATCACGATCACCTGCGACCCCTTTGAAATCGCTTGCCAATCAAGGCTGCCGGTGGCGTTGCCGCTTTGGTCGTGGCCGGTGACAAAGGTCACAGACTGGTTTACGTCGCGGTGGGTCACGGGAATGCCGGCGTAAGCCAAACCGCCGATACCCGCTGAAATGCCGGGGATGATGCGGATCGGGATGCCGTGCTGCACCAGCGTCTGGGCCTCTTCACCGCCACGCCCGAATACAAACGGATCGCCGCCCTTGAGCCGCAACACACGCTTGCCCGCACGAGCCAGATCGACCAGCCGCAATGAAATATCGCGTTGCTTGGCCGAAGGTTTGCCGCCGCGCTTGCCTGCATAGATATGTTCGGCCTGCGGTGCCCACTCAAGGATCGCCTCTTGCACAAGGGCGTCGTAGATCACCACGTTCGCCTGCCGCAACGCATTGACCGCGTGAAGCGTCAGCAGGCCCGGATCACCGGGACCGGCACCGCAAAGCCAGACCCAGCCGGGTTCAAGCTGCGGCCAAGTGTGGGCGGGAAGAGGAACGGCATGTGACATGACCTTGTTATGGCCCGAAACGCCGCCCGCGAAAAGGTGGCAAACGACGACTGTTTGCACATTGGCGGCATGGCTGCCTCTGCCTATAGTCCGCCATATGACACGCAAGCCTTCATCTGATTTACGACGCGGCTGGACGACGGGTGCGTGCGCCACCGCCGCGACGAAGGCCGCGTTAATTAAACTGTGGGGCGGGGATTTTCCGGCAGAGGTTCAGATCACGCTCCCGAAAGGCGAAACACCTGTTTTCCCGTTGGCGCACCATGCCAAAGGTGATGGTTGGGCAGAGGTCGGCATCACCAAAGACGCAGGCGATGACCCGGATGTGACCCATGGCGCACTCATTATCGTGCGGGTGCGCGCAGCGGGTAAAAGCGTGCAGTTCAAAGCGGGCGAGGGCGTGGGCCACGTGACCAAGGCAGGGTTGCCGATTGCGGTGGGTGAACCGGCCATCAATCCGGTGCCGCGTCAGATGATGACCGATGTGGTGATGGACATGGCGGCAACATACGATCAGCCCGCCGATGTCGAAATCACGGTGTCGATTCCCGATGGCGCTGCGATTGCATTGAAGACATGGAATCCACGGCTGGGGATCAAGGGCGGGCTTTCGATCCTTGGCACAACAGGCGTCGTGCGCCCGTTTTCTTGCGCTGCGTGGATCGCGTCTATCCATCGCGGCATCGACGTGGCCCGCGCAGACGGATTGCGCCATGTGGCAGGTTGCACGGGTGCCACCTCTGAACGGATTGTGCAGGGCCTTCACGCACTGCCTGAGCACGCGATGCTGGACATGGGCGACTTTGCGGGCGGGATGCTGAAGTATCTGGCCAAAAAACCGATTGAGCGCGTCACAATCGGCGGTGGCATCGGCAAACTGACCAAACTTGCGCAAGGTGCCGTTGATCTCCATTCTTCGCGCAGTCAGGTTGATTTCACTGCTCTTGCGACCATGATGGATGATGCGCGATTGGCCGATGCGAACACAGCGCTTGAGGCATTTGAAATCGCGGGCCCGCCGCTTGCGCAGAAGATTGCGGATATGGCGCTAGCAAAAGTGTCACAGGATTTTGGCGCAGATATGACATTTGATATTGTGGTGATCGACAGGGCGGGCGCAATTCTGGCGCGGGCAGGGGCATGACCCTTTTGTTGTTGGCTGGCAGTGGTGAGGCCAAGCAAATCGCACAGGCGCTTGCGCAGGATGGCACGCCCGCTATTGCGTCGCTTGCAGGTGAAACGCGGCGGCCGTCCGAGTTGGGACTTCCGACACGCGTTGGCGGCTTTGGCGGCGCGGACGGCTTTCGCGACTACATCCACGCGGCTGGCATCACAGCGGTGCTTGACGCCACGCACCCCTATGCCGCCGATATGACAACGCGCACAGCGCGTCTTTGTGCAGAGCTATCGATACCCTATTGCCACGTCCTGCGCCCGCCATGGACGCCCGAGCCGGGTGACGACTGGACCGAGATCGCCCGCGAAGAGGATGCCAAAACCTATATCCACTCATGGCAAACGGTGTTTTTGGGCACGGGCCGCAAGACGTTGCACCGCTTCAAAAACCTTGAAGGCACGCGGCTCATTTGTCGCCTGATCGACCCACCGACAGAGCCGTTCCCCTTTGAAGGCGGTGAATTCCTGATTGGCCGTCCGCCTTTTTCCGTCGACCGCGAGAAAGAACTGTTCCGGCTGCTGAACGTCGATTGGCTGATCGTCAAAAACGCGGGCGGTGATGCAAGCCGGACCAAACTGACAGCCGCCGGTGATCTGGGGATACCTGTTCTGATGATCAAGCGACCTGCGATGCCTGACACGACACGGGTCGAAACCGTTGCAGATGCTTTGGCTTGGGTCCGCGCTTTATGAACGAACGCATCATTCGCGGGCCTGACTGCGTGGCGGAAGGTGCCGTTGCGGTGGCGCAGACTGATCCCGCTCTGGCTGCTGCCATCGCCACCCTGCAACCATTGCCCCTGCGCCTCAAACCCGATGGATTTCCGGCTCTTTTGCAGGCCATCGTGGGCCAGCAGGTCAGTGTGGCGTCAGCCAACGCGATCTGGACGCGCGTTGCTGCAGCCGGATTTAATGACCCGGCGATGGTGCAGGCCGCCGATGACAGTGCGTTACAAGCCGTGGGACTAAGCCGTCCCAAGGTGCGCTATGCCAAAGCGCTTGCCGCTGCGCAATTGCCTTATGACGCCCTGCATGACATGCCGTCCGCCGATGTAATCAAGACATTGATCGCCGTGTCGGGCATCGGAACATGGACTGCCGAGATTTATGCGATGTTCTCGCTGGGCCGCGCGGATGTGTTCGCCCACGGCGATCTGGCCCTGCAAGAGGCCGCGCGGATGATTTACAAGCTCGAGACCCGTCCATCTGAAAAAGACATGCGCCAAATGGCACTGCGTTGGTCGCCGTGGCGTGCGGTGGCCGCGCGGGGTCTTTGGGCCTATTACGCCGCACAAAAGCGCCGCGAGGGCGTGGCGTGACCGCAGCTTGCACGGCACCAAAAGCCGCAGTAAGCACAGGCGCATCAGATACAAGGAACAGCACACCATGACACGGGCACTTCAGGCGGGGCGGCGCGAAGCACTGTCAGGCGAAACGCGATCAGCGGTGATCTTTCTGCACGGCTATGGCGCCAACGGGGCAGATCTTTTGGGTTTGGCCGATCCACTGGCAGAGCATTTGCCCGACACGTTGTTCCTTTCTCCCGATGCGCCAGAGGATTGCGCCGGTTCGCCCATGGGCTTCCAGTGGTTTCCGATCCCTTGGATTGACGGATCATCCGAAGAAGAATCCCGCGCCGGACTTGAGCGTGCTGCAGAAGATCTCAACGCGTTTCTGGACGGTGTGATGGTCGACGAAGACCTGTTGCCGGAGCAGGTGATGGTGCTTGGCTTTTCACAAGGCACAATGATGGCGCTTCACGTTCTGCCACGCCGCGAAGATGCGGTGGCCGGTCTGGTCGCGTTTTCGGGCCGTCTACTGGAGCCCGAATTGCTGTCGGACGAGGTCGTCTGCCGTCCGCCTGTCCTTTTGATCCACGGCGATCAGGACGATGTGGTGCCGCCGCAATCCCTCCCGCAAGCTGCAGAAGCCTTGCAGGCAGCCGGTTGGAAAGAGGTCTATGCGCATATCATGAAAGGCACCGCGCACGGCATCGCGCCCGATGGACTTCAGGTGGCTTTGGCGTTCATGCAGGACAGGTTGGGCGTTCGCAGCTAATCGATCCTGACGATTGGATGGCCAGACCGTCCGGGCCAGTATCATTTTGCCAAAAATACTCAAAACAGGCGCGGCGCAGCCGCGCCCCTGTGGTGACGTGCCCTGCACGGCGCAATCCATCGTCCTTCCCGCATCGCTCTGTCATTGTGACGCACTAGACCTCGTGGACACACGCGAGGGTTGCCCTTTGGTAAACGCTAGATATAGTTTCAATCAAAGCGGCCCACAGCGGGGTTCCCGCTCTGGGCCATAGGCTGACAGAGCAGGGAAGATTTTGACTGATGAGCGGTAATTTTCGAACCAATTTTGTCCGCGAGGCTGGCGCGCTGAAACAGTGCCCTGCGCTGGTGCTGAACGCCGACTATCGCCCGCTATCATACTACCCCTTGTCGCTCTGGCCGTGGCAAGAGGCCGTGAAAGCTGCGTGGCTGGATCGGGTGGATATCATTGCCGAATACGATCAGGTGGTGCACAGCCCGTCGACGCAAATCCGGATCCCGTCGGTCGTGGTACTGCGTGACTACGTGAAGCCGCAAAAGAAAGTAGCCTTCACGCGGTTCAATCTGTTTCTGCGCGATGAGTTTCGCTGCCAATATTGCGGCGCGAAGGGCGATCTCACGTTCGACCATGTGGTGCCGCGTGCATCGGGCGGCAAAACAAGTTGGGAAAACGTGGTTGCGGCCTGTAGCCCCTGCAATTTGCGCAAAGGATCGCGTGCGCTGCGGCATTCGGGCCTGACTTTACGCAAACCACCCCGCCAGCCTGCGTCCGAGGCGCTTATGAATACGGGCCGTAAGTTTCCGCCGAACCACTTGCACGAAAGCTGGGTGGATTTTCTCTACTGGGATGCAGAACTGGAAGCGTGACCGCTTTGCGCGGTTTGCGCCTACAGGCATTGATCTAGCGCTAGACATGGGGCGGCTCTGACGCTAGGTGATGCGCGTTAGCGCTAACAAGTCAGAAGGAGAGCCGAAATGGTCTCACGCGTCATTCCGGTAGATGATTTCGATCTGGTGATTTTTGGCGGCACGGGCGATCTGGCCCGGCGCAAGATTTTCCCCGGCCTGTTTCGCCGCTTTTTGGCGGGCCAGATGCCATCCACGTCTCGCATTGTTGGCGCTGCCCGATCCGAGCTGGATAGCGCGGGCTTTCGTGATCTGATCTCGGACGCGCTTGACGAATTTAGCGGTGACGAGAAATCGAACACCGAGGGGCGCAAGGCGTTTCTGGCGCAGCTTGAATACGTGCCGGTTGATGCCAAGGGCGAGGGCGGCTGGAAAGAACTGGCCGAACTGGTGCGCGGCGACGTGGTCAAGGCATTCTATTTCTCTGTGGCCCCATCGCTCTTTGGTGATCTGGCCGAACGCCTGCACAGCCACAACATCGCGGATCGTCACAGCCGGATTGTTGTGGAAAAGCCCTTTGGCCGTGATCTGGCCTCGGCGCAGGAGTTGAATGAAACGCTGGCCGAGCACTTCAAGGAAACCCAGATTTACCGGATCGACCATTACCTGGGCAAAGAAACCGTTCAGAACCTGATGGCGCTCCGCTTTGGGAACGTGTTGTTTGAACCACTTTGGAACAACCACTACGTCGACCACATCCAGATCACAGTTGCCGAAACCGTGGGCGTTGGCGGACGCGGCACTTACTATGATCGCTCTGGTGCCATGCGGGACATGGTCCAGAACCACCTGATGCAACTGCTGTGCCTGATTGCGATGGAACCGCCAAGCCAGTTTGGCGCAGACGAGGTGCGCGACGAAAAGCTGAAGGTTATCCGCGCCTTGCAGGACGTTGACGCACATCACATCGTGCGCGGACAATACGATGCAGGCTCCGATGGCCCCAGCTATCGCGAAGACGTCGAAGACCCCAAAAGTCACACCGAAAGCTTCATTGCGATGAAGTGCCATATCAATAACTGGCGGTGGGCTGGCGTGCCGTTCTACATGCGCACAGGTAAGCGTATGAAAGAACGTGTGTCCGAAATTACGGTGGTTTTCAAAGACCTTGGTCACTCGATTTTTGAAGGTGATACGGCGCGTCATCGCAACATTCTGTCGATCCGCCTCCAGCCCAATGAGGGCATGGATTTGCAGGTAACCATCAAAGAGCCGGGACCGGGCGGAATGCGCCTGATTGACGTGCCGCTTGATATGACATTTGCCGACGCGCTTGGCGAAAACGCAGCCGAAGTGTCAGATGCTTACGAGCGGCTGATTATGGATGTGATCCGTGGCAACCAGACATTGTTCATGCGCGGCGACGAGGTCGAGGCGGCGTGGGCGTGGACCGATCCGTTGATCGAAGGCTGGAAGGCGCGCAATGATGTGCCAAAGACGTATGACGCTGGCTCTGCCGGACCGGAAGATGCCATGATGTTGATGCACCGCGACAACCGTCGCTGGCGCGATATCAAAGGATAACGACATGGATCTCAAGACGTACCCCGACAGCGAAATGTTGATGATCGAACTGGCCCAGATGCTGGCAGGCGAGCTGGAGAATGCGCTGCTCACACATGATCGCGCCACACTGGCTGTACCGGGCGGCACAACGCCGGGGCCATGTTTTGATGCACTTTGTGCCGCTGATCTGGACTGGAGCCGCGTGACCGTCATGCTGACGGATGAACGCCGCGTGCCTGTCACGTCAGAGCGGTCCAACGAACGCTTGGTCCGCGAGCGCCTTTTGCAAAGCCGTGCTGCCGCCGCGACCTTCCTGCGCTATTTGCCTGATGATGATGGTGCGCTGGATGACATGCAGGGCCGCGTTGCGGATCATCTGCCGATTGATGTGCTGCTGTTGGGGATGGGCACGGACATGCACACCGCCAGCATCTTTCCAAACTCGCCCGATCTTGATGCTGCCCTGACCACCCATGATCCGTTGGTCGCGGTCACGCCTCCTGATGATCTTGAACCGCGTGTGTCCCTGTCGATGGCGGCACTCAAGGGGGCGATGTCAGTACACGTCTTGATCGTTGGAAACGACAAAAAAGCGGCGTTGGAAAAAGCACAGCATGCAAAACCGGTTGATGCACCTGTAGCCGGTATTTTGCACGACGCCATGGTGCATTGGGCAGAGGGTTAAACCATGTGGGACAAGCTTGTCAGCTATCAGGCCAAGATTGCCGATCGTCGATTTGAAACACTCGTTGACGGCGCGCGGGCGGCCGGCTTTTCAGCCCAGGCCGGTGACATGCGTCTCGACTACGCCAAGACCAACATCGACGAAACGGCGCGCAAACTGCTGTGTGATCTTCTTGATGAAACGGGTGTCGCTGCCAAGCGCGATGCGATGTTCACAGGTGAAAAGATCAACGAAACCGAAGGCCGCGCGGTCCTTCATACGGCGCTGCGCAACCTTGATGGCGATGCGGTCACCGTTGATGGCACGGACGTCATGCCAGAGGTACTGGCAACGCTAGACCGGATGTCTGCCTTTGCTGATGCGGTCCGTGATGGCAGCTTTGCCGGGCAGGGGGGTCAAATCACCGATGTCGTCAATATCGGCATTGGTGGATCGGACCTTGGTCCGGCCATGGCCGTAAAGGCACTGGCACCATATCACGATGGGCCGCGGTGCCACTTTGTCTCGAACGTTGATCCGGCGGATGTTGCGCAAACACTGGCCGCCTGTGATCCGGCGACAACGCTCGTGATTGTGGCATCAAAGACGTTTACCACCATCGAAACCATGACGAATGCCCGCACCGCAAAGGCGTGGATGGGCGAAAGCGTTGACGAACCTGCAGCGCAATTTGCGGCTCTGTCGACGGCAGAAGATAAGACAGCCGATTTCGGCATCGCGTCAGAACGCGTGTTCGGGTTCGAGGATTGGGTCGGCGGACGCTATTCGATGTGGGGTCCGATTGGCCTGTCGCTGATGATCGCAATCGGTCCGGATGCGTTCCGCGCATTCCTGCGCGGCGGACAGGCGATGGACGTGCATTTCCGCGCCGCTGAATGGCACGAAAACCTGCCTGCCTTGCTGGCGGTAGTTGGCATCTGGCACAATCAGGTTTGCGGATACGCCACGCGCGCCGTCTTGCCTTACGACAATAATCTCAGCCGCTTACCGGCCTATCTTCAACAGCTTGAAATGGAAAGCAACGGTAAGGGCGTCAGCATGGATGGGGCCGATCTACCGGTCCATTCCGGCCCCGTTGTTTGGGGGGAGCCTGGCACAAACGGTCAGCACGCATTCTATCAGTTGATCCACCAAGGCACGCGTGTTGTGCCGTGTGAATTCCTTGTCGCTGCGCGCGGCCATGATGAAAGCCTGCACCACCAGCACCAGTTGCTTGTCGCAAACTGTCTGGCCCAGTCAGAGGCTTTGATGAAGGGGCGCGATCTGGATGAGGCGCGTTCAAAAGTGGCTGACAAGTTTGAAGGTGACGAGTTAGAGCGTCAGGCCAAGCATCGGGTCTTTCCGGGCAATCGCCCGTCGATCACGATCACCTATCCGCAGCTGACCCCGTTTGTATTGGGCCAGATCATCGCACTTTACGAACATCGTGTGTTTGTCGAAGGGGTCTTGCTGGGCATCAACTCGTATGACCAATGGGGCGTTGAGCTGGGTAAAGAGCTTGCTACGGCCTTGCAGCCAGTTGTTGAGGGCAAGGTGTCTGCCGCAGACAAAGACGGATCAACAGCGGCGCTGGTGGATGTGCTGCAACGCCACGGTTTGTAGGCTGATTTTTTAGTAGGGCGGCGGGATAAAATCCCGCCCTACAATTGCACCGCGCCGTCGCGCTCAATGAACCGCTGACGCAGGTCACCGGGCAGGGGGCGTTTGGTGTTATCCTGTTCCAGCATGACGATCACGGCGTGACCAGCCGTCGTTAGTTTGCCACCAACATAAACGCCGTAGTGCATCGTAAAGCTGCTATTGCGCACCTCTACAGTTCGGCCTGTCAGAACGTAGTCATCATTGAGTTTCACCTCGGCTTTGAAGTCTAGCCCGATGTTGCGCAACACAATTTTTGGCGGCGTGCCGGTATAGTCATGCACGCCGTAGTCGCGGAAATAGTGGATACGCAAGTTTTCAAACCAGCGCAGATAGGCGGCATTATTCACATGCGCCAGGACGTCAATTTCGCCAAAACGCACACGGTCCGCCATGCCAAACGACCAAGGCGCTTCGATGCCTGCCTCTCTCAAAGCGGGCGCATCAAGTGGTGTCAGAAATTGCATCAGACCGCAGCAGTGACGATGATTTCCACCTTAAAGCCGGGCTTGGCCAGCTTGCTTTCGCCGGTCCAGCGGGCTGGCGCGTGACCGGGGGCAACCCACTGATCCCAAACGGCGTTCATCTCGGCAAAATCCGCGATATCGGCCACCCAGATTTGCGTCGTCAAAAGCCGTGTCTTGTCTGTGCCCGCTTCTTTCAAGAGGCGGTCAACCGACGCCAGAACTGTCTCGGTCTGCTCTGTCACAGACGCCCCCTCGGCGCCAACCTGTCCGGCCAGATAAACGACACCGTTATGCACAACAGCCTGAGACATGCGCGCGCCACTTTCGATACGTGTGATATCTGACATGAGAAGAGGACCTTTATGATCGGATTTGTCTGGAGCGGGTAACGGGAATCGAACCCGTAACTGAAGCTTGGGAAGCTTTCGTGATACCTTTTCACCATACCCGCATCACTAGGTTCGGGATACGCCGCTCGCCTGTGGACGTCAATTCCCAATCGGGCCAGGGTGGGCGCGATCAGGGAGGCGCGGATGCTGACAGGAATATGTTTGGGAACCAACGATCTTGCCAAGGCGGGTCAGTTCTATGACGTGGTTTTGGGCACAATCGGGATGCGGTGCAAATACGAGGAACCGCACGAACGCGGTTATGCGGGCAACGACGGTGTTGTTTCGGTCTGGATCGTCAGCCCGTTTAATGAAAAGCCCGCAACCTACGGCAATGGCACGCAGGTCATATTCGAAGCAGCCGATAAGGCGGCGGTTGATGCATTCTACGCCGCGGCATTGGCCAATGGTGGCACAGATGAAGGCCCGCCGGGGCCGCGCAGTTATCATCCTGACTATTATGGTGCCTATATGCGCGATCATGACGGCAACAAATTGCACGTCGCGATCCCTGTAACATTTCCCGACTAACTAGGCCGCGCCGCGCCGCCCGCGCCGTCTGCGGCCACCAGCATCACCGCTGCCGCCATCGTTGTGGTTCACCTCCGGCAAGCTTACGATGCCGCGCAGGATCGGGAAGGGTTCAACGGCGTTAGGGATATTGGATGCATTGACGAAATGCTCTTGAAAGCGCGGCTCGATCGCGGTTTCGATCTTGTGGATCTTGCGCACTGTTTCTTCGATCTCGGCACGTGCCTTGGTGTTCAAAAGCGCGATACGCGCCCCGGTGCCTGCGGCGTTGCCAGCCGATGTGACCTTGTCCAGTGGCGCGTCGGGGATCATGCCCAGCACCATCGCGTGTTTGGGGCTGATATGCGCGCCGAAGGCACCAGCAAGCACGACACGATCCACTTTATCGACGCCAAACTTATCCATCAGCAACCGTGCGCCGGAATAAAGCGCGGCTTTTGCCATCTGGATTTCGCGGATATCGCGGTTGGTCACCGTGATCTTTGGCCCACCGTTCGCGGTGCCATCGTAGATCAGATAGGAATTTGTGCGCCCGTCGGCAAAGCAGTTGGGCGATCCGGTCTGTTCAGCAGACCCGATCAGGCCGGGTCCGTCAACGATACCTGCCATGCGCATCTCGGCCACGATTTCGATGATACCAGACCCGCAGATGCCCGTGACACCTGAGCGGCCAAGGCTGTCAAGAAAGCCGTCCTCGTCAGACCAGACGTCAGAGCCGATGACGCGAAACCGCGGTGTCTTGGTGACGGGATCAATCTCGACCCGCTCAATCGCGCCGGGAGCGGCGCGCTGGCCCGAACTGATCTGCGCACCTTCAAACGCAGGGCCGGTGGGGGACGAACACGCCAGCACCTTTTCAGTGTTACCCAGCAAAATCTCGGCGTTTGTGCCCACATCGACAACAAGGACAAGATCCTCGGACGTGTCGGGATGTTCTGACAAGGCCACGGCGGCGGCGTCGGCGCCTACGTGGCCTGCGATACACGGCAGCATATAGACGCGGGCAGCGGGGTGGATATTGAGGTCAAGTTCGATTGCCCGCAGCGACAAGGCGTCAGACGTGGCCAGTGCAAAGGGCGCCTGTCCCAGCTCAAACGGATCAATTCCCAAGAACAGGTGGTGCATCACCGGATTGCACACAAATACGGCGTCCATAATCAGCGTGCGATCAATGCCTGCCTCAGATGCGATCTGCACAAAAAGTGCGTTCATTCCCTCGCGCACGGCCTGCGTCATTTCGGCGGCCCCGCCCGTGTTCATCATGCCATAGGACACGCGGCTCATCAGGTCTTCACCAAAACGGATTTGCGGGTTCATGATCCCTGATGACGCGACGACTTCTCCGTTATGCAGGTTGCACAGGTGGGCCGCGATGGTGGTCGAACCAAGATCAACGGCAAGCCCGTAAATCTCGCCGTCGAAATAGCCGGGCCAAACGCGCATGATGCGTGGTGCAAACGTGGTATCGCCGTGGTGCACCGCGCAAGTGACTTTCCATTCGCCCTTGCGCAATGCGGTCTGCATTTCCTGTAGCACGCCAAGATCGGCCTCAAGCGCGGGCAGGTCCCAATCGCGGCGCAGGGCTGTGACAAGCCTTTGCAGATCGCCTGACGGGTCGTGCATATCGGGTTCCTGTACCTCGACATAGTAGAGACGGGTCGAGGGGTGCAGCGTAATATCACGCACCTCAGCGCGTTTGCGGACGACCTGTTTGTGGACCTGACTTTCGGCAGGCACATCGACGACGACATCTGCCTGAACCGTGGCCTGACACCCAAGCCTGCGGCCTTTGGGCAGACCACGGATATCATCATAGCGTTGTTCAACGCTGTTCCAGTCTGAAAGCGCGCCCGCCTCAACGGTAACACCGTGTTTGGAAAATTCGCCATAGGACGGGGTGATCTGGCACTTGGAGCAAATCCCGCGCCCGCCGCATACACTGTCGAGATCAACGCCAAGCTGCCGTGCAGCGGTCAGGATCGGGGTGCCAATGGGAAAGTGACCACGCTTGCCGGACGGCGTGAAGATCACAAGAGGGTCAGTTGTCATGGCAGAATTCACCTGTGGTTGCCGCATCAGACGGTCTTGGGTCCATCTATACGCCGGCATGCGGGCAAAAAAACGCCAATTTCCGTCATAATGTTTATGTGGCGCGGCATCTTAGCCAAAGAGCGCGTTAAATGCGTCCGGCCCGAACTGGTAGACCGCAAGCGGCACCGGCAGCGTGGCAATGGCAAGCGTGGCCAGAATAGCGGGCCATCGGAACAGGCGCGATATGCCCGCCAGCATCAGAATGCCGCCGCCGCCGCCAATCGCAAAACTGCCGGGAATATTCACAAGTACGGCCAGCATCACATAGCGATAGTTCACCACAAGCCGCGCCAGCCACGCGGGCAGGCGGCCTTGAAGCCTCGCGAGGCGTGCGTCTTGCGGTGTGTTTTCAATCTCTGCGACCAATTCACAGGCGCGCCGCAGGTGCAGATCGCGAAACGCGTTGTGCAATATGCCAAGCGGGACGATCCGCCCCACACCATAAGCGATGGCAAGCCCTGCAACCGTGGCCAGATAGACAAATGGCGCGATGCTGGCCCCTTGGAACACCATCAAGGCCAGACCAATCTCGATACCGGGCATGAATGGAATGGCGATCAGGATCGCATAACCGACTAACAACAGCGCCAGAACCGCCCAGATTGTGGCGCGATCAGCAGCCGTGTCCAGCGTCTCAACCCGCATCATGAGCCAGCCAAGCGCCGCATGAAACGCGAGGCCCAAGGCGATCAGCAGCGCAATGCGCAAAACCGTGCGCGGAATAGCCCGGCGCAGTGGCGGCGCGTCCATGTGGGGGACAGCACCGGACTGGGTGACGCTTTGTTTGGTCTTGATGGGGGCGGGATCGTGCATCGCACGACGATGGGCGCAAAAAACGCCCGCCACAACCACGATCACGTCAGTTTGTCCTTTTGGCTGTTGGCAATTCATGGGATAGGCACGTGCCAAGTGATGCCGCAACCTTGAAGGAGCATGGTTCATGGAGATTCGCGAGGCCTTGACGTTTGACGATGTGTTGCTGGTCCCCGGCGCATCCAGCGTGCTGCCCACCACCGCTGATACAAGCACTTTCGTCACCCGCGCGATTGCGATGCAAATCCCGCTTTTGTCGTCGGCGATGGATACCGTCACCGAAAGCCGCATGGCCATTGCGATGGCGCAGGCAGGCGGCATGGGCGTTGTGCACAAGAACCTGAGCGTTGATGAACAGGCCAAGGAAATCCGGCGCGTGAAGCGCTTTGTCTCCGGCACCGTTTACAACCCCGTGACGCTGACCCCCGACCAGACCCTGGCGGATGCCAAAGTGCTGATGGAACGCTACCGCATCACCGGCTTTCCTGTCGTTGGCCCCGAAGGCCGTGTCGTCGGGATCGTGACCAACCGTGACATGCGGTTTGCGCAGGATGACAATACGCCTGTCAGCGTGATGATGACCTCCGACAATCTGGCGATCCTTCAGGAACCCGCCAATCTGGACGAGGCGCGATCATTGATGCAGGCGCGGCGCATTGAAAAGCTGCTGATCACTGACGGGAAGGGCAAGCTGACCGGTTTGCTGACCCTCAAGGACAGTGAACAGGCCGTGCTGAACCCGATGGCTTGCAAAGACGGGCTTGGCCGCTTGCGGGTAGCTGCGGCATCCGGCGTGGGCGAGGCCGGGTTTGAACGGTCGCAGGCGCTTGTGGATGCAGGTGTCGACATGATTGTGATCGACACGGCTCACGGCCACTCCGAAGGGGTGTCACAGGCTGTTGAGCGTGCCAAGAAGTTGTCGAATGAAGTGCAGATCGTCGCAGGTAATATCGCGACAGGCGAGGCTGCCAAGGCGCTGATCGGCGCGGGCGCTGATGCGGTGAAGGTCGGCATTGGTCCGGGTTCCATTTGCACCACGCGCATGGTCGCTGGCGTGGGCGTCCCACAGCTGACCGCGATCATGGATAGCGCCGCTGCTGCCGGTGACATTCCGGTCATCGCTGACGGCGGCATCAAGTTCTCTGGTGATTTCGCCAAGGCCATTGCGGCCGGTGCGTCCTGCGCGATGGTGGGTTCAATGATTGCGGGCACCGACGAAAGCCCGGGCGAGGTGATCTTGTATCAGGGCCGTTCGTTCAAGTCGTATCGCGGCATGGGCAGTCTTGGCGCCATGGCGCGCGGCTCTGCCGACCGGTATTTTCAGAAAGACGCGGCCAGCGATAAGCTTGTGCCCGAGGGGATTGAGGGGCAGGTGCCTTACAAAGGATCGGCCAGCGCCGTTGTTCACCAGCTTGTCGGCGGTTTGCGGGCCGCAATGGGCTATACCGGCAACGGAACCGTCGCCGAGATGCGCAAGAACTGCAATTTCGTGAAGATCACCGGCGCAGGGCTGAAAGAAAGCCACGTGCATGATGTTCAAATCACCCGTGAAAGCCCTAACTACCGGATCGGCTAAAGCGCATTAGGCGAAAGGGCACACCATGACACCAGCCGCCCGCGTGGCCGCCGCCATTGAGATCATCGATACGATTTTGGCAGGCGATCCAGCCGAAAAGGCGCTGACCGGCTGGGCAAGGGGCAACCGCTTTGCTGGGGCCAAGGATCGTGCAGCGATCCGCGATCATGTGTTTGATGTTCTGCGCCAGAAACGGTCCTTGACCGTGGCTGCAGGGGCTTCGGACGGACGCAGTTTGATGATCGCGCTGTGTAAGGTGCAAGGCTTGCCGTTGGAACAGCTCTTTAGCGGCGAGGGCTATGGCCCGCCTGCATTGAAGGACACCGAGACAAGCCCGAACCATCCCGTTCCTGATCCACATGATGCGGTTGATGTGCCCGAATGGCTTTGGCCGTACTGGTCCGAAAGCCTTGGCGATCAGGCGGCAGCGGTCGGGCGCGTGCAGCAGCAGCGCGCGCCTGTTTTCCTACGGGTCAACGCGCGTCAGGCACAGATTGATCACGCGATTGATGCACTGGCCGCTGATGGTATCGACGCGATCCCTCATCCTTCGGTTGCAACCTGCCTGCGTGTTGTGACAAATCCCCGCCGGATCAAAACGTCAGCGGCCTATCAAACCGGATTGGTGGAACTACAGGATGCCGCGTCGCAGGCTGCGATGCTGCGCCTTAATGTGCCGAAAGACGCCAGAGTGCTTGACTATTGCGCGGGCGGCGGGGGCAAGGCGCTTGCGATTGCCGCACTCCACGACTGTTCGGTCACCGCGCACGACATTTCGCAGGAAAGAATGCGTGACATTCCTGCACGCTCTGACCGCGCCGGAATACACATCGATCTTGCCGCAAACGATAGTCTGAAAGGCGCAGACCCGTTCGATCTTGTGCTCTGTGACGCCCCCTGTAGCGGGAGCGGAACTTGGCGCAGAACGCCGGACGCGAAATGGACTTTCACGCCGGAAAAGTTGCAGCTTTACAACGATTTGCAGCGTGAAGTTCTTATGAAATCAGCGTCGTTTACGAAGCCCGGTGGGCAGGTTGCCTACATGACGTGTTCGGTGTTGCGATCCGAAAACGATGCCATCGTGGATAGCTTTCTGGAAACCCACGGCGATTGGGTCTCATGCGATAGCGTTTCGCTCTTGCCCAGTGATGATTGGGACGGGTTCTATTTAAACATTTTGCAAAAATCAAAATAACAACCTAAGCTTGTAATGCTTTTGCGTGGTGTTGGGTGTTAATTCGGCTTTAACCGATGGCGAAGTAACGTACGTTCGCAGCCATAGGACCCTTGCGTGACACACCCGACCCAGTCTTTGCCGTTTGCTGATCCGCCCCGTGCGTCGGTGCGGCGCCTGCAGCTATTGTTTTTGCCCGTGCCGATCCTGTTTCTGGCCGCGGCTTTTGTGCCTGTCCAAGCCATCGCCGTTGGGTTCGTTCTGACCGGTCTGATGCTTGCAGTGTTGGCGGGTCTATTGCTGTGGAACAGACGCACGACCCTGCAACAAAATGCGCTGATGGAGCAGGCGGCGTCACATATCATCAGCAATGACACCAGCCCGGCCTTTGTCGCTGATGAAGACGGCAACGTGATCTATGCAAATGCCACGGCAAACGAACGCTTTGACATTGCCAATATCGATACCATCGCCACGCGGTTTTCCTCACTGATCGCTAATCCGGACCAGATTTTATTTCGGCTGCAAACACATGCTGATACGCATGCTTCTGCGCGTGAAGATATCGTGACTCGGGCAGGGCAATATCGACTATCGGTGGCCCAACTGAATACCCGCGCGTTTCTGTGGCGGTTCGATGATTTGGGAATCGCAGACCGCACCAAGGGGCGGTCCACGGCGGCGACTGCGCTGCCAATGCTGACCGTTGGATCAAGCGGTGCAGTGCTTTACGTCAATGACGCCTTTCGCGCAATTCTGGGACACAGGCCGCGCACGCTGAAAGAGGCATTTGGCCACGATCACATCGTATCGGGCCAGACATATCTCATCGAAGGTCCGTCAGGCACATCCGAGTTTTTCGCCGTGGAGATTTCCAGCCCTAGCGGACGCCGGGAAATTTACGCCTTGCCCGCCAGCGGTCAGGCGGCGCCAACGCGGTCGCTTGGCGGCGAATGGGATGCGATCGAAGATTTACCGGTTCCACTATTACAAATCGCACCTGACGGGGCCGTGTTGGCCTCAAACCGTGAGGCACGCGCGCTTCTGGGCATCAAAACGACCGACGGGAAGCATGTGGGCGATATGCTTGACGGTTTAGGCCGTCCGATGGCGGACTGGTTGCGTGACGCGCTGGCGGGACAGCCCGGTCAAGCCTCCCAATTCTTGCGCGGGCGCGGCGATTTCCACGATGTGTTTGTGCAGGTGACGTTGAACACGGCAGGCACGGGCGATGACAAGCATTTAGTCGCTGTTCTGAACGATGTGACAGAGCTGAAAACGCTAGAAGCGCAATTTGTCCAAAGCCAGAAAATGCACGCAATCGGACAACTTGCAGGTGGGGTTGCACATGATTTCAACAACCTTCTGACGGCGATTTCCGGCCACTGTGATCTTCTGCTTCTGCGGCACGACCAAGGCGATCAAGACTACGGTGATCTCGTTCAGATTCACCAAAACGCGAACCGCGCGGCCAGCCTTGTGGGCCAGCTGCTCGCGTTTTCGCGCAAGCAGAATCTTCAGCCAGAGATTATCGATTTACGCGATGCCATGTCGGATCTGACGCACCTTTTGAACCGCCTTGTTGGCGAAAAGGTGAAGCTTAGCGTGCATCACCACCCCGATCTGTCGATGATCAAGGCGGATCGCAGACAGCTGGAACAGGTGATGATGAACCTCGTCGTCAACGCGCGCGACGCGATGCCGGAAGGTGGTGAAATCCGGATTACGACGGAGAACAAAGTGCTCAGCGGCCCGATGGAGCGTGACCGCGCAACGGTCCCGGCGGGCGAATATGTACTTGTGACGGTCAACGACCACGGATGCGGTATCCCGCCAGAGATTATGGGTCAGCTCTTTGAGCCCTTCGTGTCGACGAAACGCCAAGGAGAGGGCACAGGGTTGGGGCTGTCCACAGCCTACGGCATTGTCAAACAAAGTGGCGGTTACATCTTTGCAGAAAGCAAGGTTGGCATGGGGACCGAGTTCCTGCTTTTGTTCCCCAAATGCGACCTGCCCGAAGTCGTCAAAAGGCCGATGGAAGCAAGCTTGCCCAAACCGGTGATCGAAAATGCGGATGGCGTGGTGTTGCTCGTTGAAGATGAAGCGCCGGTCAGAGCCTTCGCATCCCGTGCTTTGCGCTTGCGTGGATACACAGTGCTTGAGGCTGATTGCGCAGAGACTGCGCTAACGATGCTGGATGATCCCGATCTGATGGTCGATATCTTCGTCACCGACGTCATCATGCCCGGCATGGACGGCCCGACTTGGGTGCGAGAGGCGCTCGCCAAACGCCCTGACACCAAAGTCATATTTGTTTCGGGGTATGCAGAAGACGCATTCAGCGACGGGAACCCGCAAATCCCGAACTCGGTCTTTTTGCCAAAGCCGTTTTCGCTGAATGATCTAACGACAACGGTGCAGCAGCAATTACACTAGGCGCAGTTTAGTCCATCAACGCGACAAGGTGCGATGCGGAGCCGGTGAGCGCTGCAAAGTCATCCTCGATCACGCTGACGGGGAAGTTGCCCATAAATCCGGCAAAACGCCCTTTGTCGC
This sequence comes from Yoonia sp. 208BN28-4, assembly GCF_037543925.1. NCBI lineage: Bacteria > Pseudomonadati > Pseudomonadota > Alphaproteobacteria > Rhodobacterales > Paracoccaceae > Yoonia > Yoonia sp. 208BN28-4. Next base: position 526,455 of record NZ_JBBIFY010000003.1, read on the forward strand.
GGAATGCCTCTCCGAACCCGAATGTCCCAAGATAGGGCGCAAAAGCACGCGCCACGCCGCCTGCAAGGAAAACACCGCCAAACGGCAGCTGGATTAACGAGAGATTGCCGCACACGGTGCCAAGGATCTTGGTAAAGACCTTGGCCGCCTCGGTGGCGCGGGCGTCATCGCCTGTCTCGCAGGACTTCATGATATCGGCTGCAGCGGCTTCTTTCGGGTCGTTCGCTTCCTGGCCCAAGAAGCCATAGACACGTTCAAGTCCACGACCCGACAAGACATCCTCCACGGCGGGAAAGCCGTGGGCGTTTGAGACATACTGGCATAGGCGCAGTTCCATTTCGGTACGGATCGGCAGGTTAGCGTGTCCGCTTTCAGATGGCGTTACCAACCGTCCGTGTTCGGTGTCAAAAACGGGTGCCGCGTTGAAGCCGGTGCCAACCCCGATCACCAGCTTGGCGGCGTTTTCATGCGCTTCTTCGCCGGGTAGGATGCTGCGCACGTTCGCGCTGTCCAGATGGCCAAGGGCGTGGCCTTGCGCTTGCAGGTCGTTCAGGATGGCGACAGTTTCTGCACCGGTGGCACGGGCAAGCGTTTCTTTATCAATCGCCCAATCCAGGTTGGTCATCGATGCACGACCATCGCGGACAGGTCCGGCCACGGCAACGCAAGCCGCCTTGGGATTAACATCGCCCTCATCCGAGATATACTGGCGCAAAACAGTCTCCAGCCCCGGAAACTTGGTGTTGGCATATTTGCGGATCGTGTCGGGCAGCACGCGACGCCCGTCAGCCAAGGCAACGCGGGTATTCGTCCCGCCGATATCAGCAACGAGCGAAAGCGTATTCGGGGTGTGGGTCATCGCAAATTCCAGACGTTAACGAGCCAGAGCGGCTTTGAGCGCGTGATAGGATGCTTTTGGCGTGCGCTTCAAGGTTTCAAAGTCCACATGGACCATTCCAAACCGTTTTTCGTAGCCAAAAGCCCATTCATAATTATCAAGCAGGGACCAGTAGAAGAAGCCTTGCACGTTGGCCCCATCTTCAATCGCGCGTTTTGCAGCATTGATGTGGTCGCTTGCATAGCCTGTGCGAACGGGATCATCGACAGCGCCGTCCACCACATGATCGTCCCACGCCATACCGTTTTCGGTCACAAAGATCGGCAGGTCGCCGACGTAGTTTTTTGCGGCACGGGTCAGAAAGTGGTGCAGACCATCGGGATAAATCTCCCAGCCCATTTGCGTCTGCGGTAGGTCACCGGGCTGAAGTGTCAGCCCCGGCCACTGCGCATCGGCATCCTGCGTGACCAGATTGCGGGTGTAGTAATTGACGCCCAGAAAATCGATCGGCTGGCTGATCATCGCCATATCGTCCTGCCAGCCATCAGGCATATTGTCGCCAAAACCATCCAGCACGACCTGAGGGTAGGTGCCTTTGGTGATCGCTTCGATAAACCACCTGTTATAGATCGCATCCTGCAAATCAGCGCCCGCGCGGGCCGCATCGCTATCGTCAAGCGGGGCAGCATATTCAAAATTCAGGACGATGCCACAGTTGTCCTGACCCTTGGCGCGCAAGCGAGCGAGCGCCTCTCCGTGGGCCAGATTAACGTGGTGCATGGCGCGCGCGGTTGCGCGGATATCGCGGTGACCGGGCGCATGGTGGCCCAAGAAATGCGAAAGGAACGACACGCACCACGGTTCGTTCAGCGTTGCGATCGAGTGGACACGGTCGCCGATACGGTCCGTGATAACATCTGTAAAATCGCCGAACCATTTGGCGACATCACGGTTTGTCCAACCGCCAAGGTCAGACAGCGCCGCAGGCAATTCCCAGTGGTAAAGCGTCTGAAACGGTTTCAGCCCGCGTTCAAGGATCGCATCGACAAGCCGATCATAGTAGTCCAGCCCTTCGGAATTTACCGCGCCGCGCCCATCTGGCATGACCCGCGCCCAGCTTGTGGAAAAACGGTAGGCATCCATCCCCGCGTCTTTGAGCAGATCAAGATCTTCGGCGAAGCGGTGATAGTGGTCGCAGGCCAACGCGCCGTCTTCGCCGTTAACCACGTTGCCCGGCGTGGCTGCAAACGTATCCCAATGGGTGGCGCCAGCGCCGCCGAATTTGTGACCTTCGATCTGATAGGCGGCCGTTGCCGCGCCGAAAACGAAACCGGCGGGGAAATCGCTGCGATTGAATTGCATCTGTTGTCCTTATGTCAGCCCGCAGAAGGGGCAGGGCTTGTGGATTGGCCCACGGTCAGTTCCGCCTCAAGCAAGGTTTGTAGTGGCGGCAGGGTCGGGTCAGCCAGGCGAGTGATCAGCATTTCGGCCAAGAGGCGGCCCGCCTCGCGGACAGATGACCGTGTTGACGTGAAAACGGGAACATCCGTGCCATTTTGAAGATATGACAGCATGTCGTCGTGTGTGACGATGGAGACATCGCGCCCCATCACCAGCCCGCGGTCTTCGATGGCACGTCGCGCGCCCAAGGCCGAAATCATCGACGCGCTGACGATGGCTGTGGGCGGTTGGGATGATGACAACATCGCAAGCGTCGACAAATACCCGTAGCCTTCGGTCATTTCGCCGGTGGTCATCAAGGTGGGATCAAGTTCAATTCCGTGGTTTTGCAAGGATTCGACGTATCCGTGGCGCCGCCTGTGCGCGAAATCCATCGTTTCAAGCCCGTTGATCAGGCCGATCCTGCGGTGTCCTAGATCACATAGAAAATCGGTTGCCCGCTGAAAGGCCCGCCTGTTGTTTACGTCCAGCCATGAATAGCTGGTTGTGACGCCACTGGCGCGCCCGTGCACGACAAACGGAAGATCAAGATCATCCAAAAGCGCGATCCGGCTGTCGTTCATCCGTGGGCCGTGGACGACCACGCCATCAACAGACCCGCGCGACTTTAGGCCCTGATAGACGGCCTCTTCACTGCTGTCGTCGACGATGGAGAGGATCATCTCAAACCCGTGGCGTGAATAGGCCTCGCCTGCGCCTGCGATAAAATCGCCGAAGATGGGATTAACCATTTCGTGTTTGGTCGACATCGGGATCACATGCCCAATCGCAAGCGCGCGCCCCGTGGCCAGACCTTTGGCCCGTGTGGAGGGGCGGTAGTTGGCTTTTTCAGCTGCTAGTGCGACACGTTTGCGCGTGGCTTCCGACACCTCAGGATAGCCGTTCAGCGCCCGACTGACCGTGGTCTGACTTAGCCCAAGTGTCTGTGACAGCTGTTTGAGGTTCATAGTATTATCGTAACTTCCAAAGCGCTTTTAATGGGCATTATGGTGATAAGCCGATGCCATTGGCAAGCCTGCCGGATGGAATTTGTCCATATCAACAAAGTTATATGCGCGACGGGTCTGGCTCCGTGACTAATCAGTTGACACGCGCAGCGAGTTGTCAGACCCTAGGGCATCCAAAGCGCTTTGGGAGTGATTCCGAAAGCGTGGCGATATGAACACCGCGTGACTTCACGCACCTAGGGAGGAAGATTAATGAAGACCAATCTATTCGCAACTGCTGCGACATTGGCGCTGGTTGCCGGTTCGGCTTATGCCGACGGTCACCTGATTGCTGCCAACGGCGAGGGCGACTTTAGCTGGGACAGCTATAACGCATTTGCCGAAGCCAACGACATGAGTGGCGAGAGCATCACCATCTCTGGTCCTTGGACTGGCCCAGAGGCGACAAACTTTGAAAACATGCTGGCTTACTTCACTGAAGCCACAGGTGTTGAAGCATCCTATGTGGGTTCGGATTCGTTCGAGCAGCAGATCGTGATCGACGCCGAAGCCGGTTCCGCACCAAACCTTGCAGTTTTCCCACAGCCCGGTCTGGCCGCAACAATGGCATCGCGCGGCCTTCTGTCACCTATGGGTGACGAGATGGCAGGCTGGGTTGGCGACAACTTTGCTGCGGGCCAGTCATGGGTTGACCTTGGCACATACGCAAACGCTGATGGCGAAGACGATTTCTACGGCTTCTTCTTCAACGTCAACGTAAAGTCGCTGGTCTGGTATTCGCCAGAGAATTTTGAAGATGCGGGCTACGAAGTGCCAACATCCATGGAAGATCTCAAGGCGCTGTCCGAGCAGATCGTCGCAGACGGTGGCACACCTTGGTGTATCGGTCTGGGTTCCGGTGCCGCAACAGGCTGGCCGGCAACTGACTGGGTCGAAGACATGATGCTGCGCACGCAGGAACCATCTGTCTATGACGCATGGGTCAGCAACGAAATGCCGTTTGATGCGCCAGAAGTTGTGGCTGCGATCGAAGAGTTCGGCGCATTCGCACGTAACGACGACTGGGTCGCCGGTGGTGCAGGTGCAGTTGCAACAACTGACTTCCGTGACAGCCCCAAGGGTCTCTTTGACAGCCCGCCACAGTGCTACATGCACCGTCAGGCGTCCTTCATCCCTGCATTCTTCCCGGAAGGCACGGTTGTTGGCGAAGATGCCGATTTCTTCTACTTCCCCGGTTATGCTGAAAAAGACCTCGGCAATCCTGTTCTGGGCGGCGGCACACTGATGGCCATCACAAACGCGTCTGATGCGACATCCGCATTTGTCGAGTTCCTCAAGCTGCCACTGGCACACGAGATCATGATGAGCCAAGGCGGCTTCCTGACACCACACGCCGGTGCAAACGTTGCGACATACGACAACGACACCAACCGTGGTCTGGGTGAAGTTCTGCTGGGTGCCACAACATTCCGCTTTGACGCATCCGACCTGATGCCAGGTGGTGTGGGCGCCGGTTCGTTCTGGACAGGCATGGTTGACTATGCCGGTGGTGCAGACGCTGCCGAAGTTGCAGCCGGTATCCAGTCCAGCTGGGACGCACTGAAGTAAGTCATTCGATTGACTGCATAAAATAAGCTGGCCCCGCGCGCACTGCGGGGCCATGCTGACCACATATCATATCGCTTTGGGGAGGGACGATCATGAATCCGGCACTACTGGGTCTTATTACAATCGTAGTCGGTGTGGGTGGCTGTGTAGGCTACTTCTACTTCTCCAACCTTTTTCTCGACAAAGTGCTGTTCCCCGCGACGGGTGAGAACGCCGGTCGTAATATCAACCGCGCAAACCAAATCCGGCCGTGGCTTTTCCTGGCCCCCGCGATCATCGCGCTTGGTCTTTACCTTGCCTATCCCGTCTTCGCGACGCTTTGGTATTCACTGACAGATCGTAGCCAAGGTGGCGCATTTGTCGGTTTCGCAAACTACAGTCAGATGTTTGACGATCCCAAGTTTTGGGAAGCGATGCGCAACAACATGCTGTGGCTGATCATCGTGCCTGCCGCGTCGACCGCTTTTGGTCTTTTGGCCGCACAACTGACTGACCGGATCAAGTGGGGCAGCTTTGCTAAATCCCTGATCTTTATGCCGATGGCAATTTCGTTTGTCGGCGCAGCTGTAATCTTCAAACTGATCTACGATACGCGCCCCGTGGATAGTAACCAGATTGGTGTGCTGAATGCGGTGTGGCTGCAGTTCGATGGTGGTATCGGATCGTTCCTGTTCCTGCGCTTGATACCCGGACTGCTGACGCTGGCTGTTGGTGCGCTGGTCGCTTGGGCTGGCTGGTCTGCACTGCAACGTCTTATCAACCCCGGCCATGCCAAGCACGGCATCTTCATGAAGGCGCTGCAAGTGCTGGTCGTGGTGCTGGCGCTTTGGGGCATCTACACCATCGTGATGGGGCTTATCGGTCTGGCCACGGCAACGCTGCCATATGGTGAGCCGCAGACATGGCTGACGATACCCGGCTGGAACAGCATCCTGCTGATGATTGTGTTGATCTGGATCCAGACAGGCTTTGCCATGGTGATCCTGTCCGCCGCCTTGCGCGGTATTCCTGAGGAAACCGTTGAGGCCGCGATTGTGGATGGCGCGAATCCGTTTCAGGTGTTCTTCAAGATCAAGATGCCGCAGATCGCTGGCACGATTGTGGTGGTCTGGACGACGATCACGCTTGTGGTTCTCAAGGTGTTTGACATCGTTTTCGCGATGACAAATGGCCAATGGGAAACGCAGGTTCTGGCCAACTACATGTATAACCAGCTGTTCGTGGCCCTTGATTGGGGTGTCGGTTCGGCATCGGCGATGATGATCATGCTGCTGGTCAGCCCGATCCTGATCTGGAACGTCTATAACGCCCGTAAGGAGATGCGCTGATGGATAACATCGCTGGTACAAAGTCCGGCCTGCAATGGGTCGTGCAAATCTCGGTGATCGCTTTGGTCGCACTGTGGCTGTTCCCAACGATTGGCCTTCTGGTGTCGTCATTCCGCACCACGGACCAGATCAGCAGCTCCGGCTGGTGGGCATCGCTTTTCCCGACAGAGCAAAACGTAACACTGCGCACCGCCGACCCTGATGATGAGGGTATCCAACTGCTGGAAGACGGCGTCTACGTCGTCCGCGGTAACCTGTTTGAAGAAGGGTCCGAGGCCGAGATCACCGTCTGGGGCAGTTCATCGCGTGAGATCAGCGCCTATGTCGCTGGCGAAACGGCTGATCTTGGCGATGGTGAGACCATCACTGTGCAGTCCAATGGCGACTATGTCTGGACGGGTGAAAACGAAATGTCGGGCAGGGGGCAGCGGGTCTTTGCGACTGCGACAACGCCGCCCGAATTTACGCTTAACAACTATCGCAACGTGCTGATCAGCGGCAATAGCACCGACAGTATGTCAAAGGCGTTCTTCAATACGCTGACCGTGACCATTCCGGCGACCATCATTCCCATCGTTATTGCCGCCTTTGCGGCCTATGCACTAGCGTGGATGGATTTCCCGGGGCGTGCGATCCTGATTGCGCTTGTCGTTGGCCTGCTTGTTGTGCCGCTCCAACTGGCGCTGATCCCGCTTCTGCGTTTGCACCTCGGTATCGGGATCGGGAAGGGCTACTTAGGGGTCTGGCTTGCGCATACGGGCTTTGGTTTGCCGCTGGCGATCTATTTGTTGCGCAACTACATGGTCGGCCTGCCGCGTGACATTATAGAAAACGCAAAGGTGGACGGGGCCACGGATTTCCAGATCTTTACCAAGATCATCCTGCCGCTTTCGTTCCCTGCGCTGGCCTCGTTTGCGATCTTCCAGTTCCTGTGGACATGGAACGACCTGCTGGTCGCCAAGGTGTTCCTGATCGACGCATCAGGGCAAACCACGGTTATGACCGCGCAGATTGTCGAACTTTTGGGAACAAGAGGCGGTAACTGGGAAATCCTGTCGACGGCGGCCTTTGTGTCGATTGCGGTGCCGCTTGTCGTTTTCTTTGCAATGCAGAAATACCTTGTGCGCGGCCTGTTGGCTGGCTCGGTGAAATAGGAAAAATACGAATGACACTTGCTGAACCCGCTCCGAAACTGGCGGAAAACAAGGATTGGTGGCGCGGTGCGGTGATCTACCAGATCTACCCGCGCAGCTATCAGGACAGCAACGGCGACGGCATCGGCGATCTGGCCGGTATCGTGGAGCGTCTGCCCTACATTGCGTCGCTTGGCGTGGATGCGATTTGGATTTCGCCGTTCTTCATGTCTCCGATGAAAGACTTCGGCTATGACGTGAGCGATTATTGCGACGTTGATCCGATGTTCGGCACGCTGGCTGATTTTGATGCCGTGGTTGATACTGCCCATCGTCTGGGCGTGCGGGTCATGATCGATCTGGTCCTTTCCCACACATCCGATGAGCACCCGTGGTTCAAAGAAAGCCGTGCAAACCGCGATAATGCCAAGCAGGACTGGTACGTTTGGGCTGATCCCAAACCTGACGGCACGCCGCCCAACAACTGGCTGTCGATCTTTGGCGGATCGGCGTGGCAGTGGGATGCGCGACGCGAACAGTATTACCTGCACAACTTCCTTGTGTCCCAGCCCGACCTGAACTTCCACAACATGGACGTGCAAGAGGCGCTGCTGGACGTGGCCCGTTTCTGGCTTAACCGCGGGTGTGATGGCTTCCGACTGGATACGATCAACTTCTACACACATGACGCCGAACTGCGGGATAACCCGCCGCTGCCGCCTGAAAAGCGCAACGCGACAATCGCGCCGTCGGTGAACCCGTATAACCACCAGGAACATCTCTATTCCAAGAACCGCCCCGAGAACCTGACCTTCCTGCGCAAACTGCGCGCGGTGATGGAGCCGTTTGGCGCCGCTGCCGTGGGTGAGGTGGGTGATGCACAGCGCGGGCTTGAAATCATGGGCGAATACACCGCCGGTGATGATCTGATGCAGATGTGTTACGCGTTTGAATTCCTTGCCAAGGACCAGCCAACAGCACGGCGCATCGTTGACGTGATGAAGCGTGTGGATGATGAAGCGTCAGACGGATGGGCCTGTTGGGCATTTTCAAACCACGACGTGCAGCGCCACGCGTCCCGTTGGGACCTGCCGCCCGCCGCACAACGCATGTTTGCCACGCTGATCATGTGCCTGCGCGGGTCGGTTTGCCTCTATCAGGGCGAAGAGCTTGGCCTGCCAGAAGCAGACGTCGCATTTGAAGACCTTCAAGACCCATACGGGATCGAGTTCTGGCCTGAATTCAAAGGCCGCGATGGCTGTCGCACGCCAATGGTCTGGCAGTCTGACAACCAGAACGGTGGTTTCACCGAAGGCCGCCCGTGGTTGCCTGTCGCGTCCGAACATCTGAGCCTGTCTGTCGCCAATCAAGAGGACGAGCCGGGCGCGTTGTTGCATCACTATCGCCGCGCGATTGCCTTCCGGCACAACAATCCGGCGCTGTCGATCGGCGAACATGACGGTCTGCGCGCCTCTGACGATGTGATCTATTTCACCCGCACGCTTGGGGACGATGTGATCTTTTGCGCGTTCAACGTCAGCGAAACACCATCCGATTTCGACTTGCCAAAAGGCAAATGGACGATGATCGGCGAAGAACTTGGCAGCGCGCATCCGTCGCTTGACGGGCGCCTGCATCTTGGACCTTGGCAGGTATGCCTGGCAAAGAAAAACGCCTGAACAGGGCAGAACTGATAACCGGGGGGACCTGACAATGGCCGATTTGAAACTGACGGATGTGGCAAAGACCTACGGCGGCACGGTTGATGTTCTCAAGAACATCAATCTGGATATCAAACAGGGCGAACTGATCGTGTTTGTCGGCCCGTCCGGCTGCGGTAAATCCACATTGCTGCGCATGATCGCGGGTCTGGAAAGCATCACCGCTGGTGAATTGCAGATCGACGGCGTGGTTGTGAACGACGTGCCACCGGCACAGCGCGGCATTGCGATGGTGTTCCAGTCCTACGCGCTTTACCCGCACATGACAGTGCGCGATAACATGTCGTTTGCGCTGAAGCTGGCCAAGAAAACCACGTCTGAAATTGACGCGGCGGTGGCGAAGGCTTCGAAGATTTTGCAGTTGGAAGAATACCTTGATCGTCTGCCAAAAGCGCTTTCGGGTGGTCAGCGCCAACGTGTGGCCATTGGCCGGTCGATTGTGCGTGACCCGAAGGTTTATCTTTTCGATGAACCGCTCTCGAACCTTGATGCGGCCCTGCGCGTCGCCACACGCATCGAGATTGCGCAACTCAAAGAATCCATGCCCGAAAGCACGATGATCTATGTGACGCACGATCAGGTCGAGGCGATGACGCTGGCCTCGCGGATCGTAGTGTTGGCCAACAAGGGCATCGCGCAGGTCGGCACACCGTTGGAGCTTTATGAGCGTCCCGAGAACGAGTTTGTCGCCCAATTCATTGGCTCACCCGCCATGAACCTGCTGTCCGGTGAAATCGTCGAGACCGGCGCACTGACCACGGTCAAACTCGACGGTGGCGGCACAGCCGTGTCGGCAGTGCCAACGCAGGCGGCTGATAAGGGTCTGAAGGTCAACATCGGCGTCCGTCCCGAAGATTTGATCGAAACCACTGGCGACTATATCTACGAAGGTCAGGTGAACTTTACCGAAGCCTTGGGCGAAGTGACGTTGCTTTATTTCGACACCGCTGGTGCCGATGCGTCCGTGCTGGGCAAACTGCCGGGCATCCATGCTGATCTGCGTGGCAAAACGGTGCGTATGTCGGCAGAGCCGGGGAAGGTGCAAATCTTCCACAACGGGCAATCGCTCTATTATCGCTAGTTGCGACTGACAGATATTTGTGGTCGCCTGATGGCAATTCATCAGGGGACCACATCATGCCTGCACCACGTAATACGCTCAAAGCTGCGCTTCGCGCCGGCACGCCACAATATGGCATCTGGCTGAACACCGGATCGGCGGTTCTGGCAGAGCTTGCGGGGCAGGCGGGGTTTGACTGGTGCCTGATCGACGGTGAGCATGGGCCAAATTCGGTCACGGAACTCGTCCCACAATTGCAGGCCCTGCAATCCACCGACACACAAGCCATTTATCGCATTGCCGTGCCAGAACCGTGGTTGATCAAGCAGGTTCTGGATATGGGATGTCAGACCGTTATGGCACCAACCGTGGACACGCCCGAACAGGCTCAGGCGCTTGCAGACATGATGCGCTATCCCCCACTCGGCAAGCGCGGTCTTGGGGCGGCTGTGGCGCGGGCCACTGGTTATGGCACGCAAACCGATTATCTTGATAATGCTGACGACGAGGTTTGCCTGATCGTTCAGATCGAAAGTCGCGAAGCTGTTGGCAACATTGAAGTAATCGCCGCAATTGATGGCGTTGACGGGCTTTTCATTGGTCCTGCTGATCTTGCTGCCGATATGGGTTACACGCGCGATCCAGCACACCCTGACGTGCAAGTTGTAATCCATGACGCCCTAAAGCGTATTGCTGCCACCGGAAAAAGTGCTGGGTTCCTGACATTTGATCCATCAACTGCCCAAACCTTTACCGATCTTGGCGTGACCCTGATGGGTGTCGGCGGGGACGTGGCAATATTTGGTGCAGCGCTGCGCGCGGCCAAGGCTGGTATCGCCTGATATCAAACCGCGCGCATTGCTGCTGATCAATAGGGGGCAGGCTCCAGCACGCCATCGGCTGACATCTGCTGATACAGCAATCCTTCACGCAAACCACGGTCGGCAACCGACAAGCGATCAGTGGGCCACAACCGCATCAAAGCCTGCAAAATCGCAGCCCCTGACATGATCAACGCCTGCCGGTCCTTGCCGATACGCGGATCAGCGCGACGGCCACCGGGGCCAAGCGCCAGATAATCGCGGATCACCGTATCAATCTGGTCGCTGGTCATGCGCAACCCGTCCACCTTGGTCCGGTCATAGCGGCGCAGGCCAAGGTGGCTTGCAGCGACAGTCGTCACAGTTCCGCTAGTGCCGATGATCTGGAACCCTTCACGATCCTGTTCAGCCGCCGATGGGGCAAAGGCCTCAAGGTTTTCCTCGAAAAACCAGCTCATCAGGGCAAAGCGTCCGCCATCGTCGTCAACATCCGCAAACTGGTCACGCAGCGTTGCCACGCCAAGCGGCACGGAGATCCAGTCCACGACCTTTGCCGCAGCAAAGGGGCCGGTATCGGCACGAAATCCGGCATGCAGCCGCATGATCGCGCGTGGGCGTTCCACATGCGGCACGTTTGTCAGGTCGATCCACACCAGTTCCGTTGAGCCACCGCCGATATCAACAACAAGCAATTGTTCGGTCTTGGTGCTGACCAGCGGCGCACAAGAGATCACGGCAAGCCGCGCTTCTTCTTCCGGTTTGATGATCTCAAGGTTCAGGCCGGTCTCGCGGCGTACCTGTGCGACAAAATTGGCCCCGTTGCGAGCGCGGCGGCAGGCTTCTGTCGCCACAAGACGCATGTTCTTTACGCCGTGCCGTTCCAGTTTCTGGCGGCATATGCGCATCGCCGAGATGGTACGGTTCATGGACGCACGCGACAATTTGCCGGTGCTTTCAAGCCCGTGTCCAAGCTGGACAGATTTGGAAAAGCTGTCGACCACGTGAAATTGGCTACCCTTGGGCTGGGCAATCAACATACGACAACTGTTCGTGCCCAAATCCAAAGCGGCATAAAGCTGCGCCGGATCAGGCGGATTGGGTGCGGGGGTTACGACCGCTTTTGGGAACGCGCCCGCACCGTTGGGACGCTTGGGCGCCATTTTGCACGCCCTCCATTTCGAGTTACCTTCAAGCTAGGCATTTGACCGCCGTCCCGCAAGCCTTTGTCTTGCAACTTGATGAATGAACTGCATCACGACCATGCAGATTTCGGGGGGCTTGCGGGATAGCAGGCCCGCGCGCCCCCGACTATGTTGGTCGCTGGAAAGCGTCACCATGTCGAAAAAAGACCAAGGGCGCATACAGGCAGTGTTAGAACGTTTTGAAAGACAACCGTGCAGGGGAATCGGATATGGCAGATGTGACGATTGTGTACTGGCGCGATATGCCCGCACAGGTGATTGTCGGTAAGGGCCGCCGCGGAACAAAGCTGCCTTTGCCCGAACGGTTTGAGCAGGCGATTGACCGTGCTGCGATGAAATCCGGTGCCGCTGAATCCGACGCCTATCTTGAAGGGTTCCGCAAGGCCGATCCCTATCCCGTTGAAGGAGCAGATGCCGATGTCGCCGCTGCCGAGGTGGCGCGGATTGATACCGAATACGACCTTGATCGTATCAAAACCCTGATCGCAAACGACGGCTGGGCGTGACCCGCACGCCGCCTTCCACCTTAAAGGATCTCATTATGTCGTTGCTTCCGTTCAAGAAAAAACAGGCACCTGCGCCCGCGACCACAAATCCGCAGCTTGAGGCGTTTTTGCAGGACTATTCGATCGAGGTGATGCCGCGCACGGCCGAAAAGATCGAGGATTTCACCTCTCTTTTGCCCAGCGGGACACGCGTTTACATCGCGCATATCGAAGGCACGCCGATTGAAGACATGGTCTCCACGGCCAAGCGTTTGGCCGCCGACGGCTATGCTGTCATGCCGCACTTTCCTGCGCGCATCATCAAAGACGAAGCCACGCTGACTGACTGGATCGCCCGCTATCAGGGCGAGGCGGGTGTGGATCAGGCACTGCTGCTGGCTGGCGGCGTGGCGCAACCGCATGGTGAATACGAGAGCTCCATGCAGTTGTTGGAAAGCGGCGCATTTGATCGTGCTGGCTTCAAGCGTTTGCACGTAGCGGGCCACCCCGAAGGCAACAAAGATATCGACCCCAAGGGCGGCGATGCAAATGTGCAGGACGCGCTGCGCTGGAAGCAGAAATTCAGCGACACGACAGACGCCGAAATGGCGCTGGCAACCCAATTCGCTTTTGAAGCGGGTCCGATTATCGCGTGGGCCGACAGTCTGAAAGACGCGGGCATCACGCTGCCCATTCATATCGGGATCGCGGGACCGGCCAAGCTGCAAACGCTGATCAAGTTCGCCATCGCCTGCGGTGTCGGTCCGTCGCTGAAAGTGCTGCAAAAGCGCGCGATGGATGTGACCAAACTGCTGTTGCCATATGAGCCAACAGACGTGTTGACCGAACTGGCAGCCTACAAAGCAGCCAACCCCGATTTCAATATCACCAACGTCCACTTTTTCCCGCTGGGCGGGATCAAGACCAATGCCAAATGGGCAATCGCCAACGGCGGTGCTGCCGCAACCCCAGCCAATCCAACGAAAGAGCCCGCATGACCCGTACAGTCGTCGAATCCAAGACCAAGACCACGATCATCGGCTTTGACCAGCCGTTCTGCGTGATTGGCGAGCGGATCAACCCAACAGGGCGCAAAATCCTGAACGAAGAGCTTGAGCGCGGCGATTTTTCTCGCGTTGAAGCGGACGCGATTGCACAGGTCGCGGCGGGTGCAAACATCCTCGACATCAACTCGGGCGCTGTGTTCTCGAACAAAATGGCCGAAGATCCGCGCTATGCCGATAACAACTTTGTCGAACCCGCGCTGATGATGGAACTGGTCAAGCGCGTGCAAGCGATCACCGATTGCCCGCTGTGCATCGACAGCTCTGTGCCCGGTGCGCTGGAAAACGGTCTGGCAGCGGCAGAAGGGCGTCCGCTACTGAACTCGGTCACGGGTGAGGAAGAACGGCTGGAATTGGTGCTGCCGCTGGTCAAGAAATACAACGTGCCTGTCGTGGCGATCTCTAACGATGACACAGGCATTTCCGAAGACCCCGACGTGCGCTTTGCCGTGGCCAAGAAGATCGTTGAACGCGCCGCAGACTTTGGAATTCCGGCGCATGACATCGTGGTGGACCCGCTGGTCATGCCGATTGGCGCAATGGGGACAGCTGGATTGCAGGTGTTTACCTTGGTCCGCCGCCTGCGCGAGGAACTGGGTGTGAACACGACATGCGGCGCGTCTAACATCAGCTTTGGCCTGCCGAACCGACATGGGATCAACAACGCCTTCCTGCCGATGGCGATGACTGCTGGCATGACCTCGGCGATCATGAACCCTGTGGCGCTGCCCATCGGTCCAAAGAAGATTGCCGAGAAGAAAGCCGAAGTGCTGGCATCCGGCATTATCCTGCCCGATGGCATGGACGATGAAGCATTCGTGCAGATGTTTGGCATGGGATCGACAAAGCCGCGTGCAGGCAAAGAGATGGAGGCCATTCGCGCCGCCAACTTCCTGACCGACAATGACGCTGGCGGCGGTGAGTGGATCAGCTTTAACCGTGCGCCCGTGAAGCCCGGGGAAGGCCGCGCGCGCACAGGACGTCGCGCCCGCAGGTAAGGCACCCCCTTAAATTCCATTGGCTGATAGGCTAGATGCAAGGCAGTCCCTAACTCACGGGGCTGCTTTCATCGTTTCAAGGCGGCGCATCATGGCGAAAACACCGGGTAAGAACGCGGGCAAAAACACAAGCGGACGCGGACAGCGCGATCTGTTCGTGAAGGTAAAATCCGCGCGTGGCCGCAAACTGTCGTCCACGCAGTGGCTTCAACGCCAGTTGAACGATCCTTATGTCGCGCGGGCGAAGAAGGACGGTTATCGCGGCAGGGCGGCCTACAAGATACTCGAACTGAATGAAAAGTATCAGTTTCTGATCCCTGGTGCGCGGGTTGTTGATCTTGGTTGCGCCCCCGGTGGCTGGATTCAGGTGGCCGTGCCGCGCGTGAACGCGCTTGGCACCCGCACAAGTAAAGCAGTGGGCACGGTGCTTGGCATTGACCTGCAAGAGGTCGAGCCGATCCCCGGCGCGGATATTCATGTGCTGGATTTTCTGGCCGATGATGCTGACAAGCAGGTCATGGAATGGCTGGACGGCAAGGCTGATGTGGTGATGTCCGACATGGCTGCCTCATCCTCGGGCCATAAGCAGACCGACCACCTGCGCATCATCGCGCTATGCGAGGCTGCGGCCTATTTCGCCTTTGACGTTTTGGAGGAAGGCGGCACATTCGTGGCCAAAGTGCTTGCAGGCGGTGCAGAGGGTGATCTGCAAAAGCTGCTCAAGATGCGCTTTACCAAAGTCGCAAACGTGAAACCGTCGTCATCGCGGTCTGACAGTTCTGAAAAGTTTGTTGTGGCAACAGGCTTTAAGGGGTTGCAAGGCGACGATTAGACCAGATGCACGCGGGTGCCCCAATCCGCGCAGGCCATGGCCAAGGTTTCCGAGGCGAGGGCGTCAGTCACATAGTGATCCACTTCGGACAATGATGCGATTTTCACAGGCGCTTTGCGTGTGAACTTGCTGCGGTCGGCCACAAGCACGGTTGCGCGCGCCGCATCCAGAATGGCGCGGCTCACGCGGACCTCTTCGGCGTCGAAATCCAGCAGGTCGCCGGACAGGTCAATGGCAGATGCGCCGATCACGGCGAAATCCACCTTGAACCGTGCGATCGCAAGTGCTGCCAAATCGCCCACAAGCCCGCCGTCGGAACGCCGTAGGACACCGCCCGCCACGATCACCTCGCAACTTGGATTGCGCGACAGGATCGTGGCCACGTTCATGTTGTTCGTAACCACCTTGAGGTGCCTGTGGTTCAAGAGCGCGCGTGCCACCGCTTCGGTGGTCGTGCCGATATTTAAGAACACAGACGCATGATCAGGGATCAACTGTGCCGCACGGTTTGCGATACGCGCCTTGGCATCCTTGTTCAGGGCACGGCGGTCCCCGTAACCGATATTAGCCACGCCCGAGGGCAGGATTGCACCACCGTGAACCCGCTCCAGCAGCCCCTGATCGCACAGATCGCGCAGGTCCCGCCGGATCGTCTGGACCGCAACGCCAAGATGTGCGGCAAGGGGCGTGGCCTGCACCTTACCGTTTTCGCGTGCGCGGGCTAGAATATATGAATGACGTCGGGATGTGTTCATGATGTTCGTTTAAGCACAAAACGAACATCATTAATAGTGATATCCCAATAAAGATTGAGATCCATAGTGTTCGCTATGACAAAGCGGAACGCGACACACGGCGCTGTCTTGTTGTCGTCGGCACACTATATCACTCCCAAGGCGACCATATAGGAACTGCACGAATGGCAACCGATTTCGATCTTTTCATCATTGGCGGCGGTATCAACGGCACTGGTATTGCACGAGACGCGCAGGGGCGCGGCTTGCGCGTTGGGCTGGCCGAGATGAATGATCTGGCCTCTGCAACATCTTCGGCTTCGACCAAGCTGTTCCACGGCGGCCTGCGCTATCTTGAGTTTTTCGAGTTTGGACTGGTGCGTAAGGCATTGATTGAACGTGAGGTGCTGCTCAAGGCGATGCCGCACATCAGCTGGCCCATGCGATTTGTGCTGCCTTACCACAAGGATATGCGTTTTGAAGGCGACACGCCAACATCAAAGCTGCTGTCGTTCTTCATGCCATGGATGAAGGGCAGGCGGCCGCTTTGGCTGATCCGTTTGGGACTGTTTCTTTACGATAATCTTGGGGGGCGGGAAATCTTGCCGGGCACAAGGTCGGTTGATCTAACCCATGATCCCGAAGGCAAACCGCTCAAGCAGAAGTATAAAAAGGCCTACGAATATTCTGATTGCTGGGTAGAAGACGCGCGTCTGGTCGTGCTCAATGCCCGCGACGCACAAGAGCGCGGTGCAGAGATTATGACCCGCACAAAGGTCACCCAAGCCACCCGCGAAGGGGAGCATTGGCGCGTCACACTTGATCAGAACGGCACCACCCACGAGGTCACGGCGAAAGCGCTGGTGAACGCGGGCGGGCCATGGGTTGAGGATATCATTCGGGGTGCAGTACGGTTGAATTCGACCGAAGGCGTGCGTTTGGTGCGCGGCAGCCATATCGTGACGCCACGGCTTTATGACCATGACAAGGCTTACTTCTTTCAGGGCGAGGACGGGCGCATCATTTTCGCCATTCCATACGAAAACGATTTCACCCTGATCGGCACCACCGACAAAGAGCATCAGGATTTGCAGGTCAAACCTGTCGCCACCGATGAGGAGCAGGATTATCTTTGCGCGTTCGCCAGCCAGTATTTTGAAAAGCCGGTCACCCGCGATGATGTGATCTGGACTTATTCTGGTGTGCGCCCGCTTTATGACGACGGGGCCAAATCAGCGACAGCCGCAACACGCGACTATGTTTTGTCGATGGATGACAATGGCGCGCCTTTGCTGAATGTCTTTGGCGGAAAGATCACGACCTATCGCAAGCTGGCCGAAAACGCGTTGAAAAAGCTGACCCCGCTGATTGGTGGCGGAGAGCCTTGGACTGCGGGCGTTGCCATGCCCGGCGGTGATTTTGCGGTTGGGGATCGTGATAAGCTGGTGGCGAACCTTGCTGCCGACTACAGTTTCCTGACGCCAGCCTGGGCATTGCGCCTGATCAAAGCCTACGGCACCGAAGCAACAGAAATCCTTGCCGATGCCAAAACTGCGGCTGATCTGGGCGTGGATTTCGGCGCGACACTGACCGCCGCCGAGGTGGACTGGCTGATGACCCGCGAATACGCCCGCACCGCCGAAGACGTGGTATGGCGGCGCAGCAAGCTAGGACTGCGCATGACAGCGCAAGAGGTTGAGGCGCTTGATGCCTACATGAAACAGACACAACCCGCTTGAGCAGGCAGGCAAAGGCGTTAGGCTGTCGCCGCGCAAAGGGAGGATCGGCATGACACATATTCTGGCAATCGACCAAGGGACGACGTCCAGCAGGGCGATCATCTTTGATGGTGACATGCAGCCCATTGCTTCTGCGCAAGAGGAATTCACGCAGCATTTTCCCCAGTCCGGTTGGGTTGAACACGATGTGTCCGATATCTGGTCGTCGACGGCGTCGACCTGTCGGGGTGCGATTGAAAAGGCAGGTATTACCGCAAAGCAGATTGCCGGCATAGGGATCACCAACCAGCGCGAAACGGTGATCGTCTGGGATAAGGACACCGGCCAACCCATTCATAACGCTATTGTTTGGCAGGATCGGCGCACGTCGCAAATGTGTCAGGATCTCAAGGCTGACGGCTTTGAAGAGATGGTGACCTATCGCACCGGATTGCTGCTTGATCCATATTTCTCTGGCACCAAGCTGAAGTGGCTGCTCGACCATGTGGAAGGCGCTCGCGACAAGGCGCGTAGCGGTCAGCTTTTGTTCGGCACTGTTGATTGCTTTCTGATCTGGAAGCTGACGGGCGGTAAATCGCATGTCACCGACGCCACAAATGCGGCGCGCACAATGCTTTATGATATTCGCAAGGGCCGTTGGAGCCAGACCATTTGCGACAAGTTTGATATCCCGATGGAAATGCTGCCAGAGGTCCGCGATTGCGCCGGTGATTTCGGTCATACCCGCGCTGATCTGTTTGGCGAAGAGCTTCCCATTCTTGGGGTGGCTGGCGATCAGCAGGCGGCGACGATTGGTCAGGCGTGTTTTGAGCCGGGCATGCTGAAATCGACGTATGGCACGGGCTGTTTTGCGCTGCTCAACACGGGCGATACGCTGGTGGAAAGTAAAAGCCGCTTGCTTGGCACCATCGCCTATCAGTTTGACGGCAAGCCAACATATGCGCTCGAAGGGTCGATCTTTATTGCCGGTGCCGTGGTTCAATGGCTGCGCGACGGGCTCAAGATTATCCGCGAGGCGAAAGAAACACAGCCCTTGGCCGAAACCGCCGACACAGGACAAGAGCTTTACCTTGTGCCAGCCTTCACCGGCCTCGGCGCGCCTTACTGGGACGCGGAATCGCGCGGTGCAATCTACGGCCTGACACGCAATTCCGGCCCCGCCGAATTTGCCCGCGCCGCGCTTGAAAGCGTCGGATTCCAGACGCGCGATCTGCTTGAGGCGATGAAGGCCGATTGGGACGACGGCGCAGACGCAGGTGTCTTGCGCGTGGACGGCGGGATGAGCGCATCAGATTGGTCGATGCAATTCCTGTCCGACATCATCGGCGCATCGGTGGACCGCCCCAAGGTATTGGAAACAACAGCACTTGGCGTGGCTTGGCTGGCGGGCATGCAGGCGGGTATTTACCCCGATCAGGCCGGTTTCGCCAAAAACTGGGCATTGGACCAGCGGTTCGAACCAAAGATGGACGAGGCAACCCGCGACAGGCGTTATGCCGGATGGAAAGACGCCATCAGCCGCACGCTAAGCCAACGCTAGGTTTTCGCCATTTCCCATAACGAAAATTCAAGCGCGTGGACCTCGCGGTAGTGCGATTCCACCTCTTCGCTGATGTGGACCTTAAAGTCGGGCGAGACATTCACACGTTTCGTTTCGACCTTGGTCTGGAGCCGTTCTTCAAAGAAATCATACAGGCTTTGCGGGCGCTCGTAGCTAAAGAGATGATCAACGCCCAGTTTCTGATCGCGGCGGCGCAAAAGGAACTTGGATTGCGCGCCGACATTGGCAAATGACGCAGGCTTTTCGCGGCAATATTCCAATACGAACTCATTGAACGACACATCGCGCGTGGAATTCGGCTCTCCGACCAATTCGTTGCGATTCCGGTATCGAAACCAGCTGGAAAGCCAGTCCACGGGATGGCGCACCACCGCGACGGTTTCCATGGCTTCCGCGCCACCTGCCTCTGTCAGAAACGGTTCGACATAACGATTGTAACGATAGACCGGTGAATGCTTCAAAACGGGCGGATCACGCATGACGATGGACGCTCTCGGCGCCAGTGCCCCCTCAATTGCGGTGGTGCCGGTTTTGGGAACCGCCAGAAAGACCAGTTTTTCCTTCCAGAAAACAAGCATTTGAACGCCGTTCCTTCCTAATTTCAGCGCATATCTACGCCATAAACGCTTCATTAACCACCACTGCTTCATCATTCACTGGTACGATTTTAGTTGAAATGTTCTCTTTTTGGTCCCATATGGTAAACAAGAACACAAAGAGAACATAAAGCAGTGAATGGCACCCCGCGACCTATGGAAACCTCGGGCTGGCTGTGGAATAAGGACAGGACATTATGGCAACGGCAGATCTCCTTCAAATGACAGACAAGAAAACAGCCGACAAACAAAAGGCGCTGGATAGCGCTCTGGCCCAGATCGAACGTCAGTTCGGTAAAGGCTCCATCATGACGCTGGGCGCGGGTAATGCGATGCCCGACATCGAGGCGACCAGCACAGGTTCGCTGGGTCTGGATATTGCGCTCGGTATCGGCGGCCTGCCAAAGGGCCGGATCATCGAAATCTATGGCCCTGAATCGTCGGGTAAAACCACACTGACCCTGCACGCCATCGCGGAAGAGCAGAAAAAGGGCGGCGTTTGCGCCTTTGTCGACGCGGAACATGCGCTTGACCCCACTTACGCGAAAAAGCTGGGCGTCAATCTGGACGAGTTGCTGATCTCTCAGCCCGACACGGGTGAACAGGCGCTTGAGATTGTGGATACACTGGTCCGCTCCGGCGCTGTCAGCATGGTTATCGTCGATTCGGTCGCGGCGCTGACGCCGAAGTCTGAACTTGAAGGCGACATGGGCGACAGCTCGGTCGGTGTGCATGCGCGTCTGATGTCACAGGCCATGCGCAAGCTGACCGGTTCGATCAACCGCTCTGGCTGCATGGTGATCTTCATCAACCAGATCCGGATGAAGATCGGCGTGATGTTTGGCTCGCCCGAGACAACGACAGGCGGTAATGCGCTGAAGTTCTACGCATCCGTGCGTCTGGACATCCGCCGCATCGGCGCGATCAAGGACCGTGACGAGGTGGTCGGCAACGCAACACGCGTGAAGGTCGTGAAGAACAAGGTGGCGCCGCCA
This sequence comes from Yoonia sp. 208BN28-4, assembly GCF_037543925.1. Classification (NCBI taxonomy): domain Bacteria; kingdom Pseudomonadati; phylum Pseudomonadota; class Alphaproteobacteria; order Rhodobacterales; family Paracoccaceae; genus Yoonia; species Yoonia sp. 208BN28-4. Next base: position 547,578 of record NZ_JBBIFY010000003.1, read on the forward strand.
TTCAAACAGGTCGAATTCGACATCATGTATGGTGAAGGTATCTCCAAGAACGGCGAACTGCTTGATCTGGGCGTAAAGGCCGGTGTGGTCGAAAAGTCCGGCGCGTGGTTCAGTTATGGCGACGAGAGGATCGGGCAGGGGCGTGAAAACTCCAAAACCTTCCTGCGCGAGAACCCGGCGATTGCCCACGAGATCGAAGACAAAATTCGTGCCGCCCACGGGCTCGATTTTGATGCGGATATGAATGAAGACGCCGATATCGTCGAAATCTGATTTTTCAGTTTGCTTTATAAGAAGGGCGTCGCGTTTGCGGCGCCCTTTTTGCTGTGAATTTGGCTGCGCTGTGGACAGTGGGCAGGCCCGCAGCTATCTGATGAAAACAACAGTATTCGCAATCTGAAAGCCGCCCCAATGACCAGCCTTGCTGACATTCGATCCACGTTTCTGAACTTCTTTGACAAGAACGGCCATCAGGTCGTGGCCTCAAGCCCACTTGTCCCGCGCAATGATCCGACGCTGATGTTCACCAACTCGGGCATGGTGCAGTTCAAGAACCGGTTTACCGGCGTCGAAGCTGGCGATTACCAGCGCGCAACAACGTCTCAGAAATGCGTGCGGGCAGGGGGTAAGCATAACGATCTGGACAACGTGGGCTATACGGCGCGGCACCACACGTTTTTTGAAATGCTCGGCAATTTCAGCTTTGGCGACTATTTCAAGTCCGAGGCGATCCCGTTTGCGTGGGACTTGCTGACCAAGGATTTCGGCATCGATAAATCGCGCCTGCTGACCACGGTTTATCACACGGACCAAGAGGCGTTTGATCTTTGGAAAAAGATTGGTGTGCCCGAGGACCGGATCATCAAGATCGATACCGATGACAATTTCTGGCGGATGGGCCCGACGGGGCCGTGCGGTCCTTGCACCGAAATTTTCTACGACCACGGCGATCACATCTGGGGCGGCCCTCCAGGGTCTGCGGATGAGGACGGGGACCGCTTTATCGAGATTTGGAACGTCGTCTTCATGCAGAACGAACAGTTCGAAGACGGCACGATGAAGCCGCTTGAGATGCAGTCGATCGACACCGGCATGGGGCTGGAACGGATCGGCGCGTTGCTGCAAGGCAAGCACGACAACTATGACACCGACCTGATGCGCGCCCTGATCGAAGCATCTGCGCAGGCCACGTCTGTAAATCCTGATGGCGATGGCAACACGCACCACCGCGTGATTGCGGACCACCTGCGCTCCACTTCGTTTCTGATTGCAGAAGGCGTGCTGCCGTCCAACGAAGGGCGCGGTTACGTGTTGCGCCGCATCATGCGCCGCGCGATGCGTCATGCCCATTTGCTGGGCGCGAAAGATCCGGTGATGCACCGTCTGGTGCCGGAGCTGGTCAAGCAGATGGGCGGGGCTTATCCCGAACTTGGGCAGGGCCAGCGCTTGATCGAAGAAACGCTGCTGAACGAGGAAATCCGCTTCAAGCAGACGCTGGATCGCGGTCTGAAACTGCTCGACGATGAGGTGAGCAGCCTTGGCGAAGGCGACGATCTGCCGGGTGCTGCTGCGTTCAAGCTTTACGATACATACGGCTTCCCGCTGGATTTGACGCAAGATGCCCTGCGTGAACAGGGGCGCGGCGTTGACACAGACGGTTTTGATGCGGCGATGGCCGAGCAAAAGGCAAAGGCCCGCGCGGCTTGGTCCGGCACCGGCGCGCAAGCGGATGCGACCGTCTGGTTCGATGTGGCTGACAAGCACGGCACAACCGATTTTTTGGGCTACGATACGCTGACCGCTGAAGGGCAAATTGTCGGTGTTGTGGTAGATGGGCAAGTCGCAGACACCGCCACCGGCGAGGTGCAGATCGCGCTGAACCAGACGCCGTTTTATGCCGAAGCAGGCGGTCAGGTTGGCGATGCCGGTACGATCACCACGGAAACCGGAACGGCCCAGATCACCGACACCAAGAAGGTGGCTGGCGTTTATATCCACATCGGGACGGTCACGCAGGGCGAGATCAAGCGTGGTCAAGCGGCCAGCTTGTCGGTCCTCACAGACCGCCGCGCGCAGGTTGAGGCGAACCACTCTGCGACGCACCTGTTGAACGAGGCGCTGCGTAACACGCTTGGCGACCATATCGCACAGCGTGGTTCACTGAATGCACCGGATCGCCTACGGTTTGACTTCAGCCACACCGCCGCGTTGACGCTGGACGATCTGGATGCTGTCGAAAAGGAAGTGAACGCGCTGATCCGTCAGAACGGCGCAGTTGAGACGCGCATCATGACCCCTGACGATGCCCGCGCCATGGGTGCGCAGGCGCTGTTTGGCGAAAAATACGGCGATGAGGTGCGCGTTGTGTCGATGGGTCAGCTTGACGGATCGGGCAAGGGCACATCCGGCAACACATATTCGCTTGAGCTTTGCGGCGGCACGCATGTGCGCCAGCTTGGGGAAATCGGTGCTTTTGTCACCCTGGGCGATAGCGCATCAAGTGCCGGTGTCCGCCGGATTGAGGCGCTGACGGGGCAGGCGGCCTTGGATTATCTGCGCGGTCAGGATCATCGTTTGGCCGAGACCGCTCTGGCCATGAAGGTGCCTACTGCGGATGTGGCGGAGCGCGTGAAGGCCCTGATGGACGAGCGTAAGGCGCTGACCAACGAGGTGGCACAGCTACGCCGTGAACTGGCGATGGCGGGTGGGGCTGGCGAGGCAGGTCCCACGCAGGAAGACGTCAATGGCATCTGCTTTATGGGACAAGTCATGCAGGGCGTGTCCGGCAAAGACCTGCCCGGACTGGTTGACCAGTTCAAGGACAAGGTCGGTAGCGGTGTGGTGTTGCTGATCGCTGACACAGGTGGCAAAGCCGCGATTGCGGCAGGTGTGACGGCGGATTTGACCGCAAAGGTATCTGCGGTAGATGTACTCAAGGCGGCAGTCGCGGCCCTTGGCGGTAAAGGCGGTGGTGGTCGCCCTGATATGGCGCAGGGTGGAGCAGCGAGCGCCGATGCGGCGGACGAAGCGATCGCCGCAGCGCGTAAAGTATTGGAAGGATAGTATTATGTCGGCACTCTGGATTGCGCATGTCACCGTGACGGACGAGGCAGCATATGGCGAATACGCCAAGCGGGCGACGGGCGCGATTGCCGATCATGGCGGTGTGTTTCTGGCGCGTGGTGGAGCCTACGAACAGCTTGAGGGGCCGGATCGCCCACGCAACGTGGTGGCGCGGTTCCCAAGCTTGCAAGCTGCGCACGACTGCTATTATTCCGATGCGTATCAAGAGGCGCTTGGCTTTGCCAAAGGGGCAAGCCAGCGGGAGTTGAGCATCGTCGAAGAAATCTGATCGTTGCTAACGCTGGGCGAGATGCGCCGCACGCATGCGCAGGCCGGACGGCTTGACTGGATCGGGTTACGACCTGCGCGGTATGCGGCGCTGCTGACACCTGCCACGGCAGAGGTGACGGAGGCAGGGCTTCGGGGCGATCATAGCCGCGCCGGAAAGCGTGCGGTGACGCTCCTGCAGGCCGAACATTTGCCTGTCATTGCTGCCCTTGCAGGGCTGGACAGCATTTCACCACATGATCTGCGCCGAAATCTCTTGATTTCAGGCATCAACCTGCTGGCAATCAGACAGGGCCGGCTTCGGATCGGTCAGGTTGTGCTGAATATTGAAGGCCCGTGTCCGCCGTGTTCGCGTATGGAAAAGACGCTGGGGCGCGGGGCATACAACGCGATGCGCGGGCATGGTGGGTGGTATGCAAGTGTGACAACGCCCGGCACGATATCTGTCGGAGATAGCGTTTTGCCGGGCGATGTCGAAAGTTAGGGCTTAGCTGGCGCGGGCCTGACGCTTACGCTCGTGTGGATCAAGATAGCGCTTGCGCAGACGGATCGCGTTTGGCGTGACTTCAACCAATTCGTCGTCGTCGATATAGGCAATCGCCTGCTCAAGCGACATGGTGACGGGTGTTGTCAGGCGCACGGCCTCATCCGTACCGGATGCACGCACGTTGGTCAGCTTTTTACCTTTGAGCGGGTTCACTTCCAGATCGTTGTCGCGGGAATGCTCGCCGATGATCATGCCCTGATAGACGGCTTCCTGCGCGCCGATGAACATCTTGCCGCGATCCTCAAGGTTCCAGAGGGCGAAGGCCACGGAAGAGCCGTTTTCCATAGAGATCAGAACACCTTGGCGGCGTCCGTCGATCTTGCCCTTATAGGGGGTCCAGCCGTGGAACAGACGGTTCAGAACGCCCGAACCGCGTGTATCCGTCAGGAACTCACCATGATAGCCGATCAGGCCACGTGACGGGACGTGCGCGATGATGCGAGTTTTGCCAGCGCCTGCGGGCTTCATCTCGGTCAATTCGCCTTTGCGCGGGCCTGTCAGCTTTTCCACGACAGAACCGGTGTATTCGTCATCCACGTCGATGGTGACTTCTTCCACGGGCTCCATGCGCTGGCCATCTTCCTCGCGGTAGATCACTTGCGGGCGCGAGATCGACAGCTCGAAGCCTTCGCGGCGCATGTTTTCGATCAGAACACCCATCTGCAATTCACCGCGGCCCGATACTTCAAAAGCATCACCACCGGGGGTGTCTGCGATTTTGATCGCGACGTTCACTTCGGCTTCTTTCATCAGACGGTCGCGGATCACGCGCGACTGCACCTTCTTGCCGTCCTTGCCGGCCAGTGGGCTGTCGTTGATGCCAAAGGTTACAGTAATGGTAGGCGGATCAATGGGTTGCGCGGGGATCGGATCGTCAATGGAGACATCGCAAAGCGTGTCGGCCACGGTGGCCTTTGTCATGCCAGCGACGGTGACGATGTCGCCCGCTTCGGCCAGATCAATAGGCTGCTGGCCCAGACCGCGGAACGCGAGGATCTTGGACACGCGGAACTGCTCAATCTTTTCGCCTGTGCGCGACAGGGCTTTGATCGTGTCGCCTGCTTTCAGTGTACCAGCCTCAACACGGCCGGTCAGAATACGACCGATGAAGGGGTCAGCCGACAGGGTTGTTGCCAGCATCTGGAACGGCTCGTCCTTGCGCGTGATCTGCTTGGGCGTTGGCACGTGCTCTACAATCAGGTCGAACAGGGCGTCGAGATTTTCGCGTGGACCATCAAGTTCTGCATCACACCAGCCAGCGCGGCCAGAGGCATACATGGTCGGGAAATCAAGCTGTTCGTCGCTGGCTTCAAGTGCTGCAAAAAGGTCGAACACGTTGTCCACAGCGGTGTCGGGATCGCCATCAGGCTTGTCGACCTTGTTGACAACCACGATGGGATTAAGCCCCAACGCCAATGCCTTAGAGGTCACAAATTTGGTTTGCGGCATCGGGCCTTCGGCCGCATCAACCAGCAAGACGACGCCGTCGACCATGGACAGAATACGCTCCACCTCGCCACCAAAATCGGCGTGGCCGGGGGTGTCGACGATGTTGATGCGCGTGCCTTTCCATTCGACGGACGTACACTTGGCAAGGATCGTGATCCCGCGCTCGCGTTCGATATCGTTGCTATCCATCGCGCGTTCGGTCACGGCCTCGTTTTCGCGGTAGATGCCGGATTGCTTGAGAAGTTCGTCCACCAGCGTGGTTTTGCCGTGGTCAACGTGTGCGATGATCGCGATATTGCGAATGTCCATGTGTCTGTCTTTCGTCGGGAGTTTCGGTGCCATCCGGGCACGAATTTGACGCGCGGATACCGCGCCCGACGCCCAAAGGAAACCCCTTAAAATGCAGGTGTGATATGCGTGCACTGCGCGTGCACCGGACGTGCACTGAATATTAGTGTGTTGTGGACGACGACAGCAGGTGGATCACAAGGATGCCGCCGATGATCATCGCCAGCCCAAGGATCGCCCACAGGTCGAGCTTTTGTCCAAAAACGATAAACCCGATCACCGCGATCATCACGATCCCGAAGCCGGACCAGACCGCATAAAGGATTCCCACCGGCATGTATTTCAGCGCCAGCGACAGCAGATAAAACGCCGCCGCATAAGATATCACGCACAGGACAGCCGGCCAGAACCGTGTGAATTGCTGACTGGCTTGCAGCGCAGTGGTGCCGACCGTTTCAAAGATCACGGCAAATATCAGGGCAATGTAATGTGTTGGCATGTGGCGTCTCGCTGTGTGGTGGGGGAACCCTTGCAGGCCTTTCATCCGAGGGCAATGGCGCTTTGTCTGCAAACTGCTAAACTGGTGGTATTCCAAAACCGGAGCCGAAGATGTCCGAAATTTCCGCCCACTCAGATGATCCGCATTATGTCACCCGCAACAACTGGCTGCGCGCCGCTGTATTGGGGGCAAACGACGGGATCGTGTCCGTGTCATCCTTGATTGTCGGTGTGGCGGCGGCGGACCCAGAGCCACAGACCGTTCTGATCGCTGGCGTCGCAGGTCTGACGGCGGGTGCGTTGTCGATGGCGGCGGGCGAGTATGTGTCAGTGTCGTCGCAATCAGATACCGAGCTTGCTGATATTGAGCGCGAAAGGGCCGCGCTGCGCAACGATCCCGAAGGCGAAAAGCGTGAGCTGGCCGAGATTTGGGAGGATCGTGGGCTTAGTCCGCAGACAGCGGCGCAAGTCGCACAGGAATTGCACGACCACGGCGCGCTTGAGGCGCATGTGCGCGATGAATTGGGACTTTCCGACATCCATACAGCCAACCCGTTACAGGCCGCCTGGGCCTCTGGCCTGACGTTCAGCATCGCAGCGGCAGTGCCATTGCTGGGCGCGTTCTTTGCGCCCGCAGGTCAGATCATTCCGGTTGTGCTGGTGGTCACGGTCTTTGCGCTAGCGGCCTTGGGCGCGTTAGGGGCCAAGGCGGGCGCGGCACCTGTTTTGCGGGCCACCATGCGGGTCGTGATCTGGGGCGTGTTGGCGATGGTGGTGACAGCCGCGATTGGGTCGCTATTCGGAGTCGCGGTTTAGGTCGCGATGTAGCGATCACGGCGATGATTGAACGTGATGATCAGGTTCAGCACCACCGCGCCTAGCAGGGAATAAACCACAATCGCTGGTGGAAAGAGGAAGAATGCGACGCCAAAGATGATAACATCCGCGATCAGCTGAACGTAGCCCGCGCGGAAACCGAACCTGTCCTGCACATAAAGCGCCACAACGCCAAACCCGCCCAGGCTGCCGCCATGCCGGAACATCGCCAGCAAACCCACGCCCGTCAGACACCCGAACAGGACAGCCCCAAAGGCGGTGTCCAGATGGGCAATGGCAATGCCCAACGGCAGGTATTCGGTGATGATTGATAGCAGCGTCACGGAAATCAGCGATTTGATCGTAAACTCCAGCCCGATCCGGCGATAGGCGAGCCAGTAGAACGGCAGGTTGATCACGAAGAAAACCGCGCCGAATGACCAGCCTGTGAGGTAGGATATGATGACGGCGATCCCTGCGGTTTGTCCTGTCAGCAGGCCTGCATGGGTGAGAACAAGCAGACCCACACTACACATGAAAACGCCAAGCGAAATGCCTTGGATATCATCAAGGCGCGAATGGCGGAGGGTGGGGTCAGATTGATGCATGGGGTCCAGATAGGACAGTTATGCTGACCTGAAAAGGGCAAAGTTGGTTTCACGCGGCTGTCGTACGTTCGCCATAGATTGGACACGGTATACGTGTGGAGTCAGACCAACGACAATTGACACAGGATACGGCCGCGATGACGCTTGGTTTCCTTTTAACGCTCGCGATGGGGTTTGCCGCATGGGTTGGCTTGCTGAACCGCACACCAGGTCCCGCAGAGCAGAATCTGATTATTTCACATAAAAACAGATCTGTAGCGGCCTCTTTTTATGTTATGCGCGGCCCGCAGCAGTTTATGAGCACGCTGAGCAATTATGTGACGCGGTTCAGTCAGCGCTATGACGGTGATGCGGTCGATCAGGCGGCCTTTTGGAACCTGATGGCGATGGGCCTGTCGGCGACCGTGCTGGCGATGCATCTGGGCTGGCTGTGGTTCGGGATCGGAAGCTTTGCGGGATGGCAGTTCTTTGCGGGAGATGCGGGTTTTGACACCAAGGTGCTTCAGACGCTCGTTTATGCCGCGGCCTGCGGGTTGTGTGTCTATCTGGCCTGTGACGCCCGCAGGTTGACGCAGCTTTGGCAAGGGATGCTGGGCAAGGTAAGCGTCGTTTTCACGGTGCATTGGATGGTGTCGGCGATTGCGGCGGGGGTCACTCTGGGATTACTTGCGGCGTTCGGGAACACCGGCCTGATCTACTTTCCGGCGCTAATATTAATCACGCGCTACGTGGGTGGCTGGTGGTTGTCGGTGATGGTCGCGGTGATCCTGTACGCACAAACTGGCGGCGGTGGTCCGGCAATGGCCGTTCTGATCACATATGGCTGCGCTGTCGGTGCGATGGCGTGGATGGCCTTGCGGATCAGCGTCGAGATTTACGCTTATGCCAACTGGAACGATGTCGGGAACTTGAAAATCGTGGGCGCGATGGTCGTCACAGCTGTGATTGCGGTGCTGTGCTTTGTCGCCACACCCGGCCTCTTGGATATGCTGGTGCAAAAGCTGCTGCGCTTTCCGGTCCTGCCGGAAAGCTTTGCCAACGCATGGTCGACTGCGAAAAGCGACGTCGGGCGCTGGGGCGATCCGATGGTGGTTGTCATGGCCGTCGCGGCGACGCCGGTGCTCGTGCCGTTCGCTTCATTGCTGGTCTTTGGCATGGGGGCCGCATTGGGCAATGTGATGCCAAGCGCGGGGATCGTGCGCAATAAGCTGCGAGGGCTGGCCGCAGAACCCACGCCGATGGAATTCCACATGATTCTGAGCGCGCGACAGGCAGCCTATTGGCGCGGATACGCGCTGGCCACGGTGATCGGGCTGGTCTGTGGTAGCTTTTGTTTCACCGTGGGATTGGTGACGATGGCGTTTACATATTAGGCAAAAATAATGGCCGCCCGCGATCTGCGGACGGCCATTATTCGTTGTATCGCAACAGTTTACATCGCGGCGTTCAGGTTCTCGTCGATCTTCTCGAGGAAGCCTTCTGTTGTCAGCCACTTCTGATCGGGACCAACAAGCAAGGCGAGGTCTTTGGTCATGTGGCCGCTTTCCACGGTGTCCACGATGACCTTTTCCAGCGTGCTGGCAAAGTTCATCAGCTGCTCGTTGCTGTCGAGTTTCGCGCGGTGCTTCAGGCCACCAGTCCACGCAAAGATCGACGCGATGGAGTTGGTCGATGTGGCTTTGCCTTCCTGATGCTGGCGGTAGTGACGGGTCACGGTGCCGTGGGCTGCTTCTGCTTCAACGATCTTACCATCGGGTGTCATCAACTGCGATGTCATCAGGCCAAGCGAACCGAAGCCCTGCGCAACCGTGTCGGACTGCACGTCGCCGTCGTAGTTCTTACAGGCCCAAACGAATTTACCGGACCACTTCATCGCGGCGGCGACCATATCGTCGATCAGGCGGTGCTCGTAAGTGATGCCAGCGTCTGCGAACTTCTGCTCGAACTCTTCCTCAAACACCTTCTGGAACAGATCCTTAAAGCGGCCGTCATAGGCCTTGAGAATTGTGTTCTTGGTGGACAGGTAGACAGGCCAGCCAAGGTTCAGACCGTAGTTCATGGATGCGCGGGCAAAATCGATGATCGACTGGTCGAGGTTATACATGCCCATGGCCACACCGGAGGCAGGCGCGTCGAACACTTCCTTTTCGATGACGGTGCCGTCTTCACCAACGAACTTCATCGTCAGCTTGCCGGGGCCGGGCATCAGGAAGTCGGTGGCTTTGTACTGGTCACCGAATGCGTGACGGCCAATGACAATCGGGTCGGTCCAACCGGGCACAAGGCGCGGGACATTTTTACAGATGATCGGCGCGCGGAACACAACACCGCCAAGGATGTTGCGGATCGTGCCGTTCGGCGAACGCCACATCTGCTTGAGGCCAAACTCCTCAACGCGCTGTTCGTCCGGTGTGATGGTCGCACATTTGACGCCAACGCCGTATTTCTTGATCGCTTCGGCGGCGTCCACGGTGATCTGGTCGTTCGTCTCGTCACGGACTTCCATGCCAAGGTCATAGTATTTCAGGTCGATATCCAGATACGGCAGGATCAGTTTGTCCTTGATGAACTGCCAGATGATGCGTGTCATCTCGTCGCCATCAAGCTCGACGACGGGGTTCTCTACCTTGATCTTGGTCATGGGGGCCTCTTTCACGTGTGACAATAGATTGCGTGCGTCCTAGCGCAAAAGACCGTCAGGTGAAAGAGTGTATACGATGGTATGCCAAAAATTTATGTCAACGACGCTACCGGTTTCCGACGCCAGCCAAGCCATGCCGCCGCGGCCAATAGCATCCAGCCGCTTGCTGGGAGTGGAACCGGCGATGGCGTTGGCGTTGGCAGCGGAATTTCGACGTCGTCGTTTGGCGTGTGATAACCGCCATCAGCGCCAGCAGCTGTCAGCATAAAGATTGATCGCGGGCCGCCGCCGGTGACGGGGCGGATTGGCGTATCGGTCACGCGGATCGGAATGCCCCAAGGGGCAGGGGTCAAAAGCCCTGTCGTGATCGGACGTCCTTCGCGGCTGGTGGGTGGTGTCAGACGGCGAATGGTGCGCGAGCGTTCAATAATCGGCGGCCAGAACTCGGCCACCGGATCAAGCGGGGTGGGTCGCACGGGGCCTGCGATTACAGGATCGGGTGTCACATCAGGCGGAAACGTCACCTCGCGGCGGCAATGATCTGCGTAGCGGGCATAATAATCGTCCCATTCGCCGCTGAAGCGGGCCAGAATCATTTCTGTGCCGGTGATGTTGGAAAGCTCGCGTGGTGTCAGGGCTCTGGCGCAGGGGTCCGGCAGACACGTCCGTGGCAGGCGGGTCTTACCGGTCAACGAAAAGGCAATAGCAGCACTGCCGTCGTCGGCCTCTTCCAGATAGGATGACGGGATACACTCATAGCCAAGCGGATCACGGTCGAGCAGTTCCGTGATGCTGACAACGCCTGCGAAGGTTGGGGTCGCACAGATGGCCAAGCCCGCAGTCGCAAATGCGGCGGCTAGGGTCATGCACGATGTGATCCAGCGCGGGTGAGACATGTATCGGGTCGGTCCTTGGTTTGTGACACCACGCGAGCGCAGCTAAACCAAGTGTTAACCCTGTATTGTGCATGCACTGCGGAGCAAGCGCGGTAAAACTGTGTTCGATTGTCGCCAATTCCGAAACGCGCGCATTTTTGAGGGAGCATTGTTGCGCAAGCCGCAACAGAAAATGGGGGGAAATGGTAGGCCCGGCAGGACTTGAACCCGCAACCAAAGCGTTATGAGCGCTCTGCTCTAACCAATTGAGCTACAGGCCCCCTAAGAGGGGTCGTAGCAGACAGGGCGTGCAGTTCAAGATGGAAATGCGGCAGTTATTGCGCGACTGGCGTGCCAAGCATCACTTGCGCCAAGAGCGCGATCATCCGTTCTTCATCTGCGGTCATGACGGAGGGATCACCGTCAAGATCGGCAAGTGCCACGATATCCGCGTAAGTTGGCGCAGACGTCTGGATCACAACGCCTTCGGGCAGGTCGATCCATGGGCCGTCCTGTTGCAGCGCCTGCGCGAGTGTTTCAGACGTCGCAGCTGTCGCCAGCGGCAGGATCATCATGGCAGTGATGAGGGATTTCATGGGGCGGACCTTTCAAGCGTATCAATCGCATAACGCACAGATGCGCAGGCGGTTCAGTGCGGATGTGCAGATTTTCATGAATTGATGAACGAAGCCTTGATCGGGCGCCGCCCTGACGCTTGCCCGAACCTGCGGATTGCGTTAGCTGGCGTGCAACTGAAATTGCGCGGCTGATGGCGGGCCGCACGCGGGGGCTGACATGACGAAAAACGGGCTGACATATGCGGATGCGGGCGTTGATATAGACGCGGGCAACACGCTGGTTGAACGGATCAAACCTGCGGCCAAGCGCACCACGCGCCCCGGTGTCATGGCAGGGCTTGGTGGCTTTGGCGCGCTTTTTGACCTTAAGGGTGCGGGCTATGTCGATCCGATCCTAGTGGCTGCGACAGACGGTGTTGGCACCAAGCTGCGGATCGCGATTGATACAGGCAATGTGGATACCATCGGGATCGATCTGGTCGCCATGTGTGTGAACGATCTGGTCTGTCAGGGCGCGGAGCCTTTGTTTTTCCTTGATTATTTCGCCACCGGCAAACTCGAACTGGATGCCGCGACACGCATCATTGAGGGTATTGCCGCGGGCTGCGAGGCATCGGGGTGTGCGCTGATTGGCGGTGAGACTGCCGAGATGCCGGGCATGTATGCTGAAGGTGATTTTGATCTTGCAGGCTTTGCCGTTGGCGCGATGGAACGCGGCGCAGATTTGCCGCGTGATGTAGCAGTGGATGACGTTCTCATCGGGCTGGGGTCCAACGGCGTGCATTCCAACGGCTATTCGCTGGTCCGCCGCGTGGTCGCACAATCGGGTTTGAACTGGGACGATCCGGCCCCGTTTGAAGAAAACACGCTGGGTTCGGCCTTGCTTGCGCCGACGCGCCTATATGTAAAGTCCGCGCTTGCGGCCGTGCGGGCAGGGGGCGTGCATGCGCTGGCACACATCACCGGCGGTGGCCTGACGGAAAACCTGCCGCGCGTGCTGCCTGAGGGGATGGGCGCTGCGATTGATCTTGATGCGTGGAACATGCCGCCGGTTTTTGCGTGGCTGGCAACGGTCGGAGGCATGGAGCAATCCGAGATGCTCAAGACCTTCAACAGCGGGATCGGTATGGTGCTGGCTGTGTCGCCTGATCGCGCGCTGGAGCTTGCCAAGCTTTTGCAGGACGCGGGCGAAACGGTTCACGCCTTGGGCCACGTCACCGATGATGCGCAGATCACCTACAAGGGCACACTGTTTTGACCAAACGGGTCGCGATCCTGATCTCGGGTGGCGGGTCGAATATGGTGTCGCTGGTGGACAGCATGACAGGCGACCATCCGGCGCGCGCCTGTCTTGTTGTGGCCAATGCGGCAGACGCGGGCGGTCTGGCAAAAGCACAGGCGCGCGGCGTGCAAACAGCCGTTGTGGATCACAGGCCGTTCGGCAAAGACCGCGCATCGTTTGAAAACGCGCTGCATGCGTCCCTTGTGATGGCAAAGCCCGACATCATTTGTCTTGCTGGTTTTATGCGCATCCTGACGCCGGATTTTATCACCATGTGGGAAGGGCGGATGTTGAATATCCATCCGTCGTTGCTGCCGCTTTATAAGGGGCTTCACACCCATGCCCGTGCGCTTGACGCCGGTGACGCGCAGCATGGTTGCACAGTGCACGAGGTCACAGCGGAGTTGGATGGCGGGCCGATCTTGGGACAGGCGCGGGTTGATATTGCATCCGATGACACGCCAGACACGCTGGCCGCCAAGGTCCTGCCGCTGGAGCATCAGCTTTATCCGGCAGTGTTGCGCCGTTTCGCCACTGGCGACCGGAGCCGCATCGACCTGTGAGCGGTGCTTTTCATCCCGCGCATGATCGCCTATCACAGGGCACCTTGCGGGACAGGCCCATAAGGGCCAGCAGGACGACACTATGAAAACCATCACCACGACAGCCGACCTTGCCGCATTCTGCGCCGAGGCCGCGAAACGCGACTATGTGACGGTGGATACTGAATTCCTGCGCGAACGGACCTACTATTCCAAGCTGTGCCTGATCCAGTTGGCCTATCAGGATGATACGGGCGACGATGCAGTTTTGGTTGATCCGCTTGCCGGTGATCTGTCGTTGGCACCGCTTTACGATCTTTTCCGCGACGAGGCTGTGGTCAAGGTGTTCCACGCCGCGCGTCAGGATCTGGAGATTTTCTACGTCGACGAAGAAGTGATCCCAAAGCCGCTGTTTGACACGCAGGTCGCGGCGATGGTCTGCGGCTTTGGTGAACAGGTCGGTTATGAGACGCTGGTGCGCAAGATCGCGAAGGCTGATCTGGATAAATCGTCCCGCTTTACAGATTGGTCGCGCCGTCCGTTGACGGATGCGCAGGCGAAATATGCTTTGGCCGATGTGACCTATCTGCGCGACATCTACGAATTTCTGGCCGATCAACTGCGCTCATCGGGGCGCGAGAAGTGGGTGAAAGAGGAACTTGCCGTTCTGGAAGACCCTGCCACCTATCGGGCAGACCCTGCGGATGCATGGAAGCGCGTGAAAACACGCAACAACGCCGCGCGTTTTCTGGGCATTGTCAAAGAGTTGGCGCAGTTTCGCGAACAATACGCCCAGGATCGCAATATCCCGCGCACTCGCGTTTATAAGGACGATGCGCTGGTTGAGCTGGCCTCGACCAAGCCGCAGACAGAGCAGGATCTGGGCCGGTCGCGTCTTTTGCTACGTGAGGCCCGCAAGGGCGACATTGCGGCGGGCATTCTGGCAGCCGTGAAGGCGGGGCTGGCGATGCCGAATGGCGACTTGCCGAAACCTGATCGTCGCCGCGAAAAGCTGCAGGTGAACCCGGCCATTGCAGATATGCTAAGGGTCTTGCTTAAGGCGAAAGCCGAGGGCGAGGGCGTGGCGCAAAAGCTGATCGCGTCTTCTGCCGATCTCGATAGCCTTGCTGCCGGTGACCGCGATGTGATGGCGCTGCGCGGCTGGCGCAAAGAGGTTTTCGGCGCTGATGCGCTTCGCCTTTGCGACGGCGAGATTGGGCTTGCGGTTGATGGTCAGAAGGTGATTGCCGTCACGCTTTAGCGCGACGAGGACAGCACGTTCTGCGCGCCTTGCACGCGGATTGTGCGCACGCCGTCCAGATCATTGAAATCAAGTTCTGTCGCGACGGTGATGCGGCGTGTGGCCAGCGGCCCGCCCATTTGCGCATTGTTTGGCATCGCGGCACGAAACGCCAATGTCAGAACACCACCAGATTGTCCGGCTTCAACCAGTTCGGCGTTATACTGACCCTGTGCGGCGGCGATGCCGGTGGCCCGCACGATAGCGCCAGAGGGAGAGCGTTCAATCCGCATGCTTTCGATGGCAGCAATCAGGTTGCGTGTTTCGACCTCGCCAAAGCGGGTCGCGGGATCAACAAGCGGGCGAATCTCACCGGTGGCGGTCACAGGCACGGATGTGCTGGGCCCGAACCAGTTAAGCGGATTGAACCGGGAGTTCGAGATCGTGGCACAGGCGCTAAGTGTCAGGGTGGCGGTCAGCGCCAAGGTAAGAGCTTTTTTCGTCACGGGTGCCATGCCTTTTGTCATTTGCATTAGGGTTAGCGCACCTGCCACGTCTTGGGAAGCATCCACTGGACGTTTCACCGGATCGGACCTACTTAACATGCTGTAATCCAAGGGGTGAATGACATGGCGACCGAAGCCTTCGAAGAAATCGCAGAGACGTTTGATTTTCTTGATGATTGGGAAGATCGCTATCGCCACGTGATCGACATGGGCAAGGCGATGGACCCGCTTGATGATGCCTTTAAGGTGCCTGCCACCAAGGTGGACGGCTGCGCCAGTCAGGTCTGGTTACAGCCTGACCCGTCGGACGGGGTGTTTCACTTCAAGGGTGATAGTGATGCGATGATCGTGCGCGGTCTGATCGCGGTACTGGCGACGCTTTATAACGGTGTTCCGACATCGGAAGTCACGCAGATTGATGCGCAGGCCGAACTTGGCAGGCTTGGCCTGAATGATCATCTTTCTGCCCAGCGATCAAACGGTGTGCGGGCAATGGTTGAGCGTATTCAACAGGTTGCGGCCAAAAGCTAAAGTTGCGATAGCGCGACCTCAAGATCGCCATATCCCGTTTTTCGGTATTCAAATTCCAAGCCCAGCCGCTTGGCGCAGTCCTGCGCCTTTTGCGTCAGTGCGGGGTCGTCGGTCTGGGCCTGATAGACCAATGTGGTGTAATTGCCGAAATACATGTCGCGCAATGCGGGGTGCTTCCCAAGGCCAAGCGGCGTCCAGACAAAGGCATCAAACTGACGCACCAGAAAATCCGTGAGGTAGAAGCAGGTGATCTCGTCGCGGGCGGCAAAGGTGTCGTTGCCTTCGAAAAACGAATAGCAGTGCGGTCCCGCCACCATTTCAACACCCATATCTGCACATGCCGCCGCAAGCTGACCACCGGTGCCGCAGTCGGCATAGACCACGAAAATACTGTCATAGGCGTCTTTGTGGCGCGCGACGGTTTCCTGCACCGCTGGCACGATCTTTTCGGGGTGGTTGTGCAGAATGGCTGGCAAGCATTGCAGATCAAGATGATCCCAGCCGTTTGCATCGCGCAGCGCAATAATTTCGCGGGCAAGCGCACCACAGGCAATCAACAGCACCTTGCCGCCGCCGGTTGGCGACAGGCCGCTTTCGGTCAGGGTTTTGTCTGAAACACTATGCTGCATCGCTGCATCCTATCGTGATGCATCCCTTTTATGCGGTTTGACCGGACAAGTCCGCGTCAAAAACGACTGTGGGTTGCTTAGCTGCGCAACCGCGTGATGATGCGCACCAGCACAAATGCCGCAAGCGGGATCAGGATGACCCAGGTTGGCGTTGATGTTGAAATCCCGCTGGCAATCCAGACGGTCACAGCGGCGGCTGCGATCACGGTCAGTAGCAAGGCAAAGAACAGTTGGCGTGGCATGGGCAATCCTTTCCCTTATGATGTGGGGGTTGTCCGGCAAATAAAAAGGGCCGCAAAATGCGACCCTTTGACTGTTTGCGTGTTTCGTCGGGCTACGCGTGCGCGGCACCCTGATTGTGCTTGCGGGCCATAAAGGACTTCGCGGTTTCCACGGCGACCGCAGCATCGCGGCAATAGGCGTCAGCGCCAATCGCCTTGCCGAATTCTTCGTTCAGGGGCGCGCCACCGACAAGAACGATGTAGTCGTCGCGGATACCCTTTTCGACCATCGTATCAATCACGACCTTCATGTAAGGCATTGTGGTGGTCAGCAGGGCGGACATGCCCAGAATGTCAGGCTCTTCCGTTGCCATGGTCTCAAGATAGGCCTCAACCGCGTTATTGATGCCTATATCGACCACTTCAAAGCCGGCACCTTCCATCATCATGCCGACAAGGTTCTTGCCAATGTCGTGGATGTCGCCTTTGACGGTGCCGATCACCATCTTGCCCACGCGCGGCGCGCCGGTTTCGGCCAGCAGCGGTTTCAGAATAGCCATGCCACCCTTCATGGCGTTTGCCGCCAACAGCACCTCTGGCACAAACAAGATACCATCGCGGAAGTCCGCACCAACGATTGTCATGCCGCCGACCAAGGCCTCGGTCAGGACGCGGTAGGGTTCCCAGCCGCGATCGATCAGAATATTGACGCCTTCCTCGATCTCTTCCTTCATGCCGTCATAAAGGTCGTCGAACATCTGGGCGACAAGATCCTCGTCGTTGAGTTCGGACAGGATGATATCGTCTTCGTCGGACATGGCGTGTCTCCCAAACTGCGTATGTCTTATGCTATTACTTTAATGCGCTTTTGTGGTGAAAGTCACATGACATTTTGCGACATAAGGCCCTGCAGCACCGACCATATCTTGCCTGCGTTCCCGCTTTGTTCTATTGGTGGCCGCATGGAAGATTTCCCCCTGCCTCCGCGCTTTGCCGCAAAGGGACGCGCCGCATCCGGAAATCCGGCAAATCGCTATGACACGCTGTCTGTCGAGGGCATTGATGACGGCTGGATTGATGAGGGTGCTGAACTGCCAGTGTTGCGCACAACCGTGGCAGATGAGGTGCCGCGCCGCGTGATCACGCGCAACACGTCGCCGGATCTATCTTTTGATCGCTCGATCAATCCCTATCGCGGGTGCGAGCACGGGTGCATCTACTGTTTTGCCCGCCCCAGTCATGCTTATCTGGGGCTGTCACCGGGGCTGGATTTCGAAACGCGACTAATCGCGCGCCCCGACGCGGCAACGGTGCTGGAAAAGGAACTGCGGGCGAAGTCCTACGTGCCTGATACCATCGCCATCGGCACAAACACCGACCCGTATCAGCCGATTGAGAAAGAGCGGCGGATCATGCGCGATGTCTTGCAGGTTTTGGCTGATTTCAACCATCCGGTGGCGATTGTGACAAAAGGCACGCTGATCACACGCGACATTGATATTCTGGCGCCGATGGCAGCGAAAGGGCTGTTGCGTGTTGGTATTTCCGTCACCACGCTTGATCCCGCAACATCCCGCGCGATGGAACCCCGTGTGCCGGCGCCAAAGGCGCGGCTGCGGGCGATCCGCCAGCTGACGGACGCAGGAATTGATGTGCGCGCCATGGTGTCGCCCGTTGTGCCCGCGCTGACAGATCACGAGTTGGAGGACATTCTGGCGGCTTGCGCTGACGCGGGTGCGGTGGCTGCATCGTCCATTGTGCTGCGCTTGCCGCGCGAGGTTGCCGGGCTTTTCCGCGATTGGCTGGCAGAGGCTTATCCAGATCGCGCCGACAGGGTCATGGCGCGGGTGCGCGAATTGCACGGCGGCAAGGATTACGATCCGGCATTTGGCACACGGATGCGTGGGCAGGGTGAATGGGCCGCGTTGATGCGACAACGCTTTGCAATTGCGACGCGCAAGCTGGGGCTTGACCGGACGCTGCCAAAGCTGCGGAGCGATCTGTTTGCACCGCCACCCCGCGCGGGAGATCAGCTTAGCTTGCTTTAGATCAAGGACATCAAGGTGCGCGTGCGATGAACTGTGACGAAGCGAGACAGGACATATGCGATGAAAATTCTGGTGACAGGCGCCACAGGAAATGTCGGGCAGGAGGTTCTGACGCAACTGCGTGCATCGGGTCATCAGGCGATTGCCGGATTACGCGATGCCCCGTCCAAGACAGTCAGCGATGCTGTGCAGGTTGATTTTGCCGCTGGCATTGGTTCCGATGACACATTTGACGCGATTTTCCTGATGCGTCCGCCGCAGCTTGCCGATGCGACGCTGTTTGAACACTTCCTCAAGCGCTATTCCCGCGACACGCGCATCGTGTTTTTGTCCGTGCAAGGGGCGGATCGGCGGTCTTATCTACCGCATGCAAAGATCGAAAAGGTGATCACGCAGATGGGGTTTCCGCATGTCTTTGTGCGGCCCGGCTATTTTATGGAGAACCTGCTGACGACCCTCTGGCGTGATTTGCAGGACGACCAGCGGATCTATCTGCCAGCTGCCCAACTCGGGTTTGACTGGGTGTCGGCGCGTGATGTGGCGGCGGTCGCCGTTGCTGGGTTGATCAATCCTGACACACCGCAGGCTGTTACCGTTTCAAGCGGTCAACTGATCGGCTTTGCCAAAGTGTGCGCGATCATCAACGAACTGACCGGCAGCCAGCTTCGCTATCAACCTGCGAGCATCATCGGATACGTCCGTCATGCGCGGCGCAAGGGGCACAAGTGGTCGTACATCCTTGTCATGTTGATGCTGCACGCGCTGCCGCGTCTGACAGGGCAATCGGCTGGGGATGCAAGTGTCGCGGGCCGGTTGCTTGGACGACCACCAGAGACTTTGCGTCATTTCGTGACCCGCAATGCCGCGGTTTTCCAAGGGTTGCGCGGGCAGGGTGGTCAGCCGCCGCCAGCCTGAAATCAGGCGCTGCGACGCCGCCCACGGCGTGGCGCGCGGACTGGACCTGCACCATCCGTGCCGTCAGACGTAGAGGAGAACCCGCCCAGTGCTTGGGAAATCTGGTCAAGCGTTGGCTGGGGTCCGCGCGGGCGCTCTTCCAATGCCGTGCGCATGTGGCGCAGATGTTCTGGGGTCGTCCCACAGCAGCCGCCAATAATCTTGGCCCCGCAGTCACGCGCCAGCACGGCGTAATCGGCCATCAAAGCCGGCGTGCCGTCATAGTGGATGTGGCCGTCGTGGTATTTCGGGATGCCTGCGTTGCCTTTAGCGATGATCGGCTGGGCGGGGTTGGCCTCAGCGAAACCCAGAACGGTGCGCAACAGATCGGACGCCCCCACACCGCAGTTTGCCCCGAAAGCCAGTGGCGCATGCGCAAGCTTGCCGACCATTTTAACCATCGCGGGTGATGTAAGACCCATCATCGTGCGGCCAGCGGTGTCAAAGCTCATCGTGCCGCACCACGGCATATCGGCCAGTGCAAAGGCCTCGGCGGCGGCTGCAAATTCTTCTGGTGCGCTGATGGTTTCGACCCAGAGGACATCGGCGCCACCGGCCTTGAGCCCTTCAGCCTGTTCGTGGAACATCTCAACGGCATTTTCGTGGGTCAGGCTGCCCATGGGCACCATGATATCGCCCGTTGGCCCAACGCTGCCTGCCACGATCACGGGGTGATCCATGGCATCGGCCACACCGCGGCCAATCTCGGCGGCCACTTTATTCAGCTCGAACACGCGGTCCTCTGCGCCGTGCAGTTTCAAACGCGATGCGTTACCGCCAAAACTATTGGTCAGGAAGATATCGCTGCCTGCCTTGGCGGCCCCTTCATAAAGGGCTTTGATACGATCGGGATGATCCACATTCCAAAGCTCTGGCGCGTCGCCCGCCTCAAGCCCCATGTTGAACAGGTTGGTGCCGGTTGCGCCATCGGCCAGAAGCCAGTCGCGGGTCTGCATCAGATCGGCCAGCGGATTTGTCATGACAGACACCTTGTTTGAATTCACGTCCTGTTTGCCACGCGCCTGCCGCAACAACAAAGCCTTGTTATCCAGCCGTCGGGTCAAAGTTTTCATAACGATTATGAATGGCGCGCACTAAAAAGCGCCGCCACCGATGGTGACGACGCTGAATTGCTTTACAAAAGTGTTGATCAGATTTCGTTCAGAATCTGGCCTTTTGCCTCGATCATCAAGGACTCCATCTTTGAACGGATCGTGGCCTCATCGGCTTTGTCGCCCAGATCGCCCGATACCTTGCGATAAACGTCTTCGTGGCCCGCTTCCTCAAAATCGGACTTTACGACCTCTTTCGCGTAGGCGTCGGCCTCTGGTCCGGATTTGCCCAAAAGCTCTGCCGCCCACAGGCCCAGCAACTTGTTGCGGCGGGCTTCGGCCTTGAACTGCATTTCGGCATCGTGGGCAAATTTGTTTTCAAACGCGTTTTCGCGGTCGTCCATTCCAGACATGTCGGGCCTCGTATTTTGTGTTTCGTTGCTTAAAATATGCGGACAACCGCGCCATGTTGCAAGGTGTGGCGGCACCGTTTGCAGGCTTTTCTTGCGGGGGCCGCAGGCTTGCCCTATAGGACGCGCAAAGCAATGCAGCGCATCTGCTGCCAGTCCGAGGGCCGATGACAATGGCACGCCGCAAGAAGATTTACGAAGGTAAGGCAAAGGACCTTTTTGAAGGACCGGAGCCGGGCACGATTGTCCAATATTTCAAGGACAATGCCAGTGCGGGCAACGGTGAAAAGAAGGCCGTGATCGAAGGCAAAGGCGTTCTGAATAACCGCCTGTCCGAGTTCTTCATGCTGGGCCTGCAGCAAATCGGTATACCGACACACTTCATCAAGCGCCTGAACATGCGCGAGCAGCTTGTGCGTCAGGTCGAGATTATTCCGCTTGAGGTGATCGTCCGGAACTACGCGGCTGGCACCATGGCCAAGCGGCTTGGGATGGAAGAGGGCACGGCCCTGCCACGGCCGATTGTCGAGTTTTCCTATAAGAACGACGATCTGGGTGACCCGCTGGTGCCGGAAGAATACATCATCGCATTCGGCTGGGCGTCCCAGCAGGATATGGATGATATCGTCAGCCTTGCGTTGCGGGTAAACGATTTCCTTGCTGGCACGATGTATGGCGTGGGGATCAAGCTGGTCGACTTTAAGATCGAGATCGGGCGCCTTTGGGACAACGATTTCCAGCGTCTTGTTGTGGCCGACGAGATCAGCCCTGACAGCTGCCGTTTGTGGGACATCGAGACCGGCCAGAAGTTGGATAAAGACGTATTCCGCCGCGATCTGGGCAGCCTGTCGGACGCCTACACCGAGGTCGCCAAGCGTTTGGGCGTTCTGCCATCCAACGTGACGCACACACCGCACAAGCCGACGCTGATTAACTGATCGTCGGATTTTGAGTATTTTTGGCAAAATGATGCAAGAAGGACGCCGCCCATGAAAGCCCGCGTATATGTGATGTTGAAAGACGGTGTGCTGGACCCGCAGGGGGCTGCCGTGCAGCACGCATTGGGCGCGCTGGGATTTGATGGCGTAAATGGCGTGCGTCAGGGCAAGGTGATCGAACTTAATCTGGCCGATGGCACGTCCGAGGAGGCGATTGCCGAGATGTGTGAAAAGCTGCTCGCCAATACGGTCATCGAAAGCTACCGCATCGAGGTGCTGTGATGAAGGCGGCTGTCATCGTCTTTCCCGGATCGAACTGTGATCGGGATATGGCTGTTGCGCTCAAAGCTGCAGGTGCCGATGTGACAATGGTCTGGCACAAGGACGCCGATTTGCCTAATGGCATTGATCTGGTCGCCGTGCCTGGTGGATTTTCGTTTGGTGATTATCTGCGCTGTGGTGCTATTGCGGCCCGCTCGCCGATCTCAAGCGCCTTGCGGACGCATGTGACCCGTGGTGGCTATGCATTGGGTGTCTGCAACGGGTTTCAGGTACTAACCGAAACAGGCCTGCTGCCCGGTGTGCTGATGCGCAACGCTGGGTTGAAATTTGTGTGCAAGACATCGGCGCTGACCGTGGCCACATCCGATAGCGGTTTCACCAGCGAATACGCTTCTGGTGATACCGTGCATTTCCCGATTGCACATCACGATGGCAACTATGTTGCTGATCCTGACACGATCAAGCAACTGACCGACGAGGACCGGATCGCCTTTACCTATGCCGAAAACCCCAACGGATCGGTGAACGACATTGCAGGTATCCTGTCGGACAATCGCCGCGTGTTGGGGATGATGCCACACCCCGAACGGTCGGTGGATTCCGGCCATGGCGGCACGGACGGGCAGGCGCTTTTCCGCGGACTGGTGGGGCAGCTTGCCACGGCCTAGCTTGCCGCGGTTTCGGGCGCTGCGTAGTGTAGCGCCATGAGTGTTGTCACCACAGATGCAAAACGCGGACAGAACCGCTGGCCGTTCCGACTGGCCGTTGTGTTTGTGTGTTTGCTGGGTGTGGTGACGATTTCGGTCACCAATAACCTGCTAACCCAGCGCTTTACCGAGACAACACGCAACCGCGCCGAACTGCGAATGACGCTCTATGTCGCCAACCTGATGAGCGAGCTACAGCGCAATTCGATTGTGCCGCAGCTGCTTGCACGCGATCCGGAATTGATCACGGCGCTTGAAAACAACGATTTTTCGCTTTCCACGCAACGTTTGTTGTCGTTTGTCGATGAAATCGGTGCGGCGTCTTTGATGCTGTTGGACAAGGACGGGCGGACCGTTGCTGCCACCGACCGCAACCGGCTGGGCGAGGCACATCGCTCCGCGCCGTATTTCGTCAATGCGCAGCGCAACAACGCCACCATCTTTACGCTGGCCGAGCGTGATACGGGCGGGTTCGCCTTTGTCTATTCGCGCCGCATTGAAGGGCCGACAGGCAATCTGGGTGTGATCGCCGTTGAGGTGGACATGCAAAAGCTGGAACGCGGCTGGGCAGGGGTGTCTGACGCGGTGCTGGTTATGGACAGCGAAGAGCGGATTATTCTGGCCACAGAGCCGCGTTGGCGTGGGCAGACCGAGGATGACGCGCTGGCTTTGCAATCCGCACCATCGGCGATCGAGCGGGCCGTGCGGGCGACACAGGATTGGGCGGCGTTGCCTGTGGATGCCTATCTTGGCGGTGAGGCTGTGCTGCGCCGCGAGGTGCGGGTCCCGTTTCAGGGGTGGCGGATGGTCAGTTACACGACCTATTCATCGGTGCGCGAGCGGGTGAACGGTGTTCTGGCGCTTGAGGTCATGGGCTTTGCCATATTGCTGGCGTTGATGTTCTGGTTCTCGGGGCGCAAGACGGCTTCGCGACTGGTGTTTTTTCAACGTGAATCGCAAGAACTTCGCGCGCTAAACCAGCGTTTGCAAAGCGAAATTGCTGAGCGCGAGAAAGTCGAGAAAACGCTCGAAGTGGCCGAGCAGACGCTTGCGCAATCGTCAAAGCTGGCTGCATTAGGCGAGATGTCAGCGGCCGTTAGCCACGAATTGAACCAGCCGCTGGCCGCGATGAAAACCTATTTGGCGGGTGCGCGCCTATTGTTGCAACGCAAGCGGCCCGATGAGGCACTGTCATCATTCCAGCGCATCGATGATCTGATCGAGCGCATGGGCGCGATTACGCGGCAGTTGAAATCCTATGCCCGAAAAGGGGCCGATGCGTTTGAAGCGGTAGACACCCGCGCGGCTGTGTCTGCGGCCTTGTCGATGATGGAGCCACAACTGAAGACGCGTGATGTGGATATCACCCGCACTCTGCCCTCTGGTCCGGTTCTGATCATGGGTGACAGGCTGCGTTTGGAGCAGGTTATTATCAATCTGCTGCGCAACGCGCTTGATGCGACAAAAACGGCCAAAGATCCAAAGATCGAAATCATTCTTGCGGCGGGTAAAACCGTCAGCCTGACGGTGCGGGATAACGGCCACGGGATTGATGATCTGGATGAGTTGTTCGAGCCTTTCTACACGACCAAACAGCCCGGTGACGGCGTCGGGCTTGGCCTCGCGATTTCGTCGGGGATCGTGAATGATCTGGGCGGACGACTGACAGCACGGAACGCAAGCGGGGGCGGCGCAGTTTTTGAAGTGCAGCTACCGCTTTATGAGGCGGACATTGCCGCCGCGGAATAAGGGAGAGACACCATGAGCAAAGCTATGAAAATCGCCATCGTGGATGACGAAAAAGACATGCGGCAGTCGATCTCGCAGTGGTTGGCCCTGTCGGGGTTCGATACCGAAACCTATGCCAGCGCCGAGGATGCGCTAAAGGCACTGAACGCTGATTTTCAGGGCATTGTGGTCAGCGATATCAAAATGCCCGGCATGGACGGGATGCAATTCCTCAAGAAAATCAAGGGCGTGGACAGCGGTCTTCCGGTGATCATGATTACGGGCCACGGTGATGTGCCGATGGCGGTTGAAGCGATGCGCGTTGGTGCGTTCGATTTTCTGGAAAAGCCGTTCAATCCTGATCGTATGACCGAACTGGCAAAGCGTGCCACCACCGCGCGGCGCCTGACATTGGACAACCGTGCGCTGCGCAAGGAGCTTTCTGACGGCTCTGCCTTGATGAAAAAGCTGATCGGCCAATCACCAGCGATGGAGCGTCTGAAAGAGGATATCCTTGATCTTGGACAGGCCGACGGCCACGTGCTGGTGGAAGGCGAGACTGGCACAGGTAAGACGCTGGCGGCACACGCGCTGCATGCCGTGGGTGCGCGTGCGTCCAAGAAATTCGTGCTGGTGTCCTGTTCGGCCTATGACGAGGAAACACTGGGTCGCAGGCTCTTTGGGCCAGCCAACGAGGACGAGCCGATCCCCGCGATGGAAGAGGCCCGCGGCGGCACACTCGTGCTTGAGGATATCGAGGCACTGTCAGACAAGCTGCAGGCCAAACTGCTGACGGCTATCAACGACCAAGGCACGCCTGCTGAGACGCGGATCGTCGCGATTTGTAATTTGCAGGATGAAGGCAAGACTTGCGAAAGCGTGCTGCGTCCCGATCTGTTTTATCGCCTTGCTGCGCTGCGGATCACCGTGCCCCCCTTGCGCCAGCGCGGTGAGGATATCCTGACGCTGTTTACCCGACTGGGCGAGCAATACGCCGATGAATATGGCTGCGACGCGCCTGAGGTGTCAGCACAAGAGGCGGCCCAGCTTTTGCAGGCCCCGTGGCCGGGCAATGTGCGCCAACTGATCAATGTGGCCGAACGGGCCGTGCTGCAAAACCGGCGCGGCACGGGGTCAATCGCATCACTGCTGATGGCTGACACCGAAGAGGCAAAGCCCGCAATGACAACCGAGGGCAAGCCGCTCAAAGAGTTTGTAGAAGCCTTTGAACGGATGCTAATTGATAACACGATGCGCCGCCATAAAGGCAGCATCGTGAATGTGATGGATGAATTGCAGCTACCGCGCCGGACACTGAACGAGAAGATGGCGAAGTATGGTTTGCAGCGGTCGGATTATCTTTAGCCGCCCCCGCATTTCGGGCGTGACACGAAGCGCGCCGCGCCACTAATCTCTGCTCGAATTTTATTTTGCGGAGAGATCTTATGAAGAAATTTGGTTGGCTTGTAGCATGTGCCACTCTGGCGGCCTGCGGTGGGAACGGCGGAGGTAGCACCAGTATGGAGCAGATGCGGATGGACCCGCCCCCTGGCGCGGGTGGCACGGTCCTCGACCCTACGATCACGACACAGGATGTGACTGATTACGATAACACATTCGCAATTGTCGACGGATATCGGCGGCCAGCCCTCAACGAAGGATCGGCCCCGTCGGGCACGCTGAACTTCAACGGTCAGGTCGATGCGCGGCTGCCGGTGAGTGATGATCCGCGCGTGCCGTTTGAGACACCGGTGGTGCGCATGATCGGCGATCTCGATGTCGAACTGGAGGTCAGGCATATTTCCGGTGAAAATAATTTCCGTGGGACCGCGGATAATTTCAACATTATCGAGAACGGTATCCCGGTTGAGGCGGTCGATGGCAGTCTGGTCATTGCCGGCGCATACAATGCTGGGCTGAACGGACGGCAAAGGCTGCTGCGGACAGCCGGGCGGGGCGCATTAACGTCGACCTTTGGCCTTGAGGATGTCGGCATGCTTAATCTGACCATGACGATGGACGGTCGTCTGCGTGTCGACCCGGACGCGCAATATGGCGCGATCGCAGGCACCGTGGGCGGATCGGGCAACGGTGACTACTATACCGCGCGCGGCACCGGCACGTTCTACATACTCGAAGATGGTGTGCCGCGACCCTGACAAGCGTGCCATCTGGTGGCTGGAACCTGGACTGGGACCAGCCACACGACACTTTCCGATTGTAATTTGAGCCTACGACCCTTTATGTATGACATACGGACCTGCCGCGTGACGGAACGCTGTGGCTCCGGTGAGATTCTCTGATGTGCGGTATGGCGGGCCGAGGCCTGAAACCAACCTGCATCAGCTGATTTGACGGAAACGTCATAAGAACGCCCCTAAGCGTGTGAAAACTTCAAACGCAGGGCCATGAACAGGTGTCGCAATCATTGTGCCACCATAGGAAAACCGCGATGCAACGCGCGCAAACAACAGGCCAACGCATGACCGCCCCGAGGGGCGCTGCTGGCCTGACGCCGCACTTCGCCAACATTAGACACAACATTCAAACGGATGCCCCGCCGGGGAATGCGGCAATACGTTGTGCGAACGGATACAATGCCAAAGAAAATGCTAATCGATGCAACACACGCGGAAGAAACCCGCGTTGTTGTGGTAGACGGAAACAAAGTCGAGGAATTTGATTTCGAGAGCCAGTTCAAGCGTCAGCTTGCTGGGAACATCTATCTGGCCAAAGTGACACGGGTTGAACCGTCGCTTCAGGCTGCGTTTGTGGACTACGGTGGCAACCGCCACGGGTTCCTTGCGTTCTCGGAAATCCATCCCGACTATTACCAAATCCCCGTTGCTGACCGCGAGGCCCTTCTGGCCGAGGAAAAGGCTTATGCCGAAAGCCTCAAAGCTCAGGACGAGGAAGAAGAAGCGCCTAAAAAGCGCACACGCCGCCGTCCTTCCAAGAAGGCGCAAGCGGCTGAGGCATCTGATGATGCGGTGGCAACGGCCGAAGTCGAGACACCCGAGGAAGAGACGTCTGGCGACGTCGCTGGCATGGAAACCATTGATCTGGATGACAGCGAAGAGGGCAGCAGCCCGATGGAGCTTGTCGCCGAGACGCCTGTTGATACGCCAGCCGCTGACGAAGACGACAGCGATGATGATGATGATGACGACAAGGCCGATGCTGCCGACAAAGACGACAGCATTGAAAGCGTGAAAGAGGATGACACCGACGAGGTGCGCCCGGTTCGCAAACCACGCCCCAAGCGCTACAAAATTCAGGAAGTGATCAAGGTTCGCCAGATCCTGCTGATCCAGGTCGTGAAAGAAGAGCGCGGCAACAAAGGCGCGGCGCTGACGACTTACCTGTCGCTGGCTGGCCGTTACTGCGTTCTGATGCCCAACACCGCGCGTGGTGGTGGTATTAGCCGCAAGATTACGAACGCCGCTGACCGCAAGAAGCTCAAGCAGATCGCTGGATCAATGGAGGTGCCGGAAGGCGCTGGCCTGATCGTGCGCACTGCGGGTTCGCAGCGGACCAAGGCCGAGATCAAGCGCGACTACGAATACCTGCAACGCATGTGGGAGCAGATTCGCGAACTGACGCTGAAATCCACGGCACCGGCGCGCATCTACGAAGAAGGCGATCTGATCAAACGCTCGATCCGCGATCTTTATAACAAAGAGATCGACGAGGTGATCGTGGCGGGCGAGGGCGGTTATCGCACCGCCAAGGACTTCATGAAAATGATCATGCCGTCCCACGCCAAGAACGTGAAATTCTACAACGAACAACTGCCGCTCTATGCCCGTTATCAGGTTGAGGGCTATCTGGCCGGTATGTTCAATCCGACCGTGCAACTGCCATCGGGCGGCTACATCGTGATCGGCATCACAGAGGCGCTGGTTGCCATCGACGTGAACTCTGGCCGTGCCACGAAGGAAGGCTCGATTGAGCAGACCGCGTTGAAGACGAACCTTGAGGCCGCCGACGAGGTCGCCCGCCAGATGCGTCTGCGCGACCTTGCTGGTCTCATCGTGATCGACTTCATCGACATGGACGAACGCCGCAACAACACGGCGGTTGAAAAGCGGTTCAAGGACAAGCTTAAGACAGATCGTGCGCGTATTCAGGTGGGTCGTATCTCCGGCTTTGGCTTAATGGAAATGTCGCGCCAGCGTCTGCGCCCGGGTATGCTTGAGGCGACGACACAGATGTGTTCGCACTGCCACGGCACGGGCCTCTTGCGCTCTGACGACAACGTCGCACTCGCGATCCTGCGCCAGCTTGAGGAAGAGGGCGTGCGTGGTCGCACCAAAGAGGTTCTGGTGCGCGCACCGATCAGCATTGCCAACTTCCTGATGAACCAGAAACGCGAGCATATCGCGGAGATCGAAAGCCGCTATGGCATGTCGGTGCGGATCGAATGTGACACGTCGCTGACATCGCCCGATTTCGCGATTGAAAAGTTCAAAACCGCCATACGCGTCGTGCCTGATGCCACGCCTGTTGTGACCACGATTGTGGACATGGACGACGAAGACGATGTGGACGTACCGGACGAGGCAGATGATGCAGACGAGGTTGAGGCCACACCAGAGGTGAGCGAAGACCAGCCGCGCAAAAAACGCCGTCGTCGTCGCCGTCGTCGGGGTGGCAGCGGTAATGGTGAGAACCAGCAGTCCGATGAGAATGCCGAAGCTGCGCCAGCAGACGGCGAGGCAAAAGCTGAAGCCGAAGCCGAAGCGGCCCCAGCGGATGCAGACGCAACCGAGGTTGCACCGGCAGAGAAGCCCAAGCGCACACGGTCACGTGGACGCAAGAAAGCAGCTGAAGAGACGTCTGCGTCCGAAGCTGAGGCAGCGCCAGAGACTGAGCCTGCGGCAGAGGTCACAGAAGAGACCCCTGCCGAAAAGCCAAAGCGCACCCGCAAGAGCCGCGCTAAGCCCAAGGACGATGCGCCTGCCGCCAGCGAGGCTGATGCGCAAGCGTCGGACGAGCCTGCCGCCGAGGAAAAGCCAAAGCCCAAGCGCCGCAGCCGCGCCAAGCCAAAGCCTGCCGACAACGCGCCTGATGTGCCCGTTGATGCAGAACCGGTGGCAGACGCGCCACAGCCAGAGGCTGCACCGCAAGAGGCCGTTGCCGAAGCACCCACGCCCGAAGCCGCAGTCGAACCTGCGTCAGAGCCGGTTGCAGAGCCTGTGGCCGAGGAAAAGCCGAAGCCCAAGCGCAAGGGCTGGTGGTCACTGGGCCGCTAAAAGCGGAACGATGAAATCAATAACGCCGCCCCTTGGATCAAGGGGCGGCGTTTTTGCGTCAAATGGCGGGATCAGCCTTTGGCAATCACATAGACCTGCGGCGACACATCCAGATCTTGCGAAACCAATGTGTGACCGGCCTCTGCGCAGAAATGGGGAACGTCGATGATCGCGGCGGGATCGTCTGCCAGCATCCGCAACACATCGCCCGATGCCATGGATTGCAGGCGTTTGCGTGCCTTCAGCACGGGCAGCGGGCACAGCAGCCCTGTCGCGTCGAGGTGCTCTTGTTCATGCGTCATGCATTGTCAGGTAGGGCAGATGTTACACTGTGTCCACACAGTTGTGACAGCGCGAAGGGTGACGCGCGTGCCACCTGACGTTACTGAGGGCCCAACAAAGGATGCCACCACCTCATGTTCGATTCCGCGATGATTCTTGATGCCACCTTGCTGCCCGCGATGTTCATCGCGCTGGCTGCGGGCCTGTTGTCGTTTCTCAGCCCCTGCGTTCTGCCCATCGTGCCGCCCTATCTGGCGTTCATGGGTGGCGTGTCGGTCGGCGAAATGGACGAAACCGCCGCAGCACGCCGCCGCGTTTTGCTGGCTGCGGTGTTTTTCGTACTAGGTTTGTCCACGGTGTTCCTGCTGCTGGGCTTTGCGTTTTCGGCCATGGGGCGGATGTTTTTGCAGTTTCAGGACTGGTTTGTCCTGATCGCGGGCTGCGTGGTGATGATCTTTGGCGCGCATTTTGTTGGCGTGTTTCGCATCGGATTTCTGGATCGCGATGTGCGGATCGAAACAGGTCGTCAGGGCGGATCGGCCTTTGGTGCTTATTTGCTGGGGCTTGCGTTTGCCTTTGGCTGGACACCGTGCCTTGGCCCGATCCTTGGCACGATCCTGGGGCTGGCCGCGTCCGAGGCTGACTTGATGCGCGGCACCACATTGCTTGCATTCTATGCATTGGGCCTTGGCATTCCATTCTTGCTGGTCGCGGCCTTCTTTCCACGGCTCAAAGGCGCGATGGCGTGGATGAAACGGCACCTTGACCGGATTGAGCGGATTTCAGGACTGCTGTTGTGGACGGTCGGCCTGATGATGGTCACAGGCCAGTTCACCGCGTTCAGCTGGTGGTTGCTGGAACAGTTCCCCGCATTGGCGACCTTGGGATAGCGGCTTAATTTCGCCGGAATTTTGCGCTAGGCTGCTGCAAAAGCAGTTGGGCGCAACAATGACCGAACAGGCGACAGAGCAGACAGTCAGACGTCGGAAGGTGTTTTACATCCCCGGCTATGATCCGATTCATCCGCGCCGCTACCGCGAGCTTTACCGCAAGGAAAGTGCAGCACAGGCCGCGATTTCCAATTACGAGATCGCCATCGCACCCAAGACGGGCGGCGGGGCGTATGGCTGGTCCGTTGCGGCGACAATGGACGACACACCTGTCGCCGCCGAGATTGAGGTGCTGGTCTGGTCTGACATTGTGCGCGGGTCGATGTCCGACAGTATTCCGGCCACCTATCTGCAACTGATACGCACCGCATGGACCTATATCGCCAGCGGCACGCTGCGGCGGCTGATGTGGATGCGCAAAGGGCCGGTCATCGCGGCACTTTACCCTGTGGGTATGCTTCTGCTGCAACTCGCCCTTGCTGTGATCGCTGGCGCCGTTGCGGCTGGTCTGGTGCTTTGGGCGCTGAACGCTCTCCTCGGGCTTTTCAGCGTTGGGATTGGGCTGATTGCGACCCCGTTGCGCTGGATCGTCATCGCGGCTGTGGCGATTACCATCTTGCGGTGGTTTCGCAAAAAGGACGGCAAGTTCTTTGCGTATTACCTGATGCACGATTACGCCTATTCGGCGCGCTGGAACGGTGCAAACCCGCCCGAGCTTGAGGCTCGCATGGCAGAGTTCGGTGATCTGATCGCTGGTGCTTTTGACGGCGGCTCGGACGAGGTGCTGGTTGTGGGGCATTCGTCGGGCGCGCATCTGGCGGTGTCCATCCTGTCCGACCTGATCCGTGCAGGCCGCGTGCCGCAGGGCGCAAACCTTGGATTTCTATCATTGGGGCAGGTGGTGCCGATGGTGTCGTTCCTGCCCAAGGCATGGCGACTGCGCGCTGATCTGGCGTATCTGAGCACGCGGGATGAACTGGCGTGGGTTGATGTTACCGCACCGGGTGACGGTTGCGCGTTTGCGCTGTGCGATCCGGTGGCCGTGTCGGGCGTAGCACCGGCCAATCAGAAATGGCCGCTGGTGATTTCTGCGGCGTTCACACAAACGCTATCGGCTGCGCGGTGGAAAGAACTGCGGTGGCGCTTTTTCCGGCTGCATTTCCAGTATCTGTGCGCGTTTGACCGACCCGGTGACTACGACTATTTCCGCATCACTGCTGGGCCGCGCACGCTGCGTGACAGGTTCCGTGGACGCCAACCATCGAAGTCGCGCATTGACGTGGCTGCTTCAAAACACACCAGCACCGCCCCATGAAACAACCGCCCAAGCCTGCTGCACGGCCCGATAAGGTATCGCTTTGGCGGTATATGCGGCTGTTTCGGGCTGATATCCTGTCAGCGCAACCTGCCAAGCTTTATCGCGCGTGGATGGCGGAGTTCAAAACGCCGTTTTTTCGCAGCTATCTGGTGAACGATCCTGATTTGCTGGATCTGGTGCTAAAAAAACGTCCGGATGATTTCCCCAAGTCGGACCGGATCGGCGCGGGGCTGCGTCCGTTGCTTGGAGACTCTGTTTTTCTGACCAACGGCGACACGTGGAAACGGCAGCGCCGCATCATTGATCCCGCGTTCGAAGGTGGGCGCCTGCGCGATACCTTTCCCGCGATTTGGGCTGCGGGCGAGGCGGCGGTTGACCGACTTGCACCACTGGCAGACGGTACACCGCAAGAGATTGAGGGTGAGACCAGTCACGCCGCCGCCGACGTGATTTTTCGGACTTTGTTTTCCATTCCCATCGAACACCAGATTGCGACGCAGGTTTTTGACCAGTTTCGCGACTATCAACGCACGCAGCCGATCCTGAACCTTGCCGCCTTTGTGAAAGGGCCGCGCTGGATGCCGCGGTTTTTCAAGCGCGAGACAAAGGATACGGCACAGGCCATCCGCGCCCTGATTACCACGCTGGTAGCGGACAGGCAGGCCGCGATCGCGGCGGGATCGGTGCCGGATGATCTGGCGACGAAAATTCTGACCACAGCAGACCCGCAAACGGGCGAACGGTTTGATGCCGACGAGATGGTCGATCAGGTCGCCATCTTTTTT
The DNA here is from genome assembly GCF_037543925.1 of Yoonia sp. 208BN28-4. NCBI lineage: Bacteria > Pseudomonadati > Pseudomonadota > Alphaproteobacteria > Rhodobacterales > Paracoccaceae > Yoonia > Yoonia sp. 208BN28-4. Next base: position 580,829 of record NZ_JBBIFY010000003.1, read on the forward strand.
CTTGCCGGACACGAGACAAGCGCCTCTGCCTTGGCGTGGACGCTGTATCTGTTGGCGCTTTATCCGCAGTGGCAGGACGCTGTGGCGCATGAGGCTGCTGCTATGCCGCGTGATTTCGCCAAACTGTCGACGCTGAAGACGACCCGCAACGTGTTTCGCGAAGGGCTACGCCTGTATCCGCCCGTGCCGATGATGGTGCGCGAGACGCAACAGCCCGAGACATTCCGCAAACGCGCCGTGAAGACGGGGGCGCAGATCGTCATGTCGCCCTGGCATCTGCACCGGCACGAGCGTCTGTGGGACAGGCCCGATGATTTTGATCCCGCCAGATGGGACACGGACGCAGGCAAAGCATCGTCCCGACAGGCCTATATGCCGTTTTCAGAAGGTCCACGGGTTTGCACGGGGGCAGGTTTTGCCATGATCGAAGGCGTGGTGTTGCTGGCGCTTTTGGTGCGGGCCTACCGGTTCGAGGTTGTGACCGATCGCGTGCCTGTGCCTGTGGCCCATCTGACGGTGCGCGCCAAGGACGGAATTTGGCTCCGATTCGTGCCGCGGGATGACTGATTGACGATCAGGTCAGGACGATTTGTTGGGATTGGGTCGGATTGTATCTGCTTTCGAAATTTCCCGAAATCCCTCCGCCACATTTGTGCCGCATAATTTCTAGCGCGATAACAAAGCACTAGCTTCTGACACTTCGCATTTTGCCTAATGTTTATGCGCCTTTCTGCGGAAATGGGGCGAGAATGTGATACAAACATAGTGTGGGGGCCAGCACGCAAACGCGGGGTTCGGCCAATGACTGTTTCAGTCGCAAATTCGGTTTTAAGTGGGTTGCTGTCACTGCCAGCGCGCGCGCTTGGCGCTGTGCTGCCGGCACATGTGGGTGACCATGATACGTTTGATCCTTACGAAGCTGCTCCGGTCAGCAAGTCAGAGCTTAAAAAGCTGTTCGAGCTTGATCGCGCGTCGCCTTGGGCACCCGATCAGGACATGCGCGCGTCAGAGCGGCGCGAGCTTGATAGCATGGCGATGATCCGTGGGGCGCTTTACGCCGATAACTGATCTTGCAGATCGACCAAGATGTAGACACGGATGGCTGACGCTAGCCCGATATCGCCACGAGTTTCATCAATCTCAGCAGCAAGCGCATTGATTGTGAGTGATTTGCGGGCCGCGATCTGACGGAAGGCGGCCCAGAAAATATCTTCCAGTGAAACGCTTGTCCGGTGGCCGCGCAAAGTCAGAGACCGTTTGACAGGCCGCCCGGACACCACGTTACTCGTCCTCGAACTTCAGTTGCGCCAGACGGCTGTTGGCCTGTTCTGATCGCGTTGCTTCCAACACGCGCTCGGCTTTGGTGCGTCCAAACTTTACTGCGTTTTCATCAGCTTGTTGCTTGGACTTCACCTTATCACGGGTCTTGCGTGCCTTGTTGAGATTGACGACCGTCATTTGGGGCCGATCATGTCTTCGGGGCGGACGACCTTATCGAATGTTTCTTCATCCACGAACCCAAGCGCGATGGCTTCCTCTTTCAAGGTCGTTCCGTTTTTGTGGGCCGTCTTGGCGACTGTCGTGGCGTTGTCGTAACCGATTGTGGGTGCCAGAGCCGTGACCAGCATCAGCGATTCACGCATCAGTTTTTCGATCCGCGTGCGGTCGGCTTGGATACCAACAACGCAGTTATCTGTGAAGGCCACAGACGCATCGCCGATCAATTGCATGGATTGCAGCACGTTATAGGCCATCATCGGCTTCATGACGTTCAGTTCAAAATGGCCCTGTGATCCGGCAAAACCCACGGCGGCGTCGTTGCCCATAACGTGGGCGCAAACTTGAGTGATCGCCTCGACCTGTGTGGGGTTCACTTTGCCGGGCATGATGGATGATCCCGGCTCGTTCTCGGGCAGCATCAGTTCGCCCAAGCCGCAACGGGGACCGGAGCCAAGGAAGCGGATGTCGCAGGCGATCTTGTAGATCGACGCGGCAACGGTTTTAAGCGCACCGGACATTTCGACGAGCGCGTCATGCGCCGCCAAAGCCTCGAATTTATTGGGTGCTGTGACAAAGGGCAGGCCGGTGATGTCGGCCATTTCCTTGGCGACAGTCTCGCCCCAGCCTTGCGGTGTGTTCAGGCCGGTGCCAACGGCTGTGCCGCCTTGGGCCAGTTCATAGATCGCGGGCAGGGCGGCTTTGACGCGGCGGATACCCATCGCGACCTGATGCACATAGCCGGAGAATTCCTGACCCAATGTCAGTGGAGTTGCGTCCATTGTGTGGGTGCGGCCGATTTTGATGATATTGGCGAATTCTGTCTGTTTGGCTTCCAAGGCGGCGTGCAATTTCTCAAGCCCGGGGATCAACACATCATGCGCGGTTGTGGCCACGGCGATGTGCATGGCTGTTGGAAATGTGTCGTTGGACGACTGGCCCATGTTGCAGTGATCGTTGGGGTGAACCGGATCCTTGGAGCCAATTTCACCGCCCAGCATCTCAATCGCTCGGTTCGAGATCACCTCGTTGGCGTTCATATTCGACTGCGTGCCCGAACCGGTCTGCCAGACGACTAGCGGGAAGTGATCGTCAAGCTTGCCTGTCACCACCTCATTGGCGGCGGCGATAATCGCGTCGGCCAGTTCACCGTCCAGCTTGCCACGGGCCTTGTTGGCTGTGGCGCAGGCCTGCTTGATCACGCCCAATGCGCGCACAATTGCAACCGGCTGCTTTTCCCAGCCAATGGGGAAATTCATCAGCGATCGCTGGGTCTGTGCGCCCCAATAGCGGTCGGCGGGAACTTCAAGAGGTCCAAAGCTGTCGGATTCTGTACGGGTGGCGGACATGATGTGCTCCAGAATTGTATGCGATTGTATGCCGAATAGGCTGAGTCACTTGGCAGGGCAAGACCCGCAGCGCGTCACTTGCGGAATTGGTCCAGACTGACAACGTCCGCATCTTTGCGCGCAGGCTCATCGGATGTGTCCGGCTCTGCCATCTCTTCCATCGGGGCTTCTGCGACGTCGTCTGTGTCCTCGGCCTCTTCAGTGCCGTCTTCGTCCTGCGTTTCAAAGCGCAGACCAAACTCAACTGACGGATCAACGAATGTTTTGATCGCGTCATATGGGATATAAAGCGGTTCTGGGTTGTCGCCAAAGTTCAGCGTGATGGCGAAGCCTTCGTCGGTGACGTCCAGATTGTCGAACCAGTGCTGGATCACAACGGTCATTTCGCCGGGATACCTGTCTGATAACCAGTCAGCGATTTCCACGTCGGGATGCATCGTGTCGAAGGTGATAAAAAAGTGGTGCTGGCCGGGTAATCCGTCTTTGGCGATGCCTGTCAGCACCTCTTGAATCAGGCCACGCATGGCGCGGTGCATCAGGTTACCGTAGTCAATCGAACGGGTCACAGCAGCTTGTCCTTCCGGTCTTGTCGCGCCGAACATACGCAGGATTTTTGCGGGATGAAAGGGCGTCTTGCCGCTAGGTCATGGCAAGATGCAGCCCAAGTGATGACAGCGCACATACCGCCAGAACCCACAACAGCGACCACTTGCGCCAGAGCAGCAACGCCGCCGCCAAAAATGCCAGTAACACGGGCATCAGTTGGAGGCTTGTCAGGTCCGGCGAAATGATTTGCACAGGGCCAGTGCGATATGTTGCGACAGTGCCGAACATCACATGCGTTGCAAACCACAACGACAGATTGGCGATGACCCCGACAACCGCCGCCGTGATTGCCGCCAGCGCCCCGCGCAATCGCGGCTGACCGTCCAACCAATCAATCAGTGGGGCGCCCGCGAAGATCCAGATGAAGCAAGGCACAAATGTCACCCACAGTGTCAGACCGCCAGCCAGAAGCGCCAACCCCACGCCGCCTTGTGCCAGTCCTGCCAGCATGGCCACGAACTGCGTGACAAGGATCAGCGGGCCGGGGGTGGTTTCGGCCAGACCCAGTGCATCCATCATCTGCGCTGTGGTGAGCCATCCGAAATCGGTGACAACCTCTTGGGTCATATAGGCCAGAACCGCGTAGGCGCCGCCGAATGTGACAACCGCCAGTTTCGAGAAAAACAGGCTGATGTCGGTCAGAAATGGTGCGGGCCACGCCCAGACGGCAAGTATCGGAAGCGCCCAAAGCAGGCCGCCCACACACAGGATCAACGCACTGCGGTTGAGTTGCAGCGATCCAGCCGCTGGCGTGTCGTCGGTGTCTTTGGCGAATGTCAAAGCCCCGACAATGGCCGCGATCCCGATCACAACGGGGAACGGCACTGCAAAGACAAAGAGCGCGATAAACGCCAGACAGGCGACAGCGACATGCACCACCCCTTGCAGGGCGCGGCGGGACACCTTGATCAGGGCCTCGATCACGATGATCACAACCGTGGCCTGCACCCCGATAAATAGCGCCTGCACTGCGGGCAGGTTGCCATAGAGGCCGTAGAGAAGCGCCAGGGCCGCAATCACAATCGCGCCGGGAATGACGAATAAACCGCCGCCGATCAGTCCACCGATGATGCCCCGCTGCCGCCAGCCCGCATAAGTGGCCAGCTGCATCGCCTCTGGGCCGGGAAGCAGCATGCAGAAGGACAGCGCGCGCAGGTATTGCTGCTCTGTCAGCCACGGGCGGTCCTCGACCAGCTCTTTGTGCATCAACGCGATTTGCGCCGCAGGGCCGCCGAATGACAGCAAGCCGATGCGCCCGAAAACGCGGATCATATCAGGTATCGTAGGGGTCATGACGTCCGCTCTTGTGGCCAGCTGTGGGTTTCGGTCTGACCGTCGCGCGCCCAGCGATAAAGCGCATCATAGATCGTCATGCCAGCGTCAAGCTGCGCCAGATCATCCTTGTACATCCGTGACAAGCCCACCGAGATGGCCAGCAACCCAGCTGCTTGCGGCACATCGCCCAACGTATCGGTATCGGCGGCACGGATCACCTTTGCCATCTCTTGCAAAGGGGGGGTGGCAAGGCCGAAATGATCCAGCATGGCGTCAAAGGTGCAGCGATTGCCGACGTGGGTGAAGCGCGTGTCGGCCACGTCAAATGGTGTTGCGTCAAAACGCTTGGCGACCTCGGACACTTCGGGTGCGGGGACAAACAGGAATTGCGCCGCCGGATCGACAAATCGCCGGATCAGCCACGGGCAGGCGATGCGGTCAATCTTGGGCCGCGCGCGCGTGACCCAAAGCGAAGAGGCGGGCAGGGCGCTGATCGCGGTGCGCGGAAGTCCGTCCGCCACCCATCCAGCCATCCCGCCTGACAGCACCTCGGCCTGAATGCCGTGGGTGCGCAGAATGGCGGCTGATCCGTGGCTTAGCTTTTTGCCCTTTTGACACACGACAACCACGCGCTGCCCGGCTTTACCTTCGGCCCACGCGGCGATCTTGGTGTGGGCGATGCGGATGCTAGTCGGGATAACAAACGGATCGGCGGCCACGTCCTCTGGCACGCAGACGTCGATAATGACGGGCGCAGTGGGCGTGCCGATCAGGCGGAACAGGTTTTGGGCAGATATTTCAGTGAAGCCGGACATCGGGCATCCTTTCTGAAGTGTCAGTGGATGCGAGCGGCTGGCCGAAGCCTCACGAGGGCGCGTCGCGGACCCCATGGCGCTGTTTTGGCCCGATGCAAAGGCACGGTCAAGGGCGCGGCTGCCGCAGTTACTGCAAAAGCGCGGGCCGATCTTGCGAATCGGTTGTGAAAAAGACGCTGATCGTGGTAGCCAAATCGAAGTAAACCGCGACATATTGTATCGCGGCATAGATCGCGACAACGCGGCGACCTCTGGGGAGAGCATTATGAGTAAGTTTTTTGAAGCCGTTGGCATGATCAGCGTTGGGGCCGTCGCCGCTGGCGGGATGATGTGGTTTGTCACCCTGCCGCCGGAAGAGGCGACTGTCACGCCAGCCGCTTTTGCACCGACCCAGCAGCCAGCCGTCTTTACCGCAGACCAGCCTGCACCCGCGATTGAAGTGACACGTGCCGCTGGCACCGCCGTGCAGCTAGGCGCGGCAGACCGCATTCACGCAATCATCCAGCAAACTGACGATTCCATCGACAGCCAAGAGCCGCTGACGCCAGAGCAGCAAGAGGTTGTGGCCTTCTTTGAAAAGATCGCGCGGGATCGCAATGCGCAGGGCGGCACGCAGGACGCGACGATCAACTTTGATAATCTCACCATCGAACGGCTGAACGTGAAATATTACTATTCCACGGCGGCAGATTATCGTGATGTCGATGTGCCTGGCCTGATGGCCGAGCAGCGCCAGCTCGTGCAGTCGAACATCTGTAACCAGACGTCTATTCGCACGCTCATTGCTGAATACGATCTGGAATACACCTACCGGTTCTTGTCGAACGACTTTCGCTATATCGGCGAGGTTGTTGGCGATGTGGCGGCTTGCCCCAACTAGGACCTAGCCCAGCACGCGGCTGAGTTCGCGGATAATCTTGCGGCGGATCGCTTCGGGATATTCGCGGTGCGTGCGGGCCGTGATGACAAAACCGTTCCGCGTGATAATCGCGCGCTGATAGAAGTTTGTGATCGCAAGCCCCATGCTTTCGATGGCTATGCCGTTGATCGTGACGCCGCGCCGTTCGGCATCATTGCGCGCCTGCCTGCTGTCTGCGCCTGCGTTCGGTGTGCCATCGCCAGACACATCAATGACCTGACGATCACAGCGCGGCGCATCTGCGAACATATCCAGAGCAAAATAGATCGCCTCTGCCGGAGCGGTGTCCGACAGGACAAAGGCCCGTTCCATCAGTCGCGCGTCAAAGGCAAGCTGTTCGGCGTCAAGAGATGTGCGGATCTGGCGCCACGGGATGCTGACGGCCTGCCGATCTTCACCGGACCATTGCATCACTGCGATAGCCACATCGCCTGACACCATCGCATCAACAATCTCGGGGTCTGCCAGCGCATCGGCCATGCCGTCTACTTGCAAGCGATACTCGGCCGGATCGATTGAGTTCGAAACATCAATTGATAAGACAAGTGCAGTATCACAAGCGCTTGCTTGAAAGGGCAAAGCGCAAATAGTCGCAAGAAGTATCCGGCGTAACATATCGACGATGGTGCGGCGCAAGCGATCAGAGCGCAAGATGGAAAAGGTGGCCGGTTGGAACAAATAGAACAGGCCGCCTGCTTCAGCAGACGGCCATAGTTCTTTTCGCGTTTGCCAAAACTAATCAGCGAGCGGTTTTACCAGCCTCGAGTGCTTGCGCGGTGCGCAACGTGTTTTGGTATATGCCGACTCCCAGATACATGAACCCGCCAATAAGCACGATGTACAGACCGCCAAAGACAAGGAATAAAAGCGCAGGCACGATGCCGCCACCCTGTCCGTAGGGACCCATGCCACCTCCCATTGCGATGGCAATGACACCTATAATAAGGCCGATAATCATCAAAACGATGATAAGGCCGATAAGTTTTTCCAATGATCTAATAAAGAAATCACGCATATTTCGGGTTCCGTTTTTTAAGTATGACCTCCGATTGCCCACGCAACCGAAACGTCGCCACAATAAAAAGCCACGCCTGGAAGGCAAGGAGATGCTGCGGTTCTGCCTCACAAGGGAAAACTGAAAAACCGGGTTACGATTTGAGGGAAGCAATAGCGATTTAACGGGGAAAGCGCAGGTTTCTGTTGCCAGGTACCTGCAAACCCCGCCCTAAGCGGCTAGGCCTAGGGGCTTAAGTTTCGGCGACATTCACAGCTTACGCTGCGACTGCCATTGCCGGAGCATTGTTGTCATTTGCAACTATACTAATCGTACCGATAACGGTGGTAACTCACCGAAACAAAGCAATCCCTTTTACACGTTCGTCGATCCTATTTCGTCCCCATCCGACCCCAAATGAAGGTTGATTGGTGGAGACGCCGGGTACCGCCCCCGGGTCCGATCCGCTTATTATGAGCGCGTTTATGTCCATAGTCCCGAAGGACACTTGGTAGATAGGCGCAACGCCCTGCCATGACAAGGGTGGTGGTGGCGGACAGGGTGCGGAAATCCTGTCTTTGGATGGCCTGATTTTGTGCTAGGCTGTGTGCATATTGAAGATAAGTGCATTCAGGAGGTTTCACCATGAGAGGGTTTGTCAAAGTTTTTGCAGTGGGTTTCGGCGTATCAGGCGGCGCGGTAGCGGCACAGGATTTGCCGGAATGCGGGATTATGCCCGACGATGCGCGGTCGCTGCGGTGTACCTGTCCGGCGGGCGTTGCCTCTGGTTCGGTCTGGGGCAGCGGGCCCTATACTGCCGATAGCGCCATTTGTGCCGCTGGCGTTCATGCGGGCGTTATCGGAACGGCTGGCGGCCCGGTGATTGTGATCCGCAGGCCCGGGCAGGACAGCTATCAGGGGTCAGAGGCCAATGGCGTCACAACCAGTAATTGGGGCAGCTATGAATTCAGCATCGACGTGCGCCGCACCAAAGACACGCCTGCGGTTGAGACGGCATCAAGCGAGAACCTGTGCAACGGCTTTCCCTCAGGCGAGACCTATGTGACCTGCGACTGTCCCGCGAACCCCGATGAGGGAAGCGTGTGGGGCAGTGACCCCTACACATCCGACAGCGACATCTGCACAGCAGCGCTTCACGTCGGCTATATTGAGGCCGATGGCGGCACCGTGCGCGTGATCGGCATTCAGGGACTGGATGCATACCTTGGCACCACCGTGAACGGGATCACAACGCAAAGCTGGTCAAGCTATAGCGAAAGCTTTGTTTTTGACTGGAACCACGAATAGGCGGCGATCAAAGATTGATCGCAAGCGATACCGCGGCAAGACCGGCCTCGCAGGCAAAGAAGATCCATTTTTTCTGGGTCTTGCCGTCCAGCATCAGCGACGTCAGACGCCCGATGGCCGCACCGCCCCAGCAAAAGCCGATCATGGCGTAGGCGGCGGGTGTCGCAAGGATCATCGCGCCCACACCCATGCCGATAAACAAGGCACCAGAGGCGGCACGCACCTCGGACATGCCCATCGTTGAGCCGCCATCGCTAAGGTCCAGTGTGGACATCGCGTATTTCGGGCTGATCAGGCTAACAGCCCCCAGCGCGATGCTGAACAGGGCAAAGGCAATGTTGATAATGTCGATCATGGCGTCGGTGTCCTTTAATTGGCGGCGACGAAGTGTCTTGTTGGCCTTAACACGGCAAAAGGCGACACGTTCCCGTGCCGCCTTTCACTAAGTAGCGCAGTGCGTCAGATTAGAAACCGGCTTTGATCAATTCAAAGGTTTCGTTCTGCTGTTCGCGGCGTTCGTTTGACATGGGGAGTTGCGCCAGAACGGGCACGTCGATCTGACCCAGACCGGAAGCGACCAGATCCTCTTCGCTGACCTGTGCTGTCAGGGCCGTCGCGTTGGCCGAGCCATATCCTGCATCAAGCAGCGGCACGACCGATGCTTCTGACAGGAACGCGTTGAGGTAGTCATAGGCTTTGTCTTCGTCGCCGGGGGCATCGGCAAGGTTCACGTAACCACACAACCACAGTGACGATCCTTCGGTCGCTTCGCGCTGGAACGCAATCGGGCGGCCTTCGTCGACCATCGCGGGATAGGTTTCGTTCCATGCCCAGCTGATCAGAATTTCGCCTGATGCCAGCAGTTGCGCCAGCTCACCGGGGTCGGTCCAATAGGTGCGCAGGTTCGGGTGCACTTCGCGCAGCCAGTTGGATGCGGCCTCAAACTGCTCATCTGTGGCTTCGGACCAATCGGTAACGCCGGTGGCGAGATAGGCCAGCGCATAGGCGTCATCGACGTTGTCGGGCAGGGTCATGCGGCCCGCATAGGCCGGGTTCTTGAACACGTTGAGCGATGCAACGTCTTCGGCTGGCACTTCGTCAGGGTTGTAAGCAATCGCGGTTGAGCCGAAATCGGTGGGGATAAAGAACACATCGCCTTCACCGTCGCCGACCTGTGCGCCGGTCAGGTTGCGATCAAGATCGTCATAGGCGGTCAGCTTGGATGTGTCCCAAGGCTCGATAATGCCGCTTTCTTCCCATTTGGTCACAGACCCTGCGCAGATGTGGGATACGTCGGCCTGAAAGCCTGCGCGGATTTTCTGGAACGCTTCGTCCTCGTCACCAAAGAACGCAAAGGTCGGGCTGGCGCCGTGCATGTCGACATAAGGCTGGTGGTAAACCGGCTCTTCAAAGCCGGAATAATCGAACACCAGCAGATCGGCGTCCTGTGCGTTGGCCACAGTGGCAAGTGTCAGCGCGGATGCCGCGCCGAGAAATTTAGCAAAAGTCATATCTGTCTCCCGTCAGGTGAATTTGGAAAAGACGTTATCACCGCCAATGGCACCTGCAAGCATCATTGTTTGGGTTGCTTGGCAAGACGAGCGGCGAAAACGCTTTTGGCAAGGTCTTCGGTATAGGTCGCAAGGTCAGACAGCAGGGTGTCGGCATCTTGCGCGTTGCCGGCCTCAACAGCATCAGCGATGCGGGTGTGCAGATCGACAATGGTTTCGCGCGAACGGGCAGAGAATGTGATCATGTTCATCAACGGTTGCATCGCCTCTACCGCGCCAGCCAGTTGATACGACAGCACCGGATTGCCAGCCGCATCGACAAGCGCACGGTGAAAGGCCACATCGGAGGCGCAAAAGGCCTCGTCCGTCAGACCGGGTTGCGCCTGACGGTGTGCCTCGGCCCGCATGGTGGCCAGATGATCGGCGGTGCGGCGTTGCACAGATAGCGGAGCGCAGGCGCGTTCGAGGGCATAACGCGCCTCGCAGGCGGTTTGAAAGCTGACGGCGTTCATCGACAACAGTAGGGTGGATGTGGTTATCTGCTGGCCGTATGCATCCTCAAACCGGAGCCGGTTGACGAATGCGCCACCTGTGGCCCCGCGCTGCGTGCGGATCAGCGATTGTGCCGCCAGCCGCTTCAATGCCTCTCGCACGGTGGAGCGGGATACTGCAAATTGCTCGGCCAGTTCGGATTCCGATGGAAGGCGTTCATCAACCGGCATCGCACCAGACACAATCGCCTCGCGGATTGCGGTTGCGATCTGGGCAGAGAGGTCGGTTGAACTGTCGGGGTCGATTTTCACGGCGCATGCCTGTTTTTAATTGTCAGACAATTAAACGTCTGACATATGATTTAGCAAGACCTGAGTCGTAGGGAGGCGATCTAGCGTGACAACTTCACCCGCACCATACGTTATGCGCACGGCGCTTTGGATTGCGTTTTTCGCAAGTATTCTCGCGGCTTGGGCGGTGATGTTCATGATGGCGCGGATGTCGGGCGTTGATGTGATTGGCCGTCCTGTGGGCATGAACATGATGCCGATGCTGTCGTTCGGGGCGCTGTTCCCGATGTGGGCGATCATGATGGCTGCGATGATGTTGCCGACGATGATCCCAACTTTGCGCAACTACGAAGCCTTGATGGTAAGCGCTGACGGCACGCGCGCGGGCTGGTTGGGTGTGCTGCTTGGCTACTTTATCACGTGGATCGGCTTTGCCGCCCTGATTTCGGCCGTGCAGGTTGCTTTGATTGCTGGCAACGTCGTGGACGGGCTGGGGATCGCAACGAACGGCTATTTCGCGGCGGCGCTGCTGATCGTGGTGGGGGCATTCCAATTCACCCGTGCCAAAGAGATTTGCCACGGCGTCTGCCATTCCCCGATGACATATTTTCTGGGCCACTGGCGCACCGGATTTTCAGGCGGGTTGCGCATGGGGCTGGGCCTTGGCGCGTTCTGCGTGGGTTGCTGCTGGGGCTTTATGGCGCTGGGTTTCGTCGGCGGCGTGATGAGCCTGCTTTGGATGGGGCTGGCGACACTGTTCATGATTTTTGAAAAACTGCCCCAGATCGGGCATCGTCTGACAAAGCCTGCGGGTTTCGTGCTGATTGCAGCAGGGATCGCATTGGCTGTTTGGACCACCTTGTAAGGAAAGGGCGACACTATGGCTGACAAACAAAGGGCACCCGCCGACAGGCTGCCGATCTCGCAGCGCATTGACCAGCGGATGGAAAACAACCCGCTGCGCCGTAAGAAAAACCCGACCGACTGGGCGATCAAGGGCGAGCTGTTCCTGAACTGCTCATGCACGGTGTTCTGCCCATGTGTGGTTTCATTGGGCGCGCACCCTCCAACCGAAGGGCACTGCCACGCATGGATGGCGATCGCGATTGATGAGGGCCATTTCGAGGGCGAGGACCTGTCGGGTCTGAATGTCGGACTGCTCGTGGATATTCCGGGTCGCATGGCTGAGGGCAACTGGCGCGTTGCGGCCTATGTGGACGAACGGTCAACGCAGAAAGCCTATAACGGCATCCTCAAAATCTTTAGCGGGGCCGCTGGCGGCACAACGGGCCTGTTCACCATGCTGGTGTCCGAGATCATCGGGGCAGAGCGCGAGAAGGTCGAGATCGTGCGCGATGGCACCAAGCGCGGCATCTACATCGGGCGCAAAATTCAGGGCGAGATCGAGATGATGACCGGCAAGGACAAGGATCATCCGGTCATGGTCAGCAATTCGCAGTACTGGATGGGCCCCGATATCATTGCCGCCCAAGGCACGAAGTCCAAGGTGCGCGATTATGGGCGCGTTTGGGACTTTGGCGGCAAGTCAGCCGAGATTTGTCCGATTGACTGGAAAGGCCCCAAGCCGTGATCACGCCGGCGTATTGTCAAATGATGTCGCGCTACAATGCGTGGCAAAACAAGGGCTTGCGCAAGATTGTTGAGGCGATGGACGATGATGCGTTACGTGAAGACCGCGGCGCGTTTTTCGGCAGTATCTTTGCGACGCTCAATCATCTGCTTTGGGGTGACCAGCTTTGGATGAGCCGCTTTGATGGTGGCGATGCGCCAACCGTAGGCATCCCCGAAAGCACCGCCTACAAGGCCAATGCCGTTGATTGGGCGCTGGCGCGGTTTCAGACCGACGCGCGGATCACGACGTGGGCCGATGGGTTGCACAGCGTCGATCTGGTCGGTGATCTGTCATGGTATTCGGGCGCGATGCAGCGCGATATGGTGAAGTCAAAGCAGGAATGCATCGTGCATTTCTTCAATCACCAGACGCACCATCGCGGTCAGGTTCATGCCATGTTGACCGCCGCCGGGCAAAAGCCCACCGACACCGACATTCCGTTCATGCCTGACACCTGATGGCGCGTCTGGGGGGATCAGTTGAAGGCGGGGTCGGCGTCGTAGGCGCTCAGATCGCGCCCGTTGATATCCTCAAACCCCCATGTGGTGTCCGTTTCGCTATCGCGGGTCAGGACGATCACCAGATACCGGCAAGGGGCCGCACATTCCGTTTGCGACAACGGCTGGCCCACGTCGTTGGAGCTGAGCGCAAACGGTACGGTCAGGGTCATCGGATCATCGCCGCGCTGTTTGGCAGGCAGGATCGTACCGTCCCACACGTCCAGTCCCTGCTGGCGCCAGCTGGAAAACAGATCATCCCATTCGGGATCATCGGCGGGCATATCGGCGACCATCGTGGCAAAGCGGGCGTTCACCTCGTTCACCAAGGGACCGAAGGCAGGGCCATCCTTGGCGCGAAACGCCTCGATCACGGCGACGGCGGTGGCATTGGGATCGGTCAGGTCGATGTGTCCGTCGGCCGTGGCGCTTTGGCCCAACAGACAGGCACACAGAAGGCTGGCACAGGCGGTCAGTTTGGTTTGCATAAATTTTGCTCCGTTCAAAAGAAATTTGGGTTCAATACCCTGAAATTGGGTCTGTTTAGCCTAAAGGCGCGGCCCGTTGCTGGCAAGGAGGCCGCGATATGGCACTGATTTCACCCTCGCGGCGGTTGCGCCGCACGCCGTTTTCCGAAGGTGTCGAACGCGCTGGCGTGTCGGCCTACACGATCTACAACCACATGTTGCTGCCCACAGTGTTTGAGAGCGTAGAAGCCGATTATCGTCATTTAAAAGACCACGTGCAGGTCTGGGATGTCGCGGTGGAGCGTCAGGTTGAATTGCGTGGCCCCGATGCGGCGCGCCTGATGCAGATGCTGACACCCCGCGATCTGCGGGGCATGTTGCCGGGGCAGTGTTACTACGTGCCGATTGTCGATGAAACAGGGGGCATGCTGAACGATCCTGTGGCGCTGAAGCTGACCGAAGACCACTGGTGGATTTCCATTGCTGACAGCGATCTGCTCTTTTGGGTGAAGGGGCTTGCCTACGGCTATCGGCTTGATGTGATGGTGGATGAACCTGATGTATCGCCGCTGGCCGTGCAGGGGCCGAAGGCGGATCAGCTGATGGCGCGGGTGTTTGGCGAAGATGTCACCAAGCTGCGGTTCTTCCGCTACGGCTGGTTTGATTTCGAAGGCCACAGCATGATCGTCGCGCGCTCGGGCTATTCCAAACAGGGCGGCTTTGAAATCTACATGAACGATTGGGACACCGGCATGCCGCTTTGGGATGCGCTGTTCAAAGCGGGCGAGGATTTGAATGTCCGTGCAGGCTGTCCCAACGGGATTGAGCGGGTCGAAGGCGGGTTGCTGTCCTACGGCAACGACATGAACCGCGATAACACGCCGCACGAATGCGGGCTGGGGCGGTTCTGTTCGACCCAAACGGCGATCGGCTGCGTCGGACGCGATGCGCTTTTGCGTGTGGCCAAGGAAGGCCCTGCAAAACAAGTGCGTCCGATTGCCATTGAGGGCGAGATTGGCCGCTGTGACCGTGCCTGGCCGATCTATGCAGGCGGAAAGCTGCGCGGGCATGTGACGTCTGCTGCCTATTCGCCTGATTTCGAAACAAACGTGGCGATTGGGATGGTGCGGATGACGCATTGGGATGCGGGGACCGTACTGGAAGTCGAAACACCGGACGGGATGCGCAAGGCCACCGTACAAGACGAATTCTGGATTTAGCGCCAGTGGCTGCCGTCGGAGCCTCCGGCGGGAGTATTTTTGGCAAAATGATGCAAGGAGAAAGACGATGTTCAACGCTTTGATGGTCACCAAGAACGACGAGGGCAAGACAGCCGCAGAGGTCAAGCAGATCGGGCTGGATGATCTGCCTCAGGCCGAGGTGACGGTTGCTGTCGAATATTCCACTGTGAACTACAAAGACGGTCTGTGCATCGGGCCGGGCGGGGGCCTTGTGCGGAATTATCCGCATATCCCGGGCATCGATTTTGCAGGCACTGTCGAGGCGTCGGACGACGATCGCTACAAGGCGGGCGATAAGGTTGTGCTGACAGGCTGGCGCGTGGGCGAGGCGCATTGGGGTGGGTATTCGCAAAAGGCGCGGGTGAAGGCCGATTGGCTGGTGCCGCTGCCGGATGGACTGGACACACGTCAGGCGATGGCCGTTGGCACCGCAGGCTTTACCGCGATGCTGGCTGTCATGGCGTTGGAGGATCACGGGATCAAGGACGGGCCGGTTCTGGTCACCGGTGCCGCCGGCGGTGTCGGATCGGTTGCGACAGCGATCCTTGCCAAGCTTGGGCACGAGGTGGCTGCAGTCACAGGACGACCGGAAACGTCTGATTACCTCAAGGATCTGGGCGCCACGCAGATCGTGGCACGCGAAGAGATCAACGAGACCACCAAACGCCCGCTTGAGGCGGAGACATGGGCAGGTTGCGTGGATGCCGTGGGCGGTGACATGCTGGCGCGGGTGCTGGGGCAGATGAAATACGGCGCATCTGTCAGTGCCGTGGGTCTGGCAGGTGGCGCAGGTCTGCCTGCGACCGTGATCCCGTTTTTGTTGCGCGGTGTGAACCTGCTGGGCATCGACAGCGTCATGCAGCCCTACGACAACCGCGTGCGCGCGTGGCAGCGGATCGCGCAGGATTTGCCGATGGATAAGCTGGAGGCTATGGTGCAACTGGCCACGCTGTCCGACTTGCCACAGCTGGGGCGCGACATTCTCAAAGGTCAGGTGAAAGGCCGCGTGGTCGTTGACGTAAACGCCTGACCGGCAACGGCGGGAATCGCTCAAAATCAACGGGCGTCGTGGTCACAAGCCGCGGTGCCCGCGTTGTTTCAAATGTCCCAAATCGTCACGTCATGGGCCGTTTGCGAAGGCGATTGCGCATAATAGTGGGTTATCATGCCGCGGTTTGCCCTTATAGTTGCGCAATAATAAACAAACAGGGGACAAACAACATGGCAATCAAACCACCTTTATCGGATCTTCCGATCAAGACGGCTGATTCCGGCTTTTACAGCGGTTTCAGTGTCAACGTCGCGGTGATCAGTAAAATCATCATCAGCGTGCTCGCTGTTTGGTGTATCATTTGGCCGATCAAAGCGGGTGCGGTTCTGGGTGACTGGAATGCCGTCATCCTTGATGTTTTCGCGTCATGGTACATCTGGGTCGTGGCCGCTTTCGTCATCACCTGTCTGATCCTTGCCCTTTGGCCTGCCGCTGGCCGTATGAAGCTGGGCGCGGATCACGAAGTGCCCGAGTTTACAAACTTCTCGTGGTTTTCGATGATGTTCGGCGCGGGTATCGGTGTTGGCATGCTGACATGGGCCGTAGCCGAGCCTGTCGCGCATTTTCAGAACAACCCGCAGGTCATTCAGGGCGCAGCCACCGGTGGTGCTGAGGATAATATCCTGAACGCATACCAGTGGTCCTATCTGCACTGGGGATTCAGTGCGTGGTCGACCTATGCGATTGCCGGTCTGGCATTGGCCTTCTTCAGCTATCGTCGTGGTCTGCCGCTGACGATCCGTTCTTCGCTGACACCGCTGTTCGGTAAGGCGCTGTCGGGTCCTTTGGGGAACCTGATCGACATCGTGGCTGTGGTTGCGACGATCCTTGGTGTGGCGCAAACGCTTGGCTTTGGTGTGGAACAATTCGTGGCTGGTCTGAACCGGATCGGCATCAGCGGTTTGGTCATGGAAGACGGGTCGGCCACAACGGTTGGTATCGTCGTGGCGCTGCTGTTCATCATGGGTGCATCGACACTGTCGGCGCTGTCAGGTGTGGGCAAGGGCATCAAGTGGCTTTCGAACATCAACATGGTGTTGTCGATTGTCCTGCTGTCGTTCTTCATCATCTTCGGTGCGACATGGTTCGGCGTAAACGCGTTCTTCGTGGGCATTTGGGAATACCTCAAGGCGCTGCCGTGGATGAGCTTTAATGTCTTTGTCTCTGACGGCACCGAGGGATCGGAATCCTTCTTGCTGGCACAGTGGCAGGGCTGGTGGCCGGTGTTCTACTGGGCCTGGTGGATCGCGTTCGCACCGTTTGTGGGTCTGTTCCTTGCACGCATCTCGCGTGGTCGGACAATCCGCGAATTTGTGCTGGGTGCGATGATCGTGCCTGCGCTGATGTGCTTTGTCTGGTTCGCTTGGGCCGGTGGCACAGCGATTGATCTGGAGCTTAACGGTGGCGCAGATGGCGTGATCTTTGGAGCGGCCAACGGTGACAAGATCTTTGCGATGACCGAGTTCATGTTGTCGCCCATCGCCGAGGCATTGGCGTGGGGCATGGCGGTTCTGATCGTTGTCCTGCTGATGACGTTCCTTGTGACATCGGCTGACTCCGCTGTGCTGATCGTGAACACGATCAATGCGGCAGGCGACGAAGGTCCAAAGGCACGTCCACACATCCTGTTCTGGGGTGCTGCTTTGGCGCTTGTGGTTGGCGGACTCCTGATCTCGGGCGGCACGGGCGCGATCCAGACAGCGATGGTGATCGGCGCGCTGCCGTTCTCGATCGTGATGGCGTTGATGTGTATCTCGTTACTGAAAGCCGTGTTCAACGACACGCGTCGCGACGCGGCTGGCGTCACTGCGGTGACCGTCGATACGCCGATCGGGACTGCACCTGCCGAATAATCGGTTGGACCAGAAAATTGAAAGGCCCCGATGCTTGCGCGTCGGGGCCTTTTTCGTTTGGGTGGCCCCATGACATTGGACATTGCATGGGTGCGGGCCCAGTTTCCCGCTTTCGACGCAGCGCCGCTGCAAGGGCAGGCGTTTTTTGAGAATGCGGGCGGGTCGTACACTTGCCGGCAGGTCGTGGACCGGCTGACGCGTTTTTACACTGAACGCAAAGTGCAGCCTTATGCCGACTATGATGCCTCGCGCCTTGGCGGTGAGGAGATGGACGAGGCGCGGGTGCGGCTGGCGCAGATGCTGGGGGTCGCCACGCATGAAGTGTCGTTTGGACCGTCCACAACGCAAAACACATACGTGCTGGCACAAGCCGTACGCAAATGGCTGAAACCCGGTGAGGCGATTATCGTCACCAATCAGGACCACGAGGCAAACTCCGGCCCGTGGCGGCGTTTGGCCGAGGATGGCGTAGAGGTGCGCGAATGGCAGATCGATCCCGAAACGGGGCATCTGGACCCTGATGGGCTGGACCGGTTGCTGGATGGCAAGGCGTGTCTGGTGGTTTTCCCACATTGCTCGAATGTCGTGGGTGAGATCAATGACGTGGCCGAAATCACCAAGCGCGCGCATGCAGGCGGGGCGCGTGTCGTGGTCGACGGCGTGTCCTACGCGCCGCACGGGTTTCCCGATGTGGGTGCGCTGGGGTGCGATGTGTATCTCTTCAGCGCTTACAAAACCTATGGACCCCATCAGGGGATCATGGCGATCCGCGAGGATTTCGGGATGGACCTGCCCAATCAGGGGCACCATTTTAACGGCGACAGCCTTTACAAGCGGTTCACGCCTGCAGGACCGGACCACGCGCAGGTTGCAGCCTCGGCGGGTATGGCCGATTACATGGATGCGTTGAGTGTGCATCATGGCGGCGGCACGGGGGCTGGGGCAGCGCGGCATGCCCACGATCTGATGCGCGGGGCCGAAGTGGCCTTGCTACAGCCGCTGCTGGATCATGTGAGCGCGAAAAACTCCGTGCGCTTGATCGGTCCCGCCACGGCGGACCGCCGCGCGCCCACGGTGGCACTGGCCACGCAAGGCAGCGCTGAGGCACTGGCGGCTAAACTGGCCCCGCTAGGTGTCATGGCGGGTGGCGGCGATTTTTATGCACAGCGTCCACTGAAGGCGATGGGAATTGATCCAGAGGTCGGCGTGTTAAGGCTGTCGTTCACCCATTACACGACCAAGGCCGAGGTTGATCATCTGATGGATGCGCTTGATCAGGTGGTTTGAGCCGCTTGCGCGGCTTAGTTTGAGTATTTTTGGCAAAATGATGCAAAGGCGCGGTTTGTCGTTGCCTGCGCCGCACTAGGTTGTGGCCGGTGAAACGAAAGGTGCGCCGATGTCAGATAAATCCCCGATCATTATGTGGTTTCGCCGCGACCTGCGGTTGGGTGACCATCCCGCGCTGACAAAGGCCTGCGAAAGCGGGCGGCCTGTTGTGCCGCTTTTCATCCACGATGAGGTAGTGGACGGGCAGGGTGCTGCCGCGCGCATGCGGCTGGGTCTGTCGGTGGGATCACTGGCCAAATCGCTGGAAGAGGCTGGCAGCAAGCTGATCCTGCGCAAAGGACAGGCGCTGGATGTTTTGCGGGATGTGATCGAGGAAACAGGCGCTGGGGCCGTTTATTGGTCGCGGCTTTATGACGGGGCGTCGAAAGAGCGGGACACCGCGGTGAAAGCTGCGTTGAAGGATGACGAGGTGGAGGCGGAAAGCTTTGCCGGACACCTGTTGTTTGAACCGTGGACGGTCGAGACAAAAACCGGTGGGTTTTACAAGGTTTACACGCCCATGTGGAAAGCTGTGCGGGACCGCGAGCTGGCGGAGAGCCTGTCCAGCCCGAGTAAGATTCCCGCGCCTGACAGTTGGCCTGACAGTGACAATCTGGATGACTGGCAGATGGGGGCGGACATGAAGCGCGGCCATGATGTGGTGCTGCCGCATTGCACCGTGGGCGAGACGGCTGCGAGCCACCGGCTGGGCGCGTTCATCGCGCACCGCGTGGCGGATTACAAAACCAAACGCGATATTCCCGGCGTGGACGGCACATCGGGCCTGTCCGAGAACCTGACCTACGGGGAGATCAGCCCGTTGAAATGCTGGCATGCGGGTTGGCGGGCGCTGCACGATGGCAAACAGGACGCGGAGGTGTTCCTCAAAGAGCTGGTCTGGCGCGAGTTTGCCTATCACCTGATTCACCACACGCCGCGCATTGAAACGGATAATTGGAAAGAAGATTGGGATGCCTTTCCGTGGCAGGACGACGAGCGCGCTGCCGAGATCAAGGCGTGGAAGCAGGGACGCACGGGCCTGCCGTTTGTCGATGCGGCCATGCGCGAGATGTATGTGACAGGAACCATGCACAATCGCGGGCGGATGATCGTGGCGTCCTACCTGACCAAGCACCTGATGACCCACTGGAAGGTTGGCATGACGTGGTTCGAGGATTGCCTGATCGACTGGGATCCGGCCAGCAACGCGATGGGCTGGCAGTGGTCGGCGGGATCGGGGCCGGATGCGACGCCGTTCTTCCGGGTGTTCAACCCTGAAACGCAGGTCGAAAAATTTGACCGTGACGGCACCTATCGCCGGATGTGGATTGCTGAAGAATACAGCAATCCTTCAAAGACCGCTCTGTCCTATTTCGACGCCATTCCGCAAAGCTGGCACATGGAGCCCAATGACGACTATCCCGATCCGATCGTGAGCCCGTCTGACGGGCGCGAGCGGGCGCTAGCGGCCTACAAAGACAGGGACTTCTGACCAATCAACAGTGGGACCGATAGGAATGATGCCAAGCGGATTGCGCTTTTCCGACGGGCTGAAGTAGCCACGTTTGTAGATGTCGAAATTGACAGTCTCGGCCCAGCCGTCGCGTTGATACAAGGCACGCGCATAGGGCCAAAGATTGGCGTAGTCGCTGATTTTACGCAGGTTGCATTTGAAGGCGTAGTGATAGGCCACATCAAACCGCGCAAGGGTCGGGAATAGCCTGACATCGGCCTCGGTCATTGTGTCACCGCACAGGTAGCGGTGGGTGGCCAGATGGGCGTCAATCTTGTCCAGCGTTTCGAACAGGGTGGTCGCGGCGTCTGCGTAAGCCTCTTGCGTTGAGGCAAAGCCCGCGCGGTAGACGCCGTTGTTGACGGTCCGGTAGATCAGGTCGTTCCATGTCTTTATGTCGTCCGCCAGATGCGCCGGATAAAGGTCATCCGCGTCACTATCGAAGGCACCCAGCATGGGCAAGATATCCGCACTTTCGTTGCTGACGATGCGGCCCTTTTGTTTGTCCCACAGGACAGGCACGGTCAGGCGTCCGGTGTATTTCGAAGGGTCGGCGCTATAGACCTCGTGCACGGCACGCACGCCGCGCAGGGGATCGCTGAAGGGGCCATCGGCGTCATAGACCCATCCTTGATCGGTCCGGTTCGGGCGGGCATAAGACACGCCGATGGTATCGGTCAGCCCATAATGCACGCGCCCCAGCAGCGCGCGATGCGCCCAAGGACAGTTCCACGCCACGTAAAGGTGATAGCGGTCGTGATCGGGGGTAAAACCTGCATCTCCTGTCGGACCTGCCGCGCCGTCAGGGGTGATCCAGTGCCGCATCGTGCTTTTCGCGCGCTCGAATGTACCGCCCTGATCAGAGGACGGCGGGTCACCCAGATGATAAATTCCGCCTGTCATGTAGCCCATTTCGCCGCTCCTGAAACTATTTGGGCCAGTCTGCGTGACTTCCCTGATCGAAAGATTAATATCTTGTGCAACAGTCGGTTCTGAACCGGCCATGAAAAAAATACAGGGCGACCCATGATCTTGACCACGACCGAGGGGCAAAAAAACCTGCCTCGCTATTTTGCTGCCATTTTTGATGTGATCAAGACAATGAACCGTGGCCGCGTGGATATTGTGCTGCCTGACGGGCGGCATTTCCGCGCCGAGGGTGACCAATCGGGGCATGTAGCGGAAATTCATATCCATAACGACGATCTTTTTGCGCGCACGATCCGTGACGGCGACATGGGATTTTGCGAAGGATATCTTGATGGGTGGTGGAGCACGCCGGACCTTATGGCCTTCATGGATATGATCCACGACGATAGTGCTGAAGGCATTTATGACGGATTTCCCGGCCAGTTCTTTGTCCGCGCTTATGAAAGAATGCGGTTCTGGATGCAGTCCAATTCCAAAAAGCAGGCCCGCAAGAACATCAGCTATCATTATGATCTGGGCAATGAATTTTACGGTCTGTGGCTTGATGATACGATGACCTATTCATCGGCCAAGTTCGACGCCGGACAAGAGAGCCTTGAGGCCGCACAGCGCCTGAAATACAAATCCATGGTTGATGAAATGGGCGCACAGCCCGGCGATCACGTGCTGGAGATCGGCTGTGGCTGGGGCGGTTTTGCTGAATATGCCGCAGCAGAGCGCGGGTTAAAGGTGACGGGTCTGACCATCAGTGAAGAGCAGTATAACTACGCTGTAGAACGCATTGAAAAGGCTGGCCTTTCCGACAAGGTGACATTTAAGCTGCAAGACTACCGTGATGAGACAGGCAGCTATGACGGCATCGCTAGCATCGAGATGTTCGAAGCTGTGGGCGAGCAATATTGGCCGATCTATTTCGAAACCGTGCGCAACCGGCTCAAGCCGGGCAAGAACGCGACTTTGCAGATCATTACCGTGGCTGACCGCCGTTGGGATGTGTACAAGCGCGGGCCTGATTTCATCCAGAAATACATCTTTCCCGGCGGCATGCTGCCCAGCCCGAAAATTCTGCGTCAGGTAGCCGAAAAGGGCGGGTTGACCGTCGCAAAGTCCATCGAGTTTGGCGAAGGGTATTCGATCACGCTCCGGCGCTGGCACGAGACCTTCAACGACAAATGGGATCAGGTTGCGGCACTTGGCTTTGACGAGCGGTTCAAGCGGATGTGGAACTTTTATCTCACCTCTTGCGCGGCCACGTTTCATAGCGGAAACTGTGACGTAACGCAGATCACCCTGACCAAGGGGCACTAACGCCTCTTTGCGACAAGCACGGCAGGGGATGCATCAAGAGGGAGCAGACCCATGCCAACCGCCGGACGCCTTGCAGGGGCCGTCGCATTCGCCGTTTTCGGATGGTATATCGCGACATACGCCGCACAGTTTTTCGAAGAAGGCCGCACGCCGGGATATTGGGTGCCGCTAGGTGTTGTGGCGGGCATATTCACGGGCTGGGTTGTGGTTGGCAAACGCACAGGCGACGGATACGCCTCGGGCCTGAGCAACGGGATCACCGGCACGGTGACCATCCTGTTCTGGATGCTGTTCCTTTTGTCATTTGGCGACATGATTGGAAAATCCATGCGCCGTCGCTACGACGGACCGGTCGAGGCTGTCGTGGATGTGTTTGCTTTGATGGGCGAATACGCTTTGCGGTTTGCGCAACCTGATCTGGGCACGATCATCGTGGTCGGGGGCATTGCTGCGGGCCTCTTTGCTGAGTTTTTCGGAAAGCGCTTTTCCTAGATGCAGACGGTCTTTTTGTACGGGACCTTGCGCGACACGGTGCTGCGGCAGCGGATCGTCGGTGGCGATCTGCCCGTTCAAGAGGCGACATTGCAAGACCACCGCGTGGTGCGGCAGGTCGAGGCCAATCTGCCGTTTCTGGCCAAGGCAGAAGGTTTCGCGTGTGCGGGGCTGTTGCTGACAGACGTGACAGACCAGCACATGATCCGGCTTGACCGATACGAGGCGCCGTTTGGATATCGCGCCCGGATAGTCACGGTGAACACGCAAACGGGCGATGTTGCAGCGCTTGCCTATTATCCTGATCCTGCCATTGCCGCCACCGATGACGACTGGTCGCTGCAATCATGGGCCGACACGCTTGCGCCTGTGTCCCGCGAGGCGGCTGTCGAAATCGGGCGCTACGATCCGCCCCTGTCGGAAGAGGCGCTGCGCCAGCAATGGGGGATGATCGAGACCCGCGCCGCGGCCCGTGTGCGCGCCGCTGAAAGCGATATTCCGGCGACCGTCCGCCATGATGGTGGCACCTTTGAAGTCACGGAAAGCGGACCGCTTTGGGGTGCGTTCTTCAAGGCAGGCCAGATCAAGCTGCGCCATAGCGTTTTTGGCGGTGGCATGTCGCCGGAACTGACCCGTGAGTGTTTTTACGGCACCGATGCTGCGATTGTTTTGCCATACGACCCTGAAACCGATCTTGTCTTGCTGATTGAACAGATCCGGATGGGGCCGCTGGCACGGGGTGATCGCAATCCGTGGTCTCTTGAGGCAGTGGCGGGCATGGTGGACGGTCGTGAAACGCCAGAGGATGCGGCAAGGCGCGAAACCCTTGAAGAAGCCGGTCTGGACGACACGACGCTGGAAAAGATGTTTTCGTTTTATGCCTCACCTGGCAATACGACTGACTATTTCAACTGCTACCTTGCGCTGGCGTCCTTGCCGGAGCCAAATACATATACCGGCGGGCTTGAGACAGAGCATGAAGACCTGCGCATTCACATCATCCCGTTCAAGCAGGCGTTTGACCTGATCGCCAGCGGAGAGGCGAATGTCGGGCCGACCGTGGCCATGCTTTTGTGGCTGGATCGAAACAGGCAGCGCTTGCGTGCCACCGCTTGAGTTCGGCCTGCTTGGGTCCTACACACGAACAAGACCAATGAAAGGCCAGACCCCATGCAGATGAACCCCGATCTTGCTGCCAGCATCGGCAACACACCTTTGATCAAGCTGCGCGGCGCGTCGGACGCCACGGGATGTACCATTCTGGGCAAGGCGGAGTTTATGAACCCCGGCCAGTCGGTAAAGGACCGTGCCGCGCTTTTCATCATCAAAGATGCGATTGCCCGCGGGGAGTTGAAACCCGGTGGCACAATCGTTGAAGGCACGGCTGGCAACACGGGCATCGGGCTCGCACTTGTTGGTGCGTCGATGGGGTTCAAAACGGTCATCGTGATCCCCGAGACGCAATCGGAAGAAAAGAAGGACATGCTGCGGCTGGCGGGCGCGGAACTGGTGCAGGTGCCTGCGGCCCCTTATCGCAACCCCAACAATTTCGTGCGTTATTCGGAGCGTCTGGCCAAAGAGCTGGCACGCAGTACCAACGAAGGCGTCATCTGGGCCAACCAGTTTGACAACGTGGCAAACCGTCAGGCGCATATCGAGACGACAGGCCCAGAGATTTGGGCGCAGACAGACGGTAAGGTTGACGGATTTATCTGTGCTGTCGGCTCTG
The DNA here is from genome assembly GCF_037543925.1 of Yoonia sp. 208BN28-4. Taxonomy (NCBI): domain Bacteria; kingdom Pseudomonadati; phylum Pseudomonadota; class Alphaproteobacteria; order Rhodobacterales; family Paracoccaceae; genus Yoonia; species Yoonia sp. 208BN28-4. The sequence goes on from NZ_JBBIFY010000003.1 coordinate 605,925, forward strand.
GCGGGACACTTGCCGGTGTGGCCGAGGCGTTGCAGCCCAAGGGCGTGAAGATCGGTCTGGCAGACCCCGATGGTGCCGCGCTTTATAACTATTACGCACATGGCGAGTTGAAGATGACCGAAGGGTCGTCAATCAACGAAGGTATTGGTCAGGTGCGCATTACCAAGAACCTTGAAGGGCTGACGCCTGACTTCAATTACAACATCTCTGATGCCGAGGCGCTGCCGATTGTCTTTGACGTGCTTGAGAACGAAGGGCTGTGTCTTGGCGGATCATCTGGCGTGAACATCGCCGGTGCGATGCGGATGGCAAAAGACCTTGGGCCGGGGCATACGATTGTGACGATCCTGTGCGATTACGGCACGCGTTATCAGTCAAAACTGTATAACCCCGAATTCTTGCGCGAAAAAGGATTGCCGGTGCCGTCATGGCTGGCGCGTGAACCGGCCAACCTGCCCACGGTTTTCGAAGACAGCTGATGCGGCGCGTGATGCCAAAGTCTGTTTTGTGGTCACTGTTTGCGGGGCTGTGTCTGGCTTTGATCACGACATTTGCTGTCGCGCAGGATGCGGACGCTCCCGCTGACGCGCTAACCGATGAAACGGTGCCGCCCGCCGTAGTGGCCGTCAACGGCACGATATCCGATCTGCCTGACTTTAATGCATTTTCGCCTGACTACGCGGCGTGGGACGAGGTTGCAGGCCGCGCCGAAGAGCTGGTCCTGCGTGATGTTGCCTCTCGCTTTGCGCTCAGCCGCCAGCGCGAGGCGTTGGTGGAGTGGCGCGATGCCTTCAGTAGTTTGCTAGGGGCGAACGCGGGCCGCTTGGAGACACTTGCCGCCCAGCTTGCCGCCTTGGGCGAACCACCAGCCGAGGGCGAGGAAGAGCCTGAAGCGATCGCAACCCGCCGCGCGACCCTGACAGCCTTGCAGGCCGAACTGCGCGCGCCACAGCTTTTGGTCGAAGAAGGCTTTGCCCGCGCCAACGGATTGATCAGCGAGATTGACGCGCTGATCCGTAACCGCGAGACAGAACAGCTTTTGGTGCAGGGGCCAAGCCCGTTGAACCCCGCAGTCTGGTCCGCAGGGGGGGCCGCGATCTGGCAGGGCGTGCTTGATATGACGGCCGAGATGGTCAGCGCTGTGCGAAACCACGTTGTCACCGGCGATTTCCTGACCAAGCTGCCGCTGCTGGTCCTTTATGCCGCCGTGGCGTTTATACTTTTACTTCGGCATCGGCGCGGACTGGCGCAAGAACATCCGATTGCAGACGGAGAGCAAACACCGGTCACGATGCGGTCGCTTTTGCACAATTTGGCGCAGCTTGTATTGCCTATCATCGGCCTTGTCGCCCTGACGCTGGCGATCTTCACGCTTGATCCGTCGGGCGTGCGCAGTGCCGCAGTATTTGGTGCCGTGCCTGCCGCGGGTCTTTTGATTATCGTGGGGCGTTGGCTGAGTTTTCAGTTCTTCCCGCTGGATAATGCACCCGGTCTTCTGGCCTATGATGCCGAGACCCGTGCCAGCGCGCGGTTCTATGCCAGACTGCTGGCGTGGGTGACTGCCGTGTGGACTTTGCTGCTGGCGCTTCTCAGCCACGGATCGGTGGATGATACAGCACTTGCCGTTGCCAATTTCCCGATCATCGTTGTGTTGGGCCTGATCCTGTTCCGGTTGGGCCAACTTTTGCGCCGCGCCCCCATGGCGGACATGCCTGAGGGACAACAACAGCAGGGCCGCATCCGCGGCATCCTTGGCCAGTTCTGTCAGGCTGTCGCCATTGGCGCACCCGTCGCTGCAGCCTTTGGGTTTTCGGCAGGGGCCCAAGGGGTCATTTTGCCCACCATCATGTCGCTGGCCGTGCTGGGCATCGTGATTTTCCTCCAGCGGCTTGTGAACGATATCTACGCGGTCTGGGCGCGTGCGCGTGGCCGGCAAACCGAGGCGCTGATGCCCGTTGTGATCGGCTTCGTGCTATTGATCGTGGCCCTGCCGATTCTGGCGCTGATTTGGGGGGCGCGCCTGTCTGAATTGTTAGAGGTCTGGGCGCGTTTTCGTGAAGGGTTCAGCCTTGGCGATACGCGTGTGTCGCCAACCGACTTTATGACCTTCGTGATCGCGTTTGCCATCGGCTACCTGCTGACCCGGCTTGTGCAGGGCACGCTGCGCACAACGGTTTTGCCGCGCACTCGTCTTGATCTGGGTGGACAGAATGCGGTCGTGTCCGGCTTTGGCTATATCGGTATTGGCTTGTCAGCGATTGTCGCGATCACCAGTGCGGGCATTGATTTGTCGAGCCTTGCTTTTGTCGCGGGTGCCCTGTCTGTGGGGATCGGCTTTGGCTTGCAAAACATCGTATCCAACTTTGTCTCGGGCATCATCCTGTTGATCGAACGCCCTGTCAGTGAAGGCGACTGGATCGAGGTTGGCGGGCAAATGGGCTATGTGCGCGATATCTCGGTCAGGTCGACGCGGATCGAAACGTTTGACCGGACAGATGTGATTGTGCCCAACGCCGATCTAGTGAGCAATCAGGTTACAAACTGGACGCGTGGCAATCTGGTGGGCCGCGTGATCGTGCCGGTGGGCGTGGCGTACGGGTCTGACGTGGACAAGGTCACAAGCATCCTGCGTGAAATTGCAGAGGCGCATCCCATGGTGCTGATGACGCCGCCGCCATCGATCCTTTTCATGGCGTTCGGGGCCAGCAGCCTTGACTTTGAAATACGGGCAATCCTGCGGGATGTGAACTTTGTGCTGGCAACGCAGTCGGAAATGAACTTCGAGATTGCCCGCCGTTTTGCGGAAGAGGGGATCGAGATTCCGTTCCCGCAGCGCGACCTGTGGCTGCGCAACGGTGAGGTTCTGCGCCCTGTGGCGGATGCGTCGCAACCCGGGGCGCGACAAGATCCGCGTGAGGCGGGTGTCCATTTGGACGAAACCGATTTTGATGCCCCGGCAGACGGGGCAGAGGGGGAGACATGACCAAACCGCTTTTCCTTGAGGATGCCTACGCGCGCGAAGCACCGGCCAAGGTGACGCAAATCACCGACGAAGGCGGAATCGTTCTGGATCAATCGCTGTTCTACGCCACATCCGGCGGCCAGCCCGGCGACAGTGGTCGTCTGGTCTGGGACGGCGGCGAGATCGAGATCGCGGTGGCGGTCAAAGGGCAGGGCGGGGATATCGTTCTTGTCCCCGCAGAGCCTGCTGGCCTGCCTGCGATTGGCACAGGCGTCACGCAGCACATCAGCTGGGACAGGCGCTATCGCCATATGAGGATGCACACTGCATTGCACCTTTTGTCGGTCGTCATCCCTTTGCCAGTCACCGGTGGGTCGATCGGACCGGACAAAAGCAGGCTGGATTTCGACATGCCCGACGCGCTGGAAGACAAGGAAACCGTTGAGAAAACGCTCAACGATCTGATCGCCTGCAACTTTGCGGTCCATAGCGAATGGATCACCGAAGCCGATCTTGATGCCAACCCCGGTCTTGTCAAAACCATGTCTGTGGCACCGCCACGCGGGGCCGGTCAGATCAGACTGGTGCGCATTGGCGAGGGGGAAAACACCGCCGATTTGCAGCCTTGCGGCGGCACCCATGTCGCATTGACCCAAGAGATCGGTCGCGTCAGGTTGGGAAAGATCGAAAAGAAGGGCCGTCAGAACCGGCGGGTCTATCTTCATCTGGAGGAGTGACGATGCGCCTACTCGGCCTGATCATCGCGTTGGGTTTGTGTGTCGGCACCCAAGCCGCCGCGCAGACCTTTGCCAGCTGTACCAAGGCCGAACAGGCCATCGTCGGTGACGCCCTGACAGGATCAAAGGCGATTGCGCTGCGTGCTGCTGCGAACGTCGGGAACAATGATATCTATGAACGCTGGTTTGGAAAATTCTCACTCCGCAACGGCGAACTGGTGCGGCGCAACCTCAAGGCCGTAGTGACCGCGATCCGCACAGGCCAGATCACCGCGCAATGTGACAATGTTGGTTTTGACGGCTGCGAACGGGATACCTATGCATGGGTCTATCCGGACGAGCCGTATCTGGTGCACCTGTGTCCCAATTTCTTCACCCTGCCCACCATGACGCAGCTAAGCCCCGGTGACCCCAAAAGCGAAAACGGCACCCGCGAGGGGACCATGATCCATGAAATCAGCCACTTTTTCCGGGTCGCGGGCACAGATGACGTTTGCTATTCGCGGCAGGTGTGCAGCGATATGGCCGCCCGTGATGCGTCCGACGCGCTGATCAACGCGGATAGTTATCAGTACTTTGCCGAAGACGTCAGCCACTTCTTTATCAATGACCCGACGGGTCTTATTTCGGTCGCGGATCAGGACGGACGCCCATGACTTTCAAACTTGTTGCAATGGTTTTGGCCGCATTTTGCGTGGCCTTGTCGGTTATGTGGTTTGTGGATGTGGGCCTTTACACCGTGACCTACGGCGTGGCTGCGGATACCGGTACGCAGTTTTTGGGTCGCCGAATGGCACCGATCCTGCTGGGGCTGGGACTGATGTTCTACTTGGCGCGCAATGCGCCACCTTCACCGCTGCGCCGGACAATGTGTTTGGGGATCGCCGTGGCCTTTGCCGGTGTCGCAACGACGGGCATCATGGCTTTCATTGATGGTGTGGCCAGTTTTGCGATCCTGATTGCGGCGGGCACGGAATTTGCCGCGGCACTTGCCTTTATCGCCGTGTCACAGGACCGCGAACAGGCGGGTTAACACACTAGCCTTGGCCGAAAAGATCACGCTCGGTTGCATCAAGCATCTTTTCGGATTCAGGCAGTCCCTCACGCGATAGCAGGATGGCGATGGGGCGCAGGGCCGGCACATGGCTGCATACCACCAGCATCATCACCATGATCGGGACCGACAGAAACATGCCGGGAATGCCCCAGACAGCACCCCAGAATGCAAGGCTGAGCAAGATACCAAAGGACGACAGGCGCAAGGCGCGTCCCATCAGCATGGGATCAATGACTGAGCCGTTAATAAACTGGATCATGCCGGCCACGACAAAGATCACTGCCGTGGTCGTGGGATCGCCAAGCTCCACATGGGCGACAAGCGCGATCATGCCGGTGGCGATGATCGAGCCGACATTGGGGATGTAATTGAGCACAAACGTCAGCACGCCAATCGCGACCGCAAGTTGTAGGTTGAAATACTGCGCCACGACAAACACCATCGCGCCCGTGATGGCGCTGACGGCTGTTTTGACCAGCAGGTAATAGTTCACGCGGCGGATGATCGAATTGATGATCTTGCCCACGCGCTCGGCCTGTGCGGGATCACCGACAAAGTTTGTCAGCTTGGTGCCGAACCAGATCCGCTCTGCAAACAGGAAGCCAACGAACAGGATCACGAGCACGGCTGCCTGCGTCACGTTTCCAGCGCCACTGGCGGCAGTTCGGATGTAGCCTGTCACCTCGACCGATTGCAGCGCGTTCAGGACAGAAGCCTGCGTATCCTCGCCCATCCATGCGAAAAGCGATGCAAGTGCGACAGGCGCGCGTTCGGCATAAGTCAGTGTGGTAACAAGCACGGTGTTAAGTTGCGCCAGCAAAATGCCGGACAGTGTCAGCAGGCCGGTCGCGATCAACAACAGGGCCACGATGCTGGCCACAAAATTCGGGACACGAAACGGGCCAAAGTGCTGACGCGCGATGAAGTTGATCACCGAACTTGTCAGGCTGAACAGAATGATCGCAGTCGCAAGTGAAATCAGGATAAACCGTGCCTGCACCAGCAGGAACAACACCACGGCAAATGCAATGATCACAAGCGCGCCGGTCTGAATACGCCAAAGATCAACGCGGGCATCGGTTTGGCTGGTGTTGAAGCCGGGGCGTTGGGGGGTCATCTTGGGTCGCTTTCCATCGTTCGCACGCCAATATGCGGCGATGCAGCACGGGATACAAGAGATGTGCGGTTTGTGTGGTCTAGGGTCTTGCAATCGGTCGCCAGTTGCGGCTAAACCGCGCCCACGGACAGGTGGCCGAGTGGTCGAAGGCGCACGCCTGGAAAGTGTGTAGGCGGGAGACCGTCTCCAGGGTTCGAATCCCTGTCTGTCCGCCACAAACACTTACAATCTAGCTGAGCACGCCGACGTTCCTTGAATTAGGGCGTTGTCTGTGGACGTATGATCTGTTTGCGGCGTTTTCTTCGATTTTAGCTTTGTTTTGTGGCATTCCGCGCTGAAATTTTAGCCGTGGCTTGCTCCATTTATCTTCCAAAATCTCGCAAAGCCCGGCACCAGCCGCGAACCCACTCAAACATTGAAGCTTGCCGAAACCGGTTTCGGAAATCAGGGTGAGTCGCAAGGGGGAGTGAAATGGCGAAAAGTGCGGCGGTTTTATCGGCCAGTGCGAAGGGCGCTCGCGTCACGATCAGTGACGTTGCAGAGGCGCTGAGCTTGACCAAATCAACCGTGTCCCGTGCACTCAACGGCTACCCCGATATTTCACAATCGACCCAGTTGCGGGTCAAGCGCATGGCCGAACGGATGGCGTATCAGCCATTGAGCCACGCGCAGGCGATCAAGACGGGGCGCACAAGGTCGCTGGGGTTTGTGCTCCAGCTGGCTGACCATGATGCGCAGCGTCCGTTTCTGGCAGAGTTTCTGGCTGGTTTGTCTGAAGGCGCAACGGCGCAGGGCTATACCCTGACAGTTGCCTCGGCCGATAACGAAGAACACCTGATCGAGACGTTCCAAACGCTTTTGCGGGACCGCAAGGCGGACGGTTTCATCCTGCCGCGCGCCATGGTCGATGATCCCCGCGTGAAGCTGCTGCGCAAGGCCGACGTGCCTTTTGTGCTGTTCGGGCGACAGTTTGATCCCGAAGGGTGCTGCTGGTTCGACATCCGTGGTGAGGATGCGATGCGCGATGCTGTGCTGCATCTGGCCGGTCTGGGTCACCGCCGTATCGGGTTTATCAATGGCGGCACTATCTATTCCTACGCAAAACTCCGTCGCGAAGGGTTCGAGGATGGCATGGCGCAAGCTGGCCTGACGCTAGAGCCTGAGTTGATGCGCGAAAATGCGGTCACGATGGAAGAGGGGGAGCGTGCAGGGGCATCCATCCTTGATGCATCTGATCCGCCGACGGCCATTGTCTGTGCTGTCGATCAAACCGCCTTGGGTGTTTACCGCGCGGCCCACCTGCGCGGTCTGGTGATCGGGCACGACCTGTCCGTGGTCGGTTATGACGGTATCAAAGAAGGCGCACACGCGCAGCCGCCGCTATCGACGTTTGTCGTGGACAATCGCGCTTCTGGCGTTGCGCTGGCGGGGTTGCTGATCCGCCGCATCAGGGGGGAGCCGACGGTGCAATTGCGCAAAACAAGTCTCGCGCATTTCGTGAACCGCGGATCGACCGGACAAAACACACGACACGAATAACAAACGACAAGAAGTCTCATTGGGAGGAAGACTATGACTATCAAACGAACAACACTTTTGCGCACGGGCGTGGCCATGGCGATTGCCCTGACCGCGACATCGGTTGCCGCCGAAAACCTGCGGTTCTGGACCACGGAAGAACAGCCGGAACGACTGGCCCGGCAAGAGGCGATGGCCGCCGATTTTGAGGCGGCTACAGGCCATACTGTTGAAGTCATCCCCGTCACCGAAACCGACCTTGGCACACGCGCGACAGCCGCATTTGCCGCAGGTGACCTGCCGGACGTGATCTATCACCCGCTGCAATATGCCGGTCCATGGGCTGATGCGGGTATCCTGGACACGGATTCCGCCACAGACGTCGTGGAGAACCTTGGTGGTGATACATTCGCTTCGGGCGCGTTGGATATGGTCGCGGTTGATGGTGGCTATGCATCGGTGCCGGTTGATGGCTGGACGCAAATGCTCGTCTATCGCGCTGATTTGTTCGCCGAAAACGGGCTGGAGCCACCTAATTCCTATGCCAACGTGCTGGCCGCCGTGGAGGCGCTTCACAACCCGCCGGAAATGTATGGCTTTGTCGCTGCAACCAAGATCGACGAAAACTTCATGAGCCAGGTTCTGGAACATGTGTTCCTTGCCAATGGCGTGTCGCCTGTTGGTCCTGACGGTGTGCAGCCGCTGGATGAGGCGGCTACGGTAGAAGTTCTGGAGTTCTACAAGGCCATCGCCGAGGCGTCGCCTCCCGGTGATCTGTATTGGGACCAGTCGCGCACGCTTTATTTCTCAGGCAACGCCGCGATGATTATCTGGTCACCGTTCATCCTGGACGAACTTGCCGGCTTGCGCGACAGCGCGCCGCCCACAATCAACGATGATCCGACAACGTCAGAACTGGCGGCGGCCACGGGGATCGTGACCAACTTCTCTGGTCCGTCCAACCCTGATGGCGCGGCATGGGGCGATGTGCGTTATTTCGGCATTACCTCTGACGCGTCCACGGATGCGGCGATGGAATTTGTCGAGTATTCCATGTCGGAAGGCTATGGTGCGACATTGTCGATTGCCCCTGAAGGCAAGTTCCCCGTCCGTCGCGGCACGGCTGACAACCCGACCGAGTTCACCGAACTGTGGGCCACGCTTGATGTTGGTGTGGACCGCAAAGCACCGCTTGGTGACCTTTATGAAGCGGCGATGATCGAAGAGATCGTCGGCGGTCTGGATGTGGCACAGCGTTGGGGTGTGGCCGAAGGCCAGCTGACGGCTGCCTCTGCGATCATCAACAGTCAGGTCATTAACCGGCTGGTGCGTGAATACATCGATGGTGAGCGTGACGCGACTGCGACTGTGGCAGAGTTGAACGCGGCCATCGCGGACGTTCAGTAACGTGATCTTGGGGCATCCCGCGTGCGGGGTGCCCTGACCACCACCTTTTTGCGACAGGGAATACCGATGGCAGAGCTTGGACCACCAGCTGGCACCGGGCCACTTGCCAAACGCGAAGCGCGTCTGGCATGGGGGCTCTTGTTTCCGACGATCACCGCAGTGGCGCTGGTTGTTCTGTTGCCGTTGCTGGCCATTTTCTGGATTTCGTTCAAACCGGTTGAACTGGGCGATCTGCGCGCGCCCGAAGTTGTTCTGCGCGAAGATATACGCGGCGATGATGAGGCCGTGGGCGATGCCGCGACGATCCGTTACCGGCTGCGGAATTCGTCGCAGGACCAACCCATTACCGGTGTCACGTTCACCGATACTGTTCCGCTGGGCTTGACGGTGCAGGATCTTGATCCGCGATGCGCCCTTGAGGGGCGTGATCTGGCGTGTGACCTTGGGGATTGGGCGCCGGGCACGCGCGACACGCTGACAATCCCCGTGATCGTGCAACAGGCCTATCTTGATAACGGGCTGCGCCCGCAAGACAGCCCTGCGACGACCACGGGCACGTCATCGCATATCCTGACCAACAGCACCTTCACGCTTGAAAACTTCCAACGCGTCTTTCGCGGGGATGAGTTTTTCGAGGTGCTGTGGGTTACGCTGTTCTACACGGTTTTCGGCACCATCGGTGCGCTGCTTGTCGGGTTGTTCGCAGCCCTTTTGTTAAACAAGTCCTTTCGCGGGCAAGGCATCTTACGCGGGCTATACCTGTTTCCCTATGTCGCCCCGATCATCGCGGTCGCGTTTGCGTGGCTTATTCTGTTTGATCCGTTCTCTGGGTCGGCCAACGCGCTTTTGATCCAGATGGGCGTCACACCCCAAGCGATCAACTTCTTTGGCGAACGGCCCTTGGCGCTGATCATGGTTACGGTGTTCGAGATCTGGCGTTATTTCCCGCTGTCATTCCTGTTCATTCTGGCCCGCATGCAAAGCATCGACAGTGATATGTACGAGGCCGCCGATATGGACGGGGCATCGCCGTTCCAGCAATTCTGGTATCTGAGCGTGCCACAACTGATGGGTATCCTGAGCGTGCTGTTCTTGTTGCGCTTCATTTGGACTTTCAACAAATTTGATGACATTTTCCTGCTGACAGGCGGCAATGCAGGCACGCGGACACTGACCGTCAACGTCTATGAACAGGCGTTTGCGGTGTCCAATATCGGCGCGGGCGCGGCGGTGGCGGTTGTGATCTTTGGCTGCTTGCTGGGCTTTTCCGTCTTTTTTCTCAAATACATCTCGCAGGAAGAAGGGCTATGAGGTTGCTTCGGTTCAACTACATCACCAGCCCTTTGCTGGGTGCGCTTTGGATGGTGGTTCTGTCCACCACGATTGCAGTGATGATGAGCTTTGCCACGGGCGAGGCGTTCCGGCCCGATATGCTGCTTTCGCTACTGTGGGGCGGGATCATCGGCGCTTTGATCGGGCACCGGATCGGCGCGCTTGCGGGCGAGGCTGTTGCTGCGGTGGCGTTGGCCGGTGCGATTTTGCTGGGCATCGGGCCTGTGGTGGTGGGGGAAACCACATCCTTTTTCGCAGCGACCTTTGCTGCGGTGGTCTTGGCCGTTTCATTTGTCTGGTCGGCGCATCACATTCTGGATGATCTGCCCGTAGGCACGTTAAACCGTCACGAATTTGAGGGCGCGGTCATCCGGTTCCTGACCGGCTTTGGCTATATTTTCTTCACCGCGATTGTGCTGATCCCGTTTTACGTGATGTTGATGACCAGCTTCAAAAACCAGTCCGAGCTGATGCAGAACCCGCTGGATTTCTCAATCGATCTCAGCAAGGGCGCAGAGCTGTTCCGGTCTTATGACGAGCTTTTCACACAGTTCAATTTCGGCACTTACCTTTTCAATTCGTTCTTCATCTCGGTCATCACGGTGTTGATTACCTTGGCGTTTGCGATCCCCGGTGCCTATGCCGTCGCGCGGCTGCGTTTTCAGGGGCGCGCTGCCTTTTCCCGCTCGATCCTGCTGATCTATATGGTTCCGATGATTGTGCTGGCGCTGCCGATCTATATCGCCTTTTCGGCAACGGGTTTGCGCAACACCTTTGTGGGTATCGTGATGATCTATCCGGTCACCACAATTCCCGTTGCGCTTTACATGTTGCAGGGCTATTTCCGAGGTCTGCCGTCCGAAGTGGAAGAGGCAGGACTAATGGACGGGTTAAGCCGCCTTGCTGTCATCTGGAAGATTACGCTGCCGCTGTCGCTGCCTGCGTTGGCGTCTGTGTCGCTTTACGTTTTCATGATCGCTTGGAACGAATTCCTGCTGGCGTTCATGCTGCTGGATGACCCCTCAAAATTCACGCTGACGCGCGGGATTGCGGCGCTCAATTCTTCGGAAATTCCGCGCCAGCATCTGATGGCCGGATCGGTGATTGCAACGGTGCCGATCATGGCGCTGTTTCTGGGCCTCGAACGCTTTATGACGAAAGGGCTGACCGCCGGGTCGGTGAAAGGTTGATATGACATTAGACAAACAGGCCCGCGACATTCTGCATATGAACGACAAGGGGGGCTATACGCTTCCGACGCACGGGCTTTATCCGTACCAATGGAATTGGGATAGCGCCTTTGCTGCGTGGGGTTTCACCACATTTGATCCTGATCGCGGTTGGACCGAACTGGAAACGCTTATGTCCGGCCAGTGGGACGACGGGATGTTGCCGCATATCCTGTTTCACCGCTCTGACCCCAGCTATTTTCCCGGTCCGGATGTCTGGAAAGGGCGCGGCCCGATCGCATCCTCCGGCATCAGCCAACCGCCGGTTGCCGCAACATTCATGGCCAAAATGCTTGCCATGGACCCAAGTGGTGAGCCGCGCGCGCGGGCGATGTGGCCAAAGCTAAACGCGTGGCATCGCTGGTTCATGGAATGGCGGTTGGACGACGGCGCGGTGTGCGTCACCCATCCGTGGGAGGCCGGTCGCGACAACGCGCCTGACTGGGACGGTGCGATGAAAGCGATCAATGCCGATGATGTGGGTGAATACACCCGCCGCGACACTGGCCACGTTGATCCGGCGATGCGGCCCACAAAATACGACTATGATCGGTATCTGAAACTGGTGCAGCTGGGCGTGTCGGTAGATTGGGATCAGGCAAAGCTGCGCGAGATCAATCCGTTCCGCGTCGCTGATCCCACGATGACATTCACCTTGCTCCGGGCCCAGCGCGATATGCTGGCGATGGGCCAACGCTTTAGCGAGGATGTGGCAGAGATTGAGGGATGGATCACAACGCTAGAGCAGGGCGCACAGACACTCTGGAACCCTGATATCGACGGCTATGACAGTCGTGATGTGAATGCGGGTAGCTTCAATGGTGTGTTGTCGAACGCATCCGCGCTGTGTTGGTATGCTGGGATCAAAGACGACCGCGCGCTGCCAGCGATTGAGCGGATGGTGAATGCGGTGACCTATAGTCTGGCAAGTTTTGATCCCGACGCCGAGGGTTTTGAGCCATTGCGCTATTGGCGCGGGCCGACATGGCCGATCATGAATTATCTGGTCGGATCAGGAATGGAAGAGCAGGGCGTCGACGCATTGGGCGCACGCATCCGCGATGACACGGCCCGTTTGATGGAATTGAACGGCTTTGCCGAATATTACCACCCCATTGATGGCACACCTGCGGGTGGTGGCACCTTTACATGGACAGCCGCCGTCTGGCTGGGCTGGGCTGGCGACAACCGTGAAGACCAACGAGGAGCGGCCTGATGTCATCAATCAAGTTGAATGCCGTCGAAAAATGGTTTGGCGAGGTTCAGGTCATCAAGGGTGTCGATCTTGAGATAAGCGAAGGTGAATTTGTAATCTTCGTGGGCCCCTCCGGCTGCGGAAAATCGACACTGCTACGGATGATCGCGGGGCTTGAAGAAACCTCTCGCGGGCAGATCATGATCGGGGATCGTGACGCAACCGCTGAGCCGCCGAGCAAACGCGGGCTGGCGATGGTATTCCAGTCCTACGCGCTTTATCCGCATATGTCGGTGCGCGAGAACGTGGGCTTTCCGCTGAAATCAGCGGGCCTGCCCAAAAGCGAGGTTGATGCCAAGGTCAACGAGGCCGCGCGCGTGCTGAAACTGGATGACTACATGGATCGCCGCCCAAAAGACCTATCGGGCGGTCAGCGTCAGCGCGTTGCCATCGGCAGGTCTATTGTGCGCGACCCGACGGCATTCTTGTTTGACGAGCCATTGTCGAACCTTGATGCCGCGCTGCGGGTCGAGATGCGGTACGAGATTGCCAAACTGCACCAGACGCTGAAATCGACGATGATCTATGTGACACACGATCAGGTCGAGGCGATGACGCTGGCGGACAGGATCGTCGTGCTTGAATTTGGCAAGATCGCCCAAGTCGGCACGCCGCGCGAATTGTATGAACGTCCTGCCAATCTGTTTGTGGCGCAGTTCATCGGCTCTCCGCGCATGAATGTCGTGCCCGCAACGGCGCTGACGGGCGTGATGCTTCCTGACGGGGCGGTGTCTGTCGGGATGCGACCCGAGCACATCGCGATTGTGCCTGCCGGTGCCGGACAAATGGACGGCACGGTGGATGTGCTGGAGTATCTTGGTGCGGATACGTTCATCATTCTGTCCTGCGGATCAGCAGGCCAGATCACAGTGCGCGTCAATGTCAACTCTGACCTTGTGTCCGGCGACAGTGTCGGTCTGGCCGTTGCAAGCGAGATGCTGCATGCGTTTGATGCGGACGGGCAGGCCATGCGGTAGATTGCGCCTCCACGCTGATCCAAGGCAGCTATCCCGCGTTGCAGGAACGCCCGCCTTTATGTGACAAAGGCGCATGGCGCAGACATTTCGAATGACCCAAGACCATCGCGACCTGCTGGATAAGGCGGGGGATGGTCACAAATACACCCACGGGCATGCGGTTGTCGTGTCCGGTCCTGCGAGGCAGGGTGGCGCAGCGCGATTGGCAGCAACTGCGGCGCTTCGGATTGGTGCTGGCGTGGTCAGTGTCATTTGCGATGAAGACGCGCGGGCTGAACACGCGTCGCGGCTGGATGCAGTGATGGTCAAAGTGGCGTCTGACGATCATTTTTCCCAAACGCTGAGAACCATTGCTCCGGCGGCAATTTGCATTGGCCCGAACCTTGGCACGGACACGCAAGCCGCAGACAGGCTTTGGGCGGTTCTGGTGGGGAATGCCGCGATCTGTCTGGATGCGGACGCGCTGACGCTGATTGGGCAATCACCTGACAGACTGATTGCAGCGCAGCCCCGATGTGCTGTGATGACACCCCACGCGGGTGAATTACGCAGGCTGATCCCCGATGTGTGCGAACAGACTGAGGACCGGATTGCGCAGGCCAGGGCCGCTGCCGCCCGATACGGGTGCACGGTCCTGTCCAAGGGCCGCCCCACGATTGTCGCGCAAAGCGATGGAACTGTGCAGATCGTCGTGGCGGATCATTATGAGCACGCGGCGTGGCTTGCGACTGCGGGGTCGGGTGACGTGCTGGCGGGGATGATCACCGGACTACTGGCAAGGGGCTATACGGCGTCGGATGCTGCCTGCGTTGCGGCGGACATGCATCTGCGTTGCGCACAGGCTTTTGGTCCGGGTCTGATCAGCGAGGATTTGCCACGGCTGATCCCGCAGGTGCTTGCTGACATTCTGGGGTAGCTAAGACTGCTACTGCTGGATGCTTTCCAGATAAGTCGCCAGTGCCAGCATCTCGGCAGGGATCGGCGTGGCTAGTCCGTCTTCCTCGACCAAGATAAGCGGCCCCATGTCTCCTGCACCAAACTCCGGCATGGCGGCATCTGGGCTATTGTGACGCTCCAGTCCGTCGATCACACCCAGCACGTAGTCGCGTGGAAAGACCCCGCCGTTCTGGGCCGAGAGCGTTACAAGGCTGGGCGGCGGTCCGCCAAGCCCAAGTGACGCGGCACCGGCACCTTCACCGTTGGGACCATGGCAGGCCGCACACTGGCTTTGATAAAGCGCCTTGCCGCGAAACACGTCCACGCGCGTATCGTCAGCCTCCTCGGTGCATCCTGCAAGTGCGAGCGCAGTAATTGCCATCAGGCCGGTCGGTGCAAATTTCATCTGGTCATGCCTCAGCCACTGTTTTGGAAGTCAGCCAGTCCTCAGCCGCGGCACGCTGGGACATCTCGAAGGCCTTGATCTCGAGCCCCGGAAACAACGCACCTTTAGCGCCAGCCGCTGTACGTAGCCAGCCGGAATCGCTGAGGACCGCGCAATAGTCGAATTTGCCCAGCAGCCCGAACAGTTGCGGCAGATACGTCATCTCAACCCCGATTGCGGAAAGCGTCGGCAATGAAAAATCCGAGATGGTGTAAAGCATGGTGCCATGCTTCATATCGGCTGATCCGTTGATCAGATCGTCCATCGCACGTTGCATTGTATTGGCATCAATCGCGCCGCTGATTTCAATGTCCATGCGGTTGTCTGACACTTTGGTCACATTAAACATGATCAATCCTTTCCTTGCTAAAAAGATGATACGCCGGATGCGCCCGCAGTGCTTTGATTAAGATCAAATCGCCTTGGATTAGGCGGGCATCGGCACATCGGTCACGTAATGCGGGATCTGGTATCCACGTTGGACGGCCGGTCTTGCGGCAATCCGGCAATACCAATCCTTGACCGCCGGATAATCAGCGAGGTCGATGTTTTGCCATTCAAACCGCGAGGCCCACGGCCAGATCGCCATATCGGCAATCGAATAATCTCCGCGCCCTGACCCTGCGACATAGTCGCGGCCGGTCAGATGGTGATCAAGGACACGGTAAAGCCGTTGCGCCTCTTTGCTGTAGCGGTCTTCGGCATAGGCCGACTTGCCCAGATTATACTTTACGAAATGGTGCACCTGACCCAGCATCGGACCAAAGCCGCCCATCTGCCACATGAGCCATTCCATCATCTGCCAGCGGTCTTTGCCGTGACACAGAAAACGGTCATATTTTTCGGCCAGATACAGCATGATTGCGCCAGTCTCCATCATGGCGACATCGGCATCATGATCAACAATGGCGGGAATCCGGTTGTTGGGCGCGATTTTCAGGAAATCCGGTGCGAACTGTTCGTCTTTGGTGATGTCCACTGGATGAACGGTATAGGGCAGGCCCAATTCCTCAAGCAGGATAGACACCTTGCGCCCGTTCGGGGTCGTCCACGTGTAAAGATCGATCATGCTGCCAGCCTCCCCCAAATCTGCTTGCACGCAAGGTAGCGGCATGTTGCATCAGATGAAAAGGGGGGAGTTGGCTCCGACGGTAGGGATCGAACCTACGACCAATTGATTAACAGTCAACTGCTCTACCGCTGAGCTACGTCGGAACACGGTGTGCGCGGTCTATAGCAACGCGATTCCGGCGCGTCCAGAGGCTTTTGCGAGCGATCTGCGAAAATTTTTGCACTCACCCTAGGTCAAGGTTCTGAGGCGGAAAACGGCATCGTCTGACAGGGCCGGAACAGCATCGACAATCGCACGGCCATGCAGGTCAATCAGGTGGGCAAAGACATTGCGCGCAGCCGCAGGAAACAGCGCGGGGGACACGTCTGCATATATGGTCTGCGTCAGCTCTGCGATTGTGGCGGGCGCGGCGCGAAGCGCGTTCAGGATCTGCGCCTCGCGGCCCTTACGGTGGGAGATGAGCGTTTGCAGGCGGTGTGCCGGATCATGCACAGGATCGCCGTGGCCAGGGAAATACGTGCGGGCGGGATGGGCTGCCAAACGATCACAGGAATTCAGAAAATCGGACATGTCCCCGTCAGGGGGCGATACCAGTGATGTGGCCCACGCCATGACATGATCACCGGAAAAAATCACATCCCCCCACGCGAAACAAAGGTGGTTACCGATGTGACCGGGGGTGTGGATAGCCGTCAGCGGCTTGCCTGCCACATCCATGACTTGCCCATCTGCGAGGGTGGTATCAGGGGCAAAGTCCCAATCCATGCCTTCACCGCCACCGACATATCCGGCGTCGCGCAGATCGGACATCGTGTCAGACCGGCCCGCGTGACTGTCACCAAAGGCAAGAACAGGCGCTTGAGTTTCGTGCGCAAGGGCGGCGGCAAGTGGTGAATGGTCAAGGTGAGAATGGGTCACAAGGATATGTGTCACGCGGCGACCATCCACGGCCTTGAGGATCGCATCAAGGTGCAGACCCATCGCCGGCCCGGGGTCGATGATGGCAACCTCTTTTTGACCAATCACATAGGTATTGGTGCCCCGAAACGTCATCGGGGACGGGTTTGGCGCGACAAGCGCTGCCACATCATGATCAACCATCTGGGGCGCACCGGGGATCTGCGGAAAAAGGGGATCGCTCATCTTTGGCGCTTTCGGTTGTCGGGCAGGGCGGTTAGCGTGCCTGCCATGTTCTTTCGGTGGCTCAAAACCTATATGCCGCGCAGTCTTTACGGGCGGGCTGCGCTGATCCTGATCCTGCCGGTCTTGCTGCTGCAGCTTCTGGTATCGGTGGTGTTTGTGCAACGACATTTCGAAGGTGTCACGCGGGCGATGACGCGGGCCATGAATATCGAGCTGCAATTTGTGGTGGATACCGTCAATGCCACCAACAGTGCAGCCGAGGCCGCAGCGGCGCTCGATGCGATTGCTGCGCCGCTTGAGTTGAATCCGGTCTACCCCGCTACGGCTGCGCCTGAGGCGGATATCAAGCCGTTTATCGATCTTACAGGCTGGACGGTGATCGGTGCCTTGCGCGACGGGGTGCCCGAGGTGAGGCGCATTTCGCTTGCGGATCGCAGGCAGGTAGACCTTTGGCTTGAAACCGAACGAGGCATCGTCGAACTGTCGTTCCGGCGCAGTCGGGTGTCTGCATCCAATCCGCACCAGCTTTTGGTCATTATGGTGGTGATCGGTGCGCTGATGACCACGGTTGCCTACTTCTTCTTGCGTAACCAATTGCGCCCGATCAAACGCATGGCCGATGCAGCCACAGCCTATGGCAAGGGGCGCATCGCACCCTATCATCCGGGCGGCGCGACCGAGGTCAGGGCAGCGGGCACGGCGTTTCTGGATATGCGCAACAGGATCGAACGGCAGACCCAAAGCCGGACCATGATGCTGTCTGGTGTCAGCCATGATTTGCGCACACCCCTGACGCGACTGCGTCTTGGCCTGTCGCTGCTCGATGAGGAAGACGCCGCGCCTTTGTTGCAGGACGTCGACGACATGCAGCGTCTGCTGGATGCCTTTCTGGATTTTGCCCGCAGTGATGCGGGTGACAAACTGGAACCCGTGGTGCCGCATGACTTGCTGACCGCCGTGCTGGAGGACGCACAGCGGATGGATCAACCGCTGGAACGTGGCACCGTTGAGGGGCGGACGGATGAAATCGCGCTTAAACATCAAGCGATCCGGCGTGCGCTGGATAATCTGGTTGGCAATGCACTACGCTATGGCACGAAGGCACGGATCGGGTTGAATGTGTCTGATCGGGCCGTCCGGTTTGTGATCGAGGATGACGGGCCCGGTATTTCGCCCGACCAGCGCGAGGATGCGTTGCGGCCATTCGTGCGGCTTGATCCCGCCCGAAACCAGAACAAGGGCAGCGGCGTGGGGCTTGGGCTCTCTATTGTCAGCGACATTGCACGCAGCCACGGCGGTGTCCTGCGCCTGTCGGAAAGCCCTGACATGGGCGGCTTGAAGGCCGAATTGGTGCTGGCCCGGTAAGACTGGTTGCGGACAGTGCGTTTCATTTGGTGCTTGCGTGAACATCAAGTTGGCATCAAATCATCATTCTGATGAGGCTTTGGGCAAGTTGCTGGCGCAACACAGCAATAGGCTAGCTTGGCGTTGCAAGCGCCACCTGATTGGCTCACGTAATGGGCGTAGAACTTAGAATTGTTGTTGAACAGAAACGCAACCGCGCGATTGCGATTGTTGACGCGCTCAAAGAAGCCTGCGTTTGCGATGTGCTTGTGATTGCAGATGCCAGCGGCCTGTCGCGGTGTGTTGCGGCACACGGTCCCGACAGTGTTTTGATCGACGTCGATAATCCGACCCGCGATATAATGGAAGAACTGACGCAGGATTCCGGTCCGTAGGAGCGCCCTGTGGCGATGTTCGTGTCTGGCAACTCCGACGGGCTGGCCGAGGCCGCGATTGAAGCGGGTGTATCAGCCTATGTCGTCGACAGTCCGGAACCGTAGCGGACGAATGCGGTCATGGACACCGCGATCGCGCGCTTTTCAGTTATGCGGCAGGTGCGTGAAGAACTGGCCGAAACGCGGCGAGCGTTGGAAGAACGCTAGGTCAATGATCGCGCCAGGTCGGGCGATTTGGAATTTCGCGTCCGAGAACGTGCTGGCGGTGCGAACGGACTGGGCCGAAACAGAGACCGATCTTTTGGGGCGCTTGATGCGGGCTGTCCGGAAGGCCGGGCGCTGGCTGGCCGTCTCAGAAGTGCGCGCAACAGCCAGCGACTTGCTGTCACGGAAGGCCTATCTTGATGTGTCTGCCGGAACAATCGACCGCGCATTGTCGGGCCAATTTGCAATAAACGACCTTGGGGATCACCGACAGGTCGATGGATTTTTCGAAATCGATGAAGGTGCGGCAACTTTCCCATAGCTAAGCCAAGCGCGCTGGACCGCTGATCGGTTGCACAAGGCGCACGGCGGTGTGTCATTGTCCGACGAAGACCTGCGGCGCATGGTACGGCCCGACCTGCATCGCCAGCATGTGACCATGCGCGGTGAACCACGGCGCACAGCGACCTGTGCGGATCCCGATTTGCACCGTCCCATCGCCTCAGGAGGTGATGTGGCCTTGTTCAACGGTCTGCTCGCGCAGATCTCTGATCGCGGGACGGTGGATCCGACGTTTCTGCCCCATGTGAACGGTTTGGAAGAGGCGTTACAGTCCGCGCGGCACGAGGATTGCGCCGCCAGCGGGCTGAGTGATGTGCGGATCAAGGCGTTTTGCGATCTTTGGATTGGGACGGAATGGGTTGTGACTGTCATTAGTCAGGGCGTGAACCAGTCTACGTCTGGCGCTGACAAAGTTAATGCGATCCTGATCTGCCATCTGGCGTCCGGAAGGATTGGCCAACCCAGGTGTGGGCCGTTTTCAGTGATCGGCCAAACGGACGCAATGGGCGGTCGCGAGGTTGGGGGACTTTCCAATATGCTGGCCTGCCATCTTGATCTGGAGAACCCCAATCATCGGGCCGCTGTGCGCGATTTCTGGCAAGTGCCTGCGGTCCCTGAACCACCCGGCCTGAAGGCGGTGGATATGTTTCGCGCCGTGGGCGACGGTCGGAACAAAGCTTTTTGGATCGTGCACGCCAATCCAGCCGTCTCGATCCCAGATGCAGCGGCGGTGCGTCAGGCAATCGCCGACTGCCCTTTTGTCGTGGTCACCGATATTACCGCTAGAACCGACACGGCCCGCCTTGCTGATGTGAACCTACCCGCCACAGCGTGGTCTGAGAAGAACGGCACGGTCACAAATTCAGTTCGAACGATCAGCCGTCAGAGAGCGGTTTTACCGCCTCCCAAAGACGTCAAACCTGATTGGGAGATCATGGCAGAGGTGGGTCGTCGCATGGGATACGGAGCGGCCATGGACTACGACAGCCCCGCCGGGACCTTCGGGGAATACGCGGCGCTGTTCGGTATCGCGGGGACATTTGGGCGGGACTTTCACATTTCGGGACTGTCGGAGCTGTCAGATGCCGCACACAACGCATTCGAACCTGTCCGCTGGCCGGTCTCGGCGCATCGGACAGGCGGGCGCTTTTTTGCGGATGGGCAGGTTTTTCACGCGGACGGCAGGGCCCGGATGGTGCCTGTCAAAGCCAAGGCACCCGCCGCTTTGCTAACGACAGAAGCACCATTCCGCTTCAATACGGGGCGGCTCCGGGACCAATGGCATATTATGACGCGCACGGCGCTTTCGTCGCGCCTGTCCTGTCATTTGCCCGAACCCTTCGTCGATATTCATCCCGATGACGCGCGTCGCGTCGGTGTCAAAGCGGCTGAATTCGTCGTGGTGAAAAATGACCACGGTCAGGCGATCCTGCGCGCCCGGATTACAGCCGACGTGCAGCGCGGCGACCTTTTTGCGCCGATCGACTGGACCGGAGAGACCGCGCCATCTGCACGGGTTGATGACCTTGTCGCGCCGCATGTGGACCCAGCATCGGGTCAACCGGCAAGCAAGGCCAGTACGGTGGCGGCGCACAAGTTCGAGGCAGGC
This sequence comes from Yoonia sp. 208BN28-4, assembly GCF_037543925.1. NCBI lineage: Bacteria > Pseudomonadati > Pseudomonadota > Alphaproteobacteria > Rhodobacterales > Paracoccaceae > Yoonia > Yoonia sp. 208BN28-4. The sequence continues at coordinate 627,006 of NZ_JBBIFY010000003.1, forward strand.
TGGTATGGGTTCGCCGTTGCGACTAGCCAGATGCACTTGCGCTGGGACTAATGAGCCATGGCGCGCACCGTGAACGGCGTCCGCGCTGAACTTGCCGGAACCGCGTCAATAACTGTATAGGAAGGCGAGGCGCGCAGGATATTTGACGCAGCAGACACAGACATTACCAGTATACTTGACCCCCAAACGCGGCACCGCACGCGTTGTGTTCCGGCGCGATAAGGTGCTAATCGGCGCGCTTTGTGTCGCCCCGACACCTGTGGCCGTGATGCGCGACTACCTTTGCACTCTTTCGGGCCAAAACGCGCCAGAGTCGATCACCGGCTGCGTTCCGAAGTCGGTTCCCAATCCGGGACCGGTGCTGTGCTCGTGTTTCGGCATGGGTATCAATACCATCGTGACGGCGATTGAAACCAAGGGCTTGATGAGCGTCGAAAGCATCGGTGAGGTATTGGGTGCCGGCACCAATTGCGGGTCCTGTCGGCCTGAAATGGCGCAGTTGCTTGCGCGGATGCAGGTGCGGGAAGCAGCGACAGCGCTGGATCGCAGCGGTATCGCCTATCTCCCGTTTGAAACGCTGCACTCCGCGTGTTTCGATCGCTGGCCCTGCGCGACGTGCTTGGGTTGCGGTCCTGCGTGAATACGGTGTGCCGGATGCTGAACCCTGCCGGGGCGGCGGCCAGTGTGCAGGGGTTTTTCATCCCTCAAACCGCCTGTTGCAGGCCGACGCTGCGACCTTGTTGGGCTGCAACATCCTGACAGTGACCAAAGGTGGCGGCGGCGAATTCGAGCGCAGTCCGTCAAAGACCTGTGCCGCTTTTGGTTTGCGGGACGGTCAGGTTTGGGAGGGCAATTTGCCCGCGCTGTTCCCGGATGGTCTTCGTCTGCCTGACCCGACTGGGCTACATCTCAGCGCCAACTGTATCGCGGGCGCGCCAGACGCTTTCGAGAAAGCCATAATTGATGCCACGACAGCGGCGGCCCTTGATACGATGGTTCACACCACATCACGCATCGAAACAGCCGCTTAAGGAGGGATGCCAGATGAAGGCCTTTCCAGTGTTCATTCGCACGACAGGCCGCAAGGTCGTGATTGTGGGAGGTGGAGAGTAGGCGGCGCAAAAGGCGCGGCTGATCCTGAAAACTGACGCACAAATAGTGCTGGTTGCTGCAGGTCTTGATGATGAACTCATGGCTCTTGTGCATGAGCGCCGGGCGCAGCACATCAAAAAGCTGGAAGCGGGTGTGTTCCACGATGCCGCGATGATCTTTATCGGGACCGGCTGTCCCGGCATTTCCGCCGCCGCCGCTGCTAGCGCTGCCTTAGGTGAAAGTCTGACGGAGCGCGGGAAAACTGACACGTTCATCATTGCGACCGGTACGGGATGCGCGGACAATGCCGCCCCCGATTGCACGCGCTTTGCACGACCGAGAACGACCACGGCCCTTAACATCTCAACGCGTCCGTCCGATCAGATCGGCGCAAAACTGGCCGAGCAAGGTTTTCCGGCGTCGGGTGAGAATGATATCTGCGTGTATGTCTTCAAGCCGACGGAGCGTCTGATTAAGGCGACCCGCATGACTTTGTCGCGTGTCCTCAAGGAAAATGAGATCAGAAACGGTGCAGTCTTACTTGTGAAACGGCCAAGGGATGCACTGGCGCATTCCGAAGCGATACCGGCGAAAGCCGCGCAGCATCTGCTGGTGCATCACGGTTGAAGCCCCGCCTTCACCATTGTCAGTCGCGGCTTTGACCCGGCATAGTCGCTGCTCTATCAAGGGGTAACGCGACGCAGGGACAAGACCGATGCCACTCACCGATCCCGACCGTTTGTTCCCTGCGGAACCTCGTCAGCGCGACTTGGCGCGTGCTTTGTACAGCGCTGTTGCCGACCACCCAATCATCAGCCCACACGGTCATTGTGACCCAAGGTGGTTTGCGGAGAACATGCGTTTTCCCAATCCGACCGACCTGTTTGTTACGCCAGATCACTATGTGCTGCGCATGCTGGTCAGTCAGGGCATTCAGCTCACCGACCTTGGTATTACGGGAGCGGATGGCGCTGCGTCTGAAACGGACCCCCGCGCGATCTGGCGGCGCTTTGCGGCGGCCTATAAGCTGTTTCGTGGCACGCCGTCGGCGCTTTGGCTTGATCACTCGTTTGAACATGTGTTCGAGATCGACACAGTTCTTGGACCAGATACCGCCGACGCGATTTATGACCGGATCGAAACGCAGCTGGCCGCAGATGCCTTTCGCCCCCGTGCATTGTTTGAAAGGTTCAAGATTTATCTGCTGGCCACAACGGATGCGGCACTGGACGATCTGGGCTGGCATAGTGCAATCGCAGACAGCAGTTGGTCGGGGCGCGTGATCCCGACCTACCGCCCCGATGCCGTTGTTGATCCGGATTTCGAGGGCTTTGCAGACAATGTCAGGGCCTTGGGTGATCTGACGGACGAAGACACGATGACTTGGACGGGTTACCTTGCTGCGCACCGCGCCAGACGTGCGGTTTTCAAAGCCCATGGCTCGACGGCATCCGATCACGGACACCCCAGCGCTAAGACAGCAAACCTCATGCCAGCCGAAGCGCAGCAACTGTTTGATACCGTGATGTCAGGCGATTTCACACCCGCGCAGGCCGAGATGTTTCGGGGTCAGATGCTGACCGAAATGGCGAAGATGAGCCTTGAGGACGGGCTGGTCATGCAACTCCACCCTGGATCACGCCGCAACCATAGCGCCGACATTTTTGCGTGTTTCGGGCGAGACAAGGGCTTTGATATCCCCGGTCCAACGGACTACGTGAGCGCCTTGCAACCGTTGCTGGATGCTGTGGGTTTGGAACCTGATCTGACGGTGATCCTGTTTACCCTTGATGAGACCGCCTACAGTCGTGAACTTGCGCCGCTTGCAGGCGCTTATCCGGCGCTGAAGCTAGGCCCGCCGTGGTGGTTCTTTGACAGTTACGAGGGGATCAAACGGTTCCGTGAGGCCACAACCGAAACCTGCGGGTTCTATAACACTGTGGGCTTTAACGACGATACGCGCGCCTTTTGTTCAATCCCCGCACGCCATGATGTGTCGCGTCGTTGCGACAGTAGCTATCTGGCGAACCTCGTCGCAACAGGGCGGCTGCGCGAGGCAGAGGCGTTTGAACTGGCCGATGATCTGGCCTACGGCCTCGCCAAGCGTGCGTATAGGTTGTGAGGGTGCGATGACCGGACGAGCACGCCTCAGCCGTAGCGGGCAGCCGCCAAAAATCGGTATCGTCCATTTGGGCCCAGGTGCCTTTTTTCGGGCGTTCAATGCGCCTTTCACGCAAGACGCGATGGACATAGCTGGTGGCGATTGGGGTATTCTGGCCGTCAGTCTGCGCAGCCCTGCCGCACGGGACGCGCTATCGCCGCAAGGTGGCGTCTATCATGCGGTGACGAAGCAAGACGGTGGATTGGCCCCGCGGCTTATAAAGGCAGTCACGGATGTTTGGGTTGCGCCAGATGATCCGCGCGCAGTTGTTGAAGCGATGGCGGATGCCGATGTGCGGATCGTGTCGCTAACCATCACCGAAAAGGGCTATTGCAAAAGCGCAGAAACGGGTGGCCTTGATCTGGACCACCCTGATATTGTGCATGACCTTGCCTCGCGAGATCAGCCGGTGTCAGTGGTGGGGTTTATCGTTGCGGCTTTGATGGCGCGAAAGACGCGCGGGGCAGGGGCGTTCACCGTGCTTTCCTGCGATAATCTGCCGTCCAACGGCGCGCTGGTGCGCCGGTTGGTGCTTGAATTTGCAGGCCAAATCGATTCCGATCTGACGGAATGGATCGAAACGCATGCGACGTTCCCGTCAACGATGGTGGACAGGATCACGCCCGCGACGACCGAAACCGACCTTGACGCGCTGGCGCAATTGACCGGCGTTCAGGATGACGCGGCGGTCTTTCACGAAGATTTCCGCCAATGGGTGATCGAGGATAGCTTTGCAGCAGGGCGACCCGCGTGGGACGAAGCGGGCGCGCAGATCGTACCGTCCGTGGACGCCCACGAGATGATGAAGCTGCGGTGTCTGAACGGAACCCATTCGATGCTGGCTTATCTGGGCTATCTGGCAGGATACGAGACCATCGCCGATACGGTTGCCGATCTGGCCTTCGCGGCGCTATGCGAACGTGCTTGGCGCGAGGAAATCATTCCAACGCTTCCGCCGCCGGAAGGCGAAAACGTGCATATCTATTGCGACACGCTGATAGCGCGATACCGCGACACGTCAATCCGCCATCGGACGTGGCAGATTGCGATGGACGGCAGTCAGAAACTGCCGCAACGCATTCTCGGCACGATCGCCGACAACATCGCAGCCGGGCGCGCTACACCTTGCCTGATCCTCACCGTCGCCGCTTGGATGCGGTATGTGGGCGGTATTGATGAGCAGGGCGCACCAATCGACGTGCGAGATCCACTCGCGGCAGACTTGCGCGCTGCTTGTGACGCAAGTGATGGGACCGCCGAGTTGGTCAGTGAGCTTATGTCAGTTGCCGCAATCTTTCCGGCTGGGTTGCGGCAGCATGATGCGTTCAGGAACGCCGTTGCTGACGCCTCTGACAGATTGATCCGCGATGGTGCACAGGCGACCGTGAGGTCACTGTAGCCGATTACCCTGCCAAAGTTCCTGCTGGGTGTAGAGCGGCTAAGCCGTCCCGCGCACCGGGCGATCATTGGTGATATTGAAGATCATGCCGTCCAGCAACTCTTCCAGATCGGGGCGGGCAGCCGGTCCGTTTGAAATGTCGACCAGCATCAGCGTGCCGTCAGGACGCAAACCAAAGGCGCCTGGTTCAGCGAAATTCTTTGTCGTTTCCGCCTCGGACAAGGGCGTGGAGACATACAGGCCCAATGCGCGCATCTGGGGCTCGCTCAGATCATAGCAAAGCTCAAAATTCCACCCAAACTCGGCCAGATCCGCTGCCGCTTTGTCTGCGCTGTCGGCAGAGGCGACGATGATGTCCATATGGGCGGCCCAGTCGTTCAGCGCCGCATTCAGTTTGTTCAAGAACCGCTTGCAACGCGGACAGTGCCGCCCGCGATAGATAAACAGCATGGTCCAGAGATCAGATGGCGCACCGATTGTGCGGGTGGTCTCCTGACCGACGATAGGCAGATCAAACGGCGTCAGGGGCTGACCAACGCTGGGTTTAGGAAATGCCATGATCTATCCACTTCGATTTGTGTTTCAGAATTCTATTGAAAATAATCCTGATGGGTTTTGTGGATCTCTGCAATGATCGGATCAAGGCGACTGACATGGCCCCGGACAAGGGCCCGTGCGCGCGGGGCGTCACGATCCGCCAGTGCTTTGGCGATGTTGATGTGATCTGCCAACACATCCTCGCGTTCCTCGTCGTGGGACAGGCTTAGGACACAAAGCCGATCGACATGACGCTTGCAGGATTGGACCGTGTCGAAGGCAAGGGAAAGACCTGCCGCTTCACAGATCAAACGGTGGAAGTCATAGTCGAGGTCGTGGAAACGGGCGGTGTCTGCCGCGGCCAGCGCGGCCTTCTGGGCGTCCAGATTGACGTTCAGGCTGTCCGAATGCTCTGGCTGCCAAACCATGCAAGCGCGATCAATCACCTCAAGCTCAACAGCAAGACGAAGGAAACGTGTGTTCTCAATCTCTGCCAGTGAAAAGCGCCGGACGACCGTCGCGCGTTGGGGTCTGATGTTGAGAAGATTAAGGTTGCCCAGACGACGGAAAGCGTCGCGGATCGGCTGGCGCGACACACCAAACCGCTTGGCGACCTCGACTTCAGAGATTTTGGTGCCGGGCAAGAGTGTGAGGGACACAATCTCTTCGAACAAGTGGTCAAACACGACGTCCGCGGTTGAACGTGACTGCTGAATCGCCTGTTGGGTGGTCATCTGCGGCTCCTGAGAGTCAAATTTCTATGCTGCCTTCGCTGCGGTGCCTTAACCTAGCTTGTCTGCACAGACAAACCAGAACATCCTTGACTATTCTAGGATACTAGTCTTCATTGATGGTGTGGCCAGTAATCTTTACGCGGATTGCAAGGGCATAAGATGCGATCAGGGTGCATGGAGGATGTGCCAAGGTCGAAACTACAACGGGCGGAGGGATTTCACAGAACGGGACCTATCGATCTGTCCCGATGCGGACAAAACGAGCCTCAATGGCCAAATGTGTTCCGCCACACCCCCACCAAACATAACCTTTCAGGGAGAGAGACATGTACACGACCTTTATCAAATCCATTCCGGCGGTTGCTGCCGCTTTGACGCTGAGCGCGACGGCTGTTGTCGCCGAAGACTGGCGCGCGTGGAACATCCACGTCGATGGCCATCCCAACACTGCCGCAATGGACCGTTTTGCAGCGCTGGTCGCCGATAAAACCGGTGGCGATGTCACTGTTGAAGTTTTTCACGGTGGCGTTCTGGGCAGCCAGCCTGACGCGCTTGAGCAGGTGCAGCTTGGTGCGATTGACGTGGGCAACTTCAACCTTGGTCCCATCGGTCCGATCGTGAAAGAAGCCAACCTTGTGTCCTTGCCGTTTATCTTCCGCGATGTGGATCACATGTTCCGCGTGATGGACGGACCGGCGGGCGATGCTGTGTCCGAAGCCATGGGCGACGCTGGTATTCTGCCGATTGCATGGTTTGATGCGGGCGCGCGGTCTTTCTACAACAACACCGGTCCGATTAATTCGCCTGCCGACGTTGAGGGCATGAAAATCCGTGTGATGAACAACGATCTGTTCACCGGCATGGTGAATGCAATGGGTGGTAACGGCACGCCAATGGCCTTTGCCGAAGTGTATCAGTCGCTGAGCACAGGAGTTGTGGACGGGGCAGAGAATAACCTGCCGTCGTTTGAATCCGTGGGTCACTTTGAAGTTGCCGGCTATTATTCGATGTCCGAGCACCTGATCATTCCCGAGTGCATCTGCGTAAACACCGCCAAATTCAACGCTTTGTCCGAAGACATGCAGGCCGCTGTGACCGAGGCTGCTGTTGAAGCTGCTGCATTCCAGCGCGAGCTTTGGGCAGAGCAGACACAGGCCAGCCGCGAGGCGGTGGAAGCTGCTGGCGTCAAGATCAACATGATCGAAGACAAAGGTCCGTTCCAAGCCGCGATGGAACCGGTTTATGCCGACTATCTGGCAGCCAACCCGGACATGACCGAACTGGTCGAGATGGCCCAAGCGACCGAGTGATGTAAGCTCTGGTAAGAATTGGGCGTCCGGCTTTGGTCGGGCGCCTGCCTTTTCGGCAAATCACAGCAACAAGCGGAGCGTCGCATGACCGGCACCGACCCCATCCAGCCCATCGTAGACCCAGAGGCCAGCGAAGAGCACGGCACGGATTTTGGCCCCAAGGTTGGGCATGATTTGGGCCCCGTCGACACCGTCTTTCGCGGGATTGTCTGGGTGTGCCGGGTCATTACCGGCGTGGCGCTGGTCGTGCTGACCATTTTGTTGGGGTATCAGGTCTTTGGGCGCTACGTGATGAACGACACGCCGACATGGGTCGATCCGCTGTCGCTGCTGTTGATTATGCTGATCGCCTTTCTGGGTGCAGGGATCGGCGTATATGAACACACGCATTTGGCTGTCGTGATGCTCCGGCAGGCGGTATCGAAACGCATCCGCACGATAATGGTTTTTGCGACCGATCTGATCATGGCGGCATTTGGTGCGGTGATGATGTGGTATGGCTGGTCTTTGACACTGTTCAAATGGAAGTCGGACATCCCGCTGATTGGCTTGCCCGAAGGGTTGCGATCACTCCCGCTGACCATTTGCGGAGGCATGATCCTCGTGTTCTCACTGGGACATATGGTGCGGCTCTTGATGGGGCGCGACACGCGCGCCGACAGCGTAGAATAGGAAATTCGGGATGGGACTGGCACTGCTTTTGGGGATTTTTGCCCTGTGTGTAGCATTGGGCACGCCTGTAGCCTTTGCACTTGGTATATCCGCAATTTCCGTTTTCTGGTATGAAGGGCTGCCGCTGGTTGTCGGCTTTCAGCGGATCATCTCGGGCATCAATGTATTTTCGCTGCTGGCCATCCCGTTCTTTATTTTCGCGGGCGAGCTGATGTTCCATGGCGGGATCGCCATGCGGCTTGTCAAATTCGCTCAAGCCGCTGTGGGTGCGGTGCGTGGCGGGCTTGGCATCGTCAACGTATTTTCCTCTATGCTGTTTGGCGGCATCTCAGGCTCCGCGATTGCAGACATTTCGGCGCTCGGGTCGATCCTGATCCCGGTGATGAAAGACAAGGGCTATGACGCGGATTACGCGGTCAACGTAACTGTTACATCGTCAATCGCGGGCATCATTATCCCGCCCAGCCACAACATGATTATCTATGCAATTGCTGTCGGTGCCGGGTCCGGCATGTCGATCTCGAGCCTCTTTCTGGCGGGTGTCGTGCCGGGCATTCTGATGTGTATTTGCCTTGCGCTGGCTGCCTATCTGGTCGCTGTCAAACGTGGCTACCGCGCCGAACAATTCCCGGGATGGGAAGCCCTGCTGTTCGCCTTCTTCGGCGCAATCCCGGGCCTGATGACAGCGGTCATTATTGTGGGTGGCGTTCTGTCAGGTGTGTTCACGGTGACAGAGTCCGGCGCATTCGGTGTGATCTACGCGTTTCTGGTGACACTCATCGTCTACCGGTCGCTCACTTGGGAAAACTTCAAGATTGCGGTGAACCAGTCGGTTAAGACCACGGCGATGGTGATGATCCTGATCGCCTGTGCTGCGGCATTTGCTTACATGCTGACGTATTACCGTGTGCCAACGATGATGGTCGGCTTTATGATGGGCCTGACGGATAACCCGATCCTAATCCTGTTGATGATTAATGCCGTCTTGTTGCTGCTTGGCATGATTATGGACATGGCCGCATTGATCCTGATCTGCACGCCGATTTTTCTGCCCGTCGCAATGGCGCTTGGGATGGACCCCGTGCAATTTGGGATGGTTCTGCTGGTCAACCTTGGGCTTGGCCTGTGCACGCCGCCGGTCGGATCCTGTTTGTTTGTGGGTTGTGCTGTTGGCAAACTGCCCATGGAAAAGGCCGTGCGGACAATCTGGCCGTTTTATCTGGCGATCTTTGTCGCGCTGATGCTGATCACATTCGTTCCGGCCATTTCCATGACGCTGCCGAACCTAATCAACGGCTGATCTAGCTTAGGGCTGCAATGATGCCGCGTAATTCGGCCAGTCCGCGCAGGCGCCCGATCAGGGTGTAGCCGGGCTGAACGTCGCGCCCCAGATCGTCAAGCAGGGCATGTCCGTGATCGGCGCGGAAAGGCAAGCTACGGCCAAGGCGGCTTTCGACCTCAAGCAATTCGTCAATCACGGCGACCATGTCGACATCGCCGTTCAGATGTGCGCTTTCGGCAAAAGAGCCGTCGGCGGATTTTGTGACGTTACGCAAATGCACGAAGTGGACGCGGTCCCCAAATGCCTTCGCGATGGCGGGTATATCGTTGTCGGCATGGGCGCCAAGCGATCCGGTACAAAGCGTCAGGCCGTTTGCGGGCGCATCAACGGCGTTCAAAATCCAAGCGATATCATCTTGGGTCGACACAATCCGTGGCAGGCCAAGGATATCGCGCGGCGGATCGTCTGGATGAATACACAAGTTGACACCCAACGATGTTGCGGTCGGGATCACCTCTTGCAAAAACCGTTTGAGATTGGTGCGCAGATCGTTGTGGGTGAGGCCGGAATACGTCTCTAGCACCGCGCGAAGCCCATCCAGATCATAGGTGTCCACGGCACCGGGCAGACCGGCCATGATTGTCTCTAAGAGCGTTGTTTGATCTTGGGCGGTGCTGGCTTCAAACCATGCCTGCGCATCTGCGAGCGTTTTGGCGTCATAGTCCGCTCGTGCAGCCGCCCGTCCCAGCATATGAACCTCAAACGCTGCCATTTGGGTCGCCGAAAAGGATAGACATGTGCCACCACCAGCCACCGGCGCGGCAAGGTCCGTGCGTGTCCAGTCAAGGATCGGCATAAAGTTGTAGCAGACCGTTGTGATGCCTTCAGCCGCAAGGTTTTTGAGGCTCTCGCAATAGGCGGCAAAAAGAAGGTCAAGATCACCGATGCCACGCTTGATGTCCTCGTGAACCGGTAGGCTTTCAACCACGTCCCATGTCAGGCCCGCTGCCTCAATCTCGGCTTTGCGGGCGGCGATCGCTGTGCGGGGCCAGACCTCGCCATAAGGGATTGCATGCAGGGCGCTGACGATGCCCTGGGCGCCGGTCTGGCGCACTTGGGGCAGGGTGATGGGATCAAATTCTCCGAACCAGCGCCACGTTTCACGCATTTTTGTGGCCGTTCCTTAAAGCCGTATTGTCATAACGCAGGTGGCCGCGTTGATCAGCGGACAGTGCAATCTTTTCGGCAGGCACGGGCAAGATCAAGACTTCGATCGCGAGGCGAGAGAGAGGGAGGACGGATCAATTGGGACAAGCGCCCCGCGATGACCGATGACTTGACGTGAAAGAGCGCAGGCAAAGCGGATACCGTCCTCAAGCGACACGCCCGCAGCGTGACCGGCAAACAGGCCGGAATTGAAACTGTCGCCAGCCGCGGTGGTGTCGACAACCCGCTCAAGCGGCGAGACAGGCACCTCGGCCATTTTGCCGCCTTCAGCATAAAGCACGGCGTCCGCACCATTTTTGACCACAACCGTTACCGCGCCAGCATCAAGATAGCGTTGCGCGGTTGCTTGCGGATCGGCGTCGTGGAACCAATCTACTTCATCCTCGTACGAGGGCAGCACAAGATCGCTGATGGCTGCGCCACGCATGATTTCAGCCGTCATCTCATCGCCTGACGCCCAAAGCTTTGGCCGCAGATTGGGATCAAACGCGATTGTTTTTCCGTCTGCGCGCGCGTCACGCAGCACAGCAAGGAGAGTTGGACGGCGTTCAGGGGCAAGAATTCCCAGCGTGATGCCCGAGAAATAGATCAGGTCTGCATCTGCCATGGCAGCGGACAGTGCATTGGGATCATCGGCCAGCGTGCGGGCGGCGGACTGGCCACGCCAATAGGAAAAGCTGCGCTCACCATTGTTCAGCGAGATTAGATAAAGGCCAACGGTCCGTCCCGCAGCGGTTTGCACAAAGTGGTCGTCGATGCCGCTGTTTTGCATGAAGGCCCGCATATCGCCCGAGATCGCATCATCCCCGACGGCGGTGAAGTAACTGACCTGCGCGTCCGGCGCACAGCGCGCCAGATACCACGCGGTGTTGAACGTATCGCCTGCAAAACCCAGCCGAAAGTCCCCCGGCGCATCCGAGGGCGCCAGCTCTGCCATACATTCGCCAATCGCGAGAACCCGCATCAAAAGCGCCTCTTATGAAAAGACCATACCGCCATTTATGTCGATGTTTGTGCCGGTCATGAAGGCACTATCGTCACAGGCCAGAAACAGGATCAGGTTGGCGGCGTCGTCGACATGGCCCTGACGTTTCAGCGGTGCGTTTGCTTCAAACCCGCGCCGACCTGCATCAGGTGTGTGGATATTGTGGAAATCGGTGTCGATCATGCCGGGGCAAAGGGCGTTCACACGCACATCGGGGCCGACCTCTTTGGCAAGACCACGCGTCATGGTCATCACGGCGCCTTTGGACGTGGCATAGGCCAAAGAGCCGGGTCCACCACCGTCACGACCCGCTTGGCTGGCGATGTTTACGATGGCACTGCCGGATTTCATGTGTTCAAGACAGGCCTTGGTCATCATGAAAGTGCTGGTCAGGTTCAGTGTCATGACCTTTTCCCAGAACGCCACATCCATTTCGGCGATGGTCTTACGGGCCACAAGGCCGCCTGCGTTGTTCACAAGCACATCGACGCCGCCGAAGTTGTCCACTGCGGCACCGACCAAGGCATCAACACCGGCTTGCGTATTCAGATCGGCCTGCACAGCAACCGCCTTGCCGCCTGCGGCCTCGATCTGGGACACAACGGCATCCGCCCCCTTGGAGCTTTCGAAATAGCTGATGGCGACATTTGCCCCCTCGGAGGCAAGCTTGCGCGCCGCGGCGGCCCCGATGTCACGTCCGCCACCAGTGACAATGGCTGTTTTTCCGGAAAGCTTCATCTGGTGTCCTATCGTTCAAGCGTTTTGAAATAGTCGAAAATTTCGGGCACATTGCCTTCGCCCATGCCCGCCGCAACGCCAGCTTGCAAGGCGCTGGAGGTGCCTTCAGCGATGGGGGACGCAGTGTTCATATCCGCGACCATTTGCAGGAAATAGGCGATATCCTTGTTGGCATTATTGATCGAGAAACCAAGATCGCTGACGCCATCAACGGCGTATTTCTTGCAAAACCCCATGAACGGTGAATTCGACGGGCCTGCTGACATGATGTCGTAAAGCTGGGCACGGTCGATTCCTGCGCGATCGGCCACGGCAAAGGCTTGGCTCATCGCGGTGACGGTTGTCATGCCCATGAAGTTGTTGATCAGCTTGGTCACATGCCCCGCGCCAAGCGCACCAAGGTAGAAGACGTTTTCGCCTTGCTCATCCAGCACCGGCTTAACCTTGTCATAGGTTGCGCGGTCACCCGCCGCCATGATGTTGAGCAATCCGTCCTTGGCGTGGGCGGGCGTCCGGCCCAGCGGCGCATCGATCATGCCCGCACCTTTGGCGGCCAAATCAGCACCGATCTTGCGTGTGCTTTCAGGGATCGATGTGCCGAAATCAATCAGAACTGCACCCTCTTTGATACCCGCAAGGATACCGTCATCGCCGTAGACAAGGCTTTCGACCACGTCGGATGTCGTCACGCAAAGCATCACGATATCGCTGGCCTCTGCCACCTCGCGGGGGGTGGCGACTTCGGTGGCGTTCCCGCGTGCCAGCACGGCGTCAAGGGCGTCACGTTTGCGGCCCATGACCACGACCTCAAACCCGCGGGTTTGCAGGTTCTCGACCATGTTGCCGCCCATAAGGCCAAGGCCGATGAAGCCGATTACAGGTTTGGTCATGTTTGGTCCTCCAAAAGACGCATTGGTCTTAGATGAAATCTTCGCGGTGCGGTGTGAATACGTCGAGCAGCATGCCCGCCTCTAGACAGGTCGCGCCGTGTTCGATGTTTGGCTCTTTATAGAGGCTGTCGCCCGCGCCGACGGTGTATTGCTTGTCGCCAACGGTGAAAGCGAATTTGCCCGACATCACGTAGGTGATCTGCTCATGGCGATGATGATGCAGGGGGGCCGTAACACCCTCATCGAAATGCACTTCGACCACCATCAGGTTGTCATTGTAGGCGCCGATTTTGCGGCGCAGGCCGGGGGCTACTTCTTCAAGTTTGCCATCCGCTGCGGGAAAGTAATTTTGCACGCTCATGGTGTCTCTCTTGTTCATGAATTGGCGAGTTTCTTCATCACGACCTTGAAGGTGTTTTCGTCGGGGTCGGTGAAATACAGATCGGCGTCGTACCCCTGATCATCCATAAAGTTGAAGATCCGCTTGGGCGCGTCCAGCCGGTAGGGCACCAGCAGCGTGGCGATCCGGTGGCGTGTGGCGGCGGGGTAGGCGGCGGTCAGGTACGTGCTGACATGCAGACCATCGTAATCGGCGGGGTCCACATCCGTAAATTCGGTCTTTTGCGAGATCACGGGCTTGCCCGCCTCGGACCAAACGACCTGACCATAAAACCCTGCACGCTCTCCGGTGTGGCGGAAGGACGTTTTGCCAAGCTCAAACCGGTTGTTGGCATGAAGCAGCCAATCGACCGTTACGGGTTCGTCCGCGTCGACTTTATCGACGATCACAAAATAGGAATTGCGGACGAAATAGACCTCGCGTTCGGCGCGGGTCACTTCGGGTGACAGGCTTTGATAGGCCGCCGTGGCATCGCCGCAGATATAGATGTGATCCTCGCGCTCTTCTGCCCCGATGATCCGACCTGATGCGGCCAGTGCCTTGGCCTTATCCTTTTCGGCGTACTGCCCTTTGCCATTGATCAGGATTGCGTTCTTCGACCGGGTCTGGCGGCGCCATGCGCGGTGCATGGACGAGTTGAAGGCCACATAGTAGCCCGACTGGATTGCCATATCCTCGCCGTAGGCGGCCATGCAAAACGCGTTCTGATCGCCGTGGCTGTGGCTGACAGAGCCAAAGCGGGATGATTTGAACACAAACTGGATGTGGTTGTCGGGGTCGTCCATCGCGTGCTGCACGCCGACCCAGCCGATCCCTTTGAAATGTCTCAATCCACCTTCTGGCGGGGTGGCGGCGATCACCGGAAAATCGGTCTGATAGACCAGTTCATCAAAGTTGGTATCCCACCAGCCCCAATTATAGAACGCGCCCTCTGTGCCAGGGTTCGTGGCAAGGTTTTCGTCGCAATACCACTGGTATTCGCCTTTGCCCGTGACACCTGCAAACTGACGCAGGTTTAGACCGGTTTTGATCCCGGCAAGCTCCCCTTGGGTGCTGTCATCGCCAAAGGTGGCGCGTCGGGTGTTCGGAGCCTTGCAGAACAGCGGGAAGTCCCCGGTGTTTTGCAGGAACGGGCGCTTGTAGAGATCAATGCCGGTGTACGATTTCAGCCGGTTTGCCGCGTCGATCAGATAGGCGATGCCCATCATCCAGTAGTTGGTGCCCTCGGCCCAGCCACCGTCTGCATCGCCCCACGGCGAATAGACCGTCATCAGGAACTCGATGGAATAGTTCAGCCAGTCGCGGGCCTCGTCGTCCTCGTCGTCGCCCAGCAAGGCGATGCAGCAAGGGATCAGGCAAAGCGAGACAGAGCGCACGGCGTGGCTGTCATAGGGAAATAAGTGGATTTTGGCGTTATCAATCGCGTGCTCCGCAATATCGCGGGTGCGGGCAAGGAGGGCGGCGCGCACGGTCGCGCGCTCTTCGTCCGACAGATCGTCATAAAGCCAGTCGTAGCCCCAAGAGAGCGCATTGCAGACACGGTAAGCCCATTCATCGGTATAGGCGCGCGACGTGACGCCCATCGGGTCCCAACTTGCGGTTTCAAGCAGCCACTCTTTCGCGCGGGCGGTCATTTCGGCGTTGCCAGTCACCTTGCCGCCGATGGCGAGGTGGCGGATCGCATACCACATTTCTTGCAGGTCGATATAGGTCTGACGCCAGACCGGCGCCGTGCGCTGGTGACCGGGGTAGCCTGCCGGTTCTTTCATCACGTCGCGATCCATCCACGGCAGAACGGACTTTTCATAAAAGGTGGACCATGTGGCGTGGTCGGCATCCTTGGCGACGGCGGCTTTGAACTCGGCCAAGCGATCAGACGTCAGCCACAGGCGCGGGTGATCGATTGCGACGCCTGCAAGCCGCGTATCGCGTGGCGCGAGGGGAACTTCTGGCAGGCCCTCGGGCATGGTGAAACTGCGGATATTGCTCCAATCGCTGGTGGGCGCGCCGGTCGCGGCGTCGCAAGTGGCGTAAGACCAATGGTGTTCGCCCGGTTCCAGCACAGTGTCTGGCGTGAAAAAGTTATAGGGCAGACCCGCAAATGTCTGCGTCTTTCCCTTTGGAAAGGCCGGATCAGTCGAGAGGCGCAGCACATATGCAGCGCCTTCATCAATGACCGGAAGCCATGAAAAGCGGGGCGGATTTTCGACAATGTCGATGTCATTCGTCGGTCCATACTGAATGGTCAAACGGCCTGCATTGGGCTCATCGAGCGGTGGCAGTGTGTCTTTGGGCATCGGTTCGTAATCCGCAAATCTGTTAGAAATTATGTTCGGGTGCGACGACATGCGCCGCCCCCGAAACGGGAGGATGATTTAGCCGCCGTACTGGCGATCATAGGCAGACTGCATGACAGCCAGCAGTTCCTGCATGCCCATCTCGTTGACTGTCGCGATATACTCGTCCCAGTCTTCCATCACGTCACCATTGCCCAGAATCCAGCTTTGCTGACGCTCAAGCATGTAGTCACGGATCGAGCTCCATGTACGGTCATAGACCTGCTGCTCTTCGGCCGTGAATGCAACGCCAAGGAAGTCGGGGATCAACAGATCCTCGGTGTCGTAAAGCGCGATACCTTCCAGAGCGAATTCGTTGCTCCACTGGATTTCGTAGTTGTAATCCTGGAAGTAGCCACGACCCTGAAGCTGGGCACCCACCTGATAGAGGGACCGGTTGACCGGACCAGCATCAAGGAATTCCTGCGTAAAGATCGGTTGGCCATCAACCATTTCATACTGTTCGCCCTCGACGCCGAAATTCGCCAGACGGCGACCTTCTTCGGTGAACCAGAAGTCAAAGTACTTGATGGTTTCAACTGGGTTTTCATTGGTGTGACCAATGGCCCAACCATCAGGCTTTACCAGAATACGGCGGTGCTCTTCGATGCGACGACCCAAGGGAGACGCCGGTGGCAGGAAAGCTTCAAACGCGAAACCGTCAATTTCCGACGACAAACGGTTGTAGCCGGATGTGGATGCAAACCAGTCGTGTGTCGAGCCGCCAAGGTTTTCCGACAACAGGAAGTCACGCGCGGACGAACCACGGGTGAAGATTTCCGCGTCGATCAGGCCCTCATCATACCAGCGTGCCAGATTGGCGATACCGTCCCGGTAGCCTTCGCCAATGTAGCCATGGTCAATCGTGCCGTCTTCGACAAGGAAGTCATGGTAGGTGTCAGAGCCGTGCGCACGTCCGTCCCAGAGAGTGACGAGGCGGATAAGCTCTGGCCACTGACGGGCAAAGAACGGAACTTCGTCGGCCAGACCATTGCCATTCGGGTCTTGTGTTTTGAAGGCACGCAGGACGTTTTCGTATTCCTCGACGGTTTCGGGAACCTCAAGATCAAGCGCCTCAAGCCAGTCAGTGCGGATCCAGTAGGCACGTCCATATTTGCCGTCGGGCAGATACGGGATGTAGTACATCTGGCCATCAGATGCCTTTACCGCAGCTTCGATGTCGGGACGGGTTGCGTAATAGGCGGCGATGTTTGGCGCGTGCTCGGCAATCAGATCATTGAGCGGGACAAACGCACCCTCTGGGCCAAACTGGTTGACGAAGTCGCGGATCCGGCTGGAGCCGACGATGTCGGGGATGTTGCCACCCGCAAGCATCAGGTTCAGGGCCTCGGTGCGGCCTGTGTTTTCGTCGGTGCGCATGTTCGCGCCAACGGTGTCGTTGATCAGGTGGATGCCGGTCAGCTCACGGGCGACCTGCTCCACGGGCCAGCTTTCCTCATAGATCGGATAGCGTGCGTGGTTCATCTGGATGGTCAGTTCCAGCGGTTCATCAACGATCCGCAAGTGACCATCGGCAAAGGCCGGTGTGGTGATGGCGCTGCCTGCAAGCAGGGCCGCCGCTAGTGTAAGTTTACGCATTTGATTTCCTCCCATTTGCGTTTTCTTATTCTTTGACACCCCCGAGAAGGATGCCTTTCTCAAAATATTTTTGGATGAACGGGTAGACGATCAGCACGGGGATGATCGAACAGACAATGATGGCCGCCGTCACGGTTTCGGCGCTGAAGCCTGCGGCGGTTTGCACGATGGCAAATTCATCGTCGTCCGACAGCGTTGCGATGGTGTGGCGCAAGAAGACTTGCAGCGGAATTTTGTCTTCGGATTGCAGCAGCACCATGGCCCAGAAAAAGCCGTTCCAACGCGCCACAATACAAAACAGTGTGATGGTCGCGATCGCGGGTTTGCTCAGCGGGATAAAGACCTTCCACAGCACCTGAAAATCATTCGCACCGTCCATCCGTGCCGCTTCCTCAAAGCTTTGCGGGATCGCTTCAAAGAAGTTGCGCAGCAAGATGATGTTGAAGGCATTGACCGCAAAGCCAAGGATGATCCCGAACATGCTGTCCAGCAGCCCCAGATCGCGCATGTTCAAAAAGAACGGGATCAGGCCGGCGTTGAACCACATGGTGAACGCGATGAAGAGGTTAAAGAACCGCCGTCCTTTCAGCTGCGGCCGCGACAGGGCATAGGCGCAGGGGATAATGAACACCAGCGACATGATCGTGCCACCGATGGTGTAGATGAAGGTGTTGCGATAGCTCAGCCAGAATTTCGGATCGCCGATGATGTAGCCATAAGCCTCGAGCGTGGCATCAATGGGCGTCAGCACCACCTTGCCCGCCTGCGCCGCGAAACCGGAACTGAAAGAAACAGCCGCGATATAGATGAACGGATAAAGCGTCGCTGCCGTAAACATCCCGATCAGGACGGACACCACCAGCGCGAAAATCTTGTCACCGCGTGAATATAGACCCCATTTTTGCATGTCTTTATCCCCCTACCAAAGCGATGTGCGTGAATAGCGACGCGACAAGGTGTTGGCGGTCATCACCAGAACAAAGGCGACAACGGCGTTAAACAGACCCGCGGCGGCAGCCAGATCGTATTGGCCCGATTGCAAGCCCTGACGATAGACCCAGGTGTTCACCACATCCGCCGTTTCATACGTGGCTGGCTGATACAGCAGGATCACAAGTTCGAACGACACTTCCATCACGTTGCCGATGCGGATGATCAGCATGATCAGGATGGTGGGCAGGATCGATGGAATGGTGATCTTCCACATCATCTGCCAACGGTTCGCCCCGTCGACCACAGCACTTTCGTAAAGCGACGGGTTCACCCCGGCGATCGCGGCAAGGAATACGATGGAGCCAAAGCCCGCCTCTTGCCAGATGCCGGTGCCCACAAAGATGGGACGGAACCAGTCCGGCTGGGTCAGAAAGTAGATGGAATCAAGCCCGAACCAGCCCATCACGGCGTTGATCACACCCACAGTCGGCGAGAACGCAGTGATCACGATACCCGCAATGATCACCGACGAGATGAAGTGCGGCAGGTACACAATGGTTTGTGCCGTGCGCTTGTAAGAGGCGTTCAACACCTCGTTGAACATCAATGCCAGAATGATCGGGGCAGGGAAGCCGAACAGCAGATTGTAAAAGCTGATCGTGATTGTGTTGCGGACGGCGCGGATGAATTGATCGTTGTTGAACAACGTCTCAAAGTGTTCCCAGCCGATCCAGGGGCTGCCTGCCACACCACGGAAGATCGAATAGTCTTTGAACGCGATTTGCAGGCCATACATCGGCTTGTAAAGGAAAACGACGAACCAGATGATCGCTGGCAACAGCATCACGTAGATCTGCCATTCGCGCTTGAAGTGATCGAACGTCCTGACCCATGTGCTGTCGGGCGTGCGGGTCTGGCGACGCTCGCGAAGGGCTTCGTTGGCCTCGACCACCACCTCTTCGACAGGAATGCCCCCAACGTCTGAATTGCGATCCGACATGGTCTAGCCCCCGATGTTAAGCGCGTGGCCGGTGTCAGCGTCGAAAAGCTTGATCAGGTGGGCCGGCACGTGAACGGCGCCCACGCCGGACAGGTGCGCGATATCGCCCTGTGTTTCGGCCTTGAACACCAGATTGTCTTCGCCGTAGCGCGCATGCAAAAGGGCCTCGGACCCCAGTGGCTCTACCAGATCAAGGTTGATGGGCAGGGGGGTCGTATCGGCCCCTTCGGTCAGTGACACGTGTTCGGGTCGCACCCCGACAATGACGTTGCGACCCGCTTGGCCGTTGATGGCACCCGAAAGCTTCAGTTCGGTGCCGCCGATCTGGGCGCCGCTGTCGGTTAGCACGCCCTTCATCTGGTTCATCGGCGGAGAGCCAAGGAACCCGGCGACAAAGGTGTTGGCTGGATTGTTAAAGAGCTCCATCGGGGTGCCGACCTGTTCGATGCGGCCATCGTTCATGACGACAATCCGGTCGGCCAGCGTCATCGCCTCGACCTGATCGTGGGTCACATAGATGGATGTGACACCAAGGCGGTTGTGCAACCGCTTGATCTCGGCCCGCATTTGGGTCCGCAGTTTGGCGTCGAGGTTCGAGAGCGGCTCGTCAAACAAAAAGACCTTGGGATGCCGCACGATAGCGCGGCCCATTGCAACCCGCTGTCGCTGCCCGCCTGAAAGATCGGCTGGGCGACGGTCAAGATATGGGGTCAGGCCAAGGATCTCTGCGACGTCATCAATGGTCGTCTTGATCTCGGCTTTCGGCATTTTGCGGATACGCAACCCGAAGGCCATGTTATCGGCCACGTTGAGGTGCGGATATAGGGCGTAGTTCTGGAACACCATTGCCACATCGCGGTCTTTCGGGGCCACGCGGTTCATCCGGCGTCCGTCGATTTCCAGATCACCGTCGGTGATCTCCTCCAGCCCCGCGATCATCCGCAGGGTTGTGGATTTGCCGCAACCGGACGGGCCGACAAGGACCACAAATTCCTTTTCCGCGACCGTCAGGTCGATGCCATGAACAACTTGAAAAGCCCCGTAGGCTTTCACGATCCCATTCAGATCAACGCCGGCCATTGTTCCCTCCCCACGGCTGTCGTGACGGTTGATCCCCTCCAAGCGAATCAACTTACATACTGGTATACTAGTCAAATATTTGCTTTGCCAGTCTAGTATACTAGTTTAATCTGGTTTAGCGTGGGCGGGAAATAGGAGAGCGGGATGGTCACGACACCTGTGAGAACTGAACGGCGCACCAGTGTGGATGACGTTTTCGATGCGCTTCACGAACAGATTTCGACACTGGAATTAAAGCCGGGTGACCGGATATCAGAGGCCGAGATCGCGGCACAATTTGGCGTGTCGCGGCAGCCGGTGCGCGATGCGTTTAGCCGTCTTGCCAATCTTGATCTTCTTTTGATCCGCCCGCAGCGCAGCACAGAAGTGCGACGTTTTTCAATGCGGCAGATTGAAAAGGCGCGTTTCATCCGCGCCGCAATCGAAACCGAAGTGCTGCGCCGTGCTGCCCGACTGTGCGATGCCGCCGGAGAAGTGGAACTGAACGCGGCGCTGGCGCAACAAGACGCTGCTGTTGAAAAAGCGGATATCGAGACCTTTGGCCGGCTCGACTATGAATTCCACGGCACGCTTTGCCGGATTGCGGGCGTTGATTACGCCTATGATGTGATCCTTGAAGAAAAGGCAAAGGTAGATCGGCTGTGCATGTTGGGCCGCGAGAAAGAGCAACGCATGCCCGAACTGGTCGCGGACCACCGGGCAATCGCAGGTGCGGTGGTTGCTCATGATGCCGAGGGGGCCGTGTCTGCTGGCATGAAACACCTGTCACGCCTAGACGAGACGATCAGCAGGATCACTGCGACGAATGCGAACTACTTTGAACACGCGCCTGAATAAGCAGCGCGCGACCGCGCAGTCTTCGCGCCGGATACAATCATGACCCAATCCCCTGCAACTGCGTCGCCAACACCGGGCGCTGCGGCCGTCTTTGCCTTGGCATGGCCGATGACGCTGAAGGCGATCTTTTTGCATGGCACTGTGGTGGTGGACGGGTTTCTTGTGTCTGCCTTGGGAGAGGGCGCGCTGGCGGCGATGGGACTTGCGGCAGCCTTGGGGGGGATCGTGCTTGGTGTGATCTTCGCATTCTCCCATGCGATGCAAATTCGCGCGGCTCAGGCCTACGGGACAGGTGACGCGGTCTTTATGAAATCCGTACTGGTTTCGGGACTTGCCGTGAGTATCGTCATCGGGATCGTCGGCGTCGCCGCAATCGCTTTGGGCGGCCCCGTTCTGATCGGGATGTTGGCGCCCACGCCGTTGATTGCCGAACAGGCATTGGCTTATCTGATGATCTTTACGGTCGTCATACTTGCCGAAGCGGTGGGCCAATGCATCGCCAGCTTCTTCAACGGATGCAGCCGGAGCAAGCTGCCGCTTTACGGTTACCTGATCTCGGTGCCGGTCAACGTCATGGCGTCGCTCGTCCTGATCCATGGATACTGGGGCTTTCCAGAAATGGGCGTGGCGGGGGCGGCCCTTGGCAGTGCCATAGCAATCACCTTGCAGACGCTGTTCTGGATCGTTCTTCTTTGGCGGACGGACGGCGGTCTGGCGTCTGTGCACGGATGGCATAACAGCACGTTCGGGCCGACCCTGCGGAGACACATACGATTTGCTCTACCAATCGCCGCCACCTTTGTCAGTGCCACGATGGCGACCCATGTTTGTTCGCTGATCTATGCCAATATGGCGCTGAACGATTTTGCCGCCCTGACGCTGATCGCGCCGTGGAACCTGCTTGCGGGGCAGGTGGCGATGCAGTGGACCCAAGCCACCGGTATTCTGGTGGCGCAGCTTTTGGGCAAACACACATCCGAAGCAACGCTTGATCTGTTCCTCGCACGCGCTTGGCGGGGGGCCTTTGTGGCCGCCTTGATCGTCGCTCTGATCTTTCTGGTGATGTGTCTGTCGCTTGACTGGATATACCCGAACCTCGAGGCCGAGACCCGCACCATTCTGCTGGGATTTTTACCGATCCTACTCATCATCCAGTTCCCCCGCGCGACCAATGCGATCTGCGGGAATACCCTGCGGGCGGCGGGCGATACGGTCTATGTGATGCACATTTTCGTCTGGTCGCAATGGGCATTCCGCGTGCCCGCCACGGCCTTGCTGATCCTTTACTTCGACGCCTCTGCCTTTTGGATCCTTTCGTTGTTCCTGTGGGAAGAGGTCATCAAATTTCCAGCCTTTCATCGTCGCCTGTGGCGCGGTGATTGGAAACACGCACACGTCGCCGCCTGACGGCACACCATCAGAGTTTTATAGGAGGACACTATGATCAAAACCAACCTGCGCCGCGCCATCGACCCGCGCCATGCCAAGACATTCGAAACCAGCCAACTGCGCGATGAATTCCTGATCGACAATCTGTGGGTCGAGGATGATATCAGCCTGACCTACACCCAATACGACCGCATGATTGTGGGCGGGGCGTGGCCCAAATCCGGCCCGTTGACCATCGATGCCGTTGACCAGACCGGCACGCCGGGATGGCTGGACCGGCGCGAGGCTGTGCTGGTGAACCTTGGCACATCCGGCAAGGTCGAGGCGGCGGGCGAAACCTATGAGCTTGGCCGTTGCGATATGCTTTACCTTGGTATGGGGTCCGGCGCGGTCACCGTGTCCGGTTCGGACGCGCGGTTCTACATCATTTCCGCTCCGGCGCATCGCGAAATCGCAGCCCAGCTTGTGACAATCGACGACGCCAATCAGGTGCCTTTGGGCAGCCGAGACACCTGCAACGAACGGGTGATCTATCAGTTCGTCCATCCTGACGGGATCGAAAGCTGCCAGATCGTCATGGGCATGACCAAACTTGCGCCGGGGTCGATCTGGAACACGATGCCCGCGCACGTCCATGAACGCCGGTCCGAGATTTATATCTACATCGACCTGCCAGAGGATCAGAACGTCGTGCATCTGATGGGTGAGCCTGATGAAACCCGCCACATGATCGTGCGCAACGAGCAGGTCGTTCTGTCGCCGCCGTGGTCGATCCATTCCGGCGCGGGCACGGCGGCCTATTCGTTCATCTGGGCCATGGCTGGCGATAATATGGCGTTCACCGACATGGACATGGTCGCGATGGAGGATTTGCGGTGAGCCGGTTTTCCTTGGCCGGAACCCGCGCGCTTGTGACGGGGGCCAATACCGGCATAGGTCAAGCCGTCGCCGTCGATCTGGCCGCAGCTGGTGCACACGTGGTTGTCGTGGGCAGATCGTCGATGGATGAGACGTTGGCGAAGGTGGCTGATGTAGAAGGCCGCGCCGATGCGCTTGCCGCCGACCTTGGCACCGTCGCGGCGGCGCAAGAAATGTTCGCAAAGGCGGAGGCGAGTTTTGGCCCCATCGATACGCTCGTGAATAACGCTGGCATCATCCGCCGTGCCGATAGTCTTGAGTTCTCGGAAGAGGATTGGGACGCGGTGATGGACATCAACCTCAAGGTCGTCTTTTTCCTGTCCCAAGCCTTTGCAAAGGCCCGCGTTGCGACCAAAGCGGGTGGCAGCATCGTGAATATCGCCTCGCTTCTGTCGTTTCAGGGTGGCATTCGGGTGCCGTCCTACACGGCATCCAAAAGCGGGGTGGCCGGGTTGACCAAGATTCTCTCGAACGAATGGTCTGCCCAAGGCATTACGGTGAATTCCGTGGCGCCGGGCTATGTTGTCAGCAACAACACGACCGATTTGCGCAACGATCCCGAGCGCAACAAGGCAATCCTTGACCGCATTCCTTTAGGGCGTTGGGCAGAGCCAGAGGACATCGCAGGGGCCGTGACCTATCTGGCATCGCCCGCTGCACGATACGTCACGGGCATCACCCTGCCTGTTGATGGAGGATGGCTTGGGCGATGACACCCACGCCAGTGGCCATCACGCTGCGCCCGGCAAGGCGCGACGATGTCGAGATGATCCTTTGGCTGGAAGAGGTTGCGATGAAAGACTACGCCGTCGCCCTATGGGGAGATTGGCGTTCGTCTGACACTGCCGAGACAGTGGATGTTTCGGTGCACGAGATGGTCGTGGCGGGCGATAGTAGCATCGGTTGCATCGCTACGCGCGTTGACGCTGAAGCGCTCAGCCTGCTGAGGCTCTATCTTGCGCCTGACGTGCGTAGCAAAGGCATTGGCGCAACCGTGTTGCGGCAGATCAAGCAGCGGGCGGATGACATCCGATTGCCCGTTCGGTTGCGTGTTCTGGCAAACAATCCTGCCAGACGGTTTTATACGCGCCACGGATTTGAAACCGAAGATCAAACGCCAGATCACATCTATATGGTGTATCATGGCCCTACCTTCAGTCGCGAGGATACAGCAGTTGAAAATCACTGATGCAAAGGTCTTTGTCGGCGGGCCGGGCAAGAACTACGTCACACTCAAGATCATGACGGATCAGGGGGTCTTCGGTCTTGGCGACGCAACGCTCAACAATCGTGAAACCCTGCCTGCCGCCTACCTGCGCGACTATCTGGTCCCTAATCTGATCGGGATGGACCCGCGCAATTCCGAAGATATTTGGCAGTTCTTCTATCGCGGCGCGTATTTCAGACGCGGGCCGATTGCGATGGCGGCCTTCGGGGCAATCGATATGGCGCTGTGGGACATCAAGGGCAAACTGGCGAACATGCCGCTCTACCAACTTTTTGGCGGCAAAAGCAGGGACGGCGCGATGGTCTACGCGCATGCGACGGGCGCAGACCTGCCCGATCTGATGGACAGCGTCGCCCGCTATGTTGACCAAGGTTACAAGGCTGTGCGCGTGCAATGCGGCATCCCTGCCATGCCGACGACGGGCTATGCTGTTCCCGAAAAGACAGGCGGGCAGGGCGATTTCATCACCGATTTTAGCGGCATTCGACCCAAGATCGAGATTTGGGACACCGACCGCTACCTGCGGTTCATGCCTACCGCTTTGGCCGAAATTCGCGACCGGTTCGGGCCAGAGTTGAAGATTCTGCATGATGTGCACCACCGCCTGACCCCGCGCGAAGCTGCTGCGTTTGCCAAGGAGGTCGAACCTGTCGGCCTATTCTGGCTTGAAGACCCGACGCCCGCCGAAGATCAGGACGCACTACGGTTGATCCGGCACCATTCCACAACGCCGATCGCGATTGGCGAAGTGTTCAATTCGGTGTGGGATTGTAACCGCCTGATCGAAGACGAGCTGATTGATTTCATCCGGATCGCTGTCACGTATGGTGGAGGGATCACGCCGGTCAAACGCATCGTTGATCTGGCAGGGCTGCATCATGTGCGCACAGGGTTTCACGGTGCGCCCAGTCATTCGCCGATCTCGATGGCCGCGCAGCATCACCTGAACGCGTGGGCCCCGAATTTTGGCATTCAGGAATATCTGGTGCTGGGCACGCCGGAATGCGACGCGCTTTTTCCATCGGACCACGCCATGCATGACGGCATGATGCAGGTCAGCGATGCGCCCGGCCTTGGAGTTGATTTCGACGAGAGTGAAGCCGCGCGGTATGACTACAAGCCCGGCAGCCATCCTGTTGTCCGCCTCGAAGATGGGACGATGTGGCATTACTAAGATTTTGTGCCGACGAACGGTAATCTACGTGATTGTTGCGCCGGCGCTAGGCTGTCAGTGAAGGCCCGCTTTGCCAAACCACAAGGGGCGACCTCTGTCGGTCTCTTCGACCCTATCGTGGGCAGGACAGTTGCACTTTGCTTTCGAGTGGCTGAATTTCTCGGAAATGGCGTCTGACGCAGTTACTCCTTTCGCGAAACTGGCGCCGTCCGCGCGTCGGCACGTCTATTTGTTCAAAGGTGATCAATTCTTTGACCGTTTCGCCGCTTGACGATCCTATCGGTTCAATCGCTTCTCAAACAGCTTGGTTCGATGGTGAGTCTTCTGTTTCTTGTCTGGAACAGCGAGATCGGTGGCGTGGGCAGTGCGTGGATAACCGCAGCGATTGCTCTTGTGGGAGCCGCAGCGCTTTCAATCCTGCTCGCGAGGGAAGCAGAGCGGTAGTGTATAGCTTACCGCTTTGCGATAGACCGCAACAAAAAGAGCCGCCCAAAGCGACCCTGCGAACCAACAACATCAGTGAAATGGCGGAGAGACAGGGATTCGAACCCTGGGACCCCGTGAAGGGTCAACGGTTTTCGAGACCGCCCCGTTCGACCACTCCGGCACCTCTCCGCGCTGGGGTCAACGGGGTGCCGTTTAATCGCGTGCTGACCGCTGTGCAAGCGCCATTTGCGGCAATCGCCGCGCATTTGTGTGCGTCCGTGATCGACAATTGCTTGGCATAAGGCGGCGCGGGGCCTATCTGACTACCAATAGACGCACCCGCAAGGATATCTGCTGCCATGTTTCACCGCTTTTCGCTGACCGCGTCGTTTCTTGTCGCGGCAACCGCTTTACCTGCGCAAACGGACCGCGCGTCTGAATTGTTTGACGTCCTCGAACTTGGCACCGTGCTTGAGATTATGCGTGACGAGGGGTTGGGCTACGGTCAGGAACTGGGTGAAGAGATGTTCCCCGAGCGTGTGAATGCCGACTGGACTGCGCTGGTGGCCCGCATCTACGATCTGGACACCATGATCGGCGAGGTAGAGCGTGATTTCACCCAGTCGCTTGAGGGTGACGACGTGGACGCGATGATCGCTTTCTTCAACGAAAAGCCCGGAAGCAACTTTGTCGATCTGGAAATATCGGCCCGCCGCGCGCTGATGGACGACGCTGTCGAAGAAGCCAGTCAGGACGCCGCAGCGATTGCGATGGCCGACGAAACTGACCGGTATCGGCTGGTTCAGGATTTTGTTGAGGCCAACAGCCTTGTGGATAGCAATGTGGTTGGGGCCTTGAACGCGAATTATGCGTTTTACACGGGCCTGATCGACGGCGGTGCGCTTGGTGGTGACCTGACCGAAGACCAGATTCTAAGCGATGTCTGGGGGCAGGAACCTGAAATCCGTCAGAACACGACCGAATGGATCTATTCCTTCCTGCTCATGGCGTATGAGCCGATGTCAGACGAAGACCTGCAAGCCTATATCGCGTTTTCCCAAACACCCGCAGGGCAGCAGCTTAATGAGGCCTTGTTTGAAGGCTTTGACGATGTGTTCGAAGAGATCAGCCGCGCTTTGGGGCTGGCCGCGTCGCAGTTCATGATCGGGGCCGAGCTTTAGCGCCTGTTGCCTGATCTAATTGCCGTAGACCATCAGCGCGGTAATGAGCGCCTCCGGGTTGCCATCGTAGATACCGATATCGCCCTGCATCTGTGTGATGCGGGCAGGGCGGTCACCTTCGGGGATCAGGGCGGCATCCATCGCGTCAGACAATGTCGCGCCGCCGCCTGCACGAATATCGGGGATGATCGTGTTGAAACCGGATTTGACGATCAGTTCGACCTGCCCGCGCCGCTGGCTGTAAATCGCATTTTCAGCGGCTGATGTCAGCGCGTTGACCGGCAACAAAAGTGGATTGCCAAGATGGTTTGCCTCGCCGGAACACCCGGCCAGAAAGACAGTCAGGCAAAGATAGTTACGCATGGCGGCACCTCGTGTTCTGTCCCCTGAATATGACGTGAAAGACGGGGTTGACTTAAAACCTATCTGCGCAGATAAGCCGCCATCCGTGCAAGTGACTTGCGCGGGTTATTGCGAAAATACGCCGAACATGGCGCGCTGTCCAAAGGTACTGAACACCTGTTCGATCAGGGGCCTCAGAGACGCGGAAAACGAAGGAATATCATATGTTTGCGGTTCTCAAGACCGGTGGCAAGCAGTATAAGGTCGCATCTGGCGACGTTCTGCGTGTCGAAAAACTGGACGCCGCCGCTGGCGACAAAATCCAGTTCAACGAGATTCTTATGGTAGGTTCGACAGTTGGCACACCCATGGTGGCCGATGCTGGCGTGCAGGCCGAAGTGATCGACCAGATCAAAGGCGCGAAGACCATCAACTTCGTCAAGCGTCGCCGGAAGCACTCTTCCGCACGTAAGAAGGGCCACCGTCAGCAACTGACACTGGTTCGCATTGGCGACATCCTTGAAAGCGGTGCTGACAAGTCCGGCGTGAAAGCCGCGCTGTCCGGTGCAGGCATGGATCACGTTGTCAGCGATGGTCGCTATGCAAAGAACAAGACGCAGCAGGCCGAAATGGACCGCCGCGTTGTCGAAGGTGAAGCAAAGGAAAAGGTCGCAGAGACCAAAGCCAAGAAAGCCGCACCCAAGAAGAAAGACGAGAAAGCCGTTGCAGCGCCTAAGAAGGCCGCTGCCAAGGCTGGCGCCACCGCTGATGCCGACGATCTGAGCAAGATCAGCGGCGTGGGTCCGGTGATCGTGAACAAGCTCAACAGCTTTGGCATCACGACATTCGCACAAATCGCAGCATGGACGCCAGAAGACGTGGCTGATATGGACGAGAAACTGTCATTCAAAGGCCGCATCGATCGTGACGATTGGATTGCACAAGCCAAAGAATTCGACAAAGGCTAAGGAGAGACACCAATGGCACACAAAAAAGCAGGCGGTTCATCCCGTAACGGGCGCGACTCAGCTGGTCGTCGCCTTGGCGTTAAGAAATTTGGCGGCGAAGCTGTCATTCCAGGCAACATCATCATGCGCCAGCGTGGCACAAAGATGTGGCCGGGGGCCAATGTTGGCATGGGCAAGGATCACACAATCTTTGCAACCGTCGAAGGCAACGTCCAGTTTCATAAAGGCCTGAAAGGCCGCACCTTTATTTCAGTTCTCCCAGTGGCGGAGGCCGCTGAGTAAACCGAAAAATTCAAAGGTAACACTTTTGGGGGGATCGGTGAAAACCGGTCCCCTTATTATTTCATCCTTTCGTCACGATATGGATGCAAAGACCTGCAAGGGCGGTTTTTCGGAGGAGGAGAGACCCGATGATGCACAACACGATAGCGATGCCTGACAAGGCTGCCGCGAATGATCAGGTTTCGTTCGAGACAGACCGCTTTACCCTGCGCCCGCTGCGCCGGTCTGATGCGGGTCTTGTCGCGATGTATGCCGGTGACGAACGCATTGCCCGCGGCACCCGTGCCATGCCTCATCCGCTGCCCCCCGGCGCCGTAGAGGCGATGATTGACCGCGCCAGCGATCCGGAACGCTCTGAAGACATGTGGATCCTTGATGGCACGGCACAAGGTGGTGCGGAAGCGTTGGGCCTTATCAGCCTTGAGCGGATGGACCGCGACCAGTCCGAGATTTACTACTGGATCGCGCCTGCCTTCTGGAACACCGGTCTGGCAACTGCGGCTGTCAAAGCGATCCTTGCTGCAAACCCGCATGGCTCGAAGCGTATTTTTGCTGAGGCGTTTCAGGATAATCCGCAATCTGCGCGTGTTCTGACCAATGCAGGGTTTGACTATCTGGGCGATGCAGAGGCATTTTCGGTTTCCCGGCAGGCTGTTTTGCCCACGTGGACCTACACGATCAAGCTAGAGGCATGACACTCCCCCGTTTGGTGGGGGAACGGATCACGCTGCGCCCGATGGTGACGTCGGACGCGGCGGCCATGTTTGCCGCCATGTCGGACTGGAATGTGGTGCAATGGCTTACTGCGCCGCCATATCCTTACACCTTGCAGGACGCTGACTGGTTTATTGCGAACGGGCAAGATGACGCGTGGACGATTGATCTGGCCGGGCAGTGCATCGGCTCTATCGGCGATCTACCAGAATTGGGCTATTGGCTCGCGCCTGCGCACCACGGTCAGGGCTATATGACCGAAGCGGCACGACTGGCCGTCGATTGGCATTTCGCGCAATCTACAGATGATTTGAGGTCCGGTCATTTTAAGGGGAACGCGGCATCGCGCGGCGTCCTTCTTAAGCTTGGATTTCAGGACACGCATATCGAACATCACTTTTCCAAACCACAGGGCAAGGAAATGGTGCATCAATGTATGTGTCTGCCCCGTGACCGCTGGCATGCCTTGAGAAACGCGCAGCAATAGCTTAGCTGCCAGACGAACCCGAAAAGAAAGCCCGCCGCTATGAAGTTCCTTGATCTGTGTAAAGTCTACATCCGCTCCGGCGGCGGTGGTGCGGGCTGTGTGTCGTTCCGGCGCGAGAAGTTCATCGAATACGGCGGTCCCGATGGCGGTGACGGCGGTAACGGCGGTTCGGTCATTGCCGAGGCCGTTGATGGTCTGAATACGCTGATCGACTTTCGCTACCAGCAGCATTTTTTTGCGCAATCCGGCCAGCACGGCATGGGCAGTCAGCGCACCGGCAAAACCGGCGAGGATATCATCCTGCGCGTGCCGGTCGGCACCGAGATTATCGACGAGGACGAGGAAACTGTCATTGCCGACCTGACCGAGGTGGGGCAGCGCGTTGTTCTTGCCAAAGGTGGTAACGGTGGCTGGGGTAACCTGCACTTTAAGTCGGCCACCAATCAGGCACCGCGGCGTGCCAATGCGGGGCAAGAGGGGATCGAACGTACGATCTGGCTGCGGCTCAAGCTGATTGCGGATGCGGGCCTGTTGGGCATGCCAAACGCGGGTAAATCGACTTTTCTGGCCGCGACATCTAACGCGCGGCCCAAAGTGGCTGACTATCCCTTTACGACCTTGGTGCCCAACCTTGGCGTCGTGGGCGTCGATAACGTCGAATTTGTCGTGGCCGACATTCCCGGCCTGATCGAGGGCGCGTCCGAAGGGCGCGGTTTGGGTGATCTGTTTCTGGGGCACGTGGAACGCTGCTCTGTCCTTTTGCATCTGGTCGATGGCACGTCCGGCGATCCGATGGCCGACTACACCACGATTATCGGAGAGCTTGAGGCATATGGCGGCGATCTGGCTGACAAGCCACGTGTCACGGTGCTCAACAAGATTGACGCGCTTGATGAAGAAGAGCGCGCCTTCATCAAATCCGAGATGGAAACTGTTGTCGGTGGCGATGTGATGATGATGTCGGCCGTTACAGGCGAGGGCGTGACGGACGTGCTGCGCGCGCTCAAAGATCAGATCGCGGAAGACAAGCTGCGTCACCGCAAAGACAACCGCACCGACGAAGAGGTGGCCGAAGAGGACGCGCCATGGCAGCCTTAAAAGATGCCAAACGGCTGGTCGTCAAAATCGGATCGGCGCTGCTCGTTGATCGCGATACGGGCACTTTGCGTGCGGACTGGCTGAAGTCGCTTGCCGCGGATGTTGCTGCGATCCGCCAACGCGGGACCGACGTTATTCTGGTATCGTCAGGGTCGATCGCGCTGGGGCGCGGTGTGTTGGGGCTTGGCAATGGCCCGCTCTCGCTTGAGCAATCGCAAGCCGCCGCAGCCGTTGGACAAATCCAGTTGGCGCGCGCTTATGAGGATGCCTTGCAGCCCCACGGCGTGACCACAGGGCAAGTCCTTGTCACGCTTGAGGATTCCGAGAACCGCAAGCGTTACCTGAACAGCCGCGCGACGATGCAAACCCTATTGACGCTGGGCGTCACACCCATCGTGAATGAGAATGACACCATCGCGACAGACGAAATCAGATACGGCGATAACGACAGGTTGGCGGCACAGGTCGCTGTCACCATCGGCGCCGACCAGTTGGTTCTTTTGTCAGATGTAGACGGTTTTTACGCAGATAATCCGCACGTCAACAAAGACGCGCAGCGCTTTGATATCATTTCCGAAATCACACCCGAAATCGAGGCTGCTGCCGGTGATGCGGGATCAGGCCTGTCCAAGGGCGGGATGAAAACCAAAGTCATGGCGGCGCGGGTGGCGACAGAAGCAGGGTGCGCGATGGCGATCACACTTGGCTCTCCTTTGAACCCGCTGCGGGCTTTGGAAAATGGTGCGGCTTGTACATGGTTCACGGCTCATACAGACCCGCAAGCGGCCCGCAAACGCTGGATCGCGACTATGAAACCGCGCGGACAGCTGACCGTCGACAGTGGCGCGATGACTGCACTGCAAAGCGGTAATAGCCTGCTGCCCGCTGGCGTGGTGGCTGTGAGCGGTGCTTTCGGGCGCGGTGATCCTGTGACGATTTTGGATGCCGCAGGCAACCAGATCGGATCGGGTCTGAGCCGTTACACCGGAGCCGAAGCGCGCCAGATCATGGGGCGGCAGTCGGCTGACATTGAAACGATCCTCGGCTACAAAGGCCGCGCTGCATTGATCCACCGTGACGACATGGTGCTGTAAAGGACCCGCAAGATGAACACCCAAGATACCATTGGCCCCATGATGACAAAAATTGGTGAGCAGGCGCGGGCTGCCGCTGTCAGTCTTGCCTCTGCGCCGTCTGATGCCAAGCGGGACGCCTTGCTGCACGCCGCTGACACGATGTGGGCCAACCGTGCCGATATTATCGCGGCAAATAAGAAAGATCTGGCCTTTGGTGCTGAAAAGGGCCTTTCGCCCGCCATGATGGACCGGCTGATGCTGGATGAAGCGCGGGTGCAGGGCATGGTCGACGGATTGCGGGCTGTTGCCATGCAGGATGATCCCGTGGGTGCCGAGATTGACAGCTGGACGCGCCCCAACGGGCTGCATATCCGCCGCGTGCGCACGCCCATTGGCGTGATTGGCGTCATTTACGAAAGCCGTCCGAATGTGACTGCTGATGCCGGTGCACTGTGCCTCAAATCAGGAAACGCAGTAATTTTGCGAGGTGGGTCCGAAAGCCTGCATTCGGCCACAGCAATCCATGCGGCGATGGTTGAAGGTTTGCAGGCTGCCAGACTGCCCGAGGCCGCGATCCAGCTTGTGCCGACCCGCGACCGCGCTGCTGTCACGGCGATGCTGCAGGCGACAGATCATATCGATGTCATTGTGCCACGCGGCGGCAAGGGGCTTGTTGGACTTGTGCAGAAAGAGGCGCGTGTGCCTGTCTTTGCGCACCTAGAAGGCATTTGCCATGTGTATGTGGACGGAAGTGCCGATCCCGAAAAGGCGCGTGACGTGTTGATCAACGCTAAGACACGCCGGACCGGCATCTGCGGATCAGCCGAAACCGTGTTGATCGCCAAAGATTTCGTTGCAAAACATGGCTTAACACTGCTGAGCGATATGATTGCCAAAGGGGTTGAGGTGCGGGCCGACGACAGTCTCTCATTTGATGGCAAGACCGCAGCAGAACCCACTGATTTCGGGAAAGAATTCCTTGATATGATCATCGCGGCGAAAGAGGTCGCGGATGTCAACGAG
The DNA here is from genome assembly GCF_037543925.1 of Yoonia sp. 208BN28-4. NCBI lineage: Bacteria > Pseudomonadati > Pseudomonadota > Alphaproteobacteria > Rhodobacterales > Paracoccaceae > Yoonia > Yoonia sp. 208BN28-4. The sequence continues at coordinate 660,524 of NZ_JBBIFY010000003.1, forward strand.
GCGATCGCCCATATCCGCACCTTCGGGTCCAATCATACGGATGCGATCATTGCTGAAGATGACGCGGTCGCAGACCAGTTTTTCGCGCAGTTGGACAGCGCGATCCTGATGCGGAACGCGTCGACCCAGTTTGCTGATGGTGGTGAATTTGGCATGGGCGCCGAGATTGGCATCGCGACGGGCAAGTTGCACGCGCGCGGGCCAGTGGGTGCGACGCAGCTGACCAGCTTCAAATATCTGGTCACCGGGGACGGAACAATACGGCCCTAGAACCGTGCGATGATATGATCGCCGTCTAAATCGATAGAAAGCGTGCGGCGTGCGTCCCGCGCCACCTCTGGCAGCATGGCAAATTGTACCTGTGCTGCGCTGTGTGAAAACTTCAGCCGTGGATTGGTCAGGGTTTCCCAAAGGACTTGGTCAATGTTTTTGCGGGGTCCGGTGCCGACGATCTGCCATGTCCCATGATCCTCGCTGATCTGGATATCGCCACCGGCCGGCAGGCCGGATTCAACACATTGCAGCAGCAGAAATGCGATACGCACTTCGGGACGTGGCTGGTCGCCTTCCACCTTCCACACATAGCCAAAACGCCCGCCGCGCGCTGTGTCGGCCAAGACCGATAACACCTCAGTGCGGGGCACGAACTGCTCGGCACGGGCAGCACCATAGGCGATCCTGAAAAAGCGGATACGTGCATTTGCATTTTCAACGCTATCGTTGATCAGCGCGATTTCTGCATCGGTATCACCATTGGTAAGCGTCAACAGTTCAACACCGTTGCCGATTGCCCCCAGAGGGCTGATAAGGTCGTGACAGATACGCGAGCCAACAAGTGCTGCAAGATCATTGCGCATGGGAAAATAGCTTTCTGAAAAAGGAGACCGGAATGTCGGCAGAACTGAACGCGCTACTGGAACCTGGCATGCTGGTCACACATCCCCGACGGCCGGAGTGGGGTGTCGGGCAGGTCCAGTCGAATATTGGTGGACGCATCACGGTGAACTTTCGTGAGGAAGGAAAAGTCGTCATTGACGGGGCGCGGGTCAGTCTGGACATCGTTTACGCCGAATGAGCGGGGTGCAACTTACGGTAGCAACGTGGTGTGTTGAGTCAATCTTAACCATCATCCTAATTTTGAAACCTTGCCAAAAGGTTACGCCTTTCCTAGGTAGCGCAGAGTTTTGCATTGGCAGTCCATGACCCAACCATCCCCGGAATTTCAGGTATCACTGGCGCGATCGGATGACGAAATCGCACAGGCGCAGCGATTGCGTTATGACGTTTTCATTCGTGAAATGGGTGGGGACGGCCCGCTTGTGGATCATGCAGCAGGGCGTGACGTTGATGCCTTTGATGCAGCGGCAGATCACATGGTGCTGCGCGATATGACACGGCCTGCGGGCCAGCGCATTGTTGGCGTTTACCGTTTGCTGACAATGGCGGGTGCAGAGAAGGCGGGAGGTTTTTACTCAGCCTCCGAATTTGACTTGTCGCCATTGATCCGGTCAGGCCGCCGCCTGCTTGAGCTGGGGCGGTCCTGTGTCCACAAGGATTATCGCGGCGGGCAGGGGATGTTCCAGTTGTGGTCGGCATTGGCGCGTTACGTTTCGACCCATCAGATTGATGTCTTGTTCGGTGTGGCATCGTTTCATGGGACCGACACGCAGGCCCATGCTTTGCCGCTGGCCTACTTGCATCACGCACATCTTGCGCCAGCCGAGCTGTGCCCGCGCGCGACGGTGTTCCACGACATGAATACGATCCCGGCAGATCAGATCGACAGAAAGGCCGCGATGCGCGCGGTGCCGCCATTGATCAAGGCGTATCTGCGTTTGGGCGGTATGGTTGGCGCGGGTGCTTTTGTGGATCATGCGTTTAACACGACCGACGTCTGCCTTGTTCTGGACCTTGACCGTATGTCTGACAAACAGCGCGCCATTTATCTGGGTAAATCGACCGCATGAACAATGACACGTGGACATCCGATACGGTGCCCGAGCATCTGAAAATCTCGCCCATGGGTTGGGTGCGCGTCATCGCGCGCGGTGTGCCGTTGGTGTCTTTGATCCTGATCTGTCTGGCGCTGCTGTTGCTGGTGCGCTTGATTGAGAAGCCGTTGTATGGCGAGGTGCGTCCTTGGACGCCATATATCACGCAATTTGTGTGCCGCAGCGCGTTCTTCATCATGGGAATAACCTACCAGACAGAAGGCACGGTGATGCGCGGACCGGGTGCCGTTGTGGCGAACCATTCATCATGGCTCGACATCTTTGCGCTGAACGCGGCCAAACGCATCTATTTTGTATCGAAGGACGAAGTCGCAGGTTGGCCCGGCATAGGCTGGCTGGCACGGGCCACCGGAACGGTCTTTATCCGCCGCGACAGAAAAGAGGCTGCATCACAGATCGCCGTTTTCCGCGAGCGTTTGGCTGCAGGGCATAAGCTTTTGTTTTTTCCCGAAGGCACATCAACCGACGGGCTTCAGGTGCTTGCGTTCAAACCCACCTTGTTCGCGGCGTTCTTTGATCCGGCCCTGAAGGATACGCTTGCCATTCAACCTGTCACCGTCCGCTATCAAGCGCCAGAAGGCGCAGACCAACGCTTTTATGGCTGGTGGGGGGATATGGAACTTGCCCCGCATTTGCTGGGCACATTGGCGGCATCACCGCAGGGCAGGGTGACGGTTGTCTACCATCTGCCTGTGCAAGTTGCCGATTATGCCAATCGCAAGGTGCTTGCCGCAGATCTTGAGGTGGCTGTGCGGAGTGGTCTAGCCCAGCATCGCATTCCGGAGTGATGTCAGGGCTGCGGCCGGATCGTCTTGCGACCAGATCTCGTCGCCGATGCCAAAGAAATCCGCGTGTGGCGCAAGCGTGCGGATCAGCGTGTCGTCCAAGGCACCCTCGGCCACGACAGGCACCTCAATCATGGCCGACCACCACTGGAACAGCTCCAACTCGGCTTGCGTGCCGTCGCCCAGCGCGCTGTTGCCTGCAGGGCCAAAGCTGACGTAATCGGCGCCCAATTCGCCTGCTGTCATACCGTCGTGACGCGAATTGCCGCAAAATGTGCCGACAATCGCATCATCGCCCAGTGCTTTGCGTGTTTTCGCCACGGATCTGGCGTGGTCCGTCAGATGCACGCCGTCCAGCCCCAGACGTTCGACCATCTGCACATGGCTGTCGATCACAAGGGCCACATCGCGGGCGTGCGACACCTCGCGCAGGGCATCGGCGGCTTTGGCGATCTGGTCTTCCTCGCGCAGCCCAAGCGAAAGACGCAAGCAGCCAACCGGCACGGCATCCAAACAGGCCGCAAGCTGATCGGGGAATTGCGACAGATCAAACTGCGCGGGGGTGATCAGGTAAATCTGCGGGATCAGGTCATCTTGGTCGGTCATCGTATCGGTCCGGGTTTGAGCGTGTTGCCACCCCCTTAGCGGGGATTTGCAGGCTTGGCTATTGGTCAACGGCTTGCCTTGCGGTGAAGGCAGACGTATCAGCCTGCAAAACATGGGATTTGCCTTATGCCGACCGACACGCCGCAACCAGCATTTGTTCTTGTGCGCCCCCAGATGGGTGAAAACATCGGTGCGGCAGCAAGGGCCATGTGGAACTTTGGTTTGGATCGGATGCGGATCACGTCGCCCCGTGATGGCTGGCCCAATCAGAAGGCCGTAGCGATGGCATCTGGCGCAGGGCGTTTGCTGGATGAGGCGATCTTGTGCGACAGCACCGCCCAAGCCGTCGAAGACTGCACCTATGTCTATGCGACGACTGCCCGCCAGCGCGATCTGACCAAGCCCGTTTTCACGCCCGAAGCCGCGATGATCGACGCGCGTGACCGGATCGCAGCTGGTGGCAAGGTCGCCGTGCTCTTCGGCCCTGAACGTGCGGGGCTTGAAAACGAAGATATCGTGCGCGCCAACGCGATCATTTCGGTTCCGGTCAATCCCGACTTTCCATCGCTCAACCTTGGGCAATGCGTTCTGCTGACAGGCTATGAATGGCGTCGTGCCACGCAAGAGGCCGCGCCACAGACCATGCAAGCGGCTGACGACTGGGCCAGCCGGACCGAGATTGAAAAGCTGGGCGATCATTACGAACAACGCCTGGAGGAGGCAGGGTTCTTTTTCCCTGACCACAAGTCCGACAGCATGAAGCTGAACCTACGCAATCTGTGGTCGCGGATGCCTTTCACTCAGGCGGACGTGCGCATGTTGCACGGCATTATGCGCCAGATGGTCCGGTGGAAAGAGCGCGGCGACTAGAGGACGCAGGGCAGGGCGCTTGCCCCCTTCACCCGCCGCACATAGATTGCGCGACAAGAGCATCAGGAGGCCGGATATGGCGCAGAAATCCCGCAGCATTTTCGAAGAGGTCGGCACCACCCAAAAGCAGGTCGCGGCCCCCGGTGGCATTGATGCCAAGGGGCAGGGCGCGCGTGTCGCGATCCGTGGCTGGCTGATGGTGCTGTTTGCGCTGGTGGCGATCATGATTGCTGTGGGTGGATTGACCCGTCTGACAGATTCAGGCCTGTCGATCACCGAATGGGCGCCTGTGACGGGTGCAATCCCGCCTTTGTCCGCAGAGGATTGGGCGACAGAGTTCGACAAATACAAAGAGATCCCCGAATACCAACTGCAAAACGCTGGCATGACGCTGGACGAGTTCAAGACAATCTATTGGTGGGAATGGGGTCACCGTCAGCTGGGGCGCGTCATTGGTCTTGTTTGGGCGGTCGGTTTCTTGTTCTTCCTTGTGACGCGCAAAATCCCAACCGGCTGGACCGGAAAGCTGTTCTTTGTGGGCGCTTTGGGCGGTCTGCAAGGCGCGATCGGCTGGTGGATGGTCCACAGCGGCTTGCAGGCAGGCATGCTTGATGTGGCGTCTTACCGGCTGGCCACGCATCTGGGTCTGGCCTTTGTCATCTTCGGATTTCTGGCGTGGTACATCATGGCCCTGTCACGACGCAGTGCCGATATCATGCAGGCGCGGCGCATGGGCGACAGCAAACTTGCCAGTCTGACCACTGCGCTTGTTGTAGTGGCCTTTGTGCAAATTCTGATCGGGGCTTTGGTCGCGGGGATCGACGCAGGCCGCACATACCCTGACTGGCCGCTGATGGCTGGCTCCTTTCTTCCGCCCGAGCCATTCATGCTTGAGCCTGTCTGGCGGAATTTCTTTGAAGACGAAGGTCTTGTGCAGTTCATGCACCGGATGGCGGGTTATTTCCTGTTTGCCTTCGGCTTTGTCGTTTGGCGTAACGGGCAGCGTAACGCCAACGGCCAGACGCGTTTTGCCTTTAACGCGATGATGGCGATGCTGGTGATCCAAATGCTGCTGGGGATCGTGACGGTCATGTATTCTGCGCCGTGGCAGGCCGCGATCCTGCACCAGTTTGGTGCTGTGGTGCTTTGGGTGCTGATCCTGCGCGCACGTTTCCTTGCCCGCTATCCGTATCCACAATCCGTTCGAGGGAAAATCGCATGAGCGCCTTTGATGACCTGATGCAATTCCAGCGCGAGACCGAGGCGCTGGGTCAGATTGCGGGCCGTTTGGGGTGGGATCAGGAAACCATGATGCCGGATGGCGCCGCCCCTCAACGGGCGGAGGAGCACGCCGCCATGAGCCGTGTTCTGCACGCCCGCCGCATTGACCCGCGCGTGGGCGAATGGCTGGAAAAAGCGACACCGGTCACGGAGACGGACGCAGCACAGTTGCGCCACATCCGTCGGAATTTCGAAAAAACGGCGAAGGTTCCTGCCGATCTTGCAGCGGCGATTGCCAAAACAACATCATTGGCCCACCGCACGTGGGCCAAGGCCCGCGCCGAGGAGGATGTCGCAGCGTTTCTGCCGGTCCTGTCGCAGGTCGTCGATTTGATGCGTAAAAAGGCAGTCGCTGTGTCAGACGGTGCCAACAGCTATGACGCGCTGTTGGACGACTATGAGCCCGGCATGACGGGTGAGACTTTGGCGGCCATGTTCGACGCCCTGCGCCCACGACTGGTCGCCCTGCGCGAAGCGATCCTGAGCAAGCCCGCACCGGCAGCACTCTCACAAGCGTTTGACGAGGCGGGGCAGCTTGCCCTGTCACAAAAGCTGGCGAAGGCTTTCGGGTATGACACGGACCACGGACGGATCGACAAGGCCGTGCACCCGTTTTCAAGTGGGTCGGGTCTTGATGTGCGGATCACAACGCGCACCAATCCGCTGGATCCGTTCAACTGTTTCTACTCGACGATCCACGAGGTCGGCCACGCTTGTTACGAACAAGGGATCGACCGCGACTATTTGCTGTCGCCGCTCGGGTCGGGTGTGTCGATGGGCGTGCACGAAAGCCAGAGCCGGATTTACGAAAACCAGCTTGGCCGCAGCCGCGCGTTTACCGGATGGCTTTTCGGGCAGATGCGCGATCAGTTCGGCGATTTCGGGATTGCTGATGAAGATGCGTTCTATGCCACCGTCAATCGTGTAAGTGACGGTTTCATCCGCACCGAAGCGGACGAGGTGCAGTATAACCTGCACGTGCTTCTGCGCTTTGATCTTGAGCGCGCGTTGATGGCCGGCGATCTTGCCGTGTCCGATCTGGAGGCGGCTTGGAATGACCGCTTCAAAGCGGACTTCGGTTATGCCGTCGACATGCCGTCAAATGGCGTGTTGCAGGATGTGCATTGGTCCGAAGGGCTGTTTGGCTACTTCCCGACCTATACGCTGGGCAATGTTTATGCAGGGTGCCTGAACACGGCGATGCGGTCGGCTGTCCCGTCGGTTGATGCCGATCTTGCGCGCGGTGACGCGACGACTGCCACGCAGTGGCTGCGTGAAAACGTGCAGCGCCACGGCGGCCTGCGCACCCCGCAAGACACGATCATCCACGCCACAGGTGCGGCACCGACAGAGGCGCCGCTACTGGATTATCTGGAAACCAAGTTTGGAGATATCTACGGGCTTTGACTTGCGAGGCGATCGTCAGGACCAGTCTGGCGATCGCTTTTCCAGAAATGCGTTGATGCCCTCATCGGTGTCCGGCACGGCCATGTTCTGTACCATGACGTCACCGGTGTAGGCGTAAGCCTCGTCCAGTGGCATCTGGGCCTGCGCGTAGAACGCCTGCTTTCCGATAGCCACGGCGCTTGCCAATTTGGCGGCGATGGTCGTGGCAAGGGCGCGGGTTTCGGAGCCAAGCTGATCTGATGGCACGGCCTTGTTGATCAGACCAAGCGATTGCGCCTCGGCTGCATCAATGAACCGACCCGTGGTCAGCATCTCAAACGCCGCTTTGCGCGTGATGTTGCGGGTGAGGGCCACCATCGGGGTGGAGCAGAAGAGGCCGATATTCACGCCGTTTACGCCAAACCTCGTGTCATCGGCAGCGATAGCCAGATCACAGGTGGCAACCAGCTGACACCCCGCTGCGGTGGCGATGCCGTGGACCTGCGTAATCACGGGCTGCGGGATGGATTGGATGCGCTGCATCATCGCGGCACAGCGGTCGAACAGGTCCTTGAGCGCGGCGGCACCTCCATCGGGGTTCTGACGCGCGGCCTGCATTTCACGCAGATCGTGACCGGCGCAAAACGCCTTGCCACTGCCTTGAATGATGACAGCCCGCACGTTGCGATCATCCGCGATGGCCTCTAACGACCCGTGGAGGCTGGCAATCATCGCATCCGATAGCGCGTTCAGCTTTTCAGGATGGTTCAGCGTCAGCGTGGCAATGCCGTCAACATCCTGCCGGTCCAATATTGTCATTGCGATGCCCTCATGGTCAGTTGCAACCAGATTAGGCCAGGAGATGCGCTGATGGAACCAAAGATGACCATTGCCGAGATGAATGCGTTTCTTGAGGCTGAGTTTCCACAGATTGATGGTGATTTCAGGATCGACCAGATCACGGACGATGGCTGCGATGTGACGCTGATCGTGGCAGAGCGTCACCTGCGGCCCGGAAATACGGTGTCAGGCCCTGCGATGTTCGCATTGGCGGATGTGGGCATGTATATTGCGGTGATGTCGCGCATCGGGCCAGTCGGGCTGGCGGTCACGACAAATTGCAGCATTGATTTCATGCGCAAGCCGGTGGCGGGTGTGAACCTGATCGGCAAGGCGCGCCTGCATAAGTTGGGGCGCGTGTTGGCTGTGGGCGATGTGCTGATTTATTCCGAAGGGATGGATGCACCTGTTGCGCGTGCCTCGTTGACCTATTCCATCCCGAAACACTAAAAATGGGCCGGAGATGATCCGGCCCAGTCAGGAAGATGGCAGGATGTCAGTCCTGCCAGAACGGCTTGTCCGCCTCGGTTTTCGCCGCATGGCGGGTCAGGCCGATATCGTCCAGCTCGTGCGGATCAAGCCGCGCAAGGTGACGTCGTGTGCGAAAGGCGCTCTCCCATTTCGTCACCTTGACCGCGACCGCGACGCAAAAACGGGCCAGCGTGGGAAGTTTGGCCTGCGCGTTCAGGTGGGCGATCTGCGCGGTCACAGTGGTGTGCGGCGCGTGTGACGTGGTCAGTGACATGGGACAATTCCTTTCAAATTGTATTGACACAAAGTAGCGATTTGCTATGAATTATTGATACAAACGAATAACACGAGGCGTCGAGGAAATGATTGTATCGGATACAAAGTGGACGCCAGACCTAAGCAACGCGGGGCGCTCAAAGTATAAAGCCTTGGCTGCCGCGATCCGTGAGGGAATTGTATCGGGACAATTATCATCCGGTGAGCAATTGCCTCCCGTGCGCGAACTTGCGTTTCGTGTGGGCGTCACGCCGGGCACAGTGGCGCGGGCCTATTCTGTCCTGACGGATGAGGGGCGGCTGAACGCTGGGGTCGGACGCGGCACCTTTGTCGCCAAGGCACGGGGCATCGCGCAGCCCGTGCTGGCAACACCGGATGCGCCTGTCATGCTGGACCCGGTTCTGGACCACCCCGAACAGGCTCACTTGCTGAGCCCGAAAATGCCAGAAGCCGGGCAGGGTGCGCTGATCCGTGATGCGATGACCCGCTTGGCGCAGAACATGCTTCCTGATCAGCTTTTGCGCTATCCCAGCCGCGACACCGATATTGCCGCCCGCGCAAGCTTTGCCGCGTCTGTCGCAGATGCACCGGTGGGCCCGTTTGAACTTGAAGATGTGGTGCTCGCCAACGGCGGGCAAAGCGCGATTGTGATGATCCTGCAAACCGTTCTGACCGGAACTGCGCCGGTGATTGCCGTGGACGAATTGAGCTACGGCGGCTTCCGCTCTGCCGCGATGCTGTGCCGTGCGAAGGTTGTTGGGGTGCCATGGGACAATGCAGGGCCGGTGCCGGCGGCGTTAGAGCATATGATCAAGACAGAAGGCGTGCAGGTCTTTTGCACGTCAGCCGAAGTGTGTAACCCGATCGTGCGTTCCGCGACACCTGAGCGCCGCCAAGAGATCGCGCGGATGGCAGAACGCTACGGTGTGCATATCGTAGATGATGATTGTTACCGCCTGATGCGCACCCCGCACGCAGGGCCGAGTTACCGCGCGCTGTTGCCTGATCTGGGCTGGTATGTGACCTCGCCTTCCAAGTCGATCACTGCGGCACTACGGATCGGGTTTGCGATTGCCGCACGCGGCTGGACAAGCCACCTCGTCCGCACGTCAACCTTCCAATCCTTTGGCGTGACCCGTCTGATCACCGACCTTTACGCCGATATCATGGCGCAGCCGCAGATGGATGCGGTCATGGACGGCGTGCAGGCGCGGATTGCGCAGGACGTGCGGGCTGCTGTGAATATCCTAGGGCGTTATCAGCTGACGTGGTCGGAAACGGTGCCGTTCATCTGGCTCGAATTGCCACTGGGCTGGCGCGCAGGCGAGTTTTGTCAGGCGGCAGAGGCGTCTGGCGTGCTTCTCAAGTCTGCCGATGATTTTGCCTTGCGCGACAGCCGCAGCATCCATGCTGTGCGTATTGCCTTGAACGGTCAGGTCAGTCATGAACGGTTTGCGCAGGCGATGCGAACGCTGCGTGATCTGCTTGATCACCCGCCAGAGCGGATTTCGGTGTGATTGTGGTGGGGTAAAATAATACCTTAATTGTAACCCGCTGTTTTTGCAATTCTTTTTCGTGCAAACGGTGCTTGACCGTGTATGTGACCCCTTTATAAGCCCGTTATCCGAATGACGGGCCATGCAAGGCCCCCGAACCTTTTTGGTGAGATATGAAAACCTTTTCTGCAACTCCGGCAGATATCGACAAGAAATGGATCCTGATTGATGCCGAAGGCATCGTTTTGGGCCGTCTCGCATCGATCATCGCCATGCGCTTGCGCGGTAAGCACAAGCCATCCTACACGCCGTCCATGGACATGGGCGACAACGTGATCGTCATCAACGCCGAGAAAATCCAGATGACCGGTAACAAGCGCGAAGAGCGTTACTACTGGCACACTGGCCACCCCGGCGGCATCAAGTCCAAGACCAAAGCCGACATTCTTGAGGGTGCACACCCCGAGCGCGTCGTCATGAAAGCTGTGCAGCGCATGTTGCCACGCGGTCCTTTGGCCAAGCAGCAGATGACACACCTGCGCGTTTTCGCAGGCACAGAGCACGGCATGGAAGCCCAGAAGCCAGAAGTTCTGGACGTGGCCGCCATGAACCCGAAAAACACACGCACACAGCACAAGGCCGACACGACCGGCACGCCGGGGAGCGCATAATGGCTGATCAGATCAATTCGCTCGAAGAGCTTGGTGCAGCCGCTGGCGGCATGGACCTGGCCGAGGCGCCCGTCACCGAAGAAGTGATCCAGCGCGAGCCAAAGAAAGACGAGTTCGGCCGTTCCTACGCGACTGGCAAGCGGAAAGATGCGGTTGCCCGCGTCTGGATCAAGCCGGGTTCCGGTAAGGTCACCGTGAATGGCAAAGAGATGAAAGAGTATTTTGCACGCCCCGTGCTGCAGATGATCCTTGCTCAGCCGTTTTCGGTTGCTGGCGTCACCGATCAGTTCGACGTTGTCGCAACTGTCAAAGGTGGCGGCCTGTCCGGTCAGGCCGGTGCTGTAAAGCACGGTGTGTCCAAGGCACTGCAACTGTTTGACCCAAGCCTGCGCCCTGCGCTGAAGGCTGCTGGTTTCCTCACACGCGACAGCCGCGTTGTTGAGCGTAAGAAGTACGGTAAGGCCAAAGCGCGTAAGAGCTTCCAGTTCTCCAAGCGTTAAGTTTTACGACAGTTTTGGAAAAGGGCGGTCCAGTTGGGCCGCCCTTTTTGTTTGTGGGGCAGCGGGTTAGGTTAGCGATATGTATGATCCCAAAGGCAACAGCCGCGACCGCGCGATTGATCTGGTCCAGTTCACCGAGACCGAACCGCCAGCGCATTTGGGTGGTATTGTGCATCGGTTTCTGGAACTGCGCACGACCGAACCATTGCCCGCTGACTACCGTTTTCACGCTCTTCCCGATGCCTGCACCTACATCATCTTCGACCAAAGCGACGCGCATGTCGCGGGCCTGACCAAGCTGCAAGCCTCTGCTGAAGAGCTGAACCTTGGTCGCACGTTTCATTTCATCAATATCCGATTCCTGCCTGGGGTCTGGCAGGCGGATAAAGTTCCGGTCGGATTCGGGCAGATTGATGATCACTACGCAGGGGACCTGCCGCTGATCGCCATGAACAGTGTGCTGATCAGGCAGGGGTTTGATGCCAGCCAAACGGCCTTGGTCAGCTTTGTCGATGATCTGGTGGCGCGCGGGCTTGTCGTGGCCAATCCTGTGACCGAACAAATCTTTGCCCAGATGGATGATATCTTTACCGTTGCCGACATGGCCGAGATTTGCGCGCTGTCGCCGCGACAGTTGCAGCGGAACCTCAAACGCACCACGGGCTTCACCCCGCATGATTTCTTGAAAGTTCTGCGGCTTCAGCAAGCACTGAAGGGAGAACCATCCCTGTCCTACGCCGATCAGTCGCATTTCATCCACTCGTTTCGAAAAGCCACAGGCTACACACCCGGAAAATACGCAAAAAAGTTTGATGTCTGAAATCTACAATACGGGCCGCCACTGATCGCTTAATCCTGTCTTCATCAAGACAACACATCAAAGGATAAAGCAGATGACACAGATGAACCCCGTAGGCTGGTTTGACATTTATGTTGATGATCTGGACCGCGCCGTCGCGTTTTATGAGGCGGTTTTTGATCGCAAGCTGGAGCCAATGGGCGATCCAACCGGCGAGACACAGATGATGGCCTTCGCCAGCGACATGAGCGTCTATGGCGCAGCAGGCGCGCTGACCAAAGCACCACACGCGGGCCCTGGCGTGGGGGGCACAATCATCTATTTCATGGCCGAGGACTGCGCGACAGAACAAGGCCGCGTAGAGGCCGCAGGCGGGCAGGTGATCCGGCCAAAGTTTTCGATCGGAGAGTTCGGCTTTGTGTCGATCTGCATGGATACCGAAGGCAATATGTTCGGCATGAACTCCATGGTCTGACAGAGGTTCGTAACGAGTGATCGGTTTCCGGCATGGGCAGGGCGCAAGCTTTGCCCATGCTGTGCGTTTGCGCCTTGACGATTCAATGGCTCGCGCACAATCATGACCGCTATGGCAAAAGGCGCACTCACCGCAGATCAAAAGCGCAGCATGTTGCTGCTGGCCCCGCCATTTGCCTACGCATTGCTTCTGTTGGCGGTGCCGTTGCTGGCGATTGTGTTGTTCAGTTTCTGGACGCAGGACTTCATCACGCTCGACACCACATTCACGCTCGCCAACTATCAGGAAATCGCGGAAAAGCCGATATATTTCGCGCTGTTACAGCGCTCTCTTTATGTGTCGGGCGTGGTCACTCTGGTGACGGTTCTCTTGGCCTATCCTGTGGCCTATTTCGTGTCATTCCACGTGCATCCCAGCCGGAAATCGATCTGGCTCTTCCTGATCACAATCCCGTTCTGGACCAGCTACCTGATCCGCGTGTTTTTGTGGAAGGTCATCCTTGGCTACAATGGCGTCATCAATACCGGCCTGACCCAAGCTGGGATCATTGATGAGCCGCTAACCTTCATCCTGTATAACGTGAACGCGGTCATCATCACACTGGCCCACGCCTTTGCGCCCTTTGCGATCCTGCCGATCTTCGTCGCGCTGGAAAAGATTGATCGCTCGCTGCTTGAGGCATCGCAGGACTTGGGCGAAAGTAAACTTAGCACGTTTTTCCGCGTGACTTTGCCGCTGTCGGTGCCCGGAGTGGTGGCAGCTGTGTTGATCGTGTTCATCCCGACAATCGGTGACTATGTGACACCGGAACTGATGGGTGGCGCGGGGGGCAAGCTGATCGCCAATATGATCCAGACGCAATTTCTGGCCCTGAATAACGCACCACTGGGTGCGGCCTTGGCGATTGTGGCGATGTTGTCGGTCACAGCGATCAGTCTTGTTTTTGTGTTATTGAACCGTAAATGGCTGCGAGGCCGCGCATGAGCCTGCGTTTTTATACCATCGCGTATCTGGTGTTTCTTTACGCGCCCATCATGCTACTGCCGATCTTTGCGTTCAACGACGCGACGATCATCGCGTTTCCGCTGTCCGGCTTTACGACCGACTGGTTTGGCGAGCTTATGACAACAAAAGCCCTGCATGACGCGGTTGGCAATTCACTGTTTATCGCGCTAACCACCGCCGCGCTGTCGACCTGTTTGGGCATGTGTGCCGCCCGGGCAGGGGCGATGCCGCATTTCCGGTTCAAGGCGGGGATCATGGGTTTTGTCATGCTGCCGCTGGTTCTGCCAGAGATCATTGTTGCGGTGTCGCTGCTGGTGGTGGCGGTGCAGATCCTCGGGTTGGGCCTGTCGAACTGGACAATCATTGCGGCTCACACGCTGATTTGCACGCCGTTTTCCATTGCGATACTGAACGGCGCGTTCCAGAACCTTGATCCATCACTGGAAGAGGCGGCACTTGATCTGGGCGAAAGCCGCTGGTCGGCGTTCTGGTCGGTCATCTTTCCGCTGGTCATGCCAGGCGTGATCTCATCGTTCCTCATCGCCTTCACCATATCGCTGGACGAGTTCATCATCGCCTTCTTCCTCACAGGCGCGAATCCGACGATGCCCGTCTATATCTGGAGCCTGCTGCGCTTTCCCGCATCACTGCCCGTTGTCATGGCACTAGGGACAATCCTTGTGGCGCTTTCGATCCTTCTTTTGACCATTGCTGAAATCCTGCGCCGCCGCGGCATCGCCAAAGCCGGCGGCAAGGATACAGGGGGCTTTTTGTGAAACCGCTTATCGAACTCACAGGCGTTCAGAAATTCTATGGCGACTATCACGCGCTGCGCGATATCGATCTGACGATCAACGAGGGCGAGTTTTTCTCGCTTCTGGGGCCGTCGGGTTGTGGCAAGACCACGCTTTTGCGAACCATCGCTGGCTTTGAAGGCGTGTCTGAGGGCAGCGTCATGATCGGCGGCAAAGACATGGACGGTGTATCGGCCAACCTGCGCCCCACGAACATGGTGTTTCAAAGCTATGCGATTTTCCCGCATTTGACGGTGGCGGAAAACGTGGCCTTCGGACTGCGCAAACGCAAGGATATCGCCAAGTCGGACCGTCCGGCGATGGTGGAAGACGCGCTCAAGATGGTCGGGCTCGCAGGTTATGGCGACAGGGCCGCACATGCACTGTCAGGCGGGCAGCGGCAGCGGGTCGCATTGGCCCGCGCATTGATCCTGAAACCTAAGGTGCTCTTGCTGGATGAGCCGTTGTCGGCGCTGGACAAAAAGATGCGCGAACAGATGCAGGTGGAATTGATCCGCCTCCAGCGTCACGTGGGAATCACGTTCATTCTGGTCACCCACGATCAGGAAGAGGCATTGGTGATGTCGGACCGGATCGCGGTGATGTTCGAGGGCGAGATCGGACAGCTTGATGATCCCGAGACATTATATCGACGCCCGAAGTCCAAACGTGTGGCTGAATTTATCGGCAAGATGAATTTCCTACCGGCTGAGGTGACCAGCGCATCCGATGTGATCGCGCTGGATGTGGCAGGGCTTGGAAAATGTGAAGTCCCGCAAGAGCAGGCGCCGGGAGGTGCAACTGTAGGATCAGGTGTGGTGGGTATCAGGCCGGAATCATTGGGAATTCTGTTTGAGGGCGAAACCACAGACCGGCAGTTGGTGGATGCTGTCGTGGACGAGGTCGTCTATTACGGCGACATGACCTACTACGATGTGCGGATCGCCGGCGTTGAAGAGCCGATCACCATTTCCATGAAGAATATGATCGGGCGTCCCGTCTTGGACAAAGACGACCAGACCCAAGTGATCTGGGACGCGCGCGCGCTTGTCGTGATGCCCTAAAACGCGATTGCGTAGCGGATGGAAAGCGTTTCCAGACCGGGGTTCAGGTTCTGGGTGTCCGCGTTTGACCTGTGATCGTAAAGCACACTGACGGTCGCGCCATTGCCCAACGCATATCCAATGCCAAAGGCCGAACGAAATTGCATGGCGCCGCCGATGTCCGGCCCGTCACCGGCAAAATAGATGCCGGGCATCAGCGATGTTTCAACGAATAGCGGACCCGCAGTCAGAATGTCGTTCGACGTCCACTTCGCACCGACGCCCAACCATGTGTCGCCTGTATCAGTCACGGAAATCGCCATAGTTGGCTGGAACGGACCGTAGGTGCGGCCCATGTCGTAGCCTGCGTAAATCTCGGTGCCGATGAAGTCTTCCTGAAACTCGGTGGCGCCTGTCTGGAACGATAAACGCTGGACTGTGCGACCTTCGACTAAACACCCTGTTGGGCAATCGTTCAGCGCCATATCTGCTAAACTGGTCAGGGCAAAAATGACCGCGAGCGTTCCGTCCATCCGTGATTTTCCGTCAATTCAGCTTATGAAATGCGTGTTACGTGTCGGGCGCAATCAGGCCCAGCCCGCGCAGATAAACGCCAATGGCGGATTCAAGCAAGTCTTCGGGTGGAAAAGGGCTTTTTGTGCCCGGAGAGCCACGCGCGAACAACTCGACAATGCCGTGGGACATGGCCCAAACGTGGGCCGAAAACATCTGTGGCGGTGGTCGCTTTTCTGCGGGAATATGCTGCGAAAGTTCGGCCGCTGCGGTTTCCAGCACACCCATCGCGCGCGTGGCGGCATCATTCAGATCGGGCGTTCGCTGGATCGAAATGCCGCTTTCGAACATCGCGATATAGTGGCCCGGATATTTGTTGGCGAAGGCCAGATAGGCGCGGCCCGTCGCATAGAACGCCTCAAGCGCAGATGGTTTGCCGCCATTATAGGCGTATTCCATCAGGTCGCCGAAGGTGCGGTAACCTTGCAATGCGGCTTCGGCGATCAGGTCTTCGCGGCCTTCAAAGTGGCGATAGACTGCCGCCGGTGTGACGCCCGCGACCCGCGCCGCCTCGGACAGGGTAAATCCCGTCGGACCCTTCTGTTCGATCAGGGACAGGCAGCCGTTGACCAGCGCCTCTTTCAGGTTGCCGTGGTGGTAACCCTGTTTAGGCATTCCACAGGTCCACGCCGCCCGCAACCTTGTCGTCGACAGGCGCAAGGTCTTTGTCGGGGTAATCCAGCTGGTGCAACACCGACCGGATCGCGTTGACCCGCGCGCGTTTCTTGTCGTCGGATCGCACAACGGTCCATGGCAAATCGTTGGCGCGTGTCAGTGTTTCCTGGATAGCATCTGTATAGGCATCCCAGCGGGATAGGCCTTCCACATCGATCCAGCTGAGTTTCCATTGCTTCAGTGGATCGCTTTCGCGGTCCAGAAAACGTTTCAACTGCGTCGCACGCCCGACGTTCAGCCAGATTTTAAAAAGCTGGATACCGTCATCGGCCAATTGCTGTTCAAAAGTATTGACCTGAGAGAAAAACTTTTCGCGTTCTGCTGGCGTGCAAAAGTCGAAGACATGTTCAACCACACCGCGGTTATACCAGCTCCGGTCGAAAAAAACGATCTCGCCGGTTGTGGGCAAGTGTTTGATGTAACGCTGGAAATACCACTCTCCGGCTTCGGTTTCGGTGGGCTTTGACAGCGCTACAGTACGCGCGGCACGCGGGTTCAGGTTTTCGCGAAACCGCTTGATCGTGCCGCCTTTGCCGGCCGCGTCACGTCCTTCAAACACCACAACAACCCGCTGGCCTGTGTCGCGCACCCAAGCCAGCATGCGGACAAGCTGTTCTTGCAGGTGTTCCATCTCGGCCTCATAGGCCTTCTTATCCCACGCTTTTCCGTAGGGATAGTCAGGGTTCAGGACCTGCTTTTTCGAGCGGTTCTTGATCAGATCGCGCACCCAATCGGGCGCGTCTTCGTTGAAATATCGGCTGATACCGCCGTCAAAGGGCAACGTCATGGGGCAGGCTCCTGATCGTGGTGTTGCGGGTCACTATGGGCCGCACATGGCCCTAGCGCAATCCGGCGCGCGCCGCTGCACGGTTGATCGCATCCACAGCCGCCTGCGGGTCCGCGTGGTGCGGCATGTGGCCCACACCCTCAAGGCGGATCAGGTTCAGATCGGGGATCAGCTTGATCGCCTCTTCAGGGTGCACAGTGATCGGCACGGTTTCGTCCGCCGTGCCATGCACCACTTCAACCGGAATAGTCAGGTTCGGGTAGCGCTCAGCCATTGCGACCACGTGCGGGCGAAGCGTGTTCACCTGACGCACGTTTGCGCGGAATGTGGTGGGGCGGATTGCCAGTTCGCCACCGATGTATTCGGCGTAACCTTCTGGCGCAGGCTGTGGCGCGAAAACGCCTTCAATGCTGGAATTGATCGCGCTTTTCGGCGCAAACGCCGAGATCAGTGGAATAATGACCGCGCCACCAAAGGACGATCCGTTCACCGTGTAATACTGACCCAGATCACCAGGCCATGGCATCATCACACCAGCAAGCGACACAACGCCCGATGCGTTCACGTCCGCCTGGTTCTCAAGACCTGTAGTGGCCCACGCCATCGCCACGATGCCGCCAAAGCTGTGGCCAACGACCACAGGGTCAGTAATCCCGATCTGTGTAGCTGCTTCACGCAGCATGGCGGCTTGTGCTGTCGGACTATCGCCATCGGTTGCCAATGCGCCTGTTTCAACAGAAGGCACACGATCGGTATAGCCCAGACCGGGGCGATCAAATGCGGTGACCGTGTAGTCGTCTGTAAGGCGGTCCATCAGGTCAAAGGTGTAATCGCGCAGATTCCCGCCGGCACCATGCAGCAGCACCACATGCGGACCGGAACCCTTTTGCACATAGTGCACGCGCCCGCCGGTGACTTCGGCAAACTGTCCGATTGGCGGGTAGGACGTTTCGGCGTCCTGCACACGTTTGGACGACACACAGCCCGTCAGTGCAGCGCCAAGCCCGATGGCCGCAGCCCCGTAGGTGAGTGTTTTAAGTACCAATCGCATCAAGGTCATACTTTGTTGTCTGATAAATTTCGTTGATCCAGTTACCATATAGAAGGTGCGCGTGACTTCTCCAGCGGTTGAGAGGGGGTTGCGTCGGGTCATCGTGGGGATAGTAGTTCTGCGGCACGTTGATCGGCGTGCCTTCGGCGACGTCGCGATCGTATTCCTGTTTCAGCGTGCCATCGTCATATTCGAAGTGGTTGAAGATATAGAGTGCACGGTGTGCGGCATCCTCGACCAAGGCGGGGCCAGCCTCGTCGCTGGTGATCAGCGTGCGCAGGCCTGGGGCCGCGTCAATCTCATCCTGACGCATTTCGGTCCAGCGGCTGACGGGGATCACGCAATCGTCCGAAAACCCGCGCAGATAGGGCGAGTTCGGCACGATATTGGTGTGTCGGAAGCACCCGAATGCCTTGTGGTCCAGCATGTGTTTTTTGACACCGTGGAAATAGTTGATCATCGCCATGCCGCCCCAGCAGACGCCAAAGGTGGAATGCACGTTGCTCTGGGTCCACTCCATCACCTCGCACAGCTCGTCCCAATAGGTGACGTCAGTGAACGGCAGGTGTTCAATCGGCGCGCCGGTGATGATCAGCCCGTCAAATTTCTGGTCCTTCACGGCTTGGAATGGCTGGTAAAACTCTTCCATATGCTCCGCCGCCGTATTGCGGGTCTGGTGCTCGGACATGCGGATGAGCGTCAGTTCAATCTGCAAGGGCGTCGCACCGATCAGACGGGCAAACTGGTTTTCTGTCTGGATTTTCTTGGGCATCAGGTTCAGCAGCGCAATACGCAGCGGGCGGATGTCCTGACGGGCGGCGGCATCTTCATCAAGCACCATGACACCTTCGTTCGACAGAACGTTAAAGGCGGGCAGGGTGGCTGGCAGTTTGATCGGCATGATACGTATCCTCGGCGGGCAGAGATTGAGATTTAGGCGGCTGACCCGCGCATCTCAAGGGCGTCAGCGATCATGCTGACAAAGCCCTCCGCATCGTGAACGCGCGTGACCGCGTCCATTGGCACCGTGATACCCCATTTTTCCGCCATCGCGCGATACCGCGGCTGCCGGTGCGCAAGCGCCTTGGCAAAGGCCCACCGGATGAAATCATCAGGGTTCACCTTGTCCGGGGCCACGCCGAATTCGTCCAGATAGGCGTGCCATGTGTTCAGCAAGAACACCGGATCGTAGGACATCGGCTTTGGCTCTTTATCAAAGCGGCGGACCAGTTCGGCTGTATGTGCATCCGAGCCTTCAATCCAGACCATCAGCGTTTTCGACGCCAAATCAGTCAGGATCGGATCGTTTGGATCGTCTGCATCGACCCACTCGCAGATCGATCCGCCCGTATCGCAGATAAAGTGCGGGTATTGGTACAGCCTGTTGGATCGCTCGATAAAACGGCCTGTGTCGTGCAGTGCCGCAATCTCGGCCTGTTGGAACTGGTCCTGACGGCGCGTGTATTCATCCCACGGCAGCCCGCCCAGCGCCGGATCGCCTGGTTTGCCAAGATATGACGACATCGGCTTGAGATCATTAAACGAAATGTTCGATCCGATATAGATGCTGTCCGACCGCAGCAGATCACGCAGGAACGGCACCTTCATCGCCTCGGTCTTGGCGTTGTCCGCGATCAGTTCGCCCATGTAGCGGGTGCCGATGCGGTAATCGATAGAATAGTGAAACCAGTCGCCGCTTTCGCGAAGCATGGAAGACAGATAGGTTTTGCCAAGCCCTGACATCGCGAACAAAAGCACGCGTTTGTTGGGGGCGTTGCGCCAGTCGGAAGCGGTCTTGTAAATCATAGGAATTGATTAGGCCCTCACGTGCGGAAGCGCCAGCGTTTGGGGCGCCGGCGCTTCCTTTTATTTCACATGCGTGTCAGTGCTGTATGCAACAGCGCGTGCGAAACGGCAGACCATCGAGCATCCAAAAGGTGTAATTCGAATGGTCTGTTGCAAACAGCCACGGTGCAAGACGCAAAGAGTTTCACGCCGAGGACTTTTTCTTCCGATCCCCGCCGCTGGGAAATGCACGGAATGTTCGCCTTGCAAATACTCCGGACCAATCGATTAAGATGGCATCATTTCAGTGATGAATGTCTATGGCGTCAGTATCCGCGCCAGATCCAACCACCGCCCAGTACGCGCGTGCTGTCAGGATCATAAAAGACACACGCCTGACCGGGCGATACACCTTCTTCGGCAACCAGCAATTCCACCTCGGCCTCGGTGTCCGAGATCGGACGCAGGACCGCGTCGGTTGGTGGCCGTGTCGAGCGGACCTTGACTGCAATCTTGCGCTCACCACCGGCCAGAAAATCGCCGTCGCCCAGCCAATTGATCTCACGCAACGGGACCTTCCGGGTCGCCAGCATCTCTTTGGGGCCGACGATCACTTGCCGCGCGTCTACATCCAGCTTCACCACGTAAAGCGGATCGGACAACCCGCCGATGCCAAGCCCGCGCCGTTGGCCGATGGTATAATGGATGACGCCGCGATGCTGGGCGAGCACGTTGCCATCCACGTCAACAATATCACCCGGTTCCGCAGCACCAGGGCGCAGTTTTTCGATCACAGCGGCGTAGTTGCCGTTGGGCACAAAGCAGATGTCCTGACTGTCTGGCTTATCCGCCACGCCTAAGCCGAATTTCTCGGCCAGCGCGCGCGTCTCTGCTTTGCTTTTCAAATGCCCCAAGGGGAAACGCAAATAATCAAGCTGTTCTGCCGTGGTCGAAAACAGAAAATACGACTGATCACGGTTCGGATCACCGGCGGCATGAAGCTCTGGCCCCTCATCACCCATCATCCGTTGGATATAGTGACCCGTTGCCATGCAGTCGGCGTCAAGATCCTTTGCTGTTTCCAAAAGGTCCTTGAACTTCACACGCTCGTTGCAGCGGATACAGGGCACTGGGGTGGCACCTGCGAGATAGCTGTCCGCGAATTCATCGATCACGGCTTCGCGAAAGGTGTTTTCGTAGTCCAGAACGTAGTGGGGAAAGCCCATCTCTTCGGCCACGCGCCGCGCGTCGTGGATATCCCGACCCGCGCAACACGCGCCTTTTTTGGCAAGCGCAGCGCCGTGGTCATAAAGCTGTAGCGTTACACCAACAACGTCATAGCCTTCGTCCGCCAATTGTGCTGCCACAACAGAGCTATCGACACCGCCTGACATGGCGACAACCACGCGGGTTTCCGCAGGCGGTTTGGCAAAGCCTAATGAATTCAGCGCAGGGTCGAGCGGCATGTTTGATCCAGTCCTGTCAGATTTGATGCCATATATAGGAAAATCCGAAACACTCTCAATCCCCTGCTATACCTGACGTTAAGCATCATAAGTCATACCTGCCTTGCAAGAACCTCAATTAAAGGTATTTCGCTATGTATTTGCGCAAGATCGACGGGCCACGATCCGTCACGCTCCCTGATGGCAAGGTGATGACCCGTGCAGATTTGCCAGCGCCACAAACGCGCCGATGGGTGGCATCCCGGAAGGCTGCTGTGGTTAAGGCTGTGAATGCGGGGCTGATCACCCGCGCGCACGCGCTTGAGATGTATTATCTGTCCGATGATGAATTTTCCGAATGGGAAACGGCGGTGCAAATGCACGGGGAAGCAGCGCTCAAGGCAACCGCGCTTCAGCGCTATAGACAACCATAGGATGAAAATGTCAGGCTGATGTTAAGGATTGTCGGTTTGTTAACCATTGGACGTTAGACCGTATGCAACCTTAGAAAGAGCGGAGAGTTGAATGCGCGTTTTACTGGTCGAGGACGACCCAACAACTTCCAAGAGCATCGAACTGATGCTGACCCATGCCAATCTGAACGTCTATGCGACGAATCTTGGGGAGGAAGGGATCGATCTGGCAAAGCTGTATGACTACGACCTGATCCTTCTTGATTTGAATTTGCCGGACATGAACGGGCACGAGGTTTTGCGCCAATTGCGATTGAGCCGGATCGACACGCCGATCCTGATTCTGACCGGCGATGATGACACCGAGAGCAAAATCAAAAGCTTCGGTTTCGGCGCAGACGATTACCTGACAAAGCCATTCCACCGTGAAGAGCTTGTGGCACGCATCCACGCCATCATCAGACGATCGAAAGGCCACGCACAGTCGATCATCAAAACCGGACAGATCGCCGTGAACCTTGATGCCAAAACGGTCGATGTCGGCGGCAGCACGGTGCATCTGACAGGCAAAGAATATCAGATGCTGGAACTTCTTAGCCTGCGCAAAGGTACCACGCTGACAAAAGAGATGTTCTTGAACCATTTGTACGGTGGCATGGATGAGCCGGAGTTGAAGATTATCGACGTTTTCATCTGCAAGCTGCGCAAAAAGCTTAGCGTTGCAACGCTTGGTGAAAACTATATCGAAACGGTCTGGGGCCGCGGCTATGTGTTGCGCGACCCTGACGAAGGTGCCGGTGCGGAACAGATCGCTATCGGGGCCTGAACACTTTCAGCAATCTTGCGCGCCGCCACTCACGCTGCTTATCGCGTAAGATTGCTGGACGATGTTCCTGCACCGCCCTAAAACTGAAGTGACGGTCGCACTCCTGCGGCAACAGACCTTTGGGAATTGCGCGTGCCACCAGCCCCGAAAAATACGTCCGAATATGCTGACGTTATGGTTTCAGACCTGTCCGAGGCGCAGGCTGCCTCCGAACTCGAATTTTTGGCAAAGGCGCTCGCCGAGGCCAACCGTGACTATCACGGCGCCGATGCACCTGTCCTGACAGATGCCGATTATGATGGCCTGAAGCGCCGCAACGCCGAGATTGAGGCACGGTTTCCTGGCCTCAAACGTGCTGATAGTCCCTCCGAACAGGTTGGCGCCCCTGTGGCAGACGGGTTTGGCAAGATCACGCATGATGTGCGGATGCTGAGCCTTGGAAACGCCTTCGACGAAGAAGATGTGACTGAATTTGACCAGCGAATCCGGAAATACCTTGGCCTTTCAGATGATGCGCCGCTGACATATACGGCAGAGCCGAAAATCGACGGTCTGTCGCTGTCGATAAGATACGAAAATGGCGTGCTGGTGCATGCCGCAACCCGCGGCGATGGCAGCGTCGGCGAAAATGTCACGGCAAACGCGCGAACAATCGCTGACATTCCTGAAACGCTTACCGGTGCGCCAGATGTGCTTGATGTGCGCGGCGAGGTTTACATGAGCCACGCCGATTTTGCTTCGCTGAACGACAGGCAAGAACAGGACGGCCGCAAACCCTTCGCCAATCCGCGAAACGCTGCAGCAGGATCGCTTCGTCAGCTCGATTCATCTGTGACGGCGGCGCGGCCACTGAAATTTTTTACATATGCATGGGGTGCCTTATCGTCGCCATTGGCTAAAACTCAGTCCGGCGCGATTGATCGTTTGAATTCGCTTGGCTTCAGCACGAACCCGTTGACGCAAACTTGCGATGGTCCGGCGTCATTACTTTCGCACTATCGCCTGATCGAAGAACAGCGCGCCACATTGGGATACGATATCGACGGCGTTGTTTATAAGGTCGATGCGCTTGATTTGCAGGACAGGCTCGGATTTCGCTCAACCACGCCCCGATGGGCGATTGCGCATAAATTCTCGGCAGAACTGGCTTGGACAACGCTTGAGGCGATCGACATTCAGGTGGGTCGCACAGGCGCATTATCGCCCGTCGCGCGCCTCAAACCGGTCACCGTCGGCGGTGTGGTTGTGTCCAACGCGACGCTGCACAATGAAGATTATATTGCCGGAGTGGGTGGCGACGGCGCACCGATCCGTGAGGGGCGTGATATTCGCGTGGGTGATTGGGTCGAGGTCTATCGCGCCGGTGACGTGATCCCAAAGATCAGGGATGTGGACCTCACAAAACGCACCAACGCCGCTCCTTACCAATTCCCCGACACGTGTCCTGAATGTGGATCGCCCGCCGTGCGCGAGGATGGCGATGCCGTGCGCAGGTGCACTGGCGGGTTGATCTGTCCGGCGCAGGCGGTGGAGCGGCTCAAACATTTTGTCGGGCGGGCTGCCTTTGATATCGACGGATTAGGGGCAAAACAGGTCGAGATGTTTTTTGCCGATGATACGCTTCCGGTGAAAGAACCCGCCGATATTTTCACGCTGGCGCGTCGTGATGCGGCCAGTCTGACCAGGCTGGAAAACCGTGACGGGTTCGGCAAAACCAGCGTAAAGAAGCTCTTTCAAGCGATTGAAGACAGACGGGAAATCGCTTTCAATCGCGTACTGTTTTCGCTGGGTATCCGCCATGTCGGCGAGGCTGCCGCTGCACTGATCGCGCGCCACTATGGGAATTGGGCCACGATGGAGGACGCTCTGACCTCGGCGCACATCGGTGAAGGGTCCGCGTGGGACGATCTGATCGGCGTCGATGGAGTGGGCGCGGTGATGGCAACATCGCTGATCAACGCCTTTCAAAACGATGCCGAGCGCGCATCGATTGACCGCTTGGTCGCCGAGCTGAAAATCGAGGATGCGGCCCAACCCGACACGTCAGACAGCCCCGTTGCGGGCAAGACCATCGTCTTTACCGGCACGCTTGAGAAAATGACCCGCGCCGAAGCAAAGGCGCGTGCAGAAAGCCTTGGCGCAAAGGTGTCAGGTTCGGTCAGTAGCAAAACAGATATCCTAGTTGCGGGGCCCGGCGCGGGATCAAAGGCCACCAAGGCGGCGGATCTGGGCGTTGAGGTGATTGACGAAGATGACTGGCTGGCCTTGATCGGCGCGTCATGACCGGCAGACCGGAAGTTCTTTTTCCGCTTTTTGCTGCTGTTACAACGCTTGATGGCGTGGGTCCGAAAACCGGACAAATTCTTGAATCAGTCGGCGTTCTCAAGCCAAGGGATGTGCTGTTTACCTTACCCATCAGTGGCGTTGATCGGCAAATGCGGGATACGGTGCAGGGCGTCACCATGGCGACAACCCTGACAGTGACCGTGACTGTCGACCGGCATGATCCGCCAAAAACCCGTGGGCGACCTTACCGTGTGTATGTGCACGACGCACAGACCAGTTTTCAGTTGGTCTATTTTCATGCCCGTGGGGATTACTTGCAGAAACTACTGCCCGTTGGACAACAGCGGATTGTGTCGGGCAAGCTGGAGGTTTTCGACGGGATCGCCCAGATTGTGCATCCCGACCATGTGGTGCGCAGCGAAGAAGCGGGGCAGGTGCCACCGTTCGAGCCCGTTTATCCGCTTCACGCAGGTATCACGCAAAAGCTGATGTTCCGCATGACACGCGGGGCGCTTGATCTGGCACTGGATCTGGATGAATGGATCGATCCGGCACTTAAAGCCCGCGAGCATTGGCCCGATTGGCTGGCCAGTGTTGAGGCCGCGCATACGCCGCAGTCTGTTGATGACATTATGATTTCGACACCGGCCCGCACCCGTCTGGCCTATGACGAGGTGTTTGCCCATCAGATCACATTGGCGCTTGCCCGTGCGACAGCCCGCAAGACCAAGGGGGTGGCGTCGCGCGGCAATGGTCGATTGCAAAGTAAGGTACTCGCGTCATTGCCATACAGGCCGACCACCGCGCAGGATCGCGCCATTGGTGAGATCGCTGATGATTTGGGTGCACCAATCAGGATGAACCGGTTGCTGCAAGGCGATGTCGGTTCAGGCAAGACACTTGTCGCGCTGATGGCCATGCTGTCTGTGGTCGAGGCAGGCGGGCAGGCGGTGATGATGGCACCGACTGAAATTCTGGCCCGCCAGCATATGGAAGGGCTGCAACCGCTGGCCGAGGCGGCTGGCGTCGTCCTCGAGATTTTGACGGGCCGCGACAAGGGCGCGGAGCGGCGACGCAAGCTGTCTGCTCTGGCGGATGGCGATATTCACATCCTTGTTGGCACCCATGCGGTATTTCAGAAGGATGTCATCTTTGCCGACTTGCGCCTGTCTGTCATTGACGAGCAGCACCGCTTTGGCGTGGCGCAGCGGATGGAACTGGGTGCCAAAGGGCGCGCTGTTGATGTGCTGGTGATGACAGCCACCCCGATCCCGCGATCGTTGGCGCTGGCGCAATACGGCGACATGGATGTGTCCGTGCTCGATGAAAAGCCTGCGGGCCGCAAACCGATCCAGACGGCCTTGGTGTCCACATCGCGGATGGACGAAGTGGTCGAAAAACTGCGCCGCGCCGTGGCGGAGGGCAAGCAAGCCTATTGGGTTTGCCCTCTGGTCGAGGAAAGCGAAGTCGTTGACATGACAGCGGCAGAGGAACGGTTCAAACGGCTCAGGGCCACATTGGGAGAAGGCGTGGTGGGGCTTGTCCACGGCCAGATGCCACCCGCAGACAAAGATGCTGCGATGGCGCGGTTTGTCAGTGGCGAGACCAAAGTGCTAGTGGCCACCACCGTGATCGAGGTTGGCGTGAACGTGCCAAACGCCACAATCATGATGATCGAACGGGCAGAAAGCTTTGGTCTGGCGCAGCTACACCAGTTGCGCGGACGTGTGGGGCGCGGGTCAGAGGCATCCACATGTCTGTTGTTGTTTCAGGCACCGCTAAGCGAAAGCGGGCGCCGTAGGCTCGAGATTATGCGCGAGACCGAAGACGGCTTCCGCATCTCAGAAGAGGATCTGGCGATGCGCGGGGCAGGGGATGTGATCGGCACCGCCCAGTCGGGTCTGCCGCGCTTTCGTATTGCCGATCTGGAGCGACAGTCCCACCTGATGGCGATGGCGCAAACCGACGCACGTAAACTACTTCTTGACGATCCGACGTTGGAGACGTCGCGGGGTAAGGCCGCGCGTGTTCTGCTTTGGTTGATGGAACAGGACAAAGCAATCCGTTTGATTTCAGTGGGTTAAGCTGCCGCGTTCCACTTTGTTCACATTTGTTCTCAAAAAGTTCTTTACACATCGTTAACCTTGTGAGAACAAAGGGGCAACAAAGAGAACACGACATTGAGGAGCATCACCATGGCAAAAGACATCAAATCAGCGATCATCCGATCCTCTGACACGATCATTGCCGATGCGCTTGGCGTGGTCGCTTTGTGTACCATTCTGTTTGTCGGATTGTCGTTGCCCACGATGATCTGACCTGCCTGCCGACTGCGTCTTGGTCTTCTGCACATTGCTCTGTCCCAAATCCTGCAATGGCTCATGACCTGCCTGTCCCACATTTAAGTCATCGTTTCGCAAGGGAATTGCCTCTCCCGATGAAACGCCGGAAATGCCAGGACGCAGTCAGCACCTTATCCGCCGCCATCCCAACCGGATGTGCGGCGGTTTTTTTATGGGGTAACGGCTTTTGCCTGTGCGATGGCGGCAAGGGACGCATCAAACGCAAGCATGATTGACGCGTGGCGGTTCTTGTAGTCCTTGGCCGGTTGCAAAACTTCCAACCCGTCAAAGGGGGCGGTGGGCACAGGCCCGTCAGATTTCAGCATGGCAAGCAACTCATCATGGCCCGTCTGGATCTGGTCCGGTGTTAGCCCGACAATCTGCGCGCCAACCACGGCAGCTGCGGCCTGACCCAAGGCACAGGCTTTCACGTCTTGCGCATAGTCGCTGACGATCCCGTCGCGCAGGGCAATATCGACGGTGACTGTTGATCCACACAGCGGGGCACGCTGCTTAACGGTGGCTGCAGGACTGGCCAGCCTGTCGGTGCGCGGCATATCGGCAGCCAAGGCAAGGATGCGGCCCGAGTAAAGCTTGATCATATCGGTTTCAGCTGACATTGGCCGTTTGCCCTTTCGCGACTTGCAACTTAGATAGGCCGGAACCAAGCCAATGCAAAGGGTGTGCCCCATGTCATTCGATCCCGCGTCTTTGACGTATAACGCCCAAGGTCTGATCCCCGCGATTGCGCAAGATGCCACATCGGGCGAGGTGCTGATGATGGCGTGGATGAATGCAGAGGCCGTGGCCCGCACGCTGGATACTGGCGATGTGACCTACTGGTCGCGATCGCGGTCGGAATTCTGGGTCAAAGGCGCGACGAGCGGCAACACCCAGCGCTTGGTGGAGCTACGCTTTGACTGTGATCGCGATTGTTTGCTGATGCAGGTGACCCAGGACGGACCAGCCTGTCACACTGGCCGGCGGTCTTGCTTTTACACGGTCGTTGAAGATGGCGACGAACGGATCACCGCAGCACCAATGGGCTAAAGCCCCACCATGCGCCTGATATCTTGCGGTGTCGCACCCTCTGCGCGGAATGTGGACAGGGCGCGGGCATCATCGCGTTTGGCGAGCCGTTTCCCATCCTGATCGCGGATCAGACGATGATGAACGTAGTGCGGCGTCGGCAGGTCCAGAAGCCTTTGCAGCACGATATGAATATCGGTGGCCGAAAACAGATCTTCGCCGCGCACGACGTGGGTGACCTGCTGCGCGGCATCGTCCACCACGACTGACAAATGATAGCTAGTGGCCATGTCCAGCCGCGCCAAAACGCAATCCCCCACACTGCCGACCAATTCGGACGGGCGAAGAACATGGGTCTGGATATTTCCGTGCTCAGTTTCGTTGACATAAGTCTGGTCGGGCATGGCGCGCGTCGCCATTTTCATGTCGAGCCGAAGTGTCTGGTCGCGTGGGCGCGTTTGTGGTCGCGGCTTTTCACGACAAGTGTCAGGATAGATGAGGCCATCTGCACCCGTCGGCAAAGCGCCTTCTTGTGGTGCGCTGATTGCGTCCTTAATATCGCGGCGGGTGCATGTGCACGGATAAAGCACTCCCATGTCCCACAGCTGATCGAGGGCTGTATGATAGGCGACAAGTCGGTCCGACTGCCTCATGACGGGGGATGGCCAAGCCAAGCCAAGCCACGTCAGGTCATCATAAATCTGCGCTTCCCATTCGGGACGTGCGCGGGATTGGTCGATATCCTCAATCCGCAGCAGGAACTGACCGCCCGCAGCCATAGCCATATCATGCGCCAAAATAGCGGAGTAGGCGTGCCCCAAATGGAGTGGCCCGGTTGGCGACGGCGCAAAACGTGTGATCATGTGCGGCGCAGAATGATCACATCTGACGTCATGCCAACATCATCCAGATGCGGCCCGTTTTCACGAAATACGACCGTCGCCCGACCGCTTGCAATCTCGTCATCCAGTGCCGCGATATAGCCTTCATCCGACAGCGTCGGTTCATTATAAGAAAACGCAAGCAACTGACCTGTGGTGAGTTTCGCAACGAGGGGGCCAAGCAGGTCTGGTGGTGCTGCGCCAAGGCTAATGACACCAGCTGCAACGATAACCGGATAGGCCCCGCGCCCGAAGCTCAGCTCGCCCGGATCAGAAAGCCATGTCTTGCGGTAAAGCCCTGCCGCTTGGGCCTGCGCCAGCATTTCGGGGGTGACATCTGTGCCATCCAACGTCGAGAACCCTGCATTGTGCAGTGACACAGCCGCAAGGCCGGTGCCGCATCCGAAGTCCAGCATCGGGTCTTTGGGATTGGCCAATGTCACAAGGGCTGCGGCAATTCGGTCCGGCGTGCGATAGCCACGCGCGACAACATCGCGTTCGTAACTTTCGGCCCAATCGGCATAGACATCGATGGTGTCCTGCACGGGGCGGCGGGTCCAAAGCTGAGGTCTGAGCATGTCTTTCTTGTCAGTCATGACCACAGCCTAGCGCCGCAGATCAGGCCGCGTCCAGTGACAGTTGCGCGAGCCAGTTCTGCCAATCGACCTTCGCGCGATCCGTATAGCCCTTATAGCGTTCCTTACGACCGCGACGGCCCGATTTCATCCCTTCAAGAGGAGGGAATAAGCCAAAGTTCACGTTCATCGGCTGGAATGTTTTGGCGTCTGCACCCCCGGTGATGTGCGTCACCAATGCGCCCATCGCAGTGGTATCGGGCACCGGCGCAAGCGTTTGCCCCGTCATTTCGGCGACGGCCATGCGTCCAGCCAGCAAACCCATCGCGGCACTTTCGACATAGCCTTCCACACCCGTGATCTGTCCTGCAAAGCGGACATTGGGCTTGGAGCGAAGACGCATCTGGTCGTCCAGCAGCGTGGGAGAGTTGATAAACGTATTCCTGTGGATGCCGCCAAGGCGTGCGAATTCTGCGTCTTCAAGGCCGGGAATCATTTTGAAAACAGCCTTTTGTGCGCCGTACTTCATCTTGGTCTGAAAGCCCACGATGTTAAAGAGCGTGCCAAGTGCATTGTCACGGCGCAATTGCACAACGGCGTAGGCCTTGTTTTGCGGATCGTGTGCGTTGGTCAGGCCCACAGGCTTCATCGGGCCAAAGCGCAGGGTCTCGCGACCACGTTCCGCCATAACCTCGATCGGCAGGCAGCCGTCAAAATAGCCAGCGGTTTCGCCTTCTTTGAACTCGGTCTTGTCTGCCTCAAGCAGCGCGTCGATGAACGCCTCGTACTGGTCTTTGGTCATGGGGCAGTTGAGGTAAGCCGTGCGCTCGTCCTCGGTTTCGCCTTTGTCGTAGCGCGACTGCATCCACGCGACGTCCATGTTAATGCTGTCGGCATAGACGATGGGGGCAATGGCGTCGAAAAACGCCAGTGCTTCGGCTCCTGTTTCGGTGCGGATCGCTTCGGCCAAGGTGCCGGATGTCAGCGGGCCAGTTGCTACGATCCACATACCGTCATCTGGAAGATCGGTGATTTCGTCGTAAGATACGGTAATCAGCGGATGCGATTTGAGCGCTGCTGTCACGCTTTCGGCAAAAGGATCGCGGTCCACAGCCAAAGCACCACCAGCGGGCAGGCGGTGTTTTTGCGCCATTTGCATGATCAAGCCACCCGCCGCGCGCATTTCCCAATGCAGCAGGCCCACGGCGTTTTGTTCATGGTCGTCAGAGCGGAAGGAATTGGAGCACACCATCTCGCCCAGATTGCCGGTGCGGTGGGCGAAAGTTGCAACCTTGGGCCGCATTTCGTGGATTACAACCGGCACGCCAGCGTTCGCTGCCTGCCAAGCTGCTTCCGATCCGGCCATGCCGCCGCCGATGATATTGAGTGTCTGTGTCATGTTCGCGGATGTAACGCGAACCGCTGCTCTTGCAAAGAGGGCGTCAGCGCGAATGGCTCCGCGCTGACGAAATGTCGCTGTGGGTGAACCCTAGAAGCCTGGCAGGATTTCAAACAGGCTGCGTGGCCCGAATGTTGTGCCGCGCTGTGCGCCAATCGCCACGCGGGTACCAACTGCGATGAACGTGTCATCGTCGCTGATGCCACCGACTTCTACGTCTGTCTGACCGACCTCAACGTAAAACTGTGGACCGTCCAGCATGTCGTATTGCGCACCAACCGCGATGCGGCTGACGTCGCTGTCATCCTGAAACGAAAAGGCAGCATTACCGATGGCCGAAAAGCCGTTGCCGAACGAATAGATACCGTCGGCACCCAAAACAGTCGCAGTCGAGATATTGCCGTCAACCTGACCAAGGTAGCCTTCAACCTCACCACCCAGAAATTCTGTACCAGCCTCAACGCCGTAAAGGCCAACCGCGTCGGAGGTTTCCAACTTGTCCAGTCCGTAGAACGCACCAACCGACAAGGTTTCGTTCAGGTGGTAAACGCCGTGCAGGGTCAGGCTGCTGGCATCGGTGTCGATGTTGTCCAGACGATAACCCGACAGATCGGCGCTGACGCTGAAATCGCGGTTAAAGCCGTATTCGATTGCGCCGTAATAGGCGGTGCCGCCAAAATCGTCGCCATCAATGGGGGTGCTGTATTCGATCCCGAGAGATCCGCCGGTCACCTGTGCTGATGCAGGTGCGGCCACTACCACCACAAGGGCGGCAGCAAGTGCTGCTTTGTATGACATAATGCTCGCCTCATATTCACATGGAGCTTTTGCGCTCCTTATGAGTAATCGTTACATCATCGCAGCTTTTGAGGCAATAAATTGGTGACGCAGCCTTATTCGGCTGCATCACCTGTGTCTTCTTCGTCCTGCTCGGCGATCCAGGCAACCGATACGACATGTTCGTTTTTGGCGGTATCAAACACCTTCACACCGCCAGCAGAGCGAGATCGGAAGCTGATGCCTTCGACCGGCACACGGATCGACTGGCCGGTGGAGGTGACCAGCATAATCTGGTCCGACATCTCAACCGGGAAGGAGCTCACCAGCTCACCGCCGCGCATCGCCTTGTCCATCGCCATGACACCCATGCCGCCACGCCCGCGTACAGGATAATCGTGTGAGGACGACAACTTACCAGACCCTTTTGATGTGATCGTCAGGATCAGGTTCTCGGCGGCCGACATTTCGGCGTAGCGTTCTGTCGACAGATCGCCCGCTGGCACCTCGTCTTCGTCTTCATTTTCGGCATCATCAGTCAGGCCCGCCATGGCGCGGCGCATCTTGAGGTATGCTGCACGCTCGGCTGGATCGGCCTCGAAGTGACGGATAATCGACATCGATACCACTGTGTCATTGTCGCCAAGACGGATGCCGCGCACACCAACCGAATTGCGGCTGTTGAATACGCGCACGTCTGTGGCGGGGAAACGGATCGCGCGGCCAGAGTTTGTGACCAGCATCACATCATCATCGTTGGACGCGATGCGGGCGTTAATCAGGCTCATGCCTTCATTCTCGCCCTCGAATTTCATTGCGATCTTGCCGTTGGATTTCACGTTCGTGAAGTCGGACAGCTTGTTGCGGCGCACGGTGCCTGCGTCGGTGCAGAACACGACTTGCAAGTCGTCCCAATCCTCCTCGGGGCGGTCAACGGGCATGATCGCCGCGATGGAGACACCTGTCGGGATTGGGAGAATGTTCACAATGGCCTTGCCCTTGGCGGTGCGACTACCCAAGGGCAGGCGCCACGTCTTGAGCTTGTAGACCATGCCGTCAGTCGTAAAGAACAGCAGTTGCGTATGTGTGTTGGCCACAAAGAGTGTGGTCACCACATCTTCTTCTTTGGTCGCCATGGAGCCCACGCCCTTGCCGCCACGCCGTTGCGCGCGGAAATCGGCCAAAGCGGTACGTTTGATGTAGCCGCCGGATGTCACGGTCACGACCATCTCTTCACGCTCGATCAGGTCTTCGTCGTCCATATCGCCGGACCAGTCCACAATCTCGGTACGGCGGGGCACGGCATATTTTTCGCGGACTTCGGTCAACTCATCACGAATGATCTGCATGATGCGCTCGCGCGATCCCAGAATTTCAAGGTATTCGCGGATTTTCGCGGCCAACTCTTTCAACTCGTCAGTGACTTCTTTCACACCGATCTGTGTCAGGCGTTGCAGGCGCAATTCAAGGATTGCGCGGGCCTGCGTCTCAGAGAGGTTATAGGTGCCGTCATCGTTGGCCGTATGGGTCGGATCGTCGATCAGCGCGATATACTCAAGGATCGGTTGCGCGGGCCAGCGGCGCGTCATCAGCTTTTCACGGGCTTCAGCCGCATCGGCGGACTGGCGGATCGTGGCGACGATTTCGTCGATGTTCGTGACGGCAACGGCCAAACCGCACAGGATATGCGACCGCTCGCGCGCCTTGCGTAGCATAAACGCGGTGCGGCGGGCCACCACATCTTCGCGGAACGCGATGAAGTTCGTGAGGAAGCTGCGCAGGGTCAGTTGTTCAGGTCGGCCGCCGTTCAGGGCCAACATGTTACAGCCAAAGTAGGTCTGCATCGGGGTAAAGCGGAACAGCTGGTTCAGCACGACCTCTGCCGTGGCATCCCGCTTCAGTTCGACCACAACGCGCACACCCGTGCGGCTGGTTTCGTCCTGCACGTGGGCGATGCCTTCGATCTTTTTGTCGCGCGCAGCTTCCGCGATGCGCTCGACCATCGTCGACTTGTTCACCTGATAGGGGATTTCATCAATGATGATCGCCCAGCGATCTTTGCGGATTTCCTCGATATGGGTCTTGGACCGGACAACAACGGAACCGCGCCCCTCAAGATACGCTTTGCGCGCGCCAGAGCGGCCCAGCATGATGCCACCCGTCGGGAAATCAGGGCCGGGGACGTATTCGATCAGGTCCTCAGACGTCAGATCAGGGTTTTCTGTCAGCGCCAAAGTCGCATCGATCACTTCGCCAAGGTTATGCGGCGGAATGTTCGTGGCCATACCAACCGCGATACCACCAGCGCCGTTGACCAGCATGTTGGGGAAGCGCGCGGGCAGGACGGTCGGCTCTTTTTGCTTGCCGTCATAGTTGTCCTGAAAATCAACGGTGTCCTTGTCGATATCGGCCAGCAGATCAGATGCAGGGCGGTCCATCCGTACTTCGGTATAGCGCATGGCGGCAGGGTTATCGCCGTCCATCGAACCAAAGTTGCCCTGACCATCCAGCAGCGGCAGCGACATGGAGAAATCCTGCGCCATGCGCACCAGTGCGTCATAGATCGCACTGTCACCGTGCGGGTGATACTGACCCATAACATCGCCCACAGGACGTGCGGACTTGCGGTAGGATTTGTCGTGGGTGTTACCCGTCTCGTGCATCGCAAAAAGAATGCGGCGGTGGACCGGTTTCAGGCCGTCGCGCAGGTCCGGAATGGCCCGGCTGACGATGACCGACATGGCATAGTCAAGATACGAGGTTTTCAGCTCGTGTTCGATCGTGACCGAAGGCCCCTCGAACGAGGGTGGCGTTGCGCCATTTTCGTCTGCGTTTTCAGGAGTTTCCGGTGTGTCGCTCACGTCGGTAGCCTCGCGCTGATAAGTCTGCTCTATCTTGTTGCAGGCAACCTATCAGACACCGGATATGGGGTGCAATCACTATCGCCCCCATATCCCTTGTTTTACGCGGCCTAGGCCTTGGCCCGTTGCAGCATCCCGAACAGATCGCGCGGATCATCCGGATCGGCGATCATATCGAGGTTCACGAAATGCGCAGTGCCTTTGATTTTGCGGTGGACATAGCGCAGCGCCGAAAAGTCCTCGATCGCAAAGCCGACACCATCAAAAAGCGTGACCTCATTGGCCGAGGTGCGACCATCAACCTGACCTGCGATGACCTGCCAAAGCTCGGTGACTGGATAATCTTCGGGGAACTGTTGTATCTCGCCCTCGATCCGCGTTTGTGGCGGGTATTCGACAAACACGGTGGACCGATCCACGATATCGCGGTGCAATTCCGTCTTGCCAGGGCAGTCGCCGCCGATGGCGTTGATGTGCACGCCAGCGCCGACCATGTTGTCGGTCAGGATGGTTTGCATGTCCTTGTCTGCGGTGGCCGTCGTGATGACCTGCGCGCCTTCAATCGCCTCTTCCGGGGTCTTGCAGGACACAACGGTCAGGCCGCTATCGGCCAGATTGGCGGCACATTTTTCGGTGGCTGCCGGATCGATGTCGTAAAGCCGGACAGTTGTGATCCCGCACACCGCTTTCATGGCGAGCGACTGGAACTCTGACTGCGCACCATTGCCGATCATCGCCATTGTGGTGATGCCCTTTGGTGCAAGATGTTTTGTCGCCACAGCTGACATGGCCGCCGTCCGCAGTGCGGTCAGTACCGTCATTTCCGACAGCATCAGCGGGTAGCCGGAATATACATCCGCCAGCAGGCCAAACGCGGTGACGGTCTGCAGGCCCTCGGCCATGTTCTTGGGGTGGCCGTTGACGTATTTGAAACCGTACATCTCACCGTCCGATGTGGGCATCAATTCGATGACGCCCACGTCGGAATGACTGCCGACACGGGGTGTCTTGTCGAAGGATTCCCAGCGGATGAAGTCTTTTTCGATTTCCTCGGCAAGCTCACGCAGAACCGTTTCCAGCCCGATATCGTGGACAAGGTTCATCATGTCCTGCACGGAAACAAATGGCACCATTGCCAGCTTTGATGGCTTGATCATGTGCGGCTGCTCCGTGTGAGGCGGTCAAAGACGCGGCGACCCAGAAGCGATGCGGTCAGGTCCACCATCAGGTTCGCGGTTTTGCCACGGTCGTCCATGAACGGGTTCAGTTCCACCAGATCAAGCGATCCGACAACGCCGCTGTCGCACAGCATCTCCATGATCAGATGCGCCTCGCGCACGGTTGCACCACCGGGGACGGTTGTCCCGACACCGGGTGCGATGGACGGATCAAGGAAGTCCACGTCGAGCGACACGTGCAGCACGCCGTCCTCTGCGATTACACGGTCGAGGAAGGCCGACAGCGGCCCCGCAATGCCGTTTTCATCGATGGAGCGCATGTCCAGCAATGTGGCGTCCGAGCCGTCGAGTGCGGCTTTCTCAGCCGGATCAACTGATCGCAGGCCAACCATACAAATGTTCCCAAGCGGGACTTGAACGGGCAGGGGCGGGAAGGCATCGAATCCTTCGCGACCCGTGAAATAGCCGACGGGTGTGCCGTGCAGGTTGCCGCTGTCGGTCGTGTCAGGCGTATGAATATCGGTGTGCGCGTCCAGCCACAGCACAAAGAACGGCTTGCCCAGCTTTTGCGCATGCGCGGCCATGCCGGCCACGGTGCCAGCGGCCAGCGCATGGTCGCCGCCCAGAAAAATCGGCATGCCGTCAGGTGCCGCATCCTGTGCGGCCTGCATCAGCGTCTGCGTCCAGCCCACGGTGCGCGCCAGATCATGCACCAGCGGGTTGTTGGGCGCAGGCACGGTCACGTCAGCAGGGGCGAGATTGCCCAAGTCGGTGACGGTGCGGCCAAGGTCGGTGATGGCGTCTGCGATACCGGCGGTGCGGTAGGCGTCGGGCCCCATCAGACAGCCCTGACGACGCTTGCCGCAATCTACAGGTGCCCCGATGAGGATACAGTGGGTGTTTGAATCATGTTTTGTCATATCCTGATCATCCGCACAAAACGAGGGTAGGTGAAGCCGCCAAGATGTGCATAATGAACGTCGATTACACATCTTGGGCAGCCAGAATGGACAAAACGGACAATCAGCTAATCGGGCTTCTGCGCCGTGACGGGCGCGCGACCTTGTCAGAACTCGCCGCCGATCTTGGGGTCACACGCGCAACGGTGCGGGCCCGCATGGACCGGCTTGTAGCCAGTGGAGAGATTGCGGGGTTTACCGTGCTGACGCGCAGTGACGTCACATCCCATCCGGTGCGCGGGCTGATGATGCTTGAGATTGTCGGGCGCGGGGCCGAAAAGATCGCCAAGACTTTGCGGGGGATGCCTGCTGTGCAAGCGGTGCATTCGACAAACGGCACATGGGATCTGATCGCAGAGATCGGGACAGACACGCTGGAAAGCTTTGATCAGGTACTTGTCGCGATCCGGCGGCTGGACGGGATCACGCGGTCGGAAACATCGCTACTGCTTTCAACGCGCCGATAGCGCCGCCTTGATCCAAAGCACCATCAGGACGGCGGAGAAAATCGCATTCCATGACGCCATTGAAAGCGTCAGGAATTCCCAACTGACTTGATCACACATCACAAGTCGTGGCCCATCCGTGGAAAGCAAATCGCCAGACAGCAGATCACCGCCGCCCGTGCAGGACGTGGGACCTTCCCACCATCCACGCTCCACCCCGGTGTGATAGATGCCAATCCCGCTTGTAGTTGCTGCGGCCAGCGCGCCAAGCCATGTAAGCGCCTTTGCACCGAAATAGAGCGCAATAGCCCCGATCGCCACAGCGGCAAAATGCGGCCAGCGTTGCCAGTAGCACATTTGACAAGGCGGATATCCTGCGAACTGGAACAGATATGCACCGATCAGCAAGGCCGCAGAGCCGCCCGCCGCAAGGATCGTATAGGTCTTACACGTCATAAAAGCCCCACAAGGAAAAAGCCGCCAATCAAAAGCACACAGAAGATCACAAACACAAGGCCCAGACGGCGTTCGATGAAGTCACGAATGGGTGCGCCGAACTGCCACAAAAGAACCGCCACGATGAAAAACCGCAAAGCGCGCGCGGCGATGGCCGAGAAGATGAAGATCGGTAGCGACAGACCTGTAACGCCCGACATGATCGTGATGACCTTGAACGGGAACGGCGTGATGCCCGCGATCAGCACCGCCCACGCGCCGTAGGTATTAAAGTTGGCGCTGAACTCTGCCACGGCGTCGGCCTTGCCGTAAAAATCAAAGATTGGCTGGCCGATAGTGTCGAACAGAAACGCGCCAATCACATAGCCGAAAAGCCCGCCCAGAACGGATGAGACCGTGGCCACGCCAGCGATCAAAAAGGCACGGCGCGGCGCGGCGATGATCATCGGGATCATCAGAACATCTGGCGGGATCGGAAAGAAGGACGATTCAACAAAGGCCACCACAGCAAGCGCCCAAAGCGCGTAGGGCGACTGCGCCAAACCCAGTGTCCAATCGTAAAGTCTGCGCAGCATGAACCAACCTCGCCTTGTCTGCGTTGGCTTAGGACATGATCGGCACAAAGGGTCAACCTTGTGCAAGGCCGTGATCCAAGTAATCTATGCTGCAATCAGGGAGTTGTGCACATGAAATGGCAAGGTCGACGCAGAAGCCGGAATATCGAAGACAGACGCAGCCGTGGCAGCATGGCACGCGGCGCAGGCGGCATTGGCGGTGTTGGTGTCATCATCGTGCTGCTGATCGGCTATTTCTTTGGCGTGGATGTCACGCCGCTTTTGAACGGTCAGGGGGGTGGCGCAGTCCAGTCCAGCTCTGCCGAGATTACGCCCGCGGATGAGCGTGCCGCTGAATTTGTGGCCGTAACACTGGCTGACACCGAGGAGGTTTGGGCCGATATCTTCAACCGTCAGGTTGGTGCGCCCTACGATCCGCCAACGCTGGTGCTGTTCAAAGGCGCGACACAGTCGGCATGCGGTGGTGCGAGTGCGGCGTCCGGTCCGTTCTACTGCCCGCCAGAAGAAAAAGCCTATCTGGACACTGATTTTTTCGTGACGATGGAACAGCGCCTTGGCGCAGGCGGCGACTTTGCAGCAGCATATGTCGTGGCCCATGAAGTTGCGCATCACGTTCAAAATGAACTTGGTATTCTGGGACAGGCCAACCTGATCCGGCAGCAATCACCTCGCGCGGAATCAAATGCCATTTCCGTGAGGATCGAGCTACAAGCAGACTGTTACTCTGGCATCTGGGCACGCACCGCACAGGAAAAATTCGGATCGCTTGAGCGCGGTGACATTGCCGAGGCAATGAACGCTGCAGCCCAGATCGGTGATGATACGTTGGCCCGCAACGCCGGTCGTACTGTGCAGCCGCATACGTTTACGCACGGCACAAGCGCGCAGCGGCAGCGCTGGTTTCAGCGCGGATTTGAAAGCGGTGACATGACCGATTGCGACACGTTTTCCAGCGACCAACTTTAGCGCAATTCGGGCAGATCATAGATTGACCCTTTGGCACGCCTGACTTAAACGACACGCCTGAAGCCGGTGTGGCGGAATGGTAGACGCAGGGGATTCAAAATCCCCCGACAGCAATGTTGTGCCGGTTCGAGTCCGGCCACCGGTACCAGCTTCAAATCAAATGACGACAGCCGCATTTGCGGGTCTTTGATGCGCCTTAATTTGAACAAATAGTGATTCCCTGAACCGCACAATCTATGCGTGTCGTGGCCTTTTACTGTTCTTTAATATCTTCAAAACAGGGCGATTATCCGCAGCAACGCAACAATGTGCAGCAGGTTTCGTTGACGTGGTGACGCTACGTTAACCTGAATTGGCGATGTGCTTGGGCTGAACAAATGGAAACAGTTTTGCCCTGATATTGGACGATATTGGGGGTATTTGGCCCTTAATGCACGATTTTTGAGCGCAATTGAATTTCGCTGTGCACGCATTGGAAACAATGCCGCCGCATTTCACCAAGTTGACGCAGTGTCCTAGGCTAAATCAGCTTCTCAATTCTGCCCTAAACGGCAGGTTTTCGCCATTTTTCCCTTTGTTAAATCGCAGCATGCCGATACGTAGGTGAGGCCCAACTGGGGGGCAAACCGGTCGATTGGGGCGACCGGGCCTGAAACCGCATTGGTTTGAGGTGAATGAATGTCTGCAACGCAAGGGGCGATCCCGACCGACAGCAGAGTGATGTGTGTGGTTCCTCATTTGGGAGCTACTGGCAGTTATCGGCAATGGCTTTTGGGCCATCCTTTGGCTGTCGACAGGTTTCTAAACGAGGGTTGCGTGCCCCGTGGTGATTAGGAGACGACAGGATGACGTTTAAGATTGATTGGGATCATATTGGATCCGATGGCAGCCAGACACTGACACAGGACGGCCAGTCCGTTCAGGTTTCGGTCTCAACCCCCGAGAACGCAGAGCACAAGCAGTGGTTTGTCGAGAACGGCATGCTCAAGAATTGGGACGTCAGAACAGACAGCAACGCGGACATCCGGTTCGATCAAGAGGTCGAGAACGTCAAGTTCACCCTCCTGGACGTCGATAACTGGGACGAAATTACCATCATGACAAAAGATGCAGACGGGAATCCTGTCCCTGTCTCGTTTGAAGTCACCGGTAACCACACAGTAAACGGCAACACCGTTGTCGGCGATCACAACACATCTAACGGCCCCGGCATGGATGACGGCAGCCAGGATATCGAAGTCTGCATCGCAGGTCCGCTCAAGACGTTCTGGATTGTTCTGGATGATGGACCGGGCCGCGACTATTCCAGCACCGTTGCCGTTAGCGACATCACATTCGATCTGCCGCCGCAGCTGGACGGTTATGTGAACGGCAATGACGATGATAACATCATCGACGCCGGATACCTTGATGATCCGCAGGGCGACAAAATTGATAACAACGACGAAATCCTGCCCGGTGAAGCCGCGCAGGATGATGTTGTTCTGGCCGAGGGCGGCAACGACGTTGTGCGCTCCGGCGCTGGCGATGACGAAGTTTACGGCGGGTCCGGCAACGATATGCTGTTTACCGGCGGTGGTGACGATCTGGCCTACGGTGGAACGGGCGACGACAAGATCGAAGCAAGCGCGGGCGACGACCTTGTTTTTGGCGGCGATGGTAACGACGACCTTTGGGGTGGCAAGAACAACGACACGGTTGTAGGCGGTCTTGGCAATGATACGGTCAACGGCGGCGACGGCGATGACCTTGTTGCCGGCGGCAAAGGCGACGACAATCTGGTCGGTGGCGCAGGTAAGGACACCGTGTTTGGTGGCGCTGATTCCGACAATATCGATGGTGGCAGCGGTGATGACACGCTGATCGGCGGCGGCATCAGCTTTAACGGCACGCTTGATTTCAATGACCTTGCAGCCGGCGATTTTGTAAACGGTCAGTATGCGGCCAATGGCGTGCACATCTATTCCGCTGACCCGCATAATCCGGTGATGATTTTTGATTCTGCCAACCCAACAGGTGGCGATCACGATCTGGGGTCCGATACGCTTGGTAACATTCTGATCCTGTCCGAGGACCGCGATGGCTCCGATCCTGATGACAATGCATCGGGCGGCACATTTGTATTTGATTTTGACGGTCCGGCGACCGTTGAGTCGCTTGATTTCAAGGACATCGAAGGCGGTGCCTGGATCAAGCTTTACGACATGAACGGCAACCTGATCCGTCAGATTGACACCGCGCAAACCGCCAATCAGGGCGAGTTGAGCCAGACCATCGACACAGATGGCGTGGTGCGCATGGAAGTCATCATCAACGGCTCCGGCGCGATTGATAACCTGTCCTACACACTGGATGGTGAGGCGCTGGATACAGGCGACACCATCAAAGGTCAGGACGGCGATGACGTAATCGACGGTCAGGCTGGCGATGACGAGCTGTTCGGCGGTGCCGGCAACGACGACATTCAAGGTGGTGCTGGTAACGACCTGATCGAAGGTGGTTCGGGTAACGACGTCCTGTGCGGTGATGAAGACGAAGGCAGCGATGGCCGCGTCGACGAACTGACCCTGAACTGGACATCTGCGGCACCTGTCGGCACTGGTCTGGGTGCGGCACAGACATATTCTGTTGGTGGCATGGACGTGTCTGTTTCGTTCAACCAGCAGGACGATGGCGCCGTTGCCGAAATCCGCGACACAGACATGTATGTTGAGGCGGGCGAGAACTTTGCCGCCAACTCCGGTCTGTATCTCTATGGTCTGGGTGGTGAAGGCGGCGTTGATAACACATCGACAACCACGCTGACATTCTCGTCTGACGACAGCGCCTATGGCGACGAAGTTCAGAATGTTTCGTTCCGTATCAATGACATCGACAACGGAACTGATGCAGATGATCACATCGACATCGTGACTGTTCGCGCCTTCGACGCGGATGGGAATGCGGTAGCTGTGACCATCACGCCAGAAAACGGCGCACAGGTTGTCAACGGCAACACCGTCACTGGCGGCGTCGAAGACAGCAGCGGTGTGACACCGGCGTCTGCGGCAGGCTCTGTTCTGTTTGAAATTGCAGGTCCCGTGGCCCGCATCGAAATCGACTATGATAATGGCGAGACAACCGACCAGCGTGTCGATGTGTCCGATATCAACTTCTTCACCACTGCGGCCGACACTGTCAGCGAAGGTGGCGATGACACAATCTTTGGTGGCACCGGCGACGATGTGATCTTCGGTAAGGTCGGCGACGATCTTCTGTCCGGTGACGCAGGTGCTGATACCGTCTTTGGCGGCGCTGATGCCGATACAATCCTCGGCGGTGCCGGTGATGTGGTCGACGGTGGTTCCGAAGGTGACGACAACGACGTTCTGGACCTGACCGGGCAGGGTGAATTCATCCTCACCGGCCCTGATGGCACTGGCGATCCGATCCCGGACAGCAACGGCAACGGCATCGACGGCAAGGTCATCTTTGTTGACGAAAATGGCGACCCGACAGGCGAAGAGATTGATTTCGTCGAGATCGAACAAATCCTTGGCACGCCATTCAACTTTGGCCCTGACGCAACCGATGACGGCTTTGGCGTGGGCGAAGATGATGGTGCAACACCGCTTGGCAATGTCATCACAGGCAACAACGGCAACGGCGCCGATAGCGATCCTGAAAATGATCCGCTGACCGTCACTGCGGTCGATGGCGACCCTGCAAATGTGGGCCAGCCTGTTGATCTGGCCGACGGCGGCACAGTTACGATCAATGCAGATGGCTCGGTCTCATTCGATCCTGATGGTGACTTCGAAGACCTTGGCGAAGGCGAAGAGGCCACAGTTTCTGTCACTTACACAATCGCTGACGGTCAGGGCGGCGAAGACACTGCCACCGTAACCTTTACAGTCACCGGCACAAACGATGGCCCGGTTGCCACTGACAACGCCTATACCGTTGACCAGAACGAAGACGCTGGCGACACCGATGGCAACGCGATTACCGAAAACACTGGTGCTGGCGAAGACAGCGATGTTGACGATGACCAGTCCGATCTGGCGGTCAGCCAAGTCAACGGCGCGGCTGGCAATGTCGGCAACGTGGTTGCTGGCGACAATGGTGGTCTGTTCACAGTCAACGCTGATGGCACAATCGACTTTGATGCCAACGGTGAATTTGATGATCTTGGTGCTGGCGATACGGCCTCGACCTCGATCACTTACACGATCACCGATCCCGATGGTCTGGAAGACACGGCCACAGTCACCTTCACGATCAACGGCACGAACGATGATCCAATTGCGTGTCCTGACCTCTATATCGTGACTGAGGACGAGACGACTGGCGATGTTGATGGCAATGTCATCACCAATCCGTCCGACAACAACGCTGGCCTCGACATCGACCCCGATGGCGACACGCTGACGGTTGTCGGTGTGAATGCACCTGACAGCGGTGTCGGCGATGTGATCGCTGGCGATAATGGCGGTACATTTGTCATCAATCCCGACGGGTCATTCGACTTCTCTGCCAACGGTGAGTTCGAAGAACTGGCACCGGGGGAATCCGCCGAAACATCCGTGACTTACACGGTGTCCGACGGTAACGGCGGCACAGCAACAACGACGCTGACGATCCGCGTCAACGGCCTGAACGATGGTCCTGTG
This sequence comes from Yoonia sp. 208BN28-4, assembly GCF_037543925.1. Classification (NCBI taxonomy): domain Bacteria; kingdom Pseudomonadati; phylum Pseudomonadota; class Alphaproteobacteria; order Rhodobacterales; family Paracoccaceae; genus Yoonia; species Yoonia sp. 208BN28-4. Next base: position 704,771 of record NZ_JBBIFY010000003.1, read on the forward strand.
GCTGTAGATGATGCTGGCACAACAGACGAAGACGCCGATCCTGCTGACGAAATTCTGAACGTGCTCGGCAACGACACCGATCCGGAAGATGATCCGCTGACAGTGGCCGAGGTGAACGGCGATCCCGCTGGCGTGGGCACACCAGTTGCAGGCGACAATGGCGGTCTCATCACGATCAACCCCGATGGATCGACATTCTTTGATCCAAATGGCGAGTTTGACGATCTGGACGAAGGTGAAGAAGCCACAACAACAGTGACTTACACTGTGACTGACCCGTCCGGTGAAACCTCGACGGCGATGGTGACAATAACGGTCACTGGCACGAACGATGCACCTACCGCAGTGGCCGATACCGATGCCACCGATCAGGACACGGCGATTGTGTTGGATAACGTGCTGGGCAATGACGAGGACCCTGAGGATGATCCTCTGACGGTCTCCGAAGTTGACGGCGATCCGGCCAATGTGGGCCAGCCTGTGGACGGCGATAACGGCGGTAGCTTCACCATCAACCCCGATGGCACGGCCAGCTTCGATCCCGATGGCGACTTTGACGATCTGGGCGAGGGCGAGACGCAGGAGACCACGGTCACCTACACCATCGTCGACGACAACGGCCTCACAGACACCACAACCGTCACCGTCACAGTGACCGGCACAAACGACGGCCCCGTGGCTGTCGCCGATACCGGCACGACGGATGAGGATACG
>NZ_JBBIFY010000004.1:0-520525 GCF_037543925.1 Yoonia sp. 208BN28-4
AACACGGAAAAACAGCCCAAAAGGACGCTCCATACACCCCTGCAAAGCCGCAGAAAGCGCGTAAATTCCAACAACCGCAAACACAAATACGCGCAGCATCAACGGCCAATCGCCTGATAGAAATGGGGTATAGGCAAAAAGAACAGGTACAATATAAAGCCCCTTCGCCAGCTTCCAGCTTGCCACTCCGGTGGCCATTGCGGGCGCTTTGGCAATCGCGGCTGCAGTGAAAGCGGCGAGCGCCACTGGCGGCGTTACGTTGCTATCCTGGCTGAGCCAGAAGATGATCATGTGCGCCGATAGCAGCGCTGTCATTGCCACCGATTGCGGCACGACCAGATCACGCAGGGGGGCTGCGATTTCCAACGGGAGACCGCGCACAATGCCCGCAGCCTCATCATACGTCAGTGGACCGGCGAGCAATGCAGCCTGTTCAGGCACACCAAAAAGCAACACGGCGTTTGCGGCATCGGGCAGCGCGCCGGCTGCAAGTTCCGCAATGACAAACTGGTCGCTGATCATCCCTGAGAGGGCAGGGGCAGAGAGTGTGGCAAGCACGATATACGCAGCCGTTACGGGCAAACCCATGCCAAGGATCAAGCTGGCCAAAGCGATCAGGATGATTGCAATCAGGATATTCCCGCCAGCCCAGCTTGTGATCATCAGGCTGAACGTATTACCGATACCTGCCGTCGCAATCACGTTCACGATCAAACCCACGGAACACAAGAGAACCGCTGTCAGCACCATGCCTTTGGTGCCCAAAACAAACGCCTCGAACACGGCGCGCGGACCCATGCGGTTGCGGGTCAGCCAGCTTGCGGCAACGACAGCGATAATACCGAAAACAGCTGCGTATGTCGGCGTGAAGCCCGCTACAAGAAGGCCGATCAGGGTGCAGATCGGGATGAAAAAGCTTGCGCCGCCTTCGCGAAATGCACTTCCCAGTGTCTGACCTTCTGACGGCATGGGCGGCAGGTTGTGTCGCCGTGCCTCGATCCGCACAAAGAACGCGACTGACAGAAAGTATAGCAATGCGGGCAGGGCCGCGACGGCAACGATGGTTTCGTAAGGAATTTGCGTAAAGCTGGCCATGACGAAAGCGCCAGCGCCCATGATTGGTGGCATCAACTGCCCACCGGTTGAGGCCGCAGCCTCGACCCCGCCAGCGAATTTCGGCGCGAAACCCGCACGTTTCATCAGGGGAATCGTAATGACGCCGGTGGATGCGGTATTGGCGACAGCGGAGCCAGAGATGGTTCCGGTCAGGCCGGATGCGATAATCGCAACGATTCCGGGTCCTCCTACCATGCGCCCCGCGATTGCGCGTGCCATGTTGATCACAAATTCACCCGCGCCCGAGCGCAGCAGAAACGCGCCAAAGATGATGAACAGAAAGACATAGGTCGATGAAATGCGGGCGATTGATCCGAACATCGCGTCGTCGCCGTAGATCGAGCGGAAAGCGACAGTCTCAACCGAGAGGCCGGGGAAAGAGAACACCCCGCCGACAAACTGGCCCCAATAGGCCACGTAGGTCAGCGACAAAATGATCAACACCGGAATGATCAGGCCCGCAACACGGCGCGTCAGTTCAATCGCGCCAAGGATACAGATGATTGCAGCGATCCAGTCTGGCAGTGCAAATTTAACGCCACGGTCATAGATCGCGTCCTCTGCTATCGACAACCAGACGGCAGAGGCGGCAACGGCAAGCCCAAAGATCAGGTCAATCGCGACGGGAAAGGCTTTGCCGTCTGGCCCGCGCCACATCGGATAAAGCACTGCGGCCAGAGCGGCAAAACCTGCAAAGTGGAATGCATTACGCTGAAGCTCTGACAGGACCGGATCAAACGCCACATAGATGTGCCCAACCGCAATCAAACAGCAAATCACCGATAAGATGGCATCCGGCAGCCCTGTAAAACTGCGCAGGGCGCTTGTGGTTTCGATTTCGTCTGACTGTGCCATTGGGACGTCCGCCTGCCTGAAAAAGAAAGGCCCGCACCGATCAGGGTGCGGGCCGCTTGGCTTTGGTTGCTTACTGCGCGATCAGCCGCTCGGGAATGTCGATCCCGACCTCGGCGTAGTAGCGTGCAGCACCGGGGTGCAGCGGCAGTGGCAGACCAGCGATAGCGTTTTCAATGGCCATCACTTTGGTCGCGGGGTGGATTGCCTGCAAGAATGGCAGGTTTTCATAGACGGTCTTGGTCAGCAGATAGACATGCTCTTCGGACACATCCGCGCTTGTCGCCAGGAAGTTTGGCTGTGCGATGGTTTGCACATCCGCATCCTGACCGGGGTAGGTGCCCGCAGAAATGGTGTAGGGTGTCCAAAGACCACGGTCACCATCGGCCTGCGCCATCTGTTCGTCGGTGAAGTTCAAAAGCGTCACGCTGTCACCTGCGGAGGCCATCAGCTGGCTGATTGCGCCAACCGGCACACCTGCGGGGATACCGGCGGATTTCACCTGACCGTTTTGCAGTGCTTCAGCCGATGGGCCATAGCCGCCGAACATCAGTTCGTAGTCGCTTTCGATATCAATGCCAAAGCCTGACAGGATCGTCGCGTTTGATCCGATTGTGCCAGAGTTCTGGCGGCCCATTGCAGCGCCTTCGCCCTTCAGGGCGACCATATCTTCCATGGTGCCAGTCGTTGCGGCGTCCGACGCCACAAGGAAGTGCTCCACGTTCTGCCACAGCATCGTCACCGAGCGCAGGTTTTCCTGTGGGCCGACCTCTTCCAACGGGCCGGTGCCGGATGCGGCGTAAAAGCCGTAAAGGCCCTGCATGATCCCGAACTGTGCCTCGCCTTCGCGGATCAGGCGCACGTTTTCGCCCGAACCGGCAGAGCTGATGGCAGACATGCCGATCTTTTCGCCCGGCTGCAGCTTGACCTTCACAAGCGTGGCCAGCGCCACACCAACCGGATAATACGTGCCGCCAGTCGATGCAGTGGCCAACACATAGTTGGCCTCATCCTGCGCCTGTGCGCTGACGCCGCTGATTGCGATCGTCGCGGCAAGTGCCGCTGTCTTGAAGTGCTTCATGGTTTCCTCCCAGAAAATGACCCGCAAGGCGGGGCTGTAGTGAAGTGGGTAAAGCAAACGCGAACATGGCAATATGAGTCAATCCGCAGACCGACACAAAACGCCCTGCGGAAATCCGCAGGCGGGCCGATCAATCCAGTAACTTGTCTTTCTCAAGCCCTAGTTTCACAATCTTTTCGTTGAGTGTGCGCCGCCCGATGCCAAGCGCCTCGGCGACGGCATCCATGCGTCCGGCATGGGTCGAAATGGCCTGCGCGATCAGGGTGCTTTCAAACCGTGCAACCGCTTCCCTTAGCGTGGCGGGCACATCATCGACGCTGTCATCCAGCCGCAAAGCCTCTGCCACAGACCCGCCGCCACGCCGCGCTGCAAGCACCCGCCGTTCCGCAACATGCCGCAACTCGCGCACGTTCCCGGGCCACGGATAGGCAAGCAGCGCCACGGTATCCTCGGCGGTCAACGCAATCGGTTCGATCTCGTAGGTTTCGGCCAGTTGCGTGGCAAAGTGTTCAAACAAAAGGACAATATCGTCCCCACGCTCGGCCAATGGCGGCAGACGCAATTCAAAGGCGTTGAGGCGGAACAGAAAATCCTCACGAAAGCGCCCCGCGGCGACCATGGCAGGCAAATCTTCATTCGTGGCGGCGATTATGCGGACATCGGTTTGCACAATGTCATCGCTGCCAACGGGCTGGATTTGGCCGGTCTCAATGGCACGCAGCAGTTTGACCTGCACATCAACGGGGCAAGCGCCGACCTCATCCAGAAACAGGGTGCCACCATCGGCGCTACGAAAAGAGCCGCGCAGGTCGCCGGTATTGCCGAACACCTGTTCTTCCAGCCGCTCTGGTGCGAGGTTCGCGCAATTGATCGCAACAAATGCATGATCGCGTCGCGGCCCAAGCCGGTGCAGCGCGCGTGCCAGCAATTCCTTTCCTGTGCCTGTATCGCCAAGGATCAGAACGGGGCTATTGGTCACCGCAAGATCAACAGCCTCTGACCTCAGATCAGTGACACGCGGGTCATTGCCCAGCAAAACACGGTCCAGCCCTGACATCGACATCAGCTGTTCGCGCATCCGCTTTGCCATATCGGTCAGGCGGTGCTGTTCGGCGGCGTGTTTCAGAACGGTCAGCAGGCGGCGCGGTTCAAATGGCTTTTCCAGAAACGAATAGGCACCTTTCTGGATGGCATCGACTGCCATCGGAATATCCCCATGTGCAGAAATCAGCACAAGTGGCGGTCCTTGGCCGTCGCGCAGCGCATCCAGCACATCCAGTCCGGTCAGGCCCGGCATCCGCACATCTGACACGACCACATCGGGCGCGTTGCGCGGCAAATCCTGTAATGCGATTTGCGCGCTGGCATAGCTGTGCACGGTCCAGCCAGACCGCTCGAGCAAGGTCCGCAACGACCCGCGCATCTGCGCGTCATCATCAATCACGGTGATGCAAAAACCTTCAGCCATCGCGCGGTCCTTTCTGCGGAAGGGTGATCACAAAAATTGCGCCTTGCCCCGTCGCGTTGCGCGCGGCGAGAGTGCCACGCATCTCGCTCACAATCTGGCCGGATATGGCAAGACCCAGCCCCATGCCCTGACCGGATGGTTTGGTGCTAAAGAACGGCTCTGTCAGGTCGGTTATGTCCATGTCACCCAGTCCGGTGCCATTGTCTGCCACCTCGATCCGTATCTGATCGTCATCTGCGTGCATGGTCAGCTTTACAGCCGCGTCGGGCTGTCCCGTGGCGGCATCAATGGCATTGCGGAGCAGGTTCACGATCACCTGCTCAAATCGTTCGGGTTGACCGTGTAGCCGCAGGGCTGTGGGATGCATTTGCACATCAAGCCCCACACCCGCAGCCTTGGCCGTGTGGCTGACAAGTTTCACAGCGGCGGTCAGCGTCTCGTTCACATCAAATGCTGTGGTCAGGTCGCTGGGCGGACGCCCGAACAGCCGCAACTGACCCAGGATGCGTTGCATCCGCTCTACCAGACCTGTCATTTCAGGCAGGACCGATCCGGGGGTCGCCCCAGTCGCAATCTCCTCGGCCACCAGATAGTTGCGCATGGCCGAAATGGGTTGTCCCAACTCATGCGTGATTGATGCCGACAACTGACCAAGTGCCGCAAGCTGGTTTTGACGCGCCAGCGCCTTGCGCGCGGCCTCAAGCCTGACCTCTGCCGCTTTGCGATCCTCGATCTCGGTGGCCAGCCTGCGCCTGTCTGCGTTTGATATCGCAAGGGCCTGTCGCAGTTGAGAGGCGCGATAAACAGCCGCCGCGACACCCAGCGCGAAAACCGCCATCAGGCCAAACGCGATATAGGCCATCGCCTGACGTTGCAGTGTGCGCAGCGGGGATATCAGGTGCAATGTCCAGTCTTCCTGCCGCAACTGCGCTGTCGTCCAAACATAATCGGTGCCATTCAAACGCGCCCTTGCCGGTGCAGAGGCGGACCAGTCCAACGGAAACAGCGCTTGATCGCCAAACTGTCGCTGCTCGGCCAAGCGGGCCTCTTGATCAGGCGTAAGCGGTGCGAGCAGGCCATATGTCAGATCGGGGCCTGAACTGGCCAGCACGACGTTTTGCGCGTTCGTGACAAACACCAGCTGGCCGCTTTGTGTCAGGGTCTGGCTAAGGTCGTTGAAGGCAATCTTCACAACGACCACGCCGCTGATCGCGCCTTGAAGATCGCGCACAGGCTCTGCGATGAAATACCCCGGCCTGCCCGTGGTCACACCAACCGCATAAAACCGCCCTTCGCCGCCTGCGATAGCATCGCGGAAATACGGGCGGAACCGATAGCTGCGGCCCACAAGGCTTTCGGCATCGGCAAAGTTGGACGACGCAACCGTGCGCCCGTCGCGGTCCAGCACAAAGATAAACTCGGCATCCGCACGCTGCGCGATATCGGCCAGAACCGGATTAAGCTGCGTTGCGTCATCTTTCTGCAACGCCTGTTGTACGCCAGTATCAAGTGCAAGGACATGAGGCAGATGTTCAAGGCGTGTCAGGGCCGCGTCCATCGCATCCGCAAAAAACTGCGCGCGCTGCGGTGCCATCCGTTCTTCGTTGCGCAGGAATTGGGCGGTCAGCGCGAGATAAATCACATAGCAAATCACCAGCGCGGCCCCGATAATCACAACAGCAAACCACGCACGGGGGCGGGTCCAGCCGGGTCGCGGGACAGAGGATTGCATGGCGGATGTCATGCGCGCAGGTTACGCAGACCAAAATGCGATGCGCAAGCAACCGGACAGCACGCTTGGGTTTTGCAATCCGGTGCAAATCACGGCACGGTGGCCACGGATGCGGCGCAAGCGCCTGATCACTGACTGAAAGTTTCCGCCATGCGCCTGTTTTCGACCAAAGACCGTCCCGTTCATATGGGTCCTTATCCGGTGGAACGGTTGGCGCGGTCGGATAACTTGCCTGATCTTGCGGCGATCCTTTTGACGCAACCGCTATCCTTTGACAGACCTGACGATCCACGATCCATCGTCAATGCCATGCGCGAACATCAGGCGATGCTGGATACGATCCGCGACGGGCTGGTGAATGGCACAGTCGCTGCCGCCCCGACCGACCCTGCGAAGCGGGCCAATCATCTCAAGGCGTTCGGCTTTTTTGCGGATGCAGCTGACGTTGGCGCATGTCGTCTTCCTCAAGACGCTTTGCGCGATGCTTACGAGAACGCAGATGTCGAGCGGCTCGCGCAGGACCTCAAGACGCGGCAAACCAAAACGCTGGCCTCCGGCATCGACATGATCATGGCGGATTTGCGCGACAGCGTGAACGCAGAGCCGACGCCGATTGATCATCATACCCACGCCCTTGTTTTTCTTTATGAAAACCCCCGCGATCCTGAGGTTGAGGAGCCGGGCTGCGACTGGATCAAGGATGCACAGGCCCATCGTGCGGGTCTTCTGGCGGCGGAGACAGCCGTAGTGATCGCCAATTACCTGCGCCTGCTGGGGCATGATGCACGCGGTCATACGGTCACCAGTTCTGACGTGGATTTGGGGCGGCTTGCTGTGGCGGCGGGCTTGGTCACGCTGGAAAACGACGCGCTGACACACCCTTACATCGGCACGCGGTTCGGGCTTGCGGCAGTGACAACCACGTTTCAAATCGCGACCGATAAACCGCTGATGCCTTTGGCCAATCAACCCAATTCGGCCTTTGGTGCGGCTTGGCGCTTTGGCACCGGCAGCGCAAAAACGGCGTCCAATGCTGTGCCTTTTGCCAAACGGCGTTTCGTCGACGGGGCGCACCCGTTCGAGACGCTGACCCGTGTTAACGAACCGACCACCTATATTGACGAGCCGAACGTGGCCCGCGTGCCCAAACGCACCGACATGTTCGCCCGTGCGCAGTTTGGCGATATGGGACCAAAGATGCAGGGCGCATCCAAGGGCGGGCATTATGTGCGCAAAGCGGCCCCGTCCATGGCGCAACGCCGCGCGTTGGGGGCTTTTGTCCTTTTGCAGGATGGCGAGGTGACGCAAGCAAAGACCAAGATCGACCCGCAAGAGGCGGCGGCGCTGGTCAAGGCGACAAGCTATTATCTGGGCGCTGATGCCGTGGGTATTTCGCGTTGCCCTGAATGGGCGTGGTATAGCCACGACGCGCGCGGTGAGCCGATCATTCCGCCGCACGATCAGGCGATCAACATGATCATCGACCAAGGCTATGAAACGATGGAAGGCTCAAGCGGTGATGACTGGATCGCCGTAGCGCAATCCATGCGGGCCTATTTGCGGTTCTCGCTCTTGGGCGGTGTCATCGCCCGCCAGATCCGCAATCTGGGATATAGCGCAAAGGCGCATACCGTGATGGACGGCGAAGTGTTGCAGCCACCGTTGCTGCTGCTGTCGGGGCTGGGCGAGGTCAGCCGCATCGGCGAGGTGATCCTGAATCCGTTTCTTGGCCCGCGCCTGAAATCGGGAACAATCACCACCGACCTGCCGATGGCCCATGACAAGCCGATTGATTTCGGGCTGCAACGGTTTTGCGAAAGCTGCAACAAATGCGCGCGCGAATGTCCAAGCGGTGCGATCACTGCAGGTCCGAAACTGATGTTCAACGGCTATGAAATTTGGAAGTCCGACAGTCAGAAATGCGCGACCTACCGTGTCACGACCGAAGGCGGCGCTATGTGCGGGCGCTGCATGAAAACCTGCCCGTGGAACCTTGAAGGCATCTTCAAAGAAAAACCGTTCCGCTGGGCGGCGATGACTTTGCCCCAAGCCGCCCCCGCTTTGGCGCGTCTGGATGACAAGCTGGGCAACGGCGGACTGAACCCCGTCAAGAAATGGTGGTGGGACCTTGAGATCAACGAAGACCGCGGCTACCGGCCGACTGACAAACCTGTCAACGCACGGTCCCTGCAGACCGATCTCGATCTGAAGTACGCGGATCAGACTCTGGCGGTTTATCCCGCCCCGCTTGCCCCGCATCCCTATCCCTATCCGTTCCCGATGGACCGCGAGGCGGGCATCGAAGCGTATCAGGCGATGATCACAGCCGAGGAATATAAGGCGCGTCTGGACCGCGGCGACAACAGCAAGGTGCACATCTACACAGCCGATGGCGAAAGCCCCGTTATTCAGGTGGTCATCACCCGCGCCGAGCAAAGTGCCAAAGATGTCATGGTTTATGAGTTCGCCCCCGTCGATGGCGGTGACCTGCCACGATGGGACGCTGGCGCACATCTTGATATCGTCGTCGCGCCCGAATTTTTGCGCCAGTATTCCATGTCAGGTGATCCCGCCGACCGCAGCAAATATCAAATCGCTGTCCTGAAGGAACACGCTGGTCGTGGCGGATCGCTCTTGATGCATCGCATTTTTGATATCGGGCGCAGACTGTTTATCTCCAAGCCGATCAACCATTTCCCGCTTGATCCGACAGCCACCAAAACCATCCTGATGGGCGGCGGTATCGGTGTGACGCCGCTGATTGCGATGGGGCATGCGCTTCATGCGGCTGGTCGGGACTTTGCCCTGCATTATTCGGGTCGGTCGCGGGCCACGATGGGGTTACTGGCAGATATCGCAGGCTTTGCATGGGCTGACCGCGTGCATCTGCACATCAGTGATGAAGGCACGCGCGCTGATATTGGCGCTATTCTTTCGGGGTATCAGGACGGCTGGCACGTTTATACCTGCGGGGCAGAGGCCTACATGAAGACCGTCATCGCCGCAGCAAATGCCGCCGGATTTCCCGAAGATGCCCAGCACCTTGAGTATTTCTCGGTGCCGGATCAGCCCGACTATGTGAACCATCCGTTCAAGCTGACACTGGCCAGATCGGGCAAGACCTTTGACATTCCTGCCGATAAATCCGCCACCGATGTCTTGCAGGACAACGGGATCACGGTGGATGTGAAATGCGCTGATGGTATCTGCGGCGTTTGCAAATGCGGCTTGCTGTCGGGCGATGTGGAGCATCGCGATTTTGTTCTGTCCAAGGCGCAGCGCCGCGACAGTATCATCCTGTGCCAAAGCCGCGCTACACAAGACGGTGGCACAATCGAGGTCGATCTTTAGCGCGCGGGCCTAGGGTGCTTTTGGCGGCCCAACCGACTGCCGCGTGACAATCTGGGCACCAAGATCCTCAGAGACGCCAGTGCGCTTTTCCTCGATCATCGCGATCAGTTCCTCGGCGGCGCGGGTGCCCATTTTGCGGTGCGGGACGCGTACCGTGGTCAATTCGGGTTGCGCAACTTCAGCCAGTTCGATGTCGTCAAAACCAGTGATTGAAACGTCCTCTGGGACGCGCAGACCCATTTGTTTCGCGCCGCGTAACGCCCCGACAGCCAGCACGTCATTGCCGCAAAATACGACGCTGGGACGGGGTTCTTGTTGCATCATCTGGGTGAAAGCCTCTGTGCCATGGCGAAAGCTATAGGGGACCTCGATCAGGGTCAGATCATCTGCATCAAGCCCGCCCGCCGTCATGGCATCCTTAACGCCTGCGATACGCATACGCGCACGGTCGTTGGCGCGGCTTACACCCGAAATCATACCGATGTGCCGGTGGTTCAGGGCGATGACCTGATCGGCCAATGCCCGCATGGCGGACCTGTTATCAAACCCGATCGACGGGGTTGCCACATCCTTGTCGTACGACCACGCGACCAGAACAGGGACCCGTTGCCGCGCTAGATAATCATAGATCGCCGGATCACGGTCATGGCCGATCAAAAGCAGGCCATCAGCCCCGCGTGCGACTAGCGTCCTGATCTGCTCTTCCTCGGCATCTGCCTGATAGGCCGAACTTGAAACCAACAATGTGTAACCGCGGCTATGAAGGCTTTCCTGAAACGCCTGAAGCCCGCGCGCGAAAATCGCGTTTTCCATCGTGGGGATGATGGCCCCGATGGTAAACGTCCGTTTGGCAGCCATGGACCGCGCGGCGAAATTGGGGGTGTAGCCAAGGCTCTTGATCGTGTCCTGCACGCGCACGCGGGTTTTGTCCGACACCATCTGCGGATCGTTGATGCAGCGTGAAACCGTCGCCGTGGACACGCCGGCCATACGGGCAACATCATCCAGCGTCGGAGGTGGTTTCATATCGGTCATGGGTGTCCTGTGGCGCACTTCATTGTTTTGCAGGTCATTCTATACCCCATCGCCGCGAAAATGAAAGCGCTTGCAAAAATGATGTAAGCGCTTACACTGCGCCTGACATTGAATCACTTCAGGGAGGGTGCGGGCCTGTGTTTCTGACAGTTTCGATCGCAGGCTTCGCGGGTGACGTACGCGAGTCCTCTCTAAATATCCCACCCGACCATTCCATTATCGGTTGTGCTGATGTGTGCCGCAAACGCGGCTGCTGCCACGACACTGCTGCCTGATATCTTTAAGTAGAAAGCACCTGTTTATGACACGCGAATATCTCAAAAAGGCAACCTTGACCGCGCAATCCGGGTCGTCCGAAGTGCACGACACCGTGGTTAGGATCCTCAACGATATCGAGGCGGGCGGCGACGCCAAGGCGATGGAATACGCAGCAAAGTTTGACCGCTATTCCGGCAACGTCCTGCTGACCGCTGATGAGATCGAGGCGGCGATTGCGCTGGTGCCGGAAAAGCTCAAGGCGGATATCCAGTTTGCCCACGACAACGTGAAACGCTTTGCGGAACTTCAGAAAAGCACCGTGGCCGATGTCGAGATGGAGATCGAGCCGGGCTTTATCGCGGGCCAAAAGGCGATCCCCGTAGATGCGGCTGGCTGCTATGTGCCGGGCGGGCGCTATAGCCACATCGCCAGCGCGATCATGACAGTGACCACGGCCAAGGTTGCGGGCTGCAAACATATCACCGCCTGTTCCCCGCCGCGCCCAGATGTGGGTGTCGCACCTGCGATTGTCTATGCCGCGCATATCTGTGGCGCTGACAAGATCATGGCGATGGGTGGCGTGCAGGGCGTTGCTGCGATGACATTCGGTCTGTTCGGCCTGCCCAAGGCCAACATTCTTGTGGGTCCCGGCAACCAGTTTGTTGCCGAAGCCAAACGTATCCTTTTCGGGCGCGTGGGTATCGACATGATCGCAGGTCCGACGGACAGCCTGATCCTGGCTGATGGCCATGCCGACCCGCATATCGTTGCGACCGATTTGGTTTCGCAGGCCGAGCATGGCTACAACTCTCCGGTTTGGCTGGTCACGGATGATCGGGTTCTGGCGGAAAAGGTGATGGGTATGGTGCCGGATCTGATCGCGGATTTGCCCGAACTAAACCGCGATAACGCCTTTGCCGCGTGGCGCGATTATGCCGAGGTGATCCTATGTGCCAATCGCGAGGATATGGCCGCCTGTTCCGACGAATACGCGCCAGAGCATCTGACCGTGCAAGCCGATGATCTGGAATGGTGGCTGGATCGCCTGACCTGCTATGGCTCACTGTTTCTGGGCGAGGAAACGACGGTGTCTTACGGCGACAAGGCGTCTGGCACAAACCACGTGCTGCCCACATCGGGTGCGGCTGGCTACACCGGCGGTCTGTCGGTCCACAAGTATATGAAGATCGTCACATGGCAGCGGTCCACGCAGGCTGCCTCCAAGCGGGTTGCCGAGGCCACGGCACGTATTTCGCGGCTGGAAGGCATGGAGGGTCACGCCCGCGCGGCTGACGTGCGACTTGCCAAATACTTCCCCGGCGAAAACTTCGATCTGTCGGCAGAAGGCTAATGCCCGAGGCAGTGTCCGATCCCCGCGCCCTGTTTGACCTGACCGGAAAGGTGGCTTGCATCACCGGTGCCAGTTCTGGCCTTGGTCGTCATGCGGCATTTGTGCTGGCGGCGGCGGGGGCACAGGTCGTGGGTGTCGCAAGACGGCCCGATGCACTGGATAAGATGCGCGAGCAGATCGGCGCAGGGGCGTCAGCTGTCACTGCTGATATCGCGGATCGTGACGCCATCAAGGACATCGCGCAGGCGGTTGCTGCCCCCTTTGGCGCGCCGGATATCGTCATTCACGCCGCTGGTCTGAACACACGGGAAGCCGCAGACGATGTTACGGACGAGGGCTGGAACGCGACACTGGCGGTGAATTTGTCAGCGCCGTTTTTTCTGTCGCAGGCGCTTGTTCCCGCGATGAAAGCCAAAGGCTGGGGCAGGATCGTGAACTTTGCTTCACTGCAAACCACACGCGCCTTTCCCGGTGGCATCGCTTACGGCGCGACCAAAGGGGCCATCGGCCAACTGACCCGCGCAATGGCGCAGGACTGGTCACCACACGGCATCACCGCCAACGCAATCGGGCCGGGGTTCTTTCCGACAGAACTGACAGCAGCGGTGTTTGACGACGCGGACCGTGCGGCCCGTAACGCGGCGCAAACCTGCATTGGTCGTAACGGGCAAATGCGCGACATGGACGGACCGCTCTTGTTTCTTTGCTCGGATGCGTCGGCTTATGTGACGGGGCAGGTTCTGATGGTCGACGGGGGGTTCACAGCAAAATGAAAGCTCTTGTTTATGATGGTGTCGAAACGCTTGGCTTTCGTGATGTGCCCGATGCCGTTCCGCAAGCTGGCGAGCATCTGATCAAGATCATGGCAGTCGGGATCTGCGGGTCTGACATGCACGCCTATCTGGGCCACGATGCCCGCCGTCCGGCACCGCTGATCCTTGGGCACGAGGCGGCTGGTGTCATCACAGGTGGCCCGCGCGACGGGGAACGTGTGACGATCAATCCGCTTGTCACATGCGGCACCTGTTCTGCTTGCGCGGTCGGGCGCGACAACCTTTGCCCCGACAGGCAGATCATCTCGATGCAGCCACGCGAGGGGGCGTTTGCGCAATACGTGGCTATGCCCAAGGAGAACCTTGTTGCGGTGCCTGATGCGGTGCCGTTGACCAAAGCCGCCTTGGCAGAGCCTCTTGCAGTCAGTTGGCACGCGGCCCGTTTGGCGCTTGAGGCCTTGCCGCAAGCCGCGGATGCCAATGCGCTTGTTATCGGTGGGGGTGCGATTGGTCTGGCGGCTGCGCTGGCGTTGCGTGCGATGGGGCTCAGCGATGTAACCGTCGTTGAACCCAATGCCGCGCGCCGTGCTGTGCTGGCCGATACTTGTAGCCAAACCGCCGTTGCAGAGGCCAGCGACAGCTATGCGCTTGTCATTGATGCCGTCGGATACGCCGCGACACGCGCCACGGCATCGGCCCTTGCAGCCCCCGGTGGTGTGATTGCGCATGTGGGACTGGGTGAGGATACCGGCGGGCTGGATATCCGCCGCATGACTTTGCAGGAAATTACCTTTATCGGAACCTATACCTACACGATGCAGGATTTCCGCGACACCGCGCAGGCATTGTTTGACGGCAGGCTTGGCGCGCTGGACTGGATTGACCTGCGTCCCCTGGCGGATGGTGCGGCTGCTTTTGCGCAATTACGAGCAGGGCAGGTCGCATCGCCCAAGATTGTGCTAGAACCCTGGTCCTGAACCACACCAAAGGAGAGAGACAGATGTATCGCAAAATTCTTGTTCCCATGGCGCTGGATCATGGCGTGTCAGCCCAAACGCTCGCCATCGCAAATGCCCTGAAGACTGATGACGCTGAGCTGATCGCGCTGCATGTCTACGAAGCGCCGCAAGGGGCCGTGCTGGCCTATCTGGATGACGGCGTGGTCGAGGTTGCATTTGAACGCGCCCGCGAGACGCTGAACGAAAAAGTGGCGGGTATCGACGGGATCACACCGGTTGTCGTGTCCGGCCATTCCGCCCGCGCCATTATCGACTACGCCACAGATAACGCCGTTGATTGCATTGTCATCGGCTCTCACAAGCCGGGTCTAAGCGAATACTTTCTTGGCACCACCGCATCACGCGTTGTGCGGCACGCGCCTTGCGCGGTCCACGTGCACCGCAGCTCCTGATTTCGACATCCAAAGCGCGACAGCGCACCATTTAGAAAGGCTACCATCCGATGAACATCGACAAGAAGATCGTTGATGATCTTGTCGCCAACGATGTCTCGTTTGTGACCACCGTCCCCTGCAAGCAGCTGGCCGGTGTGATCGACGAGGTTGAGAACCGCGACGAGATTTTCCACATCCCCTCTAACAAAGAGGATGAAGGGATGGGCCTGTGCGCCGGTGCCTTTATGGGCGGCAAACGCCCTGCGATCATCATGCAGAACACAGCGATTGGCGTCACGATCAACACGCTGGCCACGCTGACGCAGTTTTACCGGATGCCGCTGCCGATGATTATCTCGTATCGTGGCGAGTTGCGCGAACCTGTCGCCTGTCAGGTGGAAATGGCCGTGCACACCAAGGCGCTTTTGGCGCAGATGAACATCCCGACCTACCACTTCCACTGGCAAAAAGACGTGGAGGAGTTCGACAACATCCTCAAATACACCTTCATGTGCAACAAACCCGTGGCGATCCTGACCGACGCCAACTTCTGGGGAGGCTATGGCGACCAATGATCCGTTCCGAAATTCTCAAAGAAATCGCCCCGATCCTGAATCCGCATCTTGTGGTGTGTAATATCGGTCTGCCCAGCCAAGAGCTGCACATGATCGACGACAACGAGCGTAATTTTTACATGCTCGGCACAATGGGTCTTGCATCCTCCATTGGCTTTGGTCTGGCGCTTGCGCAGGACAAACCTGTCATTTCCATCGACGGTGACGGGTCGGTCCTGACCAACCTTGGCACGTTGCCCACCATCGCCAACAATGCGACGGGCAACTACACGCTGCTGATCATCGACAACGGCTCTTACGGGTCCACCGGTGACCAGCCGACCTACGCAGGCAAAAAGACCAACCTGACAAACGTGGCCCGCGCGTGTGGTTGTGACAACGTGATCGAGGTGCAGGACAAAGACCTTGGCCCTGTGCTGCAAGACGCCATCGACAGCGACGAGATGACGATCATCGTGTGCAAGTGCGACAGCGGCAATATTAAGCTGCCTGTCATCACGCTTGATCCGGTCGTGATCCGTCACCGCTTTATGGAAGCAGTCGCCAAATGATCCGCGCCGCGAGGCGCGAGGCGTAAATGTCGGCCACCGCCATCCACTCCGCCGCTGATGCCCGTCGATTGGCAAAGCGGCGGCTACCGTGGATGGTGTTCGATTATATCGACGGCTCTGCCGGAAACGAAACAGGGGCGGCGCGCAATCGTACCGCCCTTGATGCCTACACACTCCGCCCGCGTATCCTGCGTGATGTGAGCAATCGCTCCCTTGCCAGCACCTTGTTCGGCGAAGCGACGCAGCGCCCGTTCGGGATTGCCCCGATGGGCATGTGCAACCTCTCTGCACCCCATGCCGATCTGATGCTGGCGCGATTGGCGGCAAAATACCAAATCCCCCACGGCGTTTCGACCGTTGCCTCAACCCCGATGGAAAGGATTATCGAGGTGGCACAGGGCCATGCGTGGTTTCAGCTTTATTTCAGCGGCGACAACTCCGGCTCTTTTAAACTGGTCGCGCGGGCGAAGGCGGCAGGCTACCAAACCCTTGTCGTGACCGTCGACGTGCCGGAAGTAGGACGCCGCCCGCGCGAACTCCGCCATGGCTTCAAAATGCCCTTCAAAATCGGCCCCAAGCAGTTCGTCGACTTCGCCTTACACCCGCGCTGGTCACTCACATCGCTGGCCGCTGGCAAGCCGCAAATGGCGAATTTTGAGATGGACGGCTACGATTTTGACCGCACCGAAAGCCGCGCGCGGGCCACATGGGACACATTGGCCCAACTGCGCGACCTCTGGTCCGGCAATCTGGTGGTCAAAGGCGTGCTGGACGTGGAAGACGCTGTTGCGCTCAAGGCTGCTGGCGTCGACGCAATTCAGGTTTCCAGCCATGGCGCCCGCCAGTTGGAAAGTGCCCCGTCGCCCTTTGCCACACTGCCCGCAATGCGCGCGGCCCTTGGCCCTGATTACCCGATCCTGTTCGACAGCGGACTACGTTCAGGCGAGGACGCGTTGAAAGCACTCGATGCGGGCGCAAACTTTGTCTTCTTTGGCCGCATCCTGCAATTCGCCATGGCCGCAGGCGGTGAGGCCGGATTGCACAAGCTGTGGGAGGTTCTGTCAGACGAGCTTAGCATCGCGATGGCCCAGACCGGTCTGCGTGATCTGGACAGCGCTGGCAAAATCAGCAACGCTTGACTCCAAAGGGGAAACTTCAGGCGGGCTGAATATGGCGATCAAAATCGAGATGCTGAAGTGCTTTGCCCTTGTCGCGCGGCACGGCAGCCTGTCCGAAGCCGCCGCAGCGCTGGGCCGGACCCCGTCGGCCGTTTCAATGATGCTCAAACAATTCGAAGACCATGTGGGCGCCCCGCTTTTTGAAACCTCCCGCAAATCCCATCTGACCCCGCTTGGCGATTTGATATTCAAAGAAGCACAGCGCGAGGTGACACACTTTGAAAACACGATCGAGATGATCGAGGGCCTGTCGCGCGCGCAGGCGGGCTATCTGCGGCTCGCGGTCACGCCATCGGTTGCGAACGCGATCTTGCCAGCGATCATTCTGACATTCGCCAGAACATATCCCGATATTCAGGTGGATATCCGCGACATGGACTCCGCAACCATTGCACAAACTCTGTCACACGATCAGGCCGACATCGGGATCGGGTCTTTGCCGCAAATGGCCGGGATGGACCGGACAGAACTGTTCAGCGACGCATTTGGCGTGGTGTGCCGGAAGGATCACCCTTTGGCCGAAAACTGGGACCAGCTGACATGGGCCGATATGCAGAACCATACGCTGATCGCCAACGGCTTATGCGACCAGATCACCGACCCCGATTTTGCGCCGCTTCTGGCGCGGTCACGTCTTATGGTGCCCAACTCGGCGTCCTTGCTGGGGCTGGTTCGCGAAGGCATCGGGATCACGGTGCTGCCACGCCTTGCCGTTCGGCATGCGCTGCATGAATTTGCCTTTTTGCCGCTGCTTGATGTGACGGCGCGGCGATCGGTTTACATGATCGCCCAATCGCCCCCGTCACAGCTTCCTGCTGCGGCGGCGTTCTGCGGGATCGTACATGACCTGATTGCGTCCGACGCGCTGTCATTGCCCGCATAAATTCAAGCTGGCTGAACAAAACTTCAATCCTTTCTAAATGATTGAAGTTCACGACTGTGATATCGGAATGCCAAAGCGCTGCAAAAGTCGCGCGCAGACAAGGGATGTGCATCATGGCAAACACGCAATTGAACTATATCGCAGGCGAATGGGTCGCTGGCACCAGCGAGGTGGAAAACCGCAACCCGTCCGATCTGACCGACCTTGTGGGCATGTTTGCGCAGGCCTCTGCTGACCAGCTGGATGCCACGCTGGTGCAGGCCAAAATCGCCCAAGCTGAATGGGCCGCCTACGGGATTGAGCGGAAGTACAACGTCCTTATGGCCATCGGGACCGAAATGATGTCCCGCGCCGAAGAACTGGGCACGCTTTTGTCGCGTGAAGAGGGTAAGCCATTGGCGGAAGGCAAAGGCGAGGTGTACCGCGCCGGTCAGTTCTTTACCTACTACGCCGCTGAAACCTTGCGCCAGATGGGCGAGACCGCCGATTCTGTGCGCGACGGGATCGAGATTGACGTGCGCCGCGAACCTGTTGGCGTGGTCGCTGTCATCAGCCCTTGGAATTTCCCAACCGCCACAGCGTCCTGGAAAATCGCACCGGCGCTTTGCTACGGTAACGCCGTGGTCTGGAAGCCCGCAAACATCACCCCGGCCTCCGCTGTCGCACTGGTCGAGATCATTGCAAAGCAGGACATCCCCAAGGGTCTCGTATCTCTCGTGATGGGCGCGGGGGGCGAGATTGGTCAGCGCCTTGTCGAAAGCCCGCAGGTCGGCGCGATCAGCTTCACAGGCTCGGTTCCCGTTGGCAAAGGCATCGCCGCAAGCGCAATCCAGAACCTGACGCGCGTGCAGATGGAAATGGGGTCCAAGAACGCGCTGGCCGTGATGGATGACGCCGATCTTAATCTGGCGGTGTCGCTGGCACTGGGTGGTGCATTTGGCGGCTCTGGTCAGAAATGCACCGCATCGTCGCGCCTGATCGTGCACCGCGCTGTCCACGATGCTTTTGTCGAAAAACTGGTGGCCGGTGCAAAGGCGATGAAGGTTGGCCACGCGCTTGAGGCTGGCACACAGATCGGCCCCGTTGTGTCCGAACAGCAGCTGAACGAGAACCTCGCCTACGTTGATCTGGCCGCACAGGAAGGTGCCGAATTGCTTTGCGGTGGCCAGCGCCTCGAAATGCCGCACGACGGCTACTACATGTCCCCCGGCGTGTTCGTCGGCACCACGAATGATATGCGTATCAACCGCGAGGAAATGTTCGCGCCATTGGCCTGCGTCATCCCCGTGGACAGCTATGAAGAGGCGCTGCACACGGTCAACGATACCAACTTCGGCCTGACATCCGGCATCGTCACTCAAAGCCTTGCGCGGGCCACACACTTCCGCCGCAACGCACAAACTGGTTGCGTCATGGTGAACCTGCCCACCGCTGGCACCGATTACCACGTACCGTTTGGCGGACGCGGTGACAGCTCTTACGGGCCACGCGAACAGGGGCGCACGGCGGCAGAATTCTACACCATCGTCAAAACCGCCTACATCGCATCGGGCAGCCCGTTCTGATGCGGATCGACAATCTTCAGTATGCGAATTGGTCGGAGAAAATCTTTCGCCAGATGCGCGAGGGGGGCGTGGACGCTGTTCACGTCACCATCGCGTATCACGAAAATTTCCGCGAGACCGTGCTGAATTTCGAGGCTTGGAACCGCTGGTTCGAACTCTATCCCGACCTGATAATGAAGGGCCTGTGGGCCAGCGACGTGGATCGCGCAAAGGCCGAAGGCAAAACCGCGATCTTCTTCGGTTTCCAGAACCCCAGCCCGATCGAAGACGACATCGGCCTTGTCGAGATCGTTCACACCCTTGGCGCGCGTTTCATGCAGCTGACCTATAACAACCAGTCGCTTCTGGCGACGGGCTGTTACGAAGATGACGACACAGGCATCACCCGCATGGGCCGCCAAGTGATCAAGGAAATGAACCGCGTGGGGCTGGTGGTCGACATGAGCCACTCTGCCGACCGCTCCACGATTGAAGCCGCTGACCTGTCCCAGCGCCCTATCGCAATCACCCACGCGAACCCTGCCGATTGGCACCCCGCGCGCCGCAACAAATCCGACGATGTGATCCGCGCAGTCACGTCCAACGGCGGCATGCTGGGCTTTTCCGTCTACCCCCATCACCTGAAGGGCGGCACCGATTGCACTCTGCAAGACTTCTGCGAAATGATCGCGCGGACAGCCGACAAATTCGGGACCGAGCACCTCGGCATCGGCACCGACCTTTGTCAGGACCAGCCCGACAGCATTGTCGAATGGATGCGCGTGGGCCGTTGGAGCAAGGAGATCGACTACGGCGAAGGCTCAGCCGCCGCACCCGGTTTTCCCGATATGCCCGGCTGGTTTCAAGATAATCGTCACTTTGACACAATCGAAACCGGTTTGCGCCAGACAGGCATGAACGATGCGGAAGTCGCGGGTATTATGGGCGACAACTGGCACCGTTTCTACGCAGAGAATTTCACACCCAAGGGAGGATAACTGATGGAACAGACGCAGACCAAAGTAGTGTCGCAAGCGCCTTTGCGGTCACCCGAAACCGTCATGCGCCTTGCCCGTCTTGGGTCGTTCCACCAATCCCGTCTGTCCTTCATGCGTATCCTCACCCGCCGAATGGTGCGCGAAAACTGGACCTTCTCGCGTCCTGTTTTCGACATCGACGCAAATGGCGTGGGCCATGCCGTCTACTGCGCCCACACGCCCGACCGCACCTATTCGCTGATCGCTTTCGCCCACGATCTGCCCGCTGAAAAACGATCCGACCGCGTTATTGCAGAGGCTTGGGACAGCACGTTCACGCTGTTTGACGGCATCCCGACAGATGCCGACATAAACCGCTTGCGCGACAACATCCCGTTGCAGGAAGCGGGACGTGTGACCGAAACCGAACTTTCCGTATCCCGCGCCAACCGCTCCGTCCGTCTGTGGGAACACACCGTGTCACGCCTCGCCGCTGGCCAGCAGCCTGACCCGCAGATGATGGCCGATGTCGGCTACCTGATGCGCACCACGGCCGTTTACGGATCGGGCAAGCTGGGGGCCGCTGACCGCGAAATGATTGCTGCACGTCCCGAATGTGCGGCCCCGTTCCAGATCGAGATGCTAAACGTCTTCCTGATCCGCGCCTATGTCCGCGACCTTGTCCAGCACATGGCCCGTGCCCGTGGTGGTGACGCCACCGCAACGCTGGACCCCGCCATCGCTCGCAGCATCGGCATCGGCAATTCCACGGGCCTTGGCATGGCGCCGTTCCTGCTGAACCACCCCGGCCTGCTGCATAATTGGATCGCCGCACGTGAATCCGCGATTGCGCGCGTGCGTGGCCTTGCCACGGCAACGCCGGATGAAGTGGAGACCTTCCGTAATCTGCTGAACAGGTCTGTTGTGTCTGCCGACCTGTGGTCGTCTGATCACGAGATTCAGGTCGCGAAGCTTGCGACCTTACGCGCCGATCTGGCTGCCTTGTCCGATCATGTGGGGCAGGCCGATCTCTTGGAAAATCATCCGTGGGACAGGCTTTTCCAATGGGCGGAAGGTGCGCTTGGCGCAGACGCTCAGGAGTGTCTCGCGTCACTGATGTTGGAACCCTATGGCCATCTGGTCGATGATCTTGCCGATACCATGTCGGACGATGACAGCGCCGGATTTCGTATTGATGGTGCGATGACAGTCGGCCAGATCAACGCCATTTTGCAGCGCGACTACGACTGGGCGTTGAAGATTAATTGGGCCGCGCAAGACAGCTGCGCCCGCGCTTGGTACGTCTCAGCCGAAAAGCTGGAGCCGCGGCTGGGTGAACGGTTTGACGAGCCTATCGCGGACTATGAACAGCCCCTTGCGCCCGGTCGTGATGCCGCCGCACTTCATGCCGCTCTGGCTGGTGCCCCGGCGGATGAGATGATTGCCGCGTTCCTGATGCGCGCGCCCGAACATCGTCACACCGTGCGGCGCGTCCAGATCGCTGACCGCAAACCGTTTGCCGAAATTCGGGACAATACAATCGGATCGGACCTCATGCCAATCGACATGCTGCGCTGCAAGCTGTCGTTCTTCGGGGCCACACATTTTGATCCCCGCTCGGATCGGTGGGTGCGGATTTGCCTGTTTGGCAATGCGCCTTACCCTGATGAACTACAGACGCATGGCACGGATGACTGGCCCTATCCGCCGCTTGACCGCGCTGAGCAATGACACATTCCCTCAACGAGATTGACGCGCTGGCCAAACGCGCGGCGCGTGGCGCGGGGCTGTCGTGGGGTATGGCTGAGGAAGCAGGGCGTGCAGTGCGCTGGCTTGCCGCGCACGATCTTGACGGGATCACAGCGCTTGCTGATGTGTTGCAGACCAACGATGGTCGCCCTACTGCCGACACTGCACCGATTGTGACCACTGGCGCTTGGACATCTCAAAGCGGCCAAATGTGCCCGCTGGCTGCCGGTGCCGCGATGGCCGATCTTGCGGATGCTTTCCCGCCGGAACGCGGCTACGATCTGGCAGGCGTTCAGCACCCGATTTTGATCGTCCCCTTCGCCGCCATGGTTGCCCGTCATCGACAGCACGCGATTAAGGTGGCCTATGACACGGTCCGGCTTGTCACCGACGGCGTTGGCCTGGCGATCATGGACGAAAACGGGCGACGCGACGTGTACGAGGGCCATGTAAAAATCACGTTTACAGACACCCCGCATAGCTACGATCCACCCCGTCAGCGCGGGCGGGTTGCAGCGGACGGATGGGCAAGGCTCAATACGTTTGCGCAGCGCACCTACGCCCCGGCTACGGAAGAGTCGCGCAGGTTGGGGGCAGGGGCCGGACTTGCGGACAACGACTGACGCGGATCAGCTGATCAGCGCGCCCGTGTCCGCATCAAAAACGCAAAGTGCCTGTCCATCAAGACGCAAGTCGATCGACGGCTGATCCATTTCCACGCTGGCCGCGGGCAGGCGGGCCGTGACGGGATTGCCGTTCCAGACAAAGTTGACGTAGGCATCCGCGCCCGTGTTTTCGATCAATGTCGGCGCGACCTGAAGCGCCACATCGCCAGTCTGCACGCTGAAATGCTCCGGGCGGCACCCGATCAACACCTTGGCAGGCTTTTCGGTCGTATCAGCAGGCACCAATGTGCCATCAGCCAGATAGCCGTCAGCCGTGGTTTCGGCGGGCACGATGTTCATCGGCGGCGAGCCCATGAATTCCGCCACAAACGTATTGGCAGGCCGCGCATAAATCTCGGCGGGGGTGCCAATCTGCTGCACATAACCGTCTTTCAGCACGACAATCCGGCTGGCCAGCGTCATCGCCTCGATCTGGTCGTGGGTCACATAGACGATGCTGGCATTGATCCGCTGGTGCAGGCGCTTGATCTCGGCCCGCATTTCAACCCGCAGCTTGGCGTCAAGGTTGGACAACGGTTCGTCGAACAAAAACAGCTTGGGGTCGCGCACCAAAGCGCGCCCCATCGCCACGCGCTGACGCTGACCACCAGACAGCTGCGACGGTTGCCGGTCCAGAAGATGTTCGATCTGCAGCAAGGTCGCCACGTCCATGATCTTGGCATCCATTTCCGCCTTGGGCACCTTGCGGATTTTCATGCCAAAGCCGATATTTTCGCCCACCGTCATCGTCGGATAAAGCGCGTATGACTGGAACACCATTGCGATATCGCGGTCCTTGGGCGGCTCTTGCGTCACGTCGCGCCCGCCAATGTGCAACGTGCCTTTGGTGATCTCCTCCAGCCCCGCGATACAGTTCAGCAACGTGGATTTGCCGCAGCCCGACGGGCCGACCAGCACCAGAAATTCGCCTTCTGCCATCGTCAGGGTGATGTCGTGAAGGACATCGACGGCCCCGTAGGACTTGTTCAGATTATCCGCCTGCAATGCGGGCTGGGGCGTTGTGTCAAAGGCCATGTCAGTTCCTTTCAGCGGGCGCGGGACCGGTTGATCCGCGCAAAATCATTTCGGCGTTTTGCCAGACCTGCAAATCCTTGGCTGGCGTGCCTTTCAGATGGGCAATCATCATGTTGGCCAGCGGTTCACAGGCGTCGCGCAGGGGGGCGCGCGTCACGGTTAGCGCCGGTTCGAAATTACGGGCGCGGGTTAGCGGCGGCGCATCGTCATGTGCCACAACGGACACATCGCGCGGCACGCTTAAACCACGATCCTTCACCGCCTGCATCACGCCAGCGGCAATTACGGTGGAGGCACAAACAAAGGCCGTTGGCCCAGCGGTTGCCAGCAGATCAAGCGCATGGGAATAGGCATGGCTTTGCAAGGCTGCATCGTTGCGGATCAGATCTGCAACCAGACCGCGTGCCTTCATGGCATCCTGAAACCCGGACATGCGGTCGGCGGCAAAGGCGCTGCCCATTTCACCGTTGATCAAGGCAATCCGGCGATGCCCCAGATTGACCAGCAGCTTCACCGCCTGCGCAGATACCGCTTTGTTATCAATCCCGTAAGTTGGATAGGTGGGCTGATCCCTGTCCTGACCATGCATGACAAACGGTATGCCGCGCCCCAGCAGGTAATTGACGCGCGGATCATTGCGCTCCGGCGCGTTCAGGATAAAACCATCCAGAATGTCGCGCTCCAGCAGTTTTGCATAAGCGGCGGTTGGGTCGTTTTCCTGATCGACCGCCAGAACAAGGTCGGTATCGTGATCCGCCAGCGCGGCGGTCAGTCCGGTCAGAATTTCGAAAAAGGTTTCGTCCGCGCTCATGTCCGCTTTGATTTTGACGATCATGCCCACCATGCCGGACCTGCCGGTGACCAGCCTTTGTGCGATGCGATTCGGGCGATATCCCAACCTGTCTGCCACGGCCTGAACGCGGTTGCGGGTTCTGACGTTCACCTCTGGAAACCCGTTCAAAGCACGGCTGACCGTGGCCACCGACAGGCCAAGTTCTGCGCTGATATCCTTGAGCGTTGCCACGGTTTTGCTTCCAAATCGTTTCAATCGAATTGCTATATCGGTTGCATAGCCCCTTTCAAAAATCAACTTTCAATAATCTAAAACGTTTTGAACTTTTAAAACGCTTTGCTAATGTCGCGGCGAATCAAAGGGGGGAAGCTTGATGCGTGAATGGTGGCGGGATGCGGTAATCTATCAGATTTATCCGCGCTCATTTCAGGATGACAGCGGCAATGGTGTTGGCGATCTGGCGGGAATCACGCGGCGCCTGCCGCATGTCGCTGACCTTGGCGCCGATTGCATCTGGCTCTCGCCGATCTTTGCCTCGCCGCAAAAGGACATGGGCTATGACGTGTCCGACTATAAAGCGGTTGATCCGCTGTTCGGCACGCTTGAGGATTTTGACGCGCTGATTGCCCGTGCGCATGAGCTGGGATTGAAGGTGATCGTCGATCAGGTGTTGTCGCACACGTCCGATCAGCATCCGTGGTTCAAGGAAAGCCGCCAGTCCCGCGACAACGACAAGGCCGATTGGTACGTCTGGGCCGATCCGCTGCCCGATGGTAGCCCGCCGACCAACTGGCACAGCCACTTCGGCGGCCCCGCCTGGGAATTTGATCCGTCCCGCGGCCAGTATTACCAGCACAACTTCCTTACCTCCCAGCCCGACCTGAACTTCCACAACCCGCTTGTGGTCGAGGCGGCTTTGGACACCTGCAAGTTCTGGCTTGAGCGTGGTCTGGACGGGTTCCGCCTTGATACCGTGAACTACTATTTCCACGACAAGAAACTGCGGTCCAACCCTGCCGCGCAGGCCGCACCACAGGTCATGGCGACCGATCTTTATGGGATGCAGGACAATATCTACAACAAGAACCAGCCGGAAAATCTGGCGTTTCTTGAACAGCTTCGCACGCTGACCGATCAGTACGACGACATCATGATGGTGGGCGAAGTGGGCGACATGGGCAGCCGCGCGATCAAGCTGATGGGCCAATACACCCAAGGCACAGACCGTCTGCACATGGCCTACAGCTTTGCCATGCTTGGCCCCGACTTCAGCGCCGATCACTTCCGGTCCTGCATCGAGGGCTTCCAGCAAGGCGCGCCCGAAGGTCACCCGAAATGGTCGTTCAGCAACCACGATGTGCCCCGCCATGTGACGCGCTGGGGTGAACATGCGGTGGATGATGACAGCATGGCCCGCTTTGCCTGCGCGATGATCATGTCGTTTGAAGGCACCATCGGCATCTATCAGGGTGAAGAGCTTGGCCAGCTTGAGACCGAGATGGAATTTGACGAACTGACAGACCCACCAGCGATCCGGTTCTGGCCCAAGGTCAAAGGCCGCGACGGTTGCCGCACGCCGATGGTCTGGGAACATGACCAGCCCAACGCCGGCTTCTCCACGGGCAAGCCATGGCTGCCCGTGAAAGAGCCTCAGATTGCCAACAGCGTTGACCTACAAACAGGCGACGACAGCAGCATCCTGCACTTCTACCGCGACACCATCGCATTCCGCAAAGCGACCCCCGCGTTGCGCCACGGCACCACCAAGTTCATCGACCTGCCAGAGCCGCTCTTGGCGTTTCACCGCCGCGCGGATGACGAGGTGCTTGCCTGCGTGTTCAACCTGTCCAAGGATGAACACAACCTGACGCTGCAAGGGGATGCCACGCTGACTGGCCGTCACAACGCCACGCTTGACGGGAAAACGCTGACGCTGCCGGGTAACGGCTTTGCTTATCTCGCGCATGACGGCACGCTCAAGATCAAAACCAAATAGACGACGATCCTAGGGAGGAAAGACTATGAAAAAGACACTGACACTGACGGCCTTGCTGCTTGGCACAGCCATGCCCGCCGCCGCGTTCGAAGACGGCGTGCTGACCATCTGGACAGGTGCCAACCGCGACAAAGACGCGCTGCTTGAGGCCACCGCTGGCTTTACCGAGGACCTTGGCATCGAAGTGGTTGTCGAAGTTGTGGATCCCGATCTGCCGCAGAAATTCCAGCAGGCCGCAGCCACCGGCGATGGTCCCGATATCGTGCTTTGGGCGCATGACCGCTTTGGCGAATGGGCCAATGGTGGCCTGATCCAGCCGGTTTCGCCCTCTGCCGCCTGGACCGATGGTGTTCTGCCAACAGCGATGGACGCGGTGCAATTCGGCGGCAACACATGGGGTTACCCCATGTCTGTTGAGGCCGTGACCCTGATCTACAACAAAGACCTTGTCGCCACGCCCCCCGCATCGTTTGAAGAAATCGCCGAAGCCGATATCGAAGGCCAGAAGATCCTCTGGGATTACAACAACACCTATTTCACCATGCCAATGCTGATGGCGGGCGGCGGTTACGCGTTCCAGAAAGTTGACGGCACCTATGACGGCACGACCACCGGCGTTAATACCGATGGCGCGATTGCGGGTGCAACCGTGCTCAAGTCGCTGTTTGACGATGGCGTCATGCCCCAAGGCGTTGATTACGGCGTCATGGACGGTGCGATGAACAACGGCGAAGTTGCGATGGTGCTGAACGGCCCATGGGCGTGGGGTGCATTTGCCGAGTCCGGGATCAACGTAGGCGTGGCCCCAATCCCCACTGTGAATGGTGAGGTTTCCCCACCTTTCCTTGGCGTGCAGGCGCTGGGCATCAATGCCGCATCCCCGAATGCAGACCTCGCGGTTGAGCTGATCGAGAACTATCTGGCCACCGACGAAGGTCTGGCCGTGTGGAACGCGAACAACGCGCTGGGCGCATTGGCCGACAGCTCTGCCGCCGTGGCCCAAGACAACGCGCTGGTCACAGACATGCTGGCCGTGGCCGCCAACGGTGTGCCAATGCCGTCGAACCCTGAAATGGGCGCGTTCTGGGCCGCCATGGGCCCTGCGCTGACCAACATCACATCGGGCACGTCCAGCCCCGAAGATGCGCTGAACGATGCGGCTGCCCGCATCCTTGGCGAACAGTAAGAGATCGGCGGGCGGCACGCGCTGCCGCCCGCATTTCCCATGACCCTCACCGCTGATCACCACGACACACCGTCGCCGCTGCCCCGCTTGCTGGGCACGGGCGCTGTCTGTGTCGTGCTGCTTGCCGGTGCGTTTTACCTTTACGTGTTGGCGCAGCCTGTCTTTGGCGCAATCCTGCTGGCGCTGGCCGTTGGTGTGGCGATCGTCTTTGGCACGTCACGCTTTTATGGCGCGCGTTTTATCTTTCCGGGCATAGCGGCCGTCCTGATCTTCATCGCCTTTCCGGTGCTTTATACGATCTACATCGGCTTCACGAACTACTCGTCCTTCAACCTGCTGACCTATGAACGCACGGTCGAGGTTCTCACGTCCCGCGGCACGATTGATCCCGCGACCGAGCAACCCTTTGCCGTCGCCGCCGAAGGTGACGCCTACCGCATCTGGCTGCCCGACAGCGGCCTACTGTCAGAGCCCGTCACGCTGACCGAGGAAGCCACCGCAACCATCGCGCCCGCATCCGAACCCGCCGATCTGCTGGAACGCCGCGCCGCGATCCAGCTGCGCAGCGGGCTGCAAACGCTCACCCTTGTCACGCCCGACGGCAACACGATCCAGAACGCGGGCCTGCGCACCTTTGCCTCTGTGGTGCCGGACTACGTGCAAACCGGCCCAGATACGCTCACCGCCGCTGACGGCACGATCCTGACCGCGAACCACGACACGGGTTTCTTCGAGGACGAGGCGGGCGAGGCTGTCCCCCCGGGCTGGCGCGTTAACATCGGTTGGGACAACTTCACCCGCGTGTTCCAGTCCGAAGGTATCCGCGAGCCGATGGTCTCGATTTTCATCTGGACCTTTGTGTTCGCAACACTGTCCGTCGTGCTGACGTTTTCGGTCGGCCTGCTGCTGGCCGTGATCCTGCAATGGGAGCACCTGCGGTTCAAAACGCTCTACCGTATCCTGCTGATCCTGCCTTACGCCGTGCCAGGGTTCATTTCGATCCTCGTGTTTCGTGGCCTGTTCAATCAGAACTTTGGTGAAATAAACCTGATCCTTGAGGCCTTGTTCGGCATCCGTCCCAACTGGTTCACCGACGGCAATCTGGCCCGCGCGATGGTGCTGATCGTGAACACTTGGCTGGGTTATCCTTACATGATGCTGCTCGCCATGGGCTTCCTGCAATCGGTGCCGGAAGATCACAAGAAAGCCGCAGCACTCGAAGGCGCCAGCGCCCTGCGCGTGTTCTTTACGATCACCTTGCCGCAGATTATTCCGCCGTTCCTGCCGCTGCTGATCGCGGCCTTTGCGTTCAACTTCAACAACCTCGTGCTGATCTTCCTGCTCACACGTGGCCTGCCGGATATCCCCGGCACGGTGATCCCTGCGGGCGAAACCGATATCCTTGCGTCCTTCACCTACCGCCTTGCGTTCGACAACGCGGGCCAGCAATTCGGCCTTGCGGGGGCGATCACGTTGCTGATCTTTGTGGTGGTCGCTGCCATTTCCTACGCCAACTTCGTCGCGATGCGGCGGGCGGCTGACAAAAGATCGGGGCGGGCATGAGTGTTTTATCGGTGCACGCACGGTGCACGCCCAGTGCACGCAAATCACACAGCCGTTTCGGGGGTCAAACATGATCGTAGAACGCCCACGCGACCTACTCGTGAAAAAGATACTCGCCCACGGATTCATGATCTTTTTCTTGCTGCTGATCCTGTTCCCCTTCGCTATGGTGCTGTCAATCTCGTTTCGCGAGGGCAACTTCTCTGTCGGCTCCATCATCCCCGAAAACCCCACGCTGGAACACTGGTGGCTGGCCTTCGGTTTTGATTACACGCGCGCCGACGGGACGGTGGTTGAACCGCCCTATCCGGTGCTGTTGTGGATGTGGAACTCGATCAAAATCGGCCTGATCGCGGGCATCGGCGTTCTCGCCATCGCGACCATAAGTGCTTATGCCTTCAGCAGAATTCGGATCAAAGGCAAGGGCGCGATGCTGGACGGCTTGTTCCTGATCCAGATGTTCCCCACCACACTGGCCCTCGTCGCGATCTACGCCATTTTCGACGCGCTGGGAGAGGTGACACCTATCCTTGGCCTCAACAGTCACGTGGCCCTTGTCCTGATCTATCTAGCGGGTGTCACGCTGCACATCTGGACGATCAAAGGCTACTTTGACAGCATCGACACCGCGCTGGACAAAGCAGCAGCGATTGATGGCGCAACACCTTGGCAAGCATTCCGGTTTATCTTCCTGCCACTGGCCGTGCCGATCATGTCGGTTGTGTTCGTTCTGTCGTTTATCGGCTTCATTAACGATTACCCCATCGCCTCTGTCCTTATCCGGTCAGAGGATCAAATGACGCTTGCCGTGGGCAGCCGTCTGTACCTGAACGAGTTCAAGTATCTCTGGGGTGATTTCGCCGCTGCCGCGATCCTGTCGGGTCTGCCGATCACAGTGGTCTTTCTGATCGCCCAGAAATACCTCGTGTCAGGTCTGAGCGATGGTGCGGTAAAGGGCTAGTCGGCCTTTACGCTGATCACGGCGATCATTGGGAAGTGGTCCGATCCCACGTCCTCAAGCCGGTCATACGTGATCAGATCAAGCCCTTGGGTCACGTAAAGCTGGTCGATGGGAAAGCGCATCCACCACGACTGCGCGTCAAAGCTTGGCAGCATGCCGCGCCCGATCCGCGGGTCCAGAAACTCGCCGTATTCCTTGAACTTTTCTGACGTGCGCGACCAGGCCACATCGTTGAAGTCGCCCATTGCCACAACCGGCAGGATGGAGCGGTCGGCCATAATGGCGGCACGCCGAATTTGCGCGTCACGTTCGTCAGTGTTCTGTCCAGGAACAGGCGGGCGCGGATGCAGGCCGACGAAATAAAAGCTGCCCGTCGGGGCTTTCAGTTCGGCCAGCACACTGGGCGTTTCATCTTCGGACAAAAAGACAGTCTGCGCGGTGACAGTCTCGAGATTCGTTGCAAAGACAGCGCCGTAGTAATTATCAAGCGGGTGACGGATCACCGTGTCATACCGCGCAAGCTGCGGCTCAAGCCAGTCGATCCATTTCTGATCGGTCTCCATCAGGAACAGAACATCGGGTTCTTCGCGTTCAATCAATGCTTGAAGCCGCGTCGGGTCGTCGTTTTCCATCAGCACATTCGACGACAGAAGTTTGACCTGATCTTCTGCCGGAACATTTTCCGCCAGTGCGATCTCTTGCGTGGCAAGCGATGTGTAAGGGTATATGCGATATAGCTGGTAAACTAGGCACCCCAACAAAAGAACGCAGGTGATGGCCACGCTAGGGCGCATCACGCCAAACCCGATCAGGATCGTGACAGCAGCCACAATCGCGATATGGATGCGTGGAAAATCCCAACCCCTGATCCACCACTGGACGCTATCGGTCAGCGGGGCGAGCGTGGTGAACAGCACAAATGCCGCGACAAGCCAGAACAGGAACAGGAATACAGCAGTCATTGAACGTCACGCTCCTTTTCGCGCGGCAGCATTATCTTACGGCCATGGGTTTCCCAAGCACTACCGAATTAATGCCCACAGCGAAACCAAGTTCCGCAGGATCGCGATTATCATGGAATACCTGGAAAATTTTGGTGGAGCCTAGCGGGATCGAACCGCTGACCTCCTGCATGCCATGCAGGCGCTCTCCCAGCTGAGCTAAGGCCCCATCAGTGGCGGTGTCTGACCGCCGGGATTGCAGCTTGCGCTGCGTGCTGCGTTCTATGCAGCGGACAGGGCGAGATCAAGTGAAAAATCCCGCCCGTGTCCCGAAATAATCAGTCGTCGTCGTTGGTCGTGACGTCGGCGATTTCGTCAAGGCTGACGGTATCGTCGTCGTCATCATCGTCCAGAACGTCATCGCCCAGATCGACGTCGTCGTCGCTGTCGTCATCGTCCAGCACCAGATCGTCCTCGGCTTCGGCGTCTTTGGCTTTCTTGGACTGCGCGTCTTCTGCATCGGCGACCATCGTGCGGGTCTTGGATGTGTCGACTGCAACCTCGTTGCCGGTGTAGGGGCTGATGATCGGGTTGGCGTTCAGGTCATAAAAACGCTTGCCGGTTTCGGGGCAAAGGCGCTTGGTGCCCCACTCTTCCTTAGGCATTGTCTTTTCCTTCAAATCTTGGCCCATCGAATCTGGGCGTGTCTGTCGGGCAGACACTTGCGGTGGATCGTCGCCAACTGCCATAAGCGTTACATGGTGTCAAAGGCTTTGGCACGGCTCTGAAGACGGAAATGCGGATATGGGCGTTCATGTCCTTGATGGCAACCCCCCGATCACGGTGACACTGCGGCGTAACAAGCGCGCCAAGCGGCTGTCGTTGCGTGTGTCGCGACTGGACGGGCGTGTAGCGCTGACACTGCCGCAACGCACGCCAGAGCGCGAGGCTGTAGCTTTTTTGCGCGACCGCGAGGGTTGGTTGCGGGGGCATCTGTCACAGGTGCAGCCGGTCAATGTGGTTGGTATTGGCGGCAGCGTCTTGCTGCGCGGCGAATCTGTGCCGATCGTGGGCGGTGACGTGAAACGCGCGCGCCTGTCAGACGGGTATCTTGTGGTGCCGCATGACGGTGCGGCGGGGCCGCGTGTGCAGGCGTTCCTGAAGCTCGCCGCCCGTGATGCCTTGGCGGAGGCGTCAGACCGCTATGCGGCGGCGTTGGGCCGCTCCTATAGCCGCCTGTCGATCCGCGACACCCGTTCGCGCTGGGGCTCGTGTTCGTCCAAGGGCGTGCTGATGTATTCGTGGCGCTTAATCATGGCACCGCCCGCCGTGCTAGATTACGTTACCGCCCATGAAGTTGCCCATTTGGCCGAGATGAACCATTCGCCTGCATTCTGGGCCGTGGTTGAGCGATTGTTCCCAGATCACCAGCCGCACCGGAAATGGTTGAAAGACAACGGTGACCTGTTGCACCGCGTGCAATTCGATTGACGCCTGCGGGCTGTGTGATCACAAATGGCGCATGCTACCGCTTCGCCCCACCGACACGACATCCGCCCACGAACGGGTCTATCGCGCCCTGCGCACGCAGATCATGCACGGCGTCGTCACCCCCGGTGAGGCGCTGACGCTGCGCGGCATCGGTAAGCAGTTTGATGTGTCCATGACCCCAGCCCGCGAGGCTGTGCGCCGTTTGGTCGCTGAAGGCGCGCTGTCGCTTTCATCCTCAGGTCGCGTGACGGCACCGGCGCTATCAAACGAACGGATTGAGGAACTGGCCAGCCTGCGTGCCATGCTAGAGCCTGAACTGGCCAGCCGCGCCCTGCCGCGTGCGCATTTCGCGCTCATCGAGAGGCTGGAGACAATCAATAACAGCGTCAGTCAGATGATCGCGCGGCATGATGCGATTGGCTATATCCGCGTGAACCTTGAATTCCACCGCACGCTCTATCTGCGCGCCCAAGCGCCTGCGATGCTGGCGATGACAGAGACAGTGTGGCTGCAACTTGGCCCCACCATGCGCGCGCTTTACGGGCGTCTGAACCGGACAGAGCCGCCGCATAACCACAAGTTGATTATTGCGGCCCTGAAGGCCGGTGATGATCCCAGCTTGCGGCTTGCTGTGCGGTCGGATGCGACGCAGGGTTTGCGGATGTTGAAGAACTAGAACTTGATGTCGTGCTTGGCCGCGAACCAGATAAAAAGCGGCGTTTCGATCACCATCAGGGTCAGCACTGAAAAGAAGAACCAGTTTGTGTCAAACACGATCAGGCTGAACGCAATGTCCGATCCCCAATACAGCAACCCCGCCAAAAACAGCGCCGCCCCGCTGATCACCGCATCCCGCCACATGATGGCGGGCATCGTTTTTTCGGACAATGCGGGGTAGGCGACCAGATAGCCAAAGGCCATCAGGACGCCGTTGATGATCAGGATCGTCAGTTCCGGCGACATGGGCGCGCCTTACATGTGGATCGCGCCGTCGCCGCAGGCCAGTGCCGCCTCGCGCACCGCTTCGGAATAGGTCGGGTGGGCGTGGCAGGTGCGGGCCAGATCCTCGGCGGCGGCACCAAATTCCATCGCCACGCAAACCTCGTGGATCAGGTCGCCAGCCATCGGGCCGATGATATGCGCGCCCAAGATACGGTCAGTTTCCTTGTCCGCGATGATTTTGACAAACCCGTCGGCGGCAAAATTGGCCTTCGCACGGCCATTGCCCATAAAGCTGAATTTTCCGACCTTATAGGCGCGGCCCTCGTCTTTCAGCTGCTCTTCGGTTTTGCCGACATTGGCGACCTCGGGGTGGGTGTAGATCACGCCGGGGATTACACCGTAGTTGACGTGCGGATGTTGACCGGCCAGCCCTTCGGCTACCGCCATGCCTTCATCCTCGGCCTTATGCGCCAGCATCGGTCCATCAATGGCGTCACCGATGGCGTAAATGCCGTCGATGTTGGTTTTGTAGTGATCGTCGGTTTTGATCTGGCCGCGCTCGGACATTTCGACGCCCAACTCCTCAAGGCCAAGTCCTGTGGTGTAAGGTTTGCGGCCTGTGGCCACCAGCACGGTATCAGCGGTGATCGTGTCCTCGCTGTCATCCTTGCGCATTTTGAAGGTGACCTTGGCCTTGTTGTTCTTGACCTCAACCCCCTGCACGGCCGCACCCAGTTTGAAGCTGAGGCCTTGCTTGGTCAGCAACTTCTGGAATGTGCGGGACACTTCCGCGTCCATGCCCGGTGTGATGCCGTCAAGGTATTCGATCACGGTCACTTCGGACCCCAGACGCGCGTAAACCGACCCCAGCTCAAGCCCGATGACGCCTGCGCCGATCACGACCATCGTCTTTGGGATTTTGCCCAGTTTCAGCGCGCCTTCGGATGTCACAACTGTCTTTTCGTCCACCTCAATCCCTGGCAGGGACGACGGCTCTGACCCGGTTGCGACCACGATGTGCTTGGCCTCGTGCACCTCGTCACCGACTTTGACCTTGCCCGCCTCGGGGATCGTGGCCCAGCCTTTGAGCCAGTCGATCTTGTTCTTTTTCATCAGGAATTCGACACCACCAGTGTTCTGGCCGATGACGGTATCCTTGTAGTCCAGCATCTGCTTCCAATCGACCGACGGAGCCTTCCCCTTGAGGCCCATGGCGGCAAAGTTATGTTCCGCCTCGTGCAGCATCTCGGTGGCGTGCAGCAGCGCCTTGGACGGGATGCAGCCGATGTTCAGGCAGGTGCCTCCCAATGTGTCACGCCCTTCGACGATGGCTGTCTTCAGGCCAAGCTGCGCACAGCGGATCGCACCGACATAGCCGCCGGGGCCGCTTCCGATCATGATGACGTCATAGCTGGACATGGGTGTCTCCTTCAGAGGGGTATCGGCCTAAGTTTGATTTTGGCCAAGTGTGTCAGAATAAAAGGGCGGAAAGCAACATCAGCATCGTTGCCATAAAACCTATGAACCAGATGAGCGACCGCCAAGGTGCCCAGCCGAAATAGTAGGCAGGTATGTAAAGGACGCGGGCGGCCAGATAGGCCCACGCGCAATAGGCAGAAAACGCGGTCGCTTTATCGCCAAGCACCACGACCAAAACGGCGATGGTGAACAGGATCAACGCCTCGAAATGGTTGTTCATGGCGCGGGCAAGGCGGCCTGTCTTGGTGCTCAGCTGTTCCAGCATCGTCTTCCCGCCCAACCGTTCGGGATCGCGGGGGGACGCGGTTTTGCCGGTGCCCAGTTCGATATTGGCAGGCACGGCCATCAGAACGAACTGCAAGCCTTGCAGCAAACCTGCGAGGGCAAGAACGGTCAATTCAGGGGTCATGCGCGCGTGTCCTTGATGACGGTCTGGCAGGTGTTGCAGGTAATCGTCCCCTGCCATGTATCGCGGGATTGCGTTGTCTCAACCGTGAACAGATCGGTGGATTTGGGATCGAATTGCTTACGCCAGTCATCACCGTTGCGATCTGGACTCAAATTGACGCCCACGATCCAATGCACATCCTCGCGCGTGCCGCATGACGGGCAAAGGTATGTTTTAGGATCGCGGTAGGCCATCAGATCAGCGGCAAAAGCATCATCACAAGACCACCGATTGACGCAAACCACGCCACGCTGCGCACCAGCGGAATACCGGAGGCGTAGGCGGGGATATAAGCCACCCGCGCCCAGAACCAGATCGCGGCCCCCAAGGCAGTGGTCACGTCCGCACTCCCTGTGAGGTTCAACATCAGCGCCAGCGCGATGAAGGCGGGGTAGGTTTGCAGGTAATTGTGCAAAGCCCGCTCGATCCGGCCAGCGATTTCGTTCTGATCCCGCTTTTCGTCCTGCGGACCAAGCGCCCAACCAAGACCCTTGGACAGGTCCGAGAACGTGGCCTGCACGATGACGTGCACGAGCAGAAGAATGACGGAATAGGTGAGGTACGTCAGTTCTGGGGTCATAGCGAGTGTCCTTTGAAGGGTCGGTTTTCAGTCGTGGTCGGTGTGGTGACGGCGGGGCTGCACCCCGCCGCACTTGATCACAGATCCATCAGCAGACGGCGCGGATCTTCAAGCGCCTCTTTTACGCGGACGAGGAAGGTCACAGCACCTTTGCCATCCACGATGCGGTGATCGTAGGACAGGGCCAGATACATCATCGGGCGGATCACAACCTCACCGTTGATCGCCATGGGGCGGTCCTGGATTTTGTGCATGCCAAGGATACCGGACTGCGGCGGGTTCAGGATGGGCGAGGACATGAGTGAGCCGTAGACGCCGCCGTTCGAGATTGTGAACGTGCCGCCCTGCATTTCGGCCATCGACAGTTTGCCGTCGCGGGCTTTGGCGCCCTTTTCGGCAATCGCTTTTTCAATTGCAGCGAATGACATCTGGTCGGCGTCGTTGATCACAGGCACCACAAGGCCCGTTGGCGTGCCTGCGGCGATGCCCATGTTGACATAGTTCTTGTAAACCACGTCGGTGCCGTCGATCTCGGCGTTCACTTCCGGCACTTCGTTCAGCGCGTGGATGCAGGCCTTGGTGAAGAAGGACATAAAGCCCAGTTTCACGCCGTGTTTCTTGAGGAACAGGTCTTTGTATTCGTTGCGCAGGGCCATCACCTCGGTCATGTCGACCTCGTTATAGGTGGTGAGCATGGCTGCAGTGTTCTGGCTGTCTTTCAGGCGCTTGGCGATGGTCTGGCGCAGGCGCGTCATCTTCACGCGCTCTTCGCGGGGGCCATTGTCTTGGGCCGGAGCCGATGCGGTCGCAGGCTTAGACGAACCGGCGGCAATCGCCTTTTGAACGTCTTCTTTCATCACACGACCATCTTTGCCGGTGCCATCAACATCGCCTGCGGACAGGTTGTTTTCTGCCATCAGCTTTTTCGCGGATGGCGCATCTTCGGTGTCTTTGTTGCCTTCTTTGGCGGCAGCAGGGGGCGCTGATGCCTCTTCTGTCTCGGTCGGCTTATCCTCTTTGGGGGCTTCCGACTTTTCGGCAGCGGGCTTGGCGTCGCCTTCAGAGATTTGCGCCAAAAGCGCATCAACGCCGACGGTATCGCCTTCGGCGGCGACAATCTCGGACAGGGTGCCGGCCACAGGCGAAGGCACTTCGACTGTCACCTTGTCTGTCTCAAGCTCGCACAGCATTTCATCAACGGCGACGCTGTCACCGGGTTGCTTGAACCATGTGGCGACGGTGGCTTCAGTGACGCTTTCACCAAGGGTTGGAACGCGGACTTCAGTGCTCATTATTTCGATCCTTCAAGTGTGAGAGCGTCATTCACGAGCGCCTCTTGTTGTGCTTTGTGCTGGCTGGCAAGGCCCGTGGCGGGCGATGCGGCAGCGGCGCGGCCTGCGTAGACGGGCCGTGTGTTCGTGGCACCGATGCGGGTCAGCACCCATTCGATGTTGGGCTCCATAAACGCCCAAGCGCCTTGGTTTTTGGGTTCTTCCTGACACCAGACCATCTCGGCGTTTTTGAAGCGTTGAAGCTCTTTGACCGACGATTGCGCGGGGAACGGATAGTACTGTTCGTAGCGCAGGATGTAGATGTCGGTGATGCCACGCTTGTCACGCTCTTCCAGCAGGTCGAAGTAGACCTTGCCGGAACACATGACGACGCGCTTGATCTTGTCGTCTGCAACCAGCTCGGTGTCCGAATTGCCGTGCTGGGCATCGTCCCACAGAACGCGGTGGAAGGATGATCCGGTTTGGAATTCCTCGGCCTTTGACACGGCCAGCTTATGACGCAGCAGCGATTTTGGCGTCATCAGGATCAGCGGCTTGCGGAAGTCGCGGTGGATCTGGCGGCGCAGGATGTGGAAATAGTTGGCGGGCGTCGTGCAGTTGGCGACGATCCAGTTGTCCCCGCCGCACATCGTCAGGAACCGCTCCAGACGTGCCGACGAGTGTTCCGGCCCTTGCCCTTCGTAGCCGTGTGGCAACAGGCAGACGAGGCCCGACATACGCAGCCATTTGCTTTCGCCAGACGAAATGAACTGGTCGAACATGATCTGCGCACCGTTGGCGAAATCGCCGAATTGGGCTTCCCACAGCGTCAGCGCATTGGGTTCGGCCAGCGAATAGCCGTATTCAAAACCCAGCACCGCATATTCCGACAGCATGCTGTCGATCACTTCATACTGGGACTGCCCGTCGCGGATGTTGTTGAGCGGGTAATACCGTTCTTCGTTTTCCTGATTGATCAGGGCCGAGTGACGGTGGCTGAACGTGCCGCGTGTCGCGTCCTGTCCTGACAAGCGTACGGGGAAGCCTTCGGTCAACAGTGACCCAAAGGCCAGCGCCTCGCCTGTTGCCCAATCAAAACCTTCGCCGCTTTCAAACATTTCAGACTTGGCCTTCATCAGGCGGTCGATGGTTTTGTGCGTCGGGAAGCCGGTCGGCGCGGTCACAAGCGCACGTCCGATCTGATCCATTGTCTCGGGTTTGATCGCGGTTTCGCCGCGCTGGTAGTTGTCACCGTCACGCCGGTCCAGATGGCTCCAACGGCCATCCAGCCAGTCGGCCTTGTTGGGCTTATAGGTTTTGCCGGTCTCGAACTCTTCATTGAGGTGCGACTGGAACGACGCTTTCATGTCCTCAATCTCGCCTTCGGGGATCAGGCCGTCCTTGACCAGACGTTCCGTATAAAGCGTGAGTGTGGTTTTCTGCTTTTTGATCTTTTTGTACATCACCGGGTTGGTGAACATCGGCTCGTCGCCTTCGTTGTGACCAAAGCGGCGGTAGCAGATGATATCCAGCACAACGTCCTTGTGGAACTTCTGGCGGAACTCGGTGGCCACGCGCGCGGCATGGACCACGGCCTCAGGATCGTCACCGTTGACGTGGAAGATCGGTGCCTCAACCATCAGCGCAATGTCGGTGGGATAGGGGCTGGAGCGGCTGAAGTGCGGTGCTGTGGTAAAACCGATCTGGTTGTTCACCACGATATGCATCGTGCCGCCGGTCTTGTGGCCCTTAAGACCGGACAGACCAAAGCCTTCGGCCACAACGCCTTGGCCTGCAAAGGCTGCATCGCCGTGCAACAGGATGCCCATCACGCGGGTGCGATCCTCGTCGTTCTTCTGGTCCTGCTTGGCGCGCACCTTGCCCAGCACGACGGGGTTCACCGCCTCAAGGTGGGACGGGTTGGCGGTCAGCGACAGGTGGACGGAGTTATCGTCAAACTGGCGATCCGAGGACGCGCCAAGGTGGTATTTCACGTCGCCCGATCCGTCGACGTCTTCTGGCTTGAACGATCCGCCCTGAAATTCGTTGAAAATCGCGCGGTAGGGTTTCTGCATCACGTTGGCGAGCACCGAAAGACGGCCACGGTGCGGCATGCCGATGACGATATCCTCAAGCCCCAGCTGTCCGCCACGCTTGATGATCTGTTCCATCGCAGGGATCAGGCTTTCGCCGCCATCAAGGCCGAAACGCTTGGTGCCCATGTATTTTACGTGCAGAAATTTCTCGAAGCCTTCGGCCTGCACAAGGCTGTTCAGGATCGCCTTGCGCCCTTCTTTGGTGAAGGCGATTTCCTTGCCATAACCTTCGATCCGCTCTTTCAGCCAACCCGCCTCTTCGGGGTTGGAGATGTGCATGTATTGCAATGCAAACGTGCCACAATAGGTGCGCTTCACGATGGCCAAAATCTCGGCCATGGTTGCAATCTCGAGGCCAAGCACATTGTCGATAAAGATCGGACGGTCCATGTCTGCGGCGGTAAAACCGTAGTTGGCAGGGTCCAGTTCTGGGTGCTGATCGTTGTCACGCATGCCCAGTGGATCAAGATCGGCCACCAGATGGCCACGGATGCGATAGGCGCGAATGATCATCAGCGCGCGCAAACTGTCGAGCACGGCGGCACGCACCTGTTCCTCGCTCAGACCCACACCTTTTTCGGCGGCCTTGCCTTTGATCTTGTCGCCAGCAGCTTTGGGTTCCACCGGCCACTGGCCGTCAAGCGCAGCTGTCAGATCATCATTGGGCATCGGCGGCCAGTCGGCGCGCGCCCATGACGGACCTGCGGCTTCTGCCTTGGCCTCGGCGCCCGTGTCGCCCAACGCGTTGAAGTAAGCCTGCCAGCTTTCATCCACCGCGCCGGGGTTCTCGGCATAGCGGGCATAAAGCTGTTCAATATATTCGGCGTTGTGCCCCTGCAGGAAAGAGCTTTCGTGAAAGGCGTCGTTGGGGGATTGATCGTTCATCGTGTGGACCTCGTTGGTCTGGGAAACGGTTTTGGCTATCTGGACTAGTCGGTGCTGTCGTCGTCACCATCGGCGGCTTGCGGCGGGATGACGGTCTGGATGTAAAGACCATTGCGCCCGGCAAGGCGCGGCGTGGGTTCGGTTTCGGGATCAAGCTGCACGACCATCATGCGGGTCATTGATCCGTCGCTGTGTTCGGGGCCGGCAAAGGCGGCCATGTTGATCTGCGGTAAGATGGTCTGGTCGTCGATGCTTTCAAACACGGCGTCCACCAGCGTTGCATCGGGCAGGGCGAGCCAGCAATCAACGCGGAACTGCCCGTCGTCCATCTCGTAGCCGCCGATCATCATGATATGTCTGTCCTGCTCGTACAGATCGCGATCACCGACCAGCTCAACGCCGGGCTGATTGCCAGCCTCTGCGCGGGCCGTCATCATGTCATCCCATGGCAGTCCGGATGGCCCGATCACCGGCAGGAACGTGTCGGAAATTCTGGCAATAGCGCGGTCGCGGTCCTCGGTGACGGTCCAGCCATCGGCCAGCATTGTGGCGATATACTGTTCGCGGTCCGCATGGGTTTGCGCGCAAGCATTAAAGGACGGGGCCAGATCACCCAGAATTTGCGCTTGGCCCTGACTGGCTAAGGTGCCAAGGGCGAGCATGAGAGCTGTCTTGCGCATCATTGCGAAATCTCCCCGCGGTAGGCAGCCGTCGCAAAGACAGTGCGGATGACTGGGCCTCCAAAGAATGTTGTCAGGTCAGGATCGCCGTCAATTTCGACCAATGATGCAACCCACAGTCCCGGACGCGGGCGCTGGTCCATCGACATAAGCGATTGCGACCATGCGCGACGATCGCCCTGTGCCTCTCCGTCGCGGATCACGTCGGCAAAGGCATCGGTATTAGCAGGCGCTGGTAGCATCACGTCGCATGCAACTGTGTTGGGCAGATCGACGATCCATTCGATTTGCGCAAAGCCGATCCCGTCAGGAGCGACATAGGCCTGAGCCTCGTAATTGCCCAGCTTGGCCGCGTTATCCGCCAGACGTTGGTCGAAAAGCGACTGCTCGGCGTCGAAGTCAAAATCGTCCATGCTTGAGCGGCGCAACGCGACGAAAAACAGCGCGGCTGATTTGTTCATGTCGTCATAAAGCGCGTCGGGCATCGGGTCCCACCCCAGACTTGCCATGCTTGTGTCGGCAGTGGCTTTGTCGGGGACTGTTTCGCAGATCGACAGCACATCCATGATGGGGTCCGGTTCGGCCAGCACATCGGTCGCAATCCAAGCGCCTGCGCCGACCAAAAGGGCCGCGCCGATGCCGAGCAAAACTGGTGTGCGGTTTGCCAAAACCAAATGTCCCTTAGTGTGCAAGGCGGCGGCAGCGTTGACATGCGCCGCCGCTTTGCAGGTTTACCCTTTGTCGATTGCTTCCAAGACGGCTTCGCCCAATGTGGCGGGGCTGTCTGCGACGATGATACCGGCGGATTTCATCGCCTCAATCTTACTTTCCGCATCACCTTTACCGCCTGCCACGATGGCACCGGCGTGGCCCATGCGACGGCCCGGAGGCGCCGTGCGGCCCGCGATAAAGCCTGCTGTCGGCTTCCAACGGCCCTTCTTCTTTTGGGCCGTCAGGAATTCGGCGGCTTCTTCCTCGGCAGAGCCGCCGATTTCGCCGATCATGATCATGGAGTGTGTTTCATCGTCATCAAGGAACATATCGAGCACGTCGATATGCTCGGTCCCTTTGATGGGGTCGCCGCCAATGCCGACGGCTGTGGATTGGCCAAGGCCACTGTCGGATGTTTGCTTCACAGCTTCATAAGTAAGCGTGCCGGAACGGGATACAACGCCGACGCTGCCGCGCTTGTGAATGTGACCGGGCATGATGCCGATCTTGCACGCGTCAGGCGTAATGATACCGGGACAGTTCGGGCCGATCAGGCGGGAGGCGGACCCTTCCAAGGCGCGCTTCACACGCATCATGTCCAGCACAGGGATGCCTTCGGTGATGCAGATGATCAGCTCCATTTCGGCGTCGATAGCCTCAAGGATTGAGTCGGCGGCAAATGGCGGCGGCACATAGATCACAGAGGCGTTGGCCTCGGTCTTGGCCTTTGCTTCGTGCACGGAGTTGAAGATTGGCAGGTCCAGATGGGTCTGGCCGCCTTTGCCGGGGGTCACACCGCCGACCATCTTGGTGCCATAGGCAATCGCCTGTTCAGAGTGGAACGTACCTTGCGAACCGGTGAGGCCCTGACAGATTACGCGGGTGTTTTCATCGACGAGAATGGCCATGTGTTTTGGTCCTTGATCTTCTTGGGTTGCGACGTGTGAGGCAGATCGGCGGCTTAGCCGTCAATCGCCACCACATCGGAGTTTTCTGTTACGACAACAACGCCAGCATCCGGCGCGGCAAACGTCACCGGCGAAATCGCCTGTGGGCCTTCGCGGACGGGCAGGTCAGACAGGTCACGGGTGCCGCCGCAGTTGGCAAGGGCAGTGACCGCCGCAATGGCGACAAGAGCTTTGATCGGAGATGTCATAATGTGTCCTTCTGGAGCGTGAGTGTCTGGAAGTCGGGTGTCAGAACGTCAAAAACCGCCCGCAGCGAAAGCTGCGCACGGTTTGACGTGTTGTGGACCGGGTTTGCTGCGGCAGAGGTGCTGCCGCCTGCAATTACTCGATCGTGTAATACAGTTCTGCTTGTGGACCGCAGCGCACGGGCATGCCTGGGGCGCCCTGCATGTACGGATTGTCGCCGCATACCATCGGGCCGGCCGCGTTGATCGGCGCTGTTGCGGACAGTTTGGTGCTGTCGCCCATGCAGGCCGACAAGGATACTGTGGCAGCCATCATCATCATATACTTTGTCATCGTCTTTCTCCTTTGACCGACGTGTCAGACCGCTGACCGCTGCCGGAAGCATGGCAAAGGTCGCAGGACGTTCTCGGTTAATATGGCGTAAAGACGTGGTCAGATTGTGGGGCAGACATGGCAATAATGCGGCACGCTGTGCACAGCCGCCGACGACCCGTTCCAACGGAGCAATGGCGCACGCAGGTGACGCAGTCTGTGCGTCGATGCCGTCGGGTGTCAGCGCCATGATCCTCTCAATTCAGTCCGCACAGGCCGGAGAGCGCCAGCCTGCGCGGATTATCTGGCCGCTACCGGAAGGTATACGGCGATTGGGTTTGTGGCCCGCAACGTGTTGCAAAGCCTGCGTTGTTGTTGATGTACATCGCACTGATGCCCGTCATGCCCGAACACTGTGACGGGCCGGTATAGTTGCGAGACACCTCGCCCCCGTCGATGCTGCCCATACAGGCAGACATGGATACGAAGGCGGCGGCGGAAAGTGTCAGTTTCATCATGGGATCATCGTCCTTTTCAAATGCGTCTGGGTCCATGCCACAAGCAGTCATGCTTGCGATCTGTGGGCACCTTGCGCCTGAAGTGTTGACGATGAGTTGCACTGAAAATTCCACTCAAATGCGTGTTTTTACAACTTGATTTAACGCACGATCGGTTGTGCTTGCGGGCCGCAGCGCACAGGGTCGGTTGCGGTGCCGACAGCCGTGACAGAGGCCGTAGTGCAGGACTGCACGCCGGTCCGTTCAAAGCTGGTGTCATTACCGGTTGAGCCGATGCCCGCACAGGCAGACAGCGACGCGATGACAGGAATAAGAACGAGAAGCTTGGAAGACATAAGGATTACCCCTTGGAATGAGTTACTGAAAAGATCGGTCTTTGACCTGTTCTTGTTCTGCCCGTCGTTCGTCCGGCGCGCAGCATAACAGCGCGCGCCGGCATGTTCTGCACTAGCCTTTGACGGCCTTTACGATTTTCTGTGCGCCGTCTTTGAGG
This sequence comes from Yoonia sp. 208BN28-4, assembly GCF_037543925.1. Classification (NCBI taxonomy): domain Bacteria; kingdom Pseudomonadati; phylum Pseudomonadota; class Alphaproteobacteria; order Rhodobacterales; family Paracoccaceae; genus Yoonia; species Yoonia sp. 208BN28-4. The sequence goes on from NZ_JBBIFY010000004.1 coordinate 44,068, forward strand.
TCATCAGCTGCAATCACATCAACATCGCTTTCGTTGATGATCTTCTTGCCCGCCTCGACGTTTGTGCCTTCAAGACGCACGACCAGCGGCACTTGCAAGCCAACTTCTTTCACAGCAGCGACAACGCCTTCTGCGATGACATCGCAGCGCATGATGCCGCCAAAGATGTTGACCAGAATGCCTTTGACCTGCGGATCGGACGTGATGATCTTGAAAGCTTCGGTGACTTTTTCTTTTGTCGCACCGCCGCCCACATCAAGGAAGTTGGCAGGCTCTGCGCCATAAAGCTTGATGATGTCCATTGTGGCCATCGCCAGACCTGCACCGTTGACCATGCAGCCGATCTCGCCGTCCAACGCGATGTAGTTCAGGTCGTATTTGGACGCAGCAAGTTCCTTGGGGTCTTCTTCGGTCTCGTCGCGTAGGGCGGCGACGTCGGCGTGGCGGTAAACCGCGTTGCCGTCAAAGCTGACCTTGGCGTCCAGCACTTTCAGATCACCGCCGTCGGTGACGATCAGCGGGTTGATCTCAAGCATCTCCATGTCTTTTTCGGTGAATGCTTTGTAAAGCTGGCCCATCAGTTTCACGCACTGCTTGACCTGATTGCCTTCGAGCCCCAGCGCAAAAGCGACACGGCGACCATGGTAGGCCTGATAGCCAGTTGCGGGATCGACGGTGAAGTTCAGAATTTTCTCGGGCGTGCTGGCAGCGACCTCTTCAATGTCCATGCCGCCTTCGGTGGAGCAGACAAAACCGATGCGGGATGTCTGGCGATCCACCAGAAGGGCCAGATACATCTCTGTCTCGATGCCCGAACCGTCCTCAATATAGACGCGGTTCACTTGCTTGCCCGCCGGGCCGGTCTGGTGCGTGACCAGTGTGCGGCCCAGCATCTTCTTGGCTTCCTGCGCGGCTTCCTCAACCGATTTGGTCAGGCGCACGCCGCCGGCATCACCGGCATCGGCTTCTTTGAATTTGCCTTTGCCACGGCCACCGGCGTGGATTTGGGCCTTCACCACCCAAAGCGGGCCGTCCATTTCACCGGCGGCAGTTTTCGCGTTCTCGGCTTTGAGAACGGCGCGACCGTCACTGACGGGGGCACCGTAGGATGCGAGCAAGGCTTTGGCCTGATATTCATGGATGTTCATGTGCGGTCCCTGTGGTTGGGTGAATTTGTTTTACACAAACACATCCGAATCCATAAAAGAACAGTGAACGCCGCCGTTTCTTCAAAAACCCGACATTTGTGATCACACGTTTTTCGGGTGTGATCACAAATTCGCCGCGAGCGACGTTTGATGCGATTCGCTTTAGCTGCCGTGGGTTAGCAGTGGCGCATTTGCAGGTGTCGCCGCCCCGTAGCTGACAATAACGATATCCAGACCTGCATCAGGAAACAGATTTACCGCGCGCGCTATGGCCGCCGTAATATCAGCCGCGGCGTTCCCGAACGCGCCACCGCCAAGGCGGGTCAGATAAACGCGCTTATTCCCGGTGCGCTTTGCATGCTGAAGTGCGGCCAGCAAAGTGGCCTCATACGCGGCTTCAAGGATCAGGTTGCCGAAGGGCGCAAGGTGCCACGGCATGAGATCCGAATAGGCGATGGGTAGCGCGCTGCAATAGACTTGGGTGACGCGGTGTCCGGCATCGTCAAGCGTGACCTCGGTGTCGGCTTGCACGCCGATGCGGATCAGGTCGCGCAGGTGATCGTGGTCATCACCGGCAATCTTGCGATTAAGCGTTTCAATTCCGTCCGCGCGTGGCAGCGCATAGCCATTGCGCATGTCCCAAAGTGCATGGTCGTGATTGCCAAGCGCCTTGCCGAGGTCGGTCAATGTGTCGATTTGCTTGGTGGCGGACTGGCCGGTCTGCCCATCGGTTGGCACAAAATAGTTGCGATAGATTGTGCCAGCCGCACAAGCGATGGCGCAGGCAGGACCTTGGGTTTTGTCGGTGCTATAACGGGCGATGCCGTCATCAGGGCTGACAGAGGGTCCGATCATTTCAAGCAGATTGAATTGCGACGCGACCTGAAACATCGCGCCCGCGTTGGCTGGATCATGGTGCAAAGCCTGCACATCGGCCACGACCTCTCTCACGGTCGTTGCCCCGTTGCTAGGCACCGGCGCCGCGAGTTCACGCAGCTCGGCAAGGGACGGGATACTCAGCGATCCGGCTGACATCACGCGCCCGTTCGGGCAGATCAGATCGGTGCCGTCCCAGGCAATGCCGTCGCGCGCAGTCTTTGGCCGATCGTCAGGCAGGCCGGTAAGGCGCGTAAACCAGTTATCCATCTGGCCACGATAGCAAAAAGGGCGCCCTGTGAAAGGACGCCCTTTGATATTTCTGGACTGAGATCCGGTTTAGCTCAGGCTGTCGTCGATGCCTTTGCATGCATCCACAAGGCCTTTGACGGCGTCGACGGATTTGTCGAACATCGCCTGCTCGCCCTTGTTCATCTTGATCTCGACGACACGTTCGATACCGCCAGCACCGATCACGGTGGGCACGCCCACGTAGGTGCCGTTCAGGCCATATGCGCCGTCAACGTAAGCCGCGCATGGCAGCAAACGCTTTTGATCCTTGAGGTAGGCCTCGGCCATCTCAATGCCGGATGTGGCAGGTGCGTAGAAGGCGGAACCTGTCTTGAGCAAACCAACGATTTCGGCGCCACCATCACGGGTGCGCTGTACGATCGCGTCCAGCTTTTCCTGCGTGGTCCAGCCCATGTCGACCAGATCGGGCAACGGGATGCCTGCAACGGTGGAATAGCGTGTCAGCGGAACCATTGTGTCGCCGTGGCCACCCAGAACGAAAGCTGTCACGTCGCGCATGGAGACGTCGAATTCGTCAGCAAGGAAGTGACGGAAGCGCGCCGAGTCCAGCACGCCCGCCATGCCGCAGACCATGTGGTGTGGCAGGCCGGAAAATTCGCGCAGCGCCCAGACCATCGCGTCAAGCGGGTTGGTGATACATATGACAAATGCGTCCGGCGCATTGGCGGCAATGCCTTCGCCCACGGATTTCATCACCTTGAGGTTGATACCCAGCAGGTCGTCGCGGGACATGCCCGGCTTGCGGGCGACACCGGCGGTGACGATGCAGACATCCGCGCCAGCGATATCGGCGTAATCGTTGGAGCCCTTGAAGCTGCCGTCGAACTTGCCGGCGGGGCCGGATTCGGAGATATCAAGCGCTTTGCCCTGTGGAGCGCCTTCGGCGATGTCGAACAGGACGACGTCGCCCAATTCTTTGACCGCTGCGAGGTGGGCAAGTGTGCCGCCGATCTGTCCGGCGCCGATAAGGGCAATCTTGGGTCTAGCCATGAGAGCAATCCTTTTGAGGGTTTGAAGTTGCGCCTGTGCCTAGTCTTTTGCCAAGCGTGGTGCAAGTGTGCGCCGCAATCTGCGCATCAGAGAGGTGGGACGTGGACGGGTTAACATTCTGGGCATTGGCGGTTTTTGCCGCATTTTGTGTCGGTCTTGGCAAGGGCGGTGTGCCTGTTATCACGGCGCTGGCGGTGCCGCTGATGTCGCTGGTGATCTCACCGATTCTGGCGGCTGGGTTGCTTTTGCCGGTGTTTTTGGCGGCAGACGCTGGTGGGCTTTACGCCTATCGCAAAACGTTCAACCGCGATGTGCTGCGCATTCTGATGGTGGTGATGCCCATCGGCGTTTTCATTGGCTGGGCCACGTCCGCCTACGTGCCGGAGGCCGCGGTGACGTTGCTGATCGGGGTGATCGGAGCGAGCTTTGCTGTGGTCACGCTGACCCGCCGTCCGGTTGAAGGACCTGCGGTGGCGCCACGGTGGAACAAGGGCATTTTTTGGGGCACGATCACAGGATTCACCAGCTTTGTAAGCCATTCGGGCGCGACCCCGTATCAGGTGTTCACGCTTCCCTTGCGGATGGATAAAATCACTTTTGCAGGGACGATGACCGTCGCATTTGCCTATATCAACGTGGTCAAACTGATCCCCTATTATGCGCTGGGCCAGCTTGGGACGGAGAATCTGAAGACCGCCGCGATCATGATGATCCCGGCGGGCTTTGGTGTGGTAGCGGGCGTTTATCTTGTGCGCATCATCCCCGAAAAACTGTTCTTCCAAGTAATCCTGTGGGCGCTTTTGGGCCTGTCGCTCAAGCTGATCTGGGATGGGGTGACAGCGCTAGGCGCCTTCATCATTTGACCCGCTTTCATCAAGGAGTTGAAAACCTTGACCGGCCGAAACAAGACAGGTCGGGCCACCCGGTGCGGTGATGGTAATGGTCCACGAGCCGGTCTCGGACGAGGCAAAAACCTCAAGAATCGTATTGGCGTTAGTCAGACCCATCGCCTGTCGACTTTCGCCGTAGCCTTCGGCAAGGCGAGCGACAACGGTTGCATGATCGGCGCAGTTGCGGCCTTGGGCATAGGCGGATTGGGTCGCCAGCAGCATCGCGCCGATGCCGAGTGAGAGCAGAAAGAAAGTACGTTTCATCTGAAAAATCCCGTGTTGAGGTATAGCTGAGCAGATCATCAGGGTGTCGCGGTCGTGGTGATAAATTGGTTAATCGACCGCACAGGGGTACTAGTGCTTTACACGAATTGCTGCGCTGCGGCGCATTTGGGCTTGAAGTTTTTCGCAAGACTGGTCCATGTTTCGCGCAACAATCTTACGCAAAGGATATCGCTATGTCAGATCGCCCTGCCAGATCGGCGCTTTATATCCCCGGATCGTCCGCGCGGGCGCTCGATAAGGCGCGCAGTCTGCCGGTTGATATTATCCTGTTCGATCTCGAGGACGCGGTCACACCGGATGCCAAGGAGGATGCTCGATCAGCCCTGACAGGCTGCCTCGCGGAAGGTGGCTACGGTGCACGTCAGACCATCGTGCGGATCAACGGGCTGGACACCCAATGGGGCGCAGATGATGCAAAAGCGGCGGCAGACATGGCATGCGACGCTGTGCTTCTGCCAAAGGTAAATGGACCCGAGGATGTGGATGCCTTGGCGGCCTTGGTGCCGGACAAGCCGATCTGGGCGATGATGGAGACCCCCTTGGGTATTCTGAACGCCGCTGCCATTGCTGCGCATCCCAAGGTGGCCGGATTTGTCATGGGTACAAATGATCTGGCCATGGATATCGGATCAAACGGACGGGCCGCGATGACGACGTCCCTACAGCTTTGCCTGCTGGCGGCGCGGGCGCACGGCATTGTGGCGCTGGATGGCGTGTACAACGCGTTCAAGGACGAGGAGGGGCTGCGCACCGAATGTGACGAAGGGCGCGCGATGGGCTTTGACGGCAAAACGTTGATCCATCCCGCACAGGTCGCAATTTGTAACGCCACTTTCGGGCCAAGCCCCGAGGAGATCGCGCTGGCGGAACGTCAGATCGCGGCCTTTGATGCGGCCCAATCCGAGGGGAAGGGCGTTGCCGTCGTTGACGGAAAGATCGTCGAAAACTTGCATGTGGCGACAGCGCGGGCCACGCTGGCGAAAGCAAAGGCAATCGCGGCGTTGGAGGCATCATGATATTACTTATTCTCGGTCTGGCCTTGTGGTCGGGCGTGCATCTTTGGAAGCGGCTTGCGCCTGCGCATCGCACACAATTTGGCGACAAGGGTAAAGGTCTTGTCGCTGCGGGATCGGTCGTGGCCATCGTGCTGATGGTTTTCGGCTACGGCATGGCGGACGGTGCATTCTACTGGGGCCGGACGTCGGCCCTGACGGGGATCAATAACCTTCTGATGGTGCTAGCGGTCTACCTGTTTGCAGCATCCGGCGGGAAGGTCGCCGTCACACGCTATATCCGGCATCCGCAACTGACTGCCGTGGTCCTTTGGGCTGTGGCGCATCTGCTTGTGAACGGAGATAGCCGCTCCGTGGTGCTGTTTGGCGGGCTGGCGGTGTGGGCGCTGGTCGAAATGGTTTTGATCAACCGTGCCGAAGGGCCACGCGGGGCCTATCATGCGCCGCCGATCAAGAAAGAAGTGACGGCTGTTGTGGCAACGATCGTGGTGTTTGCTGTGGTGTCGGTCATTCACAGCTGGCTTGGCTACAACCTGTTTGGATAAGACATGAAAATCTATCGTTTACTTACCGAAGATGACACCTCGGCCTTCTGCCACAAAGTGTCCGAAGCGCTATCAAAAGGTTGGGAGCTTTATGGCACCCCGACCTACGCGTTTGACCACGCCAACGGTGTGATGCGCTGCGGGCAGGCGGTGACCAAGGACATCGACAAACCCTATTCCAGTGACATGAAACTGGGCCAGCAATGAGCAAGACAAACGCGGGTCGGTTTTTCGAAGATTACGCCGTTGGCGATGTGATCACACACGCTGTGCCGCGCACGATCAAGATGGGGGAAAGGGCGCTTTACCACGCACTTTACGCTGCGCGTCACGCGCTACATTCGTCGGACATGTTTGCGCAAAGTTGCGGGCTGCCGTTTTCGCCGCTTGATGATCTTGTGACGTTCCACACTGTCTTCGGCAAGACTGTGCCGGATGTGTCGCTGAATGCGGTGGCCAATCTGGGCTATGCGCAGGGGCGCTGGATCACGCCGCTTTGGCCGGGTGATACGATCACCGCGACGTCCGAAGTCATTGGGGTCAAACAGAACTCCAATGGGAAAAGCGGCGTTGTCTGGGTCCGCACAACGGGGCGCAACCAGCACGGCGAAGTGCTGCTGGAATATGTGCGCTGGGTCATGGTGCGCAAGCGTGGTGAAGGGGCAGCACCTGAGACGGTGATCCCCGATCTGCCGGATGCTGTCGCGGCGAGTGATCTGGTGATTCCGCGCGGACTTGATTTCACCGATTACGATTTTGCACTGGCTGGCGAACCGCATCGCTTGGGTGATTACGCCGTGGGCGAGGTGATCGACCATGTGGACGGTGTTACGGTGGAAGAGGCCGAACACATGCTGGCCACGCGCCTGTGGCAGAACACGGCCAAGGTGCATTTTGACGCGACGAACCGGCCCGACGGGAAGCGGCTGATCTATGGTGGTCACGTGATTTCACTGGCCCGCGCACTGTCGTTTAACGGACTGGCCAACGCGCAGATGATCGTGGCGCTGAACGGTGGCGCGCATGCAAATCCCTGTTTTGCAGGTGATACCGTGCGCGCGTGGTCCGAGGTGCTGGATGTGGCCGAGGTCGCTGCGCCCGGTGTTGGCGCGATCAGGCTGCGACTGGTGGCGACGAAGGGCGAGGCAGGGGCTTTGCGCGGAGACGACGGGAAGTATCTGCCGGAAGTGCTGCTTGATCTGGATTACTGGGCTTTGATGCCGGTTTGAAGGCAATGGCCGCTTTGAGCCCAGAGCAGACGCACTACAACTTCCGCGTTGCCTATAATATCATCAACTCGAAGCAATCTTTGGAAAACATGATATGCAAGTTCGCGTTGCTAAGACTGATGACGTTTCGAACATCGAAGCACTGTTTCATCGATCATACTCGGTTTTAATGGCTCAAGCCTATTCTTCCGAGCTTTTAGCAATAGCCCTGCCAGCCATGATACGAGCAAACCCTGCGCTAATCGCGTCGGAAAATTTCTTTGCAGTAGAGGATGCGGGAACGATCATTGGATGTGGCGGCTGGAGCTTGGACGCACCGGGATCAGGGGTAACAACCAGTGGTTTAGCACACATCCGTCACTTTGCGGTTGATCCTGAGCACGGAAGACGCGGTGTAGGCCGCGCGATATTTTCCGAATGCGCAAAGAGCGCTGTGATGAAAGGCGCTGTGAATTTTCAAGCGCTATCCAGCCTTAACGCGGAAGGTTTTTACGCCCGTATGGGCCTTAAGAAGTTGGACCTAATTGATATCCCAATGGGAGTTGCGGTGTTATTTCCAGTCGTTTTGATGGAGGGGGCGATACCTGAAATTCCTTAAAGTTGTAGGAACCATAGGAAGGTGGAGACAGCTTGAGCGAAGGTCGGCTTTGTCCCGCAAAGCAGCCATCGTGAGTCGACGGGATTGGAGGACAAGTCAGTTATTTTTGCGTGCCCCGGATGGGAGGGTAGCATTAGACCTTGGTGCATCTGTGTGATCACACCACAAAACTCTGTGATCACAACTGCAAAAAACCCCACGCCCCGCGACAAATATTCACGTCTTTTCAACGCTGGTCTGCGTGACTCTGCTCTCTATATCAGACATAAAGCTAGCAACGCGCCGATTTCGCCGTCGGGGCATCGCAACAAAGGGACCTCTCATGGCCGATGTTAATCGTGGCAATCGCCCGCTGTCGCCGCACCTTTCCATCTATCGCCCGCAGATGACGTCGATGACGTCGATCTTTGTGCGGATCACGGGCAACGCGCTGATCGTTGGTGCCTTGCTAATCGTCTGGTGGTTTGTCGCCGCCGCTGCGGGGCCGGATGCATTCGCCACCGCCAACGGCTTCATCACCAGCTGGTTTGGCGATTTGATCCTGTTCGGGTCGGTTGCGTCGCTTTGGTATCACACGCTGGGTGGCGTGCGGCACCTGATCTGGGACATGGGCTATGGCCTCGAGGTCGATCAGGCCGAAACGATGGGCTACATCATGATCATCGCCTCTGTCCTGCTGACCATTTTCACTATCATCGTCACATAAGGGATCGCAGATATGGCTTTTCTGACCGACCGCAAACGCGCCGCTGGCATGGGTTCCGCCAAATCGGGGACCGAGCATCACTGGATGATGATGGTCACCTCTTTTGCGCTGCTGATCCTGATTCCGTGCTTTGTTTTCACCTTCGGCGCGATCCTTGGCAGCCCGTATGAAGAGGTGCTGGCCTACTACCAGCGCCCCATGCCTGCCGCGATTGCCGCGCTGACCTTCATGGTCGGCTTCTTCCACTTCCGCAAAGGTGTGCAGACCCTGATCGAGGACTATGTCCACGGTGTCGCCCGCAAGGGTCTGATCATCGCGATGATCTGTCTGTCCTACGGTGCTGCCGCCCTTGGCGTGCTGTCCGTGCTGCGGCTCGCTTTTTAATTCTGCCCTCATCCTAATCGGAGATTTTTGATGGCTGCTTACGAATACGAAACCCATGTCTATGACGCGATTGTGGTTGGTGCCGGTGGTGCCGGTCTGCGCGCGACTCTGGGTCTGGCTGAACAGGGTCTGAAAACGGCCTGTATTTCCAAGGTGTTCCCGACACGCTCGCACACAGTTGCCGCACAGGGTGGCATTGCTGCATCGTTGGGCAACATGGGGCCGGATAGCTGGCAGTGGCATATGTATGACACCGTGAAAGGGTCCGACTGGCTGGGTGATACCGACGCGATGGAATACCTCGCCCGTGAAGCGCCCAAGGCGGTTTACGAGCTGGAGCACTATGGCGTGCCGTTCTCGCGCACCGAAGAGGGTAACATCTACCAGCGCCCGTTCGGCGGTCACACCACAGAGTTCGGCGAAGGCCCGCCCGTGCAGCGCACTTGTGCAGCCGCTGACCGGACCGGTCACGCGATCCTGCACACGCTTTATGGTCAGTCGCTGAAACAGCAGGCCGAGTTCTACATCGAATACTTCGCGCTTGATCTGATCATGTCCGAGGACGGCGTCTGTCAGGGTGTCATCGCGTGGAAGCTGGACGACGGCACGATGCACGTCTTCAACGCCAAGACCGTTGTTCTGGCGACGGGCGGTTATGGTCGGGCCTACTTCTCGGCCACGTCTGCTCACACCTGCACTGGCGATGGTGGCGGCATGGTCGCGCGTCAGGGTCTGCCATTGCAGGACATGGAATTCGTGCAGTTCCACCCGACCGGTATCTACGGTGCTGGCTGCCTGATCACCGAGGGCGCGCGCGGGGAGGGTGGTTATCTCACCAACTCCGAAGGCGAGCGATTTATGGAGCGTTATGCACCGACCTATAAAGACCTCGCGTCGCGAGACGTGGTTTCCCGTTGCATGACAATGGAAATCCGCGAAGGACGCGGCGTGGGCGCGGATGGTGATCACATTCACCTACACCTCAACCACTTGCCTAAGGAAACGCTTGATCTGCGTTTGCCGGGTATCTCGGAAAGCGCGCGTATCTTTGCGGGCGTGGACCTAACGAAAGAGCCGATCCCCGTGCTGCCAACCGTTCATTACAACATGGGCGGTATCCCGACGAACTATTGGGGTGAGGTGCTGAACCCGACTGCGGATAATCCTGACGCGATCGTGCCGGGCCTGATGGCTGTTGGCGAGGCGGGCTGTGCCTCTGTGCATGGTGCGAACCGTCTCGGTTCGAACTCGCTGATTGACTTGGTCGTCTTCGGCCGCGCTGCCGCGATCAAAGCGGGTGAAGTTGTGGATGCAGAAGCCAAGAACGGCACGCTGAACCAAGCCTCTGTTGACCAGTGCTTTGACCGTTTCGACGGGTTGCGCCACGCCGATGGTGGCACCGGCACCGCCGAGCTGCGTCTGGAAATGCAGCGCGCGATGCAAAAAGACGCCGCCGTGTTCCGCACGGACAAGACGCTGGCCGAGGGTGTGAAGGAAATGGAAGGTATCGCCGGTAAGATGGACGATATCAAAGTGACCGACCGGTCGCTGGTCTGGAACTCTGACCTGATGGAAACGCTTGAGCTGACGAACCTGATGCCCAACGCGCTCGCCACAATCGTTGCAGCAGAAGCCCGCAAGGAAAGCCGTGGTGCCCACGCGCACGAGGATTACCCTGATCGTGACGACAAGAACTGGCGCGTTCACTCGCTTGCTGTTGTTGATGGTGCGAAAACGACGCTGACCACGCGCCCTGTGCATCTTGATCCTTTGACCAAGCAAGATGAGGGCGGGATCGACATGAAGAAGATCGCACCTAAAAAGCGGGTCTACTAAATGCGGCTAAGCGCGGGCCTTTTTGCAATGCCACTTCTGGCCGCATGTGCGGTTCCGGTTGCTGGCGACGCACGCGCGCAGGCCCGCGCCCTGCTCTTGGCCAACCTCGACGGCACCAGCGATACGCCTGAAACACGCGCCGCAACCGCCGCTTGCGCGGAAGAGAGGATGTCGGATGAAGGGATCGCGGCCCTTGTGGCAGCACGCTCCGATGCCCAGCGGCGTCAGGTGATCCTTGCCGAAAACGTGCCAAGCCCCTTTGACCTGCGGTTCTGCGCATTTGACAAGGTGTCCGCATGATCCGGCGTGGCGTAGTTTTGTTGATCGCGCTGGCGGGATGCACTGACATCCCTGTTAGCCCTCAACTGCTAGCGACCCAGTGCGCTGAACAGGCGCGTGCAGCCCTTGGTCCGACAGGAAGCGTGACACTAGGCGCCAACAGTAATTCTGGCCCGTTCAGCCGCGCCGAGATCGGGATTTCAAGCGATTTCATTCGCGGACTGGCCCCGGAAACCGTTTATGACCGCTGCTGGTTCAACCGCACGGGCGAACTGCCAACCATTCCCTTGGTTCTGCCAAGACCCTGAGAAGGAAAGAACATGGTCCAACTAACACTCCCCAAGAACTCTCGTATGACAACGGGCAAAACATGGCCCAAGCCCGAGGGTGCGACGAACCTGCGCAAGGTGCAGGTCTATCGCTGGAACCCTGATGACGGCAAAAACCCGTCGTTGGACACATATTTTGTCGATATGGACACTTGCGGCCCGATGGTTCTGGACGCGCTGATCAAAATCAAGAACGAGATTGATCCGACGCTGACCTTCCGCCGGTCCTGCCGCGAAGGTATTTGCGGGTCATGTGCGATGAACATCGACGGGATTAACACGCTGGCCTGTATTTACGGCGTCGAAGAGGTGCAGGGCGACATCAAAATCTACCCGCTGCCGCACATGCCGGTGGTCAAGGACCTGATCCCCGACCTAACCCACTTCTACGCGCAGCACGCCAGCATCATGCCGTGGCTTGAGACCAAGACGAACACGCCCACGAAAGAGTGGAAGCAGTCTGTCGAGGATCGCGAAAAGCTGGATGGTCTGTATGAGTGCGTGATGTGCGCGTGCTGTTCAACATCCTGCCCGTCCTATTGGTGGAACGGTGATCGGTATCTTGGGCCAGCTGCGTTGCTGCACGCCTACCGCTGGATCATCGACAGCCGCGATGAGGCAACGGGCGAGCGTCTTGATGATCTGGAAGATCCGTTCAAGCTGTACCGCTGCCACACGATTATGAACTGTGCAAAGACTTGCCCGAAAGGTCTGAACCCAGCCAAGGCAATCGCGCATATCAAGGAAAAAATGGTCGAGCGGATCGTCTGATCCAGATCAGAACAGCATGATAAAAGCCCCGCCACTGTGCGGGGTTTTTTAGTTGGGCCGCTGGCGTGTAATCCCGCCTGCCATCACGCGATCCCCGTCTACGCCCTGAAACGCACCAAGAACCTCATCCGCGCCGATTAATCCGGCGAGGCTGCCGTCAATTCCGTCGAACGTCACATCGCCCGACAGCAATCCGTCGCTCATGCGGCCTGACACAGCGAATGATGTGGTGTCACCGTTTTGTGCATTTGTTGTCGCGGCCCCTGTCAGCGTGCCAGCGCTAAAATCGGCTGTGAGATCAATCAGGGCGACCGACAAAGATGATGCATCTGGTGTGGCAGCGTCAGCACTGCGTGCGGTGATGATACTTGGGATGACAACAGTTGTGTCATCGGGCGCGGAAGCGACACGGGCATTGGGAATCAAGCCGGCTCGGGCGACAATTCCGTCAGTCGTTGCCCCCACCTGATAGCTGAAACCGTTTCCATTGAAGGCGCGCACAGGGCTGCCGTCGAAAAAGATAAGGTCGTTTGGAAACAGACCATCACTATCGGGCGTCGCAAAAGATGCGCCGGGTGCTGCGAAACTATTTTGCGGGTCAGTTGACGCGCCGCCGCACCCCGATAGGGCAGCGAAAGTGGCGATCATGGCGAAGCGTTTGAGCATAGTGGTCCCCGACTGGCTTATTGCACTGTGGGAAGCCGGACGAATGCTGTCAATCTATCGGGGCTGTCCGGCGCGCTCATTATGCGCGCCGGACGAACTTCAGATGGCCTATTCCGAAACGTCAAAGCCACCGGCAACGATCACACCTTCGGTGTTGCTTTGGATCACAAAGGCACCAATCGCGCGATCGTCTGAAATGACGCCCTGCATATTCGACGTGCTGACGCCGTTGTAGGTCACTGTGCCGCCAAGAATGCCGTTTGTGATCGTGGTATTCACGGCAAGACTGCCCGCGGTGCCCGTCAGCGTCTTATCGGTGAAGCTGGCGGTCAGGCTGATGGGCTGGTTCCGCAGCTGCACATCGCTTGGGTCGGGAGGGCTGCCCGGTGGCACAAGGGTCAGACTGTCGAGGCTATAGGTGCCGTTCATGACCGTTCCACCCGTCAGCGGCGGCTGGTTTACGGTCGTGGGCAGGAGTTGTGCATAGCCCTGCGCGCCAGCATTGATCACGCCGCCAAGATTGGATCCACCGCTGCTGATGCCAAATGTGAAGCCGCCACCGGCGGGCGATGTGATCTCGGTCGGGGTCAGGCCAGCGGGTGGCGGCGTTGGCGCTGGCACCTGAATACGGGCTCCACCAAGTGCATTGGAAATCGCCGATCCACCACAAGCGGACAGGCTGACAACAGCGAGAAGCGACAAGGCAATTTTGAACATCACAAAATCCTATATTTTTCAAAAATCAAAAAAGATGACGCTACGTTAACTACTTTTTGAGATTCGCCCTAGTCACAATTTCCAGCCTTGTCGGCGGCTTGTGATGGCGGGACTGTTCTGCAAGGGTTCGTTCATGACTGACACACCAATCCCCTCCGATGCAGATGAACGCCGTGCCGTGGCACCTGTTATCTGCTATCCAACCGATACGTTGCCGCAGCCTGATCTGGCGCTCTATCAGGCCGCAAGCGGCACGGCGCAGACGGTTGCCACCGCAACCGCCGCACCCCGCGATGCCGCTGCGATCCATGTGCCCGCTGGCCACTTTTTGCGCATCGTCAGCGTGGACGGACCGCAGGTTGGTGATCTCAATCTATTCAACGCCAATGATCTTTCAGAGCGGTTTTATTCGGGAAAAACCCGTGCATTGCATGGCACACATGTGACCACTGGTGACAGGCTTTGGTCATCGTTCCCGACGCTGCGCCCAATGGCTACGATTAGCCATGACAGTCTGGGCTGGTATGGCATCGACGCATTCGGCGGATCGGTTCACGACGTGATTGGCACGCGTTGCGATCCGTATACGGGGCGGCTGCTTTCGGGGGATGATTACCATCACTGCTGCCATTCCAACCTGACCCGCGCATTGGCGGATGAAACCGGACTAACCTTGGTGCAGGCAGAGGCGCATGTGCATGACGTTCTTAACGTCTTTATGTGCACAGGCTTTACGCGCGACACCGGTCAGTATTTCATGAAGCAAAGCCCGGTGCGACCCGGAGATTACATCGAGGTTTTTGCCGAGATTGATCTGCTCGCCGTGCTGAGCGCCTGTCCGGGAGGGGATTGCGGATCAGAGCATTCGAGCGACACAGCTCCGTGCCATCCTTTGCTGATGGAGGTGCGTTCGCCCGCTCAAGGCAGTCTTGATGGGTGGCAGTCGCCCCAGATCAACGCCTACGACCGCAGCCACGGTCGATAGTCAGCGCGCCTTGCCAGCAAAGCCGCCTGCGTAAATGGTGGTGTCTGATGTCGCAAAGAAAGCCCCGATTGCCTCGTCCTCGCCGATCAGACCCGTCAGTGACCCGTCCAATCCGCGATAGGTGACAGTGCCCGCAAGTGTCTGCCCGTCGATCTGCCCGTTGACTGCAAGCAAGCCGTCGCTGCCCGTCAGCGCGGTTCCAGCCATATCAACGGTCAAAGTGATATCACCTGAAAATGCACCGCTCGTACCTGTCAGGATCGGGTCGCCGCCCGGTGTGGTAGCCGGAGTGATCGCAATTTCCGATGTCCGGCTGCCCTGATATCGCGCATCAAAGATGGCAGAACCACCCACAGACCCAGAGACCACGGCGTCAGGCATCAGGCCGGCAAATACGCGCATGCCGACATCCTGCTCAAACCCTGTTTGATAGGCATACTGACCGGGGATCGACCCGCGCTGGATGGATGTCAGGGCAATGGGAAACGTGCCGTCCGACGCCGGCGTGTTGAAGCCGTCCTCAAGCGCGACCGGTTCGGCCACATCCCGCATCGTGCTGCACGCGCAAAGCGCGAAACACAGCGCACACGGCACAGCAAATCCTTGCAATGTCACTTTATCGTCTCCGCCTTAGGCGGCGAATGCGGCGGTCAAAGCGATTTCCACCATATCGCCAAATGTCTTTTCTCTATCACTTGCTGGTAATGCTTCGTGGGTAATCAGATGGTCGCTGACGGTCAATACTGCCAATGCGCGGCGGCCATAGCGTGCGGCCAGTGTATACAGCTCTGCCGCCTCCATTTCGACGGCCAGAATGCCATGCCGGACCATTTGTTCGTTCAGGTCTGGCCGTTCGTCGTAAAATACATCGGATGAATAAATTGGGCCCACATGGACCTTGCTGTCATGGGATTGCGCGGCGGCATATGCGGCGTGCAGCAATCCGAAATCGGCCGTTGGTGCAAAATTCAGTTCGCGGAACATTCCGCTGGAGGGTGTATTGACGGTTGTCGCGCTCATCGCGAGGATCACATCACGGATGCCCACATGATCCTGCATGCCGCCACATGACCCGATGCGGATCAGCGTTTTGGCGTCATAGTCGCGGATCAGTTCGTTGGCGTAGATCGACAGGGACGGCATTCCCATGCCAGAGCCCTGAATGGTCACGCGATGGCCGTTCCACATGCCTGTAAAGCCCAGCATGCCGCGCACTTCGTTGATGCATTTGGCGTCTGTCAGAAACGTCTCTGCCGCCCATTTGGCGCGATAGGGATCGCCCGGCATCAAAACGACCTCGGCAATATCGCCTTGCTCAGCACCAATATGCAAACTCATCCTGCGTCCCTTTTCAAACGGATGCGCTGTGATAGCGCAGCGTTATACAGATGAAAACGGCAAAGCGTGCGGGCCGGTCACCTCCGCAAGCGGGATGCAACCGGCCCGGACGATATCAAATGGCCAGATCGTCTGGCGATTGACCGGCCTTGATTGCAGATTTGAACCAGTCAGGTTGGCGCCCTTTGCCTGTCCACGTCTGCGCGCTGTCAGCAGGATTTGCAAAACGCGGTGGCGATTTTGTTTTCGGGGTTTTCTTGGCAGCCTTTGCCACAGGCATATCACTGGCCAGATCTGCGAGGCTGAAACCATGCGCTGCGGCAGCCTTGGCAGCGGCGTCACGCGCGGCTTTCATTTCCTTCTGCGTGACTTTGACAAGTGCCTTGTCGATATCAACCTTAAGTTTTTCCAGCTCTTTACGAGACATGGATTTCAAATCGAATTTCATTCTTATTTCCTCGAGTGTGGTGTTGCCAGGTGGGTCCCGCCACCGCGACAACAATGCGTAAAAATACTCGAAATCAGGCAATAAGGAAAGAAAAAGCCTATTCTGCAGCCTTTGCGGCCGGATCAACAAGCGAAACGATGTCGTGCATGATCTTGTTCATTTCAAAATCCTTGGGCGTATAAATACGCGCCACACCCTTGGCCAATAGGGCCTGTGCATCATCGTCCGGGATAATTCCGCCTGCAATAACAGGGATATGGCCCATTCCGGCATCGCGCAGTCGATCAAGCGTTTCGGTCACCAGCGGAATGTGTGATCCCGACAAAATGGAAAGTCCGATGACATGGGCGTTTTCTTGCACAGCGGCAGATACCAATTCCTCTGGCGTCATCCGAATACCGTCATAGGTGATATCCATCCCGCAATCTCGCGCACGGGCTGCGATTTGTTCGGCTCCGTTGGAATGACCATCAAGCCCGGGCTTGCCCATCAGAAATTTGATTTTGCGTCCCAGTGCGGCACTGACGCGATCTACTTCTGCGCGAATGTCGTCGAGCCCCTCGGTCCGGTTTGACGGGTTGCGACTGACCCCGGTGGGCGCACGATATTGCCCGAATACGGCGCGAATAACATCCGCCCATTCGCCGGTGGTCACACCTGCTTTGGCACATGCAACTGATGGCGGCATGATATTTGTGCCGTCGATCGCAGCAGCGCGAAGTGTCGCCAATGCCTGCTTGACTGCCGCATCGTCACGGGCCGCCTTCCACGCGGTCAGGCGCGTCATTTGATCGGCTTCCGCGGCAGGATCAGACACCATGATAGCGTCATCACCAGCGGTTAGCGGAGAGGGTTCACCGCTCTGCCATTTATTGACACCAACCACGGTCGTATTTCCGCTTTCAATACCAGCGATGCGGGCGGCGTTACTGTCGACAAGGCGCGATTTCATATAGGCGATGGCCTGCTCTGCACCGCCCATCTCGTCGATCTGTTTCAATTCGGCACGCGCGCCGTCTTTAAGCGCATCAACCTTCTTTTCAATCGCGGGATTGCCGTCAAACAGGTCTTCGTATTCCAGAAGATCGGTTTCATAAGCCAAAATCTGTTGCATCCGAAGCGACCACTGCTGATCCCACGGGCGGGGCAGGCCAAGCGCCTCGTTCCACGCTGGTAATTGTACGGCACGGGCGCGGGCATTTTTGGACAGCGTGACAGCCAGCATCTCGATGAGGATACGATAGACATTGTTTTCAGGCTGCTGTTCGGTCAGGCCAAGCGAATTGACCTGCACACCGTAGCGAAACCGTCGGTATTTGGCGTCCTCGACACCGTAACGGTCACGGCAAATTTCGTCCCACAATTCGACAAAGGCGCGCATTTTGCAAAGCTCGGTCACAAAACGAATCCCCGCGTTCACAAAGAACGAAATGCGCCCCACCATTTGCGGGAAGTTTTCAGCAGGGACTTTGTCGCGCAAATCATCAAGCACCGCCGTGGCTGTGGCCAGCGCAAATGCCAATTCCTCTTCCGGTGTCGCACCGGCCTCTTGCAAATGATAGGAACACACGTTCATCGGGTTCCATTTTGGCAAATGCTCGCGGGTATAGGCGGCCACGTCGGTAATCATCCGCAGCGATGGGGCAGGCGGGCAGATATATGTCCCGCGCGACAGGTATTCCTTGATAATGTCGTTTTGCACCGTGCCCTGTAGCGCGGAGATATCGGCGCCCTGTTCCTCGGCCACAGCGATATAAAGCGACAACAGCCACGGTGCCGTCGCATTGATTGTCATCGACGTATTCATCTGTTCCAGCGGGATGCTGTCGAACAGTGCCCGCATGTCGCCCAAGTGGCTGACAGGCACGCCCACCTTGCCGACCTCACCTTTGGCCAGAACATGATCGCTATCGTAACCGGTTTGCGTGGGCAGGTCGAATGCCACGGAAAGCCCGGTCTGGCCCTTTGCCAGATTGCCCCGATAAAGCGCATTGGACGCCGCCGCTGTGGAGTGGCCCGCGTAGGTGCGGAAAAGCCAGGGGCGGTCTTTTTGCTGCGTCTGCGACATGTCGGTCCTCTGAATCAGTCTGCGCAATATTATTGCGCGGTCAGGGTATGTAGCCGTCACTTTATGACCTTGTCAACGCGCTGCGCTGCGGCATGACGGGATTTACGCGCCCCCGTGTTCCTGTCAATGTCCGGCCATGACGCAAACAGTCTCAATGCCGCTCTGGGTTTTCATCCTGATTTTGCTGTTTGCGGCGGTGACCTTTGCGTCGCACTTTCTGTTTCCGTCTGTGCGGTGGTTTTTCCGCAAACGCGCCGAGCGTGTGATCGAGCGTCTCAATAGCCGGCTCCAGCGCCCGATCGAGCCGTTCAAACTGGCGCGCCGCTATGACATGATCCAGCGGCTGATCTACGATCCCGATGTGACCGAGGCGATTGTCGAACATGCCCGCAAGGAAGGCATACCCGAGAACGTCGCGTTTGAGCAGGCCAAACGATATGCGCGGGAAATCGTGCCGTCATTTTCCGCCACAGCCTATTTCACGGTGGGTGCGCGTCTGGCCAAGTGGCTGTCCAAGGCGTTCTATCGTGTGCGGCTGGGGCAGTTTGACCGCAAGGCGCTTGAAAAGATCGACCCCGATGCGACCGTCATCTTCGTCATCAATCATCGCAGCAACATGGATTACGTGCTGGTCACATATCTGGTTAGCCGTGCGGGCGCGCTGTCCTATGCCGTGGGTGAGTGGGCGCGGGTCTGGCCGTTGTCGGGCATCATCCGAGCGATGGGCGCATACTTTATCCGGCGCAGGTCCCGGGGCGCTTTGTATCGGAAGGTGCTGGCCCGCTACGTACAAATGGCAACCGATGGCGGTGTAACGCAAGCGATGTTCCCCGAAGGCGGGCTTAGCCTAACGGGTCGGTTGGGTGAACCCAAACTGGGGTTGCTTAATTACATCGTGTCTGACCGCAAGTCGGACGCCCGTGATGTGATCTTTGTGCCTGTAGGGCTGAACTACGACCGGATTTTTGAAGACAAGTTTCTGGTGCGTGCCGATCAGACGGGCGTGCGGAAATTCCGCCCACCGCTGGGCAAAATCATCGGCGGCACGCTATCGCACATTTGGCTGCGCATCACGGGCCGTTTCAAAGGGTTTGGCACTGCGTCAGTGGGCTTTGGCACACCGCTTGAGTTGTCGAGCCTCGCGCCCGACAGACCCGATCTGACCGAAGCGATTGGCGCAGAACTGATGAAACGGATCGCGGCGGTCGTGCCTATTCTGGCGGGTCCGTTGGTGTCGCATGTCTTGTTGTCGGGTCCACCACGGACAACATCCGCGCTCGTGCAAGAGGTCGACGCGATCCTGCAATCGCTGAAAGATCGGAAAATGCCGACACCTCGACGCAAAGCGCAAGAACTGGTCACGCAAATGACCGCACGGCTGGAACGGCGAGGTTTGGTGAGCGAGTCCGATGGAACGGTCACCGTCACTGAAGAGGGTCGCCCGATCCTGCAGTATTACGCCAACACTATCGCGCATCATTTCGAAACTGACCCGACCTAACCGGCGCTGATTAAAGCGTTGCCTCCGAAACGTCAGGTCGCCTATCGTCAAGGTACTTTTGAACGATTGACGCAATAGGAGATACGAATGTCATTCAGCTTTAAGAAATTTGTCGCGGTCGCAGCAATTACTGCAGGTATGGCCGCTTGTAGCGGAACAGGTCCGGTGTCCAGCGGCGGCGACGGTCTGAACCGCAACGTGCTTGTGCAAAACGTCAGCGGGCGCACGGTGTTCCGGTTCTATGGCAGCCGCGTGACAACCAACTCTTGGGAAGAAGACATTCTGGGCAGCAACGTGTTGCCGTCTGGCAGCAGCATCAACATCAACTTCGATGATGGCACCGGTTCGTGCGAGTTCGATATGAAGATCGAATTTGCTGACGGATCGACCCGCGTGGAAAACAACGTGAATGTCTGCGTGATCAGCACCTTCACCATCCGCTAAAGCGACGCTGCATCGCGGCGGACATAAAATTACAAAAATGTCCGTCTCGGTGTTGCATTATTGCGTGACCGTCAATATCACAGGGTAACAGCGCGCCGATTCTGCGGTGCGGCAACAATTGAGTGACCTCGTGATGGAGACAAAAATGGCCCTTGATCTGACCAGCGGCGCAGCAGCTTATGCGGCCGAAAAGAAAGACCTCTACGAGATTGGCGAAATGCCACCTTTGGGCCACGTGCCTGCGAAGATGCAGGCTTGGACCATTCGGCGCGAGCGTCATGGCGAACCCGATCAGGCGTTCGAGATCGAGGTCGTTGATTGCCCCAAACCCGACAGCAACGAAGTTCTTGTGATGGTGATGGCCGCTGGTGTGAACTACAACGGTGTCTGGGCGGGCCTTGGTGTGCCGATCAGCCCGTTTGACGTGCATGGTGCGGACTACCACATCGCAGGCTCTGATGCATCCGGCATCGTTTGGGCTGTGGGTGACAAGGTGAAGCGCTGGAAGGTCGGGGATGAGGTGGTGATCCATTGCAATCAAGACGACGGCGATGACGAGCACTGCAACGGTGGAGATCCGATGATGTCCCCGTCTCAGCGGATCTGGGGTTACGAGACGCCGGACGGGTCGTTCGCGCAATTCACAGCCGTGCAAAGCCAGCAGTTGATGCCGCGCCCGCAGCATCTGACGTGGGAAGAAAGCGCGTGCTATACACTGACACTGGCCACTGCATACCGCATGCTGTTCGGTCACGAGCCGCACGACCTTAAGCCCGGTCAGAACGTCCTTGTGTGGGGCGCATCCGGTGGTCTGGGATCTTATGCGATCCAGTTGATCAATACCGCGGGTGCCAATGCGATCGGCGTCATCAGCGACGAGAGCAAGCGCGAGTTTGTGATGTCGTTGGGTGCAAAAGGCGTCATTAATCGCAACGACTTCAATTGCTGGGGCCAGATGCCCACGGTGAACACGCCTGAATACAAGGAATGGTTCACCGAGACACGCAAGTTCGGCAAGGCGATCTGGGACATCACCGGCAAGGGCAACAATGTCGATATGGTCTTCGAACACCCCGGCGAGGCGACATTCCCGGTCTCTACTTTTGTGTGCAAACGCGGCGGTATGGTCGTGATCTGCGCAGGCACGACGGGCTATAACCTCACGTTTGACGTGCGTTACATGTGGATGCACCAAAAGCGCCTTCAGGGCAGCCACTTTGCCAACCTCAAGCAGGCCTCTGCCGCGAACCACCTGATGGTCGAACGCCGCCTTGATCCGTGCATGTCAGAGGTTTTCGGCTGGAACGATATCCCAGCCGCACACACCATGATGCGCAAGAACCAGCACAAGCCGGGTAATATGGCAGTTCTGGTGCAATCGCCACGGACCGGATTGCGGACATTCGAGGATACGCTGCCGGATCAGTGATTCTGTCAGACTTGTCTGACACCGGGGCACGCCTGCACAGGGCGTGCCCTTTGTTTTTTGTGAAGATGCCTGTGGCGTTTCATTCGAATCAACAGCTTGCAAAAACGCCGCCCCCCTATTTATGGGGAGCCCGAAAATGTATCTCCTAAAGGTTGAGTGACTGGTGTTATGGTCAATTTATGGGATTAAATTTCCCTTGGCGCCACGAACTGTCATCCAAGCGTGACAGACGGGACCGGCGTTAACAATTCGTTAACTAATTAGAAAGAGCCTGCATTATGGGAAATAAGTGGATCATCGACGTTCTGGCCGATCTACGCAAATTCGCGCAGAGCAATGAACTCCCGCGATTGGCTTCACAACTTGAAGTCGTTTCGGACATGGCAAGGACAGAGATTGACGCGTTGATAGGCGACGCGCGCTTTGCCACGCAGGGAGACGACACTGGACAAGAAGCTAGAGAATTTTCTGCACCGGATCGAGCGCGCCGACGCGCTGGATGAAATCCAGGGCCTGATCGTCGATGTGCGAGACCACTATCATATCGATCATGCCGTGTATCACTGGGTCAGCGCAGACGGGGGCCAATATGGCTTTGGCACCTACAGCGCTCAATGGGCCGCGATTTACGCAGAAAAAGACTACCTGCGCACAGACCCTGTCATTATTGGCTGTTTCAGCACATTCCAGCCCGTCGACTGGAAAAGACTGGATTGGTCCAGTAAAGCCGCCCGCGCATTTCGAAATGATGCCGTAGCGCATGGTGTCGGCACGCAAGGTTATTCGGTGCCCATCAGGGGGCCAAATGGCCAGTTCGCCTTATTCAGCGTCAGCCATACCTGCGACGACGATGTATGGGCTGCATTCACACTGGAACATCAACGGGAACTGATCCTGTTGGCGCATGTCCTGAATCAAAAAGCGATGGAGTTCGAAAAAAACCGTATGCCGGAACCAACACGCCATCTGTCGCCACGCGAAGTGGATGCGTTGACCTTTCTGGCCATGGGATACGGGCGCGCGCATGTCGCCGAAATGCTATCGATTTCAGAACATACCTTGCGGGCCTATATTGAAAGCGCCCGCTTCAAGCTGGGCGCAACCAACACCATCCACGCCATAACCAAAGCCTTGCTAGAGGGGCAAATCGTTGTCGGCGGTGCAGCCCGCGCGGCAGCTGAAAGCTGGCCAGGACGCAAGGATGAAAGCCCGCTGTCCCACTAGCGCGTTTAGTTTTCGTTAACTTGGGCGTGCGCGCTGTAAACCACGCATAAACCATCGCTGCGGCACCTTCCTCATGACGGATGAGGGGTCAAAACATGCTGCGATATATTTACGGGCGCGATCTGCGCCACGTTCCGATCTTGCGTGACAGCATGCACCGCGACAGGGCCGACCAGTTTCAGCGGCGTCTGGGCTGGGCAGTGCAGGTGGATCAAAATGGGTTTGAACGTGACGGCTACGACACGGACGACACGCTTTACGTCATTTGGGTCCAGCCCGATGGGACACATGGCGGGTCAATGCGGTTTCTGCCGATGGATGGTTCAACTATGGTCAATGACCACTTCGCACACGTGATGAACGGTGCTGCCATCCGTGATCCGCATATTTGGGAATGCACGCGCTATTGCTTGCGCGAAGGTGCCTCCAGCCACATCGCGGCCGCCTTGATGCTGGCTGGCGGAGAGCTGATGCGCGGTTTCGATCTGACCCATTTGTTGGGCGTCTTTGATGCCCGCATGATCCGGATTTACCGCATGATCGGCGCCAGCCCTGAAGTGCTGGGTGCCACGGGTGAGGGACGCGACAGGATCAGCGTTGGATTGTGGCAGTTCCGCGCGGAAGATCGTGTAAAGGTCTTGCAACGCGCGGGGATTTCCTCGGATTTATCGGAACACTGGTTCTACAGGTCGTTCGGGCGCAAGGTTTTGGCACCACGCGCCGCGTGACCGCTGGCACCTGCCCATGACGCGGGTTACTGTCGCTGCATGAACGCACCCACAATCACATTCTCTGACGATCAGGCCCAGGCATGGGACGACGTGGCCAGCGCGTTGCGCCAGTCCGGCGTTGATCTTGACGACAGCTTGCTTATGCCGCCGCAGTCGGAAAAGTCATCCGTTATGGCCGTGATCGGCAAGGCGGGGTCGGGCAAAACGATGCTGCTGGCCCGCCTTTACGAGGCGCTGGAAGAGGCAGGCGTCGATGTGATTTCGGGCGATTGGGAAGGCAAGAAGCGCAAAGACAGACGCACGCTTGCCATCTTGGCCCCAACGAACAAGGCGGCGTCGGTGCTTCGCAACCGCGGCGTGCCAGCGACCACGATCCACCGGATCCTTTATACGCCTGTCTATGATCCTGAATACGAAAGGGTCGCGGAATGGCTGGCGGGGCAGGGGGAACGGCCCGAGATTGAAGGCTTGACCGATATTGCGCTGGATCGTGCCGCAGCGTCTTTCGAGGCGAACAAATCAGTGCCCGCCGCTCTTGCCGCTGCGGGCCTGCGTGGCAGTGATTTCATCACCGGCTGGAAGCGCCGCGAGGAAGGGTTGGACATCGGTTTTGTCGACGAAAGCTCCATGCTCGACAAAAAGCAGTTCGAAGACCTGCAAGAGATTTTCCCTACACTGATCCTGTTTGGCGACCCCGCGCAGTTGCCGCCCGTGCAGTCAGAAGGCGGGATGGTGTTTGAGACGTTGCCCGAAAAACGCGTGCTGACCCTGAACCGAATTCACCGTCAGGATGCAGGCAATCCGATCCTTGATCTGGCCCATGCGCTGGCTGATCCAATGGTGGATTTCTACAAATTTGAAAAACTGGTGGCCGAAGCGGCAGAGCGTGATGAACGTGTCGTCATGGCCCAGCGGGTCGAAGCTGATCTTATGGCCCGCTCTCCCGTTTTGGTCTGGCGCAATGCCACCCGCATCCGGTTGATCCATGCGTTTCGTGGGGCGTTCGGTGCGCCTGTGGATGAACTGCTCGAAGGCGAGCCGCTGATCTGTGACGGGATCGAACTACCGATGAAGCACCGCAAAAAACGGCTCGATCTTGAGGCACGCGGACTGATCAAAGGGGCGCAGGTGATTTACCTCGGGCCTGGTCGCAAACCCGGCTTTTCACGCTTACACGTCATGGGGGCGGAAGATCCGCAGGTCAGCGCCGCATCCATCGTAAAAATCGAACAGGAAGGCGACGCCGAGCCGTTTATTCCCTTTGCCGCCCGCATGGGGGCAACGTTTCTGCACGGTGCTGCTGTGACGATCCACAAGGCGCAGGGTTCGCAATGGGATACGGTGCAGGTCTTTGCCCCCGACATCGAAATTGCCGCCCGTATGGGCCGTGTCGAAGCGGGGCAACCGCTGTGGAAACGGCTGGCCTATGTGGCAATCACGCGGGCCGAAACGCAGCTGCGTTGGGTTGTGCGCAATCGCTTGGGGCGGCCCACATCGCCGCTGACGGTTGACGACCTGAGCGTGGCAAGTGTCCCGTTAGAGCTGACAAGCGAGGAGCCGTCATGAGCGCGATTATCATCACAGGCGCAAGTTCTGGCATCGGGCGCGCCTGCGCCGAGGCATTTTTGGCGGACGGTTGGCGCGTCGGCCTTATCGCGCGCCGTGGTGATGCGCTGGAGGAGGTTGCCGAAGGGTATGACACCGCGAAGGTGCTGCCTTGCGACGTGACTGACGAGGACGCTGTGGATCGTGCCTTTGCAGCATTCGGCCATGTTGACGCCCTCTTCAACAACGCGGGCATGTTCGGCCCGCAAACCACGATAGATCAGGTGTCGTTGCAGGACTGGCAGCAGGTTGTCGATGTAAATCTGACGGGCATGTTTCTTTGCGCTCGTGCGGCCTTTCGCGCCATGCGAGAGCAACAGCCCATGGGCGGACGGATCATCAACAACGGTTCAATTTCCGCCCATTCACCGCGCGAGGGGTCAATCTGCTACACTAGCACCAAACACGCTGTGACCGGCCTGACCAAGACGCTTTCGCTGGACGGGCGGCCCTATGACATTGCGTGCGGCCAGATTGATATTGGCAACGCCCGCACGGATATGGTGATCGGGCTGGAAGAAAAACGAGCCGCCGAAGGCCTGCCGCCATTGC
This sequence comes from Yoonia sp. 208BN28-4, assembly GCF_037543925.1. Taxonomy (NCBI): domain Bacteria; kingdom Pseudomonadati; phylum Pseudomonadota; class Alphaproteobacteria; order Rhodobacterales; family Paracoccaceae; genus Yoonia; species Yoonia sp. 208BN28-4. Next base: position 69,967 of record NZ_JBBIFY010000004.1, read on the forward strand.
CAGCCATGGATGTGGTCCATGTGGCTGCTGCAGTTCTTGCCATGGCGAAGCTACCGCCAGAGGCCAATGTGCAGTTCCAGACGCTGATGGCGACAAAGATGCCGTTTGTCGGACGCGGGTGATTACCGCTTGAGCGCGGTGAATATCGCCGAAGCGCCCCAGCCCGCGGCAATCGCAATCGCAAGCGACATCAGGCCATACAGAATGGCGTTGTCGTGGGCGAGGTTGTAAAGCCACCGTTCCAACCCGACCTTTTGCACAGGGATTGTCGTGACATAAACATCAACGATCTTTCCATCGCGGGTCAGATAAATCTCGGCGCGGTAGTCGCCTTCGGTCAGGTTCGCGGGCAGTTCGATATCGGTGTAGAACAGCGTGTCTTCCTCAACCGACACAGCACCCGGCAGGCTTTGGTAAGTTGCGGCGTTTTTGCGAATGCGGATCAGGGCGTCTGCAAACACGCGCCCGTCACCCTCAGACGGGCCGATGGCACGAATGGCGCGCGACAGGCTGATCTTGGATGATGCATCCTCGGCAGGGAGCAGGATTTCGGCAAGCGGCGCATTGGTGGCCACGGCGTAGAAAGATGGCGCAATACCGATCTCGACCGCGTCGGTATTGACCCAGATGCCCAAACGGCGATCCTTGCGGCGCACAGTCACGCTTTGGTCGGGTCCCGCGACGGTGATGATGACACCAAGCTCGCCATCGCGGGTGGTGCCGGCCTCGCGGCTGATGGCGCCAAAGATCAGGATGTCGGACCCGTCAAAGTTGGCGGTGATCGCGACCTCGTCACGGGACAGACCCAGCACGATTTCCTCGGCTTTAGCGGGCAGGGCTGCGATCAGCAGCAGGGCAAGAAGGCGCAACATCAGTGACCTCCCATGCCGACAGAGTAAAGTTCGGACGGTTGGACCAGCAGATCAAACGCCAGCTTGCCACACACCAGCAGAACCATTGCCGCCAGAAGAATGCGCAACTGCTCAGCGGGAAGTTTCACGCAAATGCGCGTCCCGATCTGGGCACCGATCACGCCGCCGATCAGCAGCAAAACCGCAAGCACTACATCGACCGTGTAGTTGGTTGTCGCGTGCAGCATCGTGGTAAAAGCGGTGACAAAGATGATCTGGAACAACGATGTACCAACCACCACTTTTGTGGGCATGCCCAGCAGATAGATCATTGCGGGAACCATGATAAAGCCACCGCCAACACCCATAATTGCTGCCAAAATACCGACAAGCACACCGACAAGAACGGGTGGAATGACCGAGATATAAAGCCCTGATACGCGGAACTTCATTTTGAAGGGCAGATTGTGGACCCAGTTGTGGCGCTTGCGCTTGGGCACAACGCCCTTCTTTGTTTTGCGGATCGCATTGAGGCTCTCCACAAACATCAGGCTGCCGATCAGTCCAAGGAAGATCACATAGCAAAGCTTTACCAGCAGATCGACCTGTCCAAGCGAACGCAGGTAATTGAATAAGACGATACCAAGCGCAGAACCGATCAATCCACCAATCAGCAACACCGTGCCCATGCGCAAATCAACTGTCTTGCGCTTCAGGTGGGCCAGCACGCCTGAAAAAGACGACGCGACGATCTGGTTGGCTTCGGTTGCCACGGCCACGGCGGGCGGGATGCCGATAAAGAACAACAGTGGCGTCATCAGAAATCCGCCACCGACGCCGAACATGCCAGACAATATGCCAACAATCCCCCCCAATCCTAACAAAAGGAAGGCGTTCACCGATACTTCGGCGATGGGAAGATAAATTTGCATGGGCATTCCGAGCGACATTGGGCCGCTGCTTTCACAAAGCCCAATTCACAGACCAGAGTCAAACCCCACGTCGGGGAAATTTGCTGCAATTGCAGCATTACTGGTCAGCTGGACTTAAAAGGATATGCTAGCTGGACTTGTCTCGCAGCCATTGGCGCAGCACCGTCTCAATTTTTGCAGCGCCTTGAGGCGCCATCGCCTTGGTGTGGTCATGGCTGATATTTTCATCAGACATGCCTGCCGCCATGTTGGTGATACACGAAATTGCCGCCGCCTTCAGGCCCAGAAACCGCGCAAGGATAACCTCTGGCACGGTGGACATGCCAACCGCATCGGCCCCAAGCATCTTGATCGCCTTGATCTCGGCCGGGGTTTCGAATGACGGGCCGGAATACCACGCGTAAACGCCGCTATGCATCTGCACGCCTGCGGCCTGCGCCGCCGCCGACAGCTCTGCCCGGATCGCGGGATCATAGCAGTCTTTCATCGGGACAAAGCGTTTGTCCGTCTGTTCACCGATCAGCGGGTTTAGGCCTGAAAAGTTGATATGATCGTGCAGGTTCATAATCGAACCCGTTGGCATATCACTTTGCATCGAACCCGCTGCGTTTGTTGCCAGCATCGTATCCGCGCCCAGTTCGGCCAGCACTTCCAATGGCAGGCGCATCGCGTCGGCGCGCCCGTTTTCGTAATAGTGCGCCCGCCCGCCAAAAACGGCCACGCGCTGCCCTTCCAGATCACCGATCACAAGGTTCGGGTTATGGCCTGACACGCCAGCATGCGGAAACCCGGGCAGGTCGCTGTATGGGATCGCCACGCCATCAACGCTATCCGCGATGTGACCAAGGCCGGACCCAAGGATCATACCGACGCTGACCGGCGCGTCACCGGCTTGTGCGTGAATAGCCGCCGCCAGTGCCTTAGCGTTCTTTGACATAAGGCTCGCCTCCGGCGCGTGGTGGGATCGCCTTGCCGACAAAACCGGCGAGAATGATGACGGTCAGGATATACGGCAGCACGTCCAGCAGTTGCGCCTGTACCGAGAACCCGAGTGCGTTTTCGATCAGGTCGGGGCGCAGGGCAATCGCTTGCAGGTAGCCAAACAGCAAGGTGGCATAAAGCGCGTACCAAGGCCGCCATTTGGCAAAGATCAACGCGGCAAGCGCGATGTAGCCACGACCCGCTGTCATGTCCTTTACAAAGCCCGCAGCAGGTTCAGCCGTGGCAAGCTGTGCACCGGCCAAACCACAAAGCACGCCGCAGATCATCACGGCAGCAAAGCGCAGGCCCACAACGGATACACCAGCGGTATCCACTGCTGCAGGGTTTTCACCCACGGCACGCAGGCGCAGGCCAAAGCGTGTGCGATACAGCACCCACCAGCTAAGCGGGACGCAAAGCAGCGCCACGTAGACAAGGATCGTATGGCCCGAAATCAGACCGTTGTAGATCGGCCCGAAGACAGGCACGTCTTGCAGGGCATCGGCAAACGGCAGTTCAAGTCCTGCAAAGCGTGCATCACCCGTCAATTGCGGCGTCCGTCCACCTTGGCCAAACCAGCTTTGCGCGATCACAACGGTCAGACCAGCGGCAAGGAAGTTGATCGCAACGCCCGAGATCAGCTGATTTCCACGGAAGGTGATCGATGCCACCCCGTGCACAGCGGAGAGCAACAACGATGCACCGATACCGGCCAGCAGACCAAGCCAGATATTCCCTGTCACCGCTGCGACAGCGGCAGACGTAAAGGCAGCGGCAAGCATTTTGCCCTCAAGCCCGATGTCAAAGATGCCAGCACGCTCCGAGAATAGACCAGCCAGACAAGCCAACAAGAGCGGGGCGGCGGAGCGGAGAGCGCTATCGAGAACCTCGATCTGGAAAAGCAGGAAGAAATCCATCAGACCACCTCCTCGCGCTTGGGTTTGCGGCCCATGGCCAGAAACAGCCTTTCAATCGGCGCGCGCACCATGTCGTCCAGCGCGCCGGTAAACAGGATCACTAGCGCTTGGATCACAACGATCATTTCGCGCGGGATGGATGTCCACAAGGCAAGCTCTGCGCCGCCCTGATACAGGAACCCGAACAGGATTGCGGCAAGGAAAACGCCGAAGGGGTGCGAGCGGCCCATCAGCGCCACGGCGATCCCGATGAAGCCAGCACCTTCGACCGCGTTCAAGACAAGGCGTTCCGCTTCGCCTTGCACGTTGTTGATCGCCATCATGCCAGCCAGACCGCCCGAGATCAGCATGGAGATCATGATGATCTTCGTCGGGCTGATGCCAGCGTATTTCGCAGCCGTTTCAGAGTGACCGAAGGCACGAATTTCGTAGCCAAGACGCGTGCGCCAGATCAGCGCCCAAAGGGCGATGCAGGCGGCGATTGCCACGAAGAAAGCAACGTTCGCGGGTGCGCCACGGAACAATGCGTTTTCGCCAAAGCTGAACATGTCCTGAAACGACGGCAGGTGCGTGGCTTCGGGGAATTTCGCTGTTGCGGGCTCCATAGAGCCGCGCACTTTCAGCGCGCCGATCAACAGGAAGTTCAGGACAGCAGCGGCGATAAAGTTGAACATGATCGTGGTGATCACGATGTGGCTGCCGCGCTTGGCTTGCAAAAACGCAGGGATCGCGGCCCATGCGGCACCGAACAACGCAGCCGCGACAGACGCGCCAAGCAGCGCAATCGTCCAGTGCGGCCAAGGGATGTAAAGACATGCCAGCGCGACACCCAAGCCGCCGATCATCGCCTGACCTTCACCGCCGATGTTGAACATGCGGGCGTGAAACGCGATGGACACGGCGAGGCCGGTAAAGATGAAGTTCGTCGCGTAATAAAGCGTATAGCCCCAGCCGTAGGTGGAGCCGATCGCCCCGTCGACCATCAGCTTCAGCGCGTCCCATGGGCTTTCACCAATTGCCCAGATCACGAGGGCCGAGAAGAACGCGGCCAGCAGCAAGCTGATCAGCGGGATCAGCGTCACGTCGGCCCATTTTGGCATCTTGCCGTCAGACATTACGCGGCCTCCCCTGCGACACCGGCCATTAGAAGGCCGAGTTCTTTTTCATCTGTTTCGTTTGGCAGGCGTTCGCCCATGATCCGCCCGTCAAACATCACCGCAATGCGGTCTGACAGGGACAGGATCTCTTCCAGTTCCACCGATACCAGCAGGATCGCCTTACCCTGATCACGCAGGGCGACAATTTGCTGGTGAATAAATTCAATCGCGCCGATGTCCACGCCGCGCGTTGGTTGGCCGATTAGCAGGAGATCGGGGTTGCGCTCAATCTCGCGGGCCAGCACGATCTTCTGCTGGTTGCCGCCCGAAAACGCCTTGGCAGGCAGTTTCGGATTGGGCGGGCGCACGTCGAAACGCTGCATCTTTTCTTCGGTGTCACGGCGCAGGGCGTTGTTGTCCATGAACAGGCGCGATGACTGGTATTTGCTGTCGTGGTGATAGCCGAAAGCCACGTTCTCCCACGCGGCGTAGTCCATGATCAGACCTTCACGCTGCCGGTCTTCCGGCACGTGCGCGATGCCACGCGCGCGGCGCGATTGCGCGTCAGAAACCGATCCGGTGAGGTCCAGTTCCTGCCCGTTGATCCGGATCGTGCCGGTGCCTTTTTCATAGCCGCCCAGCACCTCAAGCAATTCGGATTGACCGTTGCCAGCCACACCAGCAATGCCAAGGATTTCACCTGCGCGGATATTCAGATCAATGCCGCGCAGACGCTCAACACCTTGTTCATCCACGACCTTCAGGTTCTCGACCTCAAGAATCATCTCACCTGGCTCTGCCGGTTTTTTGTCAACGCGCAGCAGCACCTTGCGGCCAACCATCAGCTCTGCCAGTTCGGCGGGCGAGGTTTCGGCGGTTTTCACCGTGGCGGTCATCTCGCCACGGCGCATCACGCTGACGGTATCGGTGGTTTCCATGATCTCGCGCAGTTTGTGCGTGATGAGAATGATGGTTTTGCCCTCTTCCTTGAGGCGTTCCAGAATGCGGAAAAGCTGGTCGGCCTCTGCGGGGGTCAGCACGCCCGTGGGTTCGTCCAAAATCAGAATGTCGGCCTTGCGATACAGCGCCTTGAGGATTTCGACACGCTGTTGTTTGCCAACGCCGATCTCTTCGATGATCGCATCAGGGTCCACGTTCAGGCCGTATTCATCGGCCAGTGCTTTCAACTCCTTACGGGCGCGGTTCAGCGACGGTTTCAGCAACCCACTGTCCTCGGCGCCCAATACGATGTTTTCCAACACCGTAAAATTTTCGACCAGTTTGAAGTGCTGGAACACCATGCCGATTCCGGCAGCAATCGCCGCTTGGCTGTCGGGGATCGCCGTCTTCGTGCCGCCGATAAATATCTCGCCCGCGTCAGCCTTGTAGAAACCATACAGGATCGACATCAGCGTGGATTTGCCAGCGCCGTTTTCGCCGATAATCCCGTGGATCGTGCCGGGCATAACGCGGATATTGATGTCTTTGTTTGCCTGCACAGGGCCAAACGCTTTGGAAATGCCCTTCAGCTCAATCGCAGGGGCCAGCGAGACGACGTTGTTTGTCATGCTTGCGGCTCTCCCATGCCGACGAAACCGATCAGGCGGGTGATTTTGCCACCTGCGTCCAAATCGGCGATGTATTGGCCTGTCTGTGCTTTGTCGCCTTCGCCGAAATGCACGGTCGCGCGGGCGAAATGCAGCGTGTTCGATACGTTCACGCACGCCACGGGCATACCCGGCGCCATTTGCGAGAACATCGCGACATAATCTTTAAGTGCCGCCAGATCGGTTAGCGGTGCTTCGGTGCGGGGATCGGCATAGAGGATCGCCGGATCAACAGCGGCATCAATCATGCTGTTACGTTTGTCTGCATCAGGCTCTGCCCATGCAGCAAAGAAATTTTTCAGCGCGTCACTCATGTTGATGTCCCCTTTTAAAAAATAGGGCCGCGCAAGATAAAGCGCGGCCCTTTTATCGTCTGGCCTTTTAGGCCGCTCTTAGAAGTCCAGCGCGGGGCAGGATTCGTCAGAGTTGTAGTTGTGAACCGAAACGTCACCGGCAACGATGGCCGCTTGTGCCTCGTCCAGTGCGGCTGTCATTTCAGCCGAGATCAGGCTCTCGTTGAACTCGTCCACTGCGTAGCCGACGCCACCGTTGGACAGGTCCATCACGTTGAAACCCGCTTCCAGAGCTTCACCAGCGGTCAGTGCGTCATACACAGCGTTGTCCACGCGCTTGAGCATGGAAGTCAGAACCTCGCCGGGGTGCAGGTAGTTCTGGTTGGCGTCAACGCCGATGGACAGGATGTCGTTATCGGCTGCTGTTTGCAGAACGCCAACGCCTGTGCCGCCAGCGGCTGCGTAAACCACGTCAGCGCCTTGGGAAATCTGTGCCAGTGTCAGCTCGGAGCCTTTGACCGGATCGTTCCAAGCCGCAGGCGTTGTGCCTGTCATGTTGGCGATCACTGTCGCGTCAGGGTTCACAGCCAGAACGCCTTGGGCATAGCCGCAGGCAAAGTTACGGATCAGTGGGATGTCCATGCCACCGATGAAGCCAACTGTATCGCTCTCGGATGCCATCGCGGCCAGCATACCAACAAGATAGGAGCCCTGCTCTTCGGCGAACACGATGGAGCGGACGTTTGGCTGGTCAACGACCATGTCGATGATCTGGAACTTTGTCTCAGGATAATCAGCAGATACTTCTTCCAAAGCAGAGGCCCACGCGAAGCCCGCCATCACGATGGGGTTGTTGCCGTTTTCAGCAAAGCGGCGGATCGCCTGCTCGCGCTGCGCGTCGGACTGGATTTCAACTTCGGCGAATGTGCCGCCGGTCTCTTCCGACCAACGCTGCGCGCCGTTGAATGCGCTTTCGTTGAATGATTTGTCGAACTTGCCGCCGAGGTCGAACAGAACAGCCGGCTCTGCAAATGCAGCACCTGCGGTCAGCGCCAGCGCAGCGGTTGCGCTCAGAAATTTGGTTGTAAGGGTCATGGGTGTCTCCCGGGTCGTTGGTGAAGGGGAGAGGCCAAAAATGGCTTTCCCCCCGAAAAGCCGAGCCGATCTTGAAGTCGGTTCATCACAGGATAAGGCAATGCCAACGGCGCGGGGTCAACCTGTTTTTGTGCGGCAACTGTTCCGTTTTGACCGTTTGGTCAATAAATTTGGACTGCCGGATCGGGCGTGGGCACATCGCTTTGAATGGTCAGCAAAGCTTCTTTTCAAGAACATGCGCGTCGGCATTTGGGCCGTTCGTGCGGGCGTAGTAATTCTGCCTTAGCCCTACGGGAGTGTATTTTTGCTTATTATACAATGCGATAGCGGGGTCATTGTCCGCCGCAACTTCAAGGAAAACGCGCGTTGCCCCTTGTGCCTTTGCCGATGTCTCAAACGCGGTCAGGGTGGCGGCCCCCAATCCCTGTCGCTGATACGCAGGATCAGTGGCGACTGTGATGATTTCAGCCTCGTCAACTGTCACACGACCCAGCACAAATGACCGCACGTCACCGCACAGAATCATGCCGTTTTGCGCGATCAATGAGCGGAATGCGGAGGCGCTCCACGCATCATTTTCGCCAAATGCGGCGTGGTGCGTCGCCGCAAGCTCTTGTGGTGTCATGCCAGAATCACAGGTGCGGGATCGCGTGGCGGGGCGGCATCGGCCGAGCGCAAGTAAAGTGGCGCAGGGCGCGCAAGATCGGGGTCATGCAAGCGGGACGCCGCGATGCGGGCGATCGCCTCAACCGGCTCGCACTGCGCGGAAACCGTGGGCGCGTGAAGCAGTGGACCCACTTGATCGGCTGCCGGTCCAACAACACCCGGTTCTGCGCGCCCGGGATAGCGGGGCATCTGGTCATAAACCGCATCAGCAATGCGCGGCGCGCGATCGCCCCCTGCGACAAAGGCCTGAACGTAAACTTGCCCGCGCATCGCTGGAAGTGCTACAACACAGTTGGTGTTGCCGTACGCGTAAGCCTCGAACTGCGTGACGCCAATGGCTGGTTTCCCAAGGCCAAGCGCAAGACCGCGTGCTGTCGCAATGCTGATGCGGATGCCGGTGAAATTGCCGGGACCGGTGCCAACGCCAATCCCGCTCAGGTCTTGCCACGTCAGGTCATGTGCGGTCAGTAAACCTTCCAGCATCGGAACAAGATGCTCTGCCTGCCCTTTGGCCATGTCTTCGATTTTCACAAAGGCGCGGTCACCGACCAGCAGCGCGGCGGCACAGCGCGGGCCTGAGGTATCAAATGCCAATATGATTGGATCAGTCATCGCGGGCCTGTTCAGACCAAAGAAAACGTAAGCGGTTTTGACGGATGGCGCTGCACAACGCCCTTCGCCTCTAGATCAAGCTGCACTGATTTTTGCCACCAGCCAGCAGTAGCCCCGCCGGGGAACAGATCGTCCGGCAGGTGCGCTTTTGCAGCATCTTTGATCGCGCTGGCGGTCATCGGGTCGGATGACATCACCTGCATCATGGCCGCTTTCATGGCATTGTATTTCGCGGCGTCCACCCGAGTCACCTGACCGGGTGAGTTGACGTTCTCAACCTCGACTTTGTCAGCGGTCATGCCGCAACAGGGCGCACTTCGACCACTTCGGGGATGTAGTGGCGCAGCAGGTTTTCAATGCCCATCTTCAGGGTCAGTGTCGACGACGGGCATCCGGCGCAGGCACCTTGCATATGCAAATAGACAATCCCGCGATCAAAGCCGTGGAAAGTAATGTCGCCACCGTCTTGCGCAACGGCAGGCCGCACGCGGGTATCAAGCAATTCCTTGATCTGGCCCACGATCTCGCCATCCTCGCCGGTGTGTTCTGCGTGACCGCTGACGGGCTGGTGATCCGCGCCCATCACCGATGCGCCGGACTGGTAGTGCTCCATGACAGCACCCAGAATGGCAGGCTTGATATGATCCCATTCCACATCGTCAGCTTTGGTAACGGTCACAAAGTCGATACCAAAGAAAACGCCTGTCACATTGCCCGTGGCAAAGATGCGCTTTGCAAGGGGTGAAGCCTGCGCCGCTTCCTCGGTCGGAAAGTCGGCTGTGCCAACTTCAAGCACAGTCTGGCCGGGCAGGAACTTGAGCGTTGCGGGGTTCGGTGTGGATTCGGTTTGAATGAACATGGGACCAACCTTTTGTATCAGGTCTTTGATATGCGCATCTGGCGCGGCCCTGTCAAGGTTTAGAACGGTTCTAAAAAGCGATGCGCCGCCTCTGTTGGACAAAGGCGGCGCATTGAATTGTATAGCGGGATTAGTTGTTCTCGACAAAGAACCGCTGGGAGGCGACGGGCTGGCCGTCAACTTTCAGCACGGCCAGCACCTGACCTGTCGGGGCAAAGCCAACCGGCACGCGGACGTCTGTGTTCGCACCGGCGTGGATCTGGTCAGTGCCCAACAGGCGGCCCTGCGTGCCCAGACGGTAGTCATACACTTCCAGAACACCGGCGTTGTCGGCAGTGATCGAGCCCAGCTCGAGGATGTCGGAGGTGTCGATGCGGTTGTCTACGGGGAACTGGTTTGCAGCAGCGGAAGTGGCGGTGACAGCGGCAGCAGCGGCGGCGATGATGAGTGTCTTGATAGTCATTGTGTAGGTTCCTTTAGGATGGTGCGGCGCAATTTCATGTCAGCCGCGAGTGGGGGGGAGGGTGCCCAAGGTGCGGGAGATCACCTTGGGCTTGGTTCGAGAGGTTTAGTCGTTTTCAACGTAAAAGCGCTGGGCGGCGACGGGCTGACCATCGACGGTCAGAACGGCCAGCACCTGACCTGTCGGCGCGATACCGACGGGAACGCGGACATTTGTATTTGCACCGGCGTGGATATCATCGGTGCCCAACAGACGACCCTGTGTGCCCAGACGGTAGTCATATACTTCCAGAACACCGGCGTTGTCGGCAGTGATCGAACCCAGCTCGAGGATGTCGGAGGTGTCGATGCGGTTGTCGACGGGGAACTGGTTCGCAGCAGCGGAAGTGGCAGTAACAGCGGCAGCAGCGGCGGCGATGATGAGTGTCTTGATAGTCATTGTGTAGGTTCCTTTTCAGTTGGTTACGTGTGTTTCGTTTGTCAGATTGAGCGGCGTTCGTTTCGTGTTGTGCCGTTCGATGAGATTAAGATTGCCCCTCAATTGGCGTTTGCACAGGTGGGGAAACATCACGAAAAAACGATGTGGATGTGATGGGGTCGGGGGCTTGACGCGCGGTGCGTTTAGACCAGCCCCCCGTTTATGTGCATTTTTGCAAAGGTCGTGGTTTCGGCCCGCACAGAAGCGGGGCATATTGACCGTAAATTCAGTTTCAGCCGCTCACGCGCGTCAGCCGTTCCCAAAACTGTGAGCGACAAAAATTTCATTGCGCTCACGCTGTCGCGAAATTCGTGTCGCGGTTTGTTGCACAAACTCACGGGTTTGCGCGTTTTTGGCGATGAATGTAACGGTCAGGGTCGGGGTGTTAGATACGAAAAACGCCCCCGCAGTGATACGAAGGCGTTTGATTGTGCTTTTTTGCGAAGATGGCTGCGATCAGGTGATCGCTTCGAGCCGTTCTTTCGATAAATCGCCCGGCACGACGGTAATCGGCACCGAAAGACTGCCCGATTGCCGTGTCAGCGCAGTGACAAGCGGACCGGGGCCTTTGTTATCGGTGCCAGCACCCAGAACCAGAACGCCGATATCGGTGTCTTCGTGGATTTGGTTCATGATCTCGGTCAGCGGTTCGCCTTCGCGGATAACCAATTCGGGTTCGATGTTTTGTTTGTCGCGCATCCATTTTGCAAATACCTCAAAATGAACCTCGATCCGTTCGCGTGCCTCGGCGCGCATAATCTCGCCAACGCCGATCCAGTGATTAAATTCATCCGGCGGGATGATGGCCAGCACTTCGACACCGCCACCTGTGTTTGCCGCCCGCATGGACGCAAAGCGCATCGCGTTCAGGCATTCGCGGCTGTCATCTAGCACGACCAAGAATTTGCGCATCTGCGTCTCCCTTGTATTCGGTCACGATAATGGGGGAAGCCGGGCAGGCTGGCAACGGCGATTAACGTCTGACGGCGCGTTTGAAGTCCGAGATGTGAAAGGCGCCCACGATCTGCCCGATTGCAAAGTAGCCCGCGATACCGCCCAGCACCAGACAGGCCAGCGCTGCGTAGCGCCATGTTGGCAGGACCAGTGTGCTGCCCAAAAGCCAGACCAGTGCCAAAAGTAGCACACCCATCAGGATGGATGCCAGAACGATGCGGACCAGTCGCTTTTTGAAACGCGCATCAAATTGCGCGGCCTCACCCATGTCGCGTGCGCCCCACCAAAGCTGTGCAACCATCGCCCATCCTGTCAGCGTTGTGCCCACGGCTGCTGCGGTAAACCCGATGACAGGCGACAGACCGATGGCCAGTGCCGCATTCAGGACCATCGCGACCAAGGCGTATAGAAATGGCCGCCGCGTATCTTCACGCGAGAAGAAAAGCGGCTGCAACGCCTTTTGCAGCACAAATGCGGGCAACCCCAGACCGTAGATCGCAACGGCCAAGGCAGTAGCTTGCGTATCGCTGGGTCCGAACGCGCCGCGTTCGTAAAGCACGCTGACCAGCGGCACGGGGATCACGATCAGCGCCACCGCGGCGGGGATTGTCAGCGCGAGCGAGATTTCCGCCGCGCGGTTGAATGCATTGCGCCCACCGTCCGTATCTCCGGCCCGTAGGCGGCGTGACAGGTCCGGCAACAATACGACACCGATGGCGATGCCGACCACGCCTAGGGGCAGCTGATACAGCCGATCTGCGTAATTGAGCCACGCCACAGCACCGTCGAAAAAGCTGGCGACTTGCCGACCAACGAGCAGGTTGATCTGCACAACACCGCCAGCCAGCGCGGCGGGGGCGGCAATGATCGCCAGCCGTTTCAGTTCCGGTGTCAGCTTGGGCCGTTTGAGTTTCAGCGCGTAGCCCGCCCGCGAGGCTGCCATCCAGACAAGCGCCATCTGCGCGATGCCCGCGAGCGGGACAGCATAGGCAAGCGCATCGCCCACACGCAGCCGCAGGTCAGCGGTTGGATCGACCCCGATCAAAGTGGTGATCACCATCGCGCCGACAAAGATGATATTGAGCAAGACCGGCGCCGCGGCCGCCGCCACAAAACGGCCCGTTGCATTCAGCACGCCGGACAGCAAGGCCGCCAATGAGATAAAGAGGATATAGGGGAACGCGATCCGGCCATATGTCACGGCAAGGTCAAAGCGTTCATCACCGCGAAACCCGCTGGCCATTGCCGTCACCAGAAGCGGCATGAAGATGATACCAATAATGGTGAAGGCCGAGAGGATCACGGTCATTCCCACAAAAGCATCCTGCGCGAACTTCAGCGCGTCTTCATCGCCCTCCAGTTTTTTGGAAAACATCGGCACAAAGGCCATGTTGAACGCGCCTTCTGCAAAAAAGCGCCGGAACAGGTTGGGCAGGGAAAAGGCGACAAGAAATGCCTCGGCCACAGGGCCGGTGCCAAGGTAGGCCGCAATCATGATATCGCGCACAAAGCCCAGCAGCCGCGACAGCAGAGTCCAGATGCCTACAGTGAAAAAGCCAGCCATAAGGCGGATCGGTTTCATGCCAGTCCTGCTTGGTTATTCATATGGCACACTATGACACGGCCCTCTGCGCACCTTGCGTGATGGCTTCGCGCAGTTTTCGCTCAAGCGTCTCGCGCTTGGCCTCTGCATGGTATTTGAGGCCAACCATATCCTTGACGTAGAACGTGTCGACCACCTGTTCGCCGTAGGTCGCGATAACGGCACTGGCGATATAGACGTTATTATTGGCCAGCGTGCGCGTCAGGTCATAAAGCAGGCCCGGACGGTCGCGGGTGTCCACTTCGATAATGGTGTAGATCTCTGAACCTTCGTTATCAAAGATGATATTGGTTGGGACACGGAAGGCACGTTCGCGCTTTTTGATCTTGTCGCGGTCTTTCAAGGCATCTTTGGCGACGACCTCGCCTTTCAGCGTGCGGGTAATCATCTGGCGCAGACGGGGCAGGCGGCTTTCCTCATAGGGGTTGCCGTCCTTGTCTTGTATCCAGAACACAGCCGTCGCGTATCCGTCTTTGGACGTATAGGTGCGGGCGTCGACGATATTGGCACCTACGATAGCCAGCGCACCGGTCATGCGGCTGAACAGGCCCGGATGATCCACCATGGCAAAGCAGGTGCGTGTGGCGTCGCGATCCGGATCAAGTACCAGATCAACCGCGATCTGATCGTCTGCAAGATCACGCAGCAGGCCCGCAAAGATAACATGTGTGGCCGGTGGCAAGCCTTGCCAGTAGGGGCCGTAGTGGCGCCCTGCCTCAGTCCGCAGTGCCTTGGCGTCCCAGTCCGACAGCGCCTCTCGCAATGCGCGCTTCGCCTCTGCTTCCCGGCTTTCGCGGTTCAGCGCCTCAAGCCCGTTTTCAAGGGCGTCCTTGGTGGCGGCATGCAGATTGCGGATCAGCACCGCTTTCCAGTTATTCCACGTATCCGGCCCGACGCCGCGAATATCGCAGACTGTCAGCACGGTCAGCAGGTCCAGCCGCTCCACCGTTTTCATCGCATTGGCGAAACCGCGCACAGTACGGGGTTCGGCGATATCGCGTTTTTGGGCAACATCCGACAGCAGCAGGTGATTGCGCACCAGCCATTCGACCGTGTCGCAGTCCTTCTTGTTCAGGCCCAGACGCGGTGCAACCTTGCGGGCAATCTGCGCCCCAAGCACCGAATGGTCTTCTGGTCGTCCTTTGCCGATGTCATGCAACAACAGCGCGACATAAAGCACTTTGCGGTTCACGCCCTTCTTCAGGATCGACGATGCAACCGGCAATTCCTCTACCAGTTCGCCGCGTTCGATCTCGCTCAGGTTGCTGATGCATTGGATCGTATGCTCGTCCACGGTGTAGTGGTGATACATGTTGAATTGCATCATCGCGACGATCGGTGCGAATTCCGGAATGAAGGCGGCCAGCAGGCCCAGTTCGTTCATGCGGCGCAGGCCCCGTTCCGGGTTGCCGTGCTTGAGCATGATATCCAGGAAAATCTTATGCGCTGCCGGATCGTTGCGCATGTCGTCGTCGATCAGATCAAGCCGTGCCGCCAGAAGCCGCATCGCGTCAGGGTGGAGCAAGGTGCCGGTGCGCAGCGCCTCTTCCACGATCCGCAACATGTTCAGCTTGTCAGCAAAGAACCCGTCGATGTCGTCCACTGTAAGCCGGTTCTGTTTGATCGCGTAAGGTGCGCGCGCGCTTTTGCGGCGGCTGAGCAACCGGACCAGCATAGGCTCGGGCTTGGTATGGGTCGCTTCCAACGCAGTCAGAAAGATGCGTGTGAGATCGCCGACGCTGGTAGCGTGGCGGAAATAGTCCTGCATGAAGTATTCAACGGCCCGCCGTCCGCTTCCATCTTCGTAGCCCATGCACGCGGCAACCTCGACCTGCATATCGAAGGTCAGCTGATCCATTGCGCGGCCTGCGATCCGGTGCAGATGGCAACGCACGGCCCACAGGAAATCTTCCGCCGTCTTGAACGCCTGAAATTCGTCTTCGGTAAAGACACCCAGCTTCACCAGCGCTTTGGCATTTTTCACGCCATGCACATATTTGCCTATCCAGAACATGGATTGCAGATCGCGCAGCCCGCCCTTGCCTTCTTTGATATTGGGCTCGACCACATATCTCTGTCCGCCTTGCTTGCGGTGACGCGCAGCGCGTTCTTCCAGTTTGGCTTCGATAAATTCGGATGCGGTGGTGCTGAACAGGTCATCCCACAGGCGTTTGCCAAGAGCCTCGGCCAATGCCTCGTCGCCATTCAGAAAGCGGTATTCGACTAGGGATGTGCGGATGGTGAAATCTTCGCCCGCAAGGCGCACGCATTCTTTGACTGTGCGGCTGGCGTGGCCGACCTTCAGCTTGAGATCCCAAAGTATGTACAGCGTACTTTCGATCAGGCTCTCGGCCCAAGGGGTCAGCTTATAGGGAGTCAGGAATAGCAGGTCGACATCCGAAAACGGAGCCATTTCGCCACGGCCATAGCCACCCACAGCAATCACGGCAATATGCTCGGCCTCTGTCGGGTTGGGAAGCGGGTGCAGATAGTTTCGCACCACATCCAGCGTGATGCTGACGATCTGGTCGGTCAGCCAGCTATAGGCGCGGGTCACTGGGCGCGCGGCAGACGGCTGCGCGGCATGGGCATCGGCAATCACCGCCATCGCGGATTTGCGGGCCTTGGCCAGAACCTCGACTGTGATCCGGCGCACGGCTTTGGCGTCGCCCGCCTCAGCAAGCGCGGCCGCAAGCTCTGCGACCACGGCGGGCCTGTCAAAAACGTCTGACGCCGGACAGATCAGATTGTCCGGCGTCACATGGTTGTAAGTGGGATTGGCGGGGTCAGAGACCGGCACCAAAGCTTCTTGGGGCAGGTTCAAGGATCACCACCTGATTGTTGCGGATAGAGGCGACAGCAAGGCCGCGTTCGTTCAGACCGTTCGGCTGGAACCGGAAGATACCGTTTGTGCCCTGAAAGCCCTGCGGCGTGGTCAAGGCCTGCTTGGTCAGCGCGTTTGCGTTACCCTGTGCAACAAGCGCACCGATGGCAGCAATCCCGTCATAGGCCAGACCGGCCAGCGGGTGCGGCTGGCCACCATATGCAGCGGCATAGCGGCTTTCGAACAGATCGCTCTGGCCCTGATCAGGAAGTGCAAACAAACCGCCCTGCAAACCCGGCAAAGCCAGAGCCTGTGGCGCGGCATCCCAGCGGGTCAAACCGATAAAGCTGGTGCTGGACGGGCTGATACCTGCCTCTGGCAATGCAGTGGCAAGGATCGGAAGATCGGCATTCACGCCTGCGGTCAAAAAGACTGCGTCAGCGCCTGTGGCGTTGGTCGAGGCTGCAATACGTCCTGCCGCATCCTGAATACCGGCCTGTGACAGCGGGTAACCTTCGATGCCAGCAATCTCACCACCATTATTCCGCACGGCAGATGCAATCGCGTCACGCCCCACCTGACCCTGCAGGTCGGTGCCATGCACGATCATATAGCGGCTGACGCCCTGACGGCTGGCATAGCTGACCAAGCGGTTGGCGGTGTTGCTGAAAGTTGGCCCAAGCACAAAGACGTTGCCGCCTGCGATTGTCGGGTTGTTTGAGAACGCCAGCACGTTGACGTTGGCGGGGGCGGCTGCGACGCCTGCGGCGTTTGCTGCTTCGCCATACAGAGGGCCTAGGATGATCTTTGCGCCGTCATTCACGGCCTGAGCCGCAACGCTGGCCGCTTGTTGTGGATTACCGGCAGTGTTGTAGACACGCAGGTCAATCTGCACGCCCTGTAGATCGGAAATGGCAAGTCTCGCTGCATTCTCTAGGTTCGTCGCCAGAAAGCTGTCGCTGCTCTGCCCCGAGCCGCCAGGCACCAGAAGTGCAACCTGCACAGGCGCGTTCGGATTGATCGTCTGACCGGTGTTCTGACCGGGAGCGACGAGGCCGCCCACGTCACAGGCGGCAAGCCAGACCAATGACAGAAACGCAAAAAGCCGTGAGGCTGACTTGCGGGCAAGAGGTAAACGGGCAAACATGGCAACTCCCTTGTGAGTGGTGTGACCGGCTGTCCGCGTCGCGACACTGCATGGTCTTCTGATGATAGGGGCCATACTAGGGCAGTCGACACAAGGGTTCTAGGCATGAATTTTTCCCCTCAGCCACTCTCCGCTGGCTTGTATTTTGTGGCTACCCCGATCGGATCGGCGCGGGACATGACATTGCGGGGGCTGGATATTCTGGCGTCAGCCGATGTGATTGCCGCCGAAGATACGCGCACCGCACGGAAGCTGATGGAGATCCACGGCGTGGCGCTGGGCCAGCGTCAGCTTGTGGCATTTCATGACCACAGCGGCGAGGCCGTGACCCAACGCCTTGTTGCTGCGGTGCGCAATGGTCAGTCTGTGGCCTATGTATCCGAAGCGGGAACACCACTGGTTGCCGATCCGGGGTATGAGCTGGGTCGCGCAATGATCGCCGCCGATCTTCCTGTGACGTCTGCACCCGGCGCGTCTGCGGTGCTAGCCGCCTTGACGGTGTCTGGACTGGCGACAGACCGGTTTTGCTTTGTCGGGTTCCTGCCCAGCACCAAAGCGCAACGCGAAACGGAAATCGCGCTTTTGCGCGATGTGCCGTTCACGCTGGTGTTCTACGAATCCCCGAAACGCGTGGCCGACATGTTGATAGCTCTGCGAGATGTGCTTGGTGGTGACCGCGAGGCGGCGGTCTGCCGCGAACTGACCAAGAAGTTCGAGGAGGTCAGCCGTGGATCACTTGAGGAATTGGCTGCCGCATACGGCGAAAGGCAAGTCAAAGGCGAGATTGTCGTTCTGGTGGGGCGTGCTGGGGCTAAATCTGTCTCGGAACGTGACGTGCGTTTGGCTTTGAACGAAGCCATGCGGAACATGCGTGTCAAAGACGCGGCCACTTTGGTGGCCGGTGCGTTGGGTTTGCCGCGCAGGCAGGTCTATCAGATCGCGCTTGGGCTGGATGCGGACGATGATTAGGAAATTGTTCATTGTCACGGACTAATCTGTTGCAAATGCAGGATACCGACTGATGATAACAGCCCAGACCAGATACCATGCAGGCCTTGCTGCCGAACAGAATGTCGCACGCGACTACGAACGCCGCGGACGCCAGATTGCCAGTCACCGCTGGCGCGGCGCTGGTGGTGAGGTGGATCTGATTGTGCGCGATGGTGACACGCTGATTTTTGTTGAGGTCAAGAAAAGCGCCTCTCACGCACGCGCCGCAAGCCGTGTCAGCCGCCGCCAGATGAATCGCATCTATGCGGCAGCCTCTGAATACATCGGAGACGAACCTTTGGGGCAGCTTACCGATGTGCGATTTGACGTGGCAACGGTTGATCAATTCGGTGCGGTGCAGATCATCGAAAACGCTTTTATGGCGGCATGACCTGTCAGCCATTGCGGCTTGCGATGCGATAGCCCATGTAATCTGCAAACGATCGCAGATGAAAGGCCCGCCATGACCCTCAAAGTTGCCATCCAGATGGACCCGATCGACGCGATCGACATCAACGCCGACAGCAGTTTCCGCATCGCCGAAGAAGCACAGTCACGCGGGCACGAGCTGTTCTACTATACGCCAGACAAGCTTGCCTATCGCGAGGGTAAGGTTCTGGCGCGCGGTTGGCCTTTGCATGTGCAACGGGTCGAAGGAGATCACTTCACACTTGGCGAAATGGCCGAAGTTGATCTGGCCGATTTCGATGTGGTCTGGTTGCGGCAGGACCCGCCATTTGACATGGGCTATATCACCACCACGCATATCCTTGATATGATCCGCGACACGACACTGGTCGTGAACAATCCCTTCTGGGTGCGCAACTACCCCGAAAAGCTGCTGGTTCTGGACTTTCCTGACCTCACCCCGCCCACGATGATTGCGCGCGATCTGCAAATGCTGCGCGATTTCCGGGACCAGCACGGGGATGTCATTCTCAAACCGCTTTATGGCAATGGTGGTGCGGGCGTGTTCAAGCTGTCGCGCGACGACAGTAACATCGCGTCGCTGCACGAGCTCTTCAGCGGTATTAACAACGAACCGCTGATCATGCAGAAATTCCTGCCGGATGTCAGCGCCGGCGATAAGCGGGTAATTCTAGTCGATGGAGAGCCTGTTGGCGCGATCAATCGTGTTCCGGCAAAGGGCGAGACGCGTTCAAACATGCATGTTGGTGGCCGCCCCGAGAAAGTGGACCTAACAGATCGTGATCGCGAAATCTGTGATCGGATCGGGCCACTTTTGCGCGAAAAGGGTCAGATTTTCGTGGGCATTGATGTGATCGGCAAATGGCTCACTGAAATCAATGTGACCTCTCCGACCGGCCTGCAAGAGCTTGAACGGTTTGACGGCACCAACGTGACGGCCAAAATCTGGGAAGCGATTGAAGGGCGGCTGACCTAGACCTCTTTGGTCATGGCCAGCCTGAAACTAACCGCCTCTGCGATGTGGGGATGGCGGACATCGGTTTCCCCTGCCAAATCGGCAATCGTGCGCGCCACGCGCAAAATGCGGTGATACCCGCGCGCGGACAGGCCAAAGCGATCAGCGATCTTCGCCAACAGGGCACGGCCTTCGGCATCAGGGGCCGCGATGCTGTCCAGCAGGTCGCCCTGCGCTTCTGCATTCACCCGCACGTCAGGCGCATTGGCAAATCGTTGGCTTTGCACATCACGTGCGGCGGTCACACGCGCCGCGATGACGGCTGAGCTTTCGCCAGATTGCGGCAGGTCCAAGTCGGTGAATGCAACGGGCGGCACCTCAACGCGCAAATCAAACCGATCCATTAGTGGCCCCGAAATGCGTCCAAGGTATTCCTCGCCGCAGATTGGTACGCGTGCGCAAGCCCGTGCCGGATCGGCCATGTAGCCGCAGCGGCAGGGATTTGCGGCAGCAACCAGCATAAAGCGGCAAGGGTATTTGACGTGAGCATTGGCACGTGCCACGACCACTTCGCCCGCCTCAATCGGTTGGCGCAATGTCTCCAAGACGGATCGCGGATATTCCGGAAACTCATCCATAAACAGCACGCCATTGTGCGCGAGTGATATTTCACCCGGTTTTGCGGTGCGGCCGCCACCCACGATGGCTGCCATCGAAGCCGTGTGGTGTGGCTCTCGAAACGGGCGTGTGCGGTTGATCCCGCCTGCATCCAGAAGCCCTGACAGCGAATGGATCATCGACGTTTCCAACGCTTCGGCTGCTGTCAGTGGCGGGAGGATGCCCGGCAGGCGAGAGGCGAGCATCGATTTCCCCGATCCCGGAGAGCCGACCATCAGCAAGTGATGACGGCCTGCTGCGGCAATTTCCAACGCGCGTTTGGCACGTTCCTGACCTTTCACCTCGGCCAGATCGCGGCTGGATGTGTCTGTCGACACCTCGCCGGGTGTGGCGGCAGACAAGATCGACTGACCGGAAAAGTGACGCACGGCATCGCCCAGTGTGCGTGGCGCGATGACATTGACCGCGGCAACCCAAGCTGCTTCTGCGCCACAATCGCGTGGACAGACAAGCGTTCGGTCCTCGGCCATTGCAGCCATCGCGGCGGGCAAGGCGCCAACAACAGGCACGAGCGTCCCATCAAGCGACAACTCCCCCAAGGCCACGGTTTGGCGGACGTCGTCTGCGGGAATGATTTCCAGCGCTGCAAGCAAAGCCAAGGCGATCGGCAGGTCGAAATGCGACCCTTCTTTCGGCATGTCGGCAGGCGACATGTTGATCGTGATCCGCTTGGAGGGCAGGGCGATGGACATCGCGCCTAACGCCGCGCGCACCCGTTCGCGTGCCTCAGACACGGCTTTGTCCGGCAAGCCCACAATCGCGAACGCGGGCATGCCGGGGGACACGGCGCATTGCACCTCAACCAGTTTTGCATCGATGCCGTCAAAGGCCACCGTATAGGCGACTGCCACCATTTCGTTCGTTCCCGTCAGCGTTAATAATGGTTAACGCACACAGGTCTTAGGGAATGGTTAACGCTGATAGAGTGCCATGAATTTTGGCCATGCCGCGGGGTCTGCTACGGTCTTGTCACGGCAAAATGCATTGCAGAACCCAAATATGCGGCCATCCAGTTCCATCAAATGCGTGACCGGATCGCCCGAATAAGGGCATGCATCGTTTTCGGCAACGCCCTGTTCCACTGGGCGCGCGTTCAAACGCTCCATTGGCCAGCCAAGATCGGTCAGATCAGAGGCATAGGGGAACGGATCGTAGGTCTTGGTTTCACCCATCGCGCGCCACTGGCGGAAAATCGGATCGGACAGTGTCGCGTCGATATAGGCCTGCGCGGCGTCATTGCGGGGCAGGCCATATGTCACGATCCGCGCAGCTACGGGGGCGTAGAACGCGTCAACAAAGCTGTAGTCACCGAACAGCCAAGGGCCGTCGCCGTTTCGCATGTTTCGGGCAAGCGCCCAAAGTTTTTCAATGCGTGCGACATCGGCCAGAACCGCATCGGACGCTTGAAATCCGTCCCACCGGTTGCGCAGGTTCATCGGACAGTCACCGCGTAATGCGGAAAAGCCACTGTGCATCTCGGCCATCAGGTTGCGGGCCATCACACGGGCCGCCGGATCGCTTGGATAGAGGGGCAGGTCGGGGTGGGCCTCGACCAATGTTTCGGCAATCGCCAGACTGTCGCCCACAACGTGGCCGTCCTGGGTTTGCAGCACTGGCACCGTGCGCGCGGGTGCCAAGTCAGCCAGATCCTGCTGCAATGTGCCGTCGTAAAGCCCCAGCATCTGTGTGCGATGGGGAATGGGAAAATGTTCCAGCATAAGCCAGCCACGCATGGACCAACTGGAAAAGGTGCGATCACCGATGAAAAGTTTGTAAGTCATGTGCAGACGTTACGTGTCTTGGCGATGTCTGGCCAATTCAGAAATGTGCGGTGTGCATCACGGGTTGTGATTGATTGCGCCGATGTGCCAGCGCGCCCCGTCATGCGTCATGTCAGTGATCGAAAGGTTGTCGATGGTGTGGGCCAGCGCGTGATAGGCAACGCCATCGGTCGCCCTTTGGATTTGCGTCATGATCACACCGATATGGGCCACGACGATCAGGTCCTGATCGGGCACTGCCTGTGCATGATGGTCAATCGCAGCATTCACGCGGGCAGCAACATCATTCCAGCTTTCGCCTTCGGGGGCTGAAATGTCGCCCGGTTGTTCCCAGAATGCGCGGCTGAGCACCGGATGACTTTCTGCCACCTGCGAAAAATGCTGGCCGTCCCAGATGCCAAAATCAAATTCGCGCAAAGCAGGATCGTGTGGCAGGCGCGTTTGTGATGGGGCGATAGCATCAGCCGTGGCAATCGCGCGTTGCAGGTCGGACGAAATGACATGCGCATCGTTTGGCAAATATGCTGCCACGCGGGCAATGTGATCTTTGTCCGACAAATCCGCCGGCACATCGCGCCAACCGGTAAATGCTTTCTGATGAGTGGGGCCGTGCCGGACTAACCAGACGCGCATCTGTTACCCTTTCAGCACAAGCGGCAAACCCGCCATGACAGCAACAACGCGGTCGGCAACTGCGGCAAGATCGCGGTTCAGCTTGCCTTGGGCGTTACGGAATTTACGCGACAGGGCGTTGTCGGGCACGATCCCTTGGCCCACCTCGTTCGACACAATGACAACAGGTGCCGGACAGGCCGCGATTGCAGCGATTAACTGTTCCGTGGCGGTATCGACGTCGTGGTCTCCCAGAACCAAATTGGTCAACCAAAGTGTCGCGCAATCAATCAGGATGACTTCGCCGCTTTCACGGTCCGACAACACCTTTGGCAGGTCCAGCGGCTCTTCAATTGTGTGCCAGCCTTTCCCCCGCATACGTTTATGTGCCGCGACTTTATCGGCCATTTCGGCATCATAAACTTCGGCGGTCGCAATATAAATGCGTTGTTCTGAACGGTTTTTTAACAAAGTTTCCGCGTAGTGCGATTTTCCAGAGGCGGCACCACCCAGTACGAAGGTCAATTTAGGCAATGACATTTAGCAACTTTATCTGATCCAGCGGAGTTAAGACTGCGTAACTGAATAAAACGACCACGAAAACCCGTGGTTGACGATCGGGAGATACATCATGGCTTTTGACGGACTTTCAGACCAAGCATTCTCGCGCACCGCAATGAAAGCAGAGTTGCTTGACGCGGAAACAGAGCTTGCTCTTGCTTATGCGTGGCGCGACCAACGTGATGAAAAAGCCCTGCATCGCCTGATCACAGCCTACATGCGGCTTGCGATTTCGATGGCCTCCAAGTTCAAGCGCTACGGCGCCCCGATGAACGACCTGATCCAAGAGGCGTCTGTTGGCCTGATGAAGGCCGCCGACAAGTTTGACCCGGATCGGGGCGTGCGTTTCTCGACATACGCCGTATGGTGGATCAAGGCATCTATCCAAGACTATGTGATGCGCAACTGGTCGATGGTGCGCACCGGGTCCACATCTTCGCAAAAGTCGTTGTTTTTCAATCTGCGCCGCGTGCAGGCCCGTCTGGAGCGTGAAGCCGCCGCAGAGGGCAAAGTCCTTGAGGGGCACGTGATGCGCGAATTGATCGCGGTTGAAGTAGGCGTGCCGATCCATGACGTCGAGATGATGATGGGCCGCCTGTCTGGCTCTGACTTTTCGCTGAATGCGACACAATCGGCAGAGGACGAAGGCCGCGAGTGGATTGACGCGCTGGAAGACGATGGCGTGCAGGCGGAAGAGCAGATCGAGGCGGATCACGACAGTGAAACACTGCGCCGCTGGCTGCTGTCCGCGCTGTCCGATCTGAACGAGCGCGAGCGCTTTATCGTGCGTGAACGCAAGCTGCGTGAAGACCCCCGCACATTGGAAAGCCTTGGCACAGAGCTTGGCCTATCGAAAGAGCGGGTGCGCCAGCTTGAGGCAGCGGCATTCGGTAAGATGCGCCGCACGCTGGAAGACAACAACTCCGAGGTGCTGGCGCTGCTGCACTAGCAGGCGCTGCACATTGTCATTGCGCAGCATTGCGGCCTACAGTCTGTCGAACACTGATGGACGGGGGCCAAAATGCTGGCTGACAAGCATATTCTTTTGATCATCGGCGGCGGGATTGCCGCATTCAAATCGCTTGATCTGATCCGGCGGCTGCGCGAACGCGGCTGTCAGGTCACGCCCGTTCTGACCCGTTCCGGCACCGAATTTGTCACGCCGCTCAGCGTGTCAGCGCTGTGTGGGACGAAGGTTTTTCGGGACCTGTTCGACCTCACCGATGAGGCCGAGATGGGCCACATCGAACTGTCACGTGCCGCCGATCTCATCGTGGTGGCACCCGGCACGGCAGATCTTATGGCTAAGATGGCGGGCGGCTTGGCCAATGATTTGGCCTCCACCGTCCTTTTGGCAACCGACAAGCGCGTGCTGGTTGCGCCTTCGATGAATGTGCGGATGTGGGACCACCCTGCAACCCGGCGCAATCTGGAGACGCTGCGTGGCGATGGCATCCTGTTTGTCGGTCCAAATGAAGGTGACATGGCTTGTGGTGAATATGGCCCCGGGCGCATGGCAGAGCCGCTTGAGATCGTGTCGGCGATTGAAACCGCGCTGGCGGACGGTCCTTTGAAGGACAAGCACATCGTCGTCACATCCGGCCCGACCCATGAACCGATTGATCCGGTGCGTTATATTGCTAACCGGTCATCCGGCGCGCAGGGCACGGCGATTGCGACCGCTCTTGCGGGTTTAGGTGCCACGGTGACGTTTATCACAGGGCCTGCCGACGTGCCGCCGCCCTCTGGTGTGACGGTTGTGCCTGTGCAAACGGCAGCGCAGATGCAGGCGGCAGTTGACGCGGCCCTTCCGGCTGATGCGGCGGTGTTTGCGGCTGCGGTTGCCGATTGGCATGTGTCCAACGCGTCAGACGCCAAGATCAAGAAAGACAAATCTGGCCTGCCGACACTGGAATTTGCCGAAAATCCCGACATCCTCGCGTCCGTATCGCAGCGCAAAAAAGACCGCCCACAGCTTGTGGTCGGGTTCGCAGCCGAGACAAATGATGTCATCGCAAACGCCACGGCCAAGCGGCAGCGCAAGGGGTGCGACTGGATCGTTGCCAACGATGTGTCGCCTGAAACAGGGATCATGGGCGGCACCGAAAACGCGGTCACAGTGATTTCGGCGGCAGAGCAAGAGGCTTGGCCGCGCATGGATAAAGACGCGGTTGCCCGCAGGCTTGCCCAAAAAATCGCGGATGCGCTGACGTGACCCAGCCGGTGCAGTTCATGCGCAGCGCGGGAAACGCGGACCTTCCGCTGCCGGCTTACGCGACATCCGGTGCTGCGGGAATGGACTTGCGCGCCTTTCTCCCTGACGGGCCGATTGCGTTTGTCCACGGTCAGCTTGAATTGATCTCAACAGGCTTTCATGTCGCCTTGCCGCCAGGCACCGAGATGCAAATCCGTCCCCGATCCGGTCTGTCGCTCAAGCACGGATTTATCCTGCCAAATGCCCCCGGCACGGTTGATGCGGATTACCGCGGGATTGTCATGGTGGGCCTGTATTATCTCGGGCATGAGGGCTTTACGATCAGCCACGGCGACAGGATCGCCCAAGCTGTCATCGCGCCAGCCCCTCAATATCAGGTGGCGGAAGTCGACGCCCTTGATGACACCCTGCGTGGCAGCGGCGGTTTCGGGTCCACGGGACTGTCCTGATCAGATTGCGGCAGAATGCGCGGTCTGACTGCTGGTGAAACTGTCCACGAAACTTGCGATAATCCGCACAAGCGGTTTTGCATTATCGAGGATAATTAAACCGTCCGCGCTTGTCAGAAAAATGCCCGGAAATGCGTCCAGAAGGGATAAGCGGGTGTCTTCGATGATCTCGGCCATATCCGGGAAATCGGCGCCAAGGCTGGTTGCATCAAAACAGAAACGGCACATCAGGTCTTCGACAATTTGGGATGTTAGATCATCTGCGTGATCCATCCGGTAACCTTTTTGCCCAGCAAGCCCGCCAGAGGCGATCCGTTCCTGATAGGCCGACGTGGCGGGCGCGTTGTGCACAAATCCCTGCGGAAACCGCGAAATCGCCGACGCGCCCAGCCCGATCAGGGCCTCGCTTTGGTCGTCTGTATAGCCCTGAAAATTGCGCCGGAGCGTGCCAGCCTGATCGGCCTTGTAAAGACTGTCGGTTGGAAGGGCGAAGTGATCAATGCCGATGGGCGCGTAGCCCAGAGCCGTGAAATGCGCGTGCGCCTGTTCGGCGAGCCAGAACCGTTTCTCCGGACCGGGGAGTGCTTCGCCGTCGATCATCACCTGTCGTTTGGACATCCATGGCACATGCGCGTAGCCGTAAATCGCCAACCGGTCGGGTTTGAGTTCAGCCACCTGATCAAGCGTGGCCTGAAAGCTGGATTTGGTCTGAAAGGGCAGCCCGTAAAGCAGATCAACATTCAGACTTTGCACACCAAGATCGCGGAGCAGCGCGATGACATCGCGGGTTTGCTCAAAGGACTGCAGTCGACCAATCGCGCTTTGTACTTTCTCGGCAAAGTCTTGCACGCCAACGCTGGCACGGTTCATCCCGTAATTGGCAAGTGTGCGCAGCAAATCAGGGGCCGCTTCTGTCGGGTCAATCTCTACAGAAAACTCATAGTCGTCAGCCTTGGGGAAAGCCGCGTAAACGGCATCGAGCAGGTTTGCCATGGTGTCGGGCGGCAGGATGCTTGGCGTGCCGCCACCAAGGTGGAGCCGCCCCATTTTGACGTCCTTTGGCAGCAGATCGCGCACCAGCGACAGTTCTTTCAGCAAATACTGCACGTAGGCATCCACCGGGCGCATTGTCCGGGTGCCTTGCGTGCGGCAGGCACAAAACCAACATAACCGCTTGCAGAATGGAATGTGGATATAGACCGAGATTACAGAGCCGTCCGTGACGGTTTGCAGCCAGTCCGCGTGAAATTGATGGCCTATGCCATTGGCGAAATGATTGGCGGGCGGATAGCTTGTGTATCGCGGTACCCTTGCGTCAAATAGCCCAAAGCGCCGAAGTGTGTCGATCTTTTCCATGTGACCCGTTATAAAGCCACGAACGCCAACGACTTTGATACAGATCAAGCATGACGATAAACATTCCCGGTGCCGTGAAATGCGGTGATTGTCCCATCAGGCACCGCGCAGTTTGCGCCAAGTGCGATACTGATGAGTTGGCGATGCTTGAGGGCATGAAATCCTACAAAAAATTTGCCACAGGCGACACGATCTTGTGGCGTGGCGAACCGCTTAGCTTTGTTGCTTCGGTGGTCGACGGGGTCGCGTCGCTGTCCAAGACCATGGAAGATGGCCGGACACAGATGGTTGGCCTTTTGTTGCCGTCCGACTTTATTGGCCGTCCGGGCCGCGCTCAGGTTGAGTTTGATGTGGTGGCAACCACGGATGTGGTGCTTTGCTGTTTTGACCGTAAACCGTTCGAGCGTCTGGTCGATGAAACACCGCATGTGGCCCAACGCCTGATGGAACTGGCACTGGACGAACTGGATGCGGCACGCGACTGGATGCTGTTGCTGGGCCGCAAAACGGCGCGCGAAAAGATCGCCACCTTCATTGAAATGCTGGCACGGCGGTCGCAGACAAGCGGCCCGAACGGATCCCGCATTTCTGTGTTGCCGATGACGCGCGACCAGATTGCCAACTACCTTGGCCTGACGCTGGAAACAGTGAGCCGCCAATTCAGCGCGCTGAAAAAAGACGGCATCATAGATTTCTCGGACCGAAAGCACGTAGAGGTCATTGATCTGGTGGCCCTGCGGGACGCAACCGGCGACGACTCTGACGGCGGAATGATCGTCTGATCCAGCGGTTTTCGCGGCGATATTGATTCAGATCAAAGAGATGGCGCCGACCACCCCTTAGCAACAACCCTGCGAACAGGAGCGTCTTTGCGATGCTCTTTGATTTTGAGGGTATTGCTATGGACTACTTCAAGCTTGTCATTCTTGGCATTGTGACCCTGATTGCCGCGATCGCCGCCAGTTGGGCGCAGGATCTCGCGTATCAGGTGCATGCCTTGCTGATCATGGTAATTGGATTTGCCATGTTCATCTGGGTTTTGCGTCACACAGACGAACCAAAAACTGCTATCGTCGAAGATGGCGCCTATTTTGACGGTGTCATTCGGGCGGGCGTGATTGCCACTGCGTTCTGGGGCATCGCAGGATTTCTGGTGGGGACGTTTATCGCGTTCCAACTGGCGTTTCCGCAGCTCAATTTCGATTGGGGGCAGCCGTTCACCAACTTTGGCCGCTTACGCCCGCTACACACCAGTGCGGTGATTTTTGCGTTTGGTGGCAACGCCCTGATCGCAACATCCTTTTACGTCGTGCAACGCACCAGCGGTGTCCGTCTTTGGGGTGGTAATCTGGGATGGTTCGTTTTCTGGGGTTACCAGCTCTTTATCGTGCTGGCCGCGACTGGCTACCTCTTGGGTGCGACGCAGTCCAAAGAATACGCAGAGCCTGAATGGTACGTCGATATCTGGCTGACCATCGTTTGGGTGGCTTATCTCGTCGCGTTCCTGGGCACGATCTATATGCGGAAAGAGCGCCACATCTACGTGGCCAACTGGTTCTTCCTCGCCTTCATCGTGACCGTTGCGATGCTGCATATCGTCAACAACCTGTCGATCCCTGTGTCGATCTGGGGCAGCAAATCCGTGCAGGTCTTTTCGGGCGTGCAGGATGCGATGACGCAGTGGTGGTATGGCCACAACGCCGTGGGCTTCTTCCTGACCGCGGGCTTCCTTGGGATGATGTACTACTTCATCCCCAAGCAGGCCGAACGTCCGATCTATAGCTACAAGCTGTCGATCATCCACTTTTGGGCGCTGATCTTCCTTTATATCTGGGCCGGTCCACACCACCTGCACTACACCGCGTTGCCTGACTGGGCATCGACCCTTGGCATGGTGTTCTCGATCATCCTTTGGATGCCGTCGTGGGGTGGTATGATCAACGGTCTGATGACGCTGCAAGGCGCGTGGGACAAGTTGCGCACCGATCCAATCATGCGGATGTTTGTTCTGTCGCTTGGCTTCTACGGCATGTCCACATTCGAGGGTCCGATGATGTCGATCCGCGCTGTGAATTCGCTCTCGCACTACACAGACTGGACCATTGGTCACGTGCACTCTGGCGCGCTGGGCTGGAACGGCATGATTACATTTGCCTGCATCTATTTCCTGACACCTAAATTGTGGGGCCGGAAACAGATGTATTCCATGTCCGCGATCAACTGGCACTTCTGGTTGGCAACGCTGGGTATCGTTCTTTACGCGGCATCCATGTGGGTCACCGGCATCATGGAAGGCCTGATGTGGCGCGAGGTCGATGACCAGGGTTTCCTCGTCAACTCCTTCGCCGACACCGTGAGCGCCAAGTTCCCGATGTATGTGGTGCGCGGTCTGGGCGGTGTCCTGTTCCTCAGCGGTGCTTTGCTGATGTGCTGGAATATGTGGATGACGATTCGTGGCGGCAAGCCTGCCACGGCCCCCATCCCCGGCGCATCTGTCACACCTCACGCAACCCCTGCAGAATAAGGAGCGGATCATGGCACCTAATGATAAAATCCCAGATCCCGCCGACGACCCGAAGGTCAGCCAACTGTCTGACTTCCCTGACGAGATCCCCAACGAATTGCCGCAACACTCGGCAATCCTGAGCAAGCACGCCATCCTTGAGAAAAGCCCGACGCTGTTGCTGACCTTCTCCTTATTGGTCGTGACAATCGGGGGTATCGTCGAGATCGCGCCATTGTTCTGGCTCGAAAACACGATCGAGGAAGTCGAAGGCGTACGCCCCTATAGCCCGCTGGAACTGGCAGGGCGCGACATCTATATCCGTGAAGGCTGTTATGTCTGTCACTCCCAGATGATCCGCCCGATGCGCGACGAGGTGGAACGCTACGGTCACTACAGCCTTGCGGCGGAAAGTATGTACGACCACCCACACCAGTGGGGGTCCAAACGCACAGGGCCGGATCTGGCCCGCGTGGGTGGCCGCTATTCGGACGCATGGCATGTGGATCACCTGATGGACCCGCAGTCGGTTGTACCCGAAAGCATCATGCCGAAATACGCGTTTCTGGCTGATGCCGTGCTGGATGGCGACAATATCGAGGCCTTGCTGGCGACACACCGTATGGTGGGTGTTCCGTATGAGGATGACCACATCGCCAGTGCGTCTGCAGATTTCAGAGTGCAGGCCGATCCGGACGGGGATTGGGATGCGCTGGTCGAACGCTATCCGGGTGCGGTGGTGTCCAACTTTGACGGCCAGCCAGAGCTGACCGAGATGGATGCGCTGATCGCCTATCTGCAAATTCTGGGCACGATGGTCGACTTCTCGACCTTCACACCAGACGCAAGCCGCTAGGAGGGCACGGAAATGGAAACCTATACTCTCTTACGTGAAATTGCCGATAGCTGGGTGCTGCTGGCCATGTTTATGTTCTTTCTGGGTGTCGGTGTCTGGGCCTTTCTGCCCAGTCAGGCCCGCAACCGCGAAGACGCCAGCCTGATCCCGTTCCGCAACGATAACCCGAAGGCCAAATGCAGCGGCACATGCGCGTCCTGCAAATGCGCCGACGATGCGCTCAACTTCAAGGAGCCACGCAATGTCTAATCGCAAGATTGATAAGGAAACCGGGATCGAGACCACCGGCCATAGCTGGGACGGGATCGAAGAACTGAACAGTCCTTTGCCGCGCTGGTGGCTCTGGACCTTCTATCTGACCATCGTCTGGGGGATCGGTTATGTGATCGCCTATCCTGCTTGGCCGATGGTGTCGGGTGCGACAGCCGGTGTCTTGGGTTACTCCACCCGTGGTGAGGTTGCACAGGATATCGCAGACCACGAGGCCAAGAATGCGTCGCTTGTTGCGGCACTGAATAACGCCGATCTTGCAGCGCTTGCCCCCGGTGATGACCTGCATCGCTATGCAGTGGCAAGGGGCGACTCTGTCTTTGCGGCGCAGTGTAGCCAATGCCACGGCTCTGGTGCGGCGGGTGCGTTGGGCTATCCGAACCTTTTGGACAATGACTGGCTTTGGGGTGGAGACATCGAAAACATCGCCTACACTGTCCGCCACGGTATCCGTAACGATCAGGACTTTGACTCGCGGTATTCGCAGATGCCGGCCTATGGCGATCTGTTCGACCGCGACGAGATCAAAGCCGTTGTCGAATACGTGACAAGCCTGTCATCAGACAACGTCGACGCCACGCTTGTCGCGGCAGGCGAGCCGCTGTTCTACGACAACTGTGCAGCCTGTCACGGCGATGAGGGGTTGGGCAACCGTGATTTGGGTGCGCCGAACCTTGCGGATGCGATCTGGCTCTACGGTGGGGACCGCGAAGCGCTGGAATACACCGTGCGCAACGCGCGGTTCGGCGTGATGCCCCCATGGGGACAACGCCTGTCAGAAGAAGATGTGCGTGCAGTTTCGGTCTATGTTCACAGCCTTGGTGGCGGTGAGTAAGACCGGAGGGGCTGCCTCCCCTGGCAGCCCAAACCCGAAGCGGCCCTGTTCGCAAACTAAGCCGCTTCGGGCCGTTGCTTGATCCAGATCAAGGCAACCGATGGCCCTCTGTCCTAATCTGACAGTGCGAACAGGAAACCAATCAATGTCAGAAGCACCACTCTACGCTCCGCAAGAGCCGATTTTTCCACGCCGCGTGTCCGGCCCGTTCCGCCGCTTCAAGTGGTGGATCATGCTGTTTACACTGGGTATTTATTATCTGACGCCGTGGATCAGATGGGACCGCGGCCCGAACCTGCCCGATCAGGCGGTCTTGATCGATCTGTCCACGCGGCGATTCTATTTCTTCTGGATCGAGATTTGGCCGCATGAGTTTTACTTCGTCGCAGGCCTGCTGATTATGGCGGGCCTTGGTCTGTTTCTTTTCACATCCGCGCTGGGCCGCGTCTGGTGCGGCTATGCCTGCCCGCAGACCGTCTGGACCGATCTGTTTATACTTGTTGAACGCTGGATCGAAGGCGACCGCAACGCGCGGGTGCGGCTTTACAAGGCCAAGTGGGATCTCAAAAAGTGGCGACTGCGGATCACCAAATGGGTGGTCTGGATGGCGATTGCTGTGGCCACAGGCGGTGCGTGGGTGTTCTATTTTGCCGACGCGCCCACACTGCTGCGCGATCTGGTCACGCTCAACGGCCATCCCGTTGCATACATCACCATCGCGATCCTGACGGCGACCACGTTCCTATTTGGTGGCTTTCTGCGCGAGCAGGTCTGCATCTACATGTGTCCTTGGCCGCGTATTCAGGCCGCGATGATGGACCCCGACACGATCACTGTTGCTTACCGCGAATGGCGCGGGGAGCCACGCGGCAAAGGCAATGTACGCAAACGCGACCGCGCTGCCGCCGAAAAGGCCGAGCGCGAGGCGCAGGCGGCAGGCGATGGCCAAACCGTTCGTTACAAAGCGACACCCTATCCCAATCGCCCGTTGCAGGTAGGTGGCACGCCCACCCTGACCGCGATGGTCGAAGAGCATGGCGATTGTATTGATTGCATGGCCTGCGTGAACGTCTGCCCGATGGGGATCGACATTCGCGACGGGCAGCAGATGGAATGTATCACATGTGCCCTGTGCATCGACGCTTGCGATGACGTGATGGCCAAGATCGGCAAACCGCGCGGCCTGATCGACTATCTGGCGCTGTCGGATGAAGAGGCCGAACGCGCGGGTGAGGCGCCGAAGCCCATCTGGCAACACGTCTTCCGGCCCCGCACGCTGGTTTACACCGCAATGTGGGCCGCGATTGGCCTTGGGCTGGTCTATGCGCTGTTCATCCGCTCGGACATCGAACTGACGGTCAGCCCTGTGCGTAATCCGACCTTTGTGATGCAGTCCGACGGATCAATCCGTAACATCTATGACGTGCGCCTGCGCAACAAGACAGGCGAGGATCGCGAACTGCATCTAAGCCTGACCAGCGATGCCACCCTGCGCATCGATCTGGAAGGCGGCGGACGGGATTTGTCTGTCGACGTGCCTGCCGACACAACGATCCTGCAGCGGGTCTATGTCACAGCACGGCCACAAGACCCTGCCGCGACCACCGATATGACAGCGCTGCGGTTCTGGGTCGAAGACCTTGAGAGCAATGAACGCGCCAGCATCCCCAGCACCTTTAACGGGAGAGACCAATGACCACGCAAACACCACCCGTCCGCGAGATCAAAGGCTGGCATGTCTTTGCAGGTTTCGCCGTCGCCTTTGGCATCATCATCACGGTGAACCTGACGCTGGCCTTCAACGCTGTGCGCACGTTTCCGGGGCTTGAGGTCAAAAACTCCTACGTCGCAAGTCAATCGTTCGACGTGGATCGTACCGCGCAGCTTGCGCTGGGCTGGGACGTGTCCGCCACGCTTGAGGGTAAGGTGCTATCGCTTTTCATCATGCAAGACGGCACCGCCATCGCGCCCCAGATAACCGAGGCTACCTTTGGCCGCGCGACCCACGTGGGGCAAGACGAAAGCCCAGTCTTCAGCTTTGACGGCACCGCGCTGCGGGCTGATGTGGCGGGCGGTGCTGGCAACTGGAACCTGCGTCTGAAAGCGATTGCCGATGACGGCACACCGTTTCAGCAGCGCGTGATCGTGCGGGCGGTCAGATGACCGCCGTCTGCCCTGCCTGCGTCGCTGGCCCCACGCCAGAGGATATTGCGGCGGCGAGCCCCGGATTGCAGTTTTCGCTGCCCACGATCCACTGCGCGGCCTGCATCGGTAAGATTGAACGCGGCCTTGCAACTCTGCGCGGTGTGCAGGGCGTGCGCGTGAACCTGTCGCTCAAACGGTTGACCGTGAACGGGCAGGTGGGGGTTGAGACTGTGCAGGCGGCCCTGACAGATCTGGGCTTTGAGAGCTATCCGCTGGATGCGCAGGCGCTGAATACGTCGCGCGATGATCGCGAACGCGCGCTGCTGACCCGCATGGCCGTGGCCGGTTTTGCGATGATGAATATCATGTTGTTGTCGGTTGCGGTGTGGTCGGGCGCCACTGATGCGACCCGCGATCTGTTCCATCTGATTTCTGCGGCAATCGCCTTGCCTGTCATCATGTATTCCGGCCAGCCGTTTTTTACGAACGCATGGTCCGCCCTGAAAGTGCAGCGCCTGAATATGGATGTGCCGATTTCGCTGGCGATCCTGCTGGCCGCTGGCAGTTCGCTTTATGAAACCCTGCACGGCGGGGAGCATGCCTATTTCGACGCAGCCGTCGCACTCACTTTCTTCCTGCTGATCGGGCGCTATATGGACCACCGCACGCGGTCTGCGGCACGATCTGCTGCGAAAGAACTGACGGCGCTTGAGGTGCACCAGGCCGACCGGATCACCGACGGAGCCGTGCAATCCGTGCCTGTCGCCCAACTGGCTGTGGGTGACACGATCCTTGTGCCTTGCGGCGCGCGGGTGCCTGTCGATGGTGTTTTACAATCGCAGGCCGCTCTGATGGACCGATCATTCCTGACTGGTGAAAGTGCTGCCATTTCGCTCGAAAGCGGCGCTGTTTTGCAAGCAGGCGAGATCAATTTGACCGCCCCGTTCGAGATGCGTGCCACTGCTGTGGGCGAGGATACGACACTGCGCCAGATGGCTGCTCTTGTTGAAACCGCTGAAAACGGGCGCAACAGTTACACCGCTTTGGCCGATAAGGCCGCGGCACTTTATGCGCCGCTGGTCCACATCCTGTCGTTCGTGGCGTTCCTTGGTTGGTATGTCTTCACCGGCGATATGCGCCAGTCCATCAACATTGCGATTGCGGTTCTGATTATCACGTGTCCCTGCGCGCTGGGTCTTGCCGTGCCTGCGGTCTCAACCGCCGCGATCAGCCGGATGTTCAGCGCGGGCTTTCTGGTCAAACACGCCACCGCACTGGAACGTCTGGCCGAGGTGACAACCGTTGTCTTCGACAAGACCGGAACGCTGACCCGCCCCTCTGTCGCTGCGATCAGCCGATTGCTTTCGCAAGATCAGGCCATTGCAAAGGCGCTGGCGCAAGCATCCCACCACCCGCTGTCCCGCGCCATCGTCGCCGCATTGCCTGATGTCCAAGCCGCTAAAATTTCCGATGTGCATGAGGTGCCCGGCCAAGGCGTGACCGCCACTTGGAATGGTCTAGTCGTGCGTTTGGGGCGTGGCGCGTGGCTTGGCGCTGATTTCGATGGGTTGGGCCTGCGGGTCGGGGCGACCGCGCCGCAAATGATCGAAGCACCTGAAGCATTGCGTGAGGGTGTGCTGGAAGCCTTGGACGACATTGATCTTCCATGCGAGGTCGTAACCGGCGACACCGCCGCCGCCGCCGATGCATTGGCCCGCAAGATTGATCTGCCCGTGCTGGCCGACGCCCGCCCCGCCGACAAACTGGGGCGGTTGGATGCTTTGGCGGCACAAGGCCACAAGGTTCTCATGGTTGGCGATGGCCTGAATGACACAGCGGCCCTTGCCTCAGCCCATGCTTCCATCGCGCCTGCCGCCGCACTTGAGGCATCGCGCAGCGCGTCCGATATCGTGATCCTGAAGGAAAGCTTTGCTGACCTGCCGCTCATGATCCGCGTGGCGCGTGGTGCCAGCCGTCTTGCACACCAGAACTTCACGATCGCGACGGTCTACAACGTCATCGCCGTGCCGGTTGCGATTGCAGGCTACGCATCCCCGCTGATCGCCGCCTTGGCGATGTCGGCGTCGTCGATTACCGTATTGTTGAATTCCCAACGGATCAGGTGGATTAAATGAATGTTCTTGTCATACTTATCCCCGTGTCGCTGATCCTTGGCGGCATCGGCCTTGTGGCGTTTCTCTGGACTGTCCGGTCGGATCAATATGATGATGCCCAAGGCAACGCGGCACGCATCCTGTTGGACGACGACTAGTCACGCGCATTTTTGGGGTTGGTGTCCAGCCATTTCCGCCTAGGTTGAAAGGCCAGAACAGCCTCAGACAGGGACGATGCGGTCATGCCAGCCGATAGGACAATCCGATGATCATGGTGGCCGCGATGGCGGCGGTCCTGTGGGGGACGGGCATGGCGATGGGCGCACCGCACCGCGCCCGCTGGATCATGATCGGGCTGCTTTTGGTCGCGGTGATGTTTGTGCAGGTTGTCCTGCCAGACGGTCATCCGTTACGCGAGGCAACAGGCGGTGACGCGCGGCTTTGGGCGCTGGTGCTGGCTGCCGCCGGATTTGTCTGGATTTACCGTCAATTCCTCGGCGCTGTGAAAGGCCGGATCGCAGCCCACGATGCACCCGATCCTGCGCCCGCCCAAAAGGGCAGTTTCTCTGACACCGAACTGAACCGCTACGCCCGCCACATCGTGCTGCGCGAGGTGGGAGGCACCGGTCAGAAGGCGCTGAAAGACGCAAAAGTGCTGGTCGTCGGGGCAGGCGGGCTTGGGTCGCCAGTGTTGCAATACCTGGCAGCGGCTGGTGTCGGGACCATCGGCGTGATTGATGACGATATTGTCGAGAATGCCAATCTGCAACGGCAGGTGATCCATCTTGATGACCGGATCGGTTTGCCAAAGGTCCATTCCGCTGCCGAAGCCATGCGCGCGCAAAACCCGTTTGTCAGCGTGAAAGCCTATCACCGCAGGTTGGATGACAGTGTCGCGCCCGAGCTTTTTGCAGAATATGATCTGGTGCTTGACGGGTCGGACAATTTTGACACACGCTATCTGGTGAACGAGACTTGTGTGGCAGGGGGCATCCCCCTGATCGCGGCGGCCCTGACCCAATGGGAAGGGCAGATCTGCGTTTATGACCCTGCCAATGGTGCGCCGTGTTTTGCCTGCATCTTTCCCGACCGGCCTGAACCCGCGCTGGTGCCAAGTTGCGCCGAGGCGGGCGTCATCGGCCCGTTGCCGGGTGTAATCGGTTCCATGATGGCGGTTGAGGCCGTTAAGCTGATTACCGGCGCGGGTGATGTGCTGCGGGGACGTTTGATGATTTATGATGCGCTTTATGCAGACACTCGCACGATCACGGCCAAACGACGACCCGATTGCGCAGTTTGCGGTGGGTCGCACTTGTCTTAACGTCAGGCTTGGGCATAGTCGGCGTCAAATATCTGCAATCTGCCACTGGAGAACCACCATGAAACTGATCGCTTCCCTAGCTGCTGCCACACTGATCGCCGCCCCTGCGCTTGCAGACGGGCACCTGCCTGATCTCGGTGGACAGGAAATTGTCGTTGTCACTGAAAACGCCTATCCGCCGCTTCAATTCATCGACGGAAATGGTGAGGCTGTGGGCTGGGAATATGACGCGATGGCCGAGATCGCCAAGCGGATCAACGCCACAGTGACCTACGAAAACATCAGCTGGGATGCGATGATCCCTGCTGTGTCCGAAGGCCAGTTCGACATGGGCATGACAGGCATCACGATCCGCGAGGATCGTGCAGAGATCGTTGATTTTTCCGACACCTACATGACATCGGAAATGGTGATGATGGTGCGCGGTGATGAAGATCGCTTTACCGATGCCGCGTCCTTTGCCGCTAACGACGATCTGCTGATGGCCGCACAGCCCGGCACGACACCGTTTTACGTTGGCGTCTATGACGTGCTTGACGGTGACGAGGCAAACCCGCGTATCCAGCTGATGGAAACCTTCGGCGCGACCGTGCAGGCTTTGCGCACTGGCGACGTGGATCTGGTGCTGACGGATGGCACAGCTGGAAATGGCTATGTGGACGCGTCCGATGGTGGCCTCAAAATCATTGGTGAAAAGCTGGGCACAGAAGACTTTGGTTTCATCTTCCCGCAAGGATCGGAATTTGTGGAGCCGATCAATGCAGCCATCGCCGATATGCAGGCCGATGGCACAATCGAGGCGCTGAACACCAAGTGGTTCCTTGAGTATAAACTGGGTGAATAAGCATCGGCGGCGGGGTCAAACCCCGCCCTACCATCAATGATCCCCTCATCCCCTGACGACAAAGATTTCCCCTGGTGGCTGCTGATCGTGGTGGCCACCGGGGCCTATTTGTTCTGGCAGGTCTTCACGGTTGAGGTCTATTCTCGCGTGCTGGACACACTGACGCGGGGCATATGGGTGACGGTCTATGTCACCATCGTCGCCTACTTCAGTGCCTGCGTGATCGGGCTGGGGCTTGCGGTTGCGGCAATGTCGCGCTCGCTCATCCTGCGGCAGGCGGCACGGCTTTATGTTGAGGTCGTGCGCGGTATCCCTATCATCGTGCTGCTGCTTTACGTGGCCTTCGTGCTAGCCCCCGCCATGGTTGCGGGCTGGAACTGGGTTGCGGGCTGGAACTGGGTCGCGGATGCGCTGGGCTTTGATCCGATCCGCACACGCGATTTCTCGCTCCTCTGGCGGGCGGTGATCGCTCTGACCATCGCCTATTCGTCGTTTCTGGCAGAGGTATTTCGGGCAGGCCTGCAATCGGTTGATCAGGGCCAGATCGAAGCTGCCGAGGCGCTGGGCCTCAATCGCTGGCAACGGTTTCGCCACATTGTATTTCCCCAAGCCTTCCGCACGATCCTGCCGCCCTTGGGCAACGATTTTGTTGCGATGGTGAAGGACTCATCGCTTGTCTCTGTGTTGGGCGTGACGGACGTGACGCAACTGGGCAAAGTGCTCGCTGCGGGCAATTTCCGGTATTTCGAG
This sequence comes from Yoonia sp. 208BN28-4, assembly GCF_037543925.1. NCBI lineage: Bacteria > Pseudomonadati > Pseudomonadota > Alphaproteobacteria > Rhodobacterales > Paracoccaceae > Yoonia > Yoonia sp. 208BN28-4. Next base: position 109,009 of record NZ_JBBIFY010000004.1, read on the forward strand.
ACGTATAACGTCGTGGCGCTAGTCTATCTGACGATGACGATCACCCTGTCGCTTGGCTTGCGCCGGTTTGAGAAATACTTGCGGCAGCGACCCGACGTTCGTGCGGATTTTTGAGTATTTTTGGCAAAATGATACAAGGGTTGCTTTCAAGTGGCCCTTGTCGCGCCTAGCTTGATGTCAAAGGAGAATTACTATGACAAACCCGCTGCTCGCTGACTGGGAGACGCCTCACGGGCTGCCGCCGTTTGATGCGATTTCTGACGATGATTTCAGCCCCGCCGTTGATCAGGCACTTGAAAACGCCCGCGCTGCGATTGCCGAGATTGCGGAAAATGCAGATGCGCCGACTTTCGATAACACGATTGCCGCGATGGAACTTGCCGAGGTCGAGTTGGGCCGTGTGCTGGGCGTTTTTTATGGCGTTGCAGGTGCCGACAGCAATCCCAAGCGCGAGGAATTGCAGCGCGAGTTTGGTCCGAAGCTGAGCGCGTTTGGCTCTGAGATTACCGAGAACAAGACGCTGTTTGCGCGGGTTGAAGCGCTGTGGACTGATCGCGAAAACCTTGATCTGACGGATGAACAGCAGCGTGTGTTGATGCTGACGCGGCGCGGTTTTGTCCGGCAGGGCGCACTGTTGGAAGGTGATGGGGCAAAGCGCCTGCGAGAGGTAAAGGCGCGGCTGTCGGTGTTGGGGACGCAATTCACGCAAAACTTGCTGGCGGATGAACGTGAATGGGTGATGCCACTGGCCGAGGACGAGCTGGAAGGTCTGCCCGATTTTGTGATCGCCACAGCACGTGGCGCGGGTGCTGAAAAGGACGCTGGCGGGCCGGTTGTGACGCTGTCACGGTCGCTGATCGTGCCGTTCCTGCAGTTCTCTCCGCTGCGCGATTTGCGGCAGAAGGCCTATGAAGCATGGGTGTCGCGCGGCGCAAACGGTGGTGACACCGATAACCGCGCGATTGCTGCCGAGACGCTGGCCCTGCGTGAAGAGCGGGCCAAGCTTTTGGGCTATCTTGATTTCGCTACCTACAAGCTTGAAACCGAAATGGCGGGCACGCCGGACGCGGTGCGCGATCTGTTGATGCAGGTCTGGACGCCGGCCAAAGCGGCCGCCGAAGAAGATGCGGAGAAACTGACCCGCATGCTACATTCTGACGGGTTCGACGGGCGGTTGGAGGCGTGGGACTGGCGCTATTATTCCGAAAAGCGTCGTCAGGCAGAGCACGATCTGGATGAGGCGGCGCTTAAACCCTACCTACAGTTGGACCGTATGATCGAGGCTCAGTTTGCCTGTGCGAACCGCCTGTTCGGGCTCGAATTCGCCCCGCTTGACGGCCCCGTCTATCATCCTGATGTGCGCCTGTGGGACGTGACCCGCGATGGCGAACATGTTGCTGTGTTCATCGGCGATTATTTTGCGCGCGGCTCAAAGCGTTCCGGCGCGTGGTGCATGGCGATGCAGTCGCAGAACCGGATGGAGGGCGAGGTCCGCCCGCATGTCGTCAATGTCTGCAACTTTGCCAAACCTGTGGAGGGCAAGCCCGCGCTTCTGTCCTATGATGACGCGCGGACGTTGTTCCACGAGTTTGGCCACGCGCTGCATCAGATGTTGTCGGACGTCACATATGAAAGCGTGTCAGGCACATCCGTGGCGCGCGATTTCGTGGAACTGCCGAGCCAGCTTTATGAGCACTGGCTGGAAGTGCCCGAGGTACTGGCCGAGTTTGCGACACACGCTGATACAGGCGAACCGATGCCTGAGGACATGTTGCAACGCATGCTGGATGCCGCGACCTATGACATGGGTTTCCAGACGGTTGAGTACGTGTCGTCCGCGTTGATTGATCTGGAATTCCACAATGGTGCTGCTCCTGCTGATCCGATGCAGAAGCAGGCCGAAGTGCTGGAGCGGATTGGCATGCCTCACGCCATTCGTATGCGCCACGCAACGCCACACTTTGCGCATGTCTTTGCGGGCGACGGGTATTCCAGCAGTTATTACAGCTACATGTGGTCCGAGGTGATGGACGCCGATGCCTTCGCAGCCTTCGAAGAGGTGGGCGATCCTTTTGATCCCGCGCTTGCCAAACGGCTGGAGGAAACGGTGCTGTCATCGGGCGGATCGCAGGACGCGGCTGCCCTTTACGAGGCATTCCGCGGACGGATGCCTGGTGTTGACGCATTGCTCAAAGGACGTGGGCTTGGTGTCGAGGCCTGAAGACGCTTGCCCCTGCGCGTTTCATCGCGCGCAGGGCAACCCCTATAGAACTGGACTAACAGTGCAGGTCGATGAGGTTTTTGCCGGTTACAGCGAATTGACGGTGATGTGCGAAGGCGTTGGGCGGCAGTATCATGTGCCGCAATACCACTGGGATCGCGCTTAGTCGCGCACCTCGTCGGCGGCGACACCCCAAAGTGCTGTCTTGGGTGCCCAGCCGCGATATCCGCCAGCCTCAAGCCGGCACCAGTCCAGTGTGCACTCATCCAGCGACGCAACCACGCCTGCCTCAAGCACCACGGTTTCGGGGGATTGCGCATCTGCACGGCTGCGCAGTGACAGCATGTTTTGGTCGTTGATTACGGTTCGCTGGCCCGACAACAGTCGGAAGTGGACCCAGCCCCCCATACCATCGCGATCTACCACGCGCCGCCAATGGCCGTATTCCGCAACAACACGCACCGGCATGGACCGACGCTGGAATACCCAGTCAATGCGATGCGACAGCGATGGCCCGCGCCGCACGTTCACCTCGTCGCGCTTCAGCGACACATAACGCGGCAGTGGAAGATTGGACTCAGGTCCAATCGTGGGGGAAGCCGTTGTCGCCGCAGCGGCCTGTGTGACCTGCTGCGCACTGACAGGCGCGGAGGGCAAAACAGCGAGGCAGAACACCCAAACGGATGCCGCAAGACAAGCGAACACGTTTTTCAAGATCAACCTGCTTTCTTCACTGCTCTTTTCTTGGCGCGGGTTCTTGTGCCTCGCGTCCCTTACAGGCACCTTGACCGGAAACGTGCTGCGTTTTCAAGCAAGGGAGAGAGTGTCATGCCAGGTAAGCGGCTAAGTGTTGTTGTTACGCGACGGTTACCCGAAGCGGTTGAAACGCGCATGTCAGAGCTCTTTGATGTGACGCTGCGCACAGATGATACGCCCATGACGCGTGACCAGATTGCCGATGCCATGCAGGGTGCAGATGTGCTGGTGCCGACGATTACCGATACGATTGATGCCAAGCTTTTGGGGCAGGCGGGTGACAGGCTCAAGCTGATCGCAAACTATGGCGCTGGCGTAGATAACATTGATGTAGAGACAGCCCGTCAGCGCGGTATTCTGGTCAGCAACACCCCCGGTGTCATGACCGATGATACGGCTGATATGACGCTGGCCCTGATCCTTGCCGTGACACGCCGTATCCCCGAAGGCCTGCGGACGATGCAAGCTGGCGATTGGGACGGCTGGGCACCCACCGCGATGATGGGTGGACGGATTGCGGGACGGCGCCTTGGTATTCTTGGCATGGGCCGGATCGGGCAGGCCGTCGCGCGGCGTGCACAGGCGTTCGGGATGCAGGTGCATTACCACAACCGCAAGCGCCTGCGCCCGGAAATTGAAGAGGCGCTTGAGGCCACGTATTGGGAAAGCCTCGACCAGATGGTCGCGCGCATGGACGTGATGTCGATCAACTGCCCGCACACCCCATCCACATTTCACCTGATGAACGCACGGCGGCTCAAGCTGATGAAACCTGACGCTGTGATCGTGAACACATCGCGAGGCGAGGTGATTGACGAAAACGCACTGACGCGGATGCTCCGGTCAGGCGAAGTGGCCGGTGCCGGTCTGGACGTGTTTGAACGCGGCGCCGAGATCAATCCGCGCCTGCGAGAGCTGTCGAATGTCGTCTTGTTGCCGCATATGGGATCGGCCACCGTCGAGGGCCGGATCGAGATGGGCGAGAAAGTTATCATCAACATCAAGACCTTCGATGATGGCCACCGTCCGCCTGATCTTGTTGTGCCCGGAATGCTCTAGTTTCTTGGAACTTTCACGCCTTGCCTGCGTTGTTTTACCAGAAGCGAAGTGGCGCCGAAGCGCCGCACCCTTAAGTGAAGGAGAACAGCGATGAACTGGGACCAGATTCAAGGCAACTGGAAAGAATACAAAGGCAAAGCCCAAGCGAAATGGGGCGAGCTGACAAACGACGAGCTGGACGAAGTGCAAGGTGACCGCACCGCGCTGGAAGGCAAAATCCAGCAGAAGTACGGCAAGACCAAAGAGCAAGCGAAAGAAGAAGTCGATAGCTGGCTCGCCAACTAAACCTTCGTCTCTGCCAAGACATCAAGGGTCAGGCGCATCAGCGTCTGGCCTTTTTTTCGTGTCAGGACAGTAGTTTGGGTTAGCGCGGGCCTAATGCCGGCGTTGCATAGTTGGATGCGGAAAACCGCAACATGTCATTATCAGCCCGTTCAGCGATAAAGCTGTCGGGGGATGCGGCACAGGCACCTAGCAATACAGACGCGACCATTGCCGCCAAAAGCGTGCGGGTCATAGCGAAACTCTCCTCAATCTGCACCTCTTATGGGTGCTGACAGTTAAACTAGCATAAATTGGTAAACTTGTCGCGAAATTCTGTGCACATGGCACATCGCGTTGCAAAAATGCCCGCAAGACCAATCGGGTAAGGGGCGTTGTCGGTTTTTTGCCAAACTTGGTCGGCTGGTTCTGTCGTGCTTTTCCGATTTGGGCCAATGTGGCGCAAATTCAGTCCTTCCGAGCCGGAGTCGCCGACATGAAAACGAACGTCAAAGCATTGGTTGTCGGCGGTGGTGCCGTAGGAACCTCGATCGCGTATCACTTGGCCAAGGCCGGCTGGGATGACGTCATGCTGCTGGAACGCGACGAGCTGACATCAGGGTCCACATGGCACGCCGCCGGTCTTTTGCCGCTGTTCAATATGTCCTTCGCCACGACCCACATCCACAAATATTCGGTGGATTTCTACAAATCGCTGGAGGAAGAAACGGGCCTGAACGCGGGTTTTGCTGTCGTCGGTAACTTGCGCATGGCCCAGACGGACGAACGCATGGATGAATACATGCTTTATGCGTCCACCGCCGAAACCTGTGACGTGCCCTACCAGTGGATGACACCGGACGAGATCAAGGAAAAGTGGCCACTGATCCGCACCGAGGACCTCAAAGGCGCACTTTATCACCACACCGATGGCTACATTAACCCCGCCGATGTGACGATGGCGATGGCCAAGGGCGCGCGTCAGCATGGCGCTGTGATCGAGCGGAAATGGCAGGCGGATGCCTTCCACTGGAATGGCGACGCATGGGAAGTGACTTGCACCAAAATGGTCGAAAAGGGCGGCAACCTCGTGCCGTCCGACGAACAGATCGTTATCACGGCAGAGCACGTTGTCACCGCGTCTGGCAACCATGTCCAAACCACAGCGAAAAAGCTGGGCCTCAAGTTGCCCGCGATCCCCGTTGAACACCAGTTCATCGTCATGGATCAAGACCCCGCGCTTGTCGCCTACCGCGCCGAGGGCAACCCCGAACACCCCGTGATCCGCGACGCCGACGCGCAGTCATACGTGCGCGAAGAACGCGGCGGTTGGATCTTGGGTGTTTACGAAAAGAACGCTCCGGCTGTTTTTGAACATGGCGTGCCAGATAGTTTCCGCGCCGATCTGTTCCCGCTCGATCTGGAACGGATCGAAGAGCAATACATGGCCATGATCCACCGCGTCCCGTCTTGCGAGGAAAGCGGTCTGAAGGACGATTTTAACGGTCCGATCTGTTACACTCCTGACGGCAACCCGCTGGTTGGCCCCGCACCTGGTCTCAACAATATGTGGCTTGCCGAAGGCTTCAGCTTTGGCATCACCGCGGCTGGTGGCACAGGGTATTACCTTGCGCAGATGATGGTCGATGGCGAGGCCGAGATCGACATGGCATCGCTTGATCCCAAGCGTTACGGCCACGACTGGATGACGACCGAATTTGCCGCCCGCAAGAACGAAGAGTGCTATGATCACGTCTATATCCTGCACCACCCCGATGAAGAACGCCCCGCCTGCCGCCCGCTACGCACAGCACCCGCCTATGACCGCCAAAAGGCACGCGGCGCACAGTTCGGTTTCGTCAACGGATGGGAGCGTCCGAACTATTATGGCCCGCTCGATGCACCCGACAACTTTGATCACGACGCGCGGTCCTTCCGGCGCGGCGGCTGGTGGCAATACGCGGTGGATGAGGCCAAAGCCATCCGCGAAGGCGTCGGCCTGATCGACGCGACGGCCTTTGCCAAACACCGCATCTCCGGCCCCGGTGCGACGGCCTTCCTTGACTGGTTCACCACCAACAAACTGCCGCGTGTGGGCCGCATCAACCTGACCTATGCGCTCACCTCCCACGGCACCACACGCACCGAATACACCATCGTGCGGCTGGCCGAGGATGACTATTACCTCGTGTCCGCAGGCGCATGGCACGCCTACGATGAAGATTACCTCTACAAAGCGATCATGGAGAAAGAGCCAGAGTTTGGCCGCATCAACGAAGAAGACGTCACAACCAAGTGGGGCGTTTTCGCCCTCGCTGGTCCCAAAGCCCGCGATGTGCTCAAAGAAGTGATCAACGATCCCGATCCAGAAACCGCGCTGTCCAACAAACGCTTCCCGTGGCTGACCGCCCGCCAGATTGAACTGGGAATGTGTCCTGTAAATGCAATCCGTGTGGCCTATACGGGCGAGCTGGGTTGGGAGTTGCACCACCCGATGGAAATGCAAAACTACCTTTTCGATCTGCTGGAAAAAGCGGGTGCGAAGCACGGCATGAAGCTGGTCGGCGCACGTGCGCAAAACTGGCTGCGTCAGGAGAAATCCTACCGTGCGTTCGGCAACGAATTAGGACGTGATGCGACACCCGCCGAGGCTGATCTGCCGCGCTTCATCGACCTTGAAAAGTATTTTCACGGCAAAGATGCGATGGTCGCCAAGGGCATCCGTTCCAAATGCGTGACAGTGCTGATTGACGGACCGGAAGATGCCGACCCGTGGGGCCGCGAGGCGCTTTACGATATGGACGGCAACCGCATCGGGCGCCTGACGTCAGGCGGCTATTCCGTGGCTTTTGAGAAATCAATCGGCATGGGTTACGTCAAACCCGATCTGGCCGAAGTCGGCACGAAGGTGCAGGTCAAGATGCTGGACCAGCTTTGGCCTGCCGAAATTGTCGAAGACAGCCCCTATGATCCCAAGAACACCACCATTCGCGTGGATGGCTGAAACGACAAAGGGCAGGCCAAGCGCCTGCCCTTTGTTTATTCCAATGTGTGCTCTGCTTACTGCGCCATGATCCGTGACAGCACGACGGGGTTGGACAGTTGCGCCACAAGCCCGCTGCGCTGCATCTGGGCCTGACCGATCTTATCGGTCCCGCAGGATGATCCGATCTGGACGGTTTGCGCGTCGGCAAGGCTGGCCGGAGTATTGGCCGACATCGCCGCGATGCTGGTAATCGGCTGGCGGGCAAACGCCTCAAGATCGCTCAGATAGGTGGCAACGCCAGCGTCACCTTTGGCGGCGCGCAGACCTTCGATCAAACAGGCACCTGCCTGTCTGTCTGCTGCGGTCCAATCGGTGCTGGGGCGCACGGCGGCAAGACCCGGCACGCGGCTTTCAAAGAAATTATATGTATTGGCCTGAAGCAGCTCTGACGCGGCCTCATACCTGTCCAGCGCGGACTGCGCCGCTGCGGCCATTGGCAGCGCGGCCAAGGCGATGGCGGCAAGAATGATGCGCATTAAAAGGTCCTTTCGGTCTTCGTGTTCCTGACACTTATCGTATCTCAAGTAGCAACAGGCAACTGCCCAATTCTTTCCCCATAGCGGACATTTGCTGGCCTTACCCAAAAACTATGCACGAAAACGAAGGAATCCGACATGCAATCGGGCGAAAGGATGGCACCGCGTGGCTTTCATATCTGAAATTCACTACCGCAACGCGATTGCGGGCCGGACCGGCGTGTCGGAATATGTCGAGGTTTCCGTGCATCCTGATGATCTGTCGCGGCTGGGCGATTTCACGGTTGCGACCTATCAGGCAGACGGCACCGTTGCTGCCAGTTTCAATCTGGCCACAGCGACAGGCGTGATTGATCCGGCAACAGGTTGGACGCTTTTCCAAATCACCACACGCGTCACAGCACCCGACAATTCCCTGAGCGCGGGCGAGGCCGAGGCCGTTGCCTTTGTGGATGCTGCAGCCAACCCGCAAGTGCAAAGCTTTGTCGACATCGGCGGTGGCACCACGGCCATCACGGCGACAGAGGGGCCAGCCGCCGGCGCGACCTCGGTCAACATCGCGGCTGCATCCGGCCAGTCAATCCAGTTTGATGTCTATGGCAACCGGATTGACGGCGATCTGAGCGAAGGTAGTTCTGTTATTTGCCTCACGGGCGGCACGCTGATCGACACGCCAGATGGTCCGCGTGTCATTGATGATCTTTGCGTCGGCGATCTTGTTCTGACGCGGGATAACGGACCGCAGCCTATCCGCATGATCCATGACAGACGGTTGTCCGGTGAAAGCTACCGCCAATCGCGCAAGCTGTGGCCGGTATGCCTGCAAGCTGGATCACTGGGCTTTGGCCTACCAAGACGCAATCTGCGTGTATCGCCCCAGCACCGGATGCTGATTAGTCATATTCGCATCGGCCTTCTGTTTGGCGAAGATGCTGTGTTCGCGCGGGCCAAATCGCTTGCCGCCAGCTATGAAGAGATTTACGTCGATAGCAGCCTGACCGAGATCACCTATTTCCATCTGGTTTTTGACCGTCACGAGGTGATCTTTGCTGAAGGCGCTGCCACAGAAAGCTTCCATCCAGGTCCTGAAGGCATCGCCAATCTGGATGCCGACGCCCGCGCCGAGCTTTTCGCCCTGTTCCCCGAATTGCGCTATGGTGCCAGAAGCTTTGACGCTGACTATCCGACATTGCGATCATGGGAATTACAGGCCGCTGTGGCCTAACCCCGCGCGCGTTCGCCTAGGAAAAGCGGATCGCTTGGGTGTCCGTGATGGTGCTTGCGTCCAGACTGCTTTTGGCGCCGCTTACCAGATCAGATAAAAGTTGGCTGGCGCCAAAGGATGTCTGGATGCCATAGCCGCCCTGACCGGCGCACCACAAAAAATCGCCGTCTTCATGCGATGGTCCAATCACTAGATTACGGTCAGGTGCAAATGTCCGCAATCCGGCCCAAGAGGCAAGCAATCGCGTGATGGGTGCGGTGACATGCTGGCCATAGCGGTCCAACCCCTCGGCCAACGTCAATTCGTCTGCATAGGCGTCATGCGGGGCAACGGATGTTTCATCAGCGGGGGACACGATCAGCGCACCGGCGTCGGGTTTTGCATACCACGTTTCACCCGGACCAAAGATCATCGGCCAGTCGCTAACGTCGTATCCGGCAGGTGCGGGGATACGGGCCATCGACCTGCGGTAGGGGGTCAGTCCCAATGGCGAAATGCCAGCCATCTGCGCGATCTGGTCAGCCCATGCACCGGCGGCATTGACGATCTGTCTGGCCTGAAACACGGCTTGTCCCGCCTGCACGTCCCATCCCTTTGCGGTGCGGGTGATCTGCGACACTGCGCTGCGCGTTTTGAACTGCGCGCCAGCGGATCGCGCAAGGCGCACAAAATGTTGCACCAGCCTGTCGGTATCAATGTCTTTGGCGGTGTTGTGATAGGCCGCGCGGGTGACCGTGCTTGTGTCGATAACGGGGCAGAGCGTCAGAGCCTCGGACACTGAAATCTCGGTCTGATCCATCACGGCCTTATCGACGTCAAACCGGGCAGAGTTGTCCGCGTTGCCCAGCATCAGAAAACCGCGCGGCGTCAAGACACCGCCGTCAGCAGCCTCCAACCCTTCACGACTGGCCCTGTTCAAGGCGACGACGGCAGGGGCGCCATAGTTGTCTTCATAAACCGCAGCCGACCGGCCCGACGCGTGATAGGCCAGCGCATCTTCCTGTTCCAAGACGGTGACGCTTCCTAGCGTCGCAAGGCGCGCGGCGGCGGACACCCCGGCAATGCCACCGCCGATAATCAGGAAATCAATCATGTCTATCCTTCGACTTGCGGGGGCAACAAACGAAAAAGGCCCGCCCGTGATGGGCGGGCCTGTCTTGTAACGTGAACCGGATTAGGACGGAATATCGCCGTCCAGACCCTCAACGTAGAAGTTCATGCCAGCCAGTGTGCCGTCATCGGCCACTTCACCGTCGGCTAGCCACTCGGACCCGTCCTGCTTGTTCAGCGGTCCGGTGAACGGGTGGTAGTCGCCAGCAGCAATCGCATCGCGCAGTGCTTCGGCTTCGGCTTTTACTTCCGCTGGTACGGCATCTGTGATCTCGCCGATGCCAACCATGCCCGGCCCGATGCCGTCCCATGTGTCGGTGCTTTCCCAAGTGCCATCCATGACGGCCTGCGTGCGGGCGATGTAGTAAGGCGCCCAATCGTCGATGATCGAAGATACGCGCGGGAACGGGCCGAACTCGGCCATGTCGGACGCCTGACCGAATGTGACAACGTCGCCAGCAGCTTGTGCAGCGGCCTGTGGCGCGGTCGAGTCTGTGTGCTGCAAAACAACGTCACAGCCCTGTTCGATCAGAACAGTTGCGGCCTCAGCCTCTTTCGCGGGGTCAAACCATGTGTAGGCCCAGACGATTTTGAACTCTACCTCGGGGTTCACTTTGCGCGCATGGATGAACGCAGAGTTGATGCCGCGGATCACTTCGGGGATCGGGAACGACGCGATGTAGCCGATGGTGTTGGTCTTGGTCATCGAGCCTGCGATGTGGCCCTGAATAGCGCGGCCTTCGTAGAAACGTGCGGAGTATGTCGAGACGTTATCGGCGCGCTTGTAGCCTGTCGCATGCTCGAACTTCACGTTCGGGAACTTGGCGGCGACATTGATTGTCGGGTCCATGTAGCCAAAGGATGTGGTGAAGATCAGGTCCGCGCCGTTCAGCGCCATGTCTGTCATCACGCGCTCGGCGTCGGCACCTTCGGGCACGTTCTCGACGTAAATTGTCTCAACGCTGTCACCAAATTCGGCTTCAACAGCCAAACGACCTTTGTCGTGCTCGTACGTCCAGCCTCCGTCACCGATAGGGCCGACATATACGAAACCGACTTTTGTGACGTCCTGCGCACGGGCAGGCACGCCGATGGCAGCAGCTGTGGCAGCAGCAGCACCCGAAGCGAGCAGAGTTCTTCTTTTCAAGGTATTTCTCCCGTTGGTGCCGGAAGATTCCGGCGATGTTGTGCCCCTAACGCGAGGCATGAAAAATGCGTCCCAATGATCCGGGCGCGCGTCCCGACGACATAATAACCAGAACGACGATGGTGGCCAGATAGGGCGACATCGAAAGATATTCGACAGGGATCGCAAGGCCCGCCGCCTGCAGGTTCAGCTGCAAAACAGTCACCCCGCCAAAAAGATAGGCGCCCAGCAAAAGCCGCCCCGGCTTCCAGCTTGCGAACACAACAATTGCCAGCGCGATCCATCCCGCACCCGCCGTCATGCCCTCGGTCCATTGCGGCACGCGCACAAGGCTCAGGTATGCACCACCAAGGCCCGCACAGGCCCCACCGAACATGATTGCCATGATGCGGATACGGCGCACCTTGTAGCCAAGCGCATGCGCCGCGTCGTGATTCTCGCCAACAGCCCGCAGGATCAGCCCGCCGCGCGTGAAGCGTAGGAACCACCAGACCAAGAGCACGATGAACAGACCGACATAGACCATCGGATCATGCTGGAACACGATCGGGCCAATCACAGGAATGTCGCCAAGCAGCGGAATGTGCCAGTCAGGAAAGTCAGGAGCCTTGATACCGATATAGCCTTGCCCCAACAGTGCCGATAATCCCAACCCGAAAAGCGTGAGCGCAAGCCCCGTCGCCACCTGATTGGACAGCAGATATTGCGTGAGAATACCAAAACAAAGTGAGAGCAGCGCACCACCCACGGCAGCGCCTGCAAACCCTAGCCACGGATTGCCCGTGCCCACGGCCACGATAAATCCGCAGACCGCGCCTGTGATCATCATGCCTTCAACGCCAAGGTTCAAAACGCCAGCGCGTTCCACGACAAGCTCGCCAATGGCAGCTAGAATAATCGGTGTGGCGGCCACCATCAGGGACGCCAGCAGCAGGATCGGGTTGATCGATGACAAGTCCATCAGGCACCCACCCCATGTTGATAAAGATGGATAACGACAGCACCCGCCGCCATCCCGACGGCCATCAGGCCGATGTGGCCCAGCGACGGACGGTGCAACCGTGACATCCACGCCCGCATACGTGGCGAAAGCCGTGCGGCAAATATTCCCGCTGCAATAACCACTGCAACCAAGACTAGGTGTCCAGCCACGAAAGCAAACAAAGCCATCTGCCCCGTCGTGGCCCCCGTGGCGTGCGATGCATGCAGCATCCACATCATCATCAGACCCATCGCGGCGCCCATCAACACTGGCAATTTGTGCATACTCATGCCGCGACCCCCTTACCGAACCGCAGCCGGAAGTTCGTCATCACATCCACCGCTAGCAAAAAGAACAGCAGCATCCCCTGCAACAACTGGATCGCCGCACCGGGCAGGCCAAGCTGGCTTTGCGCGATCTCGCCGCCGATATAGGTCAGCGCCATCAGGCCACCGGCCAGCAGGATGCCCGCCGGATGCAAGCGGCCCAGAAACGCTACGATGATCGCGGTGAAACCGTAGCCCACATTGAAATCAATACTGATCTGGCCCGCAGGCCCCGTGACCTCGAACAGCCCCGCCATGCCTGCCAGTGCGCCGGAAATCCCCATGCAGATCAGCACCAGCCGCGCAGGGTTCACGCCGGAGAACGCAGCCGCACGCGGGCTTTGTCCCGACAAGCGAACTTGGAAGCCAAACATGTGCTTGGCCAGCGTCACGTAGGCAAAGATGACCGCAATCATTGCTGCAACGACACCCCAATGCACACCACTGCCCGCCCAAATCTCAAGATTGGCGGCGGACGGCCATTGCGCCAGATTGCGTGACCCCGGAAAGCCCATGCCGTCAGGGTTGCGCAACGCGCCCAGCGCCATGGAGGCCAGCAGCGATTCCGCCACATAGACCAACATCAGCGACACCAGAATTTCGTTGGTCCCAAATTTCACGCGCAACACGCCCGGTATCATGGCCCATGCCCAGCCGCCTAATGCTCCTGCAAAGATCATCAGTGGGAAAATCCACCGCGTTTCCATCGGATAAAGCGCTAGTCCCACGGCAGCACCGACGATGGCGCCCATGATGTATTGCCCTTCGGCCCCGATGTTCCAGACGCCTGCGCGAAAGCCAAACGACAGACCAATCGCGATCAGTACGAGTGGCGCGCCTTTGATGAGCAGTTGCGGACGGTAGTACCACGCAAATTCGGAAAACAGCGGATCGAAGAAAATCGTGCGGATGGTCACGATGGGGTCTTTGCCCAAGGCGGCAAACAATGCGCCGCCCACGATCATCGTCAGCGCAACTGCGACCAAGGGGGCCAGAAACACCCAAACGCGGCTTGGCTGCGGTCGCTTTTCAAGACGCAACATGCGCGACCTCCATGTCATGTGCGCCACCCAGCATCAGGCCAATCTCTTCGACCGTCAGCCCCTTAGCATCACGCGGTTTGGACAGGCGGCCTTCGTTCAGCGCGGCAAAGCGGTCGGCAATTTCCATCAGTTCGTCAAGGTCTTGGGAAATGACCACAACCGCCACACCCTTGTCCGCCAGATCAAGCAGCGCCTGTCGGATCGCAGCAGCGGCAGAGGCATCCACGCCCCACGTCGGCTGGTTCACGATCAAAACGTCAGGTGCTTGCAGGATCTCGCGACCGATGACGAATTTTTGCAGGTTGCCGCCCGACAGCGACCGCGCCGCATTGGCGGGGCCGGGGGTGCGCACGTCAAATCGTTCGATGATTTCTTCCGCAAAGCTCTTGGCCTTGCCCCAATTCACAAAACCCCGTTTCGCCATGCGTTTGCGCACAGCCCCGGTCAGGGCCGCGTTTTCGGTCAGCGTCATATCGGGGGCTGCGGCGTGACCGTTGCGCTCCTCCGGGGCGGCACAAAGACCACGGGCGCGCCGCGCATTCGGGCCAAGTTTGCCGATGGGCTCGCCTTTGAGCGTGATCATCTTGTTGCCCACGCGCATCTCGCCGCTTAGGGCCGCGACAAGTTCGTCCTGCCCGTTGCCAGCCACGCCACCAATGCCCAGCACCTCGCCGTTGCGGAAATCACAGTTGATGTCCTTGAGGGCAGTGCCGAATTGATGCGGAGCCTTCGCCGACAACCCTTTGAGCGACAGCACAGCACCGCCGCGCGCGCGCTCTGCCTTGGTCGGCACGTGTAGTTTTGTGCCCACCATCAGCTCGGCCATTTCGCGGGCCGATGTTTCGCGCGGATCGCAGGTGCCGACAACGGCGCCCAGACGCAATACGGTTGCCGCGTCGCACAACTGTCTGATCTCTTCCAGCTTGTGCGAGATATAAAGGATCGCTGTGCCCTCTGCCGCCAGCTTGCGCAGCGTCTCAAACAGGATCGTCACCTCTTGCGGGGTCAGCACCGATGTCGGCTCGTCCATGATCAGCAGCTTGGGGTCTTGCAGAAGGCAGCGGATAATCTCGACACGCTGCCGCTCACCCGCCGACAGATCACCGACCACGCGGTCAGGGTCCAGCGGCAGCCCGTATTTGTCCGACACATCCCGCACCCGCTGCGCCACTTCGCGCTGCTTGGGCGGGTTCTCCATGCCCAAAGCGATGTTTTCAGCCACGTTCAACGCATCGAATAGCGAGAAATGCTGGAACACCATCGCAACGCCAGCCTCTCTCGCGGCACGCGGATCGGGCGGCGTGAAGTTACGCCCTTCTAGCGTCATGGTGCCGCTATCAGGCTTCACAAGCCCATAGATCGTTTTCACAAGCGTCGATTTGCCAGCACCGTTTTCACCCAACAAGGCATGAATTTCACCAGATGCGATCTGAAAGGAAACGTCACTATTGGCGACCACGCCCGGATAGGCCTTGGTCAGCCCGTTCAGCTGCAAAAGCGGCGTCTTCATGCCTGTCGTCTCCCCCGTGCGGGGCGCAATTCCGCCCCAGCCGTTTCGAGATACGCTGCAATCACGCCTGAGGCAATATCATCAGGCTTTTTGCCCAGAGCGGGCTGTCCGATTGGACAGGTGATGCGCGAAATTTCATCAGGTTGGTGGCCAAGTTGGCCCAGCCGTGTCTGGAACCGCCGCCATTTGGTCGCCGACCCGATCAAGCCGATGGAGGCCACAGGCCGCCGCAAAAGCGCATCGCAAAGCGCCAAATCAATGTCGTGGCTGTAAGTGAAAATCAGGTGGTGCGTGTTCGCGGGTGCTTTGCTGGCCAGCAGTGGCATATTGGCAGCGGGCAGGGTCGTCACATCGTCGCGGGAATTGGCCGGAAACCTGTCCGGCGCACGGTCAATCCAAGTGATCGTGAACGCGGCCGGATGCGCCGCTGATACCACGGCGCGCCCCACATGGCCCGCGCCCCACAGCCACAGATTCAGCGGCTGGTCAGGCAGTTGCAGCGGGCGTGTTGTGGTCTGAGGAACATCAACCGCCCGCGCCTCGCGACCAAATCGCAATGTCACCGCACCGCCACAACACTGTCCCAGCCCCGGACCCAAGGGCCAGGTGACTTCTGCATTTTCCTCGCCAGCCCCCAACATCGCGCGGGCCTTTTCAATTGCCTGATATTCTAGCGCACCGCCACCAATCGTGCCTTCGGTCGCGTCCGCCGTCACCATCATCGCCGTGCCCGCATCACGTGGCGCAGACCCCCGCGTCGCAATCACCTCGATCCAGACGGCCTCAGCCACGTGCACGTCCCACCGCTGCCAGCACTTCTTCCGCTGTCGCGGGTGCCTGCAAGTCGGGATACCCATCACCACAGGCCGCAACCGCATCTGACAGCGCCAGAAATGCGGAAATCCCCAGCATAAACGGCGGCTCGCCCACCGCTTTGGACCGATAGATCGTCTGCGCAGGGTTCGGTTGATCCCAAAGTGCGACGTTGAATTGGTCCGGCCTGTCCGAACAGGCGGGGATTTTGTAGGTCGCAGGCGCATGCGTGCGCAGCCGCCCTTTGTCGTCCCACACCAGCTCTTCTGTGGTCAGCCAACCCGCACCCTGCACATAGCCCCCTTCCACCTGTCCAATATCTAGCGCTGGATTCAGCGACGCACCGGCGTCATGCAAGATGTCAGTGCGCAAAATCCGGTTCTCGCCGGTCAGCGTATCGATCACAACCTCTGTCACCGCCGCGCCGTGGGCAAAGTAAAAGAACGGACGGCCATGCCCCTTGATCCGGTCCCACGCCAGATCGGGCGTTTTGTAGAAGCCCGTCGCCGACAGGCTCACACGGTTCACGAAAGCCTCTGTCACCGCTTCGGCAAAGCTCATGTCCACATCGCCAAACCGTACCCGCCCATCCGCAAACGTGACCTCGCCCGCACGGTTCCCTGCCAGATGGTCCGCGATCCGCCCCGCAATCGTGTCACAGGCCGCCAGCACCGCCATGCCGTTCAGGTCTGTGCCCGATGATGCTGCCGTAGCAGAGGTGTTCGGCACCTTGCCCGTGTCCGTCGCCGTGATCTTCACCGCCGCCACATCCACGCCAAAGCGGCTTGCCGCTACTTGAGCAACCTTTTGGAACAATCCTTGTCCCATCTCGGTGCCGCCATGGTTGAGGTGGATTGATCCGTCCTGATACACATGTACCAACGCGCCCGCCTGATTGAGATGCGTGAGCGTAAATGAAATGCCGAATTTCACAGGCGAGAACCCGATCCCGCGCTTCAGCAGGGGCTGGCTTTCATTCCAAGCCGCGATCTCGTCCTTCCGCCGTTCGTAGTCCGAGGATGCCAACAACTTTTCGGTCATCTCGTGCAGAATGAAATCCGTCACTTCCATTCCGTAAGGTGTCGTCTGCGCTGCAGATTTGGGAGAATACTCCCCCCCAAAGCGCCGACCGCCCCCCTTCTTTTGGACGGAAATACTTTCGGGGGGTTGGCCTCCGGCCATCGGGGCAGACAGCCCCATATGCTCCATCGGAGCATAATAATTTGCCACCCGCACAGCCACTGGATCAAGCGACAGTTCGGCGGCAATATGATCCATCACCCGCTCGATCCCCAGCACCCCCTGCGGTCCACCAAACCCGCGATAGGCGGTGGCGCTTTGCGTATTGGTCTTCAGCCTGTGCGATGTGATCCGCGCGGCCTCCAGCAGATATGCGTTGTCGCTGTGCAGCATGGCGCGGTCTGCAACAGGCAGGGACAGGTCCATTCCCCAGCCGCAGCGGGTGTATTGAGTAAAGTCCACGCCTGACACGCGCCCTTGCGCATCAAAGCCCACATCGTAATCAATCCGGAAGTCGTGTCGCTTGCCGGTGATGATCATGTCATCGTCGCGGTCATAGCGCATCTTGCAAGGACGCCCCGTCGCACGGGCCGCCACGGCGCAGCCGATGGCCAGCGCGTTGCCCTGGCTTTCTTTTCCGCCAAAGCCGCCACCCATCCGCCGCACCTCACAGCGCACAGCGTGCATGGGCACACCAAGCGCCTCGGCTACCTTGTGCTGGATTTCAGTGGGGTGCTGGGTCGAGGAATGCACCACCATATCGCCGCCTTCCTGCGGCAGGGCGAGGGCGGCTTGTCCTTCAAGGTAGAAATGCTCTTGCCCGCCCATTTCGATGCGGCCTTGCAAACGGTGCGGCGCGGATGACAGCGCGCTGTCCACGTCGCCCTTTGTCCATACGCGTGGCCCGTCCTCGAACCGGCTATCCGCCGCCATCGCCTCTTCAATCGTCAGGATCGGCTTTTCTTCCGCAACGGTCACTTTTCCGAGACGCGTCGCCTTGCGAGCGGCGAGGTGACTTTTTGCCACCACGAGAAATAACGGCTGGCCGACGTAGTGAACCTCACCCGTCGCCAGCAACGGCTCGTCATGGTTGGATGGTGACACATCGTTGACGAACGGCAGATCGTCGGCGGTCAGGACGGTCACAACACCGCCAGCGGCGCGGACCGCATCCAGATCCATCGCCGTGATTTTGCCGCGGGCCACCTCTGACAGGCCAAACGCCAAATGCAGCGTGCCCGATGGCGTCGGGATATCGTCGATATAGCGGGCTTGACCCGTCACATGCAGTTTTGCCGCATCATGGGGCAGGGGTTTTGCGACGCTCATAGCTGCACCTCCAGCACATTCACGGCCTGACCTGTCGTCTCTGCGTAGTATCGCCGCAGCATGTTTTGTGCTGTCTGTAGGCGATATTGTGCAGAGGCGCGCATATCGCTCATCGGCTGGTAATCATCTTCAAATGCGGCACGGGCCGCCCCGATCGTGGCAATTGTCCACGGTTGGTCCAACAATGCGCTTTCAACGTTCGCCGCACGCTTTGGCGTGCCTGCCATACCGCCAAACGCAATCCGCGCGGTGGTAACGACGCCATCTTCAACCGTGATATTAAATGCGCCGCAGACGGCCGAAATATCCTGATCGAACCGCTTGGACAGCTTGTAACACCGCAGGGCAGGGGCGGATTTCGGGATTGTGACGCCTGTCACAAGCTCCCCCTTCGCGCGGTCTTGTTTGCCGTACTCAATAAAGAAATCCTCTAGCGGCATATCCCGCGTCGTATCGCCGTGGCGCAAATGCAGCGTAGCGCCCAAAGCTATCAACGCAGGCGGGTTGTCCCCGATGGGTGAGCCGTTGGCGATGTTGCCGCCAATGGTCGCCGCCGCGCGCACCTGCTCCGATCCATAGCGCCGGACCATTTCCGCATATGACGGATGATGGTCTTTCAGCACACGGTGCACGTCTGTCATCGTGACGGCAGCGCCGAAGGTGATCGTATCGTCACCGACCTCAATCCGTTGCAAGTCGCGGCATCGGTTCAGGAACACGACTTCGCCCAATTCGCGCAACTGCTTTGTCACCCAAAGCCCCACGTCCGTGGCACCGGCAATCACTGTGGCATCAGGGTGGCCCGCATACCACGAAGCCAGTTCGTCCAACGTTTCTGGGGCGTAAGGTGCGGCGCTTACCTCAGGGGCCGCATCGTCAAGCCATGCTGGAACCGGTGCATCCTGAGCCGCCTTGGCCGCGCGGATGATCGGCGCATAGCCTGTGCAGCGGCACAGATTTCCGGCCAGCACATCGTCGTGGTCGGTGCGGCCTTGCATATGCCCTGTCGCCATCGACGCAATGAATCCCGGCGTGCAAAATCCGCATTGTGATCCGTGATGATCCACCATCGCCTGCTGCACCGGATGCAACGCCCCGTCCGGGCCGCTGATGCCCTCCACCGTGCGCACGATCTTGCCATGCAGTTGCGGCATGAACAGGATGCAGGCGTTCAGCGCTCGCACACCTACGCCCGTGTCAGGGTCCGTGACCATGACGGTGCAGGCCCCGCAATCGCCCTCGTTACAGCCTTCCTTGGTGCCGCACAGCCCGCGATCCTCGCGCAACCAATCCAGCAGGGTGCGCGTGGCATCCGCCTGAACGCGCACGGTCTCCCCATTGAGAAGAAACACAACTTCCATGTCTTAAACCCGCCGCCT
The DNA here is from genome assembly GCF_037543925.1 of Yoonia sp. 208BN28-4. Classification (NCBI taxonomy): domain Bacteria; kingdom Pseudomonadati; phylum Pseudomonadota; class Alphaproteobacteria; order Rhodobacterales; family Paracoccaceae; genus Yoonia; species Yoonia sp. 208BN28-4. The sequence continues at coordinate 128,712 of NZ_JBBIFY010000004.1, forward strand.
TACCGATTGTCCGAGGGGATTTGCCTGCGTCGATGCGGCGTAGACACGTGGTGCGCAAATCCCTTTGACGCCCATGAAACCCATCGGAGGGCGCAATAGCAAGGGGTTTGGGCGCTATAACGTGGCGGCCATTGCGGCAAGTTGGTCGGTCATGGTGCCCCAACCGGTGTGAAACCCCATCGCCTCATGCGCGGCCTTATGCGCAGTCGTGGCATGAAGCGCCTTCACCACATAGCGCGTGCCGCTTTCGGTCGCGGTGAGCGTAATATCAACGGTATTGTAAAAATCGTCGGGGCTGTCATGGGGTGGATTTGGGCGAAATCCGGGGCCAAGCGCTGCTGTCCAGACAAAGCGTTTGTGTGGCTCCACCAACAACACGCAGCCGGACGGACCTTCCATCGGGTCGTGATCCGGCATTTGCATGACCACATTGAAGATACCGCCAGGAACGGGATCAATCTTTGCGCTGACAACGCTGACAGGCTTTGGTGCAAACCATTGCTTAATCAACGTGTCGTCCGTCCAGCAGCGCCAGATTGCGGCAGGGCTGGCGGCGATCTGCCGCTCAAGAACAAGGGTAAGATCGGTATCGTCTGTTTGCTCAGGCATCAAGGCTCTCCACATGGCGTTCCAGATTGGCGAGGCCACCTTCCCAGCCGTGGGCGAATTCATCAAGCGTGTCCGGCCCACTGAACGACGACACGGCGACAGTAATCGACAGCTTGGTGCCCGTGCCCTCGGGCGCAAGGCTGTAGGTCACGAGACTGGTGCAGAGTGCATCGCCACCGATAATCAATGTCTCGGTAAAAACGGCGCGGTCCGGTGACGTCAGATCATACCAGCGCGTTTCCACCTCGAACTCCGGCGCATCGGCAGGGCCACAGCGGTGCTTGTCTTGGCCGCCGACACGCAGATCGGCCTTGTCCACAATAAGGACAGTTTCGGCATCGGGTGCACCCCATTTTTCGCGATGCTTCGGGTCGGTCATCACGTGCCACAGCCTATCAGGCGCCAGTGGCAGCGTGCGGTGCATGTCGAACGAAGATGTATCAAGTGACATCGGTCTCTCCTTTATCAGCGGCATCAACCTGAAGGGCCAATGCCTCCAGCCGATCAAGCCGCCCTTCCCAAATTTCGCGCTGCCAAGCGAGCCAACCTTGCGCGGCAATCAGCGGCTCTGCCTCGATATGGCAGGTGCGCACGCGCCCCTTTTTGACCGACCGCACGATCCCGCTGTCCTCAAGCACCTTGAGGTGACGCATGAAGGTGGGCAGGGCGATGGGGTGCGGTGCGGCCAGTTCGCTCACGGTGGCCGATCCGGATGCAAGCCGTTCGACAACGGCCCTGCGGGTCGGGTCCGATACGGCGGCAAAAAAGGCGTTCAGTTGTTGTGACATGGGGTCGATCATGCGCGGCAAAGCAGGCTGCGTCAAGATACTTAGTGATATGGCTAAGTAATAATTAATAAGGCAATTCCAGTCGTAGGAGTCGGCCGCAAATTTAGTTTCAAAGTTTGGCGTTACGCGCCGCACACCGTCTGGCCCATCACGATCCTCCCGCCTATGATTGCGCCCATGACATCCCACGCCCGATTCATTCACCTGCGCGTCCACTCCGAGTATTCTCTGCTCGAAGGCGCGATCCCCGTTAAAAAGCTGCCAGCCCTTGCCGCTGGCATGGACATGCCCGCAGTTGCCGTGACCGACAGCAACAACATGTTCTGCGCGCTGGAATTCTCCGAAGGTGCTGCCAAGGCGGGCGTGCAGCCCATCGTCGGCTGTCAGGTCGATCTGACCTACACGACCCCCGAACCCGGCAAGCGCCCGGACGCGCCAGCCCCCATCGTTCTGCTCGCCCAGACCGAGGCGGGCTATATGAACCTGATGAAGTTGAACTCTTGCGCCTACCTCGATCAGGGCGGGGAGCTGCCACAGGTCAGCTTGGACGAGTTGGAACAATTTAATGCGGGGCTGATCTGTCTCACCGGCGGTCCCGACGGTCCGGTGGGTCGCCTCTTGCGCCACGGCCAGCGCCCCAAGGCTGAGGCGCTGATGGATCGCTTCGCCAGCATCTTCGGCGACCGGCTTTATGTTGAACTCCAGCGCCATCCCGACGGCGGCGGCTTGCCTGAGGCTGAAAAACTGTCCGAGCGTGGCTTTGTCGAAATGGCCTACGCCAAGAACCTGCCGCTGGTCGCCACGAACGATGTCTATTTCCCGAAGTCGGAACTCTACGAGGCACACGACGCGCTGATCTGCATCTCCGAAGGCGCCTATGTCGACCAGCAAGAGGCGCGCCGCCGCCTGACGCCGCAGCACTATTTCAAATCGGCCCAAGAAATGGTGACGCTGTTTGCCGACCTGCCCGAGGCGATTGAAAACACCGTCGAAATCGCCCGCCGTTGCGCGTTCAAGACCTACAAACGTGACCCGATCCTGCCAAAGTTTGCCGATGACGAGGTGGCCGAACTGCGCAGGCAGGCGCAAGAGGGCCTCAAGGCCCGCCTTGCGATCATCCCGCATGCGGTCAGTGTGGAGGAATACGAGAAACGCCTCGAATTCGAATTGAAGATCATCGAAGGCATGGGTTTCCCCGGCTACTTCCTGATCGTGGCCGACTTTATCAAATGGGCCAAGGATAACGCGATCCCCGTGGGGCCGGGCCGTGGCTCTGGTGCTGGCTCTCTTGTTGCATATGCGCTGCTGATCACAGACCTTGATCCCCTGCGCTACTCCCTCCTGTTCGAGCGGTTCCTGAACCCCGAACGTGTGTCGATGCCCGATTTTGACATCGACTTTTGCATGGACCGCCGCGAGGAAGTGATCCGCTACGTCCAAGACAAATATGGCCGCGACAAGGTGGGCCAGATTATTACCTTCGGTGCGCTTTTGTCCAAAGCCGCCGTCCGCGACGTGGGCCGCGTGTTGCAGATGCCCTATGGTCAAGTGGACCGCCTGTCGAAGATGATCCCCGTCGAAGGCGTCAAACCCGTCAGCATTGAAAAGGCGCTGGCCGACGAACCCCGCCTGCGTGAAGAGGCCAAAAACGAAGAGGTTGTCGACCGCCTTTTGACTTACGCCCAACAGGTTGAAGGACTGCTGCGTAACGCCTCAACCCACGCCGCTGGTGTTGTGATCGGCGACCGTCCGCTGGACGAATTGGTGCCGCTTTACCAAGACCCGCGCTCTGACATGCCCGCCACGCAGTTCAACATGAAATGGGTGGAACAGGCGGGGCTTGTCAAATTCGACTTCCTCGGCTTGAAAACCCTGACGGTCATTCAGAACGCCGTGGACCTGATCATCAAATCGGGTCGCCACCTGCACATCGCGCCCGACGGCACGGAACTCTACCAACCGCCAGAAGGCACGCAGGACGACATCGCGTTGATCCCGTTGGACGACGAAAAATCCTACGCGCTTTATTCCTCCGCCAAAACCATCGCCGTGTTTCAGGTGGAATCCAGCGGCATGATGGACGCGCTCAAGCGGATGAAGCCCAACTGCATTGAGGATATCGTGGCGCTGGTCGCGCTCTACCGACCCGGTCCGATGGAAAACATCCCGACCTATTGTGAAGTGAAGAATGGGCAGAAGGAAATCGAGTCTGTTCACGAGTCCATCGACTACCTGCTGAAAGAAACCCAAGGCATTATCGTTTACCAAGAGCAGGTGATGCAGATCGCGCAGGTCATGGCGGGTTATTCGCTTGGCGGCGCTGATTTGCTACGCCGTGCGATGGGTAAAAAGATCGCCGAGGAAATGGCCAAGGAACGCCCCAAGTTCGAAAAAGGGGCGATGGAAAACGGGGTCGAGAAAAAGAAAGCCGCCGAGGTTTTCGACCTTCTGGAAAAATTCGCCAACTACGGCTTCAACAAGTCCCACGCCGCCGCCTATGCCGTGGTCAGCTACCAAACCGCGTGGCTGAAGGCCAATCACCCCGTCGAATTTATGGCTGGCGTGATGAACTGCGATATCCACCTGACCGACAAGCTGGGCGTCTATTTCCAAGAGGTGAAGAAGGGCCTCGGTATCGACTACATCCCGCCCTGCGTGAACCGTTCTCAGGCGGTGTTCGACGTGCAGGACCAGAAATTGGTCTATGGTCTGGGTGCGCTGAAAAACGTCGGCGTTGAGGCGATGAAACTTGTTGTCGAAGGGCGTGACGGGCGCGAGTTCGTGAACCTGTTCGATTTTGCCCGCCGCGTGGACCTCAAACGCATTGGCAAACGCCCGCTGGAAATGCTGGCCCGCGCGGGTGCTTTTGACGTGCTCGACCCCAACCGCCGTCGCGTGATGGGTAGCCTTGATGCGATCAGCGCCTATTCGGCTGCGATCCACGACCAGAAAAACTCGAACCAAGTGTCGCTCTTCGGCGAAGCTGGCGATGACCTGCCCGAACCGCGCCTGATGGGCGGCGACGACTGGCTGCCCGCCGAACGTCTGGCCGAGGAGTTCAAAGCAATCGGTTTTTACCTCTCCGGTCACCCACTGGACGACTATATGGCATCGCTCAAACGCAAGAACGTGCTGACGCTGGATGACGTGACCGCCAAGGCCGAACGCGGCGCGTGTATCGTCAAAATGGCGGGCACCGTATCAGGGCGGCAGGAACGCAAATCGGCGCGGGGTAATCGTTTTGCCTTTGTGCAGCTGTCCGATCCGACGGGGCAGTACGAGGTTACAATGTTCAGCGACACGCTTGAGGTCGCGCGCGAACATCTGGAAACCGGAAGCCAAGTTGTCATTCAAGCCGAGGCAACGATGGAAGCCGACCAGCTGAAACTTCTTGGCCGTTCTGTCTCGCCTATCGACACGGCTGTGGCTGATGCGGGCGGCGGTGGTTTCCGTATCTTCCTGGATGGGCCAGAGGCGATTCCGTCGGTTGCGTCGGTGTTGTCCAACGCGGCGCGTGATCGTGTCAAAGGCGGACGCGGGCCGATCTATTTCTGCCTGCTCAATGCCGATCTGCCCGGTGAGGTCGAGCTTGATCTTGGCGATGATTTCCCCGTGAACCCGCAAATCAAAGGGGCATTGCGGTCCTTGGGCGGCGTTATCGAAGTCGAAGATCTCTAGGCCGGTTTCCGCAAGGATACGCCCGCGCAACGTGGACAGGTGCCGTGCGGATGGCGTAAAAGGCCGGTCAGTAGAAACGCGAGGGTGCCGGATCATGATGCGTATGACAGCGACAGTTGCGGCGTTTGCCTTGCTTGGCGCGTGTTCCGGTATTGGCGGCCTCATGGGCGATGCGACACCCGCGTCAAACCCTTTGGATGATGTCGAACGGCTGAGCGACGTTGATGTGGACAGTGACACGGACGCGGTGGCCATTGCTGCGCCAGCGTCCGAAGGGGGACTTTTCTCAAGCCTGTTCGGGGCGTTTTCCAATGACGGTCCAGTTGCGCAAGCCGGAGCAATTGAAGAGGCTCTTGCGGATGCAACGGGTGAAAACCCTGATGCGGATGACGTGGCCGAGGTGGTTGAAGCTGCTGGTGGTGCTGCTGAAACCAGCACCTTGGGTAGCCTTTTCGGATTTGGCCGCACGGCAGGGGCTGCGACCCCGTCACCAGATGGCCCTGACCGTCAGGTGGTCCCGTTTGGCACACGACTTCCGTTTGGCGAAATCGCCACGGTCTGTGACGCGCCATCCAATTTGGGCACGCGGATAGCAAGCGTTTCAGGCTACGACGTCTTTGATTCGATCCCGAATTCGACAGCGCCCCGCCCGCACTACATTCGCGGTTTCGGTGACGGCTGTGTGCGCCAGTTTACGGCGGCTTTGTCATTGATGGGGGACGTGGGCACCCATGAGGTCGTGCGCTACAATCCCGCCAACCGCCAGCCCTATTCCGAAACCGACAATGCATACGAGGCGATCAAGGCATCGTTCTGCCGCGTCAGCCACGGCTCTCCTTGTGGGGGGCGTCTCGATTCCCTCGCCGCCAATACCACTTTCCTCTCTGTTTATGAGAGGTTTGGCACAAACGGTAAGTGGTTCGAGATTTTGCTGCACGGCGGACAGGTGGCGGCCATCGCGATCGAAGACCTGTAAGGCAGACGCCCTACCAGTGCGGCGGGCGTTGATCGGCCAGTGGCACCGTGCCGCCGCCGTCCATCTCGCGGCCTGCCTCACGTTCCATCAACATTGCGATCCGTCGCGTGGCCAGCGCCAAGGCCGTTTCCTGTCTGGCGACGATTTCTGAAAGCTCGTCAACAGTGCGGGTCAAGTGGGCAATCTGTTCTTCAAGGGATGTGGTGTCTGTCATAACGGGTCCTTAGCATGGCATTGCTGTGATATGCATCTGCTGTTTTTTGAGTATTTTTGGCAAAATGATACTGAAACGGCGAGGGACCATAAGCGCGTTGCCCCCTAGGCTGTGGCGCGTTAAACGTCCGCCAGAGTTCAAACCGGCAGGACAATCCCATGGCCAAGATCAAGAAACAGCCCCGCCCCAAGGCACAGACGCCCAAGGGCTTTCGCGATTATTTCGGCGCGGAGGTGACCAAGCGCACAGAAATGTTGCAAAAGATCGCGGCTGTTTATCATCGCTATGGATTTGACGCGCTTGAGACTTCCGCCGTGGAGACGGTCGAGGCGCTGGGCAAGTTTCTGCCCGATGTGGACCGGCCGAACGAGGGTGTGTTTGCGTGGGAAGAAGACGCCGATTGGCTCGCCTTGCGCTATGATATGACCGCACCGCTGGCGCGGGTCTACGCGCAGCACCGCAATGATTTGCCGACGCCTTACCGCCGCTATGCGATGGGGCCTGTGTGGCGCAATGAAAAGCCCGGACCTGGGCGGTTTCGCCAGTTCTATCAATGCGATGCTGACACGGTTGGCGCTGCGTCCGTCGCGGCTGATGCCGAGATTTGCGCGATGCTGGCCGATACGCTTGAGGCCGTTGGGATTGCCCGCGGTGACTATGTGGTGCGTGTGAACAACCGCAAAGTGCTGAACGGTGTGATGGAAGTTGCTGGCCTCGCTGGCGACGACAAAGAAGCCGAACGCGGGATCGTGCTGCGCGCGATTGATAAGCTGGACCGGCTTGGCGTTGAAGGTGTGCGGGCGTTGTTGGGTGAAGGTCGCAAGGACGATAGCGGCGACTTTACCAAAGGCGCTGGGCTGGGTGAGGCGCAGGCCGATGTTGTCCTGGGCTTTATGGACGCCAAGCGCGACACTGGCCCAGAGACCGTGGCCCGCTTGAAAGAGCTTGTCGGTGATAGCGAGATCGGCGGCGAAGGCGTAGCAGAGCTTGAAACGATGGCTGCCTTGCTCGAAGCAGGTGGGTATGCCGCAGACCGCATTGAGATCGACCCCTCGGTCGTCCGTGGCCTTGGCTACTACACCGGCCCCGTCTATGAGGCCGAACTCACCTTTGAAGTCACCGACGAAAAGGGGCGTCCGCGCAACTTTGGCTCTGTCGCGGGCGGCGGGCGGTATGACGATCTGGTCAAGCGCTTCACCGGACAGGTTGTGCCTGCGACGGGTGTGTCGATTGGTGTGGATCGCTTGCTTGCGGCACTTGATTCAAAGGGGCAGTTGAAAGGTGCGGGCGTCGGGCCTGTCGTTGTGACTGTCATGGATCGCGACCGGATGGCGGACTATCAGGCGATGGTGGCCGAGTTGCGAAGCGAAGGTATCCGCGCAGAGGTTTATCTGGGCAACCCCAAGAACTTCGGCAACCAACTCAAATACGCGGACCAGCGCAATTCGCCGGTAGCGGTCATTGCGGGCGGGGACGAGTTTGACAGCGGTGTCGTGCAGATCAAGGACCTGATCCTTGGCGCGGAGATCGCCAAGAACGCGACGCTGGAAGAGTGGAATGAGCGTACCAACCAATACGAGGTCAAGCGCGAAGACCTTGTAGCCGAGGTGCGCAAAATCCTTACGACGTATAGCGAGCAGGGCTGATGCCATCATCACCAGAAACGCTTACTGAGGCGAAACGCCTGCGTAGCCACTTTGCCGCGATGGGCGCGCAGGTGGTGAAGGCCGACATTTTGCAACCTGCAGATACGCTGCTGGATTTGTACGGTGAGGATATTCGCAACCGTGCTTATGTCACCGCTGATCCGCTGCAGGGCGAGATGATGTTGCGGCCCGATTTCACGGTGCCTGTCGTGCAGATGCATATGATAAGCCGCGCTGACCCCGCGCGCTATACCTATTCGGGTAAGGTTTTCCGCAAACAGGAATATGCCACCGACAGGCCATCTGAATACGTGCAGGTCGGGTTCGAGGTATTTGACGGCAGTAACCCTGCGCAGGCAGACGCCGAGGTGTTTGCAGCGATTGCCGCAGCATTAGGTGATGTTGCGGTGAAACCTGCCACTGGCGATATCGGTCTGCTGATCGCGGCGGTGCACGGCCTGTGCACGTCCAGTGCACGCAAAACAGCACTGCTCCGCCACCTGTGGCGACCACGCCGCTTTCGCGCACTGTTGGACCGGTTTGGCGGGCGCACGGCAGTACCCGCGCGCCGTGCTGCGCTTCTGGCGGCTGATGATCCCTTTGCCGATGCCGGTCCTGACGTGGGCTTGCGTAGTCGGGACGAAGTGCAGGCGCGGATTGATGCGCTGCGCGCCGATGCCGCCGAACCTGCGATTTCCAGCGAGGAAATCGCGCTGATTGATGCGATTGTGAACCTGCGCGAAACAGCCCCGCATGTGCTTGCCGCCCTGCGCGATATCGCTGTGGACATGCCCGCCATTCTTCCAGCCGTTGCGCAGATGGAAGCGCGGCTGGATGCGATGGCCGATCTGGGGATCAACGTCGACCGGCTTGGCTTTGAAGGCAACTTCGGGCGAACAACGTTAGAGTATTACGACGGCTTCGTGTTCGGGTTTTCCGCTGTGGACAGGCCGGAATTACCAGCGATTTCAACGGGTGGGCGCTATGACGCGCTGACGCGGCAGTTGGGCCAAGGCCGCGCGGTACCTGCCGTGGGTGGTGTGATCCGGCCCGATCTTTTGGTGGAGTTGCGCTGATGCTGAAACTGGGCGTGCCGTCCAAGGGACGGCTGATGGACAAGACATTCGACTGGTTCGGCAAGCGCGGCGTTGGCCTGCGCAAGTCGGGGTCGGATCGCGAATATGCCGGTGCTGTGGACGGGATCGACGGGGTGGAACTGGTGCTTCTGTCGGCAGGGGAAATCCCGCGTGAACTGGCAGCAGGAAACATCCATTTGGGTGTGACGGGGTCCGATCTTGTGCGTGAAAAGCTGCCCGCGTGGGACAGTGTTGTCGCCGAGATTGCGCCCATGGGGTTTGGCGGGGCTGATCTGATCATTGCCGTGCCGCAGGGCTGGGTCGATGTGGATACGCTTGATGATCTGGATGGTGCTGCCGCCGCGTTTCGCGCGGCCCACGGTATGCGTTTGCGGATTGCGACCAAGTATCACCGGCTGGTGCGGGATTTTCTACGCGATGCGGGTGTTGGTGATTTCAAACTGGTGGACAGTCAGGGCGCAACTGAAGGCACAGTAAAAAACGAAACCGCCGAGGCCATTGCCGATATCACGTCCACCGGAGAGACACTTCGCGCCAACGGGCTGAAAATCCTTGATGACGGTCTGATCCATGCTTCACAAGCCACGCTGTTTCGCGGGCTGCGACGCGACTGGAGTGATCCGCAAAGGGCCAAGTTGAAAGAACTGACTTCTCTGCTGGGCCTTTGATGCTCTAGGGCGTCATGCGCGCAACCGCAATCCGTCAGGGTCGAACGGTGGCGCCGACATGATCGTTGCGCGGTGGGGTTTGCCCAACACCATCACATCCACGCTATCGCCGTCCTGCGCGTCTCTGACAAAACCCAAGGCGAGCGATTTGCCAACGGTGTAACCGTATGCACCCGATGTGACGCGCCCGATGCCCTTGCCATCTTTGAAGACAGGTTCGCCGCCTGTTGCATCGGCGTTCGAGGCTGTGACATCTACCTCGTGCAGATGCAGCAGAACCAACCGTTCGCGGGCGTCATTGGCCATAGTGGTTGCCGCGGCTTCTTTGTTCAAAAACGCTTTGTCCATCTTGCACAGGCGGTCCAGCCCGACCTCTTGCGGCCAGTATTCGGGGCTGTATTCGCGCGACCATGATCCATAGCCCTTTTCGATCCGCAGGGACATCAACGCGCGGCTGCCCACGGGACCCGCGCCCACGTCTTTACCAGCGGCAATCAGGGCATCATAAAGCTGCGCTTGATCCTCTGTTTTGCAATGCAATTCCCATCCCAGATCACCGGTGAAGGATACGCGCAGGGCCAGCACCTGCACGCCCGCAAGTTCGATCATTTGTGAACGCATGAACGGGAAATCAGCCGTCGCAAGAGAGACATTTGTCAGACGCTGCAACAGATCACGCGACTTTGGTCCGGCGATGTTAAAGCCGCACATGGCGTCGGTCTGGCTTTCAAACGTAGTACCTTCCGGCAGCGGGACCTGCTTGAAGAAACGCTTGTGATACCGCTCTGCCATGCCGGACCCGATGATCCAGAATTCATCTTCGCCAGTGCGGGTGACTGTGAAATCTCCTGCAATCCCGCCGCGTTTGGATATCAGAGGCGTCAGGCATGATCGCCCGACAGCTTTTGGCATGTTGTTGGCAAAAACCGCGTTCAGCCATGTTTCTGCATCGGGGCCTTGGCAGCGGTATTTGGCAAAGTTCGAGATATCGATGATCCCCGCACGGTCGCGCAGCATTTTGCATTCCTCACCGACCGGTCCCCACCAGTTCTGGCGGGTAAAGCCGTTTGTGTCTGATGCGCCAAGGTGATCTGCAAACCAGACCGGATGCTCCCACCCGCCATTCAGGCCAAAGACTGCGCCCATCTGTTTTTGTGTCTCGTAAATCGGGCGGGTGCGGGCAGGGCGGCCTGCACTGCGTTCTTCGTTCGGGAAGTGGATCGCAAAGCGGTGGGCGTATTGATCCTGCACGCGGGCCTTGGTGAAATCCTTTGTGGCCCAGCTGTCAAATCGGGCCATGTCCCACGCAAACATATCGTATTGCGTTTCGCCCTCGATAATCCACTGCGCTGCCATCAGACCCATGCCGCCCGATTGCGAAAAGCCGGGGATGATGCCGTTACAGCAAAAATAGCCGTCAAGCTCTGGCACCGGCCCCATCAGCACGTTGGAATCGGGTGACCAGATCATCGGGCCGTTTATGACGCGCTTGATACCAGCCTCGCCCACGGCAGGGACACGGTTGATGGCATTCATCATGTTCTCTTCGATCCGTTCCAGATCGTCGGGAAACAGATCATGTGCAAAATCAAGCGGGGTGCCGTCCTCGGCCCAGAATTTCATGTCCCTTTCATAGGCGCCGACAAGCAGACCTTGCCCCTCTTGCCGCAGGTAATATTCGCCATCGCGATCACTGACAGACGGAAGGCGTGTCGCGTGGTCTTCGACGTCTGTCATCGTTTCGGTTACGAAGTACTGGTGCTCTGTAGGTTGCAGCGGCAGATCAATCCCCGCCAGTTTCGCCACCTCGCGGCCCCACAGGCCCGCCGCATTGATCACCCACGGCGTTGCAATATCGCCCTTGGGTGTCCGAACAATCCACGTGCCGTCGTCCTGCTGATCGGTGGCCGTGACAGGGGTGAAGCGGTGAATCTCTGCGCCACGCTGGCGCGCGCCCAAGGCATAGGCGTTCGTCACACCAGATGGGTCCACATTGCCGCCGTCAGGTTCAAACATGACACAGCGTATGCCGTCGTAATTCACCATCGGGTTCAGCTTTTGCGCCTCAGCGATGCTGACCTCGTAGAAGTTCATGCCATACAGCTTTGCCTTGGCCGCTTGCAGGCGCAGCTGATGCTCACGCTCTTCCGTCTGGGCCAGATACAGTGACCCGGGCTGGAAGATGCCGCAGCTTTGGCCCGTCTCTTTCTCAAGCTCTTGGTAAAGCGTCATCGTATAGTGCTGGATGCGGCTGATGTTCGTGCTGTCATGCAACCCGTGAATATTGGCCGCCGCGTGCCAAGTGGAGCCTGATGTCAGCTCGTCACGTTCAAGCAGGACCACATCAGACCAACCCAGCTTTGTCAGGTGATACAGGATCGAACAACCGATCACGCCGCCCCCGATGACGACTGCCTGTGCCTGTTTACGCATCGCGCTTCTCCTGTCGCTTTGTCGGGGATGATTGCCGGAGCATCGTCAAAATTCCAGCCTTTTTGCACAGCCATAGTCGGCCAGCCGCTTGTTAAGGCGATCCGCCTCGGCTGCGCCGTCTTCCAGCGCAAAAACAAAGGCATGCGTCAGATAAAAACAGGCGGCGTTTGTATCGCTGCGTCCTTCGGCCTGATCTGCCGCTTGGGTGTAAAGCGCGACAAGGTCCGGCAGATCAGATTTCGCGTGGGCGGCAAGCAGCGCATCATCAAGCGCGCTGCTGGTCTGCAGGGTCATGCGTCGCGCCCTGCCGCAATCTGCGTGGCCACCCAATGATGGAAGTTGTGCGTTGGCCCGTCCATCACCGGCGAAAACCGCCCACCGTCAAACAACACGCCGTGGCGTCCCTTTTGCATGCCTTCTACAACAAACACGTCTTCCTCGAACACGCCTTTCCACTGTGTGGCGTTGGTGTCTCTGAGGGCTGTCAGTTCCGGTGTGTCGGCCTCGGACTTGGCGTAATAAATCTCGATATGTTCAACGGTGGTTTCGCAGCCCTGTGGTTCAAGCAGGATCGCAAAGCTGTGGTCGCGCTGGATGCCGAACAGGACATTGGGGTAAAGTGCGACATATTCCGCGCCCTCGTCCCATTTGTCGCTTAATCCTGCGAAATCGGGCATCACCGCGCCGCTTTGGTCTTTGAGCTGGCGGTAGACCAAGGTGCCTTGTCCGGAATAAAGTCCACGTTCCTCGATGTTGTAATGGTCTTCCAGCCGGGAATAGCTGTTCAGGCCCGGATGCACCCACGGCAGGTGGTAGCTTTCGCAGTAGTTTTCGACAGCCAGTTTCCAGTTGCTGGCGACTTGCAGCGTGAATGAAGAGGACGCGCCGCCGTGGTGAACTGGCGTATCAAATTCCTTCCACCGCTCAAGCAGATCGGCATGCACCTCTTCAAACGGGGAGGCGGCGCCATCGACATTCACAAAAATCACATCGCGCCAGACGTGCGCTTTGATGCGGAACAGGCCAAGTTCATCCATGTTGATGTCTTCGTGCATGCTGCGCCCCGGACCGCCAACATGGGGCGTGGTGCGCAGCGCACCGTTCAGATTGTAGCACCAGCTATGATATGGGCAGCGGATCGCGCCGCGAATTTTCTGCGGTTTGTCGACAAGGATCATCCCGCGATGGCGGCAGGTGTTTTGAAATACGCCAATTGCGCCATCATGATCCCGCACAAGCAAGATCGGCATGCCCAGAAAATCGACCGGCTTAGCGTCACCAGGTTCGGGGATATCCTTGCCAAAGCCGACACCGGCCCAATTTGCAAATAAGACCGCGTGTTTCTCTTCCTCAAACACGGATGGGTCGATGTAGTGGGCATTTGGCAGGCCGTTTGCGGTGGACACGTCCGCAATGACCGACGCCAGATCAGAGTGTTTGTTCATCATCATTCTCCCCGCAATTCAACGCAAGCCAATTGCTTAAAACTGCGCCTGACAGGGGTAATGTCGCAAGGTCACAAATGCTCACCCTTGGATGAGGTGAATTAAACCGAAAGGTCACCTGCGCCCAAGGTAATCCAGTGTTTCAGGATCAGGGCATTTTTTGAAAGCGCGTCATCAGACCGCCCGACCAGATAGAATTTTTCGGGCGCTGGCAGATCGTAAGGCGCGATGACAGCAAGCTTCCCACTTGTCAGGAACGGCGCAATCAGACGCCGCCAGCCCAATACAATACCAGCGCCTTGGCGTGCCATGTGAAGTGCGACGGAATAGCTGGTCACGCGCACGGCCAGATTGAGTTCACCGGCGTATCCCAGATCGCCGAACCAATCGCGCCACGTGGTCCATGATCGCGTAGGGCTATCGAGGTGGATCAAGCGCTGCTGCGCCAGTTCAGACAGGCTGCATCCGTCCAGTTTGGCCGCAACATCAGGTGCTGCAACGGGCACAAGCTCATCACGGTAAAGCGGGGTATGCGTTAGGCTGGAATCGGGGTCTTTGCCGTAACGGATATAGAAATCCAGCCCGTCCTGACGCGAAAACGGGCGATCTTGTGTTACTTGATTGATATTCAGATCAGGGTGGTCGCGCCACAGACTGACCACGGTTTGCGACAGCCACAAGGCAGCGACGGCGGTCGTTGATCCGACCGACACAGTTTCAGGACCCGTTGACTGACGAATGCGGGCTAATTCCTTGGACACTTGCGCAAAAGACGCGGCAAGCGTTTCGAACAAATCCTGCCCGTCCGCCGTAAGTGTTACACCGCGGTGATGCCGCGCAAAAAGTGCACAGCCCAATTCCGTTTCAAGTGATTTTACCTGATGGCTCACGGCACCGGGCGTGACTGAAAGTTCCTGCGCTGCGTTCTTGAAGCTGAGATGCCGTGCCGCAGCCTCGAACACTGTCAGCGTGGTGAGTGGCGGTAGATTGTAGTGACGGCGGGACATGGCGCAGCTTTCGGATTGGGCAGACCGATGATGTCAACTCACCTGAATATGTCGGCAACCGCGCTGTCGCGCCAGCAAATTTGTGTGCTATCTGATCCCGATATCAGCCAGCGCCTTGGACAGTTCCGGGGGAAGCGCCTCTTCATCCTGTCTGCCGTCCGGCAAGTCCGCTGGAGCATCCTCTACGGGCAGATAGCGCCAGCCCTGAAAAGCACGTTTGGGCGTAGCCGCGACACGCACAAGTTTCGGATCGCTCACAATCGCGCAGCGCCGGATGCCATCTGCACCGATGTATTCATCGAGCCGCACGATCTTTTGGCGGGCCAGAATGACACCTTTGATCACCCAGAAAATGCTGCCGCCATTGACGATCTCTGCCTCGCGCTTGGGCCACATGCGGGTGATGTGACGCGGAAAACCGTCAGGCGTGCGCACGCGCTTTTGTGCCTGCCACGCTTCGAGCCCTGCGACATCTTCTGTCCCCACGGACAGCTTGAGCATGTTTACGGTTCCTGTCATGTTGAGTATCTCGCATCTGACGCGCTGATGCGCAAGTGCGACAAAGTGTAATTATCGCTGATGTGGTGTTGTCTGAATGGCCGCATACTACATATGGTGCCCCCGAACCCGATCCGTCACCGAATCTGATGACATCTCCCGCTATAAGAAGGTCTGCCCACATGTCCCGTTTTTCCGCCCCGATCGCAGAGCAAATCTGGGATATGAAATACCGTTTCAAAGAGGCGGATGGCACGCCCAAGGACGAGACGGTCGAGGACACATGGACCCGTATCGCCGGTGCTCTGGCCTCGGTCGAGAAAGACCCTAAGGCGTGGGAGCCGAAGTTTTACGAGGCCTTGGAGGATTTCAAATACCTGCCCGCTGGTCGCATTACGGCAGGGGCTGGCACGGCGCGGTCGGTCACGCTGTTCAACTGCTTTGTCATGGGCACGGTGCCGGACAACATGGGCGGCATTTTTGACATGCTCAAAGAGGCCGCACTGACCATGCAGCAGGGCGGCGGGATCGGCTACGATTTTTCGACCATCCGGCCTAAGGGCGCGGCGGTGCACGGCGTGGCCGCTGATGCGTCCGGCCCGCTATCGTTCATGGATGTGTGGGACGCGATGTGCCGCACGATTATGTCCGCAGGGTCGCGCCGTGGCGCGATGATGGCGACGATGCGTTGCGATCACCCAGACGTTGAGGATTTTATCACTGCGAAATCCGACGCGGCACGTTTGCGGATGTTCAACATGTCTGTGCTGATTTCCGATCCGTTTATGGAAGCTGTAAAGGCTGGCAAGTCGTGGGACTTGGTGTTTAACGGTGAGGTCTACAAAACCGTGCAGGCGCAGGATTTGTGGGATGCGATCATGCAATCCACATATGATTATGCCGAGCCCGGTGTGATCTTCATCGACCGGATCAATCAGGCCAACAACCTGAACTATTGCGAAACCATCGCCGCGACCAACCCCTGCGGCGAGCAGCCTTTGCCGCCCTATGGGGCGTGCCTGCTAGGGTCGATCAACATGGCACGGCTGGTTGCTGATCCGTTTAGTGCAGATGCCAAGCTGGACCCGAACGCGTTGCGCGATCTGGTCGGCACTGCCGTGCGGATGATGGACAATGTGGTCGATGCATCGCAATTCCCGCTGCCTGAACAACAGGCCGAGGCGCAGGCGAAGCGCCGCATCGGTCTGGGCGTGACGGGTCTGGCCGATGCGCTGTTGATGGTCGGCTTGCGATATGGCTCCGAAGAGGCGGCAGCCCAGACAGAACAGTGGATGCGTGCGATTGCGCGGGCGGCCTATCTGGCGTCGGTCGATCTGGCCAAAGAGAAGGGCGCGTTCCCGCTTTTTGATGCCGAGAAGTTCCTCGCCTCCGGTGCGATGCAGGACATGGACGCCGATGTTTGCGACGAAATTCGCAAGCACGGTATTCGCAATGCGCTGCTGACCTCAATCGCGCCCACTGGCACGATCAGCCTTTATGCAGGCAACGTGTCATCGGGGATCGAACCTGTGTTCGCCTATGCCTACACCCGTAAAGTGCTGCAAAAAGACGGATCGCGGACCGAAGAAGAGGTCGTGGATTACGCCGTGCAGATGTGGCGCGACCTGAAAGGTGACGAAGAACTGCCCGACTACTTCGTCAACGCCCAAACGCTCGCCCCGCTGGACCACGTCCGCATGCAGGCCGCAGCGCAGAAGTGGATCGACAGCTCGATTTCCAAGACAATCAACTGCCCGGAAGATATCAGTTTTGATGCGTTCAAAGAGGTCTATATGGCCGCGTGGGATCAAGGCTGTAAGGGCTGCACGACCTACCGTCCCAATGACGTGACAGGTTCTGTCCTGTCGGTATCTGACGACAAGAAGGAAGCGCCGGTGCAGGTGACGACCGACGGCGAGGAAAGCGAAGTTGTCTATCTCGCTGAACCGTTGGACCGCCCGCAAGAGCTTGATGGCGCGACCTACAAGCTGAAGTGGCCGGATTCGGAGCACGCGATCTATATCACCGTGAACGATCTGATCGTCGCGGGGCATCGCCGCCCGTTCGAGGTGTTCATCAACTCCAAGAACATGGAGCATTTTGCGTGGACCGTCGCGCTGACACGTATGATCTCGGCGGTATTCCGGCGCGGGGGCGATGTGTCGTTTGTTGTGGAAGAGCTGAAAGCTGTATTCGACCCGCGCGGTGGTGCGTGGATGCAGGGCAAATACGTGCCGTCGATCCTTGCTGCCATCGGTGGTGTGATCGAAAAGCACATGATCAGCACAGGGTTCTTGGCGGGCGAGGGGCTTGGCCTCAAATCTGATCCGCAGGCAGACGTGGTGCCGTTGAACCAGAAACCCAAAGGCAAGGCCTGCTCGTCCTGCGGATCATACGAGTTGCGGATGATCGAAGGCTGCATGACCTGTGGTTCGTGCGGCTATTCCAAGTGCGGCTAACTGGAGTTGGTCCACTTATTCGGAACTGTGCCTGACCCAGCTTATTAATGACGGTGAAAGGACCATCAATCTTCAGATTGGTGGTCCTTTCGTTTTCGCTGATAGCTGCAAGCTGGTGGGGGCATTCTTACAGATGGCGGCGCACCGGATCGACGCTACACACGTTGATCAGCTTTTAGCGCCAGAGCGGTGTGCCTCCAGACTTCAACCACATCCTGCCGGAGCGTCGCGATCAAGTCAGCGTCACCTGCTTTGGCTGCCACTTCAATCTCGCGAAGGGTATCGCGGAAGAACACTGCACCAAAAACGGCAGCGCTTCCGGCCACTTTGTGCGCACGCGAGGCGATCTCGGACATATCTGTCGTTTCGCGATCGCCCAGCCAGTCCATGAAGGCATCGGCCTCTTGCGCAAAACGGGACCGCAGAGTGCTAAACGATGCATCCCCAAGAGTATCCCGTGTCTCAGCAAGATGTGCGGTGTCGATCACCTGCACATGAGCCGTTTCAGCCTCATTTTTGGTAATACGCCCGACCAACGCACGCAGGGCATCGCGCGACAACGGTTTGGTCAAAATTTCGTCCATGCCATCAGCCAGAAACTCGTTTTGCTCTTCCAGCATCGCATTAGCGGTCAGCGCGACAATCGGGATCGTGGCAGAGCGTCCTTGTCCGCTTCGGATGGTGCGCGTGGCGGTCCGGCCATCCATCACGGGCATGCTGATATCCATCAGAATAAGATCAAAATGCGCCTGATCCGCGGCCTCAACGCCTTGGGTGCCGTTGTGGGCCTCGGTCACGATGTGCCCGTCTGCTTCGAGCATTTCACGCGCAACGATGCGGTTGATCTCGTTGTCTTCAACCAACAACACGTGCAGCGCATGATCGGATTGATCGCCTTGCTTTGCGGTTTGCTGGTCGCGGGATGCCTCGGCAACAGGAACAGGCAGCGACACCCAGAACGTACTTCCGGCCCCTTCGTCGCTCTCGACCCCGATCTCACCGCCAAGCGCATTTACGAACCGTTTTGCAATGCTCAGGCCAAGCCCCGTGCCGCCGACATTACGGTCATAGGCCGTGTTGCCGGTGACAAAATCATCAAACACCCGTTCCACAAGGTCCGGTGCCATGCCGGCGCCTGTGTCTGTGATCTTAACCATCAGTTCGGCGTCTGTATCAGTCCCGTGGTTTTCAATACTCACGTCGACCGAGCCATTGTGAGTGAATTTCACCGCGTTGCCGATAAGGTTCATCATGACGTGCTGAAGGCGATCGTGGTCAGACAAGATCCAATGCACCGGCTGGCCTTTCCAATGCCACGTCAGCTTGGTGCCACTTTCGGCGGCCGCGCCGCTTTGGTTGTCAATAATGTCCTGCAAAAGTTCGGATATATTCACCGGTTCCGAGCGTGTGTTCAGCATGCCCGCATCGTAGCGGGTAATGTCCAACACATCCGAGATGTGGTTCATCAAAAGGCGGCCAGACGTTTCCATGTGCCCGACATAGCGATCCTGATCGGCGTTCAGTTTCGTGTCACGCAACAGGTTCATATTGCCCAATAATCCGTTCAGCGGTGTTCGGATTTCGTGACTCATGGTGGATAGGAAATCGGTCTTGAGCTTTTCACTGGCCAAAGCCTTGTCGCGGGCTGCAACCAGCTCGGATTCGGCGGCTACGCGGTGCGAGATATCGCGCAGGAATGCCACGAAAATTTCGCCCTGGTCGGTCATCGCAGACTGAATGGCCAACTCAACCGGAAAAATCCGGCCGTCGCTGTGTTTCGCTTCCAGTTTAACGCGGCCCTTGCCGACCACACGCTTTTCACCCTTTTCGCGCAAGCGTTCCATGCCCGCCTCATGCGCGTCACGCATATGATCGGGAACAATGACCGAGCCGATATCCTGACCAAGGATATCCGCTTCGCGGTGGCCAAAAATCCCTTCGGCAGCAGGGTTGAACTGCAGAATCTCGCCGTTGGCATTGCACACGATCACCCCATCGAGTGACGTGCTCATTACGGTAGTCATCCGCGTTGTGGTCTGATGGTTTTCGCGTTCGCGGCGATAAATCCGCGCGTTCATTCTGTTTAGAAAAAGAACCGCCAGCGTGAGCACGCCAATGAGACCCGCAATCGCAATCGCGAGCTGCGTCATCGTTCGTGCGACGGCATGTCTTTGTGCATCGGCGGCTTGGGCAAAAAGGTCGAGGCGGAGTGCCCCAAAGCCCGTACGACCGGTGAGGCATCCGCGGCAAGCGTGCTTAGTTCTTGAATTTGCGCGACGACATCCGGGTCGGGCGCATCAACGATCACCACCGCGTCATCCAGAAAGCTGACCAGACCATCCAGATAGCCGCGCGCCCCCGGATCGTCCCGCAGGCCTTCAAAAACGGTGGCCTGCTGCAATGTGCTACCGCGACTGTAGAAGATATCGAAAGCCTGACGCAGTTGCGCCAAATCTACGGGGGCTGCATCAACTTCTTTCTGAAACTCCAGAAACTCGACCTGTGTCTGAACCAGTGACCATTGCACGTTGTCTGATTGGGCTGACCCAAGAAGTCGGATTTCCCGAGACACATTAAACGTCAGAAACGCGATTGCGATGACCGCAATTCCCCCAGCAATCATGGCAAGTTTCCGGCCCCGGATTGCACGGTTGGATGGATTTACTGACACGAGGCGTTCCTTCGTAAGGGCCGTTGGCTGCCTTTACGATTATTCAACGACTTCCAGTCCGTCGAGTTGCCAAATGCTCCGCGAATAGATCACTTCGCTGCGGTAGTCGGTGTTGCTGTCGTACGGATAGATGACCCAAAGCGGACCTTTGTCGCGCACCCGCATCTCATTTCCGTCCATCAGGTAAGCGATGATCGGGCCACCGTCGACGGCATCGGACACGGGGATTTCGACGGAATAATCGTTGATTGCCGTGGCAATCAGCGTGCCGTCTTCAACGCCAACCTCGTCCATCAGATCAGCCAAGGTCACGCCGGTGAAGGTGTTCACGCCTTCGGTCCAGATGGTGCTGGTTTCGATTGTAGTTTCAGGCAGCGCACGCAGAGCGTCCAGATCTAGCGCCAGAACATCATCCTGCGATGTAAGGGCGATATCACCGGAAATGGTCAGGAGCGGCTTTGCCGCATCATCCGCCATTGCGGCGTGGGACATACCCATGACCAAGGCAAAGCCGGATAGAAAACGTGTGATTGTATTGAGCATGGGGCAACCTCTTGTGTTTGTGCGCTTATGACACGGGTCACCATGCAAAGCATTCGGGCAAACGGATACCGGCCTATCCGAAAGGATAGGCCGGCCCGCTAGCGTGCCAGAAACAGACTAAGCAACGAGGCTAAGATGCTGCCGTTTCTGGCTGAGGAAGGTCGAATATTCGTCGTGCAGGTCAGCGCGATCCAGCGCAAATGCGGCTGTTGCCTGGACGTATCCCTGAATGGATCCGCAATCAAAGCGCTGCCCGTCATAGGTAAAGCCGCTGACGCCAACCGTTTCAACATCGGCGTTGATGGCGTCGGTCAGTTGCATCTCGCCGCCAGCACCGGGGTGCAGCGCATCCAGCCGGTCAAAGATAGACCGTTCAAGAATGTAGCGCCCGATCACGGCTTTGGTGGATGGCGCCGCATGTGGGGATGGTTTTTCTACCAGACCACGCGCGCAACAAACGCGCCCGTTTTCTGAGGCGACATCAAGCACGCCATATTTGCTGATTTCACTTAGCGGCACATCCGTGGCGGCCACCATGTGCCCGCCCAAATCGCGATGGGCTTCGATCATCTGTGCAAGCACGCCCTTTTCGCTTTTGATGACATCATCTGGCAGAATAACGGCAAAGGCTTCATCACCGATCAGGTTTTTGGCTTGCCGCACGGCATGACCCAAGCCTAACGGTTGCGCTTGGCGCAGGATTGTCAGCGCACCTTCCGGCAATCGCGTGCAGTCCAGTGCTTTCAACGCTTCAACCTTTCCGGCCGCGCGAAGTCTCATTTCAAGGGCGGCAGCGGTATCAAAGTAATCTTCAAGCGCACCTTTGCCGGCGGCAGACACAAAGATGAACTCTTCGATGCCAGCGTCACGCGCTTCGTCCATCGCGTATTGGATGAGTGGCCGGTCAACCAAGGTGAGCATTTCCTTGGGCACGGATTTTGTTGCGGGCAGAAAGCGCGTTCCCGCTCCAGCGACGGGAAAGACGGCCTTGCGAATGTGTGGCATCTGATTTGCTTTCATCGAAATTCGGTTGCCCTGCTTATGAGGCATGCAAACCAATGCATCTACAAAGCGGACGGACACACAAAGTGCGCATGCGGGTCACGTTGTGACCTTTTGGATCGCCGATCTATCCTATCGGGTAGAATGCACTGGCATTTCCCCTTCCTAAGCCGCCATTCTGACGCCATGTTTGGATGACAAATCTCCTCCCGTATTTGAGGAATAGTAGATGAGAATTCTAATTGCAGACGATCATGACCTCCTGCGGGATACTCTGGTCATGTTTCTGGAAAATTCAGACGGGATTGAAACCGACGCTGTGGGGACATTTGATGATGCAATGGCATTGGTTGATGCGGGCGCGGGTTATGATCTGATCCTTCTCGACTATAATATGCCAGGTATGAACGGTCTTGCCGGGCTGAAATCCGCATTGGCCCATGAAGGCGGGCAACGGGTTGCTTTGATGTCGGGCGAGGCAAGCAAGAAGATCGCCGAAGATGCGCTTGAGGTTGGTGCGGCCGGTTTTGTGCCAAAGTCATTGCCAGCAAAGTCATTGGTGAATGCCATCAAGTTCATGGCGATGGGCGAGCAATACGCCCCAATTGATTTCATGACGGCCGAGGATACGCAGGATGATAATCCGCTAGCGGCCAAGCTGACAGAGCGCGAGCTTCAAGTTCTCAAAGGTTTGACCGAAGGCAAATCCAATAAAGAGATTGCCCGCGATCTGGATATCACCGAACCCACGGTGAAGCTGCATATGAAGACGCTCTATCGTAAAGTGGGTGCCGCCAACCGTACACAAGCGGCGTTGATCGCGCGCGAGGCTGGCCTCTTCTGATCCTATCCTTTTGGATGGGCCTTCCACACGATTGCCCCCCTGAACCAGCCGTTCGCGCGGATGAAGAGGATCAATGCCGGTGTTAGCTGTTTCCTAACGGAGAAACAGATGAACACCACCCTCACCATACCAGAATTTACACCGATCCCGCCGAAGTCCATGCCGTGGGATTGCGACGATGCGCCTGTGCCCGTTGCACCCCGCGCAGCGTCATCCAGCGACACCGAGATTTCCCCTGCACGGGCACGGATCAAGATCGTCGTGGCAGAGGACAGCGAACTTCAGCGTCTGTATCTATGCTGTCTGATCAATGAGCTGGGGTTCGAGGCGATCGAAGCCGAAGACGGCAAGATCGCGCTGGACCTTTTGAAGGCAACCGGTGCGCAGATCCTGATCACAGACCTGTCCATGCCACACCTTAACGGTATTGAGGTGACACAGTCCGTGCGGCAGTTGGGCGGTGAGGTTTACGTCCATATCATCATGCTGACCAGCGCGGATGAGGCGGAAAGCCGTGATGCGGCACTGATTGCTGGTGTCGACGATTTCATCACCAAAGGCAGCAGCACAGCGATGCTCAAAGCGCGCTTGCGGACTGCGACACGATTTATCGATCACGCGACCGAACTGGCAGAACGGACCCGCGTTCTGGCCGAGACGCACAAGCGCATTCAGGATGATCTGACCGTGGCGGCCGCCGCCCAACGTCAGCTTTTGCCAACGCTGAACCAAGACATCCTGGGGTTCAGCGTCGCGTCCGCGTTTGTGCCTTCCGCGATCTTGTCGGGCGATATGTTCGGATGCTTCGCGCTTGGCGGCGGCCACCTTGGGTTTTACATGGTTGATGTGTCGGGTCACGGCATTCAGGCGTCTTTGCTGTCGGTTGCGATCGGTCATCTGGTGACCAAGGAATTCTTTCAGAATGTCGCCTTTGACGAGGCAGGGGCTCCTGATCCGGCGACCTTGGTCAGCGCGTTGAATGACAGGTTCAGCGCATGCGAGACGGATGACTATTTCACGATGTTTTGCGGGATCATCGACACGCAAACCGGTCGGCTTGATTTTTGTCAGGCAGGTTCTCCATCCCCGTTCTACGTGACAGACACCGGCGCAGTTCATGACATTGGTGATGGTGGCTTTCCCGTCGGTTTGATCGCGCATGCCACTTACGAAAACAACAGCCACATCATCGCGCAGGGTGGTGCCTTAATCGTCTGTTCCGATGCGGCCTCTGAGGCCGAGAATACGGCGCACGTTCCGTTTGGATATGGCCGCGTGCGTGCCGTCGCCCAAAGTGCCGCCGCGACAAATCCCACTGACGTTCCACACGAACTGGTTGCCGCCCTTTCCGCATGGCGCGGTGGCAGGTCGCTTGATGATGACCTGACCGTCGTCACCCTTAAGAGGAAATAATCCAATGATCCAGACAACCACGCATGATGCTGGCATAACAATCGTTCGCCCCGGTGTAGAGCGATTGACGGCCGCGAATGCCAAGACATTCAAGGATGATGTCAGCCAGCTGATTAAAAGCGGTGCGTCGCATCTGGTGATTGATCTTGGCGGAGTTTCGTTTGTGGATTCCTCGGGTCTTGGTGCGCTGGTTGGTATCTACAAATTGATCGGCCTTCGCGGTGATCTGGCTGTGTCCGGATTACAGGCCGACGTTGCGCAAATGTTCAGGATCTGCCGCATGGACGGTGTGTTCCGCATATTTGCTTCTGTTGAACAGGCCTGCGAAAATTTGGCGGGCGCTCTGTGAAACGCCGCACGTTTCATATGCCCAATGATCTGCGTCACGTGGACCGGACGGTCCTGTCGATGAAAGCCTGCGTGGAACCATCTTTGGGCGCGTCTGCGCTGCTCAGGTTCGAGATCAGCGTCACCGAAGCGCTGGTGAACCTCGTCAAGCACGCGACGACCAGCGATGCAGCGGCACCAATCGATATTGAATTGCATGATGCAGACAATGCTGTGTGCGTTGAAATCTGCGACCCCGTTGGCGCGGCGCCTTTTGACGTGCGCGACCATGCCCCATCACAAAACGCCGCTGATCCGCTTGCCGAAAATGGCCGCGGCCTTGGCCTGATCGTTCACTGCACAGACCATATCGCATACGGCCCCAAGGCTGATCGCATGTGCCTGTCCCTTACAATTTCGAAATCAGGAGACTGATCACATGACACGACCAACTTCCGCTCCGTTGCTTTTTGCGGCTGCTGTTTCACTATTGGCGGTGTTCCCGTCCCAAAGCGGGACTGCGCAGACCGCCGAGGAAGAGCCGCGCGCGCTGACTATCGAGGGAGCTGCAAGCGGCGTGCAAAGCTTTGACAGCGTCACCGTTACCTCATCATCGCCTTTGTCCGTTCAATTTGGCGATTTGGTCGAAGAACCGACCTGCATGCGCGGACCGCAAGCGCAGTCCTCAGCGCATTTCGGGCGCAACGGTCAGCCGACACCGCGCGAATTCGAGATGGCGAAAACCGCCTGGTCATACTTTGAAAGCAGCTACCAGTCCGAGACAGGACTGGTGAATGCCGTTGGATCGTTCCCGTCGACAACGCTTTGGGATACCGCATCTTACATCAGTGCCCTTGTCGCCGCCTACGAGCTGTGTGTGATCGACAAGCGCACATTTGACGACCGCGCCAATCGCCTGATCAACACCCTGCGCAATCTGCCGCTCTATCGCGGTGAGGCGCCGAACAAAGTGTATAATGCCGCTACCGGTGCGATGGTGGACTACGCCAACCAGCCCGGTGAGATTGGTATGTCGGCAAACGACATTGGCCGTCTTCTGGTCTGGCTCCAGATTTTGAAAGAACGTCATCCGCATCTGGCAAACGGCGTCGACAACGTGCCGATGCGTTGGAACTTTTGTAACCTGATCAACGACGATGGTCGCATGTTCGGCTCTTTCACGCAGTCCGATGGCAACACGCGCTATGTGCAAGAGGGGCGTCTGGGCTACGAAGAATATGCCGCCAAAGGGTTTGCCTTGTGGGGGTTTGACGTAGACCGCGCGATGTCTCCGGAACCGGTGAACTATGTCGAAATCTTCGGTGTGCGCGTGCCGTATGATGGCCGCGACCCGCGTGTCTTCAAAAACCAGAACTATGTTCTGACCGAGGGCTACATCCTGGATGGTCTGGAAATGGGCTGGGATTTGCCGACAGACCGCAGCAACGACGGCACGGTCGCCAGCAACGGCTGGCGCGCAGAGTTCGCCAACCGGATTTATCTGGTTCAACAGCGTCGCTTTGAACAAACCGGTGTGATCACCGCGCGGTCCGAGCATCAGATCGAGGGCAGTCCCTATTTTGTCTACGACACGATTTTTGCAGATGGCTATCCGTGGAACACGCTTGACCCGACTGGCGAATACCAGCCCGATCGCGCTGCTGTGTCTGCCAAGGCTGCCGTTGGCATGTGGGCGCTTTGGGATACCGACTATACCGATCTGTTGTTCGAGGCAGTGGCAGATCTGTCCCAGCCGGATCGCGGGTTCTACGAAGGTCTTTATGAAAACGGAAACGGCTTTATCCCGCTGCAAACTGCCAACAACAACGGGATCATTCTTGCTGCGCTGTTATACAAGGTGCAGGGTCCGATCCTTCAGCGTGTGAACCAGAATACCCAGGTGTGGGACACTGCGTTTATCGGCACCGACATTCGCGATAACAAATGCCATCCGAACCGCATGGTCGAAGAAGTGCCGTGCTGTGCGTGCGCCAATTCCAATCAGATCCCGCCCGTCATTCCTGTGGAAGAGTTCGTCTATTGCCGCCCCGTGGTCGGCGGCACAGAGATTGGCGCGACCGAGTGCAGCACTGTGGAACATAACTTCCCGCGTCCACAGGTGCGTCAGGTCTTGCCGTCGAGCTGTCCCATGTTGGTGTCAAACCCATGAGCATGTCGTCTAAACCCCGTCTGGTCTGGTTCGATGCCAATCGCGTGTTCGCCGCTTTTGGTGTCGTCCTGATCCACTCGTCCACCGACTTTGGCGGGCAGGCATTTCCGAACGCTGATCAAGCCCAGCGCATTGTTCCGGTGATCCTGCGGTCCTTGGGCGAGTTCTCAGGATCCGAGATGTTTTTCATGTTCTCGCTTTTCCTGATGGCCATGCGGGTGGACAAGAAAATGCCGACATATGGCAGCGCAATCGCGGTGCAGGCCAAGCGCCTGCTGGTGCCATTTGCCTTTTGGGCGGTGTTCTATGCGTTCTTCCGACTGCTGAAGGCCGATGCATTCGACTATGCGCCTTACATCTGGGATCAGCTGGGTCAGGCGCAAGGCTGGTTGGGGTATCTCATCCTTGGCAAATCGCAATATCATATGCACTTTTTGCCGACGCTCTTTGCGCTGTTCCTGTTTTATCCGGTGATGCGCTCTGCCACGCGCTACCCAATCTTGGGGCTGACGGTCGTTGTCACCATCGGGGTCATGAACAATGTGCAGGGATTTTTGTGGGGATTGGATATTGATCCGGCTTTGCGGGACTACCTAATCCGTGCGCTTAAGGTCTTCGGATATGTCGGATATGGCATGGCAGCTTTTGCAATTTACGGGCTTTGGAACGACGGCATCCCGCGTGGTGAATCCCGCCTGATCCGTCGCTGCGGGTTCTATTTTGCAGTTCTGGCCTACATCGCGACCCTGCCGTTCTTCCATGTCGCTTTTGACACCGGCGCGTGGGGCGTTCGGCAGGGGTGGGACTATTACGGCCACTTTCTCATGCCGATCTTCGTGTTTTTGGTCTTCATTGGCGGTCAGTATTTGCAGTGGTCGCCGCGTTGGACATTTCTCGCGACGTACACGTTTGGCGTTTATCTGGTGCACCCGCTGGTGATCGACCTTTTCGACATCAGCGTCTTCCGCACGGGTCTGTCAGAGATGATGGCACCGGGCGTGCTGGTGCTGACACGGTTTGCCATCGTTCTTCCGGCATCGTTCGCACTGGCCTACGGGCTGTCGCAGTTCAAACCGCTGGCGTGGACCATCGGCCTCGGCCCGACCCTTTGGGATATCGCGCGCACCCGACGTGCGGAGGCGTAATGATGGATGATTATTTCTTAGAATATGAAGACCGCAAGCCAGAGCCACCGCTTGCCTATTCCGCTACCCGCGAACTTGTCTGGCAATTCCTTGCTACGCTCGCACTGGTGGTGGGCAGCTGGTACATTTGGTGGCGCTGGACTGCGTCACTGAACACTGAAGCGATGTGGTTTGCGGTGCCCTTGGTTATCGCGGAAACCTGCGCTTTTCTCGGGATGTTTTTGTTTGTCTTCAATCTTTGGAAAGACGACCCGATCGAGATCGCGGATGCGCCTGCCACGATGGGCGCTATCGCACCTGACCATCCCGAAGGCGACCGCCCGATTTGCGTCGATATCATGTTCGCGACCTATGACGAGGACCCCGCGCTGGTATTGCTTGGCATCAAAGATGCGCAAAGCATCACGTATCCATACCCCATCGATATTCGTATCCACGTGCTTGACGACGGGCGGCGCGAGGCGATGCGCAGGGTAACTGAGGATGCGGGCGCGAACTATATCTCGCGCCCCACCAATGAAGGGTTCAAGGCTGGCAATTTGCGCCACGCGATGGAGCACACATCGGGTGATTTACTGGTCATTTGCGATGCTGACACGCGCCCGTTCCCTACGATTCTGGAAAACACGCTGGGCTATTTCAAAGACCCGAAGATGGCGTGGGTGCAGACCCCGCAGTGGTTTTACGATCTGCCGGAAGGAGAGCCGCTGGATCGCGTACTGGATCGCCGATTTGGTCAAAGGGGCGGCGCATTCGGCCGCTTGGTTCAGAAGGTTGTCGGCCCGGTTCAGCTTGGCCGTGACCCCTTCGTCAACGATCCAAAGATGTTCTACGACATTATCCAGCGCCGCCGGAATTGGGCCAATGCATCTTTCTGCTGTGGTGCAGGCTCCATCCATCGCCGGGAGGCTGTCATGGAAGCGGCCCTGCGCAGTTTTGGCAAGCAGGTCGAAAAACGTGCCCACGCCACCGAAGAACGCCTGACCGTGTCGAGCAAGGAGCGCAACATCGCGCCAGATATGATGAGCGCTATTCGCACAGAAGCGGCGATGAGCGAAATTCTGACGCCATATCGCTTTCACGTGTCCGAAGATATCTACACGTCCATCGTGCTGCACGCCGACCGAGAGCGCGGCTGGAAATCAAAGATGCACCCGATTGTGGAAAGCAAAATGCTGTCGCCACAGGATTTGCTGACATGGACTGTGCAACGCTACAAATACGCAGGTGGTAGTCTTGATATCCTGGTCAACGACAACCCGATATTCGGGCGTGGTCTGACATTTTCGCAGCGCGTCATGTATGCCGCGACCTTCTATTCCTATCTCGCGCCGGTCTGGAACGTGATATTTCTGATCGCCCCGATTATCTACCTATTTACCGGTGTTTCGCCCGTGTCAGCCTATTCGGCAGACTTCTTTTGGCACCTGATCCCGTTTCTGGTGACGCTGGAACTGGCGATGATGGCCGGAACGTGGGGCATTTCGGGTTATGCGGCAAAGGCCAGCTACCTGTCCTTCTTTCCGCTGGGGTTGCGGGCAATCGGGTCCGTCATCAAGGGGCAGACCATTTCCTTCAAAGTCACGCCGAAGACCCGCCAATCTGGCAATTTTCTACGGATTGTGTGGCCCCAGATATTCGTTGTCTCAGCGACACTGATCGCGGCTGTCTGGGCCGTGGCCGCACTTGGCCTTGGCACCACATCACATTCCGCCACTGGGGTCGTTTCGAACATCCTTTGGGGGCTTAACAATTGTCTGGCGATGGCCGGCATCATCAGCGCGGCGCTTTGGACGCCTGACGCGACGAAAGAAAGTGCAAAATCATGAACTTCAAATCCAACCTTTTAAAGGCTCGCAGCCACATCATTTTCCTGATCGCGCTGGGCTGTGGTCTTGCGCTTGTCACCGCAATTGATGCAGCCAGCGAAACGCGCGCCGATACGCAAACAGGAGCAGTTGCTATGGCAGAATTTGACAACGTCACACCGTTGAAATTGGCCGTGACGGGATCATCGTCACCCGAAGACTTGGCGCATGCGCAAATCGCGTGGCAGTACTTTGTGAATAACACCGACCCTGAAACGGGACTTGTGAATTCAACGGATAATTACCCATCGACCACGATGTGGGAAACCGGGTCTTATGTTGTGGCAGTTCTGTCGGCCAACCGTCTGGGACTGATTGACGCCGGCGAGGCGGAGTCACGCATTGACCAAGTTCTCGACACCCTGATTGATATGCGGCTGTTTGACGATGCCTTGCCCAATAAGGCCTATAACGTGCGCACCGGTGCTCTGGTCAATTATGCAAACGAACCGGTGGAACGGGGACTGGGGTGGTCCGCGCTCGATATCGCCCGCATGGTTGCAGCACTTGGTCATGTGAACGCCCATTTTCCCGACCTTGCCCCCAAAACGGCGCAGGTCATGGCGCGTTGGGACCTTGAGCAAATGGTGGACGATGGCCAGTTGATCGGCGGGAATATGGCCGATGGCACCCTGCGCCACGATCAGGAAGGGCGCGTGGGATATGAACAATACGCAGCTAAGGCAATGATGCTGTTCGGCCTCGATACCTACCGCGCCTACGACGCGCAAAGCCATTTGATGGTGCGTCATGTGGAAGGTCAGCCGATCCCGGTGGACGACCGCTTGCACCGCAACATCACGCCTGCCTTTACCGTCAGCGAACCGTATCTTTTTGACGGTCTGGAATTTGGCTTTGATGCCCGATCCGCCCGATTTGCGACATCCATCTATGAAGCCCAAGAGGCACGCTATCGCAACACAGGTATCCTGACTGCGGTCAGCGAGTCCCACATAGATGAGGCACCCTATTTCATCTATTCGTCTGTTTGGGGCGGCGGAGCAGACTGGGCCGTCATGTCGTTTCGCGGCGAGCGTCTTGATAGTAAGCGCACCATCACAACAAAAGCCGCCTTTGCATGGGATGCGTTGTTTGGCACGGACTATACACGCGAACTTGTCGCCGCTATTGCACCGCTGGGTGATCCGGAACGGGGCTGGCCAGAGGGTATCTACGAAGTTGACGGATCGACCAATTCCTCTGTGACGGTGAATACAAATGCTGTCGTTCTCGCCGCTTTGGCGTTTCGCGCGCACGGTCCTCTGATCCGGGCAGGCCAATGAACCGCACAGTATATACAGCCATCGCCTTTGCTCTTGTGTCAGCCACGCAAGCTGCCGCTGCACCCTGCGTCTCGCCCACATTCGATGTGCCGCTTCCTGGCGCCACTGATGTGACGTCGCATGTGACCGATCTGCCATCCTCTGCATTCCCCGCTTTCTGGCAGGAAGGTCGTCTTGACGGGTATGAATATCGCATTTTCGCGAACGCATCAGGGGTTCTGCAAGGCGAACGCGACGGTCAGCCGTGGCGGATCGAGGTTTCTTGCGACGCGAATGACAAGACTTGCAGTCAGACTGAAATCGGCCCAGCACCTGCGCCTGCGATGCAGGTGGCCGAACGCATCGGGCAGTGTCTGGTCCCACCCCCGCCAGTCGCGGAGGTAGCAGATGAGGCGCAAAATGAGGAACAGCCAACCCCAGTATCAAAGGTAGAGCCGGCTGCACCGCAAGTTGTTGCGCCTGCTGAGACCGAAGCCGTGGTCGAATGCGGGATTGCGCTGGTGAACGAAGCGACCGAGATCGCGACCATGCAGCGTCTTTTACTTCTCTTGCGCGAAGATCCGGGGCCGGTTGACGGCTTTCTTGGTCCGCAGACATTTGCTGCAATGGCGCCGTTTATCGACAATCCGGGTTGGTCAACGCCGATTTCGGATGCGGTGACTGTCCTGTCAGAAAAGCACTGTGCGCTGGCGCGATGATTTGGTGGGGGCAATCGTGCTTGAAGACGAGTTGGGCTACACTCAAGAAACGTGACCCACCCAGAAAAAGGTGACGACAAACAAAGCGGACAGCTTTTAGACTGATTGGCAGGACGCAAGGCACGGCCTTGTGAACGCCAAAAACCAAAAGGTGAAATGATGCGCGCTGCTGTTGTAAGGGACTTTCATGCAGACCTGTCGATAGAAACGGTCGATGATCCGGTGTGCCCCGATAATGGCGTCGTCCTCGAAGTTGCAGCCTGTGGCGTTTGCCGCTCGGATTTCCACGGCTGGACGGGGGAACACCCAAAGGTGCACTGCGGGTCGATCCTTGGACACGAATATTGCGGAACGGTGGTGGAAGCGGGACCACAAGCCAAGCATGCCATCGGGGATCGTCTCATCGCCCCGTTTATCTTGGGCTGCGGCGATTGTCCGGCCTGCCGGACAGGCGCATCAAACACCTGCGAACATGCCATCGTGCCCGGATTTGGCGCACCAGGGGCCTACGCGGAATTTGTCGCGGTTCCGTTCGATCATAACCTCGTCCACCTGCCCAAGACACTTTCGCCTGCGCTTGCAGCGGGATTGGGGTGCCGTGTGACAACCGCTTGGCATGCGCTCACTGATCGTGCGGCGGTCAGGGCGGGGGAATGGGTCGCCATTCATGGCACCGGCGGCATTGGCCTGTCGGCCCTCTTGCTGGCGAAGATGTTGGGGGCGCGTGTGGTTGTGGTTGATATCGTCGCAGACAAGCTAACGCATGCGCTCTCGTTGGGGGCGGACGCAGCTGTTAATGCCAGCGATAGCGATGTGCCATCTGCCATTCGTGACATCACGGGCGGTGGCGCGCAGGTCTCGATCGAGGCGCTGGGCATCGCTGCGACGACGAATGCATCGCTTGAGTGTCTGGCCACGCTGGGGCGACATGTGCATGTTGGTATGCCAGCAGGTGACGGCATGATGCACGTCAACATGCGGGCCATCTACGCCAAGCAACTTGCGTTTTATGGCACCCGTGGCATGCCGTCGTGGAAATATCCGACCCTGCTGGACATGATCGAACGAGGTGACGTCGATCTGAGCCCCATGCTGGATCGCGAGGTTGCTTTGTCAGGCGCCAGCGCGGAATTGCGTGCCATGAAAGGCCCCACGCCACCGGGCACCGCTGTCATCACCGATTTTTCGCAGTAGCCCGCTGCGTCAGTCCAGCTTGAACCCGATGGACCGGATGTAATGTCCAAAATCGGCCCTTTCGGGCTGGCTATATTGGCGCACCTTATCATCGGACCACCCGTAAACATCGCTCTCACCGAAGACATCCTGCAACCGGATGTTGGCATAGGGCTGTGACTGCATGCGGTCTGCGTCGTAGGCGATGATATCGTCCATTAGGTTTTCTTCGGTATAGCGGTCCGTGTGACACGTCACGCGCAGCGGCAAACGCTTGGAGATCACGGGCGTATCGGCGGGATATCCAAAGGCCAGACCTGCAAATGGAAACACGTGATCCGGCAGCTCCAATAGATCGGCAACCGCCCGAGCATTGTTGCGCACCGCGCTGATCGGACATGTGCCAAGCCCAACCGCCTCGGCCGCAGTGACAAAGGTGCCAAGCGCGATTGCGGCATCCCCGACAGCGTTAAAAAAGGCATCAAGGTGATCATTGGCAAACGGCACGTCTTTGTGCGTGTGAAGCAGGCGCTGACGGCGATTGTTGCCGCAGAACACAGCGATCATCGGCACATCCGCGACCCATGCCTGACTATCAACCAGATCGGCCAGCTTTGCGCGGATGACTGGATTTTTGAGAAGAATGATGTCGCGTTGTTGGAGGTCGCTTTTCGTCGGTGCCGCCATCGCTGTGGCGCACAAGACCTTGATCAATTCATTCGGGACCGGTGTGTCAGTGAACGCACGGCAAGACCCGCGCGCGGCCATCGCGGCAAGGTTGTCGATCTTTGGCTCCGATCTTGTGGCTTTGGGGGCATCACTAAAGCGGGCGGCTAAAGCAGCAAATAGTACCTGTTGCGACGTTGTCATGGCGCGGGTCCTGTCCTGTCGTTCTGCAAGAAAACCTTACAAAACCTGAAAGATAAATTCGCGTCCCTCAAGCCGAACTGTCTGTTATGCTGCATGCAAGCAAAGCCGAGCCAAGGGTATTTATCATTCATGACCCAAGCGACACTTACAGTCACGATTGATCGTGGGCCTGACGATCAAAGCGCGCAAACGGTTTTCCAAGTGCCCGCTTTTGATAATCAGACCGTTCTGGATGTTGTGTCATGGGTGCAGCAAAACGCGGACCCAACCCTCAGCTATCGTTTCGCTTGTCGCGTCGGCATGTGCGGCAGCTGCGCGATGATGGTGAACGGTGTGCCGCGCTGGACGTGCAGAACCCATATCGCAAAGGTGCTGGACGGCGATGCTGTCACAATCGCACCGCTTCGCAACCTTCCGGTGATCAAGGATCTGGTTGTGGATATGGATCCCTTTTTTGACAAATGGATCGCGGCGGAAGGTGTGCATCATGGTGACCTGACGCGTGATGATCCCATAGCGCCAGTTGATACAGCCACGCCCGCGCGGGTTGTCGCGGATGCGGGGATCGAATGTATCAACTGCTCTGTTTGTTATGCAGCTTGCGATACGGTTGCGAATAATGATGACTACCTTGGTCCGGCGGCGTTGCAGCGCGCGTGGACACTTCTCAACGATGCGAAAGACACGGGGCGCGATGTAATCTTAGACGCCGTTTCTGGTGACGGCGGCTGCCATAATTGCCATGCAATGGGATCTTGCACGGTTTATTGCCCGAACGATCTGGATCCGATGACCGCGATCGCGGGGCTGAAGCGTGAAACGGCGAAATCCTTTTTCCGAAAGGATCGGCGGTCATGAACCTGCGCCTTTACATGTTGCAACGGATCACGGCGCTATTGATGGCACCACTTGTGCTGGGACATTTGGCGGTCATGATCTACGCTGTGCAAGGGGGGCTAAGCGCAGCAGAAATTCTGGGCCGCACTCAAGGATCGATTATCTGGTTTTTGTTCTACGGCAGCTTTGTTGTGGCCGCCGCGATCCATGGGGCGATTGGCTTGCGCGTGATCGCAGCCGAGTGGGGCGGTCTTCGTGGTCGCGTTCTTGATGTGTTAGTGTGGGTCATTGGGCTGGGACTGTTTGGGTTGGGAGCACGCGCCGTCTGGGCCGTGACGTTCGCATGAGCCGCGTCGCAAGAGCCCACCCGCTTTGGCTGGCCTATATCATTCACCGGCTGTCAGGTCTGGCGCTCGCGCTGTTTCTGCCGCTGCATTTCTGGGTGCTTTCGCTGGCTGTCACGCGACCTGACCGGCTGGACGGATTTTTGCACCTGACTGATACAGCAATTATCAAACTGGGCGAGTTTGGATTGGTGTTTCTTCTTGCAGTCCACATGTTTGGCGGACTGCGATTGATGGCGCTGGAATGGTTGCCGTGGACGGCGCCGCAAAAAACGCTGGCGGCCTTGGCCGCGGCCCTGTCGTTTCTGATCGCAACCCTGTTTTTGCTAAAGGCAGTTTGACATGAAAGTGACCGACATCGAACGCCATGACACGGATATCCTGATCCTCGGCACCGGCGGGGCGGGGCTTTTTGCGGCCCTTCATGCGCAGCAGACGGCACCTGCCGGCACGAAAATCACCATCGCGGTGAAAGGGCTGATCGGTAAATGCGGCTGCACCCGCATGGTTCAGGGCGGCTACAACGTGGCGCTGGGCGGTGGCGATACTGTGGAACGGCATTTCATGGACACGATCAACGGCGGCAAATGGCTGCCCAATCAGGACATGGCGTGGCGTTTGTGCGAACAGGCTGTCGTGCGTATCCGCGAACTGGAAAATGAGGTCGGATGCTTTTTTGATCGCAACAGCGACGGATCGTTGCATCAAAAGGCATTTGCAGGACAAACCGCAGATCGCACCGTGCACAAGGGCGATTTGACGGGTATCGAAATCATTAACCGGCTGATGGAAAAGGTTCTGGCCTCCGGTGTTGAGAAACTGCAAGAGCATCGCGCCATCGGACTGATCCCTACCGCTGACAAATCGGCGCTTGCCGGTGTGCTGATGATCGACATGGGGTCAGGACGCTTCCGGCTGGTGCGGGCCAAGACGGTACTGATGGGAACCGGCGGCGGCCCGACCATGTACAAGTATCACACGCCATCTGGCGACAAGACGATGGATGGACTGGCCATGGCGCTGCGCGCGGGTTTGCCGCTGCGCGACATGGAAATGGTGCAGTTCCACCCCACGGGTCTGTTGGCTGGCGATCACACGCGCATGACCGGCACCGTGCTGGAAGAGGGGTTGCGGGGCGCGGGCGGTCAGCTTGTCAATCACGCGGGGCAGCGTTTCATGTTTGACTATGACGCCAAGGGCGAACGGGCCACCCGTGATGTGGTCAGCCGCGGGATTTATGCCGAAATGCGCAAGGCGAACGACCCCAAGCAAGAGGGTGTCTTTATCTCGATGGGGCATCTGGGCCCCGATTTCGTGCGGCAGAAATTCAAGGGGATGGTCAATCGTTGCGCCGACAGCGGCTTTGATCTGGCCGCCGGTCAGGTCGAGGTGGTCCCAACAGCGCATTACTTTATGGGCGGCGTGGTCGTTGATGTGGATACGCGCACGGCGATGGAAGGGCTTTACGTTGCAGGCGAAGACGCGGGCGGTGCGCACGGCTCGAACCGTCTTGGCGGCAATGGCGTGGCGAACTCAACTGTCTATGGTGGTATCGCTGGCGACACGATGGGGCGCGATGTGGCTAAGATGTCCTTGCGTGACCCCGATAAAAACGTACTTGCAGCCGAACTGGAACGCGCCATTTATCCGCTGCGCCGCAAGGCTGCCCCGGTGCTGCCACTGCGCCAGCGTCTGCAAAACCTGATGTGGGATGATGTGGGTGTGATGCGCACCAAGACAGGCATGCAGCGTGGTCTGACCGGTATTGCCGACGTATCAGGTGCGCTGATGGACACCGGCGTTGATGACAGCAATCTGGCTTTCAATCTGACGTGGCACGACTGGCTGAACCTGCGGTCGCTTTGCGATGTGTCCGAAGTTATTGCCAAGGCCGGTCTGGCACGGGAAAATTCGCGCGGTGCGCATTTCAGGGAGGATTTCCCCGATGCAGGCGCGCTTGAGGACAGCGACTTTACCGTGGCACGGCAAACCGATGACGGTGTTGTTGTCACGCGAGAGCCTGTTGCATTTACCATCGTGCGTCCGGGGGAAAGCATACTGCCCCATGATGAACCCGAAACACTGGTGGCGGCGCAATGATCCCTATTGATCTGATCCAATCCACGGCAGAAACCCTGATGGACAAGGCTGCCATTGAAATCCCGCAGGACTATCTGGACGGGCTGAAAGAGGCGGCACGCACCGAAGACGGTGATCTGTCGTCGTTTATCCTCAAGGCCATGCTGGACAACTATGAAGCCGCCAAAGAGGACCGCCGCGCGATGTGCGGCGATACGGGTGTGCCACGCTGGTTTGTCAAACTGGGGAATGATGCGCAAATCGAAGGCGGCATGGTCGCGCTTGAGACAGCGTTGCGGCGTGCCACGGCCAATGCCACCAACGGCGTGCCGCTGCGTCCCAACCGCGTCCACCCGCTTTGGCGTACGGATCACAACAACAATGTGGGCATCGGTGCGCCCGAGATCGAATACGGGTTTGAGCCGGAAGGCGCGTGGATCGACCTTATCACAGTGCATAAGGGCGGCCTGTTCGGATCAGACTATCGGATGCTTTTTCCAAGCGATGGCGTGCAGGGCATCAAACGGTTTTACCTTGATAGCCTTATGGCATTTGGCAAGCGCGGCCTTGCGTGCCAGCCTGCAATCATCGGGATCGGTCTTGGCGGGTCAAAGGACATTTGTATGACGCTTGGCAAGCGCGCGTCCACCTTGCGGATCGTCGGATCGCGCAACGCGGACCCCGAGATTGCCAAGATGGAGGACGAGTTCAAAGAGCTGGGCAATTCCATTGGCATGGGTGCGATGGGATTTGTCGGCAAGAACATGGTGATCGATTGCAACATCGAAGTGGGCTATTGCCACACAGGCGGCATGCCGATGTCTGTGCATGCGTTTTGCCTGTCATCGCGCCGCGCTGTGGCGCGCATCCATGCAGACGGGCGGGTTGAACACCGCACGGACCCCGACTGGTTCACCCCGTATCAACGCCGCGAAACGGTCGACTGGCCAGCGGCAGAAATGGCCGCCGAATGACCATACGCGAAGTTGAGCTTTCCACGACCCCGACGCCAGATGCGATTGCGGACCTGCGGCTGGGCGATATCGTTTACCTGAGTGGCTTGATGTATACTGCCCGGGAGGGCGTTTACATGCGCGCGCTTGAGGATCAGGCCAATATCCCGATGGAACTGCCCAGCCAGTCAGCTGCGAATTTTCATTGTTCGCCCGCCGCGCGGATCAATCCTGACGGCAGTTTTGACATGGGGGCGGTGACGGCCACGGCGTCGTTCCGGTTTGCGAAATGGTTGCCCGACTGGATGGCGAAAACAGGGGCCAAGTTGATTGTCGGTAAGGGCGGGATGACATCAAAGGATTACAAGGAATATTTCGTGCCAAATGGCGCGGTCTATCTGTCCACCGTCGGCTATGGCACCGGCGCTTTGCTGGGGCGCGGTGTCGAAAGCGTGGAAGCGGTCCACTGGCACGAGGAACTTGGGATTGCGCAGGCCATGTGGGTTATCAAGTGCAATCGCATGGGGCCATTTATCGTGGCATCCGACATGAACGGCGACTGCCTGTTTGAGCGTGAGAACGCCAAGATCGCGGAGAATGTAGCGCGGGTTTATGAAGGCACGAAGCCTGCCGTGCTCAAGCGATACGGCGAAAGTGACGACCGCACTGACGAGGTGATTTAGCCATAGAATTCCAAAGCGGCCCGCACGGCCGGTCTGCTTTCCATCGCCTTGGCATGGGCGGTCAGCTTGGGGAAATCATAAAGGCTTGCGCCAACGCCGCGCATCCAACCGCCAATCAGATACAAGTAAGGATCGCACAACGAAAACCCGTGCGGCAGCGCCCAAGGGCTAAAAGCGAGCGTGCTCTCAAGATGTGCCGCACAGGTGTGCAATTCCGCTGGTGCCTTGTTTTTCAGATCCTGAAGGGCTGCGTCAGAACTTACCCATCGCGCCCCGCGTTTATGGTGGGCAAAGGCCACGTGCACAGTGGCGCAGATATAACCCAGCAGCGAACGTGCTTGCGCCTGCGAAAACCTATCCTGCGGCATCAGACACGCGGCGGGATGGGTGGTTGCGATATATTCCAGAATTGCGGGGTTTTCGGTGATGATCCCTTCTGAAGTTTGCAAAGCAGGAATGCGCCCTTTTGGGTTCACGTCCAGAAAGGCGGCAGTGCGATGGTCCCCGTCTGCAATGGAAACTTCGACCGCCTCGTAGTGCGCGCCCGCCTCTTCCAGCAGAATATGCGCCGCAAGGGCCGACGATTGTTTGGCGTAAAAGTACTTCATCCCAGGAGCTCGGTCAGGACGATGCCGACCCCCATGAGCAGTGTCAGGATGATAAGAACGCGGCGAAACCCAGTATCTGTCAGGCGGCGAAACACGGCGATGCCTATCTGCGCGGCAATCAGGCCGGTTGGTATGGTCACGAGAAGGGCGTTGAGTGCAGTCTGGTCATATGCGCCTTGCAGAAACAGCAGACAGATCGTTGTGGTTAGGATCACGCTGTTGAAAGGTTGCAAAACGGCGCGGGTTTCAGATTTCGTCCAGGGCCGAATGGACAGCCACATTTGCGGGATCGCGCCTGACACCGCAGCGGCCCCGCCAAAGATACCGCCAGCAAATCCGATCAGCGCATCAATCCAAGGCGTTGGTCTGGAAAACGCAGGCAATGCGGCACGAAATCCGAAATAGCACCCGTAGATGATCAGAAAAGCTGCAACGACAAGGCGCAGACTGCCCGCCTCAATGCGGTCAAGTAGGGCAAGGCCAAGCGGCACTCCTGCCAGTCCCGGTATCACAAATCGCGCGAGGCGTGCTGGCTGCGCAGCAATCTGGCGCCTGACAATCCAGACCCCTTGCAGACCCACAAGCACGGACATGAACGCCACGATGGCCACAGCCTGCACCGGATCAAGCACCATCAGGTAAAACCCCAGCGCAAAAAGCGCCGTGCCTGTGCCCGACAATCCGTTGATAAAGCCCCCAGCGCATGCGCCAAGCATAAGATACATGATCGTCGAACCGGTCATGAAATTGCAGCCGATTTTTGCACCACATCCATCGCAGCGCGGTAAATGGCCGTGATCGCCTTGGCCTTCGGGTGATCTTTGCGATGGGCAAGACCCAGCGTGCGGGTCGGTGCATCTTGTCCCAGACTGATCTGTCTGACGGGGTAGCGGTCTGGCGACTTTACTATCTGATCAGGCACAATCGAGACGCCCAGATCAGCCTGCACCATGCTCGCGATGGCTTCGGGACTATCCAGTTCCATCGCCTCGCGCACCTGTATCTTTCGGGACAGGAGCCAATTTTCGATCAAGGTGCCAACGATTGCCGTTCTGTCGAACCTGATAAACGGTCTGCTTTTCAGCAGGTCGATAGGGTCGTTGCCCGCTTCGGCGAGCGAGGTGATCAGCACCATCGGCTCTGTGGCGATGTCTTGGAAAACGACGTCAGGCGGTAGCAGGTGCGGCTTGGTGGTGATCGCGGCATCAAGATTTCCGCGCTCAATCTCGGCTAGCAATGTCGATGTCAGCGCAGGTCGGATATGCAGGCCCAGTGCCGGATAATCCGCCTTCAGTGCCGCAATGGCTTGCGGAACCAGACCGGTGAGTGTGGTGCGTAAAACACCCAACCGGATCGTGCCGTGCAGGCCATCATCGCCCATGACCGATGGCACCAGATTGTCATAGTCCGCAATCAGGTCACGTGCTTTGGCAACGAT
Source organism: Yoonia sp. 208BN28-4 (assembly GCF_037543925.1). Lineage (NCBI taxonomy): Bacteria > Pseudomonadati > Pseudomonadota > Alphaproteobacteria > Rhodobacterales > Paracoccaceae > Yoonia > Yoonia sp. 208BN28-4. The sequence goes on from NZ_JBBIFY010000004.1 coordinate 169,179, forward strand.
TTGAAGCGCGACCGGTGTCAGCTTTGGCGTGCGCTTGCTGCGATCAAACAACGGGATCGCCAGTTCGGCCTCCAGCGTTTGCATTTGTTGGCTGACCGCGGCGTGGGTGACATGCACGCGCATCGCGGCGGCGCTGAATGTGTCTGTGTCGGCAATTGCCACCAAAGTGCGCAGCCTGCGAATGCTCATGTCTGGTCGCCACCTGTAAGCCCAACTTGCCGTAGCATGAGAACGGGCGTCGTTTTCGTCAAGTTGCCTTTCGTTGAGCGCGTTGTGCGAAAAGTTTGACGTGGCACAATGTCTTGGTCTCGTGGCGCGATATCGTGCAGAAAAGGGAGGCCGCCGTGACACCCGCGAAATTGACTGATCCTGATTTGCTGCTGGTCGATATGATGGTGATCTGGCCAGAGACGATCACCGTGTTTGTGCGGCACAGGATGCAGTGTGTCGGGTGCCTGGTCGGCGGCTTTCATACGCTGGATGATGCCTGTGCTGCATATGGATTGAACCGATCTGATCTGTTGGCGGACCTGCGCAAGGCAGTCACCGACGATCAACACTAGGCCTGCGATTTCAGCATCAGCGCATGCGGGTTGGTGACTGTGATATGCTTGCGCTTACTCAGAACGATGCCCTCTTTCTCCCAACCGCTTAGCAGGCGGCTGACGGTGTGCAGGGTCGTTGCGGTCAGTTCTGATAGGTCTTGCCGCGTGATGGGGAAATTGATCTCAATTCCCAGATCGGTCTTGCGCCCTGCCTGATGGACCAGACGCAGTAATGCATTGGCAACCCGCTGCTCCACGCGCTGCGTGGCCATTTCCACAATACGGTTATTCATTTCAGACACACGCGTGCCGACGGTTTTGTAGGTTTCACTGGCAAACCCATCATAGTCGGCGATGAACCTGTCCCACAGCGTCGTTGGCCAGCTGAGCGCGATGGCCTCGGTCGCGGCTATGGCAGACGCGGGGTAGGTGTCACGGCCAAGGGCTTTGGCGATACCCAACAACTGACCCGGTGGGATATGAAGCGCGGTGACCTGTTCTCCAGTTTCGGTGACTCGCACGACCCGCACCACACCATCCAGCAACATATAAAACCGCTCGGCCTGTGCGTCTTCTGAGAAAATGACTGTATCGGGTGCGTATCTGCGTGACGTGGCCTGATCCAGAATGCTGCGGATCTGAGTGCGATCAAGGCGGGAAAACGGGGGCAGGTGGGTCAGTAGGCTTTCGTCTAGTCGCGGAAAGACTTTGGAGTGGACCGATTTGTTCATGGGCTTTGATGCCATGAACCCCAGCGCGTTGTCACTGAAATTAGAACAGGGTGAAAGCCCGGAATTCGCGCGGTTCTTTGTGCGGGAACAAAGTGGCGTGGTGTGTCCATTGCTAGAGTCCGGGCAAGAAATTGCGATCAGAAAGGAACAGACCATGATCCGCACACTGCTAACATCCGCGGCTTTGACAGTTATTCTAGCAGGGGCGCCAGCCGCCGAAACCTTTGAGGTGCAGATGCTTAACCAAGGCTCTGACGGAGAACGGATGGTGTTTGAACCTGCCTTCGTTCAGGCGCAGCCCGGCGATATCGTGAAATTCATCGTGACCGACCGTGGCCATAATGCAGAGCTGAATGACGGGATGTTCCCTGACGGCGCTGAACAGTTCACCGGACGTATCAACGAAGAGATCGAAGTCACGCTGGAAACCGAAGGTGTCTACGGCGTGATCTGCAAGCCGCATTTCTCGATGGGGATGGTGATGATCATCGCTGTGGGAGAAGTTGCCCCACCTGACGGTTTTCTGGAAGGACGTGTGCCGCGCAATGCCAAGGCGCGCTTTGAGCAACAGCTTTCCAACCTGCAGTAGCCCAATCTCCGGCGCGGTGCGAACGCCCCGCGTCCCCACATCTTCAATGGAGGATACTATGACCAAGTTTATCAACCCCGGCCTGATGCCAACCAACCGTCGCAATGTGCTTTGCGGCAGCGTGCTTGCCGGTGCGGCTGCGATGACAGGTGCTGCCGTCGCCGCCCGTCCGAAATCGCCATCGGTGTGCATGATTGATCAGACGTCTGCGCATTTGTATCGCACAGCCGGTGAACAGGAGGCGGCAACAGATGCAAAGCCTGCCGATCTGTCCGGCTTTACACGCGTGACGCAGGAATTGGTCGCGCCGCCCTTTGCGCCTCAACATGAACAGGTTGCAACCGGCGGTCCCAAGATCATCGAGATCACAATGGAGACCGAAGAACGTCTGATGGTTGTCGACGAAGACACCGGCGCATCTGTCTGGGCACTGACGTACAATGGCTCTGTACCGGGGCCGCTGGTGATCTGCCATGAAGGCGATATGATCGAACTCACGCTACGCAATCCTGTGGACAGTATGATGGAGCACAACATCGACTTTCACGCGTCAACAGGTGCGCTGGGCGGCGGCGGTCTGACCCACGTCTATCCCGGTGAAGAAACGGTGCTGCGCTGGAAGGCGACCAAGCCGGGTTGCTTTACCTATCACTGCGCTCCCGGTGGTGCGATGATCCCCTATCACGTCACGCACGGGATGAATGGCGCCGTGATGGTGCTGCCGCGGGACGGTCTGAAAGATGCTGACGGCAATCCCCTGCGGTATGACCGTATCGCCTATATCGGTGAGCAGGACTACTATCTGCCGATGGACGAAAACGGCGACTACAAAAGTTATGAAGCCGCCGGTGATGATTACGCCGATAGTCTTGATGCAATGCGCACACTGATCCCGACCCATTCGGTCTTTAATGGCGCTGTCGGAGCGCTGACAGGTGATGCCGCACTGACCGCAAGCGTCGGTGAGACGGTCTTGATGATCCACAACCAGGCCAACCGCGACAGCCGTCCGCACCTGATTGGCGGTCACGGCAACTATGTCTGGGAGTCGTCCTTCACCGAACCACCGTTGCAGGACATGGAAACATGGTTCGTGCGCGGCGGCAGCGCGGCTGCGGCGATGTACACCTTCGAACAGCCAGGGGTCTACGCCTATGTGAACCACAACCTGATCGAAGGGGTCATGCTGGGCGCCACTGCGCATTTTGTTGTCGATGGTCAGTGGGACAACGCCCTGATGGAACAGGTCGTCGCGCCGCAGTCATTCGAGACTTAGGCAGGCGACAGGGACAGAACAGATGATGGTTGCCAAGCCGATCGGGACGAGGCGCCGGCTGAAAGGCCTTGCTGCGTTGGCCGGTGCTTTGGCGGCTATCATCGGTGGCGGCGCGCTGTTGCAGCGCGCCACGATCCCAGTGTCGAGTATACCGCATCTTGCTGATCGACCGGTGATGGCGGACAAGCCGGTGATCCTGCCCGGCGGCACCGCGCTTTATGTGCAGCGCCACGAGGTTACGGTTGCGCAATGGAATGATTGTCATAGGGGTGGTGGATGCACGGTAGTGCTGCGAGTGCGTCCCGATCAGGATGATGCGGCAACTCCGGCAACAGGGCTAAATTATCTTGACGCGCAAGAATACCTGTCGTGGATCAACGCGCGGACCGGCGGTTTCTATCGCCTGCCGACAGCCGTCGAATGGCAGTTCATGGCTGCACCCGTCTTGCCTGAAACGCCAAATCCGATCTTCACCGATCCGTCTTTGACATGGGCATCGGCTTATCTGCTGGAAGGCAACGCGGCACGCGCGCTGCGGCCAGTGGGTAGTTTCTCCACCACCGCCGAAGGGATTGAAGATCTTGATGGCAGTGTCTGGGAATGGACGCAGGATTGTTATGCCGGTGCGTCCGGCGAAACGGATCCGGTTCGGTGCCCGGCTTATTTCGTGGGCGGCGAGCATGTGGCTGCAATGTCCTATCTGATGCGCGACCCGGCGCGCGGCGGTTGCGCTGTCGGCACGCCGCCTGCGCACTTGGGTATGCGTCTCGTATCGGATCATCCTGCGTTTTAGCGAGGTTCCAAAGCGCTACTTTCCACGCTGGTTGGAGGTCACCTGCTTTGCGGCGCCCTGGACGTCGCCAAGGGAGAACAGCGGCCTTTGATCCGTGAATTCAGTAGGATTGGAACGCTCGTTGCAGTGGTGCGCGGCGACAGACTGAAAAAGCAGCGCGATCAGGCCGCGCGGTCGTCCTTTAGGCAGGCTCGAACGTATTTGGTGGCCGAGCGGAAATGGCTCGGCCCAGCCGCCTCTGCCCAGCGGCCCGGTGTCCATGTATTCCGCGCGCCTTTCATCGGGCCACCATAAAGCGCAGGCGTGTCGTGGCTTTCGATGAACGCAATCAGGTCTGCATAAGCCTTGGCCAGCAATGCCTTTGCAGCTTTCCAGTCAAGTTCAGTCTGACGCGCCCGTAATTCCGCGTTGTAGCGTTTCAGATCGTTCCACTTGTAACCCTCGGCTGGAAAGTGGACCGTCTTGCCGGCTAGACCGTCTGCATACCATCCCAGGAAAAGACCGATCCAATGCGCGCGATGGGCGATCACGTCCTTGATCGTCGTATCATCGGCCCGCTTACGCATGGCGGTTTTAGTATCCAGCGCATCAATGACCTGACGCAGCTTTCCGTATTCCTTGACGGTGATCGCAAGCAGATCGCTTTGTGATGTGGCAGCCATAGGTGTCTCCTTTGGCAGCTATTTCCCATGGCGATGACCTGCATGTCATTGCGCTGGATCAAAACGTCCTAGACTTTCGTGATCCGGCACGCCAACGGGCGCCAAGGCTTTCGCCCGGCGCCCGTTCAAGCAACACGTCACATCAGACGAGGATGATGTCGTTTTCGATGGTCGCAATTGTCATGTCGTTTATCGTGATCATTCCGTCTGCGCCAAAGTCGAATTCCACACCGTCCGCCGTATCACTGGCGGCGGCCAAAGCATCGGACACAGTGGCAAAGCCAAAGTTATCAAACGCCAGCGTATCGACGTTGTTCTCGAAATCCACGACGATGTCTGTGCCTTCGCCTTTGTCGAAATGGAATTCATCCGCACCTGATCCGCCCTTGAGAAGGTCCAGCGCATCGCCGGCACCACCATCAAGGAAATCGTCGCCAGCACCGCCAAACAGACGGTCCGCACCAGATGCACCAAAGAGGCTGTCGTTACCTGCGCCACCGTAGATCACATCATCACCGCCACGCCCGTTAAACCGGTCATCGCCACCGTGGCCACGGAATTCGTTGGCAGAGGCATCACCCAGCAACAGATCATCGCCGGTATTCGACCCCGCGCCACCCTCAAAACCGTTGATGGTATCGTTGACAGCCCATGAGCGGCTTACCGATTGCGTTTCAAGGTCGATCGTCACGCCGTTCGTTGCATCATAGTAGCTGATGTAATCCACACCGGTGCCGCCATTATAGCTGTCTTCGCCGCCGCCCACGCGGACGTAGTCATCACCGCTACCCGCATCGACGTTATCGTTGCCAGCACCATCGAACAGGAAGTCATCACCGCCACGGCCCGTGATGCGGTCATCACCACCGTAGCCACGAATATCATTCGACACGCTGCTACCAAAGATCGTGTCGTCACCGGTTTCGGATCCGGCCGCACCTTCGAAATTCGCAATTGTGTCATTGATAGCCCACGATCCGCTGGCAGAGTCTGTCGACAGGTCCAGCGACACACCGTTGCTGGAATCGTAGTACGAGATGTAGTCAAAGCCGTCGCCACCATCGTAGCTGTCAGCGCCACCGCCGACGCGGATATAATCATCACCTGCGCCGCCAAAGACCATGTCGTCACCGGCGTTGTCCTGAATGTCATCGTCACCGGCACCACCAAAAAGCTGATCATTACCGCCGCGCCCGAACAGGTTGTCATCGCCACCCTGACCATCCGCGGTGTCATTGCCATCGGTGCCGAAGTAGTTGTCAGCACCCGCCGTTGGTGCACCGCTTGACCATGTGCCGGTATCAAAGCCACCGGGCAGTCCGGTTCCGTTTCCGCCATCTTCACCTTGGTTGTTAACGTTGATGACAACGCGGGTGGATGCGCTTGTCGCTGTGCCGTCAGAGGCAGTGTAGAAAAACTCGTCCTCTCCCGAGAACGTCGCATCCGGCGTGTAGGTAAACGATCCATCAGCCGACAGCGATAACGCGCCGTTGGCTGGCCCGCTATCCAAAGTTGCGCTCAGCGTATCGCCATCGACGTCGACATCGTTGAACAGCACGCCTTCGGACGCGACGACGGTCAGCGTGTCGCCTGTGAACGCCATGTAGCGATCAAGGAATGGTTCTGGTTCATCATTGGCGACAGGGGCATCATTTACGGCGCCAAAGTTGATTTCTACAAGTCCGCGATCTGTCAGGCCTTCGTCTGACAGGACATAGACAAAACTTGCGATGCCGTTGAAATCGGGATCAGGAATGAAAAAGATGTTGGCATCTTCAAGCGAAACCATCCCGTTTTGTGCGCCAAGCACACCGGCAAGCTGGATCGGGTTCGGGCCGCTGTCAGTATCGCGGTCGTTTCCAAGCACGTTTTCGGTCAAGATCGTCAGCCGCTCGTCTTCGGTGCCTGTGAAGAAATCGTCCACGGCCACGGGCGCGCTATTGGTGGTATCGGCGGGCACATCAATGCTGACCGTCACCGGCTGCATTGAGTTGGTGGTGCCATCGTTGGCAAAATAGGTGAAGCTGTCAGTTCCGGCCGAAAACCCGGCATTGGGTGTATAGCTGAACGACCCGTCCGCATTCAGATTGAGTGTGCCGTTTGATACGTTCTGATCCAGTACGGCTGTCAGGGGATTGCCATCCAGATCACTGTCGTTGCGCAATAGACCGCGATCGGCCTCAACGGTCAGTGTGGTGCCTGCCTGCACCTTGAACCCGTCGGGCGACGCAACCGGCGCGTCGTTTACATCTTCGACGATAATGCGCACAACGCCTTCGTCCTCAAGCACGCCATCGGTGACTGTGTAGATCAACTCGGTCGTGCCGAAATAATTGGTGCCCAACTGGTATTCGATGGTACGGTCTTGAAGACCCGTCACACCCGGGCCGGTATCGCCGCGGACGGCTGAAACGGTCAGCAAATTGCGGTCGCCCGCATAGTCATCATTTGCGATCAGGTCACTGATCTGGATATTGATGGTGCCACCTTCCTGAAAGGTGAGAATGTCGTCATTTGCAACGGGTGCTGTCGGCATATTCAATCTCCTTTTGGGTTGATTGATTAACCGGAATGTCAGAATTTGGTTGCGCGTTTAGATTGATTTTCTGAAAAATTTTCTGCTAAGCAACCGATAAATAATCATTTAAATGGTCCGCTGAAATCGCGCCTTTAAAGGTCTTGGTTTCCTATTGAGCGTGTCCGGTAAATTGAATGCGCCCGCCTCGCAGTCCATAATATGACTCCGCAAATCGCAAGTTTTCACTTTCATTTCTGCTCAATTCGCAAGCAGGACGCCCCTTTTGTGGGCGTAGGGCGTTCGCCCCTATGGCATTTCTAGCGTTCCGTCTGGCACGCCTTGCCGATCAGCTTTTTGGGGTGGAAACTTGCTTAGTTCAAGGATGAGAGAAACCGCATGACGTGTCTGGCAGGCCCGATAGAAGATGCCGGCGTGCAGCGGGCGAGGGGGCGCGTGTCCCTGACCGTCAAACGGCGTGGATTGCGGGCGTCCGTTATCGACCGGCTTCATCAGGACGGATCACTTAAGGCAGTGTTTCCACGCGGGCCATCTGATCGTCTTGACGCGGTCCTCGTTAATACAGCCGGTGGTGTCACCGGCGGCGACAGCTTCGCAATCGACGCCCACGCGACAACCGGCACACAGGCGCTGATCACCACACAAGCGGCAGAGCGGATTTACCGCGCGCAAGCCGGTCAGACGGGATCGATCAGTGCACAAATACAGGTGGACCGTGATGCGTCCCTATTCTGGGTGCCGCAGGAGACCATCCTTTTTGACGCCTGCAATCTGAACCGTGTTCTGGCCGCCGATGTGCATCCTCATGGACAATTTGTGATGATCGAGCCCGTGGTTTTTGGCCGCGAGGCGTCTGGAGAAACTTTGCAAACCGGCATGCTACGCGATGCAGTTACCATCCGGTCCGGCGGCAAACCGATATACATGGATCGCGTTAAGCTGGATGGAAGTCTGGCGCAAAAGCTGCCTCGCCCAGCGGTTGCTGCGGGTGCCCGCGCGATGGCCAATATTGTGGTCGTCAGGCCTGATGCCGCAGCTGACCTCGCTCCGATCCGGCAAATCCTGTCGCCACATGGATACGCGACGCAACTGCGCGAAACTGTGGTCGTCGGGCGTATTTTGTGCGCGGACAGCTTTGTTTTGCGACAAGCCCTGATGCCGCTTTTGGATATGCTGACCGCAAACCGCCCGCCCAAAAACTGGAGACTTTGACCCGTGCAACTGACACCTCGTGAGAAAGACAAATTGCTGGTGGCAATGGCAGCCGAGGTGGCGCGCAAGCGGCTGTCTCGTGGTGTGAAACTTAACTATCCCGAGGCGATTGCCCTGATCACAGACGCCGTGGTCGAAGGCGCACGCGATGGCCGGTCCGTTGCCGATATGATGGAAGCGGGCGCACATGTCGTCACCTATGACCAGTGCATGCAAGGCGTGCCAGAGATGATCCACGATGTGCAGGTTGAGGCCACTTTCCCAGATGGCACAAAGCTTGTCACCGTACACAACCCCATCCGCTAGGAGAGCGCTATGATACCCGGAGAACTTTTCCCTGCCGATGGCGATCTTACCCTGAACCCTGACCGTGAGGCGATCACACTGATGGTCGCAAACACAGGCGACAGGCCGGTGCAGGTGGGCAGCCATTATCACTTTGCCGAGGCGAACGCCGCGCTGGATTTCGATCGGGATGCCGCACGCGGCCACCGGCTCGATATCGCGCCCGGAACCGCTGTGCGGTTCGAACCCGGTCAGCGTCGCGAGGTGAACCTGATTACCTTGTCCGGCGCGCGGCGCGTCGTCGGCTTTAATCAACAGATCATGGGAGAGCTGTGATGCATCCGTTCAACCCGATGGCCGTATGGGCCAATACGATGCAGGCAACCATGTTGGTCGTCGAGGCGCAAAGCGTCATTACCATGCGGATGCTGGGCATGGCTGGTATCTGGTCGGTCACCCCTGCGGAAGACGGTCGTATGCTGTCTGAAAAGGTCTATGCGCTGACCCGTGCCGCGACTGACAGCACTCGCGCCGCCATGAACGGCGCCGCTCCCGAAGCCGTAGTTGCAGCCGCCATCAAACCAATCCGCCAGAAAACCCGCGCCAACGCCCGCCGTCTGGGCAAGCGCGGCCTGAAAAAGGGCTAAGCCATGGCCACCAGTATTTCCCGCGCCGATTATGCTGCCATGTTTGGCCCCACCGTGGGCGATAAATTGCGGCTTGCCGACACCGATCTGATTATTGAGGTGGAGCGTGATCTGACTGCCGAACGCGCCAATGGCGGCAACGGCATGACCTACGGCGAAGAGGTGAAATTCGGCGGTGGCAAAGTGATCCGCGATGGTATGGGCCAGTCGCAGGCGACTCGTGCGCAAGGCGCCGTTGATACCGTGATCACCAACGCGCTGATCGTGGACCACAGCGGCATCTACAAAGCGGACGTCGGCTTGAAAGACGGGCGCATCCACAAGATCGGTAAGGCGGGCAACCCGGATACGCAGCCTGGCGTTGATATCATCATCGGACCGGGGACAGAGGCGATTGCAGGCGAGGGGCGCATTCTGACAGCAGGCGGTTTTGACAGCCACATCCACTTTATCTGCCCGCAACAGATCGAGGATGCGTTGCATTCGGGCCTGACCACGATGCTTGGCGGCGGCACCGGCCCCGCGCATGGCACACTGGCCACCACATGCACCCCCGGCCCGTGGCACATCGGGCGCATGTTGCAGGCGGCGGATGCGTTCCCGATGAACCTCGCCTTTGCGGGCAAAGGCAACGCGAGCCAGCCCGACGCGCTGGTCGAGATGATCAACGGTGGGGCCTGTGCGCTGAAACTGCACGAAGACTGGGGCACCACGCCTGCCGCCATCGACTGCTGCCTGTCGGTGGCCGATGACATGGACGTGCAGGTGATGATCCACACCGATACGCTGAACGAGAGCGGCTTTGTGGAAACCACAGTTGCCGCCATGAAGGGCCGCACGATCCACGCGTTTCACACCGAAGGGGCAGGGGGCGGCCACGCGCCGGATATCATCAAGATCTGCGGCGACGAAAATGTCTTGCCGTCATCCACCAACCCGACGCGCCCCTACACCGTTAACACGTTGGAAGAGCATCTGGATATGCTTATGGTGTGCCACCACCTCGACAAATCCATCCCCGAGGATGTGGCCTTTGCCGAAAGCCGTATCCGCCGCGAAACCATTGCCGCCGAGGACATCCTGCACGACATGGGCGCGTTCTCGATCATTGCTTCCGACAGTCAGGCGATGGGTCGCGTAGGCGAGGTGTTGATCCGCACATGGCAGACCGCCGATAAGATGAAAAAGCAGCGCGGCCGCTTGCCGGAGGAAACTGGCGAAAACGACAATTTCCGCGTGCGCCGCTATATCGCGAAATACACGATCAACCCCGCGATTGCGCACGGGATCAGCCACGAGATCGGCAGTATCGCAGAGGGAAAGCGCGCCGATCTGGTGCTGTGGAACCCCGCGTTCTTTGGCGTAAAGCCTGAAATGGTGTTGATGGCCGGCACGATTGTATGCGCGCAGATGGGTGATCCGAATGCCTCGATCCCGACGCCACAACCCGTCTACTCCCGCCCGATGTTCGGCGCTTTTGGCCGCTCGGTCGAGAACTCAGCAGTCTGTTTCGTTTCGGCTGCCGCGCAGGCGGACGGGATCGGTGAAAAGCTGGGGCTGGCGAAGCAAACCATCGCTGTCCAGAACACGCGCAAGATCGGGAAATCCGACCTGATCCTGAACACAGCCACGCCAAAGATGGAGGTGGACCCTGAAACTTACGAAGTGCGCGCCAATGGCGAACTGCTGACCTGCGAACCGGCGTCAGAGCTGCCGATGGCACAACGTTATTTCTTGTTCTGATGGTTGATTTCACCTCTCATACGCTTGCGAGAGCGGGCACATGGTCGGATGCAATCGACCGTTGCGTGCTGACCTATGATGATCGGTTTTTACGCCGCAAAGTCTTGCAAACGGTTTCTGATGCAGCGTTGCTCGTCGATCTGACAAGCACAACGTCGGTCAATCACGGCGATGCATTTCAGCTGGACAGGGGCGCTTTTGTGGCTGTGGAGGCCGCGCCAGAGCCACTGCTGTCTATCACAGGTGATCTTGTGCGGCTGGCATGGCACATCGGCAATCGCCACACACCCTGCCAGATCGAAGCCGAGAGGCTTTTGATCCAAGACGATCCGGTGATAGGCCACATGCTTGCCCATCTTGGAGCGACGATCAGGTCTGTCAACGCCCCCTTCACCCCCGAAGGCGGGGCTTACGGTCACGGTCGCACGCATGCCCATGAACATGTCGCAACGGCCCATGACCACTGACCTGCTGACCCTGACCCAGCTTCTTTCGCCGAGCTTTCCTGTCGGAGCATTCGCCTATTCGAGCGGGCTTGAATCCGCGATTGCTGGTGGTGCGGTAACGTCCCGCGCAACGCTGGAAGCTTGGTTGACTGATTTGATCTGCCTTGGCAGCGGACGCTCGGACGCCGTCCTCCTCAATCTTGCGTATGCCGCCGATCCTGCGGACATTGCGTCGCTCGACACCACAGCTCGCGCCTTTGCCGCAACTGCTGAACGGCTGCGCGAGACGGACCTGCAGGGCGCTGCTTTTTGTGAAACGGTGTCAGCCGTATGGGGCCATGACCTTCCGCCGCTCTGCTACCCTGTCGGGGTGGGCCGTGTGGGAAAACTGTTAAACCTCGATCCACAGGACGTGACCGCGCTGTATCTGCACGCGTTTGCGGCCAACATTTGCGCTGCTGCCATGCGGCTGGTCCCTCTTGGGCAGATAGACGGGCAAAAGGCCTTGGCCGCTCTCAAACCGTATTGCGTGCAAATCGCGGGTAAGATGCAGACTGCCACGCTTGATGATTTGCACAGTGCAACTTGGGTCGCAGATATCATGTCCATGCGCCACGAAACCCAATACTCCCGCGTTTTTCGCAGCTGAAAAGGAGCCTTCCCATGTCATCCCCCAATGGCCCCTTGCGGATCGGTATCGGCGGTCCTGTCGGCGCCGGAAAAACCACGCTGACGGCAGAGCTCGCCAAGCTACTGCACCCGCAACTTTCCATCGGCGTGATCACGAACGATATCTATACGCAAGAGGACGCAGAGGCGTTGATGCGCATGCAAATCTTGCCCCAAGACCGCGTGATTGGGGTTGAGACAGGGGGATGCCCGCATACCGCGATCCGCGAGGATGCCTCGATTAACCTCGCCGCTATCGCCGAGATGCGTGGCCGGCACGATGATCTTGATGTGGTGCTGATCGAAAGCGGTGGCGACAATCTATCCGCGACATTCAGCCCCGAACTGGCCGATGTAACCGTCTATGTCATTGATGTTGCCGCGGGTGAAGAAATTCCTCGTAAGGGCGGCCCGGCCATCACCAAATCGGATGTTCTGGTGATCAACAAAGTTGATCTGGCCCCGCATGTCGGCGCGTCACTCGACGTGATGGCCCGCGACGCCTCCCGCATGCGTGGTGACAAACCATTCGTCTTTACCAGCCTACGTAGCGGCAAAGGCGCGCCCGAGGTGCTGGAACTGCTCGCCCAAATCGGGGGCATCGCATTGCCCGTCATAGATGCAGGTAGCTAACTATCCGAACTATTACTGACCTTCATTTAACTGGCGACCCCGGCAGGATTCGAACCTGCAACCTGCCCCTTAGGAGGGAACCGTTCATAGCGTTATTCCTTCTTTGATTTCTGCTGTTTGGGTGTTTGTACAGGGTCTTCCTGTACATGGTTTGTACGAAAACGGGCCCTGACATCAGCCTCATCCGTCTCTGCATGGGCATAAATGCGCATAGGCAAATTAGGGTCTGACCAGCGCCCAGCCTTGGCCGCTGTGACTGGATCGACGCCTTGTCTGACCACCAACTCAGTGAAAAACCCATGCCGTCCTGCTGGGTGCGCTGTCAGGTACTGAATGCCCGCTTGCTTGCAGATGGTCTTCCATCGCGTGTTGTAGCCAGTCGAGCTTCCATAGCCAAAAACACGCGGCTTCATGAACTTGCCAGTCTTGCGGTTCTTGGGCCGTTTGGGTGGCAAGTCGAGCAGCTCGTCCATCATCTGCGGCGAAACCGTGATCCAGCTTTCCGGGTGGCCCTTCTGTGCCTTCACCCTGACCTTGTTTTCGGCGGGGCGCAGATCGTCAGGCTCAATCGAGACAGCCTGATCGATCCGCGCCGCAGTCTCAAACATGAATCGGACCAATGCAGCGTTGTATGGATCAGCGGCCCGGCAGAAGGCCTCGATCCACTCCTTGTCCGCAGGGGTACGCTCAACGCGGCTCGGCTTGTCGCGCAGTTTGTCCTGCGAAATGCGTTCAAATTTGTCATAGGGCTTTACGCGGATCAGAGGCGTTCCCAATAGCTGGTGTGCATTATTGATGACAGCGCTTGCTGGAGTAACGATTTCCCTCCACCAAGTATCGGTCGATGCCATCGGTTTCCAATCTGGACCAAAGCCCTTCAACAAAGCGCCTGTGATGTCCGTCAGGGGCATGGCCCCAATCTCTTTGACAATTGGAATGAGTCGCTCAGCGTCTTCTTCGGAGGCGTTGTAGAGCATGATTGCATCTGAAAATGTCTTACTGATCTCATCACCAACAACATGTCGACGTATCTGCATTTCAGTTTCAAGCGCTACCCAGTCCCGCGCGCCTGCTTCTGTAGATGCCTTAGTGCTTCGCCGGTATGAGCCTGCGATGCGCCTGCCGTTGTACTCGACCCAGCCCTTAACCCAGTAGAAGCGACCCCTCTTGTAGATTTGGAGCGGCATGACTGACCTCCTTCAAAAATCGCATCGATCTGCGCAGGTGTGATCAGCATGGTCCGCCCAAGCCGATAGAACGCGCCTGTATCATTTGCCCGTTCGCGCAGTGTGCGTTCGGAAATTTCAATCCCTCGCTCTGCTATGATCTCAACCCATTGTGCTGGCGTCTTGCCAAGCCCTAGGATTTGCGAGCTGTCTGTTTTGTCGATTTCTGCCATTTCCTTCGTCCTTATCCAGATGAGTTGAATTCGCCGTACGCATGGAATCGCTTGTTCCGCACCTTCTGACGTGGTCAGATGGGTTTAGATGTAATTTTACGTCATTTTGTGCAGTTTCGCGCGATATGACGGTTTCGTCAATAGGAAACCTTGCATGGCGCAGGATTCTAAGTCTGTCTTCACGTCCATGGGTGCGCGCCTTGCAATTGCGCGCAATGAAGTCGGCCTGACTCAAACCGCCATGGCAGAGGCGATTGGGGTCTCTCATCGCGCATATCACAGCTATGAAAAGGGCCAACGTGGCCTACCGGTTGAAGCTTTGGTCGCTATGGCTGACCGGTTCGATGTGGACGCCGCCTGGATATTGCTTGGAACCAAAGCGGTCCGCGCAGCCCATGACTTCGACGCACTCAAGAGGATCGAGACTTCGCTCGACCAGCACCTCAATCAACAGGCCATCAAGATCAGAAGTGAAAAACGCGGGGCCATCGTCGCCCGCTGGTACCAGTCACACGTCGAAGGGCGCGAAGTGACCGACGATGACGTTCACACATGGATCGAACTCGTCAGGGAGTAAAAAAATGAGACACCTGCAGCCAACTATCCAAAAACTGCGCCGTGCAATGATTGAACGTGCGACACGGCGCGCTATCGAACCTCTCAATATCCTAAACGATCTCGCCGTTGTTACATTTATCGTTTCTGCAACAGGTCTCGTGCGATTTCAGTATTTTGACCCTCTGGATGGGTTTACATTGCTTAGTGCCACTCAGCTTATCATCACGACCATCGCCATGGCGTTTGTGCCATTTTTTTTCGGAGCTATACTCACCCTTGAACTCGCTCGGCGTCGCCTGGATTCTATGACCGAAGGTTAGCTGAGCCACTGTTCTTAACAGATCATGTTACCTCGGCATGATCCACGCGATCCACGCGCTAACAACAACACAATCAGAAAAAACAAAGTACCTGGCGCGCGTACAGTTTCTAACCTATAACCTTCTCATATCAATTGGACTAAACGAATGCGTTTCATCGATCTCTTTGCTGGCTGCGGCGGCCTATCACTGGGCTTATCCCTTTCCGGGTGGAAGGGCGTATTCGCAATCGAGAAAAATGAAGACGCTTTCAAGACACTCATCCACAACTTTCAGAAGAAGAAGAGCATCAGTTTTTCTTGGCCAGAATGGCTTCCTAAAGAAGCAATGAGTACGTCAGATCTGATTGACAGATACCGCATTGACCTAATCGGACTGCGCGGCACCATAGACATGATTTGCGGCGGCCCTCCGTGTCAGGGCTTTTCTTTTGCAGGTCGCAGGAAAGTTGATGATCCGCGCAATCAGCTAAAGAATGAATACTTAGAAATTGTCGATCTCGTTCGACCCAAATTTTTGATGTTCGAGAACGTAAAGGGTTTCACTGCGCGCTTTCAAAACTCATCGGCCCCAACGCACTCAGAGCAAGTCGTGAAGCAACTTCATGACTATCATTGGGGGGGATACAAGACCTTCTCCAAGATCATAAACGCTTCAGTATTTGGCGTCCCACAGCCTAGACCTCGATTTATTCTCATCGCGGTTCGCGCTGACCTGCTCCAAGAAGGAGAGACTGTTGATGATCCCTTCGAGACCATCGAAAGCCATGCAAGCAATTTCAGGGATAGAAAGAAACTCAACGGGCATGAAATAACCGTTAAGGAAGCTATTTCGGACCTAGAAGTGGCATTGTCAGGGACCATACCAAGCGTCGACACCAAAGGCTTCCAGCAAATCGTATACAACCGATCCAAAGGATCCACGTATCAAGCGCTGATGAAGGCTGGAGTGGAGAAAACAACCTCAGCAAACAGCCTCCGTTTGGCAAAGCATCGCCCTCAGACCATCCAAAGGTTTCAAGAAATTCTCGAAACTTGCCCGAAAGGCAAATCGTTACCAAAAGCATTTCGTGAAAAATACAACATTCGCAAACAGTGCTTTACCCCGTTGCACCCTGACGAACTGTCGAAAACAATTACAACGCTTCCGGACGACTTACTTCACTATAGTGAACCCCGCATTCTTACTGTGCGTGAATGCGCTCGTCTGCAATCGTTTCCTGATTGGTTTGAATTTTTGGGTAAATACACAACGGGTGGTGCCAGGCGTAAACTAGAATGCCCTCGATATACTCAAGTTGGCAACGCTGTTCCCCCGCTTATGGCAGAAGCATTAGGCCAAATAATTTTCGAAATGCATGAAAGCATTGGCTAGATGACAAGTGCAAGCAAAGAGCTCGCTTTTCGCGCGAACGCGGGTATCAAAGACATTCTTGGTCAAGGACTTATTCTCGATGATAACATCGCGATCATCGAGCTAATTAAAAATGCCAAAGATGCATCCTCTCCGAACGTAAAACTTCGGTTCAAGGATAGGACGAAATCATCCCCCTCCGAGTTGATCCTTAAGGACTTTGGGGATGGCATGAGCATTGCTGATATAAGCAATAAGTGGCTGAACATCGCCTATTCAGAAAAGAAGGTCGCAAACTCTGAGCGTAACAAGCCTTTCGCTGGGAGCAAGGGTGTAGGACGCTTCTCCTGCGACCGCCTCGGCAAGAAATTGACGCTTTATACCAAGGCTTCAAACGGTGATTTTATCAAGCTGCCGATTGAATGGGCTCTTTTTGAAACAGGGAAGATTGACGCGGAAATTTCGACAATCAAGCTAGAGTACCAGATACTACCTGAACGAGCGTTCTTAGAAGAAATTGGTGAAGCGAGCTTCAAGACGGGCACAGTCCTCAAGATTTCAAACTTACGTTCTAATTGGGATCCAAAGAGGATCCAAAAGTTGAAATCCGAGCTGGAGAAATTCATCTCTGATCCAGACTCGACTTTTGAAGTATCCATCCAAATCAACGAAGATCCAGAAGAAATTATCGCAAATTCGGTCTTTGAAGAATTGTCGCTGCGCACTTACAACATTCTGTCGAGTATTGATGCCGCAGGTAAGACGCTCTCCACAGAACTTCGCTATCATGGTGAGCAGGTATACAGTTATGAGGTTGAAAACCCTTACCGCAATCTGAAGAATATCATTGTCGATATTCACTACATGAACTTTAGCTCAAAGCTATTCTTCAAAAGAAGAACGGGATACCCTTCCAACGACTACGGCTCCGTTTTTATGTATCTCAATGGATTTCGGATTTCACCATTTGGAAATCCTAAGAATGACTGGCTTGGGCTAGACCAACGAAAAGCTCAAGGTACGTCCCGAAATCTGGGTACCCGTGATGTTATCGGTCAGGTCTCTGTTGTCGATTCTGAAGACCTCTTTAAGCCGATCACAAGTCGTGAGGGTTTGGTTCAAGACGAACCGTATCGTGAGCTCACAGCTTCAGACCCAGAGCAAAAAGTCCAGCTTCGCAACGGCGAAACGGATTACGGCTACGTCCCACATATTATTCGACAATTGGAACGGTTCATTGTTGAAGGGCTAAACTGGCATACCCTTATGGATCTTTCGAATCCTGACCGAAAAAACATTCCAGAAAAGGATGTGCGCGCGGACCCAACAAACTTCGCGATCAGAACAATCGATGAGAGTGCCGTCAAGGAAGCGATCGACAAGACCCTGAGGACCTCAAGTTTCAAAATCAAGTCATTCAAGATAAACGAAAAAATCATCGCACAATTGGCGCAAGAAGCCGACGATGCTTACAATGAGTACGTCTTGTCGTTCATTCAGAACACCACTGACAGAACGTTTGAACAGCTAAGCTCCGTTGACAAAGGCAATTTTAGGAAAATCGCTCAGCGCAACATGGAGGCTATCAAAGCCGAGAAGGAGGCGCGCCTTGAAGCTTATGCTCAACGACTGCGCGCCGAAGAAGCGGAAAGGCGTGCTGAAGAAGAGCGGGGCCGCGCTGAACAAGCTGAAAAACAAGAGCAAGATGCAAGAGCCCGCGAAGCAACCGCTGCAGCCGCTCGCGACGTTGCTGTTAAGCAAGCTAAGCTAGAAAAAACCGAACGTGAGAAGGTTGAGGCTCGCCTTCGAACAACTGCCGACGAAAATATGTTTCTTCGTCTGGATGCGACCAAAGACCATGATCACGTATTAAACCTTCACCACCAGACCGCACTTTACAGCTCAATAGCAGCGACAGATGCTGAAAATCTCAAGCACATACTTCTGGACGAAGACGATTTTGACCGCGATGAAGCACTCGAATACCTTGCCTCCATAGAGGAAAGTATTGAAAAGATTTCGAAATTTTCAAACTACGCTACAGGTGGGAAATACAAGATTGCTCTAAAGTCTGTGAAGGGAAACCTAACGAAGTTCGTGTCTGAATATCTGGAAGATCTGAAGCAAAACCCCTCCGAGCTCCGGCGTATCAATGTTGTCAACTCACTGGGTGAAGCCAGTGAGTTCGAGGCCCAGTTTTCGCCTCTAGATGTCATGATCCTAGTCGATAACCTCATATCCAATGCGAAAAGGCACAGTGCGAAGAAAATTGCCTTTCTGCCCCCTCAATCAAAGAGTGGTGTGTTTTGCATTGCCGACAATGGAACGGGACTGGACGCATCGATCCCTGATCCAAGTCACATTTTTCAAAAGGGCTTTACGACCCGAACCGAAGGGTCAGGTCGCGGACTGTTTCATGTTGCGAACACATTGAGAACAATCGATTTAGAAATATCAGCTTGTGACGGACCCATTGATGGATGGTCTGGGCTAGCGTTGGAGGTAAAAAGACTTGCTGATTAAGTTTTCGGTATTGTGGGTCGAGGATGACGATAGATGGTACCGAGCTTCGCATCGCGCTCTAGAGCGGTATCTTAACGATCTTGGATTTCATCTTGTCGTGACCCGGATATCTGATCCGGAAAATACTCAATGGGACCAACATTTTGTAAACACATCCCAGTATGACCTCATGCTGGTTGATTGGCGAGTGGAAGATACCGACAAGGTCGATAAGCCAGTCGGGGGTGACGTGATCGCGAAAATTCGGGAGCAAGTGCCTTACTCAGACATACTTTTTTACTCGGGCAGCGCTGGCTTGGAGCAAGAAGTATACGATAAGCGGCTGCAGGGTGTGTACACCGCCCAACGAAACGAGGTCCGTGACGAGGCCAGAGAGCTGATCGAGCACCTTTTGCACAAGACACTCCACCCAAAGATTATGAGGGGAATAATGGTCAGTTCGTTGTCCCAGATCGACGACATGTGTTTCAAAATAATCGAGCATAAGTTCAACGAGGAAGGTTGTGACAAGGATGCCTTTGCGGATGGATTTCGGAAAACACTCCTCAAGCAGGCCAAAGGGCAGCTGAAATACAAGGAAAAAGCCGCCGAAAAAGACAACGACGCATTCATAGCCAGCTTACATTCGACGATGATTTTGGACTCGCACAAGCGGGCAAGCAAAATTGTAGAACTAGCTGAGGGTGATCTGCATAAAGATGATCATACGACGCTTTCAAGTTTGCCAGACACAATATCGAAACGTAACTGGCTCGCCCACTGGACTCGCATTGAAGAAACGGATGCACAGATTGTTTTGGCTGAAGACGGAAAGGCAAATTATGTTTTCGATCAAACTGAAGCAATTCGCATGCGTAAAGCGATCAACAAAGCCGCCGACATCTTAAGCAAGTACGTCGCAAGCTTGACTAGCGGATAGGCATATCAATGTTGACAGCGCTTTTCGACATCGACGGGACTTTAGCGAAAATTGACCATAGACGGCCCCTCGTTGTTGGAAAGAAACCAGACTGGAAGACGTTCAACTCCCTAATGGGCGACGATCTCCCAAACGAGCCGATTGTTGACCTATATAGGGCTCTTTGGGAGTCTAAGAGCTATGAATTGATCCTAGTCTCAGGGCGTGGTGAAGAATTTCGCTCAGTCACAGAGACCTGGCTCACGTGGAATTTGATCCCCTTCGGCAAGCTCTTGATGCGCCCTCACGGTGATTTCAGATCAGATGTTGAAATCAAGCAGGAAATTTTAGACGGACTTTTGTCCGAAGGTAAAACGATCTCATTTGTCGTCGATGACCGCAACTCAGTGGTCGAAATGTGGCGACGAAACAACATCACTTGCCTACAATGCGCTGAGGGTGACTTCTGAGCGATGATCATTGGTTTTTCCTAAACGCCGAAGGGCCCCGCCGTTGTCTAAATTGTAGATTCTCATTGAGAGGATACGCTAATGAGCTTGTTTGAAGATCCAATGCACCCCGGTGAAGTCCTGAAGGAACTTTACCTTGATCCTCTGGAACTAGGGGCAATCGCGTTGACGCGGCGTCTGGGCGTGCCTCGGACGCGGATCGAGCGGTTGATCAAGGGGACGACCGGGATCACACCTGACACGGCGGTGCGCCTCGCCCGCGTGTTCAATACAACCCCGGCCTACTGGGTGAACTTGCAGACGAATTACGACATGGCAGTGGCAGCCAAGGAAATCGACGTCTCGGGCATTGAACCGCTTGTCGTGACTTTTTGAAGGCCTGTGACGTCGAGGGTGAATTTGCGTTTCACCCTCAACTCGAACCTCTCCTTCAATACAGCGGTTTTTCGATCAAGTACCCCACAACTTCTGAGCAATTGTTGCTAGACGGCCAGGCACATATCAGCCGATACGGGTCGCTATAACCACGTACGAACAAAGTGAAAATATTATCAATGAGACGTAAGTGGCGACGACATTTCGCAAGAAGGCTTGCGCAAATAGCTCTCCCAATCTTCCCCCAATTGAGCCTTGCCCAAAGCGGCTCGACAAGACCGGTGTGACAAAACTTGGACTGCGCCCATCAAAATCTACCTTGAATTGGTCCGACACAAGGTATTGTTCGATTTCCTTGGACCGCACAATAAAAACACGTTGGAAAGTCTTGAACATTGCGTCAATGATCCACAACAAGAGCAGTGGGATAAGAACCAACATGCAGACCTCAGGGTCTGCCTTGGTGTAGGCATAGGCGATTGCAGCCGTTGTCGTCGTGATTGCCCAACCCCGGATCGTGAATACAATCCCATCAAGGCGACCAATGTTACTCCCACACGCTTTCCATTCTTCGAGAAGGATGGAATATTTTAGGTCAAAAAAGTCATCCGCCATATCAAACCTTGCTGGGAAACCTATGAATAAACAGGTTTATCCTCGGACATTCGGCGCATGCGGTCAATTGTTTCACGCACGGACGGCAACGATAGCTCCTTGGCCTCGTCAAATAGCAGCTCGCTCGCGAGGATCAGGTCGATTGGTTCAAGCGCTGGTTTGTTATGGGGAGGAATAGTGGTCGAGCCGCGTTTTACGATTTTCTCATAAAGTCGAGCGATATCATCATGGTCACCGGATTTCCTCTCGACCAACTTAGTAAAATAATCTTCACCTTCGCGAAGGCTAGTGCGAGTTTTGGGTTTTTTGCCTTCTGTTTCGACATATTTAAGCAAAGCAGCCGCGCGCATCAGTTCCTTTGGAATCGCCATGACACCCTTGAATGGCTTTAAAACTTCGCAACCTTCGTCGTCTCGCCTCAGATAGGCATTACGCAGGCTTTGGCTGAGACGCATCACTGCAAACGTCTCTGTATTGTCAAAATGGTAAGACTTATCAATGTAGTCAGACAATCCACCTTTACGATCAACCATATTTACGATGTCAAAGAAGATATTGAGGGTGAAAATCTTTGGATCGAACCCTTTGTGGATGCAATTGTAGAGCTCGTACCAAGTGACAGGCAGGACGCTGAGAACAGAATCTTTGTGTTCAGGGTCGCGTTCAAGGATTTGTTCAATTTTTGCTTCGATAGGGGGTAAGAGGTCTTTCACTTCCTTCAATGCTTCAGTTCGGGGCACAGCTGTTGCGCGTTCAGGATTGATACGGATCAGAAAATCAATGTCGCTTGTGCGAACCCCTGTTGGCCAAAAGGAGTCTCCGTCTTCATTGATGAGGCTACCAAAAAGATAGGCCCGATCTGCAAAGCTGTCGATGCCGTTGTCGACATACCAAGCTGACAGAGCTTCTGTAATTTCACTATGCATTTTCGGGCCCAGCCACGATTGGGCATGCAGCGTAGATCAGGCTTTCGATCAATAGAGCGAAATGATGTGGACCAAAGGTCCTGTTGCGCATCGAGTAGGTAATATACTGTAAAAAGAAGCCGTCATTGAAAATCAGGTATCGTTCAGTGTGCTCTTTAAAGCACTCTGCACCCTTACAGTGCCCATTCTTCAGTTTAGCACAGGCTACACGAACGACATCCTCTTGCTGACCACGAACGCGCGTTACATTCTCTTCGCGTGTTCTGAAGTCTTTCACGAGTTCAATTGCAAAATAGACTGAGACGATTTCATTGATCGACTTGAGCTCACGTTTGGTGAGGTAGTGCTCTTCGGGATCGTCAGATGCATAGCTGGGGTTCGAAACCGGCTTCAGCTTTCGGACCCAAAACGCCCAGTATCCTGCATATTTGGCCAAGGAAACTGACCCGCGCTGTTGTTGATCGATGCGGTAGATGTCACGCAGAAAGAACGCAGCAAGCTCATCAACCAAATCTGGGTCAATGTCCGCCTTGACACCCAAGTTTTCCAAAATCACTTGAAAGACTTGGGCACATTCTTCTGACAGGAAAAGAACCTGTTTTTTGGGTACGTCTACGTTGGGGAACATGACAACTCAGTGCAGAACGGCCAACTAGGCGCGCTTGCGGTTTCTAACGCTAAGCGCTATGGTACCGTTTGCACGCGCGCGTGCGCCCATGCCATGTATACCTTCAAAAAATTGAGACATACGAGGACCGCCATTTGGAGGTTCAGCAACTGAAATCTGAGCTTCTTCAAGACGACGAACGCGCTCTTTCAGCTGTGCTTCTGTCTTAGTAGGTTTGGGTTGTGCCTGCTTTGTCATTGTCTGCCCATCCGCCATGCTTTTGCCCACACTACACCCAATATGCTGTCAATCAATCTATTTCGTGTGGATAGGCCGCAGTTGGCCACCACATTTAGAATTTTGATCAGCATCTTCCTCTCAAATAAACAACGCGCCGCAGGGTGCGACGCGGTCTGAATCTCATCGCTGGTCTATAACAGGATTCGAAAGGCGTTTTCAAGCGTTGTTGAAAAAGCGCGACAGAACGCCATTCGCCTTAAACACTGGCGATCTTATAGAAGTATTAAGCCAGCGACCTGTATCTTAGCAACACATATGAGGTTGATTGCACAAAATTCAATGTCCCGCGCTGCTGGCCGTCGCAGCCCCCAAATGCGTCATCCCCCGGTCCATCTCGACCTCTCGCTCTTCTATCTCTGTCTCAACCTCTCTTCGGCAGCTTTCACTAATTTCAAGCTGGTCTCGAGTTGCGTGCGCAGCTTCCCGTAATTCGAGCCCTCGTTCAGCAAGCCGTGCAACGCAGCCACGGACGCCGTTTGCGATTGAATGAGCACTGACACGCAGGCGGCCAATCCATCCATCTGGCTCTGCATCTTGGTCGTCGAGCGTGCCTCTAACCCGCTCAATTCCTTTGCTGAGACCTCGCAGGCCGTCACCAACCGCTCGACGCAGGCGAGCAAGTCGCGTTCCAACGCTGTCAGGGGTGTCGTCATCTAATTCTCCTCGATCTTGATGCATGTCACTGATCTGCCGCCCAATGTGCAGGTCCTCAGGCGCGTCTTGGTCGGGTCCAGCACCAGCCATGTCGCGTCCTCCCTGTCGATCTGCGTCAGGCCCAAGTCCGTCAGTTCCGAGCTGGCCAGCATCAGCGTCCAGAGCAAGCTCGCGGCCATCATCGAGACGATCCCCGCCAAGAACGTCCCCGTGATCAGCCAGGGCGAGATCGTCAGCCAGCTCTTGTTCTGTCGCAGAAAGCTGCGGGTATCGCTCTCGATTGTACGATGCGCGATGGTCGCAACTTTGTTCAAATCGGTCCTGAAGCTCTCCAGCTGAGATGCCATCGAGGCGGCGTAGTCCTGCCGGATCGTGTCCAGTTCCGCGTTCAGCTTCTCGCTCAGCCGTGTCGGCTTGCCAGTTTTCATGGAAAATCTCTTCTTTCAAACGCCAGCGTTCGCCCGTGTCTGGATCGCGGGCGGTCAGGTATGCATTGCCGACGCGGGGCAGGTCGTAGCCTGCGTCTGTGAGGGCATCGATCATCGTGGCGCGGTCGGTGATCAGGCCGACGCTGATCTGGTCTTGCAGCCACGCATGCAGCTCGTCGCGCCCCTGGGCGCGTGTCGGCGTCTCGATGGTGTCACGGACCACTTGGGTGCGCTCAAGTTCCATCGGATCGGCCCAGCTGTGGCGCTGGTTCATCACGTCGCGCAGGCTGTCGAAGGCTTTCTCATATCCCGGCGGCGCGATGTTCAGGCTCCGGCTCGAGGTCAGCTCCAAACGCGGTGTACAAAAATGAAGCTCGACACGGTCTTCGTGGGTATGTCGGACCCAAAGCACGTCATATTGCGTCGGGTCCAGCCCCGCGAAGGCCAGACGCTCGAAGTGGTCCATGACCTCGGCCTGCTGTTCCTCGGTCGGGGCGTCGTTGGCGGCGAAGCTGATCACGCCAGCGCGGTAGGTCCACTGGTGGCGACTGGCGTTGATCAGGGCTTCGGTGCGGTCGGGTTTGCCGCGCAGGACCTCGGGCAGAGGTTCACGGGTGACAGTCATCGGCTGGCCGTCCGCATCGCGGATCAGGTCGCGGTTGTCGTCATAAGCCAGCACTTTGTCCGCAACGAGGTAGCCAACCGGACCTGCGCCCGCACCTTTGCCGTTGCGGAAGAACTTGATCAGCATCGGCGTGAGGCCTCGATGATCTGGGCAAGTTGGCGTTCGATGGTCAACAGGCGGCGGGCAACGGTCAACCCGTCGAGATTAACGCGGCCCGCCAGCATCGCGCGGTTCAGCCAGCGGGCGATCTGGTTGAGGTTGCCGCCGATGCGCCCGACGGCCAGCACAAGCGCCGGATCGACGCGGGGCATCGGCTTACGGCGACGGGCCTCAGTGAGGCCAAGCGCCTCGCGCAGCAAGGTCGCAGCGGGCAGTCCAGCGGCCTCGACTTTGGCGCGCAACTGGGCCTTCTCTGCGGCGCTGCACCGAAAGACGAAGGTCTCGGTAAGCGGCTCTTTGGTGCGGGCTTTTCCCGCGCCGGTGGGGTTCGAAGGGGAGGCTTGCCGCCCCTCGCAAGGTCCCGTGTCAGCAGCGTCAGCGTATGACATGGGTCGCCTTGCTGTTTGCTCTTCGGTGGGATCGGTTGCGGTCATGATTTGAGGCCTGCCGCTTGGACTTGGACTTCCGTCACCAACTTCGACGCCAGCAAAGCCGTGACTTGGGTGCCTGTGATATGTTTGCACATCGGGCTGCGATCATTGATCCAACACGCTAACCGCGCTTGGTGATCGGCCTGCAACGCTGTCACCTTCTTTCGGTCTTCCGCCTGTTTCTCGACATAGGCCTGCCAGCGCCGCGACTGGAACCAGTTGTCCGAAAAGCAGACCTTGGAGCGGGTGAAACCAGCGCTGTCGGTTGCGTAGGCTTGGACGGCCTCCAGCAGGTCCTCTGGTATAATCCCTTCCTTCATGGCCTCTTCGATCTGGGAAAGGCATGCTGCTTTGCCACGCAATCGGTCGGGCGGATACGCCGCCAAAATCTTCTCAGCGCCTTCAGCCTCCGCCGCCTCGCGCCTGCGCGTAGGTGGTTTATGGATGGTTTTAGGAGGGTTTGGGGGCCGTGGTGGCCCCGGTACGCCGGCCATAGTGGCCCCCGTACCGGGGCCAGACTGGACGGGGGCCACTGTGGACCCCGTCTCTATTTCTGGCTCTGCGGTTGGTTCCAGCGCCTCAACCTTGGCCAGATCGATCCGGTAAACGACAGTGAAACCGTTCTTGCAGGTCCGTGAGCCAGTCTCGACCAGGATGCCTTCTTTTAGGAACTCACGCACGGTTCGCTTGACGGTGGTCTCGCCAAGCTCGGTATGTCGCTGAATCGTTCCTTTAGAACACCAGATGCCTGAGCCATCGTCGCTCGCCTTGTCAGCCAGAAACATGATGATCTGCTTGCGCGTTGCGCTGCCGAACTTGCGTTCCGCGCATGTGTTCGCAACCCGCCAACTCATTGGAACACCTCAAAAGGCGCAAAGACGTGCGAATTTTGTACAGGTTTTGTACGAGATTTCCGCCGTTTCAGCAAAATTCGGCGCGAAAGTTCTAGGGAATGTCTGCACGCTCCTGCACAAAGCCCTGTAAATAAGTCATATTTTTCAGGTGTTTTTGGTGACCCCGGCAGGATTCGAACCTGCAACCTGCCCCTTAGGAGGGGGCTGCTCTATCCAGTTGAGCCACGGGGCCATAGTGGCGATGTTTGCCTGCCATCGCTGTTATGGTCAATGCGCGGGCGTGCGCATTTTGGGTACTTGGAACGTAAACATCTGCGGCGTAAGGTAAGGCGAATAACGCAATCCACGGGAATAAGATACGTGACAGTTCCACCGCGCCGCCCGCTCACTTTGCGTGACGTCTCCGAAGCATCCGGCGTCAGTGAGATGACGGTCAGTCGCGTTTTGCGCAACAAGGGCGATGTAAGCGCCGCCACCCGTCAGCGCGTGCAGGATGCTGCCAAGCGGTTAGGGTATGTGCCCAATAAAATCGCAGGTGCTTTGGCATCGAGCCGCGTGAACCTGATCGCGGTGATTATCCCGTCGCTGGGCAACATGGTGTTCCCCGAAGTTCTTGCCGGTATTTCCGAAATTCTTGAGGACACCGAATTGCAGCCTGTGGTCGGCGTAACGGACTACCTGCCTGAAAAGGAAGAGAAAGTTCTGTTCGAGATGCTGTCTTGGCGGCCGTCTGGCGTGATTATCGCGGGGCTTGAACACTCTGAAGCTGCGATGGCGATGTTGCAACAGGCCGGTATTCCGGTGGTCGAGATTATGGACGTGGACGGCGTTGCAGTGGACAGCTGTGTCGGCATTTCGCACAGGCGGGCAGGCCGCATGATGGCGGAAAAGATCATTGATGCGGGCTATCGCCGGATCGGATTCATGGGCACGAAGATGCCGCTGGACCACCGTGCTCGCAAACGGTTTGAAGGCTTTACACGCACGCTGGCCAAAGCGGGGATCGAGATTGCGGACCAGCAGTTCTATTCGGGTGGATCGGCGCTGGCCAAGGGGCGAGAACTGACGGCGACCATGCTGGAGCGCACGCCTGATCTGGATTTTCTGTATTACTCGAACGACATGATCGGCGCAGGCGGTTTGCTCTATCTGCTAGAACAAGGGATCGATGTGCCCGGTCAGATTGGTTTGGCGGGATTTAACGGCGTCGAATTGCTGGATGGTTTGCCCAAGCAGCTTGCCACGATGGATGCCTGCCGCCGCGAGATCGGGCAGCAGGCCGCGCAGGTCATTGCGCGTCACTATGTCGAGGGTGGGAGCACCGAACCGGAGCGGATCGAGCTGGAGCCGAAGATCGCTTTTGGCGACACGTTGATCCGCAAAGCCTAAAGCGCGGCCAGCTTTCTCTCCTGACGTTCGATTAAGCGGGTAACATCGGTCTGCGTGGCTGCATCAATGCCTGCACCGGGCTTGCGGACAGTCGCGTGAGCAATCGCGCCGCGCTGGGCGAGGATGTGTTTGCGCACGCCGAGGCCCAGACCCGGCTGGCTTTCGTAGCGGGCAAGGGGCAGGTAGGCGTCAAAGATATCCTGCGCGCGGTCGGTGTCGCCTGCGTTATGCGCGGCGACCACGTCAGCCATCATCTCGGGATAGGCAAAGCCGGTCATGGCCCCGTCGGCACCGCGCTGCATCTCTTCTGGCAGGAAAAGACCGCCATTGCCGCACAGGATCGAGATGCGCCGCCCGCCCGCGTCAGACGCCGCGCGAAGGGCGCTGATCTTGGCCAAGCCGGGCCAGTCCTCGTGCTTCAGCATAACGCAGGTCGGCAAGTCCTCGACGATCTTTACGATGCATTTGGTTGGGATTTGCACCGTCGTGACCAGCGGGAAATCTTGCAAGACGAATGGCGCGTCGCCCAAGGCTTCGGCGGTGGCGTGATAATAGTTCACGATCTGGTCGTCGCTGCGTAGGCTGGCGGGTGGCGCGACCATGACACCGGCGGCACCTGCGTCCATTGCCGCACCCGATAGCGCCTGCATCGCTGCGAAACCGGGGGAGGAGACGCCGACGACAACAGGCAGATCGGTGCGGGCGACGACGCGCTTAACCACAGCGATAGACTCTTCCGCCGACAGCTTGCCTGCTTCGCCCATGATGCCAAGGATGGTAAGGCCGGTGCAGCCTTTGGACAGATAGAAATCCACCGTGCTATCAACGCTTTGCAAATCCAGTGCGCCGTCTTCAAGGAATGGCGTGCAGGCGATCGTAAAGACACCTTTTGCGGTTTCATCAAGCATCGGTGGCTCCTGTGATTTTGTGAGATTGGTTCAGTGCAATCCGGCCCAAGGCCATGCTGGCGGCGGCTTGGCAAGGTTCAACAACAGGGATACCCAGCGCCTGCTCCAGCGGATCGCGGTAACGTGCCATACCGGCGCACCCCATGATCAGCACCTCCGCGCCGTCTTCGTCCCGCAGCGCACGGCCCGTGGCGATCATCGCGTCCAGCGTACCATCGCCGGTCAGTGCGGTCACGCTTAGCCCAAGCGCGCGTTCGCCTGCGATGCGGCCTGACACGCCCATTGCGCCGAAGGCCCGCATGTGACGGGTGATTGAGGCGGGTTTGATCGCGATGACGCCGACGGCTTGGCCGAGGGTCATGGCTGTCATCATCGCCGCCTCTTGGATGCCAAGCACGGGCAGGGCGGTCCCATCGCGAAGGGCATAGAGGCCGGGGTCACTGAAGCAAGCGATGACGTAGCCGAGCGCGTTGGGTTCTTCGCGCTTGGCCCGCGCGAGCATCGGGGCAATGGTCAGATCGGCCTGCTGCTGCGTTTCGATCCCCGGCGGACCTTCGGCCAGCGTCAAACAGCGGATCGGGATGCCAAAGCTGTGGAGCGGCTCAAGTGCAGCCGCGATCCCGTCTGTCAACGATTGGGTGGAGTTGGGATTAATGACGATAAGCGCCTTTTTCATCAGCCCATGCCCGGCTCAAAATCATGACGTGTGCTGGTCTGGATTTCGATCTGGTAGCCCTCGGGATCGAAGAACACGAACGCACGGATGCCGATATCGTCGTTCACGAATAGCTCTGAAAGCCCGTCAAGTTGCTGCGCCTTGGCATAGGCATACCAGTCATCCACGTCGGGCACGCGCATGCATACCTGCACGGGGCGCGTTTCGGCCCATTTGTTCATGCCCTTGGTTTCATCCACTAGCCCGATATGTGCACCGGGGCACAGGCGATAAATCTTGCACCAACCCTGGTCGATGGCCAGCTTCAGCCCCAGCACGTCTTCGTAGAACCGCATCGCCGTGGGCAGGTCGCGGTAATAGAGAAAAGTGATGGCAAGACTTGCATTCAGGTCGGGACGTTTGGTCATACTGTTGTTCCTATCCGGTCGCGTTTGAGCCAGCGGCCTTGGCCTGCCTTTGCGTGGCTGGTGCCATTTTCCACGATGACTTCGCCGCGCAGCATGACTGTCTCGGGCCAGCCAGTGACAGTTGTGCCCTCCCACGGGTTATATCCCACGTTGTCGTGCAGATCGTTCGCGCCGTAGGTGTGGGTCTTATCGGGGGTCCAAAGGATCAGATCGGCATCATAGCCTTCTGCGATCCGGCCTTTGGTTGTCAGGCCATAGAGGTCTGCGGGGGCAGTCGCTGTGAGTTTCACAAACTGTTCCAACCCGCCACGTCCGCGCGTGACCATCGCGTCGAACATCAGCGGCAATCGCACTTCTAAACCAGGAAGGCCGTTGGCGATGTCTTGGAACGGCGGGTTGGGTCCGGCGGAAAGTTTTCCGCTTTCGTCGAAGCGGTAGGGCGCGTGATCGGACGACACCAGATCAAGCGTGCCGTCTGCCAGCGCATCCCACAGCGCATCCTGATCCGCTTGCGCACGCTGTGGGGGGGAGCACATCCATTTGGCTCCGTCGATCCCGTCACGGTGCAGAACATCCTCGGTCATGCCCAGATAGTGCGTGCAGGTTTCAGCCCAGACCGGCACGCCACGCGTGCGGGTGTCGCGGATGATCTGTGCACCTTCAACGGTCGAGACGTGAAAGATCATCACTGGCTGGTGCAGATACTCCGCGAAATGGCACATCCGGCTAATCGCTTCGATTTCCGCCATGCGGGGGTGGGAAGCGGCGTGGTGGTGCGGGGCGGTTTTGTCAGCGGCAATCAGGTCGGCCTTGGCGGTCGCAATGATCGCGTCATTCTCGGCGTGCACGCAAACGAGCGCGCCCGCAGCTTTGGCTCCACGCATCACCCGCAGGATTGCGGTATCGTCGAGCATGATGTTGTAGGTGGTGAACACTTTGATCGAGCGGTGACCGGCGTCGATCAGCTTTGCCAGATCGCTTTCAAAGTCTGGCACGTCCACATCCGTTACCGTCATATGGAACGCGTGGTCCACCCTTGCGCCACGTTCGGCGCGGGCGGAATAATTGGCGACGGTATCGCGCAACCGTTCGCCCTTTGCCTGTGCTGCGAATGAAACCACCGTGGTTGTGCCGCCCATCGCAGCAGAGAGCGTGGCGGTTTCAAAGGTATCAGCGTTCCACACGCCCATGCCCGACATCTGTTCAATATGGCAATGCGCGTCTACGCCGCCGGGGGTGACGATCTTGCCTGCGGCGTCGATTTGCTTTGCGCCGTCCAGAACGCCTAGAGCGGCAATCTTGCCACCCGTAATCCCCACATCCGCCTGCGACACCCCGTCGGGGGTAACCACCGTGCCACCTTTGATAACCAGATCAACCATGCGCCAACTTTGGCCAGCGCCCAGACTGATTGCAAGAGCGTCAGACCATGCGGATGACGTCTTTATCAATCGCCAGCATATAGCCTTTGCGCGCGATGTTCTTGACCAGCAGTTCACTGACCATCTGGTTGCCCAGCGTGTCACGCAGGCGTTTGATCCGCGTGGCACCGGCCGCCTCGTCGCAATCGGAAGCGTCGCGGCCGGAAATCACGCCTTCAATCTCAGCGCCTGACATCACCTCATCATCCATCCGCGCCTCGGCCAGCACGGATAGCGTTTCCATCGCGGCCTCGGTCAGCTTGAATTCAAAGTTATTGAGATAAACCGCCTTTTGATCGCGCGAGATCATGAGCGAGTTCACCTCGATCCCCTTCCGCTCAATCTGGCCCATGCGCCGGTTCAGCGCGATGAGCATCACCAGAAATGCCACAGCGGCGATCAGCATGGCCGTTGCAAAGACCAGCAGCACAAAGATCACAAAGCGGTAGGACGACAGCGTGTCGGAAAAGGCGGTGCCCGACTGCGCGAGAATCTCAAGCAGCTTGATCTCCGCATTGCCGGTCAGCGTGTCGTTTTCCACAAACAACCGTTCCACACGCATATTGAACGCGTTCGCATCCGGCAGGTTGATGAACAGCAGCACAGCCGCCACACCAAGGATCAGCACGATGGCCGTGATCCCTGCAATTACGATGCGATTGCCGGTCTGACGGGTCTCAATAGCGGAGGTAGTATTCACCGGCAGCGGTCCTTCTTTCAGCAAGTCCTGCATCATCAAAGATGCCCAGAACATTCAGGAGTTCCCAACCGTCACGATCCAGACGGCCAGAAAGTTGCGCCTGAGCGTTGGAAACTGTGCAATCACCGCGAATTTCCGCTACGCCGTAGTGCAGCCGCAACGGATCGTCCTGCTTGGCCTTGTAATCGGCAAAGCAGGCGGCCTGCGCTGTCGCTGTCGTGGCGACAAGCGCCAGAACTGAGAAAGAAATCTGTTTCATGCGGGTGACCATGCGGTTGTGGCACTGTGATATTCAATATCTGCTTATGTTATCGCGCCTGCCATCCCATAGCCAGCCCGCGTTATTGAGAGACACCCCCCAGCCGCCACATCTTAGCTTCATCGACGCAGCACAGATTGGTGCGATGCGTTCCCACCTGAAAAGGAGATGGACATGTATAAGACATTTATGGCGGGTCTGACCGCGCTTTCCCTGACACTTGCCCCGGCACCAGCGGCGGCAGATATAAACGAACGCGAGGTCGGTCAGCTTCTCTTTGGTCTGGTTGTCGCGGGCATTATCGGCAAAGCGATCAGCGACACCAACAGACGTGACAATGACCGCCGCGAGGAGGCGCGTCAGGCGCCGGTGCAGGAACGCCACGACACGCTTCGTCCGTTGCGCCCGCAGCAGCCCGCTTTCAATGACCGTCTGGCCGGTGCGCGTGATGTGCTGCCATCGTCATGCCTGCGTCGACACGATACACAACGCGGTGTGCAGCGCATCTTTGGCCAGCGGTGCCTTGAGCGAAATTACCGTCATGCCCGCAGCCTGCCTGATCAGTGCCAGATCCGCTTGCGCACCTATGACGGCCCGCGTCAGGGATATGCGCCCAGCTGTCTGCGCGATTTCGGATACCGGATTGACCGCCGCAACCACTAGCAGCGTGTCAGAGCGCGGGTGTCCCCAACACCGCGCCACCTTAGGGCCGCGTCCGCGCGGCCCTTTTTTGTGCTTGAACCTGTGCGTCTTGTCTGGTGACTCAGACCCTATGACCAAGACGACACCCGATTTCAGCTTTGAAACTGACGCCATCGCCAGCGGCTATGCCCGCGTGGCTGGCGTGGACGAGGTTGGGCGTGGGCCGCTTGCAGGTCCGGTGGTTGCGGCGGCTGTTGTGCTGGACCCCGAAAATATCCCCGATGGATTGAACGACAGTAAACAGGTCACAGCCAAACGCCGCGATGCGCTGTTTGATCTGCTGCACGACATCGCCGACGTGTCCATTGCCGAGGCGGATGTGCGCGAGATTGAAGAGCACAACATTCTGCGGGCATCACATCTGGCGATGGTGCGCGCTGTCGCGGGGCTGCGCCAACCTGCGGATTACGCACTGATTGACGGAAACATGGTGCCGCGCGGATTGAACACGCCTGCGGGCACTTTGGTGAAAGGCGATACCCGTTCACTCAGCATCGCGGCGGCCTCAATTGTGGCAAAAGTTTGGCGCGACCGTCTGATGGTGGCGCTGGCGCAACAACATCCGCACTACGGCTGGGAGCGGAACATGGGTTATCCGACGCCGGAACATAAAGCGGGACTCAAAAGCCACGGTGTAACTCAACATCATCGGCGTACTTTTGCACCTGTCCACAACATCTTGTGGCAAGAAAAAAACCTAAAGCCTTGATTCATTAAATTTATTTACTCTGATTCGTGGTTGAATCACATTGGTTGCAACCAACGAGCGGAACAATCCGCCGCGGACAGAGGCAAGATATGACGACCAAAACAAAGGCCCCGAAAGCGGGGAAGGAGGCGGCGACGCTTCCGCTAAACACGATCCTTGATGGCGACTGCATTAAGCGCATGAACGCGCTGCCTGCGGGGTCCATTGACCTGATCTTCGCCGACCCGCCCTACAACCTGCAACTGAAGGGTGATCTGCACCGTCCTGACAATTCCAAGGTGGATGCGGTTGATGATGCGTGGGACCAGTTCGACAGCTTCAAGGTCTACGACAAGTTTACCCGCGAATGGCTGGCCGCCGCCCGCCGCCTGCTGAAACCCAATGGCGCGATCTGGGTCATTGGCAGCTATCACAATGTGTTCCGCATGGGCGCTGAGTTGCAGAACCAAGGGTTCTGGATTCTCAACGACGTCGTGTGGCGCAAGTCGAACCCGATGCCCAATTTCCGTGGCAAACGCCTGACAAACGCTCACGAGACGCTAATCTGGGCCAGCAAGGAAGAGGCGAGCAAATATACCTTTAACTACGAGGCGCTGAAGGCGCTGAACGAAGGTGTGCAGATGCGTTCTGATTGGGTGCTGCCGATCTGCACGGGTCACGAACGTCTTAAGAACGAAAACGGTGAAAAAGCGCATCCGACGCAAAAGCCACAGTCACTGCTGCACCGCGTTCTGGTCGCCACAACGAACCCCGGTGACGTAGTGCTTGATCCGTTCTTTGGCACAGGCACCACGGGTGCGGTCGCCAAGATGCTGGGGCGTGATTTCATCGGGATCGAGCGCGAGGAAGCCTACCGCAAGGTCGCCACCAAGCGTATCGCCAACACCCGCAAGTTTGATAACGAAGCCCTTGAGGTCAGCCAATCCAAACGCGCTGAACCCCGCGTGGCCTTTGGTGTGCTGGTCGAGCGCGGCATGCTGCGCCCTGGTGAAGAACTGTGGTCGCTTAACGGGCGTCACAAGGCCAAGGTGCGTGCCGACGGCACGGTAATTGGTGCCGATATCAAAGGATCGATCCATCAGGTCGGCGCTGCCTGCGAAGGTGCGCCAAGCTGTAACGGCTGGACCTATTGGCAATTCAAGCGTGACGGACAGAAGGTGCCGATTGACCTTTTGCGCCAGCAAATCCGCTCTGAAATGGCAAAACACCACTGAAATTGAATACCGCCGGTGCTGGCGACCCGCCTTTATCCAAGTAGATAAAGACCGTCAGCACTAACTTTTACCCCGCCCTTGTGGCGGGGTTTTTTTCTTTAGCGCGGCTGTGGATTGGTGGCGTTCTTATAGGGCTGCCAATCGGAAATCTCGGGATAATACTTTTCGCGCCATGCCTGCACACGCGGGTTCATCACGCGTTTCCAGTGACGCGGTGACAGGGCGACCATGGTCATCACGGGATAGCCATATGGCAGTTGCGGTGCCTCGTTATCGTCATAGGTCTGCAACAGCGGAAAGCGGCGGTCAGGTTTGTAGTGGTGGTCTGAGTGACGCTGGAGATTGATCAGCAACCAGTTTGATGCCTTTTGAGCTGCGTTCCACGAATGGCGCGGCAGGACATGTTCGTACTTGCCGTCGCCCAGATGTTTGCGGGTCAGGCCGTAGTGTTCGATGTAGTTCACCAGTTCAAGCTGGAAGATCGCCCAGAATGCCTGCGTCACAAACAGGAACAGCCCCCACCAGCCGCCGATCAGCACCGCTGCCAGCAGAAAGACGGCTTGCAGCGACCAGTAACGAAAGAACGGGTTGGACAGGTCGGTCCAAGGCAGTTTCTTGCGGGCCAGCATCGCCTTTTCGGCATTGAAGGCCGACACCCAGCATTCACGCAAAACGCGCGGGAAAAAGCGCCAGAAGTGTTCATTATAGCGGGCCGTCACGGGATCACGCGGGGTTGCGACATAGCGGTGGTGCACCAAAAGATGCTCTGACCGGAAATGCGAATAGAGCACGGACGCGAGCAATATATCGGCCATCCAGCGTTCGATCTTGGGCTTTTGGTGCATCAACTCGTGGCTGTAGTTAATCCCTACCGTGCCAGTAATGATCCCAACACCAGCAAACAGCGCCCATTCTTCGGCCCAGTGCAGATGATCGGTGTTCACCATATAGACCAGAAGTCCGAAAATCGTGAGGATCTGCACTGGCGCCCAGATCAGCGTGATCGCGCGATACCATTTGAGGTCTTCATCCGGCGTCTGCGGATCGGCGTTATCGGTGTTCAGGCCGGTAAAGAAATCCAGCATCGAAAACAGATACCACGTCGCAATCGGCATCAAGAGCAGCGTCCAGCCCCCATACATCGCGGTAATGATCGCAACGGGGATCAATCCCAACGTCATCCAGAATGGCAGGGCAGCAGTAAGTTTGCGAAGCTGCGGCGCAGGAATTGCGGTCATGTGATCTGTCCCTTTGGCTGCGCCGAAGGTTAGCCAATCACGCGCCATCGCTCAATCGTGGCGTAGCGTCGCAATCAAATCATAGACTTTTCGCATGGCTGTGGGCAGCGCGGCTGGCACAAAGCGGGTGTGTGGCACGAATTGTCCACGCTGCGGCGGCACGTCAGCGGGCACCTGTGCGGTAAGAATCGCAAGACGCAGGTGGAAGTGCGTAAAGGTATGCCGCGCCTCTAACCCCGTTTCTTCCCATTGCGCATCGATGGGAAAGTGGTGCTGGGGGTCGTCTGACCAGTCGCTTGTCGGAAAGCCGAGCATGCCGCCGAGCAGCCCCTTTTCGGGACGCGTCTCAAGCAGCCATGCCCCGTTTATATCGCGTGTAACGTACACAAAACCGTGGCGTATCGGCGTTTTCTTCTTTGGTGTCTTTTTGGGAAGGTCCGCGGCTGTGCCTGCAATCCGGGCCTGACAAAGTTCGCGCCACGGACATATCCCGCAGGCAGGTGATTTCGGGGTGCAGATCGTGGCACCCAGATCCATCACAGCCTGCGCGTAATCTCCGGGGCGTTCGTTGGGGGTAAGCGCCTCTGCCAGTGTCATCAGTTTTGGCTTGGCTTCGGGCAAAGGCGTGTGCGCGTCATACATCCGCGCCATGACACGTTCCACATTGCCATCCAGCACCGTTTCGGGCCGGTCAAATGCAATCGAGGAAACGGCGGCGGCGGTGTAGGGGCCAATACCGGGCAGTTTGATCAGCGCATCATAGGTGTCTGGAAACTGACCACCATGATCAGCGACAACCGCACGCGCACATTTCAGCAAATTGCGCGCTCTTGCGTAATAGCCAAGTCCTGCCCATGCGGCCATGACATCGGCGTCGTCTGCGGCGGCCAGATCGCCCACGGTGGGCCAGATCGCGGTGAACTTGCGGAAATAGTCCTTCACGGCGGCAACAGTCGTTTGTTGCAGCATCACCTCGGACATCCAGATGAAATAGGGATCGGGCCGCACGCCTTCCTTGCGATCTGCGGGCGATACCCGCCACGGCATCACGCGTGCATTTCGGTCGTACCAGCTTAGCAATGTATCAGCGAGATCACGCACTGTTTATTTAACCCTTTCGAAAGGCTCTGGCTTGGCGGCAGGCAAGGCTTACATTAGAACGTGATGATGAAACAGACACGCCATCGCAATACGTCGACCTACGGGTTTTCGCGGGCTTCCGGCCTGTTGCAGTCGCGTGTGCGCAAAGCCAGCGAAACGCGCGGATTTGCCGTGACCCGCCTGCTGACCCACTGGTCGGAAATTGTGGGCGACGCCACCGCGCAAATCGCCACACCGGTGAATATCAGCTATGGGCGTGGCGGTATGGGGGCGACGCTGACGTTGCTGACGACCGGCGCGCAGGCCCCGATGCTGGAAATGCAAAAGACGCAAATTCAGGAAAAGGTGAACGCGTGTTATGGCTATCGCGCGATCGTGCGGGTCCGTATCACACAGACCGCCCCGACCGGATTTGCCGAAGGCCGCGCCAGCTTTGCGGCCGCACCGAAGGCCGACAAAACACCCAGCCCGGAGATGCAGGCCGCATCTGCTGCGCTGTCCAATGACGTGGCCAACCCAGAACTGAAAGCGGCGCTTGCGCGGCTTGGTGCGCACGTCCTGACCAAACAGAATAAATAAACCAGAGGTATATCTTATGGATCGCAGAACCCTTCTTGCCACCGGCGGCGCCGCATTCGCGCTGGGCATCACAACGCCACGCCTGATCATGGCGCAAGAGGCCGATAACGAATTTGGTATCATGGACATGGTCCAAGGCAGCGCCGATGCGCCGGTCGAGATGATCGAATACGCGTCCTACACCTGCCCGCACTGCGCCCGTTTCCACGCGGACACATACCCCGAACTGAAGGCCGACTATATCGACAGCGGCAAGGTCCGGTTTGTCTATCGCGAGGTCTATTTCGACCGTTTCGGCCTGTGGGCATCCATGGTTGCACGGTGCGGCGGGCAAGAGAAATTCTTTGGCATCACCGATCTGATCTATGAAAAGCAGCGCGAATGGACCGAATCGGGTGACCCCGCAATCATCGCGGAGGAGCTTAACAAGATCGGCCTGATGGCAGGTCTGGACGCAGAAACGCTGGATGCATGCATGTCGGACGGTGAAATGGCGCAAAACCTTGTTGATTGGTATCGTGCCAACGCCGAACGCGATGATGTGTCGTCGACGCCATCTTTCCTGATTGACGGACAGAAGTATTCCAACATGGCCTACGCTGATCTGAAGGCCATTCTGGACGACAAAATCGGGGCCTAATCGCCGCTGACACGCTGGAGGGCTGCGTCAAGCGGCCCCCAGCTATCCACTTCCAGCCGGACGGGCAGGGTGATGACCTTGGCCCGAAAACTGTCTGGCAAGCGCACCGCGTCTTTTTCGGTTGTCACAAGCTGTGCATTTCGGGCCGAAGCTTCTAGCTCGAGCCGTTTCATCAGCGCAGGAGTGAGCGGTTGATGATCTGCCAGCGCCTCCGCGTGGATCAGATCAACGCCCAAAGCGCGTAGCGTCTGAAAGAACTTCTCGGGATGACCGATCCCGGCGAAGGCCAGCGCGCGCATATTGCCCCACGGCATCCCTGTTTGCAGCGGCACAAGCTGACCTGTCATTTTGGTCGTTTCAACGGGCCAAGCCTGACGAAAGCGATCTTGCGCAGCATCGTCGCCTATCGCCAGAATTAAATCAGCACGAGCAAGACCAACGGGAACAGGTTCACGTAAAGGTCCGGCGGGGATCACCCTGCCGTTTCCGAAACCACGATGGGCATCGACCACGACAATCGCGATGTCTTTGGCGACTGACGGATTTTGAAAACCATCATCCAGCAAAATGATGTCCGCGCCATCGTCTTGGGAAGCCTTCACGCCTGCCTTGCGATCCTTGGCGACCCATGTCGGGGCGAAGGCGGTCAGCAAAAGCGGCTCGTCGCCCACATCCGCTGCCGAATGGTCACGTTCGATCACGCGGGTGGGGCCGGTCAGGCTGCCGCCAAATCCGCGCGTGACGATATGCACGGCTTTGCCTTGTGATTGGAGATGTTGCGTCAACGCGATGGCCGTGGGGGTCTTTCCAGTGCCACCGATATTGATGTTGCCGATACAAATGACAGGAACGTTCGCGCGATATCCGGGACCAGTCGCCACGCGCCGCTTCGTGGCTTGGCCATAGAGCCACCCCAGCGGCGCAAGCGCCTTGGCCTGCCACCCCGGCGCGTCGGGCGCGTTTGACCAGAACAATGGCTGCCGCATTATCTGCCCCCCTGCGCATCCAGTTCAGCGTGTATCCACTGCGCGATATGCTGCACCACATCCGCGCCGCGTGTCGTCACATCCCATGCGGCATGAACGATCTGCGCCACCTTGTCTGCCGCCAGAAGCTGTTCAACCGCGTCGCCAAGCCCGTCAGCAGATGCCACCGCCATTGAACCGCCAGCACTTTCCAACGCCGTCACTTCCGATTGGAACGGATCAATATTCGGACCATAGACCAAGGCCGTGCCCAGTGCTGCCGCCTCGAACGGGTGCCTGTGCGGTTGGCCGTTCAGTGTCTCACCCAAATACGTGACCGGAGAGGCGCGATACCACAGGCCAAGCTCGGACCCGCCGTCGACAATGTAGATTTGCGTGGCGTCACTGACGTCTTCGCCGTCAGTGCGGACAGCCACTTCGTATCCTTCGGCGCGAAATGCATCACGGACATCAGGCGCGGTTTGCGGCTCGCGCAGGGCCACGATCAGCAAAAGGCGATGTGACCGGCGGCTGGCCTGATGATGCGCCCGTGCAAGGGCTGGCAGTTCGGCCAGCGATGTTTCGGCCGACAGCCAGATAGGTCGTGTTCCAACGGTTTCCGCAAAGTCGCGCCGCTCGCCCTCGTTATAGGGCAGGCTGTCGATCGCTTTTTCGATCTCACCGACAACACTGATCCGCGATGCGGGCAATCCTGCCTGAAAAAGTGCCATCTTCGCCGCGTCATCCACGGCAAACACGCGTTTGAACATGCCCAGAACAGCGCGTGTCAGTCCAGGTATCCAATGCCTGTCGTGCGATTGTGGCAGCGTTTGTGAAGCCTCGGCCAGAATGACGGGAATCGCTGCCAGTTGGATCTGCGACAGGATCAGCGGATCAATATGATCCCCGAACCAGATCGTTAGCGACGGCTTCCAGTGCTGCAAGAACCGTTGTACCTCCTGCCTGCCGCGTGGCATCGTGGTGCAGCCGGTGTGATCATCACCGGTCAGGCAAGTCCGCAACAGGGTGATGGGATCACCGTCTGCGGTTAGCGCCTGTTCAAGGATTTTGGCTTTCTCGACCATCGCATCAGTTGTGCAGACGGCCCAGATGGTGACCCCGGCGGCCGGCGCCGGATAGTCGGGCGCGGGCCGCTTGGGGTCATCCGCGCCCCGCAGTGCAAGATAGGCCGCAAGCGGAAGCGGGCGCGCCATGATCGTTTCGCCCCGCCTTAGGTATCAAGCTCTTCTGTAGGAGAGCTGGCTGTCTCTTCGTCGCGCAGGCGGTGAATATGCGCGATGAAATAGCGGGTATGCGCGTTATCAACTGTGCGCTGTGCGGCACTTTTCCACGCATTGTAAGCGCTTTTGTAATCGGGAAACATGCCGACAATATCGATGTCGCTCACGTCTTTGAAGGCGTTCTTCGTCGGATCGACAAGTTCGCCGCCAAAGACAAGGTGCAGGCGCTGGGTCATGGTGTGTCCTTCGTAAATTGGATTTGGCGCTACCCTATGCCTGTCGCTGTCCTGTCTCAAGCGGCCATTGGCGTTTAGCGCACACGTTCGGCCACAACGCCGCCTTTGATAGGCTGCTGCGGGGCGCCATCGATTTTGACCGATCCGGTCAGCGTGCCTTCAAAGGCCTGCGCATCACGCCCCAGCACGTCGCCCTGCAACTGGCCACTGATGGCATAGTCGCGGAAATTGCCTTCGCGCAGTGTGCCGCGCACACCGGCAACTGCCTGATTTCTGTCCGCATCGGGACGGGCATCAAATTCACCGCGGAACAGCTCAAGCTCACCATCGACACGGCGGTTGAACTGGTCGCGAAAATTACCCGCGCTGCCATCAATCGTATCGCGGAAAGTGTCGACCTCGATATCAACTTCACCGATCACGTCGCGCCGTTCGCCAAGCGTTGTGTTCAAAAGCCCTTCGTATTGCAGGCGCGAGGTGAAAGGCAGATCGCCGGGTCGGGTGACATCCAAAGTGCCAAAATCATTCAGCAACGCGCGGCGTTCGTTTTCGCGGCGGTTGAAGCTGTCGGTCACAGGTGCGGGTACAATCGGATCGGGGGCCGCGACATTGGCAGTGCGGGTTGCTGTCCCACAGGCAGACAGACCGGAGATCAGGGAAACGGTAAGCAAAGCAGAGCGCATGGTATTTCCTTTACAATCAAGGGATCGCAGACAAATTCTGCGGTTATCCCAAGATGGGGCCCGTGCGCGCCGCTATTCAATATCAGGCAAATGCTATGCCAAAGCGGCGCGGAGGGGTCCGTGTACCGCGCCACCTGCTACCATGCCGTTAAGCTGGGGATGGACATTGTTAAAAACAGGGTCATGCCCCTGTCGGTCGGTGACGGTGCCACCCGCCTCGGTCACGATCAGCGCACCGGCGGCGACATCCCATTCCCACGTCGGGCGCAGAGTAATCATCGCGTCAAACCGGCCCTGTGCGACCAGGCTTAGTCGAAAGGCCAATGAAGATCGGAAATGGCGCTTAACGGGCGGCGTTTTCGCATCGCGCCAGTATTTGGGTTCAAAATTCCACTTGTTACCCAACACAGTTGCACCGTGCAGCGCATCTTGGCCGGTCACCGCAATCGGCTCCCCGTTGAGCGTGGCACCTTGCCCTAAAGCCGCGGCAAACAGCTGATCGCGCATGGGCAAATACACCGCCCCCGCGGTCACGACCCCGTTTTCGACGACAGCCATCGCATGTGCCCAGTCCTTTGATCCTTCGATAAAGGCGCGGGTTCCGTCAATTGGGTCCACGATAAAGAGGCGCTCGGCTTGCAGGCGATCTGCACCATCCTGACTTTCCTCCGACAGCCAGCCATAAGACGGACGGGCCGCGCGCAGGTCGCGCTCCAACATGGAATTCACGGCCAAATCAGCTTCGGTGACGGGGCCGTCATTCCCGCCCTTGTCCCAAACTTGTGGATCGTCACCAAAATAGTGGCGGGCAATCGCGCCCGCCTCTTTTGAAGCCGCAATCAGAAGATCAAGATCAGTCGCCGGCAAGCGTAAGCCCTTCAACCAGAAGGGACGGGATCACCTTGCTCAGATGCGGGCGCGCATCGTTGGCAGGTGTGAGCCGCATCAGCATGTCGCGCAGATTGCCCGCCACGGTACATTCGTTCACAGGATGCGTTATTTCGCCGTTCTCAACCCAAAAACCGGATGCGCCGCGTGAATAGTCACCCGTGTTTGGATTGACGGTTGAACCGATCAGCGACGTGATCAACAAACCGGTGCCCATATCGCGGATCAGGTCATCGCGCGATTGTGCGCCTTGGGTCAGTGCCAGATTGGTCAGGCTCGGGCTGGGTGGGCCGGACGTGCCGCGCACCGCACTTGCTGTGCTTTCCAGCCCCAGTTTGCGCGCATTGGCCAGATCAAGCGTCCAGCCTGTCAGCACACCATCCTCAATGATTGCGCGGCGGGCCGTGGGCAGGCCTTCGGCATCAAACATGCGGCTGGAAAATGCTCGGGGGCGGCGCGGATCTTCGATCAATGACATGGAGGAGGGCAGAACCTGCTCCCCCATGGCGTCGCGCAACCAGCTTGACCCGCGTGCAATTGCGGCACCGTTGATTGCGCCCACGAGATGCCCGATCAGGCTAGAGGCGATGCGTTCGTCAAACAAAACCGGATAGCTGCCGGTTTTCGGCTTACGTGCGCCTGCACGTTCGACTGCGCGTTCGGCGGCGATCCGGCCAATTTCGGACGGATCACGCAGGTCGCTGTAATAGATGCGGCTGTCGTAGTCGTAGTCCCGCTCCATCCCCGTGCCGCTGCCAGAGATTGCCACGCAGGACAGGCTGCTGTCGGTGCGCGTATAGCCACCGGAAAATCCGTTTGTCGCGGCCAGATGCACGCGCCGTTTGCCATAGCCTGCGGATGCTGACTGCACCTGACTGACGCCATCATTGGCCAGTGCTGCGGCCTCGGCCTGTACGGCTGCCTCCTGCAAGGCGGCGGGGTCGGGTTCGGCTGACGGGTCAAACATATCCAGCGATGTGCTGTCGCGGTCGCGGGCCAGTTGTGACGGATCAGCAAGACCCGCATGGGGGTCTTCCGGCGCTTCCTTGGCCATCGCCACAGCCCGTTCGGCCATGATTGCAACAGTTTCGGGGCGCGCATCGGACGACGATACAATCGCACTGCGCTGGCCCACAAAAACCCGCAGGCCGATATCAACACCCTCGGATCGCTCTGCATGTTCCAGCTTGCCCGCCCGCACATCAATCGACACCGATGTGCCGTCAACGGCAATCGCATCGGATGCATCGGCGCCAGACTTGCGGGCCTGCGCGATCATATTTTCAGTAATGTCGGAGAGCGATTGGGTCATGCGGTGTCCTTTGATGTTCCCATCAGGTAGGTCACCGCACGCCCTATCGCAAGTTTTTAGGCGGCAGCTTTAGCGAATACGCTGGCCGTTGACGCTCAGGCTGCCGTCGTCGCCAAAGT
Source organism: Yoonia sp. 208BN28-4 (assembly GCF_037543925.1). Taxonomy (NCBI): domain Bacteria; kingdom Pseudomonadati; phylum Pseudomonadota; class Alphaproteobacteria; order Rhodobacterales; family Paracoccaceae; genus Yoonia; species Yoonia sp. 208BN28-4. The sequence continues at coordinate 212,828 of NZ_JBBIFY010000004.1, forward strand.
CGACCGTCGTTTCAAAGCTGTCATCACCGGTTGAACGGGCGAAAAAGCCCATGCCAAACCGTGCTGCATTGGCTTCGTCTTCGCGCAGGATGCCCACGGCCTGTAGACGATCCAGCAGCGCATTTGCGCCGGTGACTGCGAAAAACGCATCACCGACAGGTTTCGGCAGGCCGTCATATGTGGCCAGATCGGTATTATCGAAGACAAGCTCTGATGATCCGTCAAGCGTCGCACCAATGGCGCTGAGGCCGATTTTGCTGACATTCAGCGACTCCAGTGACACCGGCGGAGTTGCCGCCTCAAATTTGCTTTCCAGCACAAGGAAATCGAACAAATCAACATCGGTAGTCGCTGTGCCAGCGAGGTTCAGGGCAACAGTCGCCGGATCACGTGGCAGGTCCTTGCCCGGATCAAAAAGCGACCAGATTTCGGGGCTCAGGCGCAGGCCATCAAGCACCATATCAAAGCTGAAATCCTGTGGATCGGCGCTGGCCATCACGGGAAAAGTGTAACCGGCCGCCATTGCGGACATCTCGGCTTCAATCGGGAAGGGCAAGAGATCGGCCTGCACCATCCGGATCAGGATATCCTGCGCTGTGGCACCAAGGCTCAACCCGTCTTGCGACAGGGAAAAGCTGGCAACAGTATCGCCGCTTTCGATGGTTTGGTCAGATAGCACCTCGCCGTTCACAACAGTTTGGCTGGACGATGTGTTGCCGCCCGATGCGGCCTCGTAGGCGATGCTCATCCCCGCAGAAAGGGCCGGTGTCAGGTTCAGGATATTCGCCCCACCTGTCAGCAGCGTCATGTCATAGGTCGCGGTTGCGGCCTCGTAGGTGGCGTTTGATGTGACGTTAAAGCCTTCGCCGTCGGTAATTTCGTAATTCATGGTCAGGGGCGCAGTATTGGACACGCTTGTCAGCGAGATCAGATCAGCGGTGGTGACAGTGGTGACTGCATCATACCCTTCGCCGGCAATCGCCATGTCAAAGACCACTTCGTCTTCGGGGATAGAGATGTCCGTCACGCGCACCTCATAAGGGCCAGAGCGGTAATCATAGATCATCTCTTCTGGCGTGCCGCTCACAAGGCCGGTGTAGTCGGTCTGGGTCATGTTCAGCGTGACAGAAACCGGCGGTTCGCCGGAAATATCCATGTCGACCTTAAGATCAAACGCGCCGGTGTCCATCAGGCTGACCGTTCCATCGCCGTTATCGGACATGCGCAGCGGCGGGAGTGTGGCCGTGACCGTGCCCGCACCAAATGGCAGCGCATAAAGTAGTGCGCCATCGTCGACGATTATGACATCACCATCGACCCGCGGCGTGCCGGTTACGGTGGCACCGGTTGCGGCATAAAGCGCCTTTGTATTGTCCCACACATCGGTAGGGCTGATATCCGCCATGGCAGGCACGGCAGCAGCAGAAATGAAAAAGGTCGAGCAAAGCAGATGGCGTCGCAGCATGATAAATCCCTGTTAAGCAAAGAAAAAGGCCGGACAGGTTCCCCCATCCGGCCCCGGTTCGTGTGAAGCCTACTGGATGCGCTGACCGTTGGCCAGAATGTGACCTTCATCATTGATCTCAAGCTTCGATTCCAGCTGATCGTCGCCGACGGAGCGTGCGAACATGCCCATCATCATCCGTCCCATCATCGCCTGATCTTCAGGTAGAAGGCCCATCGACACCAGATTGTCGATCACGGCATTTGCGCCGTTGATCGTCAGGTTGATCTCGCCTGTGGGGCGCGGAAGCCCGTCAAACGTCTCAAGATCAGAGTTGTCGAACGTGAACGCGCCGTTCCCTTCGATCAAAGCGCCAACGGCCGCGATCTTGAGCGTCTCAAGTGTGAGGGAGTTCAGCTCGCCGGGGATGTCCGACTGTGCTGCGGCTTCCATCTGCGCGGGATCAAGCAGGTCAAAGAACAGCTTGGCTGTGCCGTAAAGATCAAGCTCGATCGTGGCGGGATCGCGGGGCAGGGTGCCTGACGGATCGGCCATCATCCACAGTTCGTCGTTGATGGTCAGATCGGCCAGCACAATGCCGGTGCCAAACTCGACTGGCTCGTCGGAGGCCTCAAGCGGCATGTAGAAGTTGATCCCGTATTCAGACGCCGACACATTCACAGGGAAGGGCAGCTGATTGGACTGCATCGTGACTGCAAGGTCCTTGGTATTGACCCGATACGATACTTCTTCGCTTTCCATCGCGGCGCGCAATTCGCCTTCGCCCATCTGGATCGTGCCAGCGGCACTCTCACCGTCGGCGTTGAAATCAAACAGATAGTTGGCGCTTGAAAAGCCATATCCGCCGCCGAAACCGAACCCGTTGGCAAACATCTCTTCGGGTTTGTCATAGTCGGTGTCGTCAGGCACGAATGCGCCAAAGCGTGTCTCGAAATTGTCGATCTTGCCGCCGCCGACAACGTAACCATCGCCACCCGGTTCCTTGATATCGACCAACAGATCAATGGATGCCGCAGCAAGCTGATAGCCCAACTCGCGCCCGCCATCCTCGGCTGTTGACCCGAACTGACCGGCAACGCCATTGGCCGTCAAAAGCATGTCGCCTTCCACGTCTTCGATGCTGTCGATCCGTATGCCATAGCTGTCGGCATTGATATCATACAAGATGTCGTCAGCCTCGCCGCTGACAACAAGGTTCATGCCCTCTTGCAGCACGGTCATATTGACCGGTGTGCCTTCCAGATCCATGAAGATGGGATAGCTGTCATCCATCGTGACAGTGACCGTGCCATCGCCGTTTTCGGTAAAAGTCATCGTGCCGATGGTCGCGGTTACAGAGCTGTATTCATCTTCCATCGACAGCGTCAGATCGGTGATTGTTACCGTACCATCAGACACATCCTCGGACCCGACGGACATGCCATCTTCGCCATAGATGGCCAGATTTTCCTGCCAGTCTTCCCAGACCTCCATCGCGGTGACGTCGGCAACGGCGGCAGAGCCTGTCATGACAGCGGCCACGCTGACCGCGCCTTTCAACTTGTGAAATACATTCATTTCATATCCTTTCGTATCAATCTGGCCATACGATCATACGCCGGGCGCGCATGGTCAAGGTCGGGTATTCGAGACCTTTCAAGGTTTTGATGTGCAATTCTTGAGCAGGAAGGGGCCAATAATGATTGACCTGAAGGGAAAAACTGTCGCGATTACAGGGGCAAGCAAAGGGATCGGCGCTGCCGCCGCGCGTGCTTTTGCCGATGCTGGTGCCAATGTCGCCTTACTGGCACGCTCCGAGACGCTGATTGCCGAAATTGCCGCAGAGATCGGCGATGCGGCCCACGCGATTACGTGTGATGTGTCTGATTACGATAGCGTGGCGCAGGCTGTTGCCGCGACCAAGGCACGGTTTGGCGGGTTGGATGTCTGGATCGGAAATGCAGGCACCATCGACCCGATCGGTCATCTGGCCGAAGCGGATACCCGCGATTGGGGCAAATCCATTGATACCAACCTCAAGGGCGTTTTTTACGGAATGCGCGCTGTGCTGCCCGATATGATCACGCAAGGCCACGGCACAATCATTACCGTTTCATCCGGTGCCGCCCATGGACCTGTCGAGGGCTGGACAGCCTATTGCAGCGGCAAGGCGGGTGCCTACATGCTGACCCGCGCCGCCGACAAGGAAAACCGCGACCACGGTATTCGCATCCTTGGCCTGTCGCCCGGAACAGTCGCAACCCAGATGCAGCGCGAGATCAAAGCGTCGGGCATCAATCCGGTCAGCCAACTTGACTGGTCAGATCACATCCCGCCCGAATGGCCCGCGCAGACCCTTGTGTGGATGTGTGGCTCTGATGCTGATGGGTATCTGGGCGATGATGTTTCCCTGCGCGATGAAGACGTCCGGCGCAGTGTGGGTCTTATATGATTGACCTGACCAAGGATGGCGACCTTTGGACGGTAACGCTGAACCGACCTGATAAAGCGAACGCTCTGACCGAAGCGATGCTGGAAAAACTGGTCGATATTGCACAGGACGCAAGCGCCGCGCGGTGCCTTGTGCTGACGGGTGCAGGGCGCGTCTTCAGCGCAGGGGCTGACCTTGATGCCGCCCGCGCGGGTCTTGCTACCAGCGATCTTTGGGAACGCCTGTCTTCGGCAATAGCGGATTTGCCGTGCCTGACGATTTCGGCACTGAACGGATCACTGGCAGGCGGCGCGTTTGGCATGGCGCTGGCCTGTGATTTGCGGATTTGCGCACGCCACGCGCGGTTCTTCTATCCGGTGATGAAGCTAGGTTTTCTGCCGCAACCCTCTGACCCACAGCGTCTGCGCGATCTGATCGGCCCTGCACGGACCAAGATGATCCTGATGGGCGGAGAGAAAATCGATGCGGATACCGCCTTGGCATGGGGTCTCGTTGACCGCGTTGTGCCGCAGGATCAACTACGCGGCACCGTCGATGAGTTGTCAGCCGACACGTTGTCAGCATCTCCAACGCATGCAACTGCAATCAAAGCAATGATCTGAACCCTTGTTTTGCGCGGGCCCAATAGGCAAAAGATAGCAACCGCGAACGACAAGGGGCGCCCGCATGGATCCGCAAGACCTGTTTGATACCGCAATGGGCTACGTCGATCAGGCGATTGTCCTTGCGACGCAGTGGCTTTTGTCGCCTGCGGCGTGGTCGCAGTTTGGGTTGTTGGTCGCCTCTTACCTGCTGGCCCGTTTGATCAACCGGATCGTGTCGCCGCGCATCACCCGTATCCTGTTGCCGCCTGCCGACACGCAATCGATCCTTGCAACGATCCGCCGCTTTGTATTGCGCTTTCTGCCGCTTCTTCTGCCACTACTGGCCTACGCCTTGACCGCCGCGGGCGAGGCGATTGTCACGTCGATGTTCGGTTCCGGTCCGGTGATTGCCTTTGGTAAACGGGTTTTCCTGTTCCTCGCGATCCGTGCCTTTGCCCGCGATATCCTGACCGATCCCTTCCTGCATCTATTGGGCAAGTTTTTCCTTGTCCCTGTTGGCGCGCTCTACGCGCTGGGAATCCTTGATCCGGTGCTCCTGTCGCTGTCCGAAACGCGGGTTAGCATCGGAAATATCAACTTTTCCGTCCTTGCGATCATTCGCGGGATCGTTGCGGGCAGTCTGCTTTTCTGGCTTGGCAGTTGGTCGAACACACAGTCATCCGCCTATATCGAACGCCAATCGATGCGCCCTGCGATCCGCCAACTGATTGTGAAGGCAGCAGAATTTTCGATCTTCGGTCTGGCGTTCCTGCTGTTGATGAACATCATGGGGATCAATCTCAGCACTTTGGCCGTGCTTGGTGGTGCCGTTGGTGTTGGTCTGGGTTTTGGTCTGCAAAAGATTGCGTCCAACTTTATCTCTGGTGTGATCCTGCTGATCGAGGGGCAGGCCACGGTGGGCGATTACGTCGAACTGGACGGCGGCGAGGCTGGCACAATCATCAAGATGACTGCCCGCGCCACGTTTCTGGAGACATATGACGGACGCTGGATCGTGGTCCCGAACGAGGATTTCATCACAACCCGCGTTGTGAACTATTCCGACAGCGGATCGGCCAACCGGCTGGAAGCTGAATTTTCGGTCAGCTACGACACCGATATCAACCTGATTCCAGACATCATCGAAGCGGCGGTTTCAAAGCATCCGGGCGTGCTGCAAACGCCGGAGCCACCTGATTGCGAACTAAGGGGTTTTGGCGATAGCGGCATTGATTTTGCGGTGGAATTTTGGGTCGAGGGTATCGACGACGGTAAGAATAAGTACACCTCTGACGTGCTGTTCCTGATCTGGAATGCCCTTAAAGACAAGGGGATTGAGATTCCTTATCCACAGCGCGTGGTCGAGATCAAAGGCGGGTTGCCTGCGTGACAGATGCGCTTGTGATCGGAGCAGGGCCCGCCGGTCTGATGGCTGCTGAAATGCTGGGCCGCGCCGGTTTGCAAGTGACGGTCGCTGACGCGATGCCGTCTGTCGGGCGCAAGTTTCTGATGGCTGGCAAGTCCGGTTTGAACCTGACCATGTCTGTGCCAAACGATGCGTTTTCAAAGGCCTATTCTGATTTGCCCGATCAGTTGGCGCAGGCGATTGCCGCGTTCGGCCCGCGCGATGTGCAGGCATGGGCCACGGATTTAGGGCAGGACATTTTTACCGGATCAAGCGGGCGTGTTTTTCCAAAAGCGATGAAAGCCTCGCCGCTGCTTCGCGCGTGGCTCGCCCAGTTGGCTGATCAAAACGTCATCTTGCGCACGCGCTGGCGATGGACGGGGTGGGACAATGGCGCAACGACGTTCGACACACCCGATGGCCCGGTATCGCTTTCCCCGAAAGTCACGGTGCTTGCGCTTGGTGGCGCGAGCTGGTCGCGGCTCGGGTCTGACGGTCTTTGGGTCCGGCACTTTGACGGCGTAGCTGATTTCAAGCCTGCTAACGTGGGTTTTGCGGTGGATTGGTCAAAATACATGATCCCTTTTGCGGGACAGGCCGTCAAAGGTGTGCGCCTGATGGCAGGCGACCTTTCGTCTCGGGGTGAGTTCATTGTCAGCTCGCGCGGCGTTGAAGGCGGCGGAATTTATAGCGTCTCGGCAGCGGTGAGAGAGGGTGCGCTGCTGGCCATCGATCTTATGCCGGATGTCGCACTGGACAAGCTGATCGCGCGGATCGCGGCGCGCCGGATGAAAACCTCGCTTTCCAGCTTTCTGAAGTCATCATTAAAGCTGTCGCCGATCAAAGGCGCCTTGTTTCAGGAATGCGGGCGCGACGCGATTGGCCAAACGCCGGAACAGATCGCTGGGCGGCTCAAATCCTTGCCCATCGCGACCACAGGCCCTTTTGCGATGGATGAAGCGATTTCAACGGCGGGCGGACTGCGTTTTGCGGATTTTGACGATAATTTTATGCTAAAGGATCGCCCTGGCGTGTTCTGTGCTGGTGAAATGCTGGATTGGGAAGCTCCAACAGGCGGCTATCTGATCACCGCCTGCCTTGCGACAGGACGTCTGGCTGGGCTTGCTGCGGCGCGCTACGCTACTGCCTAACCCGCGCATAAATGGGTCGGCATCCGGTATCCATATTGGGCGAGGTCCCAGCCATATCGGTGATGCATCAAGGCAATGGAGCGTTCATCGTAATAACTTTCCCAATCAATGTCTGTCTTGATTGATTTCAGCGGCTTATCAAACGATGGCGCGACGCCGAGTATGCCCAAGACAGCGGTCAGGTCTTCCTCCATCGCTTCTTGGCGGATCACATGGCTCACATAGTCGCCACACCAGTTTCGGGCACTCCACGCGCCAAAGCGGCGCCATGTCGGGCTGTGCTTTGATCCGGCGCCCATCCCGTTGGGCCGCGTGCCCCGCAACCAGCGGTAAAAGTCCGGTCGCCCAAGACCGGCCTTATAGCGGGCCTGCCAAATCTGATCGGTAGCGGTGATTTTTTCGTAAAGCTTCACCATCTGTACAAACGGGTTTTGCACAACGGCGACCCGTAGGTAGGTGCGAAAGGCATAACCGGCACCGTCAAAAGCCCATTCAGCTTCGGCCGGTGACATCGTGCTGTGAAACAGGGCACCACGCCGCGCGCGATCCTGCAAATCCGTATCGGTAAGGGGGGCAAACCCGCCCGAAAGGATCGGCGATCCATCAATCGGGTCGGGGAAGAACACGAATCGCCGTGCGTGGGACAGTAACATAGCGTGACCCTACCGCTCGGATGGTTAAGAAATCGCTCATTCAGTCCGACGCCCCAATTCTGCCTTATTTGTCTGCTGGGCTGGGAAAAGGCCCCATAACCCGCGAGAATCACGTCCGAAGGCCGATTTTTCGCGATATTCCGCTGAAGAAGTGACTGTCACTGCTGCAGTGCCGCATTTCACTGTTGCATGATCGCATCGCTTCTGCGGAACATCGGTGCTTAAAAACGCAATGAATCTGACCTAAAGTCACCGTCCTGATGCGCCTTTATTGACGATAAAGCATTGTTTTGGTTGAGTTATATGGTGAAACGCTGCCGCATAGATGCGCCTTCAACAATCCTCAACCGCGAAAAACGGGCAAGTCAAAAACCGCTTTACGCGTAATCTGGTGCTGACTTCCTGTTTTGAATTAGCTACTTGTCTTAGCGGAACAACGTAGATAGAAAAACGTTGATCGTTCACAACGTGCATTTATTTGGAGTACCGACATGCGCCTTACAACTACTCTCGCTGCCGCAGCTGCTATCGCAGTTTCCGGTGTTGCTGCTAACGCTGGCGGCCTGGCCCCAATCGTCGACGCGACACCTGTTGTCATCGTTGACACACCACCTGCAACTGGTTCCATCTCCCCAGGCCTGATCGTTCTCGGCGTGCTGGGTGCTCTGGTTGCTGCTTCGGCTTCTTTCTAATCTACTGATTAGATATCGATTTGAAAGGGGTCAGCTACGGTTGGCCCCTTTTGCTTTTTGACTTTGAAAGGACCTAAATTATGAAAACTCTTAAGACAATCGCTGCTGTTGTTCTGCTTTCCACAGCTGCCACATCCGTTTCCGCCGGTGGCCTTGCCCCGGTCATCCCAGTTGGCCCCGTTGAGATCGTTCCGGTTGAGCCAACAGGCTCCATCTCGCCGGGCCTGATCGTGTTGGGTGTTCTTGGCGCACTGGTTGCTGCATCCGCATCTTTCTAAGTCTGCGGAACAGAATATCGGAAAGGCGGGCCATGGCGGCTCGCCTTTTTGCGTTTTGGTGGCGCTTACCGGCGCGCCATCATGGCCAGACGGATCAATGCCCGCTCCATCAAGGCCTGATCCGGTGTCTGCCCGGCTGATCGCATCTGCAAATCGGTATCCGTCAGCGCGGTCAATGCCCGCTCCAATCGGTCACGCCCCCAATTCCCCGCTTGCCGCACCAGCCGGTCACGCCGCGGGCCGAAAACGGGCGGGCGTAATCTGCCGATCCCCGCATTCGGGCCACCGGGGTCCGAGGCAATCGTGTGCAGCGTGCGGAAATAGCGCATCGCGCCGATGCAAAGCGTCACGGGAAGAACACCCTGAGCGTATAAGTTGCGCAGTGTCGGGCCGATCTTGTCCGCTTGGCCCAAGGCCACCACCTCAAGCACGTCGTCCACATCCACATCCGCTGATTGTGGGGCACAGGCCATGACGTCTGCAACGCTCAGAGGTTCAGTATCCCCGCGCTTGTAAAGTGCCACTTTCTCGATCGTTTGCCGGAAGTCGCCGGGCTCAAGACTTTGGGCCAGTTCAAAAACGATATCCATCACATCACGTGCGGGTTGGTCCAAACCGGCATCGCGCAGCGTCTGTTCAATCTCTTCACGGGATGGCGGATCATCGTAGATGCCAACGGACACTGCGTTACCGTGCGATTCGAATACCTTGCGCAAAGGCGACTTTGCAGTCAGCGATCCTGCGGTCACGACTAGTTGCGCATCCCCCGGCTTCCAATCTGCCAAGACCGATGCAAATAGCTTTGACAGGCCGTCCGTCGCATCTTCGACAAAGGCGACGCGGTGTCCGGGAAAAAAACCCTGCGCCTTGATTGCGTCATCCAACAGGGCCGCGTCCTTGCGCAGATCAGCACCGTTCAGGCGGGTCAGGCGCATTTCCTCTTCGCCCTGCGGACCGACCAGAGCAAGGATTACCTGCTGACGTTTCTCTGCGACGCGCATCGCGTCCATACCGAACACAAGCAGTCCTGCGTGGGTTGGGTCTGGTTTGCGAAAATAGGTGTTGGCGGCCGCTCCGGTCAGTTTCATTGCGCGGGAACCGCGATGATAAGCTGTGCGACAATCATGTCCGCAAGCGCAACAGACAGCCTGTCGCGCGCATCTGCGCGGGCCGCTTGGGTTGCGACTGTCGATCCTGTGGTGGCGTAGCTGGTGAAGGTTTCGACAGTGCCGTCATAGACAGCACCCGTTGCGCGGTCCGTCAGCACCCAGCCTGCTGTGCCAACCAGATTGAAGCGTGTGGTGTCCCCGTCAACCGTGATCGTGGCTGGCGTGCGCGACTGGTCGAGCGTGGTTTCCAGCGTGAACCGGTCAGAGCGTGCCCTGCCCAGTCTGCTCTCAAGCTGTTGGCGCAATGCAAATCCGGCGACGGTTTCAGGTGTGACCAGCGATGTGGCGTTTTGCAGTGCATCGCCTGCGCCCCCAGGGGAGTAAACCGGCGTAAACCCGCATGCGCCCAACGCCAGAAGCCCAAGAAGGGCGAACCGGCGGGGCGGCATGATGCGGGTCTTAGATGACAATGTTCACAATCCGTCCGGGTACAACGATGAGCTTTTTGGGCGCGGATCCATCCAGCGCCTTAACCACAGCCTGATCTGCCAGCGCCAGCTTTTCAATATCATCCTTGGATGCATCGGCAGCAACGGCAATTTCAGACCGGCGTTTGCCATTGATCTGGATCGGCAGGGTGACTGTGTCCTCAACCAGCATCGCCTCATCCGCGATGGGCCATGCCGCATCGACGATAAGCCCTTCGCCGCCCAGCATCGCCCAGATTTCTTCGGACAAATGCGGTGTCATCGGTGCCATCAACTGCGCAAGCGTCTTGGCAGCTTGCACCTTGGCCGCGGCGCTGGCCTTGGACTTCGACAGCGTTGCGGTAAAGCCGTAAAGCTTGGCAATAGCCGCGTTAAACCCGAATGATTCCAACCCATTGGTCACATCGCGGATGGTCTTGTGCATGGCACGCAGCAGGTCTTCGTCAGCTCTTGTGTCGCCGTCTTGCTGTGCTGTGCTGATGTCAGAGGCGATACGGAACACGCGCCCGATATGCTTGAACGCGGCTTCCGCGCCGGAAGCGGTCCATTCAACGTCGCGCTCTGGCGGGCTGTCGGACAGCACGAACCAACGCGCGGTGTCGGCCCCGTATGTCGCGATGATCTGGTCGGGATCGACGACGTTTTTCTTAGATTTGGACATTTTGGCGGATGGGATGATTGTTACCTCGGTCCCGTCGGCCAGTTTTCCGTCAGTCACTTCAGACGGGAAATGGAACACAGGACGGCCATTGTCGCCGGTTGTCTGATAGATCTCGTGGGTCACCATGCCTTGGGTGAAGAGCGCGTCAAACGGCTCAATTGCCTCGGAGGGCAGGTGGCCTGTGATGTTCATGGCGCGGGCAAAGAACCGCGAGTAAAGCAGGTGCAAGATCGCGTGCTCGATCCCGCCGATATATTGATCGACGTTCATCCAGTAGGCGGCGTCGTCCAGATCTGTGGGTGTTGCAGCATCCGGGGCGGTGAAGCGTGCGAAATACCATGACGAGTCCACAAACGTATCCATGGTGTCGGTCTCGCGGGTCGCTGCCGCGCCGCAGGTCGGGCAGGTGCAATCGCGCCAAGTCGGGTGACGGTCCAGCGGGTTGCCTGGAATATCGAAAGTCACATCGTCTGGCAGGCGAACCGGCAGGTTTTCCTTGGCTTCCGGCACCACGCCGCAGGCATCGCAGTGGATCACGGGGATCGGCGCACCCCAATAGCGTTGGCGCGACAGACCCCAGTCGCGCAAACGGAACTTGGTTACGCCCTGACCAACGCCGTTTTCCTCGCAGAATGCGATCGCGGCGTCGACGGCTTCGTTTCCGGTTTGCCACTGCTTTCCGGCAAAACCTTTGTTATAGAACACCTTATCGGTCTTGGCCGGAACATAAGCTTCGGTCAGTTCTGGGCTGGCGTCTTCGTCGGGAAGATACGTCGCGATGATGGGCAGGCCGTATTTCGTTGCAAATTCAAAGTCACGCTCATCGTGGGCCGGACAGCCAAAGATCGCGCCAGTGCCGTAGTCCATCAGGATGAAGTTGGCGACATAAACAGGCAATTCCCAAGCCGTATCAAACGGGTGGCGCACGCGAAGTCCGGTATCAAACCCCTTTTTGTCGGCCTTTTCCAAGGCTTCTTCAGTCGTACCACCACGGCGGCAATCCTCGTTAAAGGCCGCCAGATTTGCATTATCCTTTTCCAACTGCTTGGCCAAAGGATGGTCCGGCGAGATGCCGACAAAAGACGCACCCATCAAGGTGTCGGGGCGCGTTGTGTAAACCTCAACGCGATCATGGCCATCGGGGCCGTCCACCAAGCTGAACGAGAATTGCAAACCACGCGATTTACCGATCCAGTTGGCCTGCATTAGCTTCACCTTGGCGGGCCAGTTGTCCAACCCGTCGAGTGCCGCCAGCAATTCCTCAGAATAGTCGCTGATCTTGAAGAACCACTGCACCAGTTCGCGCCGTTCCACATCGGCACCGGAGCGCCAGCCTTTGCCGTCGATCACCTGTTCATTGGCCAGCACCGTCATGTCGACCGGATCCCAGTTGACCACCGCCTTCTTGCGATAGATCAGACCCTTCTCCATGAAGTCGATAAAGAGCGCCTGCTGTTGGCCGTAGTATTCGGGATCGCAAGTCGCAAATTCGCGCGACCAGTCTAGCGACAAGCCAAGCGTTTTGAACTGGCTCTTCATGTCGGCGATATTGCCGTAGGTATATTCTTTCGGATGCACACCAGTGGCCATCGCGGCGTTTTCTGCCGGCATTCCAAAGGCGTCCCAGCCCATAGGGTGCAGAACACTATGGCCAGTGGCCAATTTATAGCGGGCGACCACATCACCCATCGCATAGTTGCGCACGTGCCCGATATGCAGCGCGCCTGACGGGTAGGGGAACATTTCCAGCACGTAGTACTTTGGCTTGTCAGGGCTGCGCACAGCTTTGAATGTGCCGGCGTCGTCCCATGCGGACTGCCATTTTGCTTCGATATCAGCGGGTGCGTAGGTCGACATGGAATATTCGTCTTTCTTAACGTGAAACGCCGGGCAGCGGGGCCCGGCGATTGTCATACTGCGGCTTGCCGTGAAAGGCTAGAGACCGCTATCGCCGTCACGGATTTGGCGCGCGCGCGATAGGATCGCGTCCTCGATAGCGCGCTGCGTTTCGCGTGCCACGGGGCCTGATTGCGTGGACAGGGCAACATTCAATGACCGCGCATCAAGTGCTGGATCGGTGATGTAGACGGTGCCGCGATAGGCGCGTGGTGCGCCGGGTGGACGGCCAAAGCCGTAGACGATCACGCCGGTAAAAGGATCAACGCTTTCGATCGGCAGGAAATTCAGGACATCAATCGATGCGGCCCAAAGATAACGATTGACGGCAACGCTTTCGGCGCCGCGTGTGCGGACAGCCTCGCGTGTGGCGTCAACAGGGCCGCTGCCGAAAAAGCTGCTACAGGCTGTGGTGGCGATCAGGGCTGTGGCCGTGGCCATCATCCGCAGTGTGCGCGTCATTGCTTTCAAGGTCCGTCCCCATGCCCGTGGTCTGTGCAAAATGTTTAACGAAGCGATGCCTGCGTCACAAGCGGTTTACCGCCAACGGGGCAGGGCTGCGCAAAAGCTGTTGCACAAAAAGAAAGAGCGGCCCCGAGGGACCGCTCAATCAGAAGAGTATCTTCAGGTTCGATTAGAACGCGAAGGAAACCTCAACAGTGATACCTTCCTGGTAATCGCCTGCACCGATTTCGTCAGCTTGGTCGCCATCTTCGTCGCCAGCATATGTCATCAGGACGGATGCACCGCCGCCGAGGTCATATGTTGCGCCAACGTAGTAGTCGATGTCGTCGCCTTCGTTCTCGTTCAGGATACCACCGATAGCAACCAGACCGTTACCCAGGTCGTAGGATGCGTCGATGTTGTACTCTGGACGGCCCTGCTCGTCGCGGTAAGCAGCAGTCACTGCGATGCCGTTTGCATCGTAAGTTACTTTCACGCCGTAGTTGTCGTCGCCGACTTCTTCCATGACGTAGTAAACTTCAGCAGTTACTGGGCCAAATGGGTAGGCCAGCTTGATGCCTGTGGAGGCTTCGCCGTTGGTCTCGTTGGACGCGTAACCAGCAGTTACAGTTGCGCCAGCGAATGTGCCGCCAACCGAGATACCGTATACTTCGGAAGCGTTGAAGTCGCCGGAAGCGTCAGCAAAGTCTGTGTCAGCCTGGTAGCCTGCGGACACTGTGAAAGCGCCGAAAGAACCTGCTGCACCCAAGGACAGCTGCTCCAGCTCGTTGGAGTCGTCGTCGTAGATGTACGACAGCGATGTGTCGAAACCAGCGAAGGAAACGTCACCGCGCAGAACTGCGGAGTCTGTGCCAGTTGTGAAGTCATCAGCTTCCATGTCGCCAGCGGACACCCAGTGCTTTGTAGCGGCTGTGGATGTGTCACCGAAGTACAGGGAGGCCATGTCGGACTCGAGCGAAACAACCCAGTCGGAGGAGGACAGTGCGATGCCGCCGTCGTCGGATGCGTCGCCGTCATCTTCAGCAACAGTCACTTCGAAGTATGCACCAGCTGTGACACCGTTATCCAGCGCTGCGGAAGCAGTCGCTTTCAGGTTGCCTTCCCAGTAGAAGCCTTCGTTGTTGTCGTCTGTTGCTGCAACTGTGTCGTTGTAGCCCAGTGTTGCGCCCAGACCGTAAGAAACGGAGGCGTGGCCGTCGGCTGCAGCTGCGCCAGCAAAGGCGACCAGGGCAGTCGAGGTAAGAAGGATGCTTTTCATGGATAATTCCCTCGTAAGTTTGCATTCCCAAGATGCCAGATCGTCCAGCATTGAGTGTGTAACTGCGCCCAAGAGGCTGCACACTCAAGTGAATTGCCCTGTTTCCGCGTGACTCTACGGGAAATGATGCAACGAGGTCACACACACTTTTGCCACGTTTGGCCCATGACAATCGTGCCCAAACCCCATATTCGTCTTGGTATTAAGAATTCATGAGTAAATACAGGGGGCTGCTGCATGTCACTGGCTGAGATCAACGCGCGTGTCGAAAAGGCTGCCAAGCGTGCAGGCCGCGAGGCATCTGACATCACACTTATTGCAGTTTCCAAAGTCCAGCCAAACGAGCGAGTCGCGATGATTCTTGATGAAGGTCATCGGTGCTTTGGCGAAAACAAGGTGCAGGAGGCTGCTGGCAAGTGGCCTGATTTCAGGGCGCAGTATGACGGGATCGCACTGCATCTGATCGGGCCTTTGCAAACCAACAAGGCGCGTCAGGCGATGGAACTGGCTGATGCGATCCACACGCTGGACCGGCCAAGGCTGGCCACGACGCTTGCGCGGCTTGCGCAAGAGACGGGCCACTGCCCTGATCTGTTTATTCAGGTCAACACAGGTGAAGAGGACCAGAAGTCCGGCATACTGCCCAAAGATGCGGATGCCTTCATTGCAGAGGCCCGCGCGCTGGACCTGCCGGTGCAGGGGCTGATGTGTATTCCGCCTGTAGATGAAGAGCCGTCTTTGCATTTTGCGCTGTTGGCCAAGATTGCAGAGCGCAACGGCTTGAAGGGGCTTTCGATGGGGATGAGCGGCGATTTTGAAACGGCAGTGGCGCTTGGAGCCACGCACATCCGTGTCGGCTCGGCCATATTTGGTGAGCGGGTCTATGGATGATACCTACGCGCCGCCCACTGACCCGCTTGTGGTGCTGCATGACGATCACGAGGTCCTGCTGGTCGACAAACCAAGCGGTTTGCTGTCGGTGCCGGGCAAGGGCGAGCATCTGTCGGACTGTCTGATTTCGCGGGTGCAGGCGGTATTTCCACAGGCGCTGTTGGTGCATAGGCTTGATCGCGACACATCGGGCGTGATGGTTTTTGCGCTTACACCCCATGCCCAGCGGCATCTGGGGCTGCAATTTGAAAAACGTCAGACTCAAAAGACTTATGTCGCGCGGGTCTGGGGCGAAATGGCCGATCAAACCGGCACCGTTGATTTGCCGCTGATCGTCGATTGGCCCAACCGCCCGCGTCAGATGGTGTGTCACAAGACGGGAAAGCAGGCGGTGACAGATTGGCGGGTGCTGCGCGCGCGGAACGGCGAAAGCCGTGTGCGCCTGAAACCCAAGACCGGTCGCTCTCACCAGCTGCGGGTGCATATGCTGGCACTGGGCCACCCGATCTTGGGCGATCCGTTTTATGCAACTGGCGCGGCCCGCGATTATCCGCGCCTTATGCTCCATTCCGAAAGCCTGCAATTCAGACATCCCGATGGTGGCAAGGGCATGCGCATCAGGGCAAAAGTGCCGTTCTGACGCGCATGTCGTGTTTTGAGTATTTTTGGCAAAATGATACTGATCGTCGTTAGCCTGCAGAGGGGTCCCAGCCTGAGATTGCTTTGGCCTCAAGAAATTCCTCAATCCCCCAAATGCCACCCTCGCGGGCGCGTCCGGACATCTTCACGCCGCCAAAGGGCGATCCTTGTGCGCGGCTTTGGCCGTTCATTTCGACCATGCCGGATTTCAGCGCCAGTGCCATGCGGTTGCGCCGCGCCCCGTCCTGAGACTGCACATAGTTTGTCAGGCCATATTGCGTGTCGTTGGCGATTTTGATGGCTTCGGCTTCGTCTTTGAACTTCATGATCGACAGAACGGGACCGAAGATTTCCTCTTTCTCAATGGTCATGCCGGGGGTGACATCGGCAAAGACCGTCGGGCGAACAAAATAGCCGCGGTTCACGCCCTCGGGCAATCCGGTGCCACCGGCGACAAGGCGCGCGCCTTCGTTGATACCGGTCTCAATCAGTCCTTGAATTTTGTCCCATTGCGATTTGTTGACCACTGGCCCGATGTGACGCCCGCTTTCTGATGCGGGCCCAACCTTTGTCGCAGCGGCCACTTGGGTCGCGATTTCAACGGCTTCATCGTAGTAGCTTTCCTCGACCAGCATCCGCGTGGGCGCGTTGCACGACTGGCCAGTGTTGTTCATGCAGTGGATCACACCACGCTTCACCGCTTTCTCATCAGCATCAGCAAAGATGACGTTTGCACCCTTGCCACCCAATTCAAGCGTCACCCGTTTTAGTGTCTCTGCCGCCGCCTTAGAGATCGCCTTGCCGGCGCGTGTTGATCCGGTGAAAGAGATCATCGCCACGTCTTCATGGGCCGACAACTGCGAACCGACACCTGCGCCGTCGCCGTTCACAAGGTTAAACACCCCTGCAGGAACGCCTGCGTCGTGAACAAATTCTGCAAACAACAAGGACGACAGCGGGGCCTCTTCGGAAGGTTTCAGCACGATTGTGCAACCCGCAAGCAAGGCAGGAATTACCTTGAGCGTGACTTGGTTCATCGGCCAGTTCCAAGGCGTGATCAGGCCGACAACGCCAATAGGCTCCATCGCGATCCGGTCGTTGGGGGCATGTGGGCCAAGTGGTCGGACCCATTCCACTTCGTCAAACGCCTCAAGAAAGCCTTCAAGGTGCCAAGGCAGGCAAGGGGCCTGACTGCCACGCGCCATATCAATTGGTGCACCCATCTCAAGGCTGATTGCCTCGGCCATCTCTTCGACACGCGCCTCATATTGCGTGAGGATGGCCTTCACCAACTTCGCGCGCTCCGCAGGGGCGGTTGCTGCCCAGCTGGCAAAAGCGTCATGCGCCGCCGCCACGGCTGCATCCGTATCTGCCTGATCACCAAGGGAAATCACGGCGCACGGTTCTTCGGTGGATGGGTTGATTACATTGTAGTCGCGCGCGGTGGCAGGGGCTGTCCACGTGCCGTTGATATAGAAGTCACGTTTTTCGATCATGGGGGATACCTTCGGTGAGTTTGGCATATCGTGGCACCGCCACACGCAAGGCGCAAGCGGCGGCAGCGGTGGTGGTTTGCGACAGAAGACTTATATCTGCTTCAGACAGTAATTCCTCAAGGAGCACGACATGAGCATGCGCATCAACGACACTATTCCCAACCTGACGGTCGAGACCGATCAGGGCACACATGAACTGCATGACTGGATTGGCGATAGCTGGGCCATCCTGTTTTCACACCCCAAAGACTTCACCCCCGTCTGCACAACAGAATTCAGCGCCGTGGCGCAATTGGCGGATGAATGGGAAAAGCGCGGCACCAAGGTGATGGGCATCTCTGTTGACGGGGTTGAGGATCACAAAAAGTGGAAAGGCGACATTGAGAAGGTCGCAGGCACCAAGGCGGGTTTCCCGATTGTTGCCGACACCGATCTTGAAGTGTCCAAAGCCTTCGACATGCTGCCAGCAGATGCCTATTTGCCGGATGGGCGCACCCCTGCTGACAGTGCGACCGTGCGTGTGGTGTTTATCATTGGTCCTGACAAGAAGCTGAAGCTTTCGATGACATATCCAATGACTGTGGGCCGCAACTTCGGTGAAGTGTTACGCGCGCTGGATGCCTTGCAAACAACGGCAAAGCGCGGTGTTGCGACACCTGCTGACTGGACCGTGGGGCAGGATGTTATCATCCCCGTGGCCGTCAGCGATGAAGAGGCCAAGGAAAAGTTCGGCGATTTTGAAACCGTGCTGCCGTACATCCGCAAGACCAAACTGAAAGACTAAAGTCGCTTCAGACGGCGCAGAAAGGCCTCGCAGCGTCTGCGGGGCTTTTTTATGTGACGATCACACGAGTCCCGATAGGTACACGGGCGTAAAGATCGGCAATATGGTCGTTGTGCAGCCGGATGCAGCCCGACGAGAACGATTGCCCGATGGTCCATGGCTGGTGCGTCCCGTGAATACGGAACATCGTGTCGCGGTTGCCGCGATAAAGGTACAAGCCCCGCGCCCCCATTGGATTTTCGGGATGACCGCCGGGCAGTCCGGCGCGATACGGTCCATAAACGTTCGGCTCTTGCCGGATCATGTTGGTTGTTGGTGTCCAGCTGGGCCATTCAACCTTGCGCCGGATCGTGGCCTGCCCCTTAAATGCGCGCCCCGCTGCACCGACGGCGACGCCATAGCGAATGGCCTGTGTTCCGCCCAGTGTCAGATAAAGGAACCGCTGGTCGGTGTTCACATGGATCACGCCTGCGCGTTGCGATGTCGTTAGATCAACTAGCTGCGGCTGATATGTGATCGGAACAGCGTTTGCTGATGCGGATGACGCAGCGACGGCTGCGATTGCGGACACCAGAAAATCACGACGTTTCATGTCAAATTCTCATTGCTGAAGGCTACGGTCACTTTGAATTTAATTGGTTAAGTTGGCGTTTAGATGACAAAAAAGGCGCCGATATGGCGCCTGTTCTGTCGGAAATTTAGTGGGTAAGATCAGAAGATATAGACCTGTGTGCCAATCGGAACCTGCGAATACAGTTCCTCGACGTGGTCATTGATCAACCGTACGCAGCCCGACGAAAAGCTTTGTCCAATGGTCCAAGGCTGCATGGTGCCATGGATGCGGTAATAGGTGTCGACGTTGCCGTCATAAAGATAAAGCGCGCGCGCACCCATTGGGTTTTGCGGATGGCCGCCAGGCAGACCGTTGCGGTAGGGGCCGTAAATCTCGGGCTCAAGACGGACCATGTTCTGCGTTGGTGTCCAGCTTGGCCATTCTGCCTTGCGCCGGATTGTCAGCACGCCGGTATAATTGCGGCCTTGTTCACCAAGCGCGATTCCATAGCGGCGGGCGCGACCATTGCCCAACGTCCAATACAGGAAGAACTGTTCCTTGATGACGTGGATTTGGCCTGCTGGCAGATCGGGATTAACAGCCACATCCTGCGGCACAAATTTGTAGGGAAGGCGCACCACGGTTGGTGTGGCGAGTGCTGGCGCGGCACAGGCGGTTGCTGCGGCCGATGCTATAAAATGACGACGAGTTAGCATTGCTGATTTCCTGCTCAAGACCTACCGCTTGGCGCGGCTTAAGCACCTAAACTAGCATCATGACCCTTCAAGACGAACAGGCCCCGCGAATTTTCGCGAGGCCTGCGGATTTCTTGCATCACCCGATCAATGTGGGGTGAATGGATTAGCCGGTGCGTGTGTACAAAAAGACGTTCGACCGAAGCGGCACGCGATCATACAGATCAACGATATATTCGTTGGTCAGGCGCGCACAGCCGTTAGATACAGCCGTGCCGATTGTCCGCGGCGAATTGGTGCCGTGAATACGCAGATATGTATCGCCGCGACCGGGTTGGAACAGATATAGCGCGCGCGCACCAAGCGGATTGTTTGGTCCACCGGGCATGCCGTCTTCGTACTGCTTATACTTTTCCGGCTCGCGCTCGATCATGTCGGGCGTGGGTGTCCAGCTTGGCCACTCTTTCTTGGCGCCGACGAAAAATGCACCCGGTTCGTAGAGGCCGGGGCGGCCAACGCCGACAGCATAGCGGATCGCCTGATCCCCACCGACGCTGAAATACAGGCGGAAGGTGTTCGGGTCCATGTGGATCTGGTTTGCAGGGATCGCACCAGCGAGCGTCACTTGCGTTGGCGCAAGCGGATCAGCTGGTTCTGCGGATGGTGCAGGTTCAACCGCTTCCTGCGCAAATGCAGGATGAGCGGCCAGAATGGACGAAAAAGCGCCGGTGGCGATAAAATGACGGCGTGTGAGCATGGCAGGCTCCCCCAAAAATAGTCTGTGACAGTGATTCATCAACTATGCGCCTTAAGGTCAAGTTCCCCATCAAAAAACTGTGAGGATGATGCACTGGTGCCATTGTGCAACGCCTCGGCTGCGTTGACCGCTGGCCTCAAATGCAAAAGGCCCCGGCGTTTCCACCGGGGCCAATCTATCGTTCGAGGGTAAGACCTTAGTCTTCCTTCTTCTCTTCTTTGATCTCTTCGCCGGTTTCCTGATCAACCATCTTCATGGCCAAACGGACCTTACCGCGATCATCAAAGCCAAGCAGCTTGACCCAGACTTCCTGACCTTCCTTGAGCACATCCGAAGGATGGTTCAGGCGGCGGTTCTCGATCTGGGACACGTGCACCAGACCGTCGCGCTTGCCAAAGAAGTTCACGAAGGCACCAAAGTCGACCAGTTTCACAACTGTGCCTTTGTAGATGACGCCCTCTTCCGGCTCTGCCACGATCGAGTGGATCATGTCGTAGGCCTTCTTGATCGCGTCGGCATCATTCGAGGCCAGCTTGATCACACCATCATCGTTGATGTCGACCTTCGCACCGGACACTTCGACGATTTCGCGGATGACCTTACCACCCGAACCGATCACTTCGCGAATTTTATCCGTCGGGATCTGCATCGTTTCGATCTTGGGTGCGTGCACGCCAAGGTCTTTGGCACCTGTCAGGGCTTTGCCCATCTCGCCAAGGATGTGCATCCGGCCGGCTTTCGCCTGATCGAGTGCCTTTTCCATGATCTCTGGCGTGATGCCCGCGATCTTGATGTCCATCTGCAAGGATGTGATGCCGTTTTCGGTACCCGCAACCTTGAAGTCCATGTCGCCAAGGTGGTCTTCGTCACCAAGGATGTCGGACAGGATCGCGTAGGACCCGTCGTCTTCCATGACCAGACCCATCGCAACACCGGCAACCGGCGCTTTCAAAGGTACACCAGCGTCCATCATCGACAGCGAACCGCCGCAGACGGATGCCATCGAGGAGGAGCCGTTGGATTCCGTGATCTCGGACACAACGCGGATTGTGTAAGGGAAGTCGGTTGCCGCAGGCAGAACCGCCTGAAGCGCGCGCCATGCCAGCTTACCATGACCAATCTCGCGACGGCCGGGGCCACCCACACGACCAACTTCACCAACCGAATAGGGTGGGAAGTTATAGTGCAGCATGAAGTTCGACTTATACATGCCAGACAGCGCGTCGATCATCTGCTCGTCGTCGCCGGTGCCGAGTGTCGTCACAACAAGACCTTGGGTCTCACCACGTGTGAACAGGGCAGAGCCGTGTGTGCGTGGCAGGATGCCAGTCTCGGACACAATCGGACGGATGGTGTCGAGGGCACGGCCATCGATACGCTTGCCGTTTTTCACAACGTCGCCGCGCAGAACGGACGATTCCAGACCCTTGAGGGCGGAGCCGAGGTTCTTGTCCTCTTGCTGCTCTTCGGTCAGGCTGTCGATGATGTCTTGCTTGGCGGCAGCAACAGCGGATGTGCGCTCTTGCTTGTCAGTGATCGCGTAAGCGGCACGCATCTTGTCTTCGCCAGCGGCTTTCACAGCTGCGGACAGGTCCGAGTAATCTTCCGGCTGGAAGTCAAACGGCTCTTTCGCGCAATCTTCGGCCAGATCAATGATCAGGTCGATGACAGGCTGGATGCTGTCGTGGGCGAACTTCACCGCACCCAGCATCTCTGCTTCGGTCAGTTCGTAGGCTTCGGATTCAACCATCATCACGGCGTCTTTAGTGCCAGCCACAACGAGGTCCAGACGCTGCTCTGGGTTCATGCGCAGGTTGTGCATGTCGTCCATCTCAGGGTTCAGAATGTAATCGCCATCCTCATAGCCTACGCGACAGGCGGCAATCGGGCCCATGAACGGCGCGCCGGAAATCGTCAGCGCGGCGGATGCAGCGATCATCGCCAGCATGTCTGGGTCGTTGACCAGATCGTGGGACAGAACCGTACACATCACCAAAACTTCGTTCTTGAAGCCGGGGACGAACAGTGGGCGGATCGGACGGTCGATCAGGCGGGATGTCAGCGTCTCTTTTTCAGTGGGACGCGCTTCGCGCTTGAAGAAACCACCGGGGACTTTACCGGCGGCATAGTATTTCTCTTGGTAGTGCACTGTCAGGGGAAAGAAATCCTGACCGGGCTTTTGCTTGCGGGCAAATGTCACGTTTGCCATGACGGATGTTTCACCCATCGTAGCAATAACGGAGCCGTCTGCCTGACGCGCAACCTTACCTGTTTCGAGAGTGAGGGTTTCCTGACCCCACTTCATCGACTTTTTCACTTCGTTAAACATGTAGTTTTTCCTTTTGGCACGCTGGCCACTTTGCATAGGGGGCGTATTCCCCCTGACCCCTTCATCTTGCCCGTTCGTCGGGTTGGCGCTGGGTCCGGGCGCCGGTACGTCTCAAGATGGCTGCGCCATACAGGGGATTGCATGTTTTGGGAAGGGGGTGCTTGTCCGCTGCCAAGCCGCTTTTCGCTGCGACTGCACAGATCGCGGCGAATAGTGTCGGCGCGGGATAGGTTTGCAAAATTCTACATTTTCGGCGCTGATCGCATAAGCTTCCTGAGAGGTGGGAGAATTGATGAATTCGAGCGTGATGGCCTTTTTGATAGCGGTATGGATGGTATTGCCGTGCGGCGTCATCGCTCAAAACCCGATTTTCATCGGAAACGTCCCGCTGCCGGAGGACGTCAGCGTGCAGGACGACGCTGGACTGCCGGTCTCAGGCGTCTGGATCGGGAAATGGGATAACTGGCGAAACCACATCCTGGTCGTGGAAGGTTTGAATGCCGACGGTCTTGTTGATGTCGTATACGCCGTTGCGAGTACTCAGAATGGTCGTGGCAACTGGCTACGGCTGGAGGCGAAGATCGAAGGTGACGCGTTGGTTTCCACCGATGACAGCCTTCCGGTCCGCTATTCCATGTCACCTACCGGCCGCATGCGAGCGGTGTTTGGCGACAACGAACGATTTGCGGTGTTGGAGCGGCAAGACATCTCAGCCGTGCTGTCGTCCCCAGACGATGACTGGTTTCTAGTCGGGGAACTCGAGCGATTGGAAACCGATCTGGTTGAGGACGATGCGCCTGTCGAACTTGCGGCGGTGATTTATACTACGCGCGGAGAGGGGCCTTTTCCACTCGCTGTTATTCACCACGGGTCAACGGGGACAGGGCGGCAATCGGTTTGGTTCAGGCATGTCTGGACCAACGACTGGCTGGCCGACGTTCTGAACGAAAATGGCTATATCGCTGCCTTTCCACAAAGACGCGGTCGCGGTGGGTCGGACGGGCTTTATGACGAGGGGTTTTCTGCGGATCGTTCGGACGGGTATTCATCAGATGCGGCGATTGCCATAGCGGGAGCGGATAGGGCGCTTGAGGATGCAAATGCAGCTCTCGCGGCCTTGCGGAACCGTTCGAACGTGCAGCCCGGACCGGCTCTTTTGGCGGGCGTTTCACGCGGTGGCGTGGTGGCAATCATGCAAGCCGGACAACGCCAAAATGATATCATCGGTGTGATAAACTTTGTTGGCGGCTGGGTCAGTGAGGGGTGCTGCGATACCCCTATCAATCCGCCTCTTTTTCGACGGATCGGATCGTTCGACGGGCCGATCCTTTCGATTTATGGCGAAGACGATACGCACTACAGCATCGCGCATGCGAGAGCGAATATCGCCGAGATGGAACGGCTCGGGGCGAACAGTGATCTTATTGTGACTGACGTACCGGGTTTTGGCAAAGGGCACTGGGTGACTGCATATCCCTACCTTTGGGAAGAGGCTGTCGGAGATTATCTCAACGCCTTGGCCCGCTAAAGAGTGGATGCCGATCAGTCTTTTCTGGTCGGGCGTAACAATTTGCGTCGTATGCCGTCTAAGCGGTGTGCGGCATGGTCTTTGCGTGAAAGGCGCACAAAAAAACGCCCACCAGAAGGCGGGCGTTTCAAATCCAAGTCCATCGGCTCGCGCGTTTTCTAGAAAACGCTAGGCCACGGCCAAATTCTGGAATTTAGCGACGCAGGCCCAGACGCTTGATCAGGTCCTGATAGCGGGCCTCATCCTTGGCGCGTGTGTAGTCCAGAAGCTTGCGGCGCAGGGCCACCATCTTCAGCAGACCACGGCGGCCGTGGTTGTCTTTTTTGTGGGTCTTGAAGTGCTCTGTCAGTGTCGCGATGCGCGACGACAGGATTGCAACCTGCACCTCGGGGGAGCCGGTATCGCCTTCTTTGGTGGCGTATTCCTTCATGATCCGTGATTTTTCTTCAGCAGTAATCGACATCGGGGTCTCCTGTTTTCAAAGGGTTAAGGCGCGATCCGGGATGTCGTCCAGAAAAGCCCGTGGAGGGTCCGCCCAAGAGGTATCCCAAGCGGATGGCTGCGCATAAGGCAGATTCGATCAAAAAGAAAGCAAATTCATCGGGCGTCAGGCGACGGTGCCTGCGACCAGCCGTACAAGTGAGGCATCAACCACATGGCCGTTGGTGAACACTGCAACGGTTTCGCCGTTGGCCCGCAGAATTGATCCATCCTCTGTCGGCTCTACCGACAGGTCCGGCGGGGTCGCGTCTTCAACATAGTGCACTTCGATCACATCGTCGCGCGGGTCAAAATCAAGCACGATCGCACCTGCATCGGCATCAATGGCAAAGGTATCAAAACCGCCACTGCCTGTCATCGTGTCTCCCGTACCGCCACGCAAAAGATCGTCGCCGCTGCTGCCGTTCAGATAGTCAGCCTCGGAATCATCATTACCGATCAGGACATTGTCACCCATCCCGCCAAAAAGCGCATCGCTGCCGCTCCCGCCAGCAAGCGTGTCATTGCCAAGGCCACCCGACAGGTTGTCATCGCCAGCGCCACCGTCAAGCGTATCGTCACCCGCGCCGCCGCTGATGGAATCGTCGCCCGCACCGCCGGTCAGCGCATCATCGCCCGTGTGACCCATCATGGCGTCATCGCCGTCACCACCGTCGATCCGGTCATCGCCAGTGCCGCCATGCAATTCGTCATTGCCGGTGCCGCCGTCAAGAATATCGTCGCCCGCGCCGCCATGCACCCAATCATTGCCACCGTTGGCCATGATCACATCGTCGCCGTCCGCGCCGTTGATATCGTTGTCCCCTTCGGCGGCAGTGATCCGGTCGTTGGCTGCCGTGCCGTCAATCCGATCCGCGTCAGAGGCGATGATTTCATCAATCGCCACCGTCGTGAGTGCCTGATCCTGATTGGCAAGCTGATCCGACGCGGATTGGTCGTCGGCATCCGTGGCCGTATCGGCATCGGTCCACATCAGGGTGGCGACGGCAAAACCCATCAATCCCAAAATCGCAAGCATGGCAGACACCTTTCGAAAACGTACTGCCCCCAGCCGGTTTCGTCCGTCGGTGATAGCAAATCTGGCGTCGGAAATCTGCTGAATTCGTGTGCGTTGGTTAATCGCGAAAGAACGGCAGGAAGGCGTCACACACGGCCTGCGGGTTCTCTTCCATCGCGAAATGGCCAGATACGCACGACCCGTGGGTCAGCTGTGGTGCCCAGTCGCGCCAGAGCTTTGCCGGATCGCCCGTCTGCGCCGGAAAGCCGTCTTCGGCCCACAGAAAATGCATTGGCGCTGTAATCTGGCGTCCAGCGGCGCGATCCGCCTCGTCGAGCGCTTTGTCATACGTTGCCCCCGCGCGGTAGTCGGCGCACATTGCATGCAGATGCGCGTCATCCGCCGCCTGCGCGCGATAGCTTTCCAACGCTGCATCTGAAAACGCCGATAGGTCTTTTGCCAGTGTCCAGGCCGACAGGGTCCAGTCGATGTAGGCCTCCGGATCGGCACCGATCATACGTTCGGGAAGGGGGGCTGGCTGGGCCAGAAATGTCCAGTGATAGGCTTTCATCGCCAGATTGGCGTCCCAGTGCGCCCAGAAATCCCCGGTTGGCACGATCTCGATGATACCCAGCTTCAGAAGCCGGTCAGGATGGTCCAGCGCAAACCGGTAGGCCACACGCCCGCCGCGATCATGGCCGAGGACGTGCGCCTTGGGCAGTTGCAGGGCATCCATCAACTTGATGATATCCGCAGCCATCTGACGTTTGGCATAAACGCTGTGCTCTGCATCGTCCTGTGGGGCATCGCTGTCGCCGTAGCCGCGCAGGTCAGGCACGATGACGTCGAAATCCTCTGCCAGCGTGGGGGCGACCTTTTCCCAGCAATGATGGTTTTGGGGATAGCCGTGCAGCAAGATCAGCGGTGTTCCGTGCCCTGCGCGATGGACCGACAGCCTCACATCGCCGCATTGCACATAGCTTTGGTCAAATCCGGTTATCATGAAAGGCTCCATTCCCGAGGCTGTTCTGCGTAAGCGATGTAAAGCGGGTGTTTTGGGTGACCGTCTTTTGTCAGCCCCAAGGTGTGCAGCTGGTGGCCGGAGCGATGCAGCATCTGGGCAACCTGTGGCCCACGCCCGCGATGCGCGCCGTGGGTGCCCCATGCGCAGATGATGCAATCGGCCCAAGCCAGCCCGTCTCGCAAGGTCGCATCGTTGTCTGGGCCAACGGGTTCCGCCGCTTTGCGCATGGCAAAGGGATCGGTGTCGCGCCATCCAAAGATGTTGGTCACACGAAAGGCACCAAACCCAAGCGCTCGCGCACGGCGTTCGCAGCGTTCGACGGTCGGGTCGTTGGCGAGCTCGTCCGCCTTGGACGGGTTGAGCATGATGAACATGACAGTCTTGCCGTTCGCATCCCAGACGCGGGTCAACGCATAGCGGTATTTTTCGCAATCGGAGTATTGCACCGTCGATGCGATGCTGTCGGTCGTATGCGTGCGGGTGATCATGTCCGCAGATTGCCCTGTCGCGGTCCAAGGCACAACGCAGTAAAAAACCGCCTGCCGGTGGGGCAGACGGTTTTTGTTTCAGGCGGTGCGTGCGAGGTGGGAGGGGCCCCAATGACCGCCTGTGTCTTTATCATGCCAGTGCGGCGTGCTGGCGGGCAGGGGCGCTGATGATGCCGCGGGCTTCCATCACCCATGCGGCGACCAAGGCGAATACGATATGCCCCCAAAGCGCGACCCATGTGATGCCAGAGAAGCCCAAGAATGGCGGATTCCCAGCCACAAGGTGCGCCATGACGTAAAGTGCAAACACCCACAGCACGACCCCGTAGGCCACCGCAGTTGCGATCCATGGCAGTGACGGCATGATCCGCTGTTGCAGCGGACGGGCGATCAACAAATAGCCAAGCGTGTAAGCGAACATGCCTGTGAAGACGTGCAGCAGATGCGCCAGACCTGACGGGCTTGCGCCAAAGACAGTTTTCAGGGTTTGGTTGGCCAGTCCTACAGGGGCCAGCTTGGCGTATCCCAAAAGCGGCGAAAGGCCCTGCCCAAAGGCATCAAAGGCAATCGTTGCCAGCGCTCCGGCGGACAGGATGGTGAAGGCGGTTTGTTTGTTTGCAAGCTGTGTCATCAGAGGGGTTTTCCATTTTCCTGAGTGTGTCTGTTGCACTCAAGATGACGACGTCAGGCGTGTCTGTGCAGCCCCCTCACAACGCTCTGATGTTGATCGCACCGATTGTAACAATGCGTGAAACATATCCCCCGCCATGGCGCACGGCGGCGTGATCTGCGTGACAGGTTGTAACAATTTGTCGCAACGGTGCGGAAATTCAGCTGTCCGCAGGTGGCACAAAAACCCGTGACGGCTGAAGCGTGCCGCCCATATAGCGCCCGACTGCGATGGCCTGACCATCATAAGAGGCCCAGACCTCTTCGCCATATTCCAGACCCGACCCAATAACGCTGGCCGGATTGCCGTTGCGCAGTTTGGTCACGCTTTCCTGCGGGCAGCGGACTTCGGGCAGATCGGCCAGACCAACCTCCAGCGGCTGCACGCGTTCCAGCAACGCGGGCGTCTTTGCCTCCGCATCAACCTGATCCAGCGTGACGCCGTTTTCTGCGATAAATGGACCGGACCAGATCCGGCGCAATTCGCGCACGTGGCCGTGGCATCCAAGTGCCTGCCCCAGATCACGCGCAATGGACCGGACATAGCCGCCCTTGCCGCACGTCATTTCCAGCGTGACGTGATCGGGATCAGGCCGATCCACCAGCAGCAACTCGTCCACCCAAAGTGGACGGGCGGCCAGTTCAAGGTCCTCACCTTCGCGGGCAAGCTTGTATGCGCGCTCTCCGTCGACTTTCACGGCTGAAAATTGCGGCGGGACCTGCATGATATCGCCCAGAAATGTAGGCAAGGCTGCCTTGATCTCATCATCCGAAGGGCGGACGTCAGAGGTCGCAATCACTTCGCCCTCGGCGTCATCGGTA
This sequence comes from Yoonia sp. 208BN28-4, assembly GCF_037543925.1. Taxonomy (NCBI): domain Bacteria; kingdom Pseudomonadati; phylum Pseudomonadota; class Alphaproteobacteria; order Rhodobacterales; family Paracoccaceae; genus Yoonia; species Yoonia sp. 208BN28-4. Next base: position 241,537 of record NZ_JBBIFY010000004.1, read on the forward strand.
TTAGTGGATTGACCCAAGCGCACAGTGAACGTGTAGGCTTTCAGTGCATCAGTAATATAAGGCACGGTCTTGGTAGCCTCACCCAAAGCGACAGCCAGAACGCCCGTTGCATCAGGATCAAGCGTGCCCGCATGACCCGCCTTCTTGGCATCAAGCGCCCAGCGCACCTTGTTGACGACAGCCGTGGATGTGATCCCCGCAGGTTTGTCGACGACCAGCCAGCCGGAGATATCCTTGCCCTTTTTCCTGCGTGCCATGTGCTGCGTCCTTGCGATCCAGATAGGTGGCGTCTGCTAGTCGCGGGGGACAGGGTGGTCAAGGGGGCGTTGCGTCCAGCTTACTGTAACACGCCAACCATCGGCCCCAGTTGAAAGCCGAAATCATGACGGCCTAGCGTTGGCGCATAAAGGCGGCTGACCTTACCGTCGAAATACAGCGCGTTGGGCAGGTTCAGGTGGTCGCGAAACAGCCGCCCGAAGGTGTGGAAATTCACGGCATCATTGGCAATGGCAAAAACCGCCGTGCGCCCGTCAGCCGAGGTGCCAACACCGTTGCGGATAAATTCGGAAGAACTGTCGGGGATAAACCGGGGATGCAGCGCGCCATTGATGACCAGCATCGGGCCGGACTGGCTTGCATCACGGCACGCAGGCGCACGGGTCACAAAATCCAGACTTTCATAGACTTTGGCGGTGGTGTCGGTCAGGCACAGCACGCCATTTGGCAAAAGGCCAAAGTTACCTGGCCCCGCCGAAGTCACGATGCGGGACACATCGGTGTTTCCTTCGCGATACAGACCTACTGGCGCACGGTCCGCATGATACATGCCCGCGTTCATGGCAAAGGCCAGGGTTTTGTCGGGGTGCACGCTTTCAATTGCAGCAAAGTCGCCCAGCAGCGCGCCGTCCTGATCGCTGTGAAAGAGGCGCAAGTCCTCGGTAGCGGCATCAACCGTGCAGATCGTGAAAGATGCGCCGTCAAAGACTGTATCGGCGCAGGTCACCGCTTGGGCCGGCGCTGCCAGCCACATCAGCACGGCCACCGCCCAGCGCATCAGTCGTCGAGGTCTTGCTTGACGTGCTTACTGTCAAGCAGGGCGCGTGTGGCATCCATCTGGTCAAAGGTGCCATCGATCTCGAACCGCAGCTCGGGCGCGTATTTCTGGCTTCCGCCACGCACGACAAGATGTCTGATTTCGTGGCGATTGCGGCGCAGTGCGTCCAGCATCAGTTCCTTGTCCTTGCCACCCAAGGGCAGCACAAAGGCTGTTGCGACACGCAGATCGGGCGACATGCGTACCTCGCCCACGGTAATCGACATGCGGCCCAGATCAGGGTCATGCACGTCACCGCGTTGCAGGATTTCAGACAGGGTGCGGCGGATTTTCTCGCCCACTTGCAACATGCGTTGGGTCGGCGCACGACCATCGCGATTTGAATTCTTAGCCATGTCCCGTGATGTAGTGGCTCAATGCGGCTTTGCCAACCTAAGCCTTTGCGCCGCAGCGTCCGCGCGGCTATGACGGTGCGACACAACGCAAAAGGCAGGGCGATGACAGACACACCGGGGATCGTGATTACAGGCGCATCGGGGCGCATGGGGCAGATGCTGATCAACCATGTGCAGGCCTCTGACGCGTGCCGGTTGGTGGGTGTGCTGGAACGTCCGGGTCACGACTGGATCGGTCAGGATGCGGGCGTGGCGATGGGTGGGGCTGCCATTGGCGTCACCGTCACTGATGACCCGCTCGAGGTTTTTGCCAAAGCACAGGCTGTCATTGATTTCACCGCCCCTGCGGCCACCGTTGGTTTTGCCGCACTGGCCGCACAGGCGCGCGCGGTGCATGTGATCGGCACCACGGGGCTGTCCGACGATGACCTGACCAAGATTAACGCCGCCGCCCGCCATGCTGTTATTGTGCGGGCGGGAAATATGTCGCTTGGTGTGAATCTGCTGGTGCAACTGACCAAAAAGGTCGCCGCCGCACTGGACGAGGATTTCGACATCGAGGTGATCGAGGCGCACCACCACCACAAGGTTGATGCTCCCTCCGGCACCGCCCTGATGCTGGGTGAGGCCGCCGCACAGGGGCGCGGTGTTGATCTGAAGGATGTCTCTGACAGCGGGCGAGACGGTATCACTGGCGCACGTAAGCGTGGCGATATCGGTTTTTCCGCCATTCGCGGCGGCGATATCGTAGGCGAACACGATGTGATGTTTGCAGCCCCCGGAGAGCGTATCGTTTTGCGCCACATGGCCACCGACCGCAGCATCTTTGCCCGCGGCGCGGTGAAAGCGGCGTTGTGGGGGCAGACGCAAGCACCGGGCGAATATGACATGATGGACGTGCTGGGATTGTCGGACGGCTAGCAAAACAGGCGGTTTGCCGCGACGTGTCCAGATGAATTGAAACCGAATCGGACCATTCCGCGTATGTTTTATGAAAGCTACGAAAGGACCCGTCCGATGAAATCTGCAATTCTCGCTTTTGGCCTTGCCGCAATGACTGCTTTAGCCGCGGTTCCTGCTGCCGCACAAAGTTACCAGCCTGTCACCGACAAGGCGACGTTCCTGCAACTGATCGGGAGCAAGAACCTGACAAACCGTCTGTACGGTGTCGACCTGCGCGTGGGGGCCGATGGCACGATCACCGGTTCTGGTGCTGGCTGGGACATCACCGGCACATGGTCGTGGCAGAACGGCTATTTCTGCCGCGAGATGAACTGGGGCGGTGATCCGATCCCCTACAACTGCCAGCTTGTCGAAAGCGCGGGCAATGACATGCGCTTTACCACCGATCAGGGTGCAGGCGACTCAGCTGCCTTTACCCTGCGCTAGGCACGCGACCTAGAAATCGATCGCGATGCCTTTCTTTTCCCAGTCGCCATAGCGGACGGGTTCGGGGCCATTGCGACCACCCAATTCGGTCGGCATCTGCACGGTGTCGGCCGCTTTGCGTCTTGCCTCGGCCTCTGCCAAGGCGCGTTGGGCGGCGGGGGGCAGGTCTTGCGCGTGTTCTTCTGACATGGCGGCACTCCTTGCTGCGTTCACGCCTTTCATATAATCCCCGCCCAACCCAGAACAAGCGAGTTATCCCCGATGTCCAAAGCCGGTCTTCCGCCCCGTCGCGCCGCCCATTATCTGCTGGAACAGATCATCGGCGAAGGTCGCCTTATGTCCGAACTGTTGGGCGGCGGTGCGCTGGACCATCTGGCTGCCGATGACCGTGCGCGCGCACAGCGGCTGGCGACAGAGACGTTGCGCGGGCTGGACCGCGCGGACCGGATGCTGAAGCCCTACCTGAAAAAAGAACCGCCGCAGTTTGTGCAAAACGCCATGCGCCTCGGCACCATTGAGCTTGTGAACGGTGAGGCCGCACACGGCGTGGTCAACGCCTATGTCGAAATCGTGGGCAACAACAAACACGTGTCATCCATGCGCGGCATGACCAACGCCGTGTTGCGCCGTATTTCCGAAGAAGGCCGTAAAGGCTGGGACAAACGCAACGTGCCGCTGATCCCCGGCTGGTTGCGCCAACCGCTTGTCGCGGCGTGGGGCCGCAAAGGCGTTGAAGGGATCGAGGCGGTTCAGTTCGCATCACCCCCTCTTGATTTGACCGCAAAAGGCGACCCTGCCGCTGTGGCAGAGGCGACGGGCGGAATGTTGATGCCCAGTGGGTCGGTGCGATTGGCCGACGTGGGGCAGGTCACTGCATTGCCGGGCTTTGAGGCAGGCGATTGGTGGGTGCAAGACGCCGCCGCCGCCATGCCGGTGCAGGTGCTGGCTCCCACTAAAGGCATGCGCGTGCTGGACCTGTGTGCCGCGCCGGGTGGCAAAACGCTGCAATTGGCAGCATCGGGCGCAGAAGTGACAGCCGTGGACAACAGCGAAAGCCGCATGTTGCGCGTGCGCGAGAACCTCAAGCGCACGGGGCTCAAGGCGAAAACCATCGTGAGCGACGCGTTTGACGTGACCGAAGGCGGCTATGACGCCGTGCTGCTCGACGCGCCCTGTTCAGCCACAGGCACGATGCGCCGCCACCCTGATTTGCCATACGCCAAGGACGGGTCCGAATTTGGCGCGTTGATCGACCAGCAGGCGACGATGATCGACCATGCACTGACACTGCTGAAACCGGGCGGCACGCTTTTGTTCTGCACATGCTCTCTTTTGCCGGACGAAGGCGAAATTCAGGTCGAAGAGGCGCTTGAACGCCATCCCGATCTGACGCCCATCACCGCCAGCTATGACCGCGCGGGCATTGATCCTGCGTGGATCACCGAAGAAGGCGGCCTGCGATTGCGTCCCGATTACTGGGCTGATCAAGGCGGCATGGACGGGTTTTACATCGCGGCCCTGCGCAAGGGCTGAACGCGCCGCGAATTGATCCCTGCGACAACAGTCGTGACAGAATCACCCCTGCCTCATATATTGCTGCCAACAATAAGCGCGACGCGCAGATAAAAGGCAGCAGGCCCTTGACCAAACCGCTGACATGGCGTGCGCGACGCACGTTCTTGATGCACCGTCTTCACGCGCGCCTTGTGGCGCGTGGACGGCCTGCGACGGCCTTTGTCCTGCAACCCGAACCCCGCACCATTGGCCATTTCGCCCGTGGTCGGCAGCTTATCGCCGGTAACTTTCTGTTCTCGGGTCTGCTGGTTGAGGCAAAGGGCGCGTCGATCTGGGATATCAGCAGCGACAATGCCGTGGTGCAGGACGAGGTGCAGGGCTGCGCGTGGCTGGATGATCTTGCCGCCGTTGGTGACGCCAAGGCGCGTGCGCTGGCGCAGGGCTGGGTCAACGATTGGATCGCGCGCTATGGTGACGGACGCGGACCGGGCTGGACGCCTGATCTGGTCGGTCGCCGCCTGATCCGCTGGATCAACCACGGTTTTTTCCTGCTACGCGGACAGGAAAAAGAAGACAGCGAACGCTTTTTCCGGTGCCTTGGCCGTCAGACGATTTTTTTGTCGCGCCGCTGGAAAACCACCATGCCCGGCCTGCCACGGTTCGAGGCGCTGACGGGCATGATCTATGCGGGCTTGTCACTGGAAGGCATGGAAGACCATGTAGCGCCTGCCGTGGCGGCCCTTGCCCGGGATTGCGCGACCGAGGTCGACGGCGAGGGCGGCATTCCCACGCGCAATCCCGAAGAGCTTCTTGAGGTCTTCACCCTGCTGACATGGGCCGCGCAATCCCTGAACGAATCCGGCCAACGGCCGCCGGAAGAACTGCTGAATGCCATCGCCCGTATCGCGCCAACACTGCGTGCGCTGCGCCATTCTGACGGGAGCCTTGCACGGTTTCACGGCGGCGGACGCGGGCTTGACGGGCGGTTGGATCACGCACTTGCTACATCAGCTGTCAAAACTCGTAGTGATGATGCCTTGGCGATGGGCTTCTCGCGGCTCACGGCGGGACGGACATCGCTAATCATTGATGCAGCCCCGCCCCCGAAGGGTGAGGCATCCGCCAACGGCCACGCCAGCACGCTTGGGTTTGAGCTGACTTCGGGGCGTCGTCCGCTTGTCGTAAGTTGCGGATCGGGGCGCAGTTTTGGCGAAGACTGGCGCAGGGCAGGGCGAGCCACCGCCAGCCACTCTACACTTGCCATCGACGGGTATTCGTCTTCAAGGCTTGCAGCCCCGTCACGCCTTGCCATTGCGATGCAGGAACGGCTTGAGGACATTCCCACGTTTGTCCAATGCGAGATCAGCCCGCTCTATGATGGTCGCCGTGTGGAGCTGTCGCACAACGGTTACGCCCGCACGCACGGGCTGACCCACGCGCGTACCTTTGACATCGCCGTCGACGGGCGCGGGATGGTGGGTGAAGATTTGCTGACCACTCTCAGCCCCACCGACAACCAGCGGTTTGATGCGGCCCTTGACCGGACCAGTTTGCAAGGCATCCCCTTTGCAGTGCGGTTTCATCTGCACCCTGACGTGGACGCCACGCTGGATCTGGGCGGGGCGGCGGTATCGATGGTGCTCAAATCCGGAGAGGTCTGGATTTTCAGGCAGGACGGTAGCGCCACATTGACCGTCGAACCGTCGGTTTATCTTGAAAACGGGCGATTAAAGCCGCGCGCGACCAAACAGGTGGTTTTATCCGGACGCGCAATGGCCTATGCGACGCGCGTCCGCTGGTCACTGGCCAAGGCGCAGGACACCCCTGACGCCGTGCGTGATCTGGTCGTGAGCGACCCCGCGGACATGGAAAACGAGTAACCGGAGACTGCCATGACCGATCTTGCCCCCCTACGCCGCGCCCTACTTTCTGTATCCGACAAGACCGGATTGATTGATCTGGCCAAAGCCTTGGACGCGCGCGGGGTCGAGCTTTTGTCCACTGGCGGCTCTGCCCAAGCGATCCGCGACGCGGGCTTGCCGGTCAAGGACGTGGCCGATGTAACAGGCTTTCCCGAGATGATGGACGGGCGCGTGAAAACGCTGCATCCGGTCGTGCATGGTGGCCTTCTGGCGCGGCGCGATCTGGAAGCACATGTGGCGGCCATGAACGAGCACAGCATCGGTGCGATCGACCTGTTGGTCGTGAACCTCTACCCGTTCGAGGAAACCGTCGCCAAGGGTGCTGACTTCGACACCTGCATCGAAAACATCGACATCGGCGGCCCTGCAATGATCCGCTCTGCCGCCAAGAACCATGCATTCGTGAACGTGGTGACGGACGTTGAAGACTACGCCGCCCTGCTGGCTGAGTTGGAGGCAAACGACGGCCAGACGACCCTCGCGTTCCGCCAGAAACTGGCCCAGACTGCCTATGGCCGCACCGCCGCCTACGACACCGCCGTCAGCACGTGGATGGCCGGTGCAATTGACCTGAGCGAACCGCGCCGCCGCAGCTTTGCCGGCACCTTCGCGCAAACCCTGCGCTATGGCGAGAACAGCCACCAGTCGGCCGCGTTCTACACCGACGGCACCGGCCGTGCGGGCGTTGCCACAGCGCAGCAGCATCAGGGCAAGGAACTGTCCTACAACAACATCAACGACACCGACGCCGCGTTCGAACTGGTTGCAGAATTTGACCCCGCAGACGGCCCCACTGTCGCGATCATCAAGCACGCGAACCCCTGTGGTGTGGCACGCGGCGCGACGCTGTTGGAAGCCTATCAGAACGCCTTCAACTGCGACCGCACGTCGGCCTTTGGCGGCATCGTTGCGCTGAATATGCCGCTGGACGAAGACACCGCAAAAGCCATCGTCGAGATTTTCACTGAAGTTGTGATCGCGCCCGGTGCGTCCGATGCCGCCAAGGCCGTGTTCGCCACCAAAAAGAACCTGCGCCTGCTGACGACCGATAGCCTCCCCGATGTGACTGCCAAGCAACTCACTATGCGGCAGGTCGCGGGCGGGATGCTCGTGCAGGACAAAGACACCGGCTATGTCGGCATGGACGACCTGAAGGTTGTGACCAAGGCCAAGCCGTCTGACGCGCAAATGGCCGATCTGCTGTTCGCTTGGAAAGTCGCAAAACACGTCAAATCCAACGCCATCGTGTACGTCAAAGACGCCGCCACCGTGGGCGTTGGCGCGGGTCAAATGAGCCGTCTCGATAGTGCCCTGATCGCCGCTAAAAAGGCCGAGCGTATGGCCGATGCGATGGGCCTGCCTGAACCGCTGACCAAAGGCTCTGCCGTGGCCTCCGACGCGTTTTTCCCTTTCGCTGACGGTTTGATGGAGGCCGCAGCCGCCGGTGCCACTTGCGTCATCCAACCCGGCGGGTCCATGCGCGATGACGAGGTGATCGCCACCGCTGACGAGGCTGGCATCGCGATGGTCTTTACCGGCATGCGCCACTTCCGACACTAAGGACGAATATCAATGCGCACAGTTTTCTGGACAGGGTTTTGGGTCTTTCTCGCCGATCAGGCGACGAAGTATTACGTGGTCCACTACCTTGGCCTGATTAACGACGCGGATGGTCGTATCCGCGTTTTCCCGCCGTATCTGGAATTTCGTATGGCGTGGAACAAGGGCGTGAATTTCGGCCTTGGGGCGAACTACGACATGCGCTGGGTGCTGATTGGTGTGGCAATCGCCATTTCGGTGGGCGTGCTGGTCTGGCTCTATCGGGCTGGTGGCACGCGCAACATGCATATCGCGGCGGGCTTTCTGATTGGCGGCGCGCTGGGCAACGTGGTGGACAGATTGCTTTACGGTGCCGTGGCCGATTTCCTGAATATGTCGTGCTGTGGCATCAACAATCCTTTTGCCTTCAATATCGCTGATGTGGCGATTTTTGTGGGGGCCATCGGGCTTGCGTTTTTGTCCGACGACAACACGCCAAAGGCGAAAAAGCCGCGCCGGAACAAGACCACGTGACGCGACGCGATGCTTGGGTTAAACAGGCCCCAAGATCAAAGGAACGACACATGCGCGCGACACTTCTTTCCGGCCTTGCCGCACTTGCCCTGACGGCCTGCACGGCGGGTGACCGTTCCCTTCACGATCTGCGTGCAAATTCCGAAGGGCCGGATGAATTCTCTGTCGTCCCCGTCGCACCACTTGTCCTGCCAACCAACCTGAATGCCCTGCCAGAGCCCACACCGGGCGGGAGTAACATCACTGATCCCAATCCTACTGGTGACGCGATTGTAGCATTGGGCGGCAATCCTGCGCGGGCCTTCGCCGGTGGTATCCCGTCCAGCGACAGCGCCCTTGTGGCAGCCGCAGGTCGCAACGGTGTGAACCCCGCGATCCGCGCCGAACTTGCCGCGCAGGATGCAGGCATCCGCCGCTCCGCGCAGGTGCTGAACTGGTTCAATTTCCTTGGCACGGACCGGTATTTCAGCACCTATCGCAATCAGGCGCTGGATGCTTACGGCGAACTGACCCGCTTCCGTAATCTGGGCGTCGCCACGCCAAGCGCCCCGCCGCTTGACTGATTCCGCCTTCCGGCCGGCTGTTGCGGCTGACGTGCCAGCCATTGCCGCGATGTGGCACACAGGCTGGGCCGACGGCCATGCCGCCATCGTGCCGGATGATCTGATCGCCTTGCGCACATACGACAGCTTTGAAACCCGCACGCGCGCGCATTTGGATGACGCAATCGTCAACGATGATGTGACAGCGATGGCGATGATCTGTGACGATCAGCTTTACCAGTTTTATGTCAGCGCATCCGCACGTGGCACCGGGCTTGCCAAGGCCTTGATGCAGGAGGCGGAGCGACGCATGCGGAACGCAGGTGTCACAACGGCATGGTTGGCCTGCTCTGTCGGGAACGACCGCGCTGCACGGTTTTACGAAAAGGCAGGCTGGATCCACACCGCGACCGAGGACTTGCAGGTCGAAACCCTTGGCGCGCCGTACACCTTGCAAGTCTGGCGCTATGAGAAAGCGCTTACTTCCGCGTCCGCTTGACCTTGCGCGCGGTTTTCGCCGCTTTCTTTTTGGCCGATCCCGCCTTGCGCCGCACAGGTTTTCCGCGCCCCTTTGAAGGCCCCCGTGCCATCGCCTTGTCATTGAGCGTGAGCAGGTCGGCGATCAAGCCGCCCGTGACAGGTGCGGCCTCAGCCAGCTTCACGGTTGCCTTCTGGCCCAGCCCGATCACGGTGCCAGTATCCGACCCCATCAGCGTCTGCGTGTCGAAATCGTAGTGGAAATACTCGTTCCCCAGATTGCGCATCGGAATAAGCGCATCCGCCCCAGTTTCATCCAGCTTCACAAACACACCAAACTTCGCGATCCCGCTGATTTTTCCCGTCAGCTCCGCGCCAATCCGCTCTTGCAGGAAGGACGCCAGATAGCGGTCGGTTGTATCCCGCTCGGCCAGCATGGACCGGCGTTCGGTGTCGGAAATCACCTGTGCCGTGTCCGGCAGACGCTCAATATCCTCTGGCGACAGACCGTCGTTGCCCCAGCCGTGCGCACTGATCAACGCACGGTGCACGATCAGGTCTGCATACCGCCTGATTGGTGATGTGAAATGCGCGTAGGCCTGCAACGCCAAACCGAAGTGACCAAAGTTTTCGGGGTTGTAATAGGCCTGCGTCATTGATCGCAGGGTCGAGATATTCACAAGCTCCGCGTGGTCGGTTTCTTTTGCCTGCGCCAGCAGACGGTTGAGATGCGCAGTTTTCAGGACCTGACCTTTGGCAAGATTGAGCCCCGCCGACTGCGCGACCTCGCGCAAGGCGTCCAGCTTGTCGGCATTGGGTTCTTCGTGGACGCGGAACAGAAGCGGCGATTTTTTGGCGATCAACACCTCGGCGGCGGCGACATTGGCCAGCACCATGAATTCTTCGATCAGACGGTGCGCGTCGAGGCGGTCTTTGAAGTTCACGCCGGTGACATTGCCGCGCTCATCCAGTTCGATCTTGCGTTCTGGCAGGTCAAGTTCCAGCGGTTCACGCCGCGCGCGGGCTTTGCGCAGCGCGGCGTAGGCGGCGTAAAGCGGACGGATCACCTCGTCCATCAGGGGCGCGGTGCGGTCGGTCTCCTCCCCGTCCATCGCCGCCTGCACCTCTTCATAGTGCAGTGACGCGGCAGAGCGCATGAGCGCGCGGTGGAAGGTCTGGCCCAGCTTGTTGCCGTCTTTGTCGATGGTCATGGCGACGGCGATGCAGGCGCGGTCCACATTTTCGTGCAGTGAACACAGATCACCCGACAGCGTATCGGGCAGCATCGGGACCACGCGGTCTGGGAAATAAGTGGAATTGCCGCGCATCCGCGCCTCGCGATCCAGCGCAGAGCCGGGCGTCACGTAATGCGCCACATCGGCAATCGCGACCCAGATGATAAAGCCGCCCGCGTTCTTGGGGTCGTCATCGGATTGCACAAAACAAGCGTCATCGTGGTCGCGCGCATCGTGCGGGTCGATGGTGACTAGCGGCATATCACGCAGGTCGGTGCGTTTGCCCAGTGGCGCGGGCTTGGCGGCATCCGCCTCGGCCACGACCTTATCGGGGAAACTGTCGGGGATGTTGTGCTGATGGATCGCAATCAGCGATACCGCGCGCGGCCCGCTTGGATCGCCCAGCACGTCCGTAATCCGCGCCTTCGGCAGGCCCATCCGGCCCTTCGGGCCTGTTTGTTCTGCCTCGACCAACTCGCCATCTTTGGCGCTTTGCGTGGCCCCTGCGGGGACCACCCACTCGCGGTCGGAGCCTTTATCGATGGGCACGATGCGGCCGCCTTCGGCGCCTTGCCGGAAGATGCCTAGCAGCTTTTGCGGGTTGGTGCCGATCCTGCGGATCAGGCGGGCGGTGTGGCTGTGATCTTCGCCCACGATAGCGGTCAGGCGGCCCAGTATCCGCTCGCCCGCCCCAAGGGCCGGGTCGGTCTCGCGCAGGGTGAGCAGGATGCGTGGCTCCGCGCCATCGCCGCTCCATTCCAACGGTTTGGCGTAGATGTCGCCGTCAGCATCGGGACCGGTGACTTCGAGCACGCTGACGGGAGGCAGGACATTCGCATCGCGGTAGCTGCTGCGCCGTTTGGCCAGTTTACCCTCTGCCTCAAGCTCTTTCAGGATACGCTTGAGGTCGATCCGCTGCGCGCCTTTAATCCCGAACGCCTTGGCGATGTCGCGCTTGGCGGCTTTGGTCGGGTTGTCTGAGATCCATTGCAGGATGTCGGCTTTGCTGGGCAGTTGGGTCATGGTGCGGTCCTGCGTGAAAGACGCATGGGGGCCAGCCCCCATACCCCCGAAGTAGTTTGATCCAAAAGAAGATCAGGGCATTAGGTGTCGAAATAGTCCGTGAGGATGCGGGTGTAGATGGATTTGAGCTGATGGATTTGCGCGATTTCGACGCGTTCGTCGACTTGGTGCATGGTCTTGCCGACAAGGCCAAATTCCACCACGGGGCAATGGTTTTTGACAAAGCGCGCGTCCGATGTGCCGCCTGTCGTGGACAAGGTTGGCGTGACGCCTGTTTCCGCCTCTACCGCTGCGCTGACCAAATCTGACAGGGGGCCGGGGGGCGTGATGAAACTTTCGCCCGACACCTTGATTTGTGTCTCAACGCGCACGCCAGTGACTTTGCACACCTCATTCGCCTCGTGTTGCAGCCAAGCCGTCAGACCCTCGCCGCTGTGCTGGTCGTTAAAGCGGATATTGATGGTGGCCTTGCACTGGGCGGGGATCACATTTGTTGCGGGATTGCCGGTGTCGATGGTGACGATGGCAAGGGTTGAGGGGTCAAAGTGATCGGTGCCTTCGTCCAGCGGGGTGCTGGCGAGCTTATCCAGCATTTTCGTTGCTGCGTGCAGTGGATTATTGGCACGGTGCGGGTATGCGCTGTGGCCCTGCACGCCGGTGAATGTGAAGTAGGCGGTGAGCGATCCGCGCCGTCCGACCTTCATCATCTCGCCCAAGGTGTCGGGGCAGGTGGGTTCGCCCACAAGACAAACCGAGAGCTGTTCGCCTTGCGTTTTCATCCAGTCAAGCAGGGCGGTCGTGCCGTCCAGCGCGTCGCCTTCTTCGTCGCCCGTAATCGCCAGCACAACAGCGCCATCAGGCGGCGTGTCGCGGACAAAGTCGATGGCGGCGGCGGCGAAAGCGGCCACGCCCGATTTCATGTCCGTCGCACCTCGCCCATAGAGCCAGCCGTCCTTGATCTCGGCCCCGAACGGATCAACCGACCACGCAGACAAATCGCCAACTGGCACCACATCTGTATGACCGTTAAAGCCGAACGTCCGGTTGGCCCCTTTGCGGCCCCAGCGGGCGTAAAGGTTTGCGATACCGCCACGATCGACACGCGTGCAGTCAAAGCCGCCGTCTGTCAGCAGCTTTTCCAGCAGCACGATTGCACCGCCTTCGTCTGGCGTAACAGAGGGACAGCGGACCAAGTCGGCAGTCAGGGCTGCGGGATCAGTCGGCATCGGCTTTGTCCCCTTCAAAGAACGGGGTCATCTGAGCGATGATCACCGAATTTTCATCCAGCGCGCGCTGCATCAGGGCGCGTTCCTCGTCTGGAATCTCGTGCCCTTCGGCAAGACGTTCATCCAGCGTGCCGTAGCCTGACACATCAAGCGGGGCCAGATCGGCCTGCTTGAGGATCGCGACAGTTTCGCGCACGGCCTCAGCCTCGTCCACGCCGCTTGAATAACACATCAGCGCGGCACCTGTCGCCCCGTCCGGCAGGCCGTCATCTGCGGTGCGGCCAACCTCGACCAGCAACGTAAAGACCTGTTGGCGCGATTTTTTTTTGGGCTTTTGGGTCATTGCAATGGCCTTAAGATGCGAAAAACCTGCCGCAGACGTTGCGACAGGTCATTCTGTAATCGCTTTGGCGGGCAAGTGCGACCCTAGCTTTTGATCCGACGGTAGACCGCGATCAGCGCCGCGGCACCTGCAGCACCCACGATCAGTTGCGGCAACCAGCTGCGTTCGGCATAGATGCCAAACCAGCCCAGAAGCATGTTCAGAACAGCCGCACCGATGATGCCCAAGCCGATGTTCAGGATCAGGCCGGTGTCAGCCTTCATGATCATAGATGCGATCCATCCGGCCAAGCCGCCGACGATGATGCTTGCGATAAGTCCGATACCCATTCTGTCGTCCCCTTGTGGTATTGCGACAAAACAACGCAGTTCAGCGCGATTGGTTCCCGTCAAGATCCTGCCAGCGTGACCGCACGGCCCACATGGACGAGATGATAAGCACGATTTGCATCGGTACGAAGAACACGCCGAACAGGATGGCAAAGGTGATCCCGTCGCCGGGTTGAGCGGCATAGATGGCCCACATCACCGGATCAAACAGCAACGCCAGAACGGCAATTATTGCGACCCAGTCCAGCAGAACAGGTCCCCACGCGGCCAGAAAGCCGGGCCGCTCACCCTTGGCGATGCGGCCCTTGGCCAACTGACGGCTAATGATCATCAGTCGCGCAGCAGGTCGTTAATCGCTGTCTTGGACCGCGTGCGCTCGTCCACGCGCTTCACGATCACGGCGCAGTAAAGCGATGTGTTGTTCTTGGACGGCATGGAGCCTGCTACGACCACCGAATAGGGCGGCACTTCGCCGTACATGACTTCACCGGTTTCGCGATCCACGATCTTGGTGGACTGGCCGATAAAGACGCCCATGCCAAGGACCGACCCTTCGCGCACGATGCAGCCTTCGACCACTTCGGAGCGTGCGCCGATAAAGCAGTTGTCCTCGATGATCGTGGGGCCAGCCTGCATCGGTTCCAGAACGCCGCCAATGCCCACACCGCCAGACAGGTGCACGTCTTTGCCGATCTGAGCGCAGGATCCGACCGTAGCCCAGCCATCAACCATTGACCCTTCACCGACATAGGCGCCGATATTCACAAACGACGGCATCAGCACCACACCGGGCGCGATGTAGGCCGAGCGGCGCACGATTGATCCGGGCACGGCACGGAAACCGGCGGCTTTCCATTCGTTGTCGCCCCAGCCTTCCCACTTGGACGGAACCTTGTCCCACCAGTGACCACCGCCGTTGGAGCCTTCGATCATCGCCATGTCATTGAGGCGGAACGACAGCAGAACGGCCTTCTTGGCCCACTGGTTGACGTGCCAGCTTCCGTCGTCCTGCTTTTCAGCAACACGCAGCTTGCCGCTGTCGAGCGCGTTCAGCGTGTCTTCGATTGCTTCGCGGGTTTCGCCTGTCGTGGCGGGCGAGATGCCGTCGCGGGCGTCCCATGCGGCTTCAATGGCGGTTTCAAGTGCGGCGTTTGACATGGGACTACTCCGGTTGGCGTTTCAGCGGCGTTCTAGCGGGGTCGGGGCGATCAATCAACGCCACTTGATCGAACAGCCCATCGACGGAGTCTGATCTTGCGGGCCGCCCTCGCCACGAGCCACCGCCAGCATCGCATCGCGTAATTCTGGCGCGCGGCCTGTGGGATTACCCATCATCGCGCTGTCGATCCGCCCGCGATATTGCAGGCCGCCTTTGGCATCAAAGCCAAAGAAGTCAGGCGTGCAGACCGCATCATAGGCTCGCGCCACGGTTTGGTCTTCATCCACCAGATAAGGCGCTGTCAGGCCGTAGTGCGCGGCAAAATCGATCATGCGCGCGGGGGCATCGGCAGGGTAGGCCGCGTAATCGTTGGACATGATGCATGCCACGCCGATCCCTGCGGCCTGCATATCCTTGATGTCCGCAACCAGCCGGTCAATCACCGCGATCACATAAGGACAATGATTGCATATAAACGCGATCAGCATGCCCCCTTCGCCTATCACCTCATCGCGCGTCCACGTCGCACCATCTGGCGTCCGCAACTTGAAATCGGGGGCGGGCCAGCCGAATTCACAGGCGTTTGTTTTAAGCAGCATCGGTTCTCCATTGCATCTTTGGCCCAAGCGGTCATTCTTGCACGTTCTAATGATAAGGGCAGATTCATGAAAGACGACCGTAATCATCCATTCCGTGACAGTGGTCAGGACCGCGAGGCGGCCCAAAAGACGCCTGTCACGCCCCAGACACAAGCGCCATCCTACAAGCTGGCCTTTGCGGATGAGGATTTCTTGTGCCGTGATGATTTGCGGCCTGTGCGGTTGCAGCTTGAGCTTTTGAAGCCAGAGCTTTTGATGGATGAAGCAGGCGTCAATTCAACCATCGTTCTGTTCGGCGGCGCGCGTATTCCAGCCCCTGCCAACAAGGACAGCGCCCGCACGCAAACGCTTGCCGATCTGTCGCAATATTACGAAGAGGCCCGCAAATTCGCGGAAATCATGACCCGCAAATCGATGGAAACAGGCGGCACTGACAACGTCATCGTCACCGGCGGTGGTCCCGGCGTGATGGAGGCCGGCAACCGCGGTGCGCTGGATGCGGGCGGCAAATCCATCGGCCTGAACATCGTGCTTCCGTTTGAACAGGCTCCCAACGAATACGTCACGCCGGAGCTGTGTTTTAACTTTCACTACTTCGCCATTCGTAAAATGCATTTCCTGATGCGCGCCGCAGCGATCACCGTGTTCCCCGGCGGCTTTGGCACGCTGGATGAGACGTTCGAGGCGCTGACCCTGATCCAGACGGGGCGTATGGCCCGCGTGCCGTTCCTGCTGTTCGGTAAATCGTTCTGGGAAACGATCATCAACTGGGACGCGTTGGCTGACGCGGGCACCATCTCAGCCGATGATCTTGCACTTTTCCGTTTTGTCGAAACCGCAGAAGAGGCGGTTGAGGCCTTGGAAAACTGGGAAGGTGCAGGCGAAAAACGCGGTGCGATTCCGGGCAGATAGCTCGTCGCGACGCACACAAGGTCACACATTCGCGGATTCCTGCGCCTGAATCAGCGCGACAGTAGAGAATCGCTGCCGTTTCCAGCATCTTCATCTCAAGGCCCGAACATACGGGTCACGATATGATGGTCCCGTTCATGGGGCCGGAGGCAGAGCAGATGAATTTCCATGCCATCGCACGGCACGTTGCCTTTGCGACCATCCTGACGGGCGCTGCCCCGCTGTGGGCCGATCCGCTTTTGTCGGTCGCAGGCACGATGGATGCCTCCGAAGACTATGCCGTTGTGCTGGATGCGCTGGATGCGATTGATGCTGATGCGACCAACCTCACGCTATATTGGGACCTGATGGCACCCGATGGTGCCTATGCGCCTGATCCCGACTGGCCCGCGATTGCCAACCTGATCTATCCGGCTGCCGATTTGCAGGTGTCACTGAATATCGCTGTGGTCGATATGGTCGCCGACAGGCGCCCGGTGGCCTTGCAGCAGCGCGCGTTCTCGGACCCCGAAGTGATTGCTGCATTTGATGAATTTCTGACGACAGTCATGGCTGCGATGCCTGACGTGACCTTCACCAGCATCGGTATCGGGAACGAAGTTGACGGCTATCTGGATGACGTGACAATCGATGAGTATGCCGTCTTTTTCGCAGCAGCGAGCGATACGATCCACCGTCTTGCGCCAGAAGTGCCTGTTGGAATGACGGTCACGTGGGACGGGCTTGAAGATAATCCGCAGATACAGGCACTGGCCGCTTTGGGTGATGTCTGGATGATCAACTACTACCCGCTCACGCCCGAATTTCAGGCGCGTGATCCGCGCAACACCGCTGCTGATCTGGTCGATATGCTGGCGATGGCGGGTCGTAAGCCCGTCTTTCTGACCGAGGCCGGCTATCCCAGTGGCGGATGCGGTGCGAGCGAGGCGATGCAACTTGCTTTTGTGCAGCAGGTTGATCAGTTCGCTGCGGCCAATGCAGCTAAGATGCCGCTTGTGACCTACGTCTGGCTGCATGACCTGAGCGAGGAAAGCGTGACGGCCTATGCAGATTACTACGGCAACCCGTCCGAATGCTTTTCAGCGTTCTTGGGCACTTTGGGTCTGCGCAGCCACACCGGCCGCGACAAGGCGGCGTATAGCTGGCTGCGCAACAGGTAAGATCAGGCCTTTGACAACTCGGAACCGGACTTGAGCACCTCGTCACCATCGTCCTGCTCGATCTTATAGGCAGGCTCATCATCGCTGGCGTCGCGGGTCACTTCAGTGCCGTCAATTTTCAGCGTGATCTTCTGGGTGTACTTCTTGACGACCTTACCGGTGCCGGTGCCGTTGCCCCAGTCCCACTCAACCTTATCGCCTTCGTTGTAGTCAGACATGTCGTGTTCTCCTGTGATTTTTCACAAGGCAAACACGATTGCGGCTTAGGCGGTTCCCGTTTCGGCTGCGATTTGCGCGCGGGATTTACGCTCGCGTTCTGTCGCGGACTTCAACTGGCCACACGCTGCCATGATGTCCTCGCCCCGCGGCGTGCGAATCGGAGAGGCATATCCCGCTTTGTAAATGATGTCCGCAAACGCACGGATACGATTGTTGGACGACCGCTTATAGACACTGCCGGGCCATTCGTTGAAGGGGATCAGGTTGATCTTTGCGGGGATGCCGTCGATCAATTTGATCAGGCGGCGCGCGTCGGCGTCGCTGTCGTTCACACCATCCAGCATCACGTATTCAAATGTGATCCGCTCGGAATTGGAAACCTTGGGATACTCGCGCAGCGCATCCAGCAGCTTTTCAATCGGCCAGCGTTTGTTGATCGGCACCAGCACATCTCGCACCCCGTCAGTGGTCGCGTGGAAGGATACTGCCAACTGACAACCGATTTCACTGGCGGTGCGGGCGATTTCCGGCACAACGCCAGAGGTCGAGAGCGTGATCCGGCGGCGCGAAAGCTGGATGCCATCGGGATCCATCGCGATCTTCATCGCGTCGCGCACGTTCTCGAAATTATAAAGCGGCTCACCCATGCCCATCAGCACAATGTTCGACAGCAGGCGCACCTCGTTTTTGGGCGCGCCTTGCTCGGGCCATTCGCCTAGATCGTCACGCGCCACCATGACCTGCCCGATAATCTCGGCGGTGGTCAGGTTGCGTACCAGCTTTTGCGTGCCCGTGTGGCAGAACGTGCAGGTCAACGTGCAGCCGACTTGGCTGGAAATGCACAACGTCCCACGATCCGTTTCGGGGATATAGACCACCTCGACCTCGTGACCGCCCGCAATGCGGACCAGATATTTGCGGGTGCCATCGTCGGAAACCTGCTTGGTCACAACTTCCGGCACCGCCACCACGAACTTTTCCGCCAGCATCGCGCGGTAGTCTTTCGACAGGTTGGTCATGACCGCAAAATCGCGCACACCCCAGTGGTAAATCCACTGCCAGATTTGCCCCACGCGCATCTTGGCCTGCTTTTCGGGCGTGCCTGCCTTGATCAGCGCATCACGCATCTGTACCCGTGTCATACCCACCAGATTAGGCAGACCACCGGCGGTATCTTTGCGCGGGATCGTCAGCATATCTTGCGTAATAGGGGCCTTGGCAGTCATCGGTCTGGACCTTTCAGAAGGCGGGTCAGGAGGCGTGATTGCGCCTCATATAAGCAAAAAGGCGCGGTTTCCAATGGAAAACCGCGCCCTGCATTTCATGTGACGGCGCGTTTAACCGCAGCGGCGCGCGGCTTCTTCCACAGCGGCGGTAAAGCCCAACAGCGAAAAGGAATCGACTGTCTGCGTACCACGGCCCGAACGGGCGGTGACAACGGCGCTTGCGCCACGCTTCATCGCGGCAACGATACGCTGGTCATCCTCTGGGGTGGCGGGCCATGCCCATTCGCCTTCGGTGAACAGCTGGAAATTGGTGCCGCCGATCTCAAGGGTGGCTGTTGATCCGCTGGCAAAGGGATAGCCGCCCGTAAAGGCCACCTGACCCTGCACAGACGCGCCGGGACGGTAAAAGACGAACAACAGGATATCGCCGCGCCGCACTGTCACGACGTTGCCATCGCGCGAGTTCACGGTCTCTTTCGGTGCAGACACGCCCCAACATTCCTTGGGGTCGTCCTCGACAAAGACGCTCCAATCAGTGTTGGCGGCCACGCGGTTATCGGAGTTCTGCGCGAAGGCCGCGCCGGTAAGCCCGAAGGCGGCCAAGGCGGCAACCGCCCCGTAAAACTTAAAATTCATCAATCCAGCCTCCAAGCTGTCCTTGCCTCTGATTGCACCACCCCGCCTTTGTCCGCAGCGGTTATGTTATCCTACAGTTATGCCGGATGGGCCGTTTGGCGACACTTTTCCGGCTGGCGGGTGCGGTTTCAACGCGATAGGCAAGGTGGTAGCAAAAAACCGCTTGGGTTTGAAAGCCCTGTTCGCGCCTTACATAGCGCAATCGCGGCGACCCGCCGCAGGAGAAGTGCCGAATGATTGATCAAACCATGCAAAACGCCGTCGACCTCGTCGAAATCTGGCGTGGCGATCTGCTGGAATCGGTTCATCGCGGCCACGCGGTTGTCTGCGACGCAGATGGCGAGATTGTGCAGGCGTGGGGCGATCCGGCCGCTGTGGTCTATCCGCGATCATCGTCCAAGATGTTGCAGGCCCTCCCCCTGATCGAAAGCGGGGCGGCGGAAGCCTACGGGTTGGGCGACGAGCAACTGGCGTTAGCGTGTGCGTCGCACCAAGGATCTGACATCCATTCCGTGAAGGTCGGACTGTGGCTGAACCAGCTTGGCCTGCACGACGATGACTTCCGCTGCGGCCCGCAGGAAAGCCGCGACATCGCCGTGCGCAACGCGATGATCTGCGCGGGCGAGGAGCCTTGCCAAATTCACAACAATTGCTCGGGCAAGCACACGGGCTTCCTCACGCTGACTCAACACCTGAAGGCTGGCACTGAGTATCACGAAATTGACCACCCCGTTCAGGTGGCCTGCAAAGCCGCCTTCGAGGAGGTGACGCAAGAGACATCACCGCTTTGGGGCGTTGACGGCTGTTCGGCCCCCAACCACGCCTGCACGATGCATGGCATGGCCCGCGCAATGGCGTTTTTCGCCTCTGCCAATGACCGCAGCGACACCCGCTCAAAAGCCGCAGCACGCCTGACGCAAGCGATGGCCACATACCCCGAACTGGTCGCCGGAGAGACCCGCGCCTGCACCGATCTGATGCGGGCGATGGATCATAAGGTTACGATCAAGACAGGGGCTGAGGGCTACTTCATCGCGATCATCCCCGCCAAAAAGCTGGGCGTTGCGCTGAAGATTGCAGATGGTGCCACCCGCGCGAGCGAGGCCGCGATCGCGGCGATCCTTGTGAAACTGGGTGTGCTGGACGCAAAACACCCTGCGACAATCGAGCGGATGACCCCGCAGATCAAAAACTGGAACGGTATCGTCACGGGCCACATGCGCCCCGCTGCCGCTTTGAGATAAGGAAGCCGGATGCCCTTTACCCTTGCCACCTGGAACATCAACTCGGTCCGATTGCGCGAACAGATCGTGGTTGATCTGATGACACAGGAAGCACCAGACGTGCTGTGTTTGCAGGAGTGTAAAAGCCCTGTCGAAAAGATCCCGATGGAGCAGTTTCAGGCGCTGGGCTACAGCCACATGGTTGCGCGCGGGCAGAAGGGTTACAACGGCGTGGCGATCCTGTCGAAACTGCCGATGGAAGAGGTCGCGGCCTATGATTACGCGGGCCTTGGCCACGCGCGGCACGTGGCGGGGCGGCTGTCGAATGGCGTCACGGTGCATAATTTCTACGTGCCCGCCGGTGGCGATATTCCTGATCGTGAGAAGAACGAAAAATTTGGCCAGAAGCTCGATTATCTGGCCGATATGCGTGACGGGTTCGCTGCTGCGAAGCCGGAAAAGGCGATCCTGGTGGGTGATCTGAACATCGCGCCGCGTGAGGATGATGTGTGGGATCATAAAAAATTGCTCAAGATCGTCAGCCATACCCCAATTGAGGTTGAGGCGCTGGCGGACGTTCAGGCGGCAGGGGATTGGGTCGATGTGACCCGCGCCGATATTCCTGACGGGTTGCTTTATAGCTGGTGGTCGTATCGCGCCAAGGATTGGGACGGCGCGGACAAGGGCCGTCGTCTGGATCACGTCTGGGCCACACCCGATATTGCGAGTGCGGCGCACAGCAGTAAGGTCTTGCGCCATGTGCGCGGCTGGGAAAAGCCATCCGATCATGCGCCTGTCTTTGCCACGTTTGATATCTGATCCGGCGGGGAGCCGCGCGGCTGCGCCGACGCCCCTCCCGCCGTCCCGCTGCATCCGCCCCTTGGCGTGGCACCTAATTGCGCCCATATAACGGGCAACAAGATTTCAGGAGACGACCGATGATCGAACTTGGCGGCACACAGCCAACCCCGCAGGCCAGTGACCACATCATGGATGGCACCGATGCCACCTTTATGCAGGACGTGGTCGAGGTATCGCGCACCGTTCCCGTGATCGTTGATTTCTGGGCGCCATGGTGTGGCCCGTGCAAAACGCTTGGCCCCGCGATTGAAGCGGCGGTGACCAAGGCCGGTGGCCGCGTAAAGCTGGTGAAAATCGACGTGGATGCAAACCCCGCCGTCGCGGGGCAGTTGCAAGTGCAGTCGATCCCCACGGTCTATGCGTTTCACAACGGCCAGCCGGTTGACGGGTTTCAGGGCAATATCCCCCCGTCCGAAATTGATGCCTTTATCACCAAGATCGCCGATCTGGCCGGTCCAGCCGAGGACGAGGGGCTGGGGGCTGCCATTGAAGCTGCGGAAAGCATGCTGGAAGCTGGCGAAGTCACCGATGCTGTCGAAACTTTTGCGGCAATCCTGCAAGAAGACCCCAATCATGCCGCAGCCTACGCAGGGCTGGTGCGCGGGTATCTCGCACTTGGTGACGTTGAACAGGCCGAGGCCGTGTTGAACGGCGCACCCGCTGAAAGTTCAACCGACCCGCTGCTTGAGGCGGTGTATGCGCAGATCGCGCTGGCCAAAGAGGCGGCCAACGCCGGCCCTGTGGCCGATCTGACCGCCGCGGTTGAGGCGAACCCTGATGACCATCAGGCCCGCTTTGATCTGGCGGCAGCGCTGCACGCCAACGGACAAACAGCCGAAGCCATCGACGCGTTGCTTGAGATTTTCCGCCGCGACGCGGAGTGGAATGACGGTGCCGCGCGCACCCAGCTTTTCAAGATATTTGACGCGCTCAAGCCCAATGATCCGCTGGTCCTGAACGGACGCCGGAAATTGTCGTCGCTTATATTTGCCTGATTGGTTCATCGGGCTACCTCGAGGGTATGATAAACGCCGCAGATTTGCCTGACACGATCCCTGTGTTCCCGCTGCCCGGTGCGCTGCTTTTGCCGCGCGCCCAGCTGCCGTTGCATATCTTTGAACCCCGCTATCTTGCGATGATCGAGGACGTTCTGAAAACACCAACCCGCCTGATCGGAATGGTGCAGCCCTATGACGGGCCGGGACGTGCAAACCAGTTGCATACCATCGGCTGTGCGGGGCGGCTTACATCGTTTTCCGAAACCGAGGACGGGCGTTACATGATCACGCTGTCGGGCGCGTCACGCTTTCGCATCGCGCAAGAGGTGGAAGGCTTTGCGCCATATCGCCGCTGCGATGTGCGCTGGTCGGGGTTTGAGCGTGACCTTGGTGGCGCTGAAAAGGACGAGGGGTTCGACCGCGCAGCCTTTATGGACGCGCTGGGTCGTTTCTTTGAGGATCAGGGCCTTAAGACCGACTGGGAATCACTGGGCGAGGCGGACGACGAGTTGTTGATCAACTCGCTCTCCATGCTTTGCCCGTTTGAACCCGAAGACAGGCAGGCCCTGCTTGAAGCGCCGTCATTGACCACGCGGCGCGAAACGCTCACAACGCTGATGGAGTTTGCCCTGCGCGGCGGATCAGGCGAGGAGATGATGCAATGAGCGAGACAGAATTCGACCCCAAGATGCTTGAGGCATTGATCTGTCCGCAGACGCATCAGACGTTGCACTATGATGTAGACAAGCAAGAACTTGTCTCGAAATCTGCCAATCTTGCGTTCCCGATCCGTGGCGGTATCCCCGTCATGTTGATTGACGAGGCACGGCACCTCGACTGACATGCCGCGCGTTTACGATTTTTAAGGAATTTGCGTCTTTCATGATCGCCGAAGTGTAAGCGAGGTGATTGATGGGTTTGAGTTTGCGACATCCGGCTGACGAATTGGCCGACATCAGAAGCGATCTGAAAAGACTGAAAATGCGCGAGGCATTTTTGCGCAAAGGTTTCCTGAACGACAGTTTGCCGCGTATCGGCAAGGATGTGGTGGCACAGGTCAAACCGCTTCAGAAGCGGGTGTTCCTGCGGGAAAAGTTGCCCGAACATATCCTAAATGACGAAAGCTTCTGGCGCACTGATTACGTCCGCGAGGTGCAGTTTGCCCCCGCGCCGGGATCTGCTGGCGCGGTGTTTGACTGACCTATCCGCGCATCAGCTTTGGCAGATCACCCGTCAGGCCAGCCGCTTCACGCATGAAACGGCGGCGCAGACCGGGGGCTGCATTGATCGCGCCCATCCCGAAATCGCGTAATCCGCGCAAAAGCGGATTGTCGTTCGAAAACAGCTTATTGAACGTGTCGGTGGCGGCCGCCAGCGTGGCCGTATCAAATCGCCGCCACTGCTGATAGCGGGCAAGCGTTTGCGTCCCGCCGATATCTTCGCCACGTCCGCGCGCCTCTTGCAGGACCTGCGCAAGTGCTGCCACATCGCGTAGCCCCGCGTTCAGCCCCTGGCCCGCAATCGGGTGCACGCCGTGTGCCGCATCACCCACCAGCGCCACGCGATCTGCGACAAAGGCTTGCGCCAGTGACAGCCCCAGCGGATAGCTGAACCGCGCACCGGTCAATGAGATTTCGCCCAAAAAGCTGCCGAATGCAGGGCGCAGGGCGTCCAGAAAATCGGCGTCGTCCATTGCGATCAACGCCTTTGCACGTGCGGTTTCCTCGGACCAGACGATTGATGACCGGTTGCCGGTCAGCGGCAGAATAGCTAGCGGGCCGCCGGGCATGAAAAACTGATGCGCGATCCCGTGATGGGGCAGCGCGTGTTCCACAGCACATACCACGGCGGTCTGGTCGTATCCCCAGCCCATCCGTTTGATCCCCGCGCGTGTCGCCGTGCCGCTTTGCCGACCGTCTGATCCGATCAAAAGATGTCCCGTCACGACATCACCGCTGGCCAGAGTGACGCTTGCACCCGATGCATCGACGGACTGTGCCGTTACCATTTGTTCAGACAGATGGGTGATACCGGGAGTGGCAGCCATCGCATCCAGAAACGCACGGCGCAGGTGGCGGTCCTCCACCAGATAGCCCATCGGGCCTTCTTCAAGCTCGGCATGGTCGAAATGCAGCATCCACGGGCTTGGTCCTTCGCCCGCACGCCCATCGGTGACCTTGATCTCAAGCATCGGCTGGGCGTGATCCGCGATCTGATCCCAGATCCCGATGCCCGCCAGCAAACGCTTGGACGCCAGCGCAAGGGCGTAGGATCGCCCGTCAAACGCAGGGTCTTCGCGCGTATCAAGCGGCAGCGCGTCAATGATTGTGACGCGAAAACCCGCTTGGGCCGTGGCAAGGGCAAGGGCGGGGCCGTTCAGGCCGCCGCCGACGATAATCAGATCAGTATCCATACCCTGCAATATGGGCAGCGGCACGGGATTGTCCATGCGTCGCGCCGCCGCTAGGGTCGGCGCAAAAGGGGATCATCATGCAAGACTGGCTTTGGATGACAGCCGCCGATCTGGGGCGCGGCATCGGCACGGGCGACATTGATCCCGTGGCATTGACCGAAACATATCTTGCCGCCATCGACGCGCATCCCCTGCGCGACCGCATCTATGCCCGCGTGACCCATGACCGCGCGCGAAGCGAGGCTGCAGCAGCAAGCGCGCGCGCCAAGGCAGGGCTGCGTCGTGGGCCGCTGGACGGCGTGCCGGTGTCGTGGAAAGACCTGTTTGATACCGCCGGTATCGTGACCGAAGCAGGCACCAAGCTGATGGAAGGCCGCACACCTGACGCCGACGCGAAGGTGCTGCAAACGGCCACTGCAAACGGGCTGGTCTGTCTGGGCAAAACCCACATGTCCGAGATTGCCTTTTCAGGCCTTGGCCTGAACCCGATATTGGGCACGCCGCCTTGCGTGAACGACGAGAACGCCGTTCCGGGTGGGTCGTCGTCGGGGGCGGGGGCCTCTGTCGCCTTTGGTCTGGCGGCAGCGGCAATCGGGTCTGACACGGGCGGGTCCGTGCGCATCCCGTCCGCGTGGAACGATCTGGTGGGCTTGAAAACCAGCCACGGGCGCCTGTCACTGGATGGCACCGTGCCGCTCTGCCTGACGTTCGATACCGTGGGCCCATTGTGCCGGTCGGTCGAGGATGCAGCACTGATGCTGGCCGCGTTGGAAGACAGCAAGCCGGTTGATCTGGCGGCCACGTCGCTGAAGGGCCTGCGCCTTATGGTGCTCGACACGATTGCGCCAGATGACGTGCGCGACGCACCGCGTGCGGCTTTTGACCTTGCCGTGGGGAAGATGAAAGACGCCGGTGCCACCATCGAACACCGCTATTTTGCGCAGCTATTTGATGCGTTCAATGTGGCGGGGAATTTGTACGCCGCCGACAGCTATGGCTGGTGGCGTGATCTGGTCGAGGCGCACCCCGAAAAGATGTTCCCTCAGATCCTTGAGCGGGTCCGCGGTGGCAAGACCGTCAGCGGGCCGGATTACTGCGCTGGCTGGAACACGCTGCGCGACATCCGCCGCCAATATGCTGCCGAGACAGCGGAATTTGACGCAGTCCTGCTGCCCACAGCGCCGATCCTGCCGCCGGACGCAAACCGCCTTCTGACCGACGACGACTACTACAAATCCGAAAACCTGCTGGCCTTGCGCAACACCCGCATCGCCAATCTGCTTGATCTGGCGTCGATCACCTTACCCACGGGGAAGTCGTCCTGCGGGTTCATGATAAATACACAGAATTATGGTGAGGCACGGCTTTTGCGCATCGCCGCTGCCGCCGAGGCTGCGCTGAACGCATAAGCGACCCGATGGGGCAGGGGGGCCGAAAAGACACAATCGGCCCTAATCGCCCCGCCACAAGTCATTGAAATTCTGGACAGGAGGCGGGCTTTGCCGCTAGTTTGGCCCCAATGCGAGGCGTCAATGATCTCGTGATCGAGGCAGTTATGACTTATCCAAAGCGGTTTTCAGCCCTTCCGGCGCCGACGTGGCCACGTCTGCGCGCGTTATTGGACCATCGCCCCGCGGGCGGTGACGTCATTGATATGACCATTGGCACCCCGAAACACGATATGCCCGAATTCGTTGGCCCGATCATTGCCGACAACATTGGCGGGTTCCGTGGCTATCCAGATAACAACGGCATGCCCGCGTTGCTGGATGCGATTGCGCTTTGGCTGGACCGACGCTTTGACGCCAAGGTCGGGCCTGAGAACCTGATGGTTCTCAATGGCACGCGCGAGGGGCTTTATAACGCGGCCATAGCGCTGAACCCCGAGGAAAAGAACGGCGAGGCGCCGGTCATCCTGCTGCCCAACCCGTTCTATACGTCCTATCCGTCGGCTGCCGCGTCTGTCGGCGCGCAAAGCGTCTTTGTTCCCGCCACACCCGAAAACGGCTACCTGCCGGATTTCGCATCACTGCCGGACGACATTCTGCGCCGCACCACAATCGCCTATGTCGGATCGCCCACCAACCCGCATGGGGCGATGGCTGATGCAGCCTATTGGGGCGATCTGATCGCATTGGCGGACAAATACGACTTCAAAATTTTTGCCGACGAATGCTACTCCGAGATTTACCGCGACACACCGCCCACTGGCGCGCTTGAGATGGCGCAGCGTCTGGGTGCCGATCCCGAACGCGTGCTGGTGTTTCATTCGTTGTCCAAGCGCTCAAACCTAGCAGGATTGCGGTCCGGTTTTGTTGCCAGCGGGCCGGAAAATATCGCGCGTATCAGACGGATGCGCGCCTATTCGGGATCGCCCGTGCCAGGCCCGTTGCAGATCGTGTCTGCCGCCGCATGGCTGGACGAGACGCATGTGGAACAGTCCCGCGCGCTTTATCAGCAGAAATACAGCATCGCCGACAAAATCATGGGGCAGGTCCCCGGGTACATGTCGCCGCAAGCGGGGTTTTTCCTGTGGCTGCCCGTTGATGACGGCGAAGCGGCAGCAGTGAAATTATGGGAGGCCACGGGCGTGAAAACACTGCCCGGCGCCTACCTTTGCAAAGACGTGGACGGGGCCAACCCCGGACAAGGATTTATCAGGGTCGCACTTGTGGCCCCAACACAAGAAGTGCAGCGCGGGCTCACCCAGATCCGCGACTGTCTCTACGGCTGAGGGAAATTAAGAACATGGCATCATATCAGGCACGCAAACGCGATCCACTTTTGGATAGCAACACGCAGGCGGTGATCGAAAAGCGCGGGCGCGAATTGCTGGGGCTGGCGTTCATCGTCGTGGGCCTGCTGTTTGCCGCGATGGTGGTCAGCTATTCGGCCGATGATCCAAGCTGGATTTCTGCAACAGACGCGCCTGTGCAAAACTGGATGGGACGTTTGGGCGCGTCCACAGCCGCCACACTGATGATGATCGTGGGCAAGGGCATCTGGGTCGTGCCGCTGCTATTTGTCGGCTGGGGCGTGCGTTTCATGACGCATATCGGGTCTGATCGCGCGGTGGGCCGTGTGATCTTTGCGCCGATTGCCGTGGCGATTGCGTCGATCTATGCCGCGACCCTGACGGCTGGTCTGAACTGGCCGCCGAACTTTGGCCTTGGGGGTCTGTTTGGCGATACTGCCCTTGGGATCGTGCTGGAAATCCTTCCGTTCGGTCCGATTTTCAGCGTCAAGATGATGTCGTTCCTGATGGGGATCGGTCTTGTGGCGTTGCTGGCGTTTGTGTTGGGCTTTGTCCGTGCTGAGGTGAAGGCCGGCGTGCGTATCGCGTTGATTGGCTGCGTGATGCTTTACGCTGCGATCCTGCGTCTTGTCGGGCAGGGCGCATCTGTTGCCGCATCCACAGCGCAAGGCGTTGGCGGCACGATTGCTGCACGTCGCGAGCAGTCGCGTGAGCAGCGCGCCATCATGGCCGCGCAAGCCGCCGAAGAGGCAGAAGCCCGCGCAGCTGTACCAGCCCCCGACGCCCGCGCCCGTGCCGCCGCCGTGGTCCGTGCAAATCCTGCGATGCCCGTCCAAGCTGCGATGGCCTCCGCTGACGGGCGCAAGATGCCGCCCATGTCGCGCCATCAGGTTGCCGCAGAGCCTGCCTTGACGGCCCCTGCGCGCGTCGAACCTGCGCCTGCGCCCGCCCCGCAATCGGGCGGATTTCTGGCAGGTTTGCTGAAGCGCAATGAACCGATGCCGGAGCCTGAACTGGTGGCCGCCGCACCAGCCGCTGACAGCGCCGCACCAGATGGTGATCGTGTCAGCGCGCGCATATCTGATGCAATTCGCAGCCGCGCGGGTGGTATTGTGCCCAAGGCCGTCGCTGCCCGTATCGAGCCGCGCCTGACGGGCGGAAAAGGCCCGCGCCCGCTGTTGCTGAACACCGATCCGGTTGAAGTGCCAGCAGAGGCGCCGGTGGCGATGGACGTGATGATAGAGGCCGAGGACGAAGCGGTGATCATGGAGGATGCCGCACCTGCGCCGCGCAACGCGCCTTTTATTCGCAAGAATTTGCCAAAGGCGGAAGCGACACCACTGACGGCTGAGCCGCTTTACGACACCGCTGCGCCTGTGGCCGCGCCCGTGCCGGAAGCCAAAAAGGTTGTGCAGCATCCTTTGAAGCGCGCGACGATGCCGTCCAAGCAGGCACTGGCCGAAAGCCAGCCGAAATTGGCCTTTGAAGACAAATATGCGGACTACGAAATCCCGCCCCTATCCTTGCTAACCAGCCCGTCGACGATTGAGCGGCATCACCTGTCCGACGAAGCGTTGGAAGAGAACGCCCGCATGCTGGAAAGCGTATTGGACGACTACGGCGTCAAGGGCGAGATCGTGTCGGTCCGCCCCGGTCCCGTCGTCACGATGTATGAGCTTGAGCCTGCACCCGGTTTGAAAGCCTCGCGCGTAATTGGTCTGGCTGATGACATTGCCCGGTCGATGTCGGCGTTGTCCGCGCGTGTGTCCACAGTGCCCGGCCGCTCAGTGATCGGTATCGAATTGCCGAACGAAAACCGCGAGATGGTTGTGCTGCGCGAGATGCTGTCGGCACGTGATTTTGGCGACAGCAATATGAAGCTGCCGTTGGCGCTGGGTAAGGATATCGGTGGCGAGCCGATTATCGCGAACTTGGCCAAGATGCCCCACCTGCTGATTGCGGGTACGACGGGTTCGGGTAAATCGGTGGCGATCAACACGATGATCCTGTCGCTGCTTTACAAGCTGACACCCGAAGAATGCCGGATGATCATGATCGATCCCAAGATGCTGGAACTGAGCGTCTACGACGGCATTCCGCACCTGTTGTCGCCCGTTGTGACCGACCCCAAGAAGGCGGTTGTGGCCCTCAAGTGGGTCGTGGGCGAGATGGAGGAACGCTATCGCAAGATGTCCAAAATGGGCGTGCGCAACATCGACGGATACAACGGTCGTGTGAAAGATGCGCTGGCGAAAGACGAGATGTTCAGCCGCACAGTTCAGACGGGCTTTGACGACGAGACCGGCGAGCCGGTGTTTGAGACCGAAGAATTCCAGCCCGAAGTGCTGCCTTACATCGTTGTGATCGTGGATGAGATGGCCGACTTGATGATGGTCGCAGGCAAAGAGATCGAAGCATGTATCCAGCGTCTGGCACAAATGGCACGTGCATCGGGTATCCACCTGATCATGGCCACGCAGCGTCCGTCGGTGGACGTGATTACCGGCACGATCAAGGCGAACTTCCCCACACGGATCTCCTTCCAAGTGACGTCCAAAATCGACAGCCGAACTATTCTGGGCGAGCAGGGCGCGGAGCAACTGCTGGGCATGGGTGACATGCTTTATATGGCGGGCGGGTCCAAGATCACCCGCGTGCACGGGCCGTTCTGTTCGGATGAAGAGGTTGAGGAAATCGTCAACCACCTCAAGGGCTTTGGTCCGCCAGAGTATATGTCCGGTGTGGTCGAGGGACCGTCGGATGACGAGGGTAGCAGTATCGATCTGGTGCTGGGGCTTGGTGACGGGTCGGACAGCGAGAACGCGCTTTATGACACTGCCGTGGCGATTGTGATCAAGGATCGCAAATGTTCCACGTCCTATATCCAGCGCAAACTTGCGATCGGCTATAACAAAGCCGCACGTCTGGTGGAGCAGATGGAGGACGAAGGCGTTGTGTCGTCGGCCAATCATGTTGGCAAGCGCGAGATTTTGGTGCCTGAACAGCACTGATCCGGTTTAGCCAAACGGGCGCGCGTGCCGCGCGACATGACGTTTTGCGCCGCCCGTTGGGCGGCGCAATTTTGCTGCCTGACATCAGCAAATATTGAGTATTTTTGGCAAAATGATACAGGCCTCAAACGGGCGGCAGCGCGTTGTGTTAACGGTTAACCGACGGCGTGTTATCGCTTAACCTCTGGTCCTTGGGCAGGGTGAGACCTATCTTGGGTGCAAGTCAGCCCGTAAGACAAAGGTAATACGCCATGATTAGACGATCATTTCTCGCTTTGGGGGCCGCCGCACTGGCGACACCCGCACTTGTCACGTCAGCGCAGGCACAGGCCATATCGCTGGACGCGGTATCGGGCTACCTGAACCGGCTGCGCACAGCACAAGGCGGGTTCACGCAGATCAACGGCGATGGCACGCTGTCGACGGGTCAGATTTTCATCAAGCGTCCGGGCCGCATCCGGTTCGAGTATAACCCGCCGGATAACTCGCTGATGGTGGCCGGTGGCGGGCAAGTGGCGATCTTTGATCCGCGCTCTAACACGGGTCCGGATCAGTATCCGCTGAACCAGACGCCGCTGAAAATCATTCTGGAAGAGAATGTGAACCTTGGCCGTGCGCGCATGGTGACGGGTCACACATCGGACGGGACCAGCACGACGATTACGGCGCAAGACCCTGACAATCCGCAGTACGGGAACATCAAGATGGTGTTTACCAACAATCCGGTCGAGTTGCGCCAGTGGATCGTTACCGATGATACCGGCACACAGACCACCGTGATCCTGAACGATCTGGTGCCGGGTGCCGCGATTGGCGAGATCAAGTTCAACATCGTGGCCGAGATGAACCGCTGGAATAACTAGGGGTCTCACGGCAGGCATGAAGAAAGGGCGGTCCAGTGTGGGCCGCCCTTATTGTTTTGGAGCCGTGTGTCGCGGTCAGATTTTTCCGCAGGACCGCAGTTGCGCGCCATAGGTGGCCGCGCGTCGTTCGACTTCACCGGCGATGCGGATCAGCCAAGGCTTGGCCCGCCAAGTTCCGCGCCGGAACCCTGTGCGCCCGTCGTGATAGGCCAGATACTGGTTGCGGGTGTCATTGATCGCGATGCCGTTTTCACGGACCGTGGCGGTCATGTACCATCCCATGAAATCGGTGGCGTCCCAGATATCCTCGCGGTCGGCGCTGCGACCACCGGGACCGTCTTGGTACTCCTCCCACGTGCCATCAAGGGCTTGGGAATAGCCAAGTGCCGACGACTGACGACCCACGGGGATCACGCCCAATGCGTATTGATGCGGCGGGCGGTTGTTGGAGATGAACTTACTTTCCTGATAAATCATCGCCATAATCGTCGGGACCGGCACGCCGTATTTCCGCTCTACCGCCTTGAAGGCACGCAGATATTCGGGGCGTTCGTTTACGATGGCGCAGGCATTGTCCAGATCACGCGGGGCCGTGCCATAGCCGCTGCTACAGCTTCCCAGAATGACCATCAGTACCATTGCGCGAAAGAGTTTGCTCATCTGCCTCTCGCTTTTCGTCTTTATTTTGAGACGAGCATAGCGGATTGCGCGGTTGCTGTGAACGGCAAAGGTGTCGCGGTCAGATCACAAATGCCAGAATAAGCGGTAAAGTGATCACTGACAGCAACGTCGAGACAACCACGAGGCCCGCCACGGGCTGCGCGTCGGCGCCATATTTTTCGGCCAGCAGGTAGGATGTGACAGCCACAGGGGTGGCGACCTGCACGATCAGGACTCCGGCTGCCACGGGGTCAAGCGCGAACCACAGGGCTGCGGCGTAGGCGGCGGCGACACAGATGATGACCTTTATGATCGAGAGGACAACCGCCAGCCCCAGTGCCTTGGTTTCCAGCCGTGCGACAGCCACGCCAAGCGTGATGAGCATGATCGGGATCGCCATTTGTCCGATCAGATCAAGCGCGTTGGTCAGGAACGAAGGCGTCTCCCAGCCCTGCCACAAGAACAGCGCACCCAGCAAGGTGGCGGCGACCAGCGGCTCCTTGACCACGCGCAGCACCGATCCGCCGCCTGATACGATCCAGATGCCAAGGGTGAACGACAGGATTGCCATGACGGCGAACACCACCACGGCATAGCCCAAGCCCACATCGCCAAAGGCAAAAAGCGCCAGCGGCAGGCCCAGGTTGCCGGTGTTGCCGAACATCAGCGGCGCCAGAAAAGTCTGCACATTCAATCTGAACACCGCCACAAGGATCAAAGAGCCCACTGTCACCAACCCGTATGCCGCAAGGCTGGCCAATGACAGGGCGGCAAGGGCGGCTGGTTCAATCTCGGTCCGCATCAGGGCCACGAAGATCAGGCAGGGAACAGAGAGGGTCATCGCAAGGCGGGTCACGAACTCCACCCGGTATTCAAAGCCCATCTTGACCCATGCAAAACCGACCGCAGCCAGTAGGAAAACAGGCGCGGTGATGTTCAAGACTGTCAATGCGAGGTTCACAGACTGTTTCCTTTGATTCGGCGGGTTTGGCGTGGACAGCGCCCCTGTGGGGCGTCTAATAGGGAAGCGGGGGTACGTTTTCCATGTTCAAAACGCGCGCAAAATATCATCTGGGGCAGGTTGTCCGCCATCGCAAACATCCGTTTCGCGGTGTGGTATTTGATGTGGACGCGATGTTTTCCAATACAGACGCATGGTACGAGGCGATCCCGGAGGATAGCCGCCCCAAAAAGGACCAGCCGTTTTATCATTTGCTGGCCGAGAATGACCAAAGCTATTACGTGGCCTACGTGTCCGAGCAGAACCTTGTGGCCGACTATTCCGGGCAACCGGTTGAGCACCCCGATCTGGAAGACCTGTTTGGCCCGTTCGAGGATGGTCAGTATCCATTGCAGGTGCAGTTGAACTGAGCAGCGACGCCATCGTAGGGCGGGGTTCCACCCCGCCGCCCTCAATAGCCCAATGCACAGCCGTCCTTGCGCGGATCGCTCGCGCCTTCCAGTACGCCGCTGTCATGCACAGCAATCGCCTGCGCGCCGCCGATGGGCGTGTCCGGTTCCACCACATTATGCCCAAGGTCAGCCAACGCGGCACGCACGCTGTCGCTGTAGCCGGTTTCCACGCGCAGCTCTGATCCTTCGGCAAAGACCCGTGGCGCATCAATGGCAGTCTGCGCGTCCATTCCGAAGTCGAGCATATTCGTGACAAACCGCGCATGCCCGGTGGACTGATACGCGCCGCCCATCACGCCGAACGGCATGTAGGGTGCACCATCTCGTTTCAGCAGGCCGGGGATGATCGTGTGCATCGGGCGCTTGCCGGGACCAGCCTCGTTCGGGTGACCCTCTTTCAGCGTGAATCCTGCGCCACGGTTCTGGAACAGGATGTCGAATTTGTCCGACGCAAGGCCCGACCCAAAACCATGGAAGATCGAATAGATCAGCGACACACACATGCAGTCGCTATCGACAACGGTGATGTAGATCGTGTCTTTATGC
The DNA here is from genome assembly GCF_037543925.1 of Yoonia sp. 208BN28-4. Classification (NCBI taxonomy): domain Bacteria; kingdom Pseudomonadati; phylum Pseudomonadota; class Alphaproteobacteria; order Rhodobacterales; family Paracoccaceae; genus Yoonia; species Yoonia sp. 208BN28-4. Next base: position 275,714 of record NZ_JBBIFY010000004.1, read on the forward strand.
ACCGCTTCGGCCCCCGGCAGATCGGCAGTCAGCACGCGCTTGGGGTCGATCAACGCGGCCAGTTTCTCCGCTGTTTCAGGGGCGAGCATATGTGCAAGCCGCGACATGTGATCGGGGTCGGCCAGCATCCGGTTGCGGGTGTCATAGGCAAGTTTCGTGGCCTCGGCCTCGATATGGGCGCGGGCAGCACCCATCGGGTCCATCGCGGCCAGATCAAAGTGCTTTAGAATGTTCAGGATCAGGATCGCGGTGGCACCTTGCCCGTTGGGCGGATGCTCATAAAGGTCCAGCCCACCGTAACCGCCCATGATCGGATCGGTGTAGTCGCAGGCCACGGATGCAAAATCATCCAGCGTATGTGAGCCGCCCAAAGCGTTCAGCGATGCGACCATATCCTCGGCCACTTCGCCCTCGTAAAAACCGGCGCGACCTTCGGTTGCGATGCGGCGCAGAACTTCGGCCTGTTTGGGGGACCGGAACATCTGTCCGGCACGCGGCGCGTTGCCATCAACCAGATAGGCGTTGCGCGCTTGTCCTTGCAGGTCATCCGTCAGCTGCGCCCAATCAAAGGCCACACGCGGCGCCACGGGAACGCCTGCTTCGGCATAGTGGATCGCGGGGGCGAGGGACGCTTTCAGCCCGATCCGGCCATAATCCTTGGATAGTTTGCAAAACGCATCTATGGCACCGGGCAGAGTGACAGCCTCAACACCATGAACCGGCACGGTCTGATGACCAGCGGCCCGCAGTTCGGCGGCATCCAGCCCCGCTGGCGCGCGCCCTGATCCGTTCAGTGCGACGACGCGGTCTTCACCCGGCGGGGTCAGCAGCACAAAACAGTCGCCGCCGATGCCCGTCATTTGGGGTTCGCAGATACCCAGCAAAACCGCGCCCGCAATCGCAGCGTCAACGGCGTTGCCGCCCGCCTCAAGCATCTGAACGGCCACTTTCGCCGCCAAGGGGTGCGACGTGGCGCACATTCCGTTTGTTGCAAATGTCGCAGAGCGTCCGCCAGCCGAAAAGTCACGCATGATGTCATCCCCATAAGTCAGGCGTACTTTAGGATAATTCCGGGCGGCTTCAATGGGGGAAGTATCCGGCACCGCGCCACTGGGTGGGGGCTAAAACGACGCGATGCCGGATGAAGCTCTGCAGCTACATGAAACGGTATCGCGGGCGGCTGGGGCGATTGCATGAAAACAATATGGCCCTTTGAGGGCTTTTCCTTCTTTCGCGGCTCACCTACGTTTGCGGGCAAGCCAAATTGGGAGAAATCACATGGATAAGGTTGTCATCACAGGGGCCGCGCGCACACCGATGGGCGGGTTTCAGGGCGTCTTTGCCGATGTGGATGCGCCCACGCTGGGCGGTGCTGCGATTGCTGCGGCCTTGGGCGATGCACCCCGCGGACAGGTGGACGAAGTGTTGATGGGCTGTGTGTTGCCAGCGGGGCAGGGGCAAGCGCCCGCGCGTCAGGCCAGCTTTGCCGCTGGGTTGGGCGATGATGTGCCTGCCACGACGCTCAACAAGATGTGCGGCTCCGGCATGAAAGCCGCGATGATGGCTTATGACGCGCTGGCCTTGGGGCAGGCGGACAGGATCGTCGCTGGCGGCATGGAGAGTATGACCAATGCGCCTTACCTGATGCCCAAAATGCGAGGCGGTGCGCGGATCGGTCATGCGCAGGTGATCGACAGCATGTTTCTGGACGGTCTGGAGGACGCTTATGACAAAGGGCGTCTGATGGGCACATTTGCGGAAGACTGCGCTACAGAATTTCAGTTCACCCGTGCCGCCCAGGACGATTACGCGCTGAAATCGCTGTCCAACGCAAAGGCCGCCCAAGATAGCGGCGCGTTTGATGCCGAAATCATTCCGGTCACACTCAGCACCCGCACGGGCGATGTGACCGTCGCCGCAGACGAACAGCCCGGCCGCGCGATGCCTGACAAAATCCCGCATTTGAAGCCTGCGTTTCGCAAGGATGGCACGGTCACGGCGGCCAACGCGTCTTCAATCTCTGACGGTGCCGCGGCGTTGGTGCTGGAACGCGCCGATGTCGCAACCGGTCCGGTCAGGGCCACGATTCTAGGGCACGCTAGTCACGCACAGGCCCCCGGCTGGTTCACAACCGCACCCGTGCCCGCCGCGCAAAAGCTGATGGACCGGCTTGGCTGGTCAGTGGATGACGTGGACTTGTGGGAAGTGAACGAGGCGTTTGCCGTCGTGCCAATGGCCTTTATGCACAAGTTGGATATTCCCCGCGACAAGATCAACGTGAATGGCGGTGCCTGCGCGCTTGGCCATCCGATTGGTGCGTCTGGCGCGCGGATTATGGTCACGCTGTTGCATGCCTTGGAGACCCGTAACCTGAAGCGCGGCATTGCGGCCATTTGCATCGGCGGTGGCGAGGGCACGGCCATTGCCATTGAGCGCCCATAGGGTAGCGCTCCATTTTTGATCAGGTAGCTGCCCGACGGAGTGTGGACCAAGCACCGTTGATCCGCCTTTATGTCAGGGCCATGACGTTCCAAATGAAAGACGAACTTGTGAACATCGACTATACGACTATCGCGAAATCCATCGCGTCGCTGACCGAGAACGAAACCGACACCGTCGCCCTTATGGCGACCGTCGCTTGCGAGTTGCATCACGCAGACGACAGATTCGACTGGACCGGATTTTACCGCGTGACGGCACCGGAAATGCTAAAGATCGGCCCGTATCAAGGCGGGCACGGGTGTTTGCAAATTCCGTTCGCACGCGGGGTCTGCGGTGCGGCTGCGCGGACAGGCAAGACGCAACTGGTGGACGACGTAGATGCGTTTCCGGGCCATATCGCTTGCGCCTCGTCCACGCGATCGGAAATCGTTTTGCCGGTCTGGAACGCCATAGGCGATTTGATCGCGGTGCTGGATATCGACAGCAACCAACCGTCAGCTTTCACCCAAGATGACGCCGATCAGCTTGCCAAAATCCTGCGCGATACATTTGCCCGCTGAAATGATTCTCATGAAAATCACTCTGCCCGTGAAAATTTTCTAGGAAATTTCACGACCCTGTGCCAACGTGACGGTGAAAGAATCCGCATTTATTTCACGGACCCATGCTGCACAGCTTGCCACCTGATACCCGGACCCTAGGCGCTGACCTGCGCGCACTACGCAAATCGCGGGGGCTGACGCTGACGGCGCTGGCTGACACGCTTGGTAAATCTGTTGGCTGGCTCAGTCAGGTGGAACGCGATTTGTCAGAGCCGTCGATCTCGGACCTGCGCGCTTTTGCCGCCGCATTGGACGTGCAAATCGCAAGCCTTTTCAGCGCGGTAACGGCCGCCGGTGAAGACGGCCTGATCGTGCGCAGCACGGCACGCCGCCCGATCGGGTCACGCATCGCGGGGTCGGTCGAGGAACTGCTGTCACCCGATCTGACCGATGATTTTGTGATGATTCACACCACGTTCGAGCCGCAATCGGCCCTGACCGAAGCTGTCACACGCCCCACCCAAGAGGTGGGCTATGTTGTTAGCGGGCAGTTTGATCTGTGGATCGACGACACGGAGTTTCACCTCACCGCAGGCGATAGTTTTCGCATTCGCGGCCAATCCTATCACTGGGCCAACCCCCATGATGCGCCCTGCGTCATCATCTGGGTCATTGCTCCGCCCGTCTATTAACACTGTCTGAGAGGCCTATGTCATGAGCGATTTTCCAACCACAGCCCGTGTTGTCATCATTGGTGGCGGCGTCGTCGGGGTCTCGACCCTTTATCATCTGGCCAAGGAGGGCTGGACCGACTGTGTTCTGCTGGAAAAGAACGAACTGACGGCAGGATCGACATGGCATGCTGCGGGCAACTGCCCCAACTTTGCGCCCAACTGGGCCGTGATGAACATGCAGCGCTATTCGCTGGAGATGTATCGCACGTTGGCCGATGACGTTGACTATCCAATGAATTACCACGTCACGGGTGCCTTGCGTCTGGGTCACACGAAAGAACGCGCGCAGGAATTTGCGCAGGTTTGTTCTCAGGCGCAGGCGATGGGCCTTCCGCTTGAGATGATCGGCATCGAGGACGTTAAGAAATACAATCCGTTTGTCGAAACACACGACCTGTCTGCCGTGCTGTGGGACCCGCTGGATGGTGACATCGACCCCGCACAGCTGACCCAAGCGTTGGCCAAAGGTGCGCGTGATCTGGGTGCGCGGATCGAACGTTTCTGCCCTGCGACGGGTGTCACTCAGAAAGACAACGGCGAGTGGATCGTGCACACCGAGAAAGGTGACATCACCTGCGAAAAGGTAGTGAATGCCGCCGGTTACTACGCCGCGCGCGTGGGCGAATGGTTCAAGCCTTACGGTGGCCGCGATGTGCCGTTGACGGTTATGTCGCACCAGTATTTCCTGACCGAGGAAATCCCCGAGATTGCGGCGTGGACCAAGGAAAACGGCAAAAAGACCCCGATGATCCGCGACGTGGACAGCAGCTATTACCTTCGTCAGGACAAGAACGGTCTGAACCTCGGCCCTTACGAGCGGAACTGTAAGGCGCATTGGGTGACCAAGGACGATCCGATGCCGCATGACTTCAGCTTCCAGCTTTATCCGGACGATCTTGAGCGTCTGGAATGGTATATCGAGGACGCGATGGAGCGTGTGCCGGTCCTTGGCACCGCTGGTGTGGGTCGCAATATCAATGGACCGATCCCTTACGCGCCCGATGGTCTGCCGATGATCGGCCCGATGCCCGGCGTCACCAATGCGTTCGAGGCGCATTCTTTCACATTTGGTATCGTGCAGGGCGGTGGCGCTGGTAAAGTCATGGCCGAATGGCTGATCCACGGCGAGACAGAGATGGATATGTGGGCCGTCGATCCGCGCCGCTATACCGATTACGCTGATGCGGAGTATTGTGAGGCAAAGGCGCTGGAGACCTATGGTCACGAATACGGCATGCATTTCCCTCACAAGATGTGGCCCGCTGGCCGCGATAAGAAGCTGTCGCCAAACCATGATGCGCTGATTGCGTCCGGTGGCCAGATGGGGGCCTACAACGGCTGGGAACGCGCCACATGGTTTGCGCAGGACGGCGAGGATACGTCGGTTGAGGCCACCGAGACATGGGGTCGCGCAGGCCCGTGGGAGGCTGGTATCAAGCGCGAGGTGGAAGCTGCCACCAATGACGTCGCCGTTCTCGATATGCCCGGATTCTCGCGCTACACGCTGACGGGAGCGGGTGCTGCTGAGTGGCTCCGCGGTCAGATTTCCGGCGCGCTGCCAAAGGTCGGGCGGATGAACCTTGGTTATTTCGCGGACAGCCGTGGCCGGATCGTGACCGAGGTGACTGTGATCCGTTGGGGCGAGGATGATTTCTGGCTGATGACTGCTGCCGTTGCGCAGTGGCACGACTTCGAGTTCCTCAAATCGCGGATGCCGGACAGCCTGACCATGACCGACATCACAACCGAATGGTCCACAGCACTGGTGTCTGGCGCAAAATCGCGCGACCTGATGGCGCAAATCTCTGATGGCGATCTGGAGGCGGGCTGGCTGTCCATTCAGGACGCCACCGTCGCGGGCAAGCCATGCAAGCTTTTCCGCATCAACTTTGCCGGTGAGCTAGGGTGGGAGGTGCATTCCAAATTCGAGGATGCCGCCACCGTCTACACCGCGATCCGCGACGCGGGTGCGGCACCCTTTGGCATGTTCGCGCTGAACGCGATGCGCGTTGAAAAAGGCTACCGCGCTTGGAAGGGCGATCTGTCCACCGACTACACGATCCTTGAAGGCGGTTTGGAGCGGTTCGTACGTCTGAACAAAGAACAGGATTTCCCCGGCAAGGCCGCGCTGATGTCCGAAAAGCAGCAGGGCAGCAAAAAGATGTTTGCGACCATGACGCTCGACAACCCGGGTCCGCAGGACGCGCCTTATATGTCGCCCATCTGGGCCGGTGGTGAAGTCGTGGGCGAAACCACGTCAGGCGACTGGGGCCACCGGATCGGTAAATCCGTGGCGCTGGGCATGGTGCGCACGGACGTGAATAAACCGGGCAACAAGGTCGAAATCCAGATTTACGGTGAAAAATACACCGCCACGATCCACGATGACCAACCGCTTTGGGACCCCGAGAACGACCGCATCCGCGCCTGATCGCGCGGCTTGGCAAATCCCTTTCGCGTGGCGGGGGGATTTGCTATCGCACGCCAAATCGGGCGGCGAAAAAGGAACACCGACATGGCGGATATTACCTTACTTGATGGGGGCATGGGGCAAGAGCTTGTGCATCGCGCAGGTGACAGACCCACGGCCCTTTGGTCGACACAAGTGATGATCGACCGGCCCGGTCTGGTGGCCGAGATTCACCGCGACTATTTTGATGCCGGTGCGACAGTTGCGACGACAAACACCTACGCGATCCACCGCGACAGGCTGACGTTTGCCGGTATCGAAAACCAGTTTGACGCGCTGCATGCCGCCGCCCTGAAAGAGGCCGCAACAGCGCAACGCGACGGTACGCGCATCGCGGGTGCGATCGGGCCTCTGGTCGCGTCTTATCGCCCTGACGTGCATCCGGCTGCGGATCAGGCGATCCCGCTTTATACTGAAGTGGCCAATATTCTAGCGCCGCAGGTGGACCTGTTGATCTGCGAAACCGTGGTGTCAGTTGATCATGCCCGCAGTATTCTTGCGGCAGCCACCCAGACCGGAAAGCCTGTGTGGCTTGCTGTTTCGGTCGATGATCGCGATGGTGCCAAGCTGCGCTCGGGCGAGCCTTTGGCCGATGTGATCCCCGTGGCAAAGGAAGGCGGGGCGGCGGCGTTGCTGATCAACTGCTCATCACCCGAGGCTGTGTCGCAGGGGTTGCCTGTCATCGCGGATTGCGGGCTGCCGTTTGGCGGCTATGCCAATGGCTTTACCCAGATCACATCCGACTTTCTTGAAGAAAACCCCACCGTGGACGCGCTCACCCAGCGCCGCGATATGGGGCCGGATGCCTATGCCGGGCATGTCATGGCGTGGATCGGTCTGGGGGCCACGATTGTCGGCGGTTGTTGCGAAGTTGGACCCGCACACATTCGCGCGATGGCAGATGCCATTCGCGAGGCGGGACACAGGATCGTCTGATGCAAGACACACCACCCATCCATTTCGATGTGATCGTGGCCGAAGGCTTTGTTCTGACCGAAATGGCGGGTGTCGTGGATGTGTTGCGTCTGGCCAATCGGGTCGCACAACGCGAGGTTTTTGCGTGGCGATACGTCTCTGCCAGCGGGGGTGAGGTGGCCAGCAGTTCTGCGGCATCGGTGCAAACCGCCAAACTGACTGACAAGTCAAACGCGCGTTATGCGGTGGCGCTTGGCAACGCCGACCCCGACCATTCCGAGTTGTCACTGGCGCGGGCCATCGGAACCTACACGGCCCGCAACGCGCGGGTGATCCTGCTGTCTGAAGCGGCAAGCCGCTTTATCGCGGAAAAAGGTGATCAGGCCGATCATCACACGACCCATTGGGAAAACCGTGCTGTGCTGTCGGAACGCCACGGGCTTTATGACACCAAAACAGCGCTTGCCGTGGATGCGGGCGCGATTGTGACCTGTGCGGGCATGGGGGCAACCGTGGATATGATGCTGTCGCTGGCGGCCGGTCATGTGTCGTCAGCCACGATGATGACGGTAGCCGATATCCTGCTGCATGAACGCATCAGGCATCACAACACGCTGCAACCGTTCGGGGGCCGCGCGGCACTGACAACCGGAGATCGTGATCTGGATTTATGTGTCGGGCTGATGCAGGACCATATCGAATTTCCGATCCCGATCAGCGAAATCGCAGACCGTGCGGGCCTGTCGAAACGTTCATTAGAGCGGCGCTTTCACGCGGTTTTGCATAGCACGCCAAACGGATTTTACCGTGAACTGCGCTTGACCAAAGCCAACAACCTACTGCTCAACACCGATATGTCGATCAATGAAATCGGTCTGGCCTGCGGTTTCCCATCTGGGTTTTCCACGATCTATCGCAGCGCCTTTGGAATGACGCCGAATACAGCGCGCAAGAAGGGCCGTTTGAAATAGCAGATTTGCGCCACGCATGACGTTTTTGAAAAGGCGCAGATAGGTCACATATGACAAGGCTGGCATGACTTTCTTGCCAATTTACGGAGCCTCGTCATGCCTGTTCCTGCCCAAGCCCGCGTCGTGATTATCGGTGGCGGTGTTATCGGATGTTCGGTTGCTTATCATCTGGCCAAACTTGGCTGGAAAGAACTGGTTTTGCTGGAACGCAAGCAACTGACGTCAGGCACGACGTGGCATGCGGCTGGTCTGATTGCGCAATTGCGGGCGTCTGCCAATATGACCAAGCTCGCCAAATATAGCCAAGAGCTTTACGGCAATCTGGAAGCGGAGACCGGTGTCGCTACGGGCTTTAAGCGCGTGGGGTCGATCACGGCGGCGCTGACGGCGGAGCGTAAGGAAGAGATTTTCCGTCAGGCAGCGATGGCCCGCGCTTTCGGCGTTGAGGTCGAAGAGATCAGCCCGACTGAAGTGAAAGAGCGTTACGAGCATCTGAACATCGACGATGTGACGGCTGGCGTTTATCTGCCGCTAGACGGGCAGGGCGATCCGGCCAATATCGCGCTGGCACTGGCCAAAGGCGCCCGTCAGAACGGGGCGCAGGTGATCGAGCGCACAGCCGTGACCAAGATCAACCGCGAGGGGCGGCGTGTGACGTCTGTCGAATGGAATAACGGCACTGAGACAGGGCAGATCACTTGCGACATGATCGTGAACTGTGGTGGCATGTGGGGGCATGAAGTGGGCCGCATGGCGGGCGTGAACGTGCCGCTGCAAGCCTGTGAACACTTCTACATCGTGACCGAAGCTATCGCGGGGCTGCAACAACTGCCCGTGCTGCGCGTGCCTGACGAATGTGCCTATTATAAAGAGGACGCGGGCAAGATTTTGCTTGGCGCGTTTGAGCCTGTGGCAAAGCCTTGGGCGGTTGACGGTATTCCAAAAGACTTTGAATTCGACCAACTGCCAGAGGATTTTGACCACTTCGAGCCGATCCTTGAGCAAGCAGTCAACCGGATGCCGATGCTGGCCGAGGCGGGTATCCACACATTTTTCAACGGCCCTGAAAGCTTTACGCCCGACGACGCCTACCACCTTGGCCTTGCGCCCGAGATGGATAACGTCTGGGTCGCGGCGGGCTTCAATTCCATCGGTATCCAGTCAGCGGGCGGCGCGGGCATGGCGCTATCGCAGTGGATGGATACGGGTGAAAAGCCGTTTGATCTGGGCGACGTGGATATCAGCCGCATGCAGCCGTTTCAGGGGAACAAAACCTATCTTGCGGCCCGCGCGGCCGAAAGTCTTGGCCTGCTTTATGCAGATCATTTCCCGTTCCGCCAAAAGGCCACCGCGCGCGGCGTCCGCCGCACACCGTTCCATGAACATCTGCTGGAACGCGGTGCTGTGATGGGCGAGCTCGCCGGATGGGAGCGTGCCAACTGGTTTGCCCGCGAGGCGCAGGAAGCCAAGTACGAATATAGCTGGAGCCGCCAGAACTTCTTTGACAACGTGCGCGAGGAACACATGTCGGTGCGCCAGAACGTCGGCATGTATGATATGTCGTCTTTCGGCAAAATCCGCGTCGAAGGCCGCGATGCAATGGCGTTTATGAACTACGTCGGTGGCGGACAGTTTGACGTGCCGGTGGGCAAGATCGTCTATACCCAATTCCTCAATCGCAATGGCGGGATCGAAGCGGACGTAACCGTTACGCGTTTGGCCGAGGATGCCTATCTGGTCGTGACACCTGCAGCGACACGTCTGACGGATCAAACATGGATGATGCGCAACCGTGGCGACTTTAACGTGGTGATCACGGACGTCACCGCAGGCGAGGGCGTGTTGGCCGTGATGGGCCCACGTTCGCGTGAGTTGCTTCAAGCGGTTTCGCCGAACGACTTTAGCAACGAAACGAATCCTTTTGGCACGGCTCAAGAGATCGAGATCGGCATGGCGCTGGCCCGCGTGCACCGCGTGACCTACGTGGGGGAGTTGGGTTGGGAAATCTATGTCCCGTCCGACATGTGCGGCCATGTGTTTGAGGTGCTGGCCGAAAAGGGCTTTGATATGGGCGTGCGCCTGTGCGGGATGCACATGATGGACACCTGCCGCATGGAAAAGGGTTTCCGTCACTTTGGCCACGATATCACGTCAGAGGATCACGTGCTGGAGGCGGGCCTTGGCTTTGCGGTCAAAACGGACAAGCCGGAGTTTATCGGTCGTGATGCCGTGTTGCGCAAGAAGGACAGCGGGTTGGCCACCCGGTTGGTGCAGTTCCAGCTGACCGATCCAGAGCCGCTTTTGTATCACAACGAGCCGATCCTGCGGGACGGCGAATTTGTGGGCTACCTGTCATCGGGCGGCTATGGCCATCATCTGGGTGCGGCGATTGGCATGGGCTACGTGCCTTGTGCGCAAGCGGGGGAGCCTGTGGCCGATATGCTGGCCAGCACTTATGAGATTGACGTGATGGGCACGCGAGTGAAAGCCATTGCGCAGACCAAGCCGTTTTATGATCCCAAAGGCGACCGCGCTAAGGTTTGAAGCGCTTATCAACGCGGACCGAAAACGAGAAAAGCGCGGGACTGTGTCCCGCGCTTTGTGTTTTTTGCCAGTGTGGCGTTGATCAGTCAGCGTCGACGGTCACATCAACGTCGACCTGCGGACCAAGGGCATTTAGACCTTTCAGGATATCAATGGCATAGGCCAGTTGATAATCATCCTCGCGCAGATCGGCTGCGGCTTCGGCGCGGGCGCGATCTTCCTCGATCTGGCGGATTTCGTCCTCGGTCAGACTGTCGTTATCAAGGCTGCCCCGCAGGTCCGCCTCGGAGCGGAACTGGCGTGGCTCGTCACCATCCTCTGTTTCCTCTTCCGGGGCGCGACGGGGTTGTTCCACAATGATATCGGGCGAAATGCCAAGCGCCTGAATAGAGCGGCCTGATGGCGTGTAATAGCGCGCGGTGGTCAGACGCATCGCGCCTTCGCCTTGCAGCGGCACAACGGTTTGCACGGACCCCTTACCAAACGATTTGGTGCCGACCACGATGGCGCGACGGTGGTCTTGCAACGCACCTGCAACAATCTCGGACGCAGACGCGGAACCGCCGTTGATCAGCACGACAATCGGTTTGCCCTGTGCCAGATCACCGGCTTGTGCATTGAAGCGATCGCCGTCCTGCGGGTCGCGGCCACGGGTCGAGACGATCTCGCCCGCCTCAAGGAACGCATCGGACACATAGATTGCCTGATTAAGCAGGCCGCCCGGATTGTTGCGCAGGTCCAGCACGATGCCGTCGATGTTGTCGATACCGCCAGCGGCTTCGATCTGTTCGTTCAGACCTTCCTCAAGATTGGGGAACGTCTGGTCGTTGAATGTCGTCACGCGCAGCACGACAGCAGCGCCCTCGGTGCGGTGACGCACGGCGGTCAGCTTGATCGTGTCGCGGATGATGGACACCTCGAACGGTTCTACCTCGCCTTCGCGCACCACGGTGATGATGATCTCGGACCCGACAGGCCCGCGCATCAGTTCAACCGCGTCATCCAGTGTCAGTCCCAGCACGCTTTCGCCGTCAACGGCCGTAATAAAGTCACCGGCCAGAATACCAGCGTCGTCGGCAGGGGTGCCATCCATCGGCGAGACGACTTTGACAAAGCCCTCTTCCTGCGTGACCTCGATCCCCAGACCGCCAAATTCGCCGCGTGTCTGCACACGCATGTCGGCGGCATCTTCGGCGGACAGATAGCTGGAGTGCGGGTCAAGCGATGTCAGCATGCCGTTGATCGCAGCCTCGATCAGATCGCCTTCGTCGACATCTTCGACATAGCCTGCGCGAATGCGTTCAAAGATGTCACCAAACAGATCAAGCTGTTCGTACACAGTGGCGTTGTTGGATGCCTCTTGCGCAAGAAGCGGGCCCGCGATTTGGGTCGTTGCGACCAATCCCAAAACAGAACCGCCAGCGGCAGCCATCATCAGCTTTTTCATCTCAGAAACCTCAATCATCTATTCCAGCGCAAACCATGTGGCCGGGTCTACCGGACTTTGCCCTTCTCTGACCTCAAGATAAAGGGTCTGCGACTGTCCGCCGCTGGCTATTACTGCACTATTCCCATCCGATCCGGTCAAAATTGCGTCAGCAGCAGGCTGATCTCCGCCCAAAAGGCCAAGCGGGGCACCTGCGGGGATCACCTGACCCGCCTCGCCGTAAACCTCGGCCAGTCCGGCGATCACAAAAAGAACGTCGGCTGCGGGTTCGATGATCACCACATTGCCGTAGTCGAGCAAGGGGCCGCGAAACAGGATTGTTGCAGGAACCGGGCTTGTCACGATCGCACGCGGACGGGCGGCGATGATGATCCCCGGGCGGGCAACGCCTGCCGCATCCTCGGCATTATAGCGGCGCAAAAGCTGGCCCTGCACGGGCAGGGACAGATCGCCTTTAACTGCGGCGGGATCGGCGGCGGGTGCCACATCGGACAGCAGTGCATCACTCAGACCAGCGGCAAAGCTGTCTAGCGTATCGGTGCTGGCCAGCAGCAGGGCCGTTTGCACACCGTCATCGGTAAAGCGGCGCGGCAGATCGGTGCGTTCCTGCACGGCAGTGCTAAGGGCCGCGCGTGCGGCCTGTGCGCCTTCCAACCCGTCTTGCAATGTCTGTGTCGCGCTTTGCTGCAGCGTCCGCAAAAGCGCCACTTCTTCCAGTTGCGCGCGCAGGGCGTCAGCTTCGGCCTGAATGGCGGGGGTGACATCAGCCACCATCATCCCCGAACGCGCAGTTCCAGTCGGACCGGTTGGATGCAGCAATAGCAGCGGCGTGGGCGCGCGACCCATGGACTGCAACACGCCCAGCAATCGGCTGACTTCGGCGCTCTTGTTTTGCAAGTCGGTTTCCAGTGTCGATTGCCGGATCGCAGCCCGCCGCAGGCCGTCGCGCATGGCGACCAGCCCGTCCTCATAGGCTTGCACGGTTTCGGTCAGTGCAGCCACACGGTTGCGGGCGCCTTGTGCGCGGGCCAGTTGTTCGCCTGCGTTTTCCAGCCGATCAGCCGCCGCCTGTGCGATAGCGGCCGCCGTGTCTTGCGATGTTGCGGGCGTCGCCAGACACAGCAAGAGTGCAGCCAGACGCATCATGCCGAAATCAGGCTTTCTCCGGTCATCTCGTCAGGCAGATCAAGCCCCATCAGGCCCAGCAATGTGGGCGCAAGGTCGGCCAGCCGCCCGTCATGCAGCTTTGCGCCAGCAGGTCCACCAACGAGAGCCACCGGCACGGGGTTCAGCGTATGAGCAGTGTGCGGCCCGCCTGTATCGGGGGCGATCATCACTTCGCAATTACCGTGGTCAGCGGTCACGATCATCGCGCCGCCAGCCTTTTTCAATGCCTCGAGCACCTGTCCAAGACCATTGTCTACTGCCTCGCAGGCGGCGATGGCGGCGTCCAGATCACCGGTGTGACCGACCATATCGGGGTTCGCGTAGTTCGTGACGATCAGATCATAGCCCTTGCCAATCGCATCAACAAAAGCCGCCGTGACTTCGCCTGCCGACATTTCGGGCTGCATATCATAGGTCGCAACCTTCGGTGATTTTGGCATGTGGCGGTCTTCGCCTTCTTCTGGGGTTTCCTTCCCGCCGTTCAGAAAGAACGTTACATGCGGATACTTTTCGGTTTCCGCCAGCCGGAACTGGGTCTTGCCGTGCTTTGCCACCCATGCGCCCAACGTGTTCGGGATGTCGCGCTTGGGAAATACGGTGTCATACCAGGCCGTGTGTTTGTCCGAGTATTCGACCATGCCCAGCCGCGCGGCCAGTTTTGGCAGGTCGCGGTCAAAGCCGTCAAAATCGGGATCGCCAATGGCCGCCAGAATCTCGCGCGCGCGGTCAGAACGGAAGTTTAGGCAAAACAGACCGTCGCCTTCCGCAAATCCGGCGTAGTCGCCGATCACGGTTGCGGGGATAAATTCGTCGGTCTTGTCCTGATCATAGGCCTGCGCGATCGCGGACTGTGCATCTGGCGCTGCATCGCCTTTGCCGTTCACCATCGCGTCATAGGCCGTTTGCACACGTTCCCAGCGATTGTCGCGGTCCATCGCGAAATACCGCCCGATCACGGTGCCGATCGTCACGCCGTCCGGCAGATCGCGTTGCAGGTCGGTCATAAAGGTTTTGGCCGAAGATGGTGCCACATCGCGCCCGTCGGTGATTGCGTGCAGAATAACAGGGATATCGGCGGTGCGTAACGCCTTGGCCGCTGCGATGATATGCGCCACGTGGCCGTGCACACCGCCGTCGGAGACAACACCCATCAGGTGGGCAGTGCCACCGGACTGTATGAGCGTATCGGCAAAGGACTGGATGGCCTTTTGCGTGGCAAATGACCCGTCTTCGATGGCCAGATCAATCTGGCCCAGATCCATCGCCACCACGCGACCCGCGCCAATATTCGTGTGGCCTACTTCTGAATTGCCCATCTGCCCGCTTGGCAGGCCAGCGTCGCGTCCGTGGGTCAACAGCTGGGCGTGCGGCCCTTGCATGATCCGGTCAAAGTTTGGTGTGCGGGCAAGGGCGGGCGCGTTGCCGTCCTTGCTGTCGGACAGACCCCATCCGTCCAGAATGCACAAAACAACAGGTTTGGGTGTGGTCATGGCATCGCTCCTTGCAGCTTTGCGCAGAGCCCTAGCGGATTAGGCCCTGCAATTCCATCTTCATTTGGCCAAAACAACTCATCTCAGGCCCGATGATAAGGACCACCGGACAGGATTGAGGCCGCACGGTAAAGCTGTTCGGCCAGCATCACGCGGACCAGCATATGCGGCCAGACCATTTTGCCAAAACTCAGTGATGCGTCAGCACGCGCACGAAGTGCGGGATCAATGCCGTCGGCACCACCGATCACAAACGCCACATCCTGCCGGCCGGTGTCCCGCCAACTTGCAAGACGATCCGCAAAGATCGGAGAGCTGATCACGTCGCCGCGTTCGTCCAATGTGCAGATCAGTGCCCCTGCGGGAATGGCTTTTTCAAGCAGGGCCGCTTCGGCGGCCATACCGCCGCCCTTTTTGTCTTCGACCTCAATCAGTTTGGCCGGGCCAAGCGCCATATTGCGCCCGGTCCGGTCAAACCGTGTGAGATAGTCGTCATAAAGATCGCGCTCGGGCCCCTTGCGCAGGCGGCCCACGGCGCAGATGTGCACCCGCATCGCGGGTTATTCAGCGTCAGCCTTGGAGGGCATCCACATCTTTTCCAGCTGATAGAATTCGCGCACTTCCGGACGGAAGATGTGCACAATGATATCGCCGGTATCAATCAGGACCCAGTCGCCTGCATCCTTGCCTTCGGTTTTGGACAGCACACCGAATTCCGCCTTCAGGCGCTCGGTCAGCTTTTCGGCCATCGCCGCGACCTGACGTGTGGACCGGCCCGAAGCGATAACCATATAGTCACCGATCTCGGATTTGCCGCGCAGATTGATCTGCACGATGTCCTCGCCCTTGTCGTCGTTAAGAGATTTCAGAATGGCAGCCAGCAGCACTTCGCTGTCTGCGTGCGGTTGGACGCTCATCGGTTTGGCGTCCATGTTGGCCGCGCCAGCGACCGATGGTGTAAAAGACAGTTCATTGTCCTCCGTTGTGTGCCGTTCCAAACCAAGTTTTCGCCCCGGCACAAGGCTTGCCCCAAGCTAGCAACGGCACGCTGTGATTTCAACATGCACGCCGTGGTAAGGCGCAGATTTTCGCGCGTGCGTGTCAGTCCGCCGCATCAGGTGGCACAAAAGCACCGGCTTGCGCGGCGTCTTCGGTGTTCAGCACCTTCACCTCGCGCTGCGGGAAGGGGATCGAAATGCCGTTGGCCGCAAATGTATCCCAAAGGGCCAGAAACACGTTGCCGCGGATATTGGTCAGGCCGCCAGTGGGGTCGGAAATCCAGAACCGCAGGATATAGTCCACAGAGCTGTCGCCAAACCCGATGATGTGGCACACCGTAGGCCGCGACCGCAGCACGCGATCCACGCTTTGCGCGGCTTCAATCGCCAGCTTGCGTACCTCGTGCGGGTTGTCACCGTAGGCTGTGCCAAAATGGATATCGAGCCGCACAAAATCGTTGGAGTGGGACCAATTCACCACCTGTCCGGTAATCAGGTCCTCGTTCGGGATCAGGTATTCTTTGCCGTCACGCGTGACGACCGACACGTAGCGGGCACCCAGCGAGTTGATCCAGCCAAAGGTTTCACCCAGCGAAATCACGTCACCGGGCTTGATCGACTTGTCCAGCAGGATGATCACACCCGACACGAGGTTGGACACGACCTTTTGCAGACCAAAACCAAGGCCCACACCAATCGCACCCGAAAGCACTGCAAGGCCGGTCAGATCAATGCCCAGCGACCTCACACCGATAAAAAAGGCTGCCGCGTAAAGCCCGATTTGCAGCACCTTGACGATCAGCACCTGCATGGACGGGCTGATGTCTTCGTTGCTTCTGATCCGGCTGGCTGTGGTTGTGGTGGCAAAACGGGCCAGCGTGATCAGCACACCCAGAATGACCACCGATTGCACCAGCAACAGCAGCGAAAACCGGATGCCGCCAACGTTAAAGCCTGCGGTGTCCAGCAAGGTTTCCGCCTCACTGACCAGACCAAGGATATAAAGAGTGGCGTAAATCCACGCGCCGTAACGCACCAGTTTGCGCAGTGTCGGGCTTTTGATCAGGCGGGTCAGGAACACAACCGACAGCCACGCCAAGGCCAATGTGGCGATGACGGACAGCAGGTAACTGCGGCTTGGCCATGTGACAGCCCGCATGGTCCAGACCGTGAGCCAGATCAGACTGACGAAAAAGATCGGCCTGAGCCGCTGATGGATCACAACAAGGATCCGGATCCGCCATTTGGGCCAGTTTTCACGGCTGGCCATCCATTCGCGGATGCGCGGGCCAAAGATCGCGCGCAGCACATGCGCCAGCGCAAAGAGGCCGATTGCAATCACGATCTGATAGAAATTCCATGGCCGCAGCAAGCTGTTGAGGAAAACCTCTGCCTGCATGTAAAGCGACTGACCGATATCGAGAATTTCCTCCAGCGGCGCCGCAACCTGCTGGTCGGTGATAACAGAGTCCGGTCCCGAACCTGGTTCGGACAATTCAGTGTGTTGTGCCATTGCCTGCCCGCTTTGCGTTTGTCCAACTGTGCCGGAAGTCACCGCTTGGATCAACCACCGCAGCTATTCCGATCTCTTGACACAGCGCGGGCGCACGGGATTAATTCAGACTATTAAACCATCGATTTTTAAAGAAAGTGACTGATATGACCAAACCTTCCCTCCCTGTGCTGATCGCTATTCCTGCTTTGATGACCCTTGCTGCCTGTGGTGGCAGCAACAACGGCTCAGCAGGTGATCCCATGCGCGATCCGGGCGTGAACAAGCCCCTGCTTGAGGCATTGCAGAATGAGAACGCAGCGCTCTTTTCCGCGCCGCAGGCCAACCTGCCGCCACCGGGCACCACAAACTATTCAGGCTTTGCGCAAATCGCATCTGACGGATCGGTGGTGCCAGCAGGAGAGGCGGTCGGGCGCGCCACGCTGACCGCAACCTTCGGGGCACCGGGTAGCGATGTGCTCAGTGGCCGCTTCTATGATTTTGACGATCCGACAGGCACCTATGACGGTGAGTTGACCGTCGCCAGCACAGGGCTTGAGCAAGAGCAGGGGCGCACCGTGATTGACGCCGATGTTGACGGCACGCTGACCCGCAGCACAGGTGAGGTGATCACTGTCGATGGTGCCTTGCGCAATCGTCTGTTCGGGAACGGTGGCACCTATATGGTAGGTGCGGGCAAAGCATCCGTTGAAAGTGGTACAATGACTGGCGGCGCCGAGATTTTCATCAACGTAACCGCCGACTAAGGTCCGCTACCGCGCGTTCAAGGGGGAAAGATCACACGCCAATGACCCTTGCGGGGCAGGGCTGGTGTGTGTATCTGACCCTTATGAACAAGGTTTTTGATATGGATGATCGCGCACGACTGCCTTGGCGGTTTTTTGGCGCGTCCTGCACTGTCCTATCCAACGGCTAATCGTCGGCCGTTCCCGCACGCCTCGCAAATAACCACTGACAAACCACGGGAGAGGACCATGTCCCCCAAAACGCTCTATGATAAAATCTGGGATGATCACGTCGCCCACGAAGCCGAAGACGGCACTTGCCTGCTGTATATCGACCGTCACCTTGTCCACGAAGTGACCAGCCCGCAGGCGTTTGAAGGTCTGCGCATGACAGGCCGCACCGTCCGCAAGCCCGAGCAGACGATTGCCGTGCCGGATCACAACGTCCCGACAACGTTGGACCGCGCCAATGCGGCGACGATGACCGAGGACAGCCGCATTCAGGTCGAGGCGCTCGACAAGAACGCCAAGGAATTTGGTCTGCACTACTACCCCGTGTCCGACGTCCGTCAGGGCATCGTGCACATCGTGGGGCCAGAGCAGGGCTGGACACTGCCCGGCATGACCGTTGTCTGCGGCGACAGCCACACCGCGACCCACGGTGCGTTCGGTGCGCTGGCCCACGGCATCGGCACATCCGAGGTGGAGCACGTTCTGGCCACGCAAACGCTGATCCAGAAGAAATCCAAGA
The DNA here is from genome assembly GCF_037543925.1 of Yoonia sp. 208BN28-4. NCBI lineage: Bacteria > Pseudomonadati > Pseudomonadota > Alphaproteobacteria > Rhodobacterales > Paracoccaceae > Yoonia > Yoonia sp. 208BN28-4. The sequence goes on from NZ_JBBIFY010000004.1 coordinate 294,423, forward strand.
ACATGAAGGTCGAGATCACGGGCAAACTGCGCCCTGGCGTCACGGCCAAGGATATCACCCTGTCCGTCATTGGTGCGACAGGCACCGCTGGCGGCACGGGCTATGTCATCGAATACATGGGCGAGGCGATCCGCGATCTGTCCATGGAAGGACGCATGACCGTCTGCAACATGGCGATTGAAGGCGGCGCACGCGCTGGCATCATCGCACCTGACGAAAAGACGTTCGAATACTGCAAAGGCCGCCCGCATGCGCCAAAGGGCGCCGAGTGGGAAGCTGCTGTGACCTATTGGAAAACGCTCTTCACCGACGAAGGCGCGCATTTCGACAAGACGATCACACTGAAGGGCGAAGACATCGCGCCTGTCGTGACATGGGGCACATCGCCCGAGGACGTGCTGCCGATCACTGCCAACGTGCCAGCTGCCGACGATTTTGAAGGTGGCAAGGTTGGCGCGGCGCAACGCTCGCTTGATTATATGGACCTGAAGTCCGGCACGCCGCTGTCCGACATCGCTATCGACACCGTCTTTATCGGATCTTGCACCAATGGTCGCATCGAAGACCTGCGTGCCGCTGCCGAAATCCTGAAGGGTAAGAAAATCGCCGTCACGCGCGCGATGGTCGTGCCCGGCTCCGGTCTTGTGCGCGCACAGGCCGAGGAAGAGGGGCTGGCGCAAATCTTTATCGATGCCGGTTTTGAATGGCGTCTGGCAGGTTGCTCCATGTGTCTTGCGATGAACCCCGACCAACTTGCTCCCGGTGAGCGCTGTGCGGCCACGTCCAACCGCAACTTCGAAGGCCGTCAGGGCCGTGGCGGACGTACACACCTGATGTCGCCACAGATGGCGGCTGCGGCTGCGATCACGGGCAAGCTGACCGACGTGCGGGAGATGATGTAGCGCGATGACGATGAAACGGCGCAGCTTTCTGACAATGCTTGGGGCGGCTTTGGCGGCTCCGGCCATGCCCGCAATGGGGCAGGGGGCTGCGCGCAATCTTTCTGCGGCGGTGGCGGCGCATGCCCGTAAATATCCGCTGGTCAGCGTGATCGGTCTGTCACGCCGTGTCGGTGTGCCGATGCCCGAGGCGGAGAAGCTGCTGCTCGACTTGTCGCGGCGTGGCGTTGTGGGGCCGGTGCATGGATGCGCCAACGGACCGATCAGTGCCGCCAGCCGCGTATTCCGTCCGGTTGTGCCTTATGCCGTGCGGCCCGTGACACAGAAGAAAGAGACGCAGACGACATCGCGCCACTCGCAGCCGTCACGGCCCGTGAACCACATGCTGCACTATCTGCACGATTTGTGTGTCCAGCGCGGCCTGACACTCAGCCCGCGGGCTTTGGGGGCAGTGGCATGAAGCGGCGCGGTTTTCTGCAAATGCTGGGTGCCGTGATTGCGACACCTGCGCTGCCAATGGCGGCCCCTGCACAGGCTGCGACCTACAACCGCTATATGTATGGCCTTGCCGTATTCCACGCCCGCACGCGCCCGCATGTATCGGTGCGCGGGATTGCCTACTGCCTGAAAGTGACAACCGCACAGGCCGAAGCGATGATCGCGGAAATGACAACGGCGGGTCACGTGACCCCTGTGGTCGGCTCTGGCGGATCAGTACGGGCGGTGAGCAATATTCTGCGCCCCGATTGCTGGGGGCTCGACGCCGCATCACGCGCCACCCGTGCCAAGCTGCGCCAAGCGCGGCAGTCTGAGATCTCTGATGCGCAATCGGTGCAACAGCAGCCGTTTATGGCGCATCTGCATCAGCTATGCCGCGACTACGGCTTCACGCTTAGCCCGCGATGTGTGGCGTGAGGGGGACGACATGAAAAGACGCAGCTTTCTTACCATGATTGGCGCAGCGGTCACCGCACCTCTGCTCCCCCGTGTTCCGCTGGCCCGCGTGGCCAAGGCGGCACCTTATTCAGCCGCAGCCCTCCACGGTGCGATCATACATGCGCAGTCGCGTGTTTCGATCAGTTCGTGGAGCCTTGCGCAAACGCTAGGCGTGCCGGTCGAACAGGCAAATTCGCTGATGGTCGATCTGGCGGATCGCGGTGTGCTGGGCCACATGCGCGGCAGCGTGGGCGGGAGCCGCTGGGCGTCGTCGCGTATTTTCAAGCCGGTCTTTGCACCGCGCCCCGCATCGCCCGCCAAAAACCGGACGTGGCAGCAGACATCACAGCATGCCACACAGCCCGACCTTTCACTGCTGATGGCGCATTTGCGCGATATCAGCGCCCGCTATTTTGCCGCACAAGCGGCCTGACCCTTTCGTAAAGGATACACCATGACACCGTTCACAACGCTTTCCGGGATTGCCGCCCCTATGCCGCTGGTTAATATCGACACCGATATGATCATCCCCAAGCAGTTCCTGAAAACCATCAAACGCTCCGGCCTTGGCGTGAACCTGTTCGACGAGATGCGCTATGACGATGCGGGCAACGAAATCGAGACCTTTGTGCTGAACCAACCAGCCTACCGCGAGGCATCGATCCTTGTGGCGGGTGACAACTTTGGTTGCGGTTCCTCGCGCGAACACGCGCCTTGGGCGATTGCGGATTTCGGCATCCGCTGCGTCATCTCCACCAGCTTTGCCGACATCTTTTACAACAACTGCTTCAAGAACGGTATCCTGCCCATTGTCCTGCCGGAAGATCAGCGCGACGCATTGTTGAAAGACGCCGAGAAAGGTGCAAATGCCCGCATCGCCGTTGATCTGGACGCGCAGACCGTCACATCTTCGGACGGCGAGGTCTATAGCTTCGAGGTGGACGCATTTAAAAAGCACTGCCTGATGAACGGTCTGGATGATATTGGTCTGACGATGGAAAAGGCCGCCGCAATCGACACGTTTGAGGCGCAGGCCGGATCAGCGCGCCCTTGGGTCTAAGGCGATAAGCGTTGGCCTGACGCCCTCAAACAGGGGCGTCAGGCTGTATCGCGGATCACCAATCCGCGCATCTTGATTTAGATTGATGATAAATCGCGTCGCCTTGTTGCGACAAAATAGCGTGCTGATACAACATCTTGTGGCGCGACCTTCATAGCCACAGCCTCAGCCCCAAATGGTTGCAATCTCGCACCAGTTCTGTCCCAAAAGAGCCGCAGTTTTTGCGTCAGATGATCCTCGAGCTTGATGGATTCTCTGAAACTGGGCAGAAACATGGCAAGAATGAGGCAACCTGCAAATCAAAAGCAGGATCAGAACGGAACAAGGACACGGCATCGTATCGCGTCCGGCCGGAATGAGGGTAGTAACGCAGTGCAATCTCGCTTGCCAGGTGCGCTTTCACGCGCAGCTTTGATGACTTTGATGATCATGACGCCGTCAATCCTATTGCCGGGCGGCGGGTCGGACGGCGTGCAGATTGTGACACTTGTGGCCTTGTTCGCCGCGATTTTCACCGTGATCGAATACACCTCCGCCAGCCCCAGCCTTGTGGAATTTCGCGCCGCACCACCGTTCAACCGCCTGCGCTTTGGTGCTCTTTTTGCCACCGTGTTTGCCCTGTCGATCATCTTCCGTGGTGCGGATGACCCGTCCACGTTCACACAGTTCTTCCAGGTGATTGGTGAGCGGATCGGCACGTCGATCGACTTTCCCTATTCGCCGGTGCGCTTGATGCTGGTCATGTTGCCCGCGACAACCGACGCCGAGGTCGTAGCCTCCATGCGCACGGCGGCGGGTCTTTCGTATTTCGTGTCGCTGATTTCGCTGGCCGTCTTTGTTCTGATCCTGCGCCGCCATGCTTGGCCGCGCCGCAGCCGGTCATTTAACGTTTGGGTGAACCTGCCAACATTCGACCCGACAGCCGGCGGTGATGTGGTCGATCGCCTCAACCGCGACAGTCAAATTAACCTTATCTTAGGATTTCTGCTGCCATTCTTGGTGCCAGCGGTATTCAAGCTGACGTCAAGTTTCATGGCGCCGATCAGCTTTGCCGACCCGCAAACACTGATCTGGACAGTCACCGCATGGGCCTTTTTGCCAGCAAGCCTTCTGATGCGTGGTGTGGCCCTCAGCCGTGTGGCGCAGATGATCTACCTGCAACGCAAGCGGGCCTACGCCGCTGCCGTCGCAGATGGTATGATCTCGGCCTAGCCCTTTTCCTGATGGCCTCCGGCTCTGCCCTGTTGGCAGAGCCGTTGCGCATTGCCACTTATGCCGCCCCGCTAAGCCGCGATGGCCCCGGTCTTCTGCTGCGTGATATCCTGAAGGCCGAAGATAACCAGCTGGCCAGCATTGTGCAGATCATCCGCAAAGTGTCGCCGGATATCCTGCTGCTGACCGATTTCGATTATGATCTTGACGGTCTGGCGCTGTCCGCTTTCGCCGATGCGCTTGATGCGGGCTATACCACCCAATTCGCGTGGCCGCCCAATACGGGCATGGCAACGGGTCTTGATCTGGATGCTGACGGCTATCTGGGGGATGCGCGCGATGCGATGGGCTATGGCCGGTTTGCAGGTGACGGCGGGATGGCGCTTTTGTCGCGACTGCCCGTTCTGGCGGACGAGGCGCGCGATCTGTCTGATGTTCTGTGGCGTGACGTGCCGGATGCCACACTGCCCACGCATCCCGATGCGGCGTCAGTCTATGGTGTCCTGCGCCTGTCGCACAGCGGACACTGGATGGTGCCGGTCGCCTTGCCTGATGGTGGGCAAATCACACTGCTGGCCTTTTCTGCCTCTCCACCGGTTTTCGACGGGCCAGAGGATCGAAACGGATTGCGCAACCGTGACGAGCTGATGCTGTGGAGCCACGTGCTGGACAGCGTTTATGGACCCGCGCCAGAGCAGTTTGTCGTGCTTGGGAACAGCAATCTAGATCCAGTTGACGGGGATGGCTACGCCGATGCGATGGCGGCGTTTTTGTCCGATCCGCGTCTGCAAGACCCTGCGCCGCGCAGCGATGGTGGTGCTTTGGCGGCTGATGCACCGCATGGGGGTGATCCGGCCACTGATACCGCAGATTGGCCCGACACCGGACCTGGCAATCTGCGGGTCAGCTATGTGCTGCCCTCCGCAAACCTGACCGTGACAGGGGCGGGCGTCTTCTGGCCCGCCCCCGATACTGCCGACGCCGATCTATTGGGCAGCGATGGTCTTGCGACCGGTGCCCACCGATTGGTCTGGGTTGATATCGCCCGCTAGGCCCGCAAGCATCGCTGTTTGCAGGTCTGTGGCCTGAAACTCCGGCAACAGGCGGTCAAATTTGTCCGTTCCAAGCCAGTGCGGCATATCATTCAGATAGCGCATCTCGCGAAACTCGCGCATCAGTTCCCAAAACGGCGCCATCAGCGTGACGGACCACCACGGAAAACGCTTGAGGCGCATCGGCTTGCCTGTCCGGCTTTCCACGGCAACGGCAAGGTCGCGCATGGTAAAGGTATGGCCGGGGAAGGGGATGTCCTCAAACACGTCCAGCGTGCTGCGCTTTTCAGCCAGCATCACGGCAGCGCGGGCCCAATCGGGCAGATAGGCATGGGCCTGCGGCACGTCAGGATCGCCGAGCGTTGTCACGATGCCTTTATGCGCCGACTTCAGGATCAGCAGCGACTGGATATCGCCGTTACGGTTGGGATCGAGAAAGTTGCCGGCCCGCAGGATGATGGTCGGCACGCCTGCATCGCGGTAGGCCTGCTCCATCTCTTTTCTGATCTGGCCTTTGCGGGTGTTTGGTGTTTGCGGGGTCGTTTCGTCAAACTGCCCACCGCGATCGCCAAAATTATAGACGTTGCCGGGAATGATGACGGTGGCCCCGCTGGCCTTTGCTGCGGCAATCACCTGATGGGTGATCGCGGGAATGGTCTTGGCCCAGTTGTGATAATTGGCAGGGTTCATGCCGTTGACAATCACATCTACACCGCGTGCGGCCTGCGTCATGTTATCGGTCTTGCGATCGAAATGCCGAACGGCCCAGCCCGCATCCCAGAACGCGGCTGCAGCGTGAGTGCCAATGCGGCCAGAGCCGCCTAGAATAAGAACTGTCTGTGTCATGGTCATCTCCATTGCTGAAATCTGACCCGACCCTCTCCTATGCATTGACGAAAAGAAATTGCCAAAAAATGCAGGTCATGTATTCATAATTGAATGGACAAATCGATTAGCACGCTGGACTGGTCGCTGGTGCAGGCGTTTCTGGCTGTCGCCGAGACAGGAAGCCTGTCTGCCGCCGCGCGCGATTTGGACGCCAGCCAGCCAACACTAGGCCGCCAGATCAAGGCGATGGAAACGCAGCTTGCTGCCGAGCTATTCCATCGCAATCCACGCGGGTTAAGCCTGACCGATACCGGTGCGGCCCTTGTCGCGCCAGCGCGTCAGATGCGCGATGCGATGCATCAGATCGTTCTGACATCGGCGGGGCAGACGGACCGTCTTGCAGGGCCGGTGCGCATCACCGCAAGTGCTGCCACCTCCATTTATCATCTGCCGCAGATCATCGCGGATATCCGGCAGGCCGAACCCGAGATCGCGATTGAACTTGTACCATCCGATGAAAGCCGCAACCTGCTCTACCGCGAGGCCGACATCGCCTTGCGCATGTACCGGCCCACGCAGCTTGATCTGATCACACGCCATATAGGTGATCTGGCCTTGGGCATGTTCGCATCAAAAGACTATGTCGCACGGCGCGGAACGCCTCAGACGCCTGACGATATGCTGACCCATGATTTCGTCGGCTACGATGAAAATCCTGCTATCTGGGAAGGCTTTGCGCAGGCTGGCTTTGACGTGGGGCGCGATTTCTTCAAAACGCGCTGTGACGATCATATCGCCTATCTGGAGCTGCTGCGGGCGGGCTGCGGCATCGGCTTTGCCCAATGCAGTATCGCCGCCAAAGACCCGGACGTGCAGGAACTTGATCTGCAATTCCCGATCCCGCCGCTGCCGATATGGCTGACCGCCCACGAGGCGATGCGCCAGACGCCCCGTATTCGAAGAGTGTGGGATTTGCTTGCTGACGGGTTGGGCCGCTTGGTATCTTGAACCCCGTGCAACAACGGGCTAACCAACGGCAACCCAGTTTTTGCGAAGGATTAGCCTGATGTCGAACCCATCCCTTTTGATACTTGCCGGTGACGGTATTGGCCCCGAGGTTATGGATGAGGTGAAGCGCGTCATCACGTGGTTCGGCGACAAGCGCGATATGGCCTTTGACGTGTCCGAAGATCTGGTTGGCGGTGCCGCTTATGACAAGCACGGCACGCCACTCCATGACGATACGATGGCCAAAGCCCAAGAGGTTGACGCGGTGCTTTTGGGGGCCGTGGGCGGCCCGAAATACGACGATCTGGATTTCAGCGTGAAGCCGGAGCGTGGCCTGCTGCGCTTGCGCAAGGAAATGGACCTGTTCGCAAACCTGCGTCCCGCGCAGTGTTTTGACGCCTTGGCCGATTTCTCGTCGCTGAAAAAGGACATCGTGTCTGGCCTTGATATCATGATCGTGCGCGAGCTGACATCCGGCGTCTACTTCGGGGAGCCGCGCGGCATCCACACCGAGGACAACATGCGCGTTGGCGTAAACACCCAGCGCTATACCGAAGCCGAGATCGAACGCGGCGCACGCGCGGCGTTCGAACTGGCGATGAAGCGCAACAAGAAGCTGTGCTCGATGGAAAAGGCCAACGTCATGGAAAGCGGGATCCTGTGGCGCGATGTTGTGACAGAGGTCAGCGCGGATTACCCCGAGGTGGAGCTGTCGCATATGTATGCCGACAACGGCGCGATGCAGCTGGTGCGCGCACCCAAGCAGTTTGACGTGATCTATACCGATAACCTGTTCGGCGACATCCTGTCAGATTGCGCTGCGATGCTCACCGGATCGCTGGGCATGCTGCCATCCGCATCGCTTGGCCTGCCGATGGCCAACGGTCGCCCGAAGGCGATGTACGAACCGGTCCACGGCTCTGCCCCCGACATTACCGGTCAATCCAAGGCGAACCCGATTGCCTGCATTCTGTCGTTTGCGATGGCGCTGCGGTATTCCTTTGACGAAGGCACCGAAGCTGATCGTCTGGAAAAGGCGATCGAGGACGTGCTGGCCTCGGGTGCGCGGACGGGTGACCTGATGGGTCCTGAAGGTGGCACGCCGCTGACGACAACGCAGATGGGTGATGCGATCCTCGCACAGCTTGACGCGTCGCTGACCTAAGGCTGCACTTAGATGATTTCCGTAGCCTCATAGGGCTACGGGAGACCCCTTGGTTTTGCCGGAAACATGGCTTGTCTACGTCTGTTGGGCACCTAGGCCAGCATCTTCACACCCGCTGATGTGCCATTTCTGCGGGGGCAGCCATGCGCGGCTGACCGTTGACCTGCGTCACATCCTTTGGCAGTGAGCGGTAACACCCGACGCGCGATCAAAAGGATGCTTTGAATGTCACCCAATGCACGTGGCGCCCTGTTTGCCCTTGCGGCGTTTGGCATCTTTTCGACCCATGACGTGATCATCAAAGTGCTGGGCGGTGCCTATTCACCCATCCAGATCGTGTTCTTTTCGGTGCTGCTGTCGTTCCCCTTGGCCACTGTGATGCTGATGCGGGATGCCACGTCCGGCACGTTGATCCCGAAGCACCCGTGGTGGCTGGCGCTGCGCACGCTGGCCGCAGTGGTCACCGGTGTGTCGGCTTTCTATGCGTTTTCAGTGCTGCCATTGGCGCAGGTTTACGCAATCATCTTTGCGTCGCCCCTGATGATCACGATCCTTGCGATTCCCGTTCTGGGCGAACGTGTGCGAATGCGTCGCTGGATGGCGGTGATTGTCGGCCTGATCGGCGTTCTGGTGGTCCTGCGTCCCGGCACAACCGAACTGACATTGGGCCACGCGGCGGCCCTTGCTGCTGCCACCGGCGGTGCCGTGGCCTCTATCGTCGTGCGCAAGATTGGCGCGGAAGAACGTCCCGTTGTTATGCTGCTTTATCCGATGGTCACGAACTTTGTCGTCATGGGCTGCCTGTTGCCATTGGTTTATGTGCCGATGCCGATCGAGCATCTGGGCATGCTGGCCATCGTCGCGGCCTTTGCCTGGACCGCGAGCCGGATGATCATCGTGGCCTATCAGGCAGGCGAGGCGGCGATCATCGCGCCAATGCAGTACAGCCAGATCGTCTGGGCGTCCGCCTACGGGTTCTTCTTTTTTAACGAAACGATTGACCAGCCAACAGCGATTGGGGCGGGTATCATCATCGCCTCTGGCGTCTATATCGTGCTGCGTGAAAGCAGATCGGACGCGTCCCAGAACACGCCTGTCCTGCGCACGCGGTCACGGTCCGAAACAGGCACAACGCCGCGCATCAGCCTGTTCATGCGCGCCGAAGGTAACAAGCCGCCGCGCAAGCAATAATGGCCTGCGACGCGCTATCCGTTGACGCGCAGAACGATTTTGCCGATGTGTGCGCTGCTTTCCATGCGTGCATGGGCGGCTGCCACATCTTCAAGCGCGAATTCCTGATCCATGACGGGCGCGATGCGTCCCGCGTTCAAAAGCGGCCAAACCTGCGCGTGCAGGGCGTCCGCGATCCGCGCCTTGGCCAGATCGGACTGGGGGCGCAGGGTTGAGCCTGTCATCGTCAGGCGGCGGGTCATCAGTTGCACAAAGTTCACCGCAACCTTAGGCCCTTGCAGGAAGGCGATTTGCACCAACCGACCATCGTCCGCCAGCGCCTTGAGATTGCGCGGAATGTAGTCTCCACCGACCATATCAAGGATCAGGTCGGCCCCGCCAACGGCACGCATCTGCTCCACAAAATCACTGTCGCGGTAATTGAAAGCAGCCTCTGCGCCCAAGTCGGTGCAGGCCGCGCATTTCTCATCGGTGCCAGCCGTGGCAAAAACACGCGCGCCGAACGCTTTGGCCAGTTGGATTGCCGTGGTGCCGATGCCGGACGAACCGCCGTGCACCAAAAACCTTTCGCCCGCTTGCAGCCCGCCGCGCATGAATACGTTGGACCAGACCGTAAAGAAGGTCTCTGGCAAGCACGCCGCCTGCTTCAGTGTCATCGGATAGGGGACTGGCAGGCAATGTGCGGCAGGTGTCACCGCGTAATCGGCATAGCCACCGCCCGGCAGAAGGGCGCATACCTTGTCGCCCTTTTTCCACTGGGTCACACCTTGGCCGACGCTGACAATCTCGCCTGCGCATTCCAGACCGGGAATAGGGCTAGCCCCTTTGGGGGGATCATAAAGCCCTGCACGTTGCAGCGCGTCAGGACGGTTGACGCCTGCATAGGCCACCTTGATCAGCACCTCGTCAGCGGCTGGGCTTTTGGGCGCGTCACTGCCAAGGGTCAGCACCTCTGGCCCGCCAGCTTTGGCGATATGCACGGCGCGGCCTGTCAGCGGGTAAACCATGGTGGGATGTCCTTCATTTCGGGCGCGTTGATGGGCGGCGCGGTCAGGCTAGTTATGAACAATGATCATCTTGTTGACAATTTCATTGCTGGTGAACGTCGGGGTTCTTGCCGCAGTTGTGCCGGGTATCTTGCAAGACAGCGCTGGCATGGACGCAGCCTTTGGCCCTGACACACCGGCCCGCCGCATCCTGACCAGCATCTATATCGCAATTCTTGTGCTATCAGCGGTGGGACTGGCCATGCTGGCGCTGGGGTGGCAGCAACAGGTGGCAACCTTGGCCGTGGGGCTGCTTGCCGTGCAGATCGTCTATAAATTCCTGACTGCGGGCATCGTTGGAATGGATAATCCGGTTGTGGGCGCCAACATCCCCATTGCAATCCTGCATTGCGTGACCTTGGCCACCCTGTTGCGCAGCGGCTGACCGCCTACTTCGGGTCGCGCCAGATGCCGGGCAGGTCCATGTTTGACGCAGCCGATGGCGCTTTGATCATACCCATCATCCGCTCCAGCGGGGCTGTCAGCGGGCCAAGCACCTTGTTGTTGCGCACACCGGCTTTGACCTGTTCGAATTGCATCACATTGTCGATCCGCCGGTCGATAAACGCATCTGTCTCGGCGTGACCGGCGCTTTGATCCCCAAGCCAGAACAGGACAATAGAACCATAGACCGCCGAAAGCGTGGCGCGTTTGGTGTACCAGTTCACATCGTCGGATGTGTCACCCAAGGCCGTCCAGATCGCATCCGCAGTGCCCCAGATCAGTTTCGCGCCCTCAGGGGCAAGATGGGGCAGGGCAAAAAGCGTTGTGCCACGGCGCACGACCTCTTTGTCGTCGATCACGTTCAGTCGTAGGCGCACGGCATGGGCCACTTTGTCGCGAAACCGCATGCCGTCCAGATTGCTGTTGGCCAACGCGGCGACCATGGCGGCATCGCCTTGTTCGTGAAAGAGAATCGCCAGATCAACAGCGCCGCGCGGGCAAGCAGCACGGGCGTCTGCCGGAGTGATATCCGCGTCCGCTATTGCCGCCTCAAACGCCTGCGGGGACCATCCGTCGAACGCCACATGCGGCACAATCGCTTCCAGAAGCTGTGTTTTGATCGGATCGGCAGGCGTGTTCATCAGCGGTGCTCCTTCTTGGCGGGGATACTAGACAAACTAGGGCAGAGTTGCTACATGCCCACTTCCTGCAACTTATTGCAAATCCAACTTAGAGAGGTGGTGAAAACCACATGCAGGTTAGTGTTCGTGATAACAACGTCGATCAGGCGTTGCGTGCTCTGAAGAAGAAACTTCAGCGTGAGGGCGTTTTTCGTGAAATGAAGCTCAAGCAGCATTTCGAAAAGCCGTCGATCCGCAAGGCCCGTGAAAAGGCCGAAGCAATCCGCCGTCAGCGTAAGCTGGCGCGTAAGAAAGCGCAGCGTGAGGGATTGCTGTAAAGCACCCCTAGACGTTTCGAATTAAAGAACCCCCGCAGTCCGCTGTGGGGGTTTTTTGTTCTGCAACACACCTTCGTGTTCGTGTCTTTGCAACGCTGGCTGCGCTGGGGCGTTAGGCAGGTGACACAATCAAATGAAGGACACGACCATGGCAATCACATTGGACGCAGGCAGCGCATTTCCCACAACAGAGGTTTCAAAGCTTGGTGGCGGGACGATAACGCTGGGGCAGGCTGACGACTGGCAGTTGATCATCGTTTATCGCGGCCAACATTGCCCGATTTGCAAGAAATACGCCAAAGCGCTTGAGCCTATGCAATCCAAGTTCGCCGATATTGGTGTTTCTGTTGCTCTGGTCTCAGGTGATCCGGAGGAAAAGGCGCAGGCCTTTGTTGATGAGACAGGCTACACAGGTGCGGTTGGCTACGACCTCAGTATTGCAGACATGCAAACCCTAGGGCTTTTCGTGTCTGATCCGCGCTCGCCCGAAGAAACTGACCGGCCATTTGCAGAGCCGGGGCTGTATGTCGTCAATGCAGACGGCAATGTGCAGATGATTGACGTGTCGAACGCTCCGTTCCTGCGCCCCGATCTTGAGGGCGTGCTGAACGGGATCAAATTCGTCCGCGATAAAGGCTATCCGATCCGCGGCACGCACGCCTAAGGCTTGAACGGGGCCATTCCGGCGCGCGCCAATTCGTCGGCACGTTCGTTTTCGGGGTGGCCCGCGTGGCCCTTGACCCATTCCCACGTCACGTTGTGGCGCTGGGTGGCGGCATCAAGGCGCTTCCACAGGTCTTCGTTTTTCACCGGCTTTTTGCCAGCCGTTTTCCAGCCACGCTTTTTCCAGCCGTGAATCCAGCTGGTGATCCCGTCCTTGACGTAGGAACTGTCGGTCACGACCGTCACGGTGCTGTCGCGTGACAAAGCCTCAAGCGCGGAAATCGCAGCCATCAGCTCCATCTGGTTGTTTGTTGTATGCGCCTCGCCGCCGTTCAATTCGCGTTCTTTGACCACCGTCTCGCCTTCGCGGGCGATCAGGATCGCGCCCCAGCCGCCAGGGCCGGGATTGCCGGAGCAGGCACCGTCTGTGTAGGCATAAAGTTGTGGCATTTCAGGCTTTCGACTTAGGGTTTTCGGGCGCGCATCACGACGAATGGATCAACGGTGCCTGCACACCCTTTTTCGCGCCCCTCGTCAATGCCCAGAATTGTAAATCCCGCGTCCTCCAGCAGCCCGCGCAATTCGGTCACCGTGACGTAGGTGTATTTGCGCTCGATGTGGTCGCGATCCTCGCCCTCACCGACTTTCATGCCGATATGAAAAACGCCAGACGGACGCAGCGCCGTTGCAATCGCGGCCAGATGGCGGGGCAGGTCGGTGCGCGGGGCGTGCAGGAGACAGAAGTTGGCCCAGACGCCATCGTAGGCCGCAACCATGTCCAGATCATCAAATGTCAGCAGGCGCGCGCCGATATCATGCGCGTCATTTGCAAGCTTTACCATGCCCGAGGACGCATCCACAGGATCGGGATGAAAGCCTGCGTCGCGCATATGCACAGAGGCGCGCGCAGGGCCGCAGCCCAGATCGAGCACGTCAGCGCCTTCTGGAAGCAAATCCATAAATGCCAGCAAATGCGCATCTGGTGCGCCGCGTTTGGTCAGGTTGTCATAGCGATCCGCGGCGGTGTCGTAGAAATGGATTGTCTTGGCGTCGACCATCTTAAAATACAATCGGCAAGAGCGTGATGATGACGCCAGCGGTCAGCAGAATACGCAGGTGCATCCACCATTTCGGCGCAAGGCCCAGCCGCCAGAAATACCAATCCAGCACCAGAAGTCCCAGAAATCCGAAGATCAGGTTGACCGCCGCAGCAGTTGGTCCGCCGCCAACCATGAAGAACGCCCAAAGAGCAGGTATCACAGACAGACCGTAGCCCATTGCGGCCAGCTGGCCTTCGGCTTTGGTAGCAAAACCCCAAAGCACGCCGGACATGAACGACAGAATAATCGCGCCGTACGCCAGTTGCAGATACGGGCCGACAAATCGCCCGCCGAAGTTTTGCTGCACCCAAAAGCCGAACCCTTCGGGCCGCAGCATTGTCACCATGCCCAGCAAAAACGGCAGCAGGCCGGCAAGGCCAAGAAGCAGGGCGGAACGGGGAATGTGCGTCATAGGTCCATCACAACTTTCGCGATGCGTTTGGTTCGGGTCTCGTGGCGTTTGGCCGAGTTAACCGTGTGGATCAAGCCGCGCTGTCTGCCCGGCGTCAGAGCAGCCCACGCCGCAGAGCGATCCGCCTGTCGCAGGGCCAGTGTCAGGTCTTCTGGCACTTCGACATCTTGTTCCGGCGCCATGCGCAAGCGCACGTCAATCACCTCACCCGGTGACAGGCCGCTATCGCGCAGAAACGTCTTGCCAGTGTAAAGAAAGACCGCGTCAATCACAGGTGCTTTGGTCAAGGCAAGGTTCACGGGATAGTCGCCAATTTCGCCTTCCACACGTTTTGCGCCCTCCTGTGCCAGCGCGTCTGAAACCGCATTTGGCAAAGGTAGAACGGTGTAGGTGGCCGTGCCCCACTCCATCGGAATGATCGTGCCCTCAAATGCGTGGTAATCGCCGCTCATGCAGGCTCTCGCAGCACACGGGGAACTTTGAACTCTACGTTCTCAACGGCGGTTTCCACCATTTCGACAGTCACGTCATAGCGGTCGCGGAAGGCGTCGATCACTTCGTTGATCAGCACTTCCGGTGCGGAAGCGCCAGCGGTGATACCCATGGAGGTGATGCCGTCGAGTGCGCGCCAGTCAATATCGCTGGCCCTTTGGACAAGCTGGGCATAATTGCAGCCCGCCCTTGCGCCAACCTCGACCAGACGTTTGGAGTTGGAAGAATTGGGTGCTCCCACGACCAGCATGGCGTCACATTTCGGGGCCATCACCTTCACCGCTTCCTGACGGTTAGTGGTGGCGTAGCAGATGTCCTCCTTATGTGGTCCGACAATCTGCGGGAAACGGGCCTGCAAAGCGGCCACAACATCAGCGGTATCATCAACCGACAGGGTGGTCTGGGTGACAAAGGCAAGTTTCGCCGGATCGCGGACCGCGACCGTTTCAACATCGGCGGGTGTCTCGACCAGTAGGACATCCCCTTCGGGCAGCTGCCCCATGGTGCCGACGGTTTCGGGGTGGCCTGCGTGGCCGATCATGATGATCTGAAGGCCCGCATCGGCATGGCGCTGCGCCTCGATATGGACCTTGGACACAAGCGGGCAGGTCGCATCAACGTAGATCATTTCGCGCTTGGCGGCGGCGGCTGGCACGGCTTTTGGCACGCCGTGGGCCGAGAAAATGACAGGGCGGTCGTCAGGGCATTGATCAAGTTCTTCGACAAAGATCGCGCCCTTGTCGCGCAAGCCATCAACGACAAATTTGTTGTGCACGATTTCGTGGCGGACGTAGACAGGCGCGCCCCATTTTTCGATCGCCATTTCGACGATCTTGATGGCGCGGTCCACGCCTGCGCAGAATCCGCGTGGTGCGGCCAGATAAAGGGTGAGGGGGGATCGTGTCATCGGGGCCTCTTTCGCTTTGTCCAGAGGTAAGGCTTTGGGCGCGCAAGGTCCAGTGATGCGATGCGTGATCCAACGGAGCGGCTGACGCCGCACATCATTTTTTGAGGTTGGCCCGGTGGGCCAAGCGGGGACAGGCCCCGCCTACGGCGATCATACGATACCAATTCAAAAAACGCCTATCCGGTGCTGCGGGTGACCAAATTAGCGACCTCGACACGGTTCTGGACACCCAGTTTGCGGTAAGCGGATTTGGTGTATTCGGCCACGGTGTTGGGCGATATGCCGCACAGGCGCGCGCATTCCTTGCGGCTCACCCCTTTGGCCACCAGATAGATCACCTCTTTTTCGCGGGGGCTGAGATTGGCCAGCACGGCATTTTCGGGTGCAACAAGAAGCGCGCGGAAATCATCTGACTGGGTTGTCAGCCCGTCGCGGGACAACTCCTCAATCCGGCGGTGCATGAGCAGACAGAAAAAGCGGAAGTCTTCGGCCAGTGGCAGGATCTGCGCCTCGAATGCAGCGCGGTTCAGCTGCGTGCCGATGTTAAAGCCGCCATACCGCTCGGAGCCTTCAAGGCGCATGGGGATGCCAAGCCCCGCGCGAAAGCCTGTGCGCGACGCGGCGGAGATAAATGCCTTTGCCGCAGGTGGCAGGTAATCGTAGTCGGGCAGGAATTCAGGGCCGGTGGACCAGATTTCATAGCTGGTGCAGCAATGGGCCAGAAACGGATCGTTGGTGGGGTCAACGGTTGCAAAAATTTCTGGCACGTTGGTCAGCACAAAGGGGTTGTCACCATTAGCATCAACGGTGTTGTAGATCACGAAATCAACGCCGTGTTCTGATAGAACAGCAAGGCAAGTATCCCAAAGCTGTGCGATTTCTGTCATCTGCTCAATCTGCTGAGCGTGCTCGAACAACTTCACCGAAACCGTATCCCCCCTGTTTGTGGGGATACCTTATGACGGGTGCTTTGTTTATGCTAGTGCGTTGTGTGAGCGTGATAAATGGCCGGTTTGCAGTGAGTGGTGATCTGGTTGCGCGCGGTAAAGATGTATTTGAATACCAAACAGCCGGTCAGGTTTCCCTGACCGGCTGTATTTTTGTACGATTGGTTTGGCTGTGCCTATTCGGCGTCGTCTGCCAAAGCCTCTTCGCGCTCAGGGCGCGGCTCCCGTGCGGGGCGGCCAATCACGTCGCGCAGTTCATCAAGTTCGATAAAGTTATCGCACTGGCGGCGCAGTTCGTCGGCAATCATGGGCGGCTGGCTACGGATCGTTGACACCACAGAGACGCGCACGCCCTTGCGTTGCAGCGATTCAATCAGCGGCCGGAAATCACCGTCACCCGAAAAGAGAACAACGTGATCGACATGCGGGGCAAGTTCCATGGCGTCCACCGTGAGTTCGATGTCCATGTTACCCTTCACTTTACGGCGACCCATGCTGTCGGTGTATTCCTTGGCTGGTTTTGTCACCATCGAGAAGCCGTTGTAGTGCAGCCAGTCGACAAGTGGGCGGATGGGAGAGTATTCGTCGTTTTCCAGCAAAGCGGTGTAGTAGAACGCACGCAGCATTTTGCCGCGGCGCATAAACTCTGCCCGGAGAAGTTTGTAATCGATGTCAAAGCCAAGCGACTTGGCAGCCGCATACAGATTTGAACCATCGATGAAGAGCGCAAGACGCTCGTCACGATAAAACATTAATAATGTCCTTCCAAAAATGTACTGCGTGTTGTCCGTGAGTGTGTGAGTGGTAAAAAAATGTCACGCAGCACTGCAATAGCTAGGTCAAATCAGGTCATGTCGCAAGTCCACGAGCGGATATCCGCAAGGTCAACTGCCCTGATCGCGGCAGGGTCGAACGCAACGTCATCATGGGGCGGACCGCTAGAGACTGTGCAAGAAGGCCTTGCGCGACTTGCCAAGGCCGCAGGCGGAGAGTCGCGGATCAGCGCCTTTTACCGCACGCCTGCCTTTCCAGCCGGTGCCGGGCCAGATTTTGTAAATGCGGCGGCTGCGATTGAAACATCGATAGCGCCCGAGGATTTGCTGGCGCTTTTGCACCGGATCGAGGCCAAGGCGCAGCGCACGCGCGATGTCAGGTGGGGGCAGCGCACGCTTGATCTTGATCTGATCGCGGTGGGCCAGTCCGTGATGCCGGACCGGCCTACCTTTGCGCACTGGCGGGATTTGCCGTTGGCAGAGCAGATGCAGGATGCGCCCGACCGTCTGATCCTGCCACATCCGCGGATGCAGGATCGCGCATTTGTGTTGGTGCCGTTATCTGACGTGGCGCCGCAGTGGCAGCATCCTGTCAGCGGCCTGACCGTTGATCAGATGCGCGATGCGTGTGCGGCGGATGAACTTGCCAGTGTTGTCAGGCTTTGAGTGGCGTTGCGGGGCTTGTGTTTTCAGGCGCGAGGGCGTATGCGGCGTAATTCATAGAATCCCCCGTATCGAGAGTGGAGTGCGCCAATGGCCCGCGTGACGGTAGAAGATTGTGTTGATAAGGTCCCGAACCGGTTTGAACTGGTGATGCTGGCTGCCCATCGGGCACGCGAGATTGCATCCGGCGCCCCGATCACCGTTGCCCGCGACAACGACAAGAACCCTGTCGTGTCCCTGCGCGAGATCGCTGACGAAACGCAAGGTGCCGACGATCTGCGCGAGCGTATGATCGAAGCAAACCAGACACAGATTGAAGTTGATGAGCCTGAAGAAGACAGCATGTCTTTGCTGATGGGTCAGGAAGCTGACAAACCTGTAGAAGATGACATGTCAGAAGAAAAACTGCTGCGTGCCCTTATGGAAGCGCAAGGCCAGCGCTAAACCGCGCCGGTCTGGCCTGTCGGATATCCGGCGGGCCACAATCGAGGCACGGGCCAGATGACGACAGCAGACGATCTGATCACACTGGTCCGCGCCTACAACCCCCGCACAAATGAAAAACTGCTGCGTGATGCCTACGCCTATGGCGAGGACATGCACGATGGGCAGTTCCGCCATTCGGGTGAGCCTTATTTCACCCATCCCGTTGCCGTCACTGCCATTCTGGCAGAGCAACAGATGGATGATGCCACGCTTGTGACGGCGCTTTTGCACGACACCATCGAGGACACCAAAGCCTCGTTCGCGGACGTTGAGGCCAAGTTCAGCCGCGAGATTGCAGAGCTTGTGGACGGCGTGACCAAGCTGACCAACCTGCAACTGACCAGCGCGCAATCCAAGCAGGCGGAAAACTTTCGCAAGCTCTTCATGGCGACGAGCCGCGATTTGCGGGTGACGCTGGTCAAGCTGGCCGACCGCTTGCACAATATGCGCACGATCAAATCCATGCGCCCCGACAAACAGGCCCAGAAAGCCCGCGAGACGATGGAGATTTTCGCCCCGCTGGCTGGCCGGATGGGTATGCAATGGATGCGCGAAGAGCTTGAGGATCTGGCGTTCCGCGTGCTCAATCCCGAGGCGCGCAATTCCATCATCAGGCGGTTCATCACGCTTCAGCGTGAAACTGGCGATGTGGTGCAAAAGATCACTGCTGACATGCGGGTCGAACTGGAAAAAGCAGGCATCGTGGCCGAGGTCGCTGGCCGCGCCAAAAAGCCCTATTCGATCTGGCGGAAGATGGAGGAGAAAGAGCAATCTTTCAGCCGTCTGTCCGACATCTACGGGTTCCGTATCATCACCGCGACAGAAGCCGATTGTTACCGCGTGCTGGGGGCGATCCACCAGCGTTGGCGGGCCGTGCCGGGGCGGTTCAAGGACTATATCAGCCAGCCCAAGTCGAACGGCTACCGGTCTATCCACACCACCGTCTCTGGCCGTGACGGCAAACGGGTCGAAGTGCAGATCCGCACGCGCGAGATGCACGAGGTTGCCGAAACCGGCGTGGCTGCGCATTGGTCTTACCGCAATGGTGAACGTGTGGAGAACCAGTTTGCCGTTGATCCGGTAGAGTGGATTTCAAAGCTGACGGAACGTCTGGACGACGATCAGGACCACCACGAGTTTCTCGAGGCGGTGAAGCTTGAGATGTATCAGGACCAGGTGTTCTGCTTCACGCCCAAGGGCGACGTGATCAAGCTGCCACGCGGGGCCACGCCGATTGATTTTGCCTATGCTGTGCACACGCGGGTCGGGTCGGCCATTGTGGGGGCCAAAGTGGACGGCTTGCGCGTGCCGCTTTGGACGCGACTGAAGAACGGCCAGTCGGTCGAGGTGATCACCGCCGAAGGGCAAAAACCGCAGGCCACGTGGATCGACATCGCTGTCACGGGGCGCGCAAAAACCGCAATCCGGCGATCCCTCAAGCAGGAAGATCGCGGACGATTTATCCGTCTGGGGCGCGAACTGGCGCGTGTCGGATTTGAGAACGCAGGCAAAAAAGCCACGGACAAGGCGCTGTCAATCGCAGCCAAGACGCTGGCGATGGAAAGCGTTGATGAGATGCTGGCGCAGCTTGGCAGTGCCGAGATTACCGCACGCGATGTGGTTGTCGCGATCTATCCCGATCTGGCAGAAATGCCCGGCGATGAGATTGACGCGAACCGTGCCGTCGTCGGTCTTGGCGATGACCAAAGTTACAAGCGGGCAAGGTGCTGCCAGCCTGTGCCGGGAGAGCGGATTATCGGCCTGACGTTCAAGGGCAAGGGTGTTGTGGTGCACACAATCGACTGCGATGCGCTGGCCGATTACGAGGATCAGCCCGAACGCTGGATTGACTTGCACTGGCAGGAAGGCACCCACACCGCGACCAACACCGTCACGCTTGATGTGACCATCACAAACGATGCCGGTGTTCTGGGCCGCATCTGCACGCTGATCGGTGAGCAGGACGCGAATATATCGGACCTCAATTTTATCGAACGAAAGCCAGATTATTACCGTCTTATGATGGATATTGATTTACGTGATGCAGAGCACCTACATCGGGTAAGAACCGCGCTGGACGCGGATAGCAATGTGTCGGAAATTTCGCGGCATCGCGATCCGGGTCTGGCCAGCGTCAGCCTCGGGTAACCCAAAACCAAGCCGAGCAGGCAAAGGAACGTAACGATTGGTCTTTAAGCGCAGGGATAGACGCCCGATCTGGCAGGTCGTGGCCGATTTTGTCTACCCGCGCGGGGGCTGGGGCAGGGCGGCGCAATACGTCAAACACCGCGTCCGTCGTTTGCCCGATACGCCCGAAAAGATCGCGCGCGGCATCTGGGCGGGTGTCTTTGCTGCGTTTTCACCGTTCTACGGCTTTCACTTTATCGTGGCCGCGCTGATCGCCAAGCTGATGCGCGGCAATATCCTTGCGGCCCTGATGGCGACGTTCTTTGGCAATCCGCTGACCTATGTGCCCATTGGCGTGGCGGCGTTGTCTACAGGCCACAGCCTGTTGGGGCATCCGTTTGACCGCACCGTTCTGACGGGCACGCCGGAAACCGGCATGTGCGGCTTGGGCTGTCAGTTCTCAAGTGCCTTTGGCGATCTGTGGCATAATATGAAGGCGCTCTTCACGCCAGCGCAGGCCGACTGGCACGGGTTGGGCCTGTTTTACGAACAGGTGTTTTACCCCTACCTGATTGGCGGCGCGATTTCCGGCGTCGTTGTCTCGACGATCTGCTACTACATCTCGGTGCCACTGATCGCGGCTTATCAAAAGCGGCGGCGCAAGGCGTTGCAGGCCAAGCTGGCGCAACTGGGCAAAAAATCCAACGATATGGATGACGCTGGCCAATAGGCGGGCTAGGTTGACGGTGACTGATAAAGGACCCGCGTTATGAACAGCCCCCTGCGCCTTGGCGTGAATATCGATCACGTCGCAACCGTGCGAAATGCCCGTGGCGGCGATAACCCTGATCCGGTGCGCGCAGCTTTGTTGGCGCAAAAGGCGGGGGCTGACGGCATCACCGCCCATTTGCGCGAGGACCGCCGCCATATCAGGGATGAAGACATGGCCGCCATCAAGGCCGCCATTGATATCCCGCTGAACTTCGAGATGGCCGCCACGGATGAAATGCAGGCCATTGCGCTGGCGACACAGCCGCACGCGGTCTGTCTGGTGCCCGAAAAGCGCGAGGAGCGCACCACCGAAGGCGGGCTTGAGGTTGCAGGCGACGATAACCGACTGGCGGCCTACATCAAGCCGTTCAAGGATGCGGGCACACGGGTGTCGCTGTTTATCGGGCCAGAGCAGCGTCAGGTTGATGCCGCTGCCAAGATCGGCGCGGATATCATCGAATTGCATACCGGCACATACTGCGATGCATTTGCCGAAGGGCGCATGGACGAGGCTGACGCCGAACTCGCGCGTCTGGTCGCCATGGGCGCTTACGGGCACGAGGCAGGGCTGGAAATCCACTATGGTCACGGCCTGACGTTTGAAAGTGTCGGCCCCATCGCCGCGATCCCGCAGGCGGTTGAGTTGAACATCGGGCATTTCATCATCGGCGAGGCGATTTTTGTAGGGCTGGAAGAGGCGCTGCGCCAGATGCGTGCCGCGATGGACGCGGCGCGGACATGACCGGCTGGGAGTTTCCTTTATTACTGGTGGCATGGGCTATTGGCGGCGGATCACCGGGGCCTGCGACACTCGCGATTGCGGGCACGGCGATGGATCGTGGCCGGATGGCGGGACTGGCCGTGGCCAGCGGGATCATCGTGGGCTCTGCCTCATGGGGGCTGGCTGCGGCGCTTGGCATGTCGGCGATCATGGTTGCCAATGTCTGGCTGGTTGAGGTGCTGCGCTATGTCGGTGCGGCCTACCTGCTGTATTTGGCCTACAAGGCGATGAAATCCGCGATAACGGACAAACCGCTCACACAAGTTGGCGCGAAGGCGGGCGCGCTGGGTGGATTGTTCCGCAAAGGGCTACTGATCCACCTGACCAACCCCAAGGCAATCTTCGGCTGGGGGGCGATCTTTGCCATTGCCGTGCCGCCGGGATCGGGCGCGTGGGACATCGGCACCACCTATCTGTCGTTGCTGGCCGTGTCCTGCACGGTGTTCTGGGGCTACGGGCTGCTGTTTTCGCTAGGTGGTTTTGTGCGCGGCTACCAACGCCTTCGTCGCTGGTTCGAGGCTACGTTTGCGCTGCTTTTCGGATTGGCGGGGCTGAAAATCTTGACGGCGCGTCTGACATGATCCGCCATATCGTCATGCTGAACCTTGCCGATGGCTATGATCCGGTCGAACTGCTGGCAGTGTTGACAGAGCTAAGCCTGCTGGACCTGCCGGGCTTTACCGCATTCGAACACGGCCCCAATCGTGATTTTGAAGGCAGGTCGCCCGCATACCCTTATGGCTTTGTCTGCACATTTGATAACGAAGATGCTCTTTCACTGTATGCAGCTGATCCCACGCATCAGGCGCTGGGCAAGCGGCTGGTTGCCTTGTGCAAAGCGGACGGGATTATGGTGGTTGATCTTGCGGTCGCGGCAATGCCAGTCTGACGGCCATTCAAAGAAAGGTCTTTTAATATGAAAATGATACTTGCCGCCGCAGCCCTTATCGCCAGCCCCTTTGCCGCTCAGGCCCAGACGGTTTCAGATTGCGACTGGCGGGCCAGCACCCATGCCGTTGTCGAACCGTGGGAAGAGCATACGGCCCTTTTTGCCAACGGTGCTGTCCGGCTGGCCTATCTTGATACCGTCGAACCCGCCGTCGGGGCCGCGCATATCCTGATCCTGTCGCCGCCCTATGACGAATTGGGCATCCGCCAGTGCAAGGTCGTTAGCCTGACCGAAAACACCGGCTTTGCGGGTGTGTTCTGGCCCAGCTTGAGTGCTGGCTACGATCCCGCACGCGGTTTGCTTTTTGATATGAACGTGGCTGTCTATGATCCCGCCACCAGCAATGCGCCCACCGTCGGCCTTGCCCTGACGCTCAACCAGTCCACGGGCGAGATTACGGCCGCTTTGCAGGCCCCGCTGGAATGATCCTCGGTATCGGCACTGATCTGGCTAATATCGACCGTATCCAAGGCACGCTTGACCGCTTTGGTGATCGGTTCAAGAACCGCGTGTTTACCGACATCGAACAGGCCAAGGCCGAACGTCGCAAGGATATTGCAGGCACCTACGCCAAACGCTGGGCCGCGAAAGAAGCGTGCTCCAAGGCGCTGGGCACCGGCCTTGCTATGGGGATCGCGTGGAAGGATATGGCCGTCAGCAATCTGCGCACCGGCCAACCGGTTATGGAGGTCACAGGCTGGGCGCGGGACCGTCTGGACCAGATGACACCGCCCGGCCACGTGGCAACCATCCATGTCACGCTGACTGACGATCACCCTTGGGCGCAGGCCTTTGTCGTGATCGAGGCCCGCCCCGTGCAGGAATAGGGCGCTGCACCGCTTTGTGACCTTGCTGCCCGCTTGACAGGCTTTGCCCCCGGCCTCATGTAGCCATGAACCAAAAAGGGATGATACGATGAGCGAGAGCACAGGCGTTCTGGCCGGGATTGCGGAAACGGTGAAAACCGTTGTTTATGCGCTGCTGATTGCAGGCGTTTTCCGCACGCTTTTTTTTCAGCCCTTCTGGATTCCGTCGGGGTCGATGAAGGACACTCTGCTCATTGGTGATTTCCTCTTCGTCAACAAGATGGCCTACGGCTATTCCTATGCATCCTGCCCATCGATCCGTATTCCGGCCATTGGCATTGATATCGGCGCAGACGATTTCTGTGGCGTCTTTGAGGGCTCCGAAGAAAGGCTTTTCGGCTCTGATCCCGAGCGTGGCGATATCGTCGTGTTCCGTCACCCCGTCACAGGTCGCGATTTTATCAAACGCCTGATCGGCCTGCCCGGTGATCGCATCCAGATGAAAGGCGGCGTGCTTTACATCAACGATGAAGCGGTCAAGCTTGAGGACGGCGGCCAGTTTGTTGAAACGATGGAATATCAGGGCCCACAGGGTCTGTTGCCGCGCTGCGAAAACGGTGCTGTGGGGCAGGGTGCTGATTGTATCAAATCGCGTCAGTATGAAACGCTGCCAAACGGCACGCGCCACGCTATCCTGAACATCGGCACGCAGCAGTCTGACAACACAGGCGTGTTCACCGTGCCCGAGGACGAATTCTTCTTCATGGGCGATAACCGCGACAATTCCACGGACAGCCGCGTGGCGCAGACCGCGCGCGGTGTCGGCTTTGTCCCGCGCGAAGATCTTGTGGGTCGCGCGGATCGCGTGATCTTTTCCAGTGCTGGCCGGTCGATGCTGGCCTTCTGGACATGGCGCAGCGACCGCTTCTTTAAGGCGCTTGAATGAAACTGTCGGCTGATCTGTCTGCCTTCTGCCAACGTCTTGGGCACAGCTTTGCCCGGCCCGAACTGATTGTGCGCGCGGTCACACATTCGTCCATGGTCACGGTCCACCGCGATGATAACCAGCGGCTTGAATTTCTGGGCGACCGCGTCTTGGGTCTTGTGATGGCAGATGCGCTTCTTAAGGCTGATACGTCCGCCGCCGAAGGCCTGCTTGCCCCGCGCTACAACGCCCTTGTCCGGCGCGAAACCTGCGCGGCTGTCGCCCGCGAGATCGACATTGGTGCGGTGCTGAAACTGGGCCGCTCCGAAATGAAATCAGGCGGTCGCCGCAAAGAGGCTCTTTTGGCCGATGCGATGGAAGCCGTGATTGCCGCGGTCTTTTTGGATGCCGGATTTTCAGCCGCGCAAGACATCGTTCTGCGCCTCTGGGGTAAGCGGATCACTGACGTCAAAGATGATGCCCGCGATGCCAAAACGGCGTTGCAGGAATGGGCGCAGGGCCGTGGCGAGCCGCCCCCTGCTTACGTCGAGGTGGGCCGGTCAGGCCCCGACCACCAGCCGCAATTCACAATCGAGGCGCGCCTCACGTCAGGTCCCTCGGAAACGGCAACAGCCGGATCGAAACGGCAGGCCGAACAGGCCGCTGCCACAGCACTCCTGAAAAAGGTCAGCACATGAGCGAGACGACAAAAGCCGGTTTTGTGGCCCTGATCGGTGAACCCAACGCGGGCAAATCCACGCTGCTGAACCGTATGGTCGGCGCCAAGGTCAGCATCGTCACCCACAAGGTGCAAACCACCCGCGCACGCATCCGTGGCATCGCAATCGAAGGACAAACCCAACTGGTTTTCGTGGATACGCCGGGTCTGTTCAAACCGCGCCGCAGGCTGGATCGTGCGATGGTCGCGGCTGCATGGGGCGGGGCTGGCGACAGCGATGTGGTCGTCCTGATGATCGAGGCGCATCGCGGCATGTCGGAAGGCGTGAAAGCGATCCTTGCGGCGCTGCAAGAAAAAACCGGCAAAGCTAAGGTCGCGCTGGCGATCAACAAGATCGACAAGGTCAAGACAGAGGCGCTTCTGGCGCTGACCGCCGACATGAACGACGCCTATCCGTTTGCGGAGACGTTCATGATTTCGGCAGAGCGTGGCCACGGGTGCGACGCGCTCCGGTCATGGCTGGCTGACCAGATGCCCGAAGGTCCGTGGCTTTATCCCGAGGACCAGATCGCCGACACACCGATGCGCAATATCGCCGCCGAAATTACGCGCGAAAAACTGACACTGCGGTTGCATCAGGAACTTCCTTACGAATTGACGGTGGAAACCGAAAACTGGGAAGAGCGCAAGGATGGCTCTGTGCGCATTGACCAACTGATCTACGTGGCCCGCGACGGTCACAAAGGGATCGTGCTGGGCAAAAAGGGCGAGACGGCGAAGGCTGTGAATACAGCTGCAAGGCTGGAGCTTGAAGAATTTCTGGGCCGCCGCGTGCATCTGTTTGTGCAGGTCAAGGTTCGTCCCAACTGGCTGGAAGAGCGCGAGCGTTATTCCGAGATGGGACTTGATTACAAAGACGGTAATGACGGGTAGCGCCTCATGCGCCTAACGACTGATGTCTGGGTTGCGGCCTATCTGACACGCCTGCGTCTTCTGGATATTCCGGCGTTTGTTGTCGTGAAAGGTGACAAGACCGCGGGCGCTGTTCTGGTGAAACTCAATACCCTTGATGGGCAGGCTGCGTGTTACCAGCGTCAGTTTGATCTTATGGCGGATACACGAACTTGGGCGGTGTTAGCGCAGGGTGATGAGGTCGATGTGGATGCGTCACTCAGCCGCCAGCGCGGGTTTGACCCCGATCTTTGGGTGATCGAGGTCGAAGACAAGCAGGGCCGCCACCTGCTTGATGATCCGGGCTTGGCGTAAGCATCAGACTGCGGAATTTTGAGTATTTTTGGCAAAATGATACACCTGTCGCAATTTGTTCACGCGCTGTTAAGGTTAATCGCCCACCCTTGTTATGCGGTACAGGCTGGAGAGCCGATGGCCGTGCAAAGTGATGCAGCGGGTCTTCCGCAGCGTGACGGGGCAAAGTGGTGCGACCTGTATCATTTTGCCCCAAATACTCCCGCCGGAGGCGGTGCGGCGTTTGCCGCTCTTGCAACCCTCGCACTGACGCGGCGATAGTCGCCATATGATCACGTGGACTGATGATGCAGCGCTTCTTTCAACGCGCCCGTTTGGCGAAAACGGCGTCATTATCGAGGTGTTTTCGGAAGAACACGGTCGCCATGCGGGGATTGTGCGGGGGGGGCGCAGCCGCAAGATCGCGCCGATCTTACAGCCGGGGGCGCAATTGCGCGTCACATGGGCCGCGCGGCTGGACCAGCATCTGGGGTCTTTCACCGTTGAACCCCTGCGCAGCCGCTCGGCAGTGGCGATGGGAGACAGGCTGTCGCTGGCTGGTCTAAACGCCGTTTGCGCGCTTGCGGTGATGGTACTGCCCGAACGCGAGGCGCATACCGTTATCTACCGGCGCACCGTGGCGCTGTTGGATTTGCTTGGCCAATCAGACATCTGGCCGTTGGCCTATCTGCGGTGGGAACAGGTGCTGCTGGAGGAGCTGGGTTACGGTCTTGATCTGTCCGCCTGTGCGGTGCGCGGCGTGAATGAAGAATTGATCTATGTTTCGCCAAAATCTGGGC
The DNA here is from genome assembly GCF_037543925.1 of Yoonia sp. 208BN28-4. NCBI lineage: Bacteria > Pseudomonadati > Pseudomonadota > Alphaproteobacteria > Rhodobacterales > Paracoccaceae > Yoonia > Yoonia sp. 208BN28-4. Next base: position 321,748 of record NZ_JBBIFY010000004.1, read on the forward strand.
GTGCCGTCAGCCGCCAAGGGGCAGGGGAGTGGGCGGACAGGATGTTGGCGTTGCCGCCGGTGCTGGCGGGCAAGGGCGACGCGGCCAACGCAGAGATTATCACGGCACTTGGCACCACTGGGTATTTCATCGAACATCGGCTGTTGCGCGGCTTGGGCGACAAGCCAATGCCTGTCGCGCGGTCCCGCTTTATCGAAGCGATCAGCCGTTAGGGCACCTGAAACACCATGCTATCGCCGTCCTCGTTCGTGAGGATGAGCGTATCGCCCAAAGCCTCGGCAAACATCATGGACTGCAAGCCGGCGAAAAAGTCTACTTCTAGCGCAAGGTCGGGGCAGGCCATGCGCATTGCCGCGATCGGACTGACGTCAAACCACGGGTAGGGGGCCGTCTGACGCGCGGTATAGCTGTAGCAGGGCGCGTCCCCGCTGATCCGACCGGGATCGGACAGCGACAGGGTGATGCGTTGCGCAACAGGCGTATCGTTCATGGTTTGCAAAACGTAAACGTCATCCGTCTGGCCATAGCCAGTCAGCGTTTCGTCAGGGCCACAGGTGGACAGCATGATGATAATCGGAAAGACACGCAGCATACCCCATCCTACCGCGCCATCACCCTGCGCTGCAATGCAAGTCGGGATGTGCTGGCTTGACAGCGCGGCGCGAAAGGCTTGTCCTAGTGACGATGATTTTACGAAAAGGAGTTTGATATGCGATCTGTTTTGACAGCCGGTTTGTGTGCTTTGGGCCTGTCCGCATCCGCGCAGGGCTATCCGCTGGAAGATGTGCTGAACCTGCCGCAGTCATCCACGCTTGTCTTTGACCGAAGCATCACGCTTGATCCGGCGATGCGTCAGACCGTGACTGACAATCTGCGTGACGCCACATATTTTGGTGCCTTCGCGCTGCACCCGAGCACGGCCTATGGCTATGCCAACGAGGCTAATTCAGTTGCCGCAGCAGAGGCGTCAGCTTTGCGGTTTTGTTCGGACGTGTCCGACTATGATGGCCAGTGCCGGATTGTGGCGCGATTGCTGCCCAAAGGTGTTTCCCCCGACAACTATCCGCCGATCAGCCCCGCAATTTCGGAAGGCGTGATCGAGGTTTATGGCCTGAACGAACAGGGGTTTGCCGCGATTGCGTCAAGCGGTGACGGCGCGTGGGGCAGTTCGCTGAACGGGCGCGACGTGGAAGAGGCGGTGCAGATCGCCATGGATAGTTGCGAAGAATGGCGCGTCAGCGGCGACGAGACTCCACTGGCCGGCTTCCCCTGCGAGGTGGTGACCGTCATGCACAGCGATGATGAGCTGCCTCTGCGCTAAACACTAAGTACAAAAGAAAGCCGCCCCGGGCAGTGCTGCGGGGCGGCTTTTTCATTGGTCTGCGACGTGCGGCGCGACCAACTTAACCAAGGATGCGGCGGGCAATCACCTGCGCCTGAATTTCGGCAGCGCCTTCGAAAATATTCAGGATGCGCGCGTCGCACAGGATGCGGCTGACCTTATATTCCAGCGCAAAGCCGTTGCCGCCGTGGATTTGCAGCGCGTTGTCGGCGCAGGCCCAGGCCACACGTGCGCCCAGTAGTTTCGCCATGCCAGCCTCAACATCGCAGCGGCGGTCCTGATCTTTCTCGGCAGCGCTGAAATACGTGAGCTGGCGGGCAACCATGATTTCAACCGCCATCATCGCCAATTTGCTGGCCACGCGTGGGAAGGCGATGAGCGGTTTGCCAAATTGCTTGCGGTCCTGCGCGTATTGCATACCGACATCCAGCGCGGACTGTGCAACGCCAACGGCGCGGGCGGCGGTCTGGATGCGGGCGCTCTCAAAAGTTTGCATCAACTGCTTGAAGCCCTTGCCGGTTTCGCCACCCAGCAGGTTTTCGCCCTTCACCTTGAAGTCGTCAAAGGCCAGTTCGTATTCTTTCATGCCGCGATAGCCCAGCACCTCGATCTCGCCACCGGTCATGCCGTCGGTGGGGAAGGGGACTTCTTCGGTGCCGGGTGTCTTTTCGGCAAGGAACATCGACAGGCCCCTATAGTCGGTGCTTTCGGGATCGGTGCGGGCCAACACTGTCATCACCTGCGTGCGGGTCGCGTGGGTGATCCATGTTTTATTACCTGTAATGGACCAGTCTTCGCCGTCTTTGACGGCGCGGGTGCGCAATGCACCAAGGTCTGATCCGGTGTTGGGTTCGGTGAAGACCGCTGTCGGCAGCGTTTCAGCGCTGGCAAGCTGGGGCAGCCATTTTTGCTTTTGCTCCTCCGTGCCGCCGCACAGGATCAGCTCGGCCGCAATCTCGGAACGGGTGCCAAGTGAGCCGACACCGATATACCCGCGCGACAATTCCTCGGACACCACACACATGGAGGACTTCGACAGGCCAAAGCCGCCATATTCTTCGGGGATCGTCAGGCCGAATACGCCCATCTCGGCCAGTTCGGTGATCACTTCCATCGGGATCAGTTCGTCTTTCAGATGCCAATCGTGGGCATAGGGTTCGACGTTTTCGATGGTGTAGCGGCGAAATTGCTCGCGGATCATCTCAAGCTCTTCATCCAGTCCTGATGCACCAACGGTGATATTGGCGGACTGTTCCTGCATCAGATCAACCAATCGCAGGCGGGCGGCTTGGGTGTTGCCCTGCTCGCACAGGGTGGCCACCGCCGGGATCATCAGAGCGCGCAGATCATCCTGGCTCAGCCCCATATCCTGACCGCGCACCATCTCGCCCTGGTTCATCTGGATGCCGCCGTAGATTTGCCAGAGGTATTCTCCGAATGTGATCTGCAACAGCAGCTGTTCCACCTCACCGAATTTGCTGTCGGCCTTCAGGGCTGTGGCCCAATTGTGCATCTGGTGTAGCGCTTGCGCATATGTCGCCAGCCACGCAAGGCCATGAGCAGCTGTCTGATGGTCTTCGATCAAAGCGCCCGATACGCGTCCGTCCTGCACCACCATGTCACGGACTGATGACTTCGCACGCGACAGAACGTCATCAACAGCAGGCAAACTATCCGCCGTAAGGTCCAGCAAATTGATCAGCAACGGTGACGGGCTGATTGTCATGTCTTGTCCATCCATCGGGCGCATCCTTTACTTTGCAGGTGCAGAGATAAACCCTTTGCAGTCGCAGCGCAACAATCGTTCGCTTGATTTGGCGAAAAAGAACTAAAATGTCGCACGTGATTTGGGGTTTGGCTCGCTCGGACTACGACAACAGCTCTTCAAAGCCACAGATTGAGGCCAGTTCCGGTATCTGATCGGGGGTCACAACCTCGAATGTTGTGCGATACAAAACGGTGCCGTTGCTGGATGCTTCCATCTGCCAGATGCCGGGCAAAAGCTCGTAGTCAAAATCAAACTGGTAGAACGTCAGCGACGGATCAATGCCACTGATAGAGCTGGTAAACGTCTGTGCTGTCACGCCCGCATCACCCATTGGCGGGTGCGTGATACGCATGACGACATCAGAAATCCCGCCACTGTCGATGCTTTGTGATTTGATGCCAAAGCCAATGCCCAGAACCGCAGGCACGCGGCGCGCGGTTGAAACGAAAGGTGGCTCGTCCGCGATCAGATGGGTGGTGCCAGCCACGGTGCCTGGCGCTTCAACTTCACCGGTGGCGGGTGGCGCGCAAATGACACCGGTTTCGACCGATGCCATGGCAGGGCTGATTTTGTCGGGCTGCGGGCCTGTTTGTGCGTTCGCCGCAAAGGGCAGGGCCAAGGCCACGAGAAGTGCAATATGCTTCATGATGGCGACTTTACCCAAAAACAAAGGCGGGGTGTAGCCCCCGCCCTTGTCAAGTGATTAGCCGATCGCCGCAGCTTTTACATCGTCGTCGATGAACGGCACGTATTTGGCAAAATTGTCGCTGAACATCGCCACGAGCTTGTCGGCTTGCGCGTCATAGGCGGCTTTGTCGCCCCATGTATCGCGCGGGTTCAGCAGTTTTGCGTCGACACCCTCGCAAGTGGTTGGCACTTCAAAGCCAAAGTTCTCGTCCTTGCGGAAGACGTTCTCGACCAGCGTGCCATCAAGGGCTGCGGAAAGCAGTGCGCGCGTGGCCTTGATCGGCATCCGCGATCCGGTGCCGTAAGCGCCGCCTGTCCAGCCGGTGTTCACCAACCAACAGGTTGCGCCATGCGTGGCGATCTTTTCCTGCAACAGCTTGCCGTAAACTTCAGGGCGGCGCGGCATGAAGGGCGCGCCGAAACAGGTGGAGAATGTGGGCTCAGGCTCTGTCACGCCACGCTCTGTCCCCGCCACCTTGGACGTGAAGCCCGACAGGAAGTGATACATCGCTTGCGCTGGCGTCAAGCGGCTGATCGGAGGCAGAACGCCAAACGCGTCGCAAGTCAGCATGATGATGTTCTTGGGGTGCCCCCCAAGCGCGGTGTCGGATGCGTTCGAGATGTAGTTCAACGGGTAGGCGCAACGCATGTTTGCGGTCAGGCTGTCGTCTTCGAAATCCAGCTCCATTGTGTCGGGATCAAAGACCATATTCTCGATCACCGTGTGCGGCATGGAGCACGTCGCGTAGATTTCTGGCTCTGCTTTTGGGTCCAGTCCGATGGTCTTGGCGTAGCAGCCCCCTTCAAAGTTGAAGGTGCCGCGATCCGACCAGCCATGTTCGTCGTCGCCGATCAGCGTGCGGGACGGATCAGCCGACAGTGTTGTTTTGCCGGTGCCGGACAGGCCAAAGAACACGGCCGTATCGACAGGATTGCCCGGCGCGTGGTTGGCCGAGCAGTGCATCGGCATGATGCCTTTTTCGGGCAGCAGGTAATTCAGCAAAGAGAAGACGGATTTCTTGTTCTCGCCCGCGTATTCCGTGCCGCCAATCAGGATTAGCTTTTTATCAAAATTCAGCGCAATCACCGTATCGCTGCGGCAGCCGTGCTTGTCCGGATTAGCCTTGAAAGACGGGCAGTTGATAATGGTAAAATCGGGGGTGAAGCTGTCCAGCTCTGACGCGTCGGGGCGACGCAGCAGGTGGCGAATGAACAACCCGTGCCAGCTCAGCTCGGTAATGACGCGCACATCAAGGCGATGCGCCGGGTCAGCGCCGCCGAACAAATCCTGCACGTCATAGCTGCCACCCTTCATATGCTCCAGCATATCGGCGTAAAGCGTATCAAAGGCCGTAGGCTCCATCGGCGGATTGTTTTCCCACCAGATCGTATCTTCGACTGACGGGGTGCGGACGACGAATTTATCCTTAGGTGACCGGCCCGTGTGCTTGCCTGTCGTGACCAAAAACGTGCCGCCTTTGCCCGTGACACCTTCGCCCGCGGCCACGGCGGCATCCTGCAATTCAGCTTCAGAACGGTTATAATAAACATAGCCAAGCCCCGTGATGCCTTGATCTTCAAGTTTCATCGTTGGGTTGACCTGACCATGGTCCATGAGTGCTCTCCTGCAAATCAATCGCGCCACAGCGGCGCGGATATCCTCACCTAACACCATGATTTAAAAGGCGGCGACCCCCTTTGCGCTACCGTTAGCGCAACCATTTTGCTGTTAGCGCTATCAAGGCGGTGTCTTGCCGTAAGGTGAGACATTTTAGTCATTCCTTACCCAATTTAGCGGCAAATAAGGCACGGCCCTCGGGGTGATTCGCAATTTAGGATTGATTCGTGCCTGCAATCCGGTGAAAAGTTGGAAAAAAGCAGGCAAGAACAACAATCAGAGCAGTAAGGGTAAAACTCCCATGTCGAAAATCGCATTGGTGGACGACGACAGGAACATCCTGACGTCCGTGTCCATGACGCTTGAAGCCGAAGGTTTCGAGGTCGAAACGTATAACGATGGTCAGTCCGCGCTGGACGCTTTCAACAAGAAAATGCCGGAACTGGCTGTGCTGGACATCAAGATGCCCCGCATGGATGGCATGGACCTGTTGCAGCGCCTGCGCCAGAAGACATCCATGCCCGTGATCTTTCTGACGTCCAAGGACGACGAGATTGACGAAGTGCTGGGTCTGCGCATGGGTGCTGACGATTATGTGAAAAAGCCGTTCTCGCAGCGTCTGCTGGTGGAACGTATTCGCGCGCTTCTGCGTCGTCAGGATGCGATTAGCGGTGACGTGCTGGATGATAGCGAAGAAAACAAGGTGATGGTCCGTGGCCAGCTTTCCATGGACCCGCTGCGCCACGCAGTGACATGGAAAGGGCAGGACGTATCCCTGACCGTAACCGAATTTCTGCTGTTGCAGGCGCTGGCCCAACGCCCCGGTTTTGTGAAATCGCGCGATCAGCTGATGGACGTGGCCTATGACGATCAGGTCTATGTCGACGACCGCACAATCGACAGCCACATCAAGCGTTTGCGCAAGAAAATGCGCAATACGGATGATGAGTTTAACGCGATTGAGACGCTTTATGGCATCGGCTACCGTTACAACGAAGAATAACGGCAGCAGCAAAAAGTGAGTCACTGATGACGGTTGCCCCAAAAATCGATGTGCGTGATCTGGAATCCGTGCGGGCCGCCGCACGGCAGCCGGATCTTGTGCTGGGCGATGATTGGGTTGCACCAACCGGCATCGGTGAAGAAATCGAAACACGGCGCGAACGGCGCGGCATGCTTGCGCTGCGCCATTCGCCCATTGCCCGCAAGATCATCACGTTCAACCTGATTGCGTTGATGTTATTGATTGCGGGTGTTCTTTATCTGAATCCGTCACGCGACAATCTTGCATTTCAGCGGGCCTCTGGCCTTGTGAACGAGGCCGAACTTGTCGCCGACGTGCTTGAGGCGAAGATGCCGGTCACGTCACCCGTCAATCTGGTCACCGGTGACGGAATTGACGTGCAAATGACGCTGGATGAGCTGGACCTGCGCGGCGGCGTGCAGGTGTTCGTCTATGATACCCAAAGCGAACTGGTCGGCTCGGCCGAAGGCGCGCCTGATGATGGTATGATCGACGGGCTCGACCGGACTGCTGGCAGCACTTACATCACCGATCTGTTGCAAGGCACGTGGAACAGCGTGGCCGATCTGGTCGCACCAAAAATGCGCTCGACCCCTGCGGAACCTTTGGATACGGCTGAATTTGCCAAGATCAGCATCGCGGATGCAGTTGACCGCGGTACACATGTCCACTCCAAAACCGTTGGCGGTGTAACAACTTTTGTTGTGGCAAGCCCTGTTTTCCAAGGCGATACGGCGGTAGGCGTCGTAGCTCTTGCCAATGCCGCGGGTGAGCTTGACCGCCTTGTTGCGCAAGAGCGGGAACAGGTGTTGCGCCTGTTTTTGGTGGGCATGGCGATCAGCATCGGCCTGAGCCTTGTGCTTGCCTCGACGATTGCAAATCCGCTTGCCGATCTGGCCGCCGCCGCCGAACTGGGGCGTGACAAGAACGCGCGTAAAATGTCGCCAACAAAGGTCCGCATCCCTGATCTGACAGCCCGCCCTGACGAGATCGGGCGATTGTCCGGTGCCCTGCGCGGCATGGTGCAGGCGCTGTACGAACGGATCGAAGGTAACGAACAATTCGCCGCCGATGTGGCGCACGAGATCAAGAACCCGCTGGCATCACTTCGCTCTGCCGTGGGGACGATGCGGGTCGCCAAGCGGGACGACCAGCGCGAAAAGCTGCTTGAGGTCATCGAACACGACGTGCGCCGCCTTGATCGCCTTGTTTCGGATATTTCAAACGCCTCGCGACTTGATAGTGAACTGGTCAAAGAGGAAGAAGAATCCTTTGACCTGATGAAGATGCTGGGCAATCTGAACGAATTCCTTGGCAAAGAAGCAGACGACAAGGGCGTGGACTACATCACCGATCTGCCAGAGGGGCAGATGATGGTGCAGGGTCTTGAGGGGCGTTTGGCGCAGGTCTTTGTCAATCTGATCACCAATGCAATTTCGTTCTGTGAAGATGGCGACGCAATCCGCGTTTGGGCCCGCAAGCGCGAAAATCGCGTACTTGTCGTCGTTGAAGACACCGGCCCCGGCATCCCGAACGAGGCGTTGGCAAAGGTCTTCCAGCGGTTCTATTCCGAGCGTCCCGAGGGGCAGTTTGGCAACAACTCCGGCCTTGGTCTTGCGATCTCCAAACAGATTGTCGAGGCACATGGCGGCGTGATCTGGGCGGAAAACATTCGCCCGACCGAAGCTGATGTCACCTCTGACCCACTGGGCGCACGTTTCGTCGTGGGCTTGCCCGTCTAATCTGTGTGGCTACTGCGCCCGATCACCTGATTGTGCACGCGAGCTCAGTGGCCGTGGACGGGGCCGCTCTGCTTATCACGGGCGCATCCGGGTCCGGTAAAAGCGGCTTGGCGCTTGAAATGATGTCGCGCGGCGCGACCCTGGTGGCAGACGATCGCGTGATGCTGAAAGCTGTTGGAAAACAGCTTATTGCCGAATGTCCGGCCACAATTTCCGGTCTGATCGAGGCGCGCGGCATTGGCATCTTATCGGCCGACACATGCGGCCCGACGCCTGTGATAGCGCAGATTGATCTGGACACATCCGAGCCGGTCCGGCTTCCTCCTGCCCGCGACATAACGGTCCTAGGTGTCACAATCCCCTTGTTTCACAAGCCACAGTCGCCACATCTTGCAGCAGCGATGATACAATTTTTGCGCGCAGGATTAAGCGACAGATGACCGATTTAGACGCAACCCAGACCCAAGGCGACCCTGCCCAGCTGGTGCTGGTGACAGGACCGTCAGGTGCGGGCCGTTCAACGGCGATCAACGCGCTGGAAGATCTCGGGTTCGAAGTGATCGACAATATGCCCCTGTCGCTGATGCCGCGGCTCCTTGACGGGGCCGCGCCAACCGGGCCGATGGCGATCGGGCTTGATGTGCGTAATCGCGATTTCAGTGTGGCGGGCCTGATCGCGCTGATTGAGGCCGCGATGGATGATCCGCACTTTGCGACGCAGGTTCTTTACGTTGATGCCAACGAAGATGAACTGGTACGTCGATATTCGCAAACGCGGCGCAGGCACCCTTTGGCGGCAGCGGGTCCCGCATTGGCAGGCATTACAAACGAACGCGACTTGCTGGCACCTGTGCGGGCGCGCGCGGATGTGTTGATCGATACCAGCGAGATGTCGCCCCACGATCTGCGAGAAGACATCGACAGATGGTTCGCGCCGCAGAAGGGGCGGATGCTTGGCATTTCCATCCATTCCTTTTCCTACAAACGCGGCCTCCCGCGCGGGCTGGATATTGTTGTGGACTGCCGGTTCTTGCGCAATCCACATTGGGACGCTGCGTTGCGAAGTAAAGACGGGCGCGATCGGGAGGTGGATGCCTACGTCGCAGCCGATCCGCTTTTCGACGGATTTCTCGCCAATATGACCAGCATGGGTGATCTGCTCTTGCCTGCGTACAAGCGCGAAGGGAAATCGCATCTGGCCATCGGGTTCGGCTGCACCGGCGGGCAACACAGGTCAGTGGCCGTTGCGGAACGGGTGGCGTTATCGCTTGCGCAGGATGGGTGGCACGTGTCTAAACGTCACCGTGAACTAGAGCGGCGCGCGAAACACGCGCCTGAAGGTGGGAAAGGGTTATCTGCTTGATCGGGATCGTGATTGTCGCGCACGGACGGTTGGCCGAGGAATACCGTGCCGCGATGGAACATGTCGTGGGCGCCCAATCGGGTGTGCGCACCGTTGCCATCGCGCCAGAAGACGACCGCAGCGCCAAACAGGCCGAGATTTGCGATGCGGCCGACACGGTGGATACCGGCGACGGTGTGGTGATCGTGACCGACATGTTCGGCGGGTCACCGTCAAACCTGTCTTTACGCGCCTGTAACCCCGGCAATCGCCGTATCCTCTACGGGGCGAACCTGCCCATGCTGATCAAGCTGGCCAAGTCCCGCCACCGCGCCGTGCCCGAGGCCGTTGAGGCATCGCTGGCAGCCGCGCATAAATACATCAACAGCCATTCTGTCGGAACACCCTGAACAATGCCCATCCAGCGCCTGCGCATCGAAAATATCAAAGGACTGCACGCCCGCGCCTCTGCCAAACTTGCAGAGGTGGTCGAGGATCATGACGCCCGCGCTGTTGTCCGCAAGGACGGGATGGAGGCGGATGGCGATAGCATCATGGGGCTTTTGATGTTGGCAGCCACCATCGGAACCTTTATTGAGGTTGAGACGGCCGGACCTGACGCAGATAATTTGTCACAGGCGATCGCCGCACTGGTCGCTGATAAATTTGGTGAAGGCGACTGAATTGCAGGGACCGTTTGGAAGGACCCCTCTTGTCGGACACGATGCGCAAATCAAGGCCAGATAAAGCCCAACAGCATGCGCCCATCCCTCAAGGCCGCTATGACCGTCGTGCGTTAAGCTATGCCAATACCTTTGCCGACCCTATCAAGCGTGGCGTGATCCACACGATGGAAATGATGACCGGTAAGGTGACCGTCGGGCGCTGGGTCAAGGAATTCGAGGCGATGGGGCCTGCCCACGGGCAGGAGTTTTATAACCGCGTGTTTAAGGTTATGGGCATTGATCTTGCCACACCCGACAGCGAGCTTGCGAAAATTCCGAAAACGGGGCCGGTCATCGTCGTTGCAAACCATCCGCACGGGCTGGTCGACGGGATCGCGCTGGCGAATATCATTGGCAAGGTGCGGCCCGATTACCGGATTTTGACCCGCTCGGTGCTGACCAACTTTGACGAGGAAGCAACGCAGTTTCTGATCCCGGTGCCGTTTCCCCACGATCCTGACGCGCAGACCAAAATGGTGGAGATGCGCAGGCAGGCAATGGCCTACCTGAAGCAGGGTGGGGTTGTCGCACTTTTCCCCTCCGGCGTTGTGGCCACATCGTCAACGATGTTCGGCCCTGTGGAAGAGGCCGAATGGAATGTCTTTACCGCCAAGCTGATCCGCACCTCTGGCGCCGTTGTTGTCCCGCTCAAGTTCGAGGGGCGGAATTCACGCAGCTACCAGATTGCCAACAGGTTGTCCCCCACGTTGCGCCAGGGGCTATTGGTGCACGAGGTTGTGCGGGCCAAGAACAGACCCATTGCACCTGTCGTCGGAGATCCGATTGACCCCGCCGAGATTGATGCGCGTATTTCCAATGCGCGATCTTTTATGGGGTGGCTGCGGGATTTGACTTTGTCGCTACGCCGAGACTGAGGTTTTGCGCCGTGCGTTGCACGTCGCCAGGGGCAGGGGCGGCTGCGCCGCCCCTGCAATTTGAGTATTTCAGGCAAAATGATACGATACGGCGGCGCGCAAGTGGCTAGCGCGTGGGCACTGGTGTGTCGCCGCGATAGTCATAAAAACCACGCTTCGATTTGCGTCCGAGCCAGCCTGCCTCTACATATTTTGTGAGCAGTGGGCAGGGGCGGTATTTGGTGTCGGCCAATCCGTCGTGCAGGACATTCATGATCGCCAGGCACGTGTCCAGACCAATGAAGTCGGCCAGTTCAAGCGGGCCCATCGGGTGGTTGGCGCCCAGCTTCAGCGACGTATCAATGGATTTGACCGAACCCACACCTTCGTAAAGTGTATAGATCGCCTCGTTGATCATCGGCATCAGGATACGGTTGACGATGAAGGCGGGAAAATCTTCGGAAGTAGAGGCGGTTTTGCCAAGCTTGTCGACAACGCCGTGACATGCCTTGAACGTCGCCTCGTCGGTTGCGATGCCGCGGATAAGTTCAACCAGTTGCATGATCGGCACGGGGTTCATGAAGTGGAAGCCCATGAATTTTTCCGGACGATCCGTGCGCGCCGCAAGCCGTGTGATCGAAATGGAAGAGGTGTTGGACGTCAGGATCGTATCTGGCGTCAAATGCGGGACAAGGTCTTCGAAAATGGCGGTCTTGATGGTTTCACGCTCGGTCGCGGCCTCGATGATCAGGTCGCTTGGTCCCAGTTCGATCAGTGTTTGCGTGGTCGTGATCCGCTTCATCGCGTCCGACTTATCGTCTTGGGAAATCAGCCCCTTATCGGCCTGACGGGTCATGTTGCGATCAATCAGGGCAACGGCGGCGGTTAGCGCGTCGGCGCTGATGTCGGTCATTTTCACGTCAAATCCGGCAAGCGCGAACACATGGGCAATGCCATTCCCCATTTGGCCTGCACCGACAATTCCAACCTGCTGAATGCTCATGATCGTCCCTCTTGTGATGATGCGCACCTTATGCCTGCCATGGGGCCAGCTTCAACCACCCGGATCAATATGTAGCATTTTTCATATTAGCATTTTGCAAAGCATTTTCCCCGATATTCGGGCAAGTCCCTGAAATGTGGTGAGAGAAGATGAAACACGAAACGATCGACGGTGGCGGACTATCCTATGCGCCCTGCCGCTATGGCATGTCGCGGATCTTTTTTCGCGGTCCCCGGCGACGGCTGGATGAACCCTATTTGGCCTTTATCGGCGGGACCGAAACCTTTGGAAAATTCATCGATCAACCGTTTCCGGCCCTGACAGAAAAGGCGCTGGGACGGCCATGTGTGAATTTCGGCTGTGTGAACGGCGGGGTGGATGCCTTTGTAAACGATCCCACGATCATGGCCGCATGCCATGATGCCGATATGACTGTCGTGCAGATTATGGGGGCCAATTATCTTTCCAATCGTTTCTACTCGGTGCATCCGCGCCGCAATGACCGGTTTTTACGGGCCTCGACCGTGCTTGAGGCGATCTATTCGGAAGTGGATTTTTCAGACTTCACCTTTACCCGGCACATGCTGGGCGCGTTACACGCGATGTCGCCGGAAAGGTTTGATATCGTGATTTCCGAACTGCGTGCTGCTTGGGTTGCACGGATGCGGAATATGCTGAACCAGATCGGTCCGAAATCGGTGCTGCTGTGGTTCTCCAAGCATGACATTAGCGATCAAAGCTGGGATTCGTATCATAACCCGCTGTCGGTCGATCCGCTTTTCATTACCAAAGCGATGTTGGAGGAATTGCGACCGCAGGTGATGGATATCATCACGGCCAAACCAACAAGCGTGGCTTTGGGGCAAGGGACAAAGGGGATGTTTATCCCTCCCATGCAGACGCAAGCCGCCAACGATATGATGGGGGTCGCGTGCCACCACGAGGCCAGCGCTATGCTGACGCCGGTTTTGCAGCGGTTATTATCGACCGGGTAGACCAGTCATGCAAAAGGCCCGCAGCGAACTGCGGACCTTTCATCACTTCACACAGGCGATGCTGCGTTAGGCAAGCTTTTCGGTGAGGGCAGGAACAGCCTCGAACAGGTCAGCGACCAGACCGTAATCGGCCACCTGAAAGATCGGGGCTTCTTCGTCTTTGTTGATCGCGACGATGATCTTGGAGTCCTTCATACCGGCCAAGTGCTGGATCGCACCAGAGATGCCGACGGCGACGTAAAGATCAGGGGCAACCACCTTACCGGTTTGGCCAACCTGCCAGTCGTTTGGTGCGTAGCCCGAATCCACCGCAGCGCGCGATGCACCGACAGCGGCGTTCAGCGTATCTGCCAGCTTTTCGATCAGCGCGAAGTCCTCTTCGGAGCCAACACCGCGACCACCGGAGACAACGACGCCAGCCGATGTAAGCTCTGGACGATCAGACGTTGCCGTCTTGTCTTCCACCCACTCCGACAGGCCGGGATCGCCAGCGGCACCCATGTTGGACACAGCAGCCGAACCACCCATGCCAGCGGCGTCAAAGCCTGCTGTGCGGATCGTCATCACCTTTGTTGCGTCGCCGGATTTGACGGTCTGGATTGCATTGCCTGCGTAGATCGGACGCTCGAACGTATCGGCGTCCACGATGGCGGTAACCTCGGACACAATCTGTGTGTCCAGCAAGGCTGCCACGCGAGGCATCACGTTTTTCGCATCTGTCGTGCCGGGTGCCACGATGTGGCTGTAATCGCCAGCAAGCGAGACGATCAGGTCTGCTGTCGGCTCGGCCAGACGGTGGCCCAGAACTGCATCTTCAGCGCAGATTACGGCTTTCACGCCGTCGATCTTCGCAGCTTCAGCCGCAGCATCGGCAGCATTTGCGCCCGCGCAAAGCACGGTGACGTCGCCAAGTGCAGTTGCGGCCGATACGGCCTTTGCGGTTGCGTCCAGCGCCAGTGCGCCGTCGGTGACTTCACCAATGAGAAGAACAGCCATTTATACAGCCCCCGCTTCTTTGAGTTTCTCGACAAGCTCATCAACCGAACCGACCATGATGCCTGCCTTGCGGGCCTCTGGCTCGGTTGTGCTGACGATGGACAGGCGTGGTGTGACGTCAACGCCGTAGTCCGCTGGTGTCTTTTCGTCCAAAGGCTTTTTCTTGGCCTTCATGATGTTGGGCAGGGACGCATAACGCGGCTCGTTCAGGCGCAGGTCCACGGTGACGATTGTTGGCATCTTGACCTTGATGGTCTGGAGGCCGCCGTCCACTTCACGTGTGACTGTCGCGTGATCGCCGTCGATATCAACCTCGGACGCGAATGTGCCCTGCGACCAACCCAATAGTGCAGAGAGCATCTGGCCAGTGGCGTTCATGTCGTTGTCGATGGCCTGCTTGCCGCACAGAACAAGGCCGGGCTGCTCTTCATCAACCACTGCCTTGAGCAGTTTGGCAACGGCCAACGGCTCAATATCCGTGTGCACATCGTCAGCGGCCACAATCAGGATCGCGCGGTCAGCACCCATGGCAAGGGCAGTGCGCAGCGTTTCCTGCGACTGCTTCACGCCGATGGAAACGGCGACCACTTCGTCGGCCTTACCGGCTTCGCGCAGGCGGATCGCCTCTTCGACGGCAATTTCGTCGAACGGGTTCATGGACATTTTGACGTTGGCAAGATCGACACCGGAACCGTCCGCTTTGACGCGGACCTTCACGTTATAGTCAATCACGCGCTTGACGGGTACGAGGACCTTCATCGGCGGTGTTCTCCCATTAGAATCGAGGTTTTATTCACTCAGCCAATGGGTAACGCGCGCGGCCCGCCGAAAACAGTGTAAAATCGACGCGGTTGGGCCATGTGACGCCATGTTATTGACGTGCGCGTCAACTTGTCAGCGATTGGCGCCGGGAATCCACAGCACGTCATCCTTGCCATCGTTGTTGGCGATGCGCGACGCCTGAAAGCACCAGTCGGACAAACGGTTGAGGTATTTGACCGCTGCGGGGTTCACAGATTCCATCGTGGCAAGCTCCACCGTCAGGCGCTCCGCGCGGCGCGATACGGTGCGGCAAAGGTGAAGATGTGCCGCCAAAGCCGATCCACCGGGCAGGATAAAGCTACGCAGGGGTTCAACCGCTTTGGTCATCGTGTCAATCTCTGCCTCAAGCCGTTCAACCTGAGCGTCCGACATGCGCAATGGCGGGTATTCGGCTTCGCCGTCCATCTCCATATCGGGGCGGCACAGGTCCGCACCAAGATCGAACAGGTCGTTCTGGATCATGGCCAGTTGCGCGTCCATGTCACCATCCGCATGCAGGCGGGCCATGCCAACCGTGGCGTTGGTTTCGTCCACCGTGCCGTAGGCCGTAACGCGCATAGAGTGCTTCGCCACGCGGCTGCCGTTGCCAAGCGCAGTTTCGCCGCTATCGCCTGTTTTGGTGTAGATTTTATTGAGAACGACCATCTGGAATTACCCTGTTTGACGACGGATATAAACGAAAGCGAGGATCAGGATCACGGCGACAAACTGCGCCCCGATCCGCCAGCGCATGATGCGATTGGCGTGCTTGCGGTTGAACTCGCCGCCTTTGCCAAATGTGCCGACCCCGAAAAGCAGGATACCGGCAACGATCAGACAGGAAATCGCGACAAGAATGAAAAGCGGGTCGTCAGCCATGACAGGTCCTTTTTTGTTCAGGCTTTGACTTAGCAGGCATGCCGCCAAAGAAAAGGGGAGGCGGGTTTAAACCCGTGACGTGATCATATCCAGCACGCGGGTTGGCAGGATACGTCGCAATGTGCCCATCAGATATGTCGGGAATGTCACGAAATAGCGCGGACGCGGGCGGCGGCTTTCCAACGCATGCACCAGCTTTTTCGTGACGGCACTGGCGGGCAGTTCAAACGTGTCCTTGCCATTGTCCTTATAAAGCCGGTCATGCAGTTCGGCGTATTCACCCGACCGCGCGGACCCGCCCACATCGATCCATTTTTCAAAATGCGGGACCGAGTTTTTGCGGATATCCGATGTGATCGGGCCGGGCTCAATCAGAATGATGTGCAAAGGTGTGTCGCGCATTTCGATGCGCAGCACGTCTGTCAGCCCCTCCAGCGCGTATTTCGTTGCCACGTAGGCGCCACGCCACTTCAGACCGACAAGGCCCAGCACGGATGAACAGTTGATAATCCGTCCGTGACCCTGTGCACGCATGATAGGGATGACCGCGCGGGTCAGGTCCTGATAGCCAAAGACGTTTGAGGCGAAAATCTCTTGCAGGGCCGCGCCCGACAAATCCTCAACCGCGCCGGGACAGGCATAAGCGCCGTTGTTGTAAAGCGCGTCGAGCGTGCCGCCTGTGGCCTCAAGAACCTCGGCCAGACCGTTATAGATCGTGTCGATATCGGCGTAATCAATGCGCGGGCTTTCAAACCCTTCGGCAATCAGGCGATCGCAATCAGCTTGCTTGCGGCAGGACGCAAAGACCCGCCAGCCGCGGGCGCGTAAACCGTGCGCCGCATCATATCCAAGCCCGCTTGAACATCCGGTAATCAGAATAGAACGTGTCATGCGCCTTCAGTGCAGCGGCGCATATGTCTTTGCAAGCCTTAGATCGGGGACAGCAGGCGTTCCGCCATCCAGCCGGTTTGATTGGTGCCGGTCAGACGGATACGCGCCCAGCCGTCTGCGTTAACCTCGATCACTTCGGCCTGTGTGCCGCCATCAATCGTGTCGATGACACCAAAGTTCGTGCCGGGGCCTTCGCGCATATTTACGCGGCTGCCAGCGACAGCCCGCAGGTCAAGCGCTGCGGGGGCTTCGGCCACGGCTTCTTGCGGGGTTTCTTCGACAATCGCTGTCTCGGCTTCGGCGACCACTGGCGCCTCGCCTGGTGTTTCCTCGGCGGGGGCGGTCTGCAACGCCACCAGAAGCTGCTGGTCGTCTGACTGGGTCGGGGCCACATTGTTCAGATCGGTGGTATCAGCGCGGGTCACTTCAACAGCATCAGCCACATCGGACGATGGCAAAGCCTCGACCTCAACCGCTGCAACCTGCGTTGGCCACGGCTCTGGTTCAAACTCTGCTCCGCCGGACAGCTCGTAAAAGCCCCAGCCCAAAAGCAGAAAAGTTGCGATAATGAACTTGCCCATGTCGTCCCCCAAGCAGAATCGTGTTTTTGCAGCTATTGCCGATTTCTAACACGAAACCGTGACAATTTCGCAGGGAAAATCTATTGTCCCTTCCCCTGATGAACGTCTCTTGCCGCCTTGGGTTCCGCCCGTTACATCATTTGGTATGAGCGATGATGATACTGACCACATGTCACCCGAAAACGATGTGACCGAACCCCTGCGCCGAGCGCTGGGCGAGCGGTATCTGACCTATGCGCTGTCGACGATCATGAACCGTGCGCTGCCTGACGCGCGTGATGGCTTAAAACCTGTGCATCGGCGTATTCTTTACGCAATGTCACGGCTGCGGCTGTCGCCAACGGGCGGGTTCCTGAAATCCGCCAAGATCAGCGGCGACACGATGGGTGATTTCCACCCGCACGGCGATGCCGCGATTTACGATGCGATGGCGCGACTGGCGCAGGATTTCAACGTGCGCTACCCGCTGGTGGACGGTCAAGGCAACTTCGGCAACATCGACGGGGATAACCCCGCCGCCGCGCGTTACACCGAAGCGCGAATGACCGTCGCCGCCGAGGCGTTGATGGAAGGGCTGGCAGAAAACGCGGTCGATTTTCGCCCCAACTACGATGGTCGCCTTGAAGAACCGTCGGTGTTTCCTGCGTCCTATCCCAACCTGCTGGCCAACGGCTCAAGCGGCATCGCGGTGGGCATGGCCACAAACATTCCGCCGCATAACCTGCACGAAGTCATCGACGCTTGCCTGCATCTGATCAAGACGCCCGATGCCCGCGACGACACGCTGCTGAACTACATTCCCGGCCCTGATTTCCCGACGGGTGGTACGATTGTCGAACCGCGCGAGAATATCGCCGAAGCCTACCGCACAGGGCGTGGCGCGTTCCGGCTGCGCGCCAAGTGGGAGGTTGAGGATCTGGGCCGAGGGCAGTGGCAGGTTGTTGTCACTGAAATTCCCTATCAGGTGCAAAAGTCCAAGCTGATCGAAAAACTGGCCGAGGTGATCCAGACCAAGAAGGTCCCGATCCTCGCCGATGTGCGTGACGAAAGCGCCGAAGACATCCGCGTTGTGCTGGAACCGCGTTCAAAGACCGTGGACCCTGAACTGATGATGGGCATGCTGTTCCGCAATTCTGATCTGGAAACGCGGTTTTCGCTGAACATGAACGTGCTGATTGACGGGCTGACGCCAAAGGTTTGTTCGCTGAAAGAAGTGCTGCGTGCGTTCCTTGATCACCGCCGCGATGTGTTGGTGCGCCGGTCACAGCACCGGATGGACAAGATCGACCACCGTCTCGAAGTGCTCGAAGGCTTTATCATCGCCTTCCTGAACCTTGACCGCGTGATCGACATAATCCGCTACGACGATGACCCCAAGCAGGCCCTGATGATCGAGGATTGGGGCAGGGAGCATGCGCGCGCCACCTCAGAAAAAGACTTCGTGTCGCCCATTGTCGCCGGCGCCGATCCAGAAGTGTCCTTGTCCGAGGTGCAGGCCGAGGCCATTCTGAACATGCGCCTGCGGTCGTTGCGACGTCTGGAAGAGCTGGAACTGATCGCAGAGCGCGACGCCTTGATGGAAGAGCGTATGGGTCTGGAAGATCTGCTGGCCAGCGGTGATCTGCAATGGCAGCGGATCGCCGATGAACTGCGCGAAACCCGCAAGAAATTTGGCCGCGACAGCGAAGGCGGGGCGCGCCGCACGCAGTTTGCCGAAGCCGCTGAAGTGGTTGAAGTGCCGCTTGAGGCGATGATCGACCGTGAACCGATTACGGTGGTGTGTTCCCAAATGGGCTGGGTCCGCGCCATGACAGGCCACATCGACCTGACCCGCGAGCTGAAGTTCAAAGACGGTGACGGCCCGCGCTTTATCTTCCACGCTGAAACGACGGACCGACTGCTGGTCTTTGGCGCAAACGGGCGTTTCTATACTGTCTCTGCTGCCAACCTGCCCGGCGGACGGGGCATGGGCGAACCGCTGCGCCTGATGATCGACCTGCCAAACGAGGCCGAGATCGTTGACATCCTGATTCACAAGCCGGGCATGCGCCTGCTTGTGGCGTCATCCGAAGGTAACGGGTTTATTGTGCCCGAGGATGATGTCGTGGCGCAAACTCGCGCGGGTAAGCAGGTGTTGAACGTAGGCGCTGCCACTGCGCGAACCTGTCGTCGCGTGAACGGCGATAGCGTGGCCGTGGTGGGTGAGAACCGCAAAGTGCTTGTGTTCCCGCTGGATGAATTGCCCGAAATGGGTCGTGGCAAAGGCGTGCGTCTGCAGAAATACAAAGACGGCGGCATGTCCGACGTGACCACGTTCCAATTGGCCGATGGCCTGTCGTGGCTCGATCCGGCTGGACGCACCCGCACGGAATCCGAGCTTGGCGAATGGGTCGGAAAACGCGCCAGCGCGGGCCGCATGGCACCACGCGGCTTCCCGCGCGATAATAAATTCACCTGACATGAACATCGAAAAGATATTCAGATACGGACTGATCGGCGGTGCCGCCGTTGTCGTAGTGGGATTGGGCGGCGGCTACTGGTACGCGTCAAGCCAGCCAATCGGTGACGAATGCCCGATGATTAACACACTCCCCAACGGGATGGAGTTTCAGGATCGGGTCCGCAGCGAACAGCGGCTTGATACCAGTTTCGATCTTCTCCCCGTCAAAAGCGGGCCAGAGGTTTCGTGTCTCAAGGTTTTTGGGCAGGCCCGCTGCGATGTAGAAGGCCCCAAGATTGTCGCAGCTCAAACCGGCTTTAATGGCACGCCCGAAATTTACGACATCCCCGAAGGCCGGACGGCGGTCGTGCGCTTAAGCAATTCACGGATGATATGCGTATTGCTTGATCCCTAGCGGTGCTGGTCGATTAGGATCGCGTTGCCGTCAGGATCAAACAGCGTGATATGCGCGGGGCCTTCCGTGCTTTCATCGCATTCGGTTTCCAACTTGACGCCCGCCGCTTTCAATCGTTTCTGGATGTCGCGCACATCGTCAAAGTCATCGGTGTTCTGTGCGGTCTGGTCCCAGCCGGGATTGAACGTCAGTGTGTTCGCCTCGATGAAACCGCCGAACAAGCCGATGATTGTGTCGCCGTTCTTCAGGATGAGATAGCCGTGCCCCTCATCCCCGCCCATCTTTGAAAACCCCAGCTTTTCATAAAACGCCTTGGATGCCGCAAGGTCTTTGACATTCAGGCTGATCGAAAATGCACCAAGTCTCATGGCTCTCTCCCTTCGCTGTTGTTGGGCGAAGCCTAGCAGATCGGGCTGTTAATGCGAAATCCGCGCGCGTTTCGCCGTCAAAAATGCACGCTCGACTTCCTGTTCGGTCAGGGCAATGGCGGCGTCATAGCTGTGACATGCCGCGCTAAGATGCCCCGCGCGTTCAAGCAGATCAGCGCGCGCCGAATGGTAGGATTGATACCGCTCAAGCTGTATCGTGCCCGCAAGATCATCCAACAGCGCAAGACCCGCCTGCGGGCCGTTGATCTGTGAAACAGCCATCGCGCGATTGATCTGCACCACGGGTGTGGGCGTGACCTGATAAAGAAGATCATAGAGCGCCACAATCTGCGGCCAATCGGTTGCGTTCCATGATGGTGCAGTGGTGTGCACAGCGCTGATCGCGGCCTGAAGCTGGTAGGGACCCACATTCCCCTTTGGCAAAACCGATTTCAGAAGCGCATCTCCTTCGGCAATTTTCGCGCGATCCCAGCGGTGACGGTTCTGGTCAGATAGCGGGACCATACGGCCCTGCGCATCAAGCCGTGCTGCCCGTCGCGCATCATGGAGCAGCATCAGGGCAAGTAATCCAGCGGTCTCGCAATCCTCCGGCAGTAATTGGTGAATGATCCGGCCCAGACGGATCGCCTCGTCACTTAGCCCTGACTTGCCGGCGTTTGCAGCCGTATAGCCGGCATTAAAGATCAAATAGATCACCGACAGGACACCTGCGATCCGGTCGGGCAGGGCGGTTTTGTCAGGAATGACATAGGGAATGCCCGCGCTTGCGATCTTGTGCTTGGCGCGGACAAGGCGCTGGGCCATGGCATCAGGCTGATCGAGAAATGCAGCGGCAATGGTGTTGGTGGACAGCCCGCCCAAAGTGCGCAGCGTCAGCGCCACACGTGTCTTTTCGTCCAACGCGGGGTGGCAACAGGTAAAGATCATCTCAAGCCGCTTGTCGGGGATCATATCGGCCACCTCGTGATCGGGCGCTGTGTTGGCCATATCGGCCAGATGCGACAGCTCTGGCACGCGCTTTGCAAACCGCGCATCACGCCGCACAATATCCAGCGCGCGCCTGCGGGCTGTGGTGATCAACCACGCAGCAGGCACGTCGGGCAGACCGTTTTCCGGCCAGACCGCCAGCGCCTTGGCAACGGCATCCTGCAGGCAGTCTTCGGCTAATTGAAAATCGCCCAGCGATTTGACCAACGCCGCAAGGATGCGCCCCCATTCCTCTTGCACGACCGTGGCAATGGCCTGCCTGGCGGTTGGGGGCGCGATCATTGATCAGTCGTCCCAGACCACAACGGGGCGGATTTCAATCCGTCCGAACTTGGCCGTGGGGATTTGGGCGGCCTTGGCGATGGCTGCGTCAAGATCCTCGCAGTCCAGCAAGTAATAGCCGCCAAGCTGTTCCTTGGTTTCGGCAAACGGTCCATCGGTGGTGATGGTTTTGCCGTCGCGCACCTTTACCGTGGTGGCGGTGGCGATGGGCTGCAACGCATCGCCGTGCACAAGTGACGTGTCTTTGATGCACGACTGGGTGAAAGTGCCGTAACCCTGCATGTAGGATGCAAATTCTGGCGTGCCGGCGGGCGGCTCGGACCCTTCGTTGGAATAAATCAGACAAATATATTGCACGGTGTCTCTCCTGTTCAAAATCCGCAGGCAGCGTCTGTCCTGCTACATACCAGACGCGCGGCAATCCCCGAAATCGACATTCGCACCAGAATTATTTGCGGCGGTCGGGTTTTTTGGTGTCCCGCACCGACAGTGCTTGATTTCCCCCGCAATTCACAATACATCGCCCGCGATGTTGAAACGGGTCGGTTCGGCCCACGAATTTAAGGGCATTGGCAAAATGGCTAAGGCAAAGTTTGAACGCACGAAACCGCACGTGAACATTGGCACAATCGGCCACGTTGACCACGGCAAGACGACACTGACAGCTGCGATCACCAAGTACTTTGGTGACTTCCAGGCGTATGACCAGATTGACGGCGCGCCAGAAGAGAAGGCCCGCGGCATCACCATCTCGACAGCACACGTCGAGTACGAGACAGAGACACGCCACTATGCGCACGTCGACTGCCCCGGCCACGCCGACTACGTCAAGAACATGATCACCGGTGCGGCCCAGATGGACGGCGCGATCCTGGTTGTGAACGCAGCAGATGGCCCGATGCCACAGACACGCGAGCACATCCTGCTCGGCCGTCAGGTGGGCATCCCCTACATGGTCGTCTACATGAACAAAGTTGACCAGGTTGACGACGAAGAGCTGCTGGAACTGGTGGAAATGGAAATCCGCGAGCTGCTGTCCTCTTACGAGTACCCTGGCGACGACATTCCTGTGATCCCTGGTTCGGCTCTGGCCGCCATGGAAGAGCGTGACGACAACATCGGTAAAGACAGCATCGTTGCTCTGATGGAAGCTGTCGACACATACATCCCGACACCTGCACGTGCGGTTGACCTGCCGTTCCTGATGCCAATCGAGGACGTGTTCTCGATCTCTGGCCGTGGTACTGTTGTGACCGGCCGTGTCGAGCGTGGCGTGATCAACGTGGGCGACGAGATCTCCATCGTCGGTATCCGCGACACCACCAAGACGACCTGCACAGGCGTTGAAATGTTCCGCAAGCTGCTGGACCGTGGTGAAGCTGGCGACAACATCGGCGCCCTGCTGCGCGGTGTTGACCGTGAAGGCGTTGAGCGTGGTCAGGTGCTTTGTAAGCCCGGTTCCGTGAACCCGCACACAAAGTTCGAGGCCGAAGCCTATATCCTCACCAAAGAGGAAGGTGGCCGTCACACGCCGTTCTTCGCCAACTACCGTCCACAGTTCTACTTCCGTACAACTGACGTGACAGGCACAGTTGTTCTGCCAGAGGGCACCGAGATGGTGATGCCTGGCGACAACCTAAAGTTCAACGTTGAGCTGATCGCACCGATCGCTATGGAAGACGGTCTGCGCTTCGCCATCCGCGAAGGCGGCCGCACCGTCGGCGCCGGCGTTGTGTCCAAAATCGTGGAGTAACTGCGCTTCGCGCAGTTACCCGTGCGGGGCACTTTGTGACAGTGGCTTTGTGAAACAAAGCGCACGAGAACAACGCCCCGGCACACGGTTGCTACAAATCGAAAAGGCCGCCCCCACAAGGGCGGCCTTTTTGCTTTGCCCTTCATTCTCCCGATCACTGGCATCACCGAATTTCAGCGTTCAGAACAGCCGCGCTCTTGCAAATCCGCATGCGGCCATGTTTCCATCGCGGGTGTTCAGTGCAGCGTAGGGCGATCATTTTCAGTGGGACGTTTTATCATTCGCCTTGTGCCGTGGTGGCTATTTGCCCTGATCGGGCTGTCATTTTTGCCGCTCACGCTGACAACGGTGGAAGACACGCTTGAGACACACCG
The DNA here is from genome assembly GCF_037543925.1 of Yoonia sp. 208BN28-4. Classification (NCBI taxonomy): domain Bacteria; kingdom Pseudomonadati; phylum Pseudomonadota; class Alphaproteobacteria; order Rhodobacterales; family Paracoccaceae; genus Yoonia; species Yoonia sp. 208BN28-4. The sequence continues at coordinate 345,636 of NZ_JBBIFY010000004.1, forward strand.
CGAGATTGCGCAGGCGCGTATCGCGCCCCAGCCTGCCCCTCAGCCTCTGCACCTCGCGCGGCTTTCCCACAGTGCGAGCATTGCAGGTGAAATCAATATCACGGCGCGCTGGCGGCGTGACTTGGGCGTGCGAGAGCTTGAGTTGGATGGGGTGAACCACAGCTATGCGCTGTTGCAATCCACAGCGCCGCCAAAGCGCCTGCTTGCGCTTTATGTGCCAAGCTATCAGGATGACCGGCTTGAAGCTGTGCTGAACGGATTGGCGCAGGATGGTGACCTTGTCACGCTAGGCGGATTTCTCCCACGCCACCAATCCCGCTTTACCGACCTGCGGCGCGACATAGCACAGCGTGCGATTGCCGGTGACGCGACGGTCATCACACCCATGATGGAAACGCGTGCGGAAGGACTTGATGCGCTTGAGAACGACGGCTGGCTGATCGCTGGCATCGCAGTGGTCTTCCAGATCGCGTTTTTCGGTGCGGCGATTGTGAAGTTCCGCAGATGGCGCAAACGGCGCGCCCTCGCACGCGATCAAAAGCCAACCCCGCCGCCCAAGCCCGCGGCCAAGCAGCAGGTGGTGCGAAAGCCTGCGGCACCCAAAGTGGCGGCTGACCCATACGCGGATAGTCCCATCCAGACGCACCTTGGCTGGTTCCGGTAGCGCCATAAAAAATGGCCGCGCCCGAAGGCACGGCCATTTCGCTTATCTGCTTTGTCGGACTTAGGCCGCTTCAGCGTTCACGCCGCCGTTCATCGCGATATCGGTCATCGTGCGATCACCGTCGAATGTATTATCAAGGCATTGCTGCAACTTCGCACCGTCACCGTCCAGTTCAAGACGGTTTGCAAAGGCCAGCAAACAGCCATATCCGGCAAGGGCGTAGTGCACCATACGCTGGTACTGCGTGATGATCATCGCGTCGCGCACAGCAGGGTCGCCAAATTCAGCGTTCAGCACGTGTGCCTTGGCCTCTGCGACCAGACCTTCCATGCCTTTGCAGTGCTCGCCGTTTGGCTTGATATCATGGGTGTTGCAGATTTCGGCGATAGCTTCGATGCCTTCGGAAATGCCGTTTGCACCCGAGATCAGCGCCTCAGACAGCGCCTTATCGCTTGCCGCGCGACCAAGTTCGCCCACAATCTCGAGCGACTGCGTATTCGCGCTCCAGAGATCTTGCAGTTGATCGTGATAGACATCGTGGAGTGTGTTCAGGGCCATGATAGCTCTCCTTTGAATTCAATTACGTGTTCGCGGGGACAACGCACCAGCTTGCAGAACCGTTCCAATCGGGTCACGCTGGTCGTTCACTGACGGAAAGGCGGCATGATGACAGACGCATTTGCAAAACCGGATACGCAGCATCCTGTAATCTTGCCCGATGGAACGGCACATCAGGGGACGGTTTTTCTGCAAGCCGTCATCGACAATCCGCAGTTTGTTGTCGGGCGATACAGCTATGCCAGCGCACACGTTCCACCCGCTGACTGGGGTGCGGCACTGGCACCCTATCTGTTCCCTTTTTCGCCAGAGACTTTGCGGATCGGCCGGTTTTGCCAGATTGCCGACGGCGTGCAGTTCATCACCTCATCCGCCAATCACCGCTATGACGGGTTTTCCAGCTACCCTTTTGGTATTTTCAGCGGCGGCCTTGTCGGGCGTCCGTCCATGCCTGATCCGGGATCGGATACGGTCATCGGTCATGACGTATGGCTGGGACAGGGCGCGAAGGTCATGCCGGGGGCGGTCATCGGCAATGGTGTCATCGTCGGGGCGGGTGCTGTGGTATCGGGAAAAGTGCCGGACTATGCAATCATTGCTGGCAATCCCGCCCGGATCAGACGCATGCGCTTTGACGAGGGGACGGTCGCCGCGCTGAATGACATCGCGTGGTGGAATTGGCCGATCGAGACAATCATCGCGCACGAGGTTGCGATTGTCGGCGCGGACCTTGCGGCATTGCGGGAAGTATCAGTCTGAGGTTTGCACCATCGAATCAGCTTGCGCTGTGACCGCCTCAAGCCCTGCTTGTAACTGGCCCCGCGCTGTTTCGATCTGGGCGGCATCTGCTTTGCGTGGCAGGTCCAGCTTAATCGGGGCAAAGGCCGTCGCGCCCTTGGTGAAGGGGCATGGCATCATCATCGCGTCCCATGTCTTGAGCTTGCGATGGCGTCGCGTGGCAAAAGCATAGCCATAGACAGGGCGCTGCATGATCCGCGCCCATTCCAAGGATGCATCTTTGACAATATATCCCGGCCCCTGCGGGCCATCGGCGGTGATGCCGATGCTGACGCCTTCTTTTGCGCGCTTCATCACCGCGCGGGAGGCCGCGACATTGGACCTGCGGGCCGACATTTCGATGGGTTGCAGACCGAAGTAGGCTTGTAGCGCGCCCGCGATCCGTCCCACAGGCGCGGTATCATGCAGGCAAGACAGGTTGCCTGCGTCTTTGGGCCAGTGCGGCGCAATCATCATCAGGCGCCCGTGCCACAACACGCAAAGCACCGGCCCGTTTGCAAGGTCAGCCTTCAACGCCTCCAGACCCGCCACTTCCCACCTGCTCGTCGCGATACACAGCCGCAGATACCATCCAAACAGGGTCGCAATTGCGCGGGCCAGAAACGCGGATTTCTCGATGCGGCGGCGCAGTGTCGATGGCATGGGCGGTCCAATGTGTGGCGATGCGCCTTGATGCGATATTTTCTGCATCAATGACAAGGCTGGCCCTTGATCTGCCGCGCGGTTCCGGCTAATCGACACATCGGCCTTAGGGGTATAGCTCAGTTGGTAGAGCGACGGTCTCCAAAACCGTAGGTCGCGGGTTCAAGCCCTGCTGCCCCTGCCAAGGCCACCACCTGCACTGTCGTGCGGGTCCGTCTTGGGACACGCACTTTGATGGTCAAATCCTCCTCACATCCGCAAATCGTGCTGCACCTTGGGGCGCATAAAACCGCCAGCACCCATTTGCAGCTGTCCTTGCGCGAAGCCGGCAATATCCTGCAAGACGCCGGAGTGCGTTTTTATGGGCCGGAATCGCTGCGCAAACTGGGGCACACACTTGCCGAACGCTTTGGCTTTCCGTTTGACCCGACCCGCGCGCGTGATGACACCGATCCACTGGCCGAGCTTGAGCGTATGGCAGACGGGGCAGGGCGCATCGTTTTTTCCGAGGAAAACTTTGCCGGAAACTTTCAGCGCGGATGGGGGAAGGTGCCACTACCGCTCTATCCGCAGGCGCCAGAGCGCATTACAAAGCTGTCCCGCGCCCTTGGCCGCAAAATCGACGTGTGCATCGCGGTGCGCCATCCGTCCGATTTCTTGGCCTCGATCTACAGCCAGATTTTGCTTAGCGGCAAAGACGTGACGCCGGATGAATTTCTGGTGCGCAACATGCCCTCCGAGGTGGATTGGTCCAACTACATTGCCGACCTGCGGCAGGCCGAAGGTACCGGCGCGCTGACGGTCTGGCGGTATGAAGACTATGGGGTTCAGTTCAACACGATCTGCACAGCGCTTGTCGGTGAAAAGGCAGGACCGCAGATTGCCCCCGTCGAGGATCGCGCGATGCCACGGCTGAGCGAAGCTGCGGTCGGCGCGGTCTTGTCGCAGCGTGTTCTGGGAAATGAGAAGCGCCCTGTGCGCGACATCGCAATCGAGCTGCCAGCAACGCCTGACAACCCGCCGTTTGAACTGTTCGATCCCGATCTGCGCAGCGTTGCCGATGACTATTATATGGCGCAAGTGGCCGCCATCGGCGAAACCCCCGGTGTCACGTTGCTGCGGCCCTGATGATGCGAAAGGCAGACTGATGTCGAAATGGTGGTTGCGGATAGCGGGCGGGATCGCGTTGGTCGCACTTGCCATTTGGTTCCTGAACACATCGGTGTTCGAGCTTGTGCCAGACAGCCAACAACCGCGTCTATTGGCCCATCGCGGGGTGCATCAGATTTATGTGGGCGACGACCGCACAGCGGATACCTGCCGCGCCAATCCGGTCGCCGCGTCTAACCACGGATTGATTGAAAACACCATTCCATCAATGCAGGCAGCCGTTGCCGCCGGTGCTGATGTCGTTGAACTTGACGTTCACCTGACGACTGACGGTATCTTGGCCGTGTTCCACGACTGGACGCTGGAGTGTCTGACCGATGGCACTGGTGTGACGCACCAACAGGACTTTGCCTATCTGCAAAGCCTTGATCTGGGCTATGGCTATACCTCTGATGGCGAAACCTTTGCGCTGCGTGGCACCGCGGGTCCCATGCCATCGCTGCGAGACGTTTTGACCGCGGACCTTGGCGGTCAGTTGCTCATTAACTTCAAAAGCAACAAGGCCGAAGACGCGGCCGCACTCGACGCATTGTTACGCGACCTGCCGGATACCACAGCGCAAGTGTTTGGCGCATATGGCGGTGCGGAACCCACACAAGCCATTCTCGCCGCGCGCGCCGACATGCGTGGCTTTGACCGCACCACACTGCGCAGCTGTCTGATCCGCTACGCTGCGATGGGGTGGAGTGGGTATATGCCGCACGCCTGTCGCAACACGCTTGTGGCTGTCCCGCTGGATTACGCACCGTATCTTTGGGGCTGGCCGCACCGGTTCACCCGACGAATGCAGGCGGCGGGCAGCGACGTCATCTTGTGGGGGCCATATGACGGCAGCGGCTTTTCCAGCGGGATTGATGACGCCGCGACCTTGGCGCAAGTGCCTGACCACTTTGACGGCTATATCTGGACCAACAGGGCAGAGCTGATCGGCCCCCTGATGCAATAGCGATCACCGCTTGAACTGATGGCAAAGACTGCGTATGTGCCTCGTGTTGCAACAAGGAAGACCCCGATGGCCAACCCTGTCCGTTTTATTCAGGAAACCCGCGCCGAGATCGCCAAAGTCGTCTGGCCGACCCGCCGCGAGGTGGTGATGACCACGATCATGGTGTTTATCATGGCGGCGTTGACGGCGATCTTCTTTTCGCTGGTTGATCTGATCATCCGCGGCGGATTGCAGGGCGTCCTGTCCTACTTCGGCGGCTAAGACCGTCTGCTGGTGTGGCGGGGCTTTTTTAGGGCCCGCCCCTTGATCAGACGCGGCGCTGGCGGTATCAGCGCGACAACTTCGGGATAAGGCGTGCGGCGAATCAAGTTGCGCGCCGTATTTTATTTCCCGACTTGGATGAAAATGCGCGGGGAAGCCCGTGCTTGATATGGGTGACCTGTCACATGGCAAAGCGTTGGTATTCGGTAAGCGTCCTGTCGAACTTCGAAAAGAAGATCGCCGAGACCATCCGTCAGAAAGTCGAAGAGCAGGGCCTTGTCGATCAGATCGACGAAGTGCTGGTGCCGACCGAAGAAGTCATCGAAATCCGCCGCAACAAGAAGGTGACAGCCGAGCGTCGCTTTATGCCCGGCTACGTGCTGGTACACATGGAAATGTCCGACGAGGGCTATCACCTGATCAACTCGATCAACCGCGTCACTGGTTTCCTGGGTCCGCAAGGCCGCCCGATGCCGATGCGTGACGCCGAAGTGCAGGCCATCCTTGGCCGCGTCGAAGAAGGTCAGGAAGCACCGCGCACCCTCATCCACTTTGAAGTGGGCGAGAAGGTTAAGGTCTCTGACGGTCCGTTTGAAGACTTCGACGGCATGGTCGAGGAAGTGGACGACGAGAACCAGCGCCTGAAGGTGACTGTGTCGATCTTTGGCCGCGCGACGCCGGTCGAATTGGAATACACGCAGGTGGTTAAGCAATAACCGCAAGCGCGTTCAGACGTGGGAGGGGGTGACCCCGAACCACGGCAAAACCGCCCCAAATGATCGGGGCATTGTAGGACGGGCAATCGCCTGTCGCTGAAAAGGAGGGCCACATGGCCAAGAAAGTCGTAGGGACGCTCAAGCTGCAAGTGCCAGCTGGTAAAGCAAACCCATCCCCACCCGTCGGTCCAGCGCTGGGTCAGCGCGGTATCAACATCATGGAATTCTGTAAGGCGTTCAACGCCAAGACGCAGGAAATGGAAGCCGGCGCACCTTGCCCGACTGTCATTACCTACTATGCAGACAAGTCCTTCTCGATGGAAATCAAGACGCCACCTGCGTCCTATTACATCAAGAAAGCCGCCAAGCTGCAGTCCGGTTCGACCGCACCCGGTCGTACAGTGGCTGGCTCCATCTCGGGCAAGCAGGTGCGTGAAATCGCCGAAGCCAAGATGAAAGACCTGAATGCAACGTCCATCGAGGGCGCAATGCTGATCATCGCGGGTTCTGCCCGCTCCATGGGCATCGAGGTGAAGTAATGGCAAAATACGGTAAGCGCACAACAGCAGCGCGCGAAGCATTTGCTGGCAAAGAGAACGTCACTGTCGAAGAGGCTGTGGCACTGGTCAAAGACAACGCCAAGGCGAAGTTTGACGAAACCGTCGAAATCTCGCTGCAGCTGGGTGTTGACCCCCGTCACGCCGACCAGATGGTCCGTGGCACAGTGTCCCTGCCAAACGGCACAGGCAAAACAGTTCGCGTAGCTGTGTTCGCCCGTGGTGAAAAAGCAGAAGAGGCGAAAGCCGCTGGTGCTGACATCGTTGGTGCAGAGGACCTGATGGAAACTGTTCAGGGCGGCACAATCGACTTTGATCGCTGCATTGCAACACCCGACATGATGGGCGTTGTTGGCCGTCTGGGTAAGGTTCTGGGTCCACGTAACCTGATGCCAAACCCGCGCGTTGGCACAGTAACCATGGATGTGGCACAGGCTGTCAAAGACGCCAAAGGCGGTCAGGTGCAGTTCAAAGCTGAAAAAGCTGGTGTGGTTCACGCGGGTATCGGCAAGGCCTCTTTCACAGCCAAGCAGCTGGAAGAGAACGTGACAGCATTTGTTGACGCGGTTCAGAAAGCCAAGCCGACAGGCGCCAAAGGCACATACATGAAGAAGATCGCCGTATCTTCGACAATGGGCCCAGGCGTTTCGCTGTCCATCGCAAGCGCGACTGGCAACTAAGCCTTTCAGGTTTTTGATACGAATTGAACGGCGGTCCCGACGGGGCCGCCGTTTTCGTTTGGAACGACAGGCGGCACCATGCGTTTTCCTATCAGCAAGAAGGAGAACGACCATGTCCGTCCACGACAAAAACGAAGATCGCCGTCCCGATATTGCCAAAGACGACACGCCCAAACCGCGCGAGAACGTCAAAGACAAATGGCATAATCCTACTGAAACCATGAGCGAAGGCCCGGCGGGTAGTCCCAACGCTACGGATCAAAGCCGCAAAAGCTGATTCTGAGGGTATGCAAAAAGGGGGCGCCGTGATGCGCCTCCTTTTTTGTTGAGAACAGCGGTTTCCGGCCTCGGTTGCTGTCTATTCTTCCAACGCCTCGATCTGGTCCTGAAAGGCGGGCAGCATCGCTTGCCCGACAAAGACAGAGCCCTGCACATCGCCAAGGTCGGTGATGCCCCGATAAACCAGACAGGCGAAATCACTGACACGGCATGACACCAGCTCGCCGCTTGTCTGGTCAAACGCATTCACACGCCCTGCGATGATGTTTCCCAGAATGATGGCCCGATCCTGCGAGGGGGCAAAGGTGCGGCCATCCAAATGCGCCATCACCAGCGCGGGCAAGTCGGTTGAGACAACGTAGTCCGAAACGCGCAGAGCAAGGGCGTCAGGTTCTATCACGATAAGCGGCAACCAGTTCAGCGCCACCTCTCCGGTCAGCCTGCTGCCAAGAACCGCCTCGCGGGATTCATCGGACGTGATGATCACCAAAGTGTCGTCCAGAAGGTCGCGCGCTTCTAGATCGGCTAGTAGTTGCGCAACGGCTTCATCCGCGAATTTCAACGCTCTGATCCGGCGGTTCTCGCCCGCAGCAAAGTCGTCAGGAACATTATAGGGGCTATGCGTTCCGGTGGTCAGCGTGGCCAGCATCCACGGGCGATGGGGATCAAAACCGTCGATCGTTTCGATCACCTTGTCGAACAGCACCATATCATTGACGCCCCAACCGGACCGCGCCGCATTCGGGTCGATATCGGCATCGCCCGCGATCTGATCGAAACCGATCAACGGCAGCACGCGGTCTTTTTGCATGTAGCTGAGGTCGGCCGATTGCACGAAGGCGGTTTGATACCCCGCGTCCCGCAGCACCGCCGGCAACGCGGTTCGCGTCAGAGGATCATCGGCTTGCAGCAGGCTCCATTTGCGGTCGGGAGAGGTGAAAAGCGGGTAGTCGCCCAGCAGCGTCGCATAAAGCCCGTTGGCGGTAATCAGTTGGTGCGCAAAATACCGGTCATATGTCGTGTAGCGGTCGCTGAGGCCGCGCAGGGTTGCCATATCGGCCTTGGCAATGCTGTGATGCGACACGCCCTCCAGATAGACGATCAGCACATTCTGGCGCGTTGCTGTATCAGGAAGCTGGGCAAGCGGCGTCGGCGTTGCGATGTCAAACTGACGCGGATCGTCTGCAAGGTTTGATGCGGAAAAGGTTGGCACAAGTGGATGCGTTTGCAGCCACATATTGTCTTCGGGATCAAAAGACGCCAGCGGCAATGCCGCAAAGGGCACGATCAGAACGGTTAGAATAACGGACAGCCATCCGCCGATCCGCATCCACTGGATCGCCGCCACGATGACGGCAAAAAGCGCAAACACGGCCAGATAAATCGCGAGCTGTTCGGTGAATTGTGCCAGCAGAAACGTGCCATCAGCGCCCAGCCCCAAAAGGCCAAAGTCGATGTGGGCAAGGTTGTAATGGATATGCTCAAGATTGGCGGCGTAAAAGATGATGAGCGCAAGCGTCGCCGCGATGCGCACAACACGCGGCAGTGCAGGCAGCAACAGGGCGGAGCACAGGCAAAACAGGATATCCGCCTGCAAGCCATTGGTGATCGCATTGCCATAAACGATCCAGATCACATCCATTTGGCTGGCCCCGGGATAGAGATCGTAAAGATCACCAAAGGCGGTTTTGCTTTCCACAAGATAGACGCCACGCGCACGGTGAATAAGCGTCAGCACCCCGAACAAGGTAAAAATCTGGGCGACGCGCCACAGATAACGCTTGGCGACGCCTTTCAGATCGCGCTGGGACGTCTCAGTATGCATGGATCACCTTCGTCAACCGGAGTAAGGGGGTGATCGTCAATCCTGCGGTCTTGCGCAAGAAAAATTGGGAAAACGCAGGCACAGGGTCTTCACAAAGCGGATTTTTGCCCTTAGGACGCCCCTATTCGGATCCGGCTGCGGCTGGATTTGATTCTTCGTCCGAGACAGTGGGTTGGCCGCATGGCCTGTAATTCCTGCTTGAGACGGGATTAGACCTCGAAATTCCTGTGGCTCTCCGCAGGCTGCTCTAGGCTCAACCCCCGTATCTTATGGACTACGACAGCCGGACGGTTCCGTTCGGCCAAATTGAGCCGGGGCATACCGCCCCAAACTTGGAGTGAAACTGTGGATAGAGCACAAAAAGAACAGCTGGTCGATGAACTCGGCCAAGTCTTTGAAAGCTCTGGCGTCGTTGTGGTTGCCCACTACGAAGGCATGACAGTTGCCGAAATGCAGGACCTGCGCGCAGAAATGCGTGATGCAGGTGGCGCAGTTCGCGTTGCCAAGAACAAGCTCGCCAAAATCGCCCTTGAGGGTAAGCCATGCGCAAGCATCGCTGAATACCTCGAAGGCATGACCGTACTTGCCTATTCCGAAGACCCTGTCGCAGCAGCGAAAGTGGTCGATGGATACGCCAAAAAGAATGACAAGCTTGTCATCCTTGGTGGTGCAATGGGTGAGAACGCTCTGGACGTCGCTGGTGTGAAATCAGTTGCTGCAATGCCATCACGCGAGGAGCTTATCGCTTCCATCGTTGGCTGCATTGGTGCACCTGCAAGCAACATCGCCGGGGCCATTGGCGCGCCTGCTTCGAACATCGCGAGCATTCTTTCGACCATCGAAGAGAAAGCTGCATAAGGCATCTGGATTGACTTGGGGGTGTCACCCTCACGTTGGAACACACTAATTTAGAAATGGAAAAGCAAATGGCTGATCTGAAGAAACTTGCTGAAGAGATCGTTGGTCTGACCCTTCTCGAAGCACAAGAACTGAAAACCATCCTCAAGGACGAGTATGGCATCGAGCCCGCAGCTGGCGGCGCAGTGATGATGGCAGCTGGCGGCGACGCCGGTGGTGCAGCAGCAGAAGAGAAGACCGAGTTTGACGTCGTTCTCAAGAACGCTGGCGCATCCAAGATCAACGTCATCAAAGAAGTCCGCGGCATCACAGGTCTTGGCCTGAAAGAAGCCAAAGACCTCGTTGAAGCTGGCGGCAAGATCAAAGAAGGTGCTGCAAAAGCAGAAGCCGAAGAGATCAAAGCCAAGCTGGAAGCAGCTGGCGCAGAGGTCGAGCTGGCCTAAGCCACCTCAATCACTACGATCAAGAAAGCCCGGAGCGCAGCAATGCGTTCCGGGTTTTTTCATAGAGCATGTCATAGGTTTGGCTGCGCCATTTCGGACCTTGGGAATATTGCCTTCTCAGCACCCGAAAACGGTATATATTGAATTTGTATTATAAATTGAGAAATACGCTATGCCGGGTTCCAAGGAACTGAATTTGTGGGATGGTAGCAAGGCGCCGGCTTTCCTGTCAGGAGGCGGCGACATGGGGCGTGCTGTCCGCAGTAAGGAATGGACGGCGCATCCTCTGGGCCATCCCGAAGGCTGGCCCCAAGAACTGAAAACCATGTTGCGGATCATGCTGACCAGCCAGCAACCCACGGAAATTCTCTGGGGGGACCAACTGTATTGCTTTTACAATGATGCGTTTGCAGGTCTGTTCGAATTGGATCGCAACCTGGATCAGGTCGGGCAGGAAGGGCGTGTTCTGTGGGCTGACGCTTGGGAAACTGTGGGTGACAAGCTCGAGACTGTGATGACAAGCGGCGAGGCTTATACGTCCGAAGATGCCTTGATCCCGATAATGGTCGATGGCGTTTGGGAGGACCGTCACTGGATGTACAGCTATAGTCCTATCCTAGACGAGGATTACGGTGACGGCGCATTGGGTATTTTCGTAACCTGTCAGGACCGTACGAAGTCGATCCAGCTTGGAAAAGCCGAAACCAAAGCCCGCGAAGCAGCGCAGAATGCGCTTTTGGAAACGCATCACCGCGTCAAAAATAACTTGGCTGTTTTGAAGGGCATTGTGCGGTCGGAAAGCCGGAAGACCGATGATGAAACCTTGCGGCAGTCATTGGGCCGTCTCGGTGGGCGCATCGACAGTGTGATGCGTCTGTATGAAGCAATGCTTTCGCAATCGAACAATGATGGCGTGGATGCATGTAGCTACGTTGAACGGCTATCACGCGATATTCATGATCTGATGGCGTCCGATTACAAAGAAATTGAATTGCAGCTGTCTTGCGATCAGGTCGCGCTTGAGGTGGAGCAAATTGTCCATGTTGGCGTCATCGTTGTTGAACTGCTGACCAACGCACACAAGCATGCATTCATCGGCTATAAGACCGGAACAATTTACGTATCGCTACAGCTTGAAAACAAGACTGTGTCTCTCACCGTGCGCGATGAACACCCCGATACCAGCGTGACCGAGAACACCGCCGAGAAAAGCACCGGGATCGGTAAGGTTGTCATGGAAGCGGCTGTAGATCAGCTAAATGGTCAATTTGTCAGCGCGGAAACCGATCAGGGTCGTTCGATAAAAGTAACCTTTCCCCATACCGGGCAGTAGCCAAGGGGCGTGGGCAGTAGCGGGTTTGGCTTGCACCGAACAGCTGACTTGATCAGGTTGGGTGCATGAAACTCAAGCTGCACCATATCAATCTATGTTCGACCAATGTCTCCGCGATGGACGCGTTCTACCGTGACGTTTTGACATTAGGTGACGAGGACCCGGCCGAACTGCCGCCGATCAACGACGAGAAGGGGCTGGTGGGCGATGTGTCGTTCGTCACCGACGGGGCGATCCAGATGCATCTGACGCCGCGCGATGTGTTGAACTCTTTCAGGTCTGGGCAGGTGGTTAATCCGTTAGAACGCGGCCACATTGCCTATCGCACCGACGATATCGTGGCCTTCATGGCGCATCTGGATGCGCAAGGTGTGCCTTATTCCGACTGGGGCAGTGATGCGGTCAAAGGCTGGCATCAGGTGTTTTTCTACGACCCTGACGGCAATGTCATTGAGGTGCATCAGTTGGTCGATAAGGACTGAGCAATCCCAACGCGCATTTTCTTTCAGATGCCCTGAAACTATTCGCTATCCATATACGTGCCTTCAGTAATCCAGGTCGCAAATGGCCTGATCACTGAAAGGAATATCAATGTTTTATCGTACATGCGCTTTTGTCACCGCCTCGCTTTTTGCTGCCAATGGCGCAGCCGCTGACGGCCACGCCAATCTGATGGGTTATGCGTTGGCCGGTGACGGCAACACGCTTGTGACCATGTCCAGCATCGCTGATCCGGCAGCGGCGACGTCATACGACCTTAGCGCGCGTCTTGATGCGATCGCCTACCGCCCCGTGACCGGCGATCTGCTGGGGTTTTCGCGCGACGGGATGGTCTATACCATCGACGCGATGTCAGGTGCGCTGACAGATACCGGTGCCACATTCGCTGACGATGCGATGGTGTCGGGCAATGCTGTGGCCATGGACTTCAACAACGCCATCGACGCTGTGCGTATGGTGGGTGACGACGGTGCGAACCTTGTCTATTTCCCCGTTGGTTTTGGCGACAATGACGAACGCGCGAATTCCGTGCTGCGCTTCACCGATACGGCCTATGCCGAAGGTGACGTGAACGAAGGCACAGAGCCGCTGATCTATGCCAACGCCTACACAAACGCGATTGCAGGTGCCAAAGCGGGCAGCACGTTCCAATATGCACTGGACGCACGTACCAACGCGCTGGTCAGTCTTGCCAACAACGCAGGCACGCTGGAAACCATCGGCACCGTGATGATCGACGGCGAAGCGGCTGATCTGGTCACGGCAGGCGGTTTTGATATCGTATCACCTGAAGAGGGCAGCGACATGGCCTACGCCATCCTGCAACTGGACGGGTCCGAGACATCGGGGCTCTATGCGATCAATCTTGAAACAGCCGAAGCCACGCTGCTGTCCGATCTGGGCGTAACGGGATTTTCAGGCTTTGCGGTGTCTATGGGCATGTAACGCGGCGGCGCGGTCCCGGCTTGTTGTGAGTGGCTTGCCGTGTAACTGCACCATCCTCGTCCCATGACGGATCCTGCGCCCCCATTTGCGGGCGCAGGATTTTATGCCGATTCCCTTGAACTTTTGCCCGATCTGGCTTAGATGGGCGGTTCGTCGGACTGGTGTGGCATCACAAAATACAACAAAACCCATAAAAACTTAGCTTTCAAAGCGCCGAATCTACGCGCGTTTTGATAGGTAAGTTGCTTGTTTCGGGAGAAGTGTTTGGGCGCACTTCAGAATAGAAACGCAACAACCGCCATAGCTGCGCGGCTTGGTTCCCACCCAAGGCGCGCTTCAACAATATGGAGACCTGCTTAACATGGCTCAATCCTTCCTCGGTCAGAAGCGCCTGCGTAAGTATTACGGTAAAATCCGTGAAGTTCTAGAAATGCCGAACCTCATCGAGGTTCAAAAATCATCCTACGATCTGTTCCTGCGCTCCGGCGACAGTGACGCGCCAATGGACGGCGAAGGGATCAAGGGTGTGTTCCAGTCGGTTTTCCCGATCAAGGATTTCAACGAAACCGCTGTGCTTGAGTTCGTGAAGTACGAACTGGAAAAGCCGAAGTACGATGTTGAGGAATGTCAGCAGCGCGACATGACCTATTCAGCACCGCTGAAGGTCACGCTGCGTCTGATCGTGTTTGATGTGGACGAGGACACAGGCGCGAAGTCTGTGAAAGACATCAAAGAGCAAGACGTGTTCATGGGCGACATGCCCCTGATGACGCCAAACGGCACATTTGTCGTCAACGGCACCGAGCGTGTGATCGTATCCCAGATGCACCGTTCGCCCGGCGTGTTCTTTGACCACGACAAGGGCAAGACGCACTCCAGCGGTAAGCTGCTGTTTGCATGCCGCATCATTCCTTACCGCGGCTCTTGGCTGGACTTCGAATTTGACGCCAAGGACCTTGTGTTCTGCCGGATTGACCGCCGCCGCAAGCTGCCTGTGACAACCCTGCTTTATGCGCTGGGCTTTGATCAGGAAGGTATCATGGATGCCTACTATAACACTGTTGACTATACGCTTGATAAGAAGGGTAAGGCCTGGACAACCAAGTTCTTCCCAGAGCGCGTGCGCGGCACACGCCCTGCGCATGATCTTGTTGACGCCGCAACTGGTGAAGTGTTCGCCAAAGCAGGCGAGAAGGTCACACCACGTTCCGTCAAAAAGCTGATCGACGAAGGCAAGGTCACCGACCTGCTGGTGCAGTTCAACCAAATCGTTGGCAAGTTTGTCGCGCGTGACATCATCAACGAAGAAACTGGCGCGATCTACGTCGAAGCCGGTGACGAGTTGACGCTTGAGTTGGACAAAGACGGCGAGATCATCGGCGGTACCGTCATGGATCTGGTCAATGCTGGCATCAAAACTGTGCCTGTGCTGGACATCGATAACATCAACGTGGGCGCTTACATGCGCAACACGATGGCCAACGACAAGAACATGAACCGCGAAACCGCGCTCATGGATATCTACCGCGTGATGCGCCCCGGTGAGCCACCGACCGTTGATGCGGCGTCTGCCCTGTTCGACACGCTGTTCTTTGACAGCGAGCGTTACGACCTGTCCGCTGTGGGCCGCGTGAAGATGAACATGCGTCTTGATCTGGATGCCGAAGACACCATGCGCACACTGCGCAAGGAAGACATCGTATCGTGCATCAAGGCGCTGGTTGAACTGCGTGACGGCAAAGGCGACGTGGACGACATCGACCACCTTGGTAACCGCCGCGTCCGTTCCGTAGGCGAGCTGATGGAAAACCAGTACCGTGTTGGCCTTCTGCGGATGGAGCGCGCGATCAAAGAGCGTATGTCATCTGTCGAGATTGACACAGTGATGCCGCAGGACCTGATCAACGCAAAGCCTGCTGCCGCGGCTGTGCGTGAATTCTTCGGCTCTTCGCAGCTGTCGCAATTCATGGACCAAACCAACCCGCTGTCAGAGGTTACGCACAAGCGTCGCCTCTCCGCGCTTGGCCCGGGCGGTCTGACCCGCGAGCGTGCAGGCTTTGAGGTGCGCGACGTGCACCCGACCCACTACGGTCGTATGTGCCCGATTGAAACGCCGGAAGGCCCAAACATCGGTCTGATCAACTCGCTGGCCACTTTCGCCCGCGTGAACAAATACGGCTTCATCGAAACACCGTATCGCAAGGTGATTGACGGCGTTGTGACTGACGAAGTGTCGTATATGTCCGCGACCGAAGAGATGCGTCACACTGTGGCGCAGGCCAACGCGAACATGGCTGACGATGGCACGTTCAACAACGAACTGGTCTCGACCCGCAAAAACGGCGACTACACGCTGTCCCCACGCGAAAACGTGGACCTGATCGACGTGTCACCAAAGCAGCTGGTCTCGGTTGCCGCATCGCTGATCCCGTTCCTTGAGAACGACGACGCGAACCGCGCGCTGATGGGCTCGAACATGATGCGTCAGGCCGTGCCACTGTTGCAGGCTGAAGCGCCGCTTGTCGGCACCGGCATGGAAGAGGTTGTGGCCCGCGATTCCGGCGCTGCGATCATGGCGAAACGCGCGGGTATCATCGACCAGGTTGATGCGCAGCGTATCGTTGTGCGTGCGACGCATGATCTGGAACTGGGCGATGCAGGCGTTGATATCTACCGTATGCGCAAATTCCAGCGTTCCAACCAGAACACCTGCATCAACCAGCGTCCGCTGGTGAAGGTGGGCGACACCGTTCTGAAAGACGAGGTCATTGCCGACGGTCCATCCACGGACATCGGTGAGATCGCACTGGGCAAAAATGTGGTCGTCGCGTTCATGCCTTGGAACGGCTACAACTACGAAGACTCGATCCTGATCTCTGAGCGTATCACCCGCGATGACGTCTTTACCTCGATCCACATCGAGGAATTTGAAGTCGCCGCCCGCGATACAAAGCTTGGGCCAGAGGAAATCACACGCGATATCCCCAACGTCGGTGAGGAAGCCCTGCGCAACCTCGACGAAGCGGGCATCGTGTACATCGGTGCCGAAGTGGGCCCCGCTGATATCCTCGTGGGCAAGATCACACCAAAGGGCGAAAGCCCGATGACACCGGAAGAGAAGCTCTTGCGCGCCATCTTTGGTGAGAAAGCCTCTGACGTGCGTGACACATCCCTGCGCCTGCCGCCGGGTGACTTTGGCACAATCGTCGAAGTGCGTGTGTTCAACCGTCACGGTGTCGAAAAAGACGAACGTGCGTTGCAGATCGAGCGTGAAGAGGTCGAGCGCCTTGCCCGTGACCGCGACGACGAGATGGCGATCCTTGATCGCAACATCTACGCCCGTCTGCACGACATGATCATCGGCAAGGTTGCTGTGAAAGGCCCCAAGGGCTTCAAAGCGAACTCCGAGATCACGGAAGAGGCGCTGTCCGAACTGTCCCGCGGTCAGTGGTGGCAGTTGGCACTGAAAGACGAGGCTGACGCGCAAGTGGTCGAGGCCCTGAACGAGCAGTACGAGGCGCAGAAGCGTCAGATGGATGCCCGTTTTGAGGACAAGGTCGAGAAAGTGCGCCGTGGTGACGACTTGCCACCGGGTGTCATGAAGATGGTCAAAGTGTTCGTCGCGGTGAAGCGCAAGCTGCAACCGGGCGACAAGATGGCTGGTCGTCACGGCAACAAGGGTGTGATTTCGAAAGTGGTGCCGATGGAGGACATGCCGTTCCTTGCGGATGGTACACCTGTCGATTTCTGTCTGAACCCGCTGGGCGTGCCTTCGCGTATGAACGTCGGTCAGATCCTTGAAACCCACATGGGCTGGGCCGCACGCGGTCTGGGTATCCAAGTGGACGAGGCGCTGGACGAATACCGCCGTTCCGGTGACATGACCCCAGTGCGTGACGCGCTGAAAATCGTCTATGGCGACAACGTCTATGACGAAGGTCTTGCCGATATGGACGAGGCGCATCTGGTCGAGGCGGCTGGCAACGTCACACGCGGTGTGCCGATTGCGACGCCTGTCTTTGACGGTGCGAAAGAGGCTGATGTGAACGACGCGCTGACGCGTGCCGGTTTCGACACCTCGGGTCAGTCGGTGCTGTTTGATGGCCGCACGGGTGAGCAATTCTCCCGCAAGGTCACGGTGGGTGTGAAATACCTGCTCAAGCTGCACCACCTTGTCGACGACAAGATCCACGCCCGCTCAACTGGTCCATACAGCCTGGTCACGCAACAGCCGCTGGGTGGTAAAGCCCAGTTCGGTGGTCAGCGTTTCGGTGAGATGGAAGTCTGGGCACTGGAAGCATACGGCGCGGCCTACACGCTGCAAGAGATGCTGACGGTCAAGTCGGATGACGTCGCAGGCCGGACCAAGGTCTATGAGAGCATTGTCAAAGGCGAAGATAACTTTGAGGCCGGCGTGCCAGAGAGCGTTAACGTTCTCGTCAAAGAAGTCCGCGGCCTTGGCCTGAACATGGAACTCCTGGATGCGGAGGTGGAGGACTAAAGCCACGCTTTATTCCGGGGCCGGACAAAGGTTCGGCCCACTCCCACTCTCCCGCCATACTGAAAAGGTATCGAAATGAACCAGGAACTGACAAATAACCCGTTTAACCCGCTCACACCGGCGAAAACGTTTGACGAAATCAAGGTCTCTCTGGCCTCGCCAGAGCGGATCCTGTCGTGGTCCTTTGGCGAGATCAAAAAGCCCGAGACCATCAACTACCGCACGTTCAAGCCTGAGCGCGACGGCCTGTTCTGCGCACGCATCTTTGGCCCGATCAAAGACTACGAATGCCTGTGCGGCAAATATAAGCGCATGAAGTATCGCGGCGTTGTCTGCGAGAAATGCGGCGTGGAAGTCACGCTGCAAAAAGTCCGCCGCGAGCGGATGGGCCACATTGAACTGGCTGCTCCTGTTGCGCACATCTGGTTCCTCAAGTCGTTGCCATCGCGCATCGGCCTGATGCTGGACATGACCCTGCGCGATCTTGAGCGTATCTTGTATTTCGAAAACTACGTCGTGATCGAACCCGGTCTGACTGACCTCACCTATGGTCAGTTGATGAACGAGGAAGAGTATAACGACGCGCAAGACGTCTATGGTATGGACGCGTTCCAGGCCAACATCGGCGCCGAAGCGATCCGCGAGATGCTGTCCCAGATCGACCTTGAAGGCGAAGCAGAGCAGCTGCGTGCTGACCTGAAAGAAGCCACAGGCGAACTGAAGCCCAAGAAGATCATCAAGCGTCTGAAGATCGTCGAGTCGTTTATCGAATCCGGTAACCGCCCCGAGTGGATGGTTCTGACCGTGATCCCCGTGATCCCGCCAGAGCTGCGCCCGCTGGTGCCACTGGATGGTGGCCGTTTTGCGACGTCCGACCTCAACGATCTGTATCGTCGTGTGATCAACCGTAACAACCGTCTGAAGCGTCTGATCGAACTGCGCGCGCCAGACATCATCGTCCGCAACGAAAAGCGGATGTTGCAGGAATCCGTCGACGCATTGTTCGACAACGGCCGTCGTGGCCGCGTGATCACGGGTGCCAACAAGCGTCCGCTGAAATCGCTGTCCGACATGCTGAAAGGTAAGCAGGGTCGCTTCCGTCAGAACCTTTTGGGGAAACGCGTCGACTTCTCCGGTCGTTCGGTCATTGTGACCGGCCCCGAGTTGAAGCTGCACCAGTGTGGCCTGCCCAAGAAGATGGCGCTCGAACTGTTCAAGCCGTTCATCTACTCGCGGCTTGAGGCCAAAGGTCTGTCTTCCACTGTGAAACAGGCGAAAAAGCTGGTGGAAAAAGAGCGTCCCGAAGTTTGGGATATCTTGGATGAGGTGATCCGAGAACACCCTGTCATGCTGAACCGTGCGCCAACGCTGCACCGTCTTGGCATTCAGGCGTTCGAACCTGTCCTGATCGAAGGTAAAGCGATCCAGCTGCACCCGCTTGTGTGTTCCGCGTTTAACGCTGACTTCGACGGTGACCAGATGGCCGTGCACGTTCCACTGTCCCTTGAGGCACAGCTGGAAGCCCGCGTTCTGATGATGTCCACCAACAACGTGCTGTCGCCTGCCAACGGCGCGCCGATCATCGTGCCTTCGCAGGATATGATCCTTGGTCTTTACTACACGACCATCGAGCGTTCCGGCATGAAGGGCGAGGGCATGTCGTTCTCGAACATCGAAGAGGTCGAGCACGCGCTTACCGCTGGTGAAGTGCACCTGCACGCTAAGATTCACGCGCGGATGCCGCAGATCGACAACGAAGGTAACGAGGTGCTGACGCGCTTTGAAACCACACCGGGTCGTCTGCGTCTGGGCGCGCTTCTGCCGCTCAATGCAAAAGCACCGTTCAGCCTCGTGAACCGTTTGCTGCGCAAGAAGGAAGTGCAGCAGGTCATCGACACCGTGTATCGTTATTGCGGCCAGAAAGAGTCTGTCATCTTCTGTGACCAGATCATGACCATGGGCTTCCGCGAGGCGTTCAAGGCCGGTATTTCGTTCGGTAAGGACGACATGGTTGTGCCTGACACCAAGTGGGAACTGGTCGACGAGACACGCGATCAGGTGAAAGACTTTGAACAGCAGTACATGGACGGCCTGATCACTCAGGGCGAAAAGTACAACAAAGTTGTCGATGCGTGGTCAAAGGCCAACGACAAAGTCACTGACGCGATGATGTCCACAATCTCGACCACGCCCGAACTTGAAGGCGGTGTCGAAGGCGAGCCGAACTCTGTTTACATGATGGCCCACTCCGGTGCGCGTGGTTCTGTGACACAGATGAAGCAGCTGGGCGGTATGCGCGGCCTGATGGCCAAGCCAAACGGCGAGATCATCGAGACGCCGATCATCTCGAACTTTAAGGAAGGTCTGACCGTTCTTGAGTACTTCAACTCCACCCACGGTGCCCGTAAGGGTCTGTCGGATACGGCGCTGAAGACTGCGAACTCGGGTTATCTGACACGTCGTCTGGTTGACGTTGCACAGGATTGCATCGTGCGCGAGGTCGACTGTGGCACCGACATGGCCATCACGGCAGAAGCTGCGGTGAACGATGGTGAAGTCGTCGCATCGCTGGCTGAGCGTGTGCTGGGTCGTGTGTCTGCTGATGATGTGGTGAAGCCCGGCACTGACGAGATCATCGTCAAAGCAGGCGAGCTCATTGACGAGCGGACAGCCGACATGATCGACGTTGCTGCCATCGGCAAAATGCGTATCCGCAGCCCACTGACCTGTGAGGCCGAGGACGGCGTTTGCGCCATGTGTTATGGTCGTGACCTTGCACGCGGTACACGCGTCAACATTGGTGAAGCTGTCGGCATCATCGCCGCGCAGTCCATTGGTGAGCCTGGTACACAGCTGACGATGCGGACATTCCACATCGGCGGTGTTGCGCAGGGTGGTCAGCAGTCGTTCCTTGAGGCATCCCAGCCAGGCAAGATCGAATTCCGCAACGCACAGTTGCTGGAAAACTCGTCTGGCGAGATGGTTGTCATGGGCCGTAACATGGTCATCGCGATCATGGGTGAAGACGGTGAAGAGCGTGCGAACCACAAGGTTGGTTATGGCTCCAAGGTGTTTGTCAAAGAGGGTGGCGATGTTCACCGCGGCGACAAGCTCTTTGAATGGGATCCATACACACTGCCAATCATCGCCGAGAAGTCCGGTACAGCCCGTTATGTGGACCTCGTGAACGGTATTGCCGTGCGCGAAGAAACAGACGACGCGACAGGCATGACACAAAAGATCGTGTCGGACTGGCGTGCAGCGCCCAAGGGCAATGAGCTGGCACCAAAGATCATCGTGGTCGGTGCAGATGGCGAACCTGCCCTCAAGGATGACGGCAACCCCGTATCCTATGGCATGTCCGTTGACGCGGTTCTGTCGGTTGAAGACGGTCAGGAAATTCACGCCGGTGACGTGGTTGCACGTATTCCGCGCGAGGGTGCCAAAACCAAGGACATTACCGGTGGTCTGCCACGTGTGGCCGAACTGTTCGAAGCCCGTCGTCCAAAGGATCACGCAATCATCGCTGAAATCGATGGCTACGTGCGCTTTGGCAAGGACTACAAGAACAAGCGCCGCATCGCGATTGAATCTGCCGATGATGCAGAGGTGAAGGTCGAATACATGGTGCCTAAGGGTAAGCACATTCCCGTTGTGGAAGGTGACTTTGTCCAGAAGGGCGATTACATCATGGACGGCAACCCCGCTCCGCACGATATTCTTGCGGTTATGGGTGTTGAGGCCTTGGCTGACTACATGATCGACGAGGTGCAGGATGTGTATCGCCTGCAAGGTGTTAAGATCAACGACAAGCACATCGAAGTTATCGTGCGCCAGATGCTCCAGAAGTGGGAGATTCAGGACAGCGGTGACACCGTTCTGCTGAAGGGCGAGAACGTCGATAAGGCCGAGTTTGACGAGGCGAACGCCAAGGCGCTCAAGCGCGGTGATCGTCCTGCTCAAGGTGAGCCGATCTTGTTGGGTATCACCAAGGCATCCTTGCAGACACGTTCGTTCATCTCTGCCGCGTCGTTCCAGGAAACCACACGCGTTCTGACCGAAAGCTCGGTTCAGGGTAAGCGCGACAAACTGGTTGGCCTGAAAGAGAACGTTATCGTGGGTCGTCTGATCCCGGCGGGTACAGGTGGTGCGACACAGCGTGTGCGTTCGATCGCAACATCGCGTGACAACGTCGTCATCGAAGCGCGCCGCGAAGAAGCTGAACAGGCCGCGGCCCTTGCCGCACCAGAGCCTTCGGCATCTGACGATGTCGTTGGCGGGGACGAGTTCGACACAATGGTTGTCGACACACCCGAAAGCCGCGACGAGTAAGTCATCTCGCTATAAAAGATTGCAAAGGCCCGCTGGAACCAGTGGGCCTTTTGCGTTTTGGCCAAGTGATCGGTGGTGATACTCCAGACGGGCGAGGGACTGTGGCGTTGTTGCGTCCGTCCACCTCTGCCGGATCAGATGCCACTGGGGTCAGCCGCTCTGCACGTCGTGGTACGGTCATCCTGACTTGCCCGAACGAAATTCCTGTTTTACCGTTTGGTTAATTTTTACTGCGGCCCATTTTCAGGGCCATTTTCGAGAAAGATTTTTTGATGAGCATTCGTCGTTTGGCAAAACCCTATGCCGCCCCGATCGACAGTTTGGCATGGTTTCATGTCGCCAATACCGCTGCCCTTTATGCCGGCGCGATTGTCCTTGGCACGATGTTCTGGGGCAATTTCCTTGTTATGGCCGTGGCCGTGCTGATGTTCTTTGCAGGCACGACCCGTTTCTTTGGTATCCAGCATGATTGTGGACATCTGTCCTACTTCAAATCGCGCCGCACTAACGAGGTGGTCGGTGTGCTGACAGGGGCCTTCACCGGCAATGCCTATTACGCGATGCGCTACAACCATAACCGCCATCACGCCTATATCGGGAACCTTGATGAACGTGATGCCCATGAGGTGCTGACGTGGACCGTGGCAGAGTATCAGGCCGCCAGCCCCGGTATGAAGCTGTTTTACCGCATCTATCGCTCTGCCTTTGTGCTCTATTTCATCGGGCCGATCTTTGTGATCTTTATCCGCTACCGGTATCCCAAGAACGCGGCCAAGACAGGCATGCGCGATATCCTGATGCAGAACACGCTGATGTTTGGCTTCTGGGCGTCGCTTTGGATTTTGTTCGGTTGGCAGGCATTTGCCTTCACGATCATCGCGGGCATGATTTCGGCCTGTATGGGCGTGTTCATGGTTTATGTGGGCCACAACTATGAAGATGCCTATTGGGAACATGCCGAAAGCTGCAATTTTGAAGACGCTTCGCTGAAAGGGTCTAGCGTGCTGGACTGGGGCCCGCTGTTCCACTTCGCGACATTCAACTTTGCGTTCCACGACCTGCACCACCTGCACGCCAAGATCCCGTGTTATCGTCTGCAGGCCTGCCACCGCGCGCTCGAGAATGAACTGGAGCCGACGCGGCTTGGTGTCTTTGAGGCGATTGCCTGCGTGCAGTGGAAGCTATGGGACGAAGCGTCCGGCAAGATGATCCGCTTTCGCGATTTGCCACAATCAGCTCCGGCAACGGTGCCCGCCGAATAGGGATAGCGGCACCGCGCACACGCTGCTAGGGCAGGGGGATGGCAAAGCTTTCCAACAACTTGCGCGGTGCGCTTTTGATGATGGGGTCGATGACGGGCTTCACGCTCAATGACGCCTTCATGAAAGCCGCATCTGACGAGGTGCCGCTGTTTCAGGCGCTTTTCATGCGCGGCCTGTTTATTGTGCCGGTCCTGCTTTTGATCTGTTACGCCATGGGACATCTGCGGTTTGATCTGTCGCGCCGCGATACGACGTTGATTGTCGTCCGCACGCTGGCTGAAACGATATCGGCCTATCTGTTCATCACGGCTCTGTTCAACATGCCGATCGCCAACGTATCGGCGATCTTGCAGGTGTTGCCGCTGACCGTGGCTTTGGGGGCAGCAGTGTTTCTGAAAGAGCCGCTTGGCTGGCGCAGGCTCGTGGCCATCGGTGTCGGATTTGCGGGGGTGATGCTGATCATCCGCCCCGGAGGCAGCGATTTTAATGCCTATTCGCTTTACGTCGTTGCCGCTGTTGGCCTGATTACTATCCGCGATCTGTCGGCGCGCCGGATCACAGCCAAGGCCCCATCCACGCTAGTGGCGCTTGCGGCGGCGGCGGGCGTGTGGGCCATGGCCATTGTCGGAGTTATGTTTGAAGACTGGCAGCCCGTGACCGGTAAGGCGATGGCGCAGCTTGCCGCGTCAGGGTCTTTCGTAGTTGCGGCTTACATCTGTTCGGTCGCTGCCATGCGCGTGGGCGAGATCGGCTTTGTGTCACCGTTCCGCTATACCAGCCTTGTGGTGGCGATCATTGTCGGGGTGCTTGTGTTCGGGGATTACCCCGATGCGTTGACACTGATAGGGGCCGGTATCGTGGTCGCGATGGGCTTGTTCACGCTTTACCGCGAACATCAGTTCAGGATCAGGCGCGCAAAGCTGGCTGCCACGCGCGCCTGATGTTTGATTAGCGGGACGGATCGTCCAGCACGAAGCGGCCACCGGTGAATTCGGCCTCAACACCATTTGTCGTGCTTGCCGCACCAAAGCCAGAGAACCGGCCCGTGATCGTATCGGCAAAGGCAGAGGTGTTGCGTGTCTCGCCTTCAAGATCAAGATCGACGTTGGTCGTTTCCCGCGCAATGCTGTCCACGCGCACGATGCCCAGCTCACCTGTTGCGGTGGCCACGATCTGGCCGTTGACCTCGGTGCCGCGGATGTTCAACACGCCTTCGGCCAACTGGCTGCCATCGGCATTGCGGCGATCGATGATGTTGATCTCTTCAATCTCGCCGCGAATGTTATCGCCGTTGTTGTCATTGAAATCGACGCGCATCTCCATGTCGCCGATCATGCGATAACCGCCTTCTTCGGCAAATTCCGCATTCGAGATGGCAGTGCCCGTAAATGTGGTAAAGCCGCTAAGCGAACTTGCTGCTGCGCGCTGGTTGGACACCACGGCGTTATACTGTGCCAAAGCCGCATTATATTCCGCCTGTCCCGCAGTTGGTGGCGTTGCTGTTTCACATGCCGCTAATCCGGCGACGGCCACGCAGGCCGCTGTCAGTTTGATATACATAAAATCGTCCTCTTCCCTTATCTATCCTGAAAATCAGTGATGCGGGCAGGGTAACGATGCTGCAATCAGGCTGACAAGTCCGGAAACCCACCACTTTTTGCGGTAAACGGAAATCTGCCGATTGACGTGAGGGCCCCGTGAAAACTGGGTGGCTGTTGACACTAAACCGGTCACATTCTATACGCCGCTCATCCGGGCTTTGGGGGATTCCCCGATCCGTCCCGATATCATGTTTGTTGCGTTCAAGAACCGGGATAATGCTTCCTTGTTCCTCTGTAGCCAAACCGCTCCGCACCTCCGGTAAGGGTGCGACAGCGGGTCTTTTGTGCTTGTCAGATGGCAAGTTTATACCGCGCTTGCCGGGCGCATTTATGTGAATAGATGGGAACATCAAACGATGCCAACGATTCAGCAGCTGATCCGCAAACCGCGCCAGCCAAAAGTCACGCGATCCAAGTCGCAGCACATGGAAGGATGCCCGCAGAAGCGCGGCGTTTGTACACGTGTTTATACAACTACTCCTAAGAAGCCGAACTCCGCGATGCGGAAAGTTGCAAAGGTGCGCTTGACCAACGGTTTCGAAGTGATTTCCTACATCCCCGGTGAGAGCCACAACCTGCAAGAGCACTCTGTTGTTCTGATCCGTGGCGGCCGTGTGAAAGACCTTCCCGGTGTCCGTTACCACATCCTGCGTGGTGTTCTGGATACCCAGGGCGTCAAAGACCGTAAGCAGCGCCGCTCCAAGTACGGTGCCAAGCGTCCGAAGTAATTGCCGGTGGCGGGGTCAAACCCCGCCCTACCATCCATCGTAGGGTGGGGTTTCACCCCACCATCGCCCGAACCGAGAGAGAGACACGATAAATGTCACGTCGTCACGCCGCTGAAAAACGCGAAGTTCTCCCTGACGCCAAGTATGGCGACAAGGTGCTGACAAAATTCATGAACAACCTGATGATCGACGGCAAAAAAGCCGTTGCTGAGCGGATTGTTTACAACGCCTTCGACCGCGTTGAAGATAAGCTGAAAAAGTCACCCATGGAAGTGTTCCACGAGTGCCTTGAAAACATCAAGCCAGCCGTCGAAGTGCGTTCGCGCCGCGTCGGTGGTGCCACATATCAGGTGCCCGTTGATGTGCGTCCCGAGCGTCGCGAAGCGCTGGCCATCCGCTGGCTGATCGCTGCGGCCCAAAAGCGCAACGAGAACACCATGGAAGAGCGCCTCGCAGGCGAGCTGATGGATGCGATCAACAACCGCGGCACCGCGGTGAAAAAGCGCGAAGACACCCACAAGATGGCCGATGCGAACAAAGCATTCAGCCACTACCGCTGGTAATTTAGGAGCAGACCAAAAATGGCACGCGACTACCCACTCGAACTCTACCGGAACTTTGGTATTATTGCCCACATCGACGCGGGCAAAACCACCTGTTCCGAGCGTATCCTGTATTACACAGGCAAATCCCACAACATCGGTGAGGTGCACGATGGTGCGGCCACCATGGACTGGATGGAGCAGGAACAAGAGCGTGGCATCACGATCACCTCTGCTGCGACAACCACGTTCTGGGAGCGCACAGAAAACGGTACTGAGGCAGACAGCCCCAAGCACCGCATGAACATCATCGACACACCCGGCCACGTTGACTTCACAATCGAAGTTGAGCGTTCCTTGGCCGTGCTTGACGGCGCTGTATGTGTTCTTGACGCCAACGCTGGTGTTGAGCCGCAGACAGAAACCGTGTGGCGTCAAGCTGACCGCTACAAGGTGCCGCGCATGGTGTTCGTCAACAAGATGGACAAGATCGGCGCCGACTTCTTCAAGTGCGTTGAGATGATCGAAGACCGCACCGGCGCGCGTGCGATCCCAATCGCTTTCCCAATCGGTGCCGAGACAGAGCTTGAAGGCCTTGTCGATCTGGTCACCATGGAAGAGTGGCTGTGGCAGGGCGAAGACCTTGGCGCATCGTGGATCAAAGCACCGATCCGTGACAGCCTTGCTGATCAGGCCGCTGAGTGGCGTGAAAAGCTGGTCGAAGCTGCTGTTGAGCAGGACGACGACGCAATGGAAGCGTATCTGGAAGGCAACGAGCCTGACGTGCCGACACTGCGCAAGCTGGTCCGCAAGGGCTGCCTGTCGCTGTCTTTCGTTCCTGTGCTTGGTGGTTCCGCGTTCAAGAACAAAGGCGTGCAGCCTCTGCTGAACGCTGTTGTGGACTACCTGCCAAGCCCGCTCGACGTTGTTGACTACATGGGCTTTAAGCCCGGCGACGAGACAGAGACACGTAACATCGCCCGCCGTGCGGACGACGATATGGCGTTCTCCGGCCTTGCGTTCAAAATTATGAACGACCCGTTTGTCGGCTCGCTGACGTTTACACGGATCTACTCCGGTAAGCTCAACAAGGGCGACAACATGCTCAACTCCACCAAGGGGAACAAAGAGCGTGTGGGCCGTATGATGATGATGCACTCCAACGACCGCGAGGAAATCTCCGAAGCGTTCGCTGGCGACATCATCGCGCTGGGTGGTCTGAAGAACACAACAACAGGTGACACGATCTGTGATCCGCAAGATCCTGTTGTTCTGGAAACAATGACCTTCCCCGATCCCGTGATCGAGATCGCCGTTGAGCCAAAGACCAAAGCCGACCAGGAAAAGATGGGCATCGCCCTTCAGCGCCTGTCAGCCGAGGATCCTTCGTTCCGCGTGG
The DNA here is from genome assembly GCF_037543925.1 of Yoonia sp. 208BN28-4. Lineage (NCBI taxonomy): Bacteria > Pseudomonadati > Pseudomonadota > Alphaproteobacteria > Rhodobacterales > Paracoccaceae > Yoonia > Yoonia sp. 208BN28-4. Next base: position 373,177 of record NZ_JBBIFY010000004.1, read on the forward strand.
AAACCGATCTGGAATCCGGTCAGACCATCATGAAGGGCATGGGCGAATTGCACCTCGACATTCTTGTCGACCGCATGAAGCGCGAGTTCAAAGTCGAAGCCAACATCGGTGCGCCACAAGTGGCCTACCGTGAGACAATCGGCCACGAAGTTGAGCACACCTATACCCACAAGAAGCAATCTGGTGGTTCGGGTCAGTTCGGTGAAGTGAAAATGATCATTTCCCCGACAGAGCCGGGCGAAGGTTACTCGTTCGAGAGCCGCATCGTTGGCGGTTCGGTGCCCAAGGAATACATTCCGGGCGTTGAAAAAGGCATCCTGTCTGTCATGGATAACGGTCCTCTGGCCGGCTTCCCCGTGATCGACTTCAAGGTGGCTTTGATCGACGGTAAGTTCCACGACGTTGACTCCTCCATCATGGCGTTCGAAATCGCAGCCCGTATGTGTATGCGTGAAGGCATGCGCAAAGCTGGCGCGAAACTGCTCGAGCCGATCATGAAGGTCGAGGTGGTGACACCCGAGGACTATACCGGCGGGATCATCGGTGACCTGACATCACGCCGCGGCATGGTGCAGGGTCAGGACACACGCGGCAACGCGATTGTCATCGACGCGATGGTGCCACTGGCCAACATGTTCGGCTACATCAACACACTGCGTTCCATGTCTTCGGGCCGCGCGCAGTTTACGATGCAGTTCGATCACTACGATCCGGTGCCGTCCAACATCTCCGAAGAGATCCAGGCAAAATACGCATAACCGGCACGGCGGGGCTTGGCCCCCGCCGATCCGACCCAAATGTAGGGCGGGGTTTGACCTCGCCGCACCCGCAAAACTGATAAGGAGCCCAGCAAAATGGCTAAGGCAAAGTTTGAACGCACGAAACCGCACGTGAACATTGGCACAATCGGCCACGTTGACCACGGCAAGACGACACTGACAGCTGCGATCACCAAGTACTTTGGTGACTTCCAGGCGTATGACCAGATTGACGGCGCGCCAGAAGAGAAGGCCCGCGGCATCACCATCTCGACAGCACACGTCGAGTACGAGACAGAGACACGCCACTATGCGCACGTCGACTGCCCCGGCCACGCCGACTACGTCAAGAACATGATCACCGGTGCGGCCCAGATGGACGGCGCGATCCTGGTTGTGAACGCAGCAGATGGCCCGATGCCACAGACACGCGAGCACATCCTGCTCGGCCGTCAGGTGGGCATCCCCTACATGGTCGTCTACATGAACAAAGTTGACCAGGTTGACGACGAAGAGCTGCTGGAACTGGTGGAAATGGAAATCCGCGAGCTGCTGTCCTCTTACGAGTACCCTGGCGACGACATTCCTGTGATCCCTGGTTCGGCTCTGGCCGCCATGGAAGAGCGTGACGACAACATCGGTAAAGACAGCATCGTTGCTCTGATGGAAGCTGTCGACACATACATCCCGACACCTGCACGTGCGGTTGACCTGCCGTTCCTGATGCCAATCGAGGACGTGTTCTCGATCTCTGGCCGTGGTACTGTTGTGACCGGCCGTGTCGAGCGTGGCGTGATCAACGTGGGCGACGAGATCTCCATCGTCGGTATCCGCGACACCACCAAGACGACCTGCACAGGCGTTGAAATGTTCCGCAAGCTGCTGGACCGTGGTGAAGCTGGCGACAACATCGGCGCCCTGCTGCGCGGTGTTGACCGTGAAGGCGTTGAGCGTGGTCAGGTGCTTTGTAAGCCCGGTTCCGTGAACCCGCACACAAAGTTCGAGGCCGAAGCCTATATCCTCACCAAAGAGGAAGGTGGCCGTCACACGCCGTTCTTCGCCAACTACCGTCCACAGTTCTACTTCCGTACAACTGACGTGACAGGCACAGTTGTTCTGCCAGAGGGCACCGAGATGGTGATGCCTGGCGACAACCTAAAGTTCAACGTTGAGCTGATCGCACCGATCGCTATGGAAGACGGTCTGCGCTTCGCCATCCGCGAAGGCGGCCGCACCGTCGGCGCCGGCGTGGTGTCCAAAATCGTCGAGTAAGGGGCACTTTCGCCACGCGAAATGCACCTCGTGGGTGGCAGGGTCTTTTTGCCCTTGAGCAAAAAGATCCCGAGAACCCACCCCACCTGACAAATAAGAAGGCCGCCCCTCACGGGCGGCCTTTTTGCATTCCGCATGTGACCAGCCCGCACGCCAGTCATGCTTTTCCAGAGACGTCAGCCGACACAGCCACCAACGCCACAGCCAGTTCGGGCAACGCCCGAACGGCGGCATATTGCCAGCCAATTCAGCATCCGCGTTGCAGGTTTCCCGCCGCTCACGTATCACGTGCTCATGCGTTTATTGACCATTGCCACAGCCGTTTCCTGTCTCGTGCCGCTGGCCACAGCGACGGCCCACCCGCATCTTTTTGTCGGTGTTGGCGTGACGGTAATTTTTGACGACGAACGCCCCGTTGGTGTGCAGCTTGACTGGTCTTACGACGACTTTTTCTCGCTTGTTCTGACGTCCGACCTTGGGATCGATCTGGACGGTGATCTGGTTCTGACCGACGCCGAGGTCGCCACGCTGACCGACGCTGTCGTGAACTGGCCCGCTGATTTTGGTGGTGATCTCGAGGTGCTGCAAGGCGGCGCGAACGTGCCGCTCGACGAGCGCACAAATCATATCGTGACCTATGAAAATGGTCTGGTGACAGAGGCCCACACACGTCCCATCGGCACGCTGCCCGATCCGTCCGCGCCGTTCACGGTGCGTGTATATGATCCGTTCTACTACGTGTCCTACAGCCTCAACGGTCCGGTTCGTTTTGTCGGACGCGATGATTGCACGGCCACGGTCCTGCAACCCGATCTGAACGCGGCCTATTCGGAGGTGGATGAGCTTCTTTACGGGCGTCCTGCTGCTGATGTTGGTGCGGAGGAAGACTTCCCGCCGGTCGGTATCCTGTTTGCCGAAACCATCACGATCTCATGCGAGGGATAGCAGCGATTATCCTTGCTGTCTTGGTGGCAGGGGCGATCTGGCTGTGGGGATTTGGCGGCGCAGATCATATCAGCCGCTGGTCTGCGGCCACGCAACGCGATGTGCAAAACGCAATGGCAGGAAGCCTGCGTGCCTTACGTGCGGGCGACACAAGCGCTTTGGTGGGGCTGTGGGGGCTTTGTCTGGCCTACGGCTTTGTACATGCGGCTGGCCCCGGTCATGGTAAACTGGTGATCGGCGGCTACGGCACGGGCGTGCGGGTTACAGCACAGCGCCTTGCGGGGCTGGCTGCCGTGTCGTCCTTGGCGCAGGCCGTAGTTGCCATCGTCATCGTCACGGTGGCACTGACGGTTCTGGGCTGGGGCCGCGAGGCGCTGACGGCGTTTGCAGACCGCACTATGGCACCTGTCAGCTACGCGCTGATTGCGGGCGTTGGCCTGTGGCTGTTCCTGCGTGGGTTGCGCAAGGGATGGCAGATGCGGGCGGTGCCGCACACGCATGATCATGACCGCGATCATGACGACCATGATCCTGCGACCTGTGCAAGCTGTGGTCATGCCCACGCGCCAACGCCGGATCAGGCGGCTGCGGTAAAGACGTGGCGCGATGCCCTTGCAGTGGTTGCGGCCATCGCGATCCGCCCCTGCACGGGGGCCATTTTTCTTTTGATCCTGACCTATGCGCTTGGCCTTTACTGGGCTGGCGTCATCGGCGTGCTGGTGATGGGACTGGGCACGGCCGCGTTCACGGCCCTCACGGCACTGGCCGCTGTCAGCGCGCGGGAAAGTGCGCTGGCGCAGGCGGCATCGGCGCGCGGTACCGCCATCTTACTGGTCAGCGTCGAAGTGCTGGCCGGTGCGGTAATCCTTGTGCTGGCGATCCAGCTTTTCTTGCGGGTCGCATAAGCCGCGAGGCAATACGGTTTGGGCGAAAAAAGGTGTTGTCACCGCAAGAGACTCCCCCTATACGCCCGCTATCCAGACAAGGGTGCGCGATGCGTGCCCTTTTTAAGTTGGACAAATAAGACGCGATGAGGGCCTGCGATGGGCGTATGTCTTCCTCTCCGTTCTGGACCCTAAGATAAAGGGTGATGACATGGCGCAAAGCCAAAACATCCGTATCCGCCTTAAGGCGTTTGATTACCGGGTGCTTGATGCAAGCACACAGGAAATCGTCTCCACAGCAAAACGCACCGGTGCCTCTGTTCGCGGCCCGATCCCGCTTCCCAACAAGATTGAGAAGTTCACCGTTCTGCGTGGCCCGCACATCGACAAGAAATCCCGTGACCAGTTCGAGATCCGCACACACAAGCGTCTTCTCGATATCGTCGACCCAACACCACAGACCGTGGACGCGCTGATGAAGCTCGACCTGGCCGCCGGTGTGGACGTCGAAATCAAGCTGCAAGCGTAAGGGAGGCACATAGATATGTTGCGTACCGGTATTGTCGCAAAAAAGATGGGCATGACCCGTCTGTTCATGGAAGACGGAAAGCAGATTCCTGTGACCGTTCTGTCCCTCGAAAACCTTCAGGTCGTCGCACAGCGCACCGTTGAGAAGGACGGCTATGTTGCTGTTCAGCTCGGTGCTGGCAACGCAAAGGTCAAGCGCGTGTCCAAAGCGATGCGCGGTCACTTTGCTGCTGCAAGCGTTGAGCCAAAGCGTAAGCTGGCTGAATTCCGCGTGGCCCCTGACAACATGATCAACGTGGGCGAAGAAATCACCGCCAACCATTACTTTGAGGGCCAGTTCGTTGACGTCGCCGGCACCTCGATCGGTAAAGGTTTTGCGGGTGCGATGAAGCGCCACAACTTTGGCGGTCTGCGTGCCACACACGGTGTTTCGATCTCGCACCGTTCGCACGGCTCCACTGGTCAGTGTCAGGACCCCGGCAAGGTGTTCAAAGGCAAGAAAATGGCCGGTCACATGGGTGCTGCCCGTGTTACCACACAGAACCTGCAGGTCATCAAAACAGATGCCGACCGTGGCTTGATCATGGTCAAAGGCGCTGTTCCCGGCTCCAAGGGTGGTTGGGTCACAGTCAAGGACGCGGTCAAGAAACCGACGCCCGAGAACGTGATGTATCCCGCTGGTCTGAAGTCGCTTGACGACGAAGCCAAGCGTCTGGCCGAGGAAGCTGCCGCCGCAGCCGCCGCTGAAGAGGAAGCAGCCGCAAAGGCCGCAGCCGAAGCAGAGCAGGCCGCACTGGAAGCTGCCGAGGCTGAAATGGCCAACGACGAAACTCCAGAGGGAGGCGAAAACAATGAAGGCTGATGCAATCAAACTTGATGGCAAAGCTGCAGGCTCCGTCGATCTGAACGACGCGATCTTCGGCCTTGAGCCACGCAAGGACATCCTGCACCGCATGGTCCGCTGGCAGCGTGCAAACGCGCAGCAAGGCACGCACTCCACGCTGGGTCGGTCCGAAGTGTCCTACTCGACCAAGAAGATCTATCGCCAAAAGGGCACAGGTGGCGCACGTCACGGCTCGCGCGGTGCTCCGATCTTCCGGTCCGGTGGTATCTACAAGGGTCCAACACCCCGCAGCCACGGTCACGAGCTGACCAAGAAGTTCCGCAAGCTGGGCCTCAAGCACGCACTGTCTGCCAAGAAGGCAGCTGGTGAGCTTGTCGTCATCGACAGCATCGACGTGAAGGACGCCAAGACATCGGCACTGGCCAAAATGGTCGGTTCGCTGGGTTGGAAGCGTGCGCTGATCATCGACGGTGCGGACGTGAACGCGGATTTCGCTCAGGCGGCCCGCAACATCGCAACTTTGGACGTGCTGCCTTCGCAGGGTGCCAACGTCTATGACATCCTCAAGTCGGACACGCTTGTCCTGACCAAAGCAGGTGTCGAAGCACTGGAGGCTCGTTTGTCATGAGCGCGAAAGCAGAACACTACGACGTGATCCGCAAGCCGATCATCACCGAGAAAGCCACAACAGCGTCCGAGAACAATGCTGTGGTCTTCGAAGTGGCCATCGACGCGAACAAGCCGATGATCAAAGAGGCCGTCGAGGCGCTTTTTGGTGTTAAGGTGAAAGCGGTCAACACGACGATCACCAAGGGTAAGGTCAAGCGCTTCCGCGGTTCCTTGGGCACACGCAAAGACGTGAAGAAAGCCTATGTGACCTTGGTCGAAGGCAACACAATCGACGTGAGCACGGGTCTCTGATCCGTAGGGCGGGGGTTAGCTCCGCCTTGACGCAAGAAATGAAGAAGGCCCTCGCAGTGATGCGGGGGCCTTCTCTTTAGTGTGGCTTCTATGCTTAGTTGATTAATTCATTGTAGCGATTTCGCAATCGCTCATGAATCGCCTCGTGCGCGCTGTTCTCGACCAATTCCAAATATTCGACCAAGTCTGAATCGTCGATTGCGATGACAAAGCCTCGATCGTCATTTGCGGTATCTTTGCAGCGCTGGATGAAACGCTGACGATTGTCGATACTTCGGCATAAGAGAAAGCCTAGCTTGCCTCTGTTTGGGGCAAATCGGCCGCAAATCTGATCGAGCTCAGGGTTTGCTACTTCTTGCGAGTAGTTTTTGCACTCGACAAAAATACTATTCGCCCGCGCCGCAGGGCTTTGCATCATTTCAAAAAAGAAGCCTACAGTCGCTGCGTTAGTAAATTTGATATCAATACGCTTTCGTCCTTCATGTATCTCATATTCCTTTATTGGATAGGCCATACTAGGATAAAAAAGGAAAGATAAAATTCCCAAAGTTAGATTGTGGTATGCTGTAGCCTCCGCGTTACCGGGTGGAATTGCCACAAGCTGGTTAATTAGTGCTCTAGCAAAAATTCTTTCATCAAAGTTGTTATGTTCAACGATTCTGGCGAAGTCTTCATTTGAGAGCGGGCCCTCTGACCCTTTCAATGCTTTATATCGTTCTAAGATTTCAGGATGCTCCAAAACGAACTGTGCCAAATCATTCTTAATGAGCGGATGTATCTCCTTAACCGATTTTTTCGTGACGTAGGTAGTCCCGTCCTTGTAGGTCTGCACAAGCGCGGCACCAGCTTGATGATATTCAGCCTTCAAAAACTCTACCATGTGGTGGTTATAAAACTCCTGACTGTTCAACGCCAAGTGATGTCTGACAGATAGCTTAGGAACTAGCAAAATTGGCTTAGTGTTGTACCTAGGAAGCTGCAACGTACTTGCCTGCCAATCCCTTATCTGGGCGTTCCAAACTGGTCCTAAGGTACGCGTTGGAAACGTATCTATATTGTATAGCTTACATTGTTCTGCGGTATAGGTCGCCAACTGGCCTCTAAGTACATTAGTAGTGAGATCTGAGATTGTGTCCGGCCCTACATACCGAACAAACAATTCGGCTTCGGATACATCAGCGAGAATTCCGGTCTCGAAAGCACGACTGTTTATGATGGATTGCGCAATCCGACGAGCCTTTTTTTCTCCGATTGCTTTGCCGTTTGGTTCACCTCTGGATACCCCGAGGAAAGTTTCGTTGGGTTCGTGAAGATTGCTTAGTAGATGGGTCGCGCGGGCCTGATTATCCATTCTCAGAGCATTTAATACTTCTGTGAAGAATGATCTTATCTGATCAATACAAAGGTCAGACCAATCGTCAGACTTGATCTGTATAGCATAGGGGTCCAGATAAAGAGGCGAGTCTCGCGTGAGTTCTATATCGATGAAGTCCAGTTGTGATTGCGAATTCGTAAGACCAAATACTTGGGAAAAACGTGGCAAGTGAAATCCTTTTAGGAAGAAGCTGTTTAATCATAGTAGCGACGCGCAAGCTCTAGTTGCAACTAATGTGTAAGTACAATTTCGAGCGAAGCAATATTGATAGCCAAGTTTGAAGCCTTAAGCGGTGTCACCCCCTTGCCACCCATCCCCACCACAGCTACAAGCCCACAAACGCCAGCCTCGGATTCGTCCGGGGCTGTCTTTTATGCAGGCGTCACGCAAACGGCGCAGGCATCTCCACCCGGGCACCTCGCGTTACAGCAGGGGCCTTTCACATCAGGTTCCGCCCGCGAGGGTAGGGACCGCCAAGCAAACGGAAAGTAGCTAACATGGCACTCAAGTCGTACAAACCGACGACGCCGGGCCAGCGTGGGCTGGTGCTGATTGACCGTTCGGAGCTTTGGAAAGGACGTCCCGTCAAATCCCTTACACAGGGTCTGACGAAATCGGGCGGCCGGAACAACACCGGACGGATCACCATGCGTCGTATTGGTGGGGGCGCAAAGCGTCTTTACCGCATCGTCGATTTCAAGCGGAACAAGCTGGACATGTCCGCTGTTGTCGCACGGATCGAATATGACCCGAACCGCACGGCCTTTATCGCGCTGATCCAGTACGAAGACGGCACACAGAATTATATCCTCGCCCCGCAGCGTCTGGCTGTTGGTGACAAGGTCATCGCTTCCGCGAAGGCCGACATCAAGCCGGGCAACGCCATGCCATTCTCTGGCATGCCAATCGGTACAATCGTTCACAACATCGAACTGAAGGAAGGCAAGGGCGGCCAGATCGCACGCGCCGCTGGCACATATGCCCAGTTTGTTGGTCGTGACGGTGGTTACGCCCAGATCCGCCTGTCTTCCGGCGAACTGCGTCTGGTGCGTCAGGAATGCATGGCCACCGTTGGTGCCGTGTCCAACCCTGACAACTCCAACCAGAACCTCGGTAAGGCCGGTCGCATGCGCCACAAAGGCGTGCGCCCATCCGTTCGTGGTGTCGCGATGAACCCGATCGACCACCCGCACGGTGGTGGTGAAGGCCGCACATCCGGTGGTCGGACACCTGTGACCCCATGGGGTAAGGACACCAAGGGTAAGCGTACCCGTAACAAGAACAAAGCGTCGCAGCGACTGATTGTCCGCTCGCGTCACGCCAAGAAGAAGGGCCGGTAATTCATGGCACGTTCCGTCTGGAAAGGTCCGTTCGTCGACAGCTATGTCTTGAAAAAGGCAGAAGCATCGCGCGAAAGCGGCCGCAACGAAGTGATCAAGATCTGGTCGCGTCGTTCAACCATCCTGCCTCAGTTCGTTGGTCTCACCTTTGGTGTGTACAACGGCAAGAAGCACATCCCTGTGAACATCTCGGAAGACATGATTGGTCAGAAGTTCGGTGAATATTCGCCAACTCGCACCTATTACGGTCACGCCGCAGATAAAAAAGCGAAGCGGAAATAAGCCATGAGCAAGGATAAGAATCCCCGCCGCGTGGCCGACAACGAAGCCCGTGCAAAACTGCGCATGCTTCGCACTTCGCCACAGAAACTCAACCTCGTTGCTGGCCTGATCCGCGGCAAGAAAGTCGAAAAGGCCCTGACGGACCTGACTTTCTCGAAAAAGCGGATTTCGGACGACGTGAAGAAGTGTCTTCAGTCGGCCATCGCCAACGCAGAGAACAACCACAACCTTGACGTAGACGAGCTGGTCGTTGCCGAAGCTTACGTCGGCAAGAACCTGATCATGAAGCGCGGGCGTCCACGGGCGCGCGGCCGTTTCGGCAAGATCATCAAGCCGTTCTCGGAAATCACCATCGTGGTGCGTCAAGTTGAGGAGCAAGCGTAATGGGTAACAAAGTAAACCCCGTCGGCATGCGTCTTCAGGTCAACCGGACCTGGGACAGCCGCTGGTATGCAGATACCAAAGACTACGGTGATCTTCTGCTTGAAGACCTGGCGATCAAGGCATTCATCAAGAAAGAGTGTGCCCAGTCCGGTATTTCCCGCGTGATCATCGAACGCCCGCACAAGAAATGCCGCGTGACAATCCACGCAGCACGCCCTGGTGTGATCATCGGCAAGAAAGGTGCAGACATCGAAGGTCTGCGTCAGAAGCTGGCACAGCTGACAGCAAGCGAGCTGCACCTCAACATCGTTGAAGTGCGCAAGCCAGAGCTGGATGCGATGCTGGTAGCTGAGTCCATCGGTCAGCAGCTTGAGCGTCGTGTGTCCTTCCGTCGCGCGATGAAGCGTGCGGTGCAGAACTCCATGCGTATGGGTGCCCTTGGTATCCGTGTGAACCTCGCTGGTCGTCTTGGCGGCGCCGAGATCGCGCGCACAGAGTGGTATCGTGAGGGGCGCGTGCCGCTTCACACACTGCGTGCCGACATCGACTATGCGCTCTACGAAGCCATGACCCCCTATGGTATCATCGGGATCAAGGTCTGGATCTTCAAAGGCGAGATCATGGAACACGATCCGCAGGCGCGTGATCGCAAATCAGCCGAGCTGCAAGAGGGTGCTATCCCTCGCGGCCCCGGCCGTCGCTAAGGGAGCTAAGATAAATGCTACAGCCAAAGCGTACAAAACACCGCAAGATGCACAAAGGCCGCATCAAGGGTGAAGCAAAGGGCGGGTCTGACCTGAACTTTGGTTCATTCGGCCTCAAAGCGGTTGAGCCTGAGCGTATCACTGCGCGCCAGATCGAAGCTGCCCGTCGTGCCATGACACGTCACATGAAGCGTCAGGGTCGCGTCTGGATCCGTATCTTCCCGGACACACCCGTCACCTCCAAGCCCGTCGAAGTGCGTATGGGTAAGGGTAAAGGTTCGATCGACTTCTGGGCGTGCAAGGTAAAGCCGGGCCGCATGATGTTCGAGATCGACGGTGTGGCAGAGCCCATCGCCCGCGAGGCCCTGCGCCTTGCAGCGATGAAGCTGCCAATCAAGACCCGCACCGTGGTCCGCGAAGACTGGTAAATACGGGGTCGCGCCTTGGCGCGACACCGCGTGCGCGGCAGTCGTTTTCCCTTGAGAAAACGATGAGAGCGACACCACGCCAGAACAATACGAAAAGCCCCCGCTGTTCGCACAGCGGGGGTTTTTTCTTTGCCACTTTTCGAATCCCACAAGACGGTCAGGGAAACCTCACTTGGGAAATGGGAGATATTTGCGCTAGGCTGGGATCATTCCACGAGGGAGATTTCAGATGCGCCGCCTTTTTGCCATGACATTCGTCGCCGCCACTTTGTCCGCCCTTGCGGCCTGCGATGGCCCGTCCGTCACGCCCCCGATTGATTTCGAAGCCGAGCGGTTTGCCGAAGGTGAGCGCCTTGTGCAGAATTGCCGTGAGACGCAGTGCCAGTTGCTCGATCTCGATGGTGCGGACCTCGAAGATTTCACTGACATTTCCGATCTGACGCACGTCAAAATTCTGATGGTCAGCTATACCGGCTTTGATGATCTGTCTGACATCTCTGCGCTGACCGGTCTGACCGAATTGCACATGCGCGGCACCGGTGTCTCTGACTTGTCGGGCCTGGGTGCGTTTCCAAACCTAACGTTACTGCATGCGTCCGATCTGGATGAGGTGACTGATTACAGCCCCATCGGCGGGCTGTCGCGGCTCACTGAATTGTCGGTCGGGGCCGTGCAGGGCAATAGCATCAGCTATCTGTCGCGCCTTTCAAACCTCAAGACGCTGTTGATGGAGTTCGGCCAGATTGACGACCTGTCGCCACTGGCCCGCATGCGCGCGCTTGAAACACTCGAGATAAGCGGGATGGCCGTCTCTGGCGACCTGTCGCCGCTGGCCCGTATTCCAAACCTCAAACAGCTGTCGCTTTACGATATAGCCTACTTTGGCGAGGGCGGCTTCTTTGATCTCATGCAACCGATCGAGGACGCACTGCGCAGCCGCGGCGTGGAAGTCTCCAACACCGCAGCCGTGATCGTTTGCTGACGATCAGTCCTTGGATTTCACAATCGCATAGATCGCGTCCTTGAGCGCCAAGCGCTGTTTGCGCATCTCGACCAGATGATCGTCTGACGTCGGCTCTACGTTGGTCTCGGCGCGGTGAAGCTCGCGGTTCAGGACGTGGTAGTCATCTGTCAGCTTCGCGAAATGGGCATCGGACTGACGCATCTGCGACATGGTCTGCGCAAGGTCGGGAAATTCTTCGTTCAATTCGTGTGGGACGTGGGACATGGTTTTACCTTAGGTCGATTTGCGGGTTTTGGGGTGAAGTGACGCCGCCAGAATGTGGTCGGCATTTTGCACAACGTGGGTGGCTTGCAGCACGATCTTGGGATCGGGCGCTTGGGCCACGGCGGGGTCTTTGTCGGGGTAATCAAGCTGCGACAGGAAATGCTTCATACAGTTCAGGCGCGCGCGCTTTTTGTCGTTGGACCGGATGACAGTCCAAGGCGCATCCGCGGTGTCGGTGTAGAAAAACATCGCCTCTTTGGCCTCGGTGTAATCATCCCAGCGGTCCATGCTGGCACGATCCACAGGAGACAGTTTCCAGCGCTTCAACGGATCAGTCTCGCGTGATTTGAAACGCGCGTGCTGTTCTTCCTGCGTGACCGAAAACCAGTATTTGAAAAGCTTGATCCCGCTGCGCGACAGCATCCGCTCGAACTCCGGCGTTTGGCGCATAAACTCAAGGTATTCGGCAGGTTCGCAAAAGCCCATGACCCGCTCAACGCCTGCGCGATTATACCAAGACCGGTCATAAAGGACGATGTTACCGGACGATGGCAGGTGCTTGATATAGCGTTGAAAGAACCACTGGCCCTTTTCTTCGTCGGTGGGTTTGTTCAGCGCGACCACCTGTGCCGTGCGCGGGTTCAGGTGTTCGGTAAAGCGTTTGATGGTGCCGCCTTTGCCGGCCGCATCGCGGCCCTCGAACAGCATCACAAATTTCTGGCCGGTGTCCTGCACCCAGTGCTGCACCTTGAGAAGTTCCACCTGAAGGGCAGCCTTTTCGGCTTCATAGGCGCGTCGGCTCAGACGTCTGGCATAAGGGTATTCGCCGTCCGCAAATCCGATGATCTGTTCGGTGTGCGGACTGCTGGTTGTGTCTTGCAATTTTGTCGGCATGCATGCCCCCCTTATCAGCGGTGTGCTGGGGGGATCATGGCAGGTGCCAGCCTGTCAGACTTTGATGCAGGTCAAAAAGCCATCCGGCCTGTGGAGCGTGCAATCAGCCCCAGCGATAGTTGAACGACACGCTGATGCGTTCATATTCGCTCATGTTCATGGGAACCTCGTGCCGAAGCCAGCTTTCCCACAGCAGCACATCGCCAACTTGCGGCTTCACATAGATAAACTGGCGCAGGTGCTCTGGCGCGTCGGTAAGGCGTGGCGGGGCGGCCATCATCATGGCAAGGCGCGGGTCCTCGAACTTGATGGCAGAGGTATCGGGCGGCATCTGCACGTAGGTCGTGCCGGAAATCACTGCGTGCGGGTGAATATGCGCGGTGTGAATGCCGCCTTCGGGCAGGATGTTGATCCACAGGTCTTCCAGCTTCAGCTTTTTGTCGCCCAGATCAAAGTGCAATTCCTTGGCGAAGGCCTTCACGTGCTTGTCCAGCGCCTTTTTCAGATCCTTGAAGATCGGAAACCGCCACGGCAGATCCGTCAGCGACGCGTAAGAGGTATATCCGGGAAAAGCGTTCGCCTCGCACCATTCCTGTCCGGCCTCGTCGTCATTGGCGATTACATCGCAAGATTGCGTCAATTCGGCGGCGTCGATGGGTTTGCCGTGGGCCGAAAGGGGCGCATGATAAAGCGGGGTGGTGAAAAGAGGGGTGGTTCTTGGCATTGCCCTATCTTAAGTCCTTTTGAGCAGGTCTTGAGAGGGTTTGCTCACCCAATCTGGCGTCTCAATAATCACAGCTCCCATATCGCTGTCATCCCAGATTGGTTGCTTTAGGTCCAAGTAGAAAAAGTGCGCATTAGCTCCAGTCGAGAGCGGTTTCTCTCGCTGTGTCCCTTCTTTTGAGTACAATACAATCAGGTCTCCTTTTGAAACTTCTTTGAAGGGAAACCAGAAGCAATTTTGTAAATTTGTCGATGGTTGTTCGTCAAACATAAATGACTGTGCAAGCATGTAATCACCGATATCCAGATCCGCGACTATGCGCAGTGTGACCCGTTCTATGCTAAGATTACCAGCACCAATTATTGACCGCAGTTCAATTTTCATCGTTTCACAACTTTTGCAAAGATGCCGGCAACTAGTATCACTGCTCCACCAATTGCAACGGGAGTTGCCAATGTGCTTTCGTTATTACTATAGGCGAGCGCCATAAAAAACGGCCCAATTGCGATACCCCCTGCAGACAGGATTTCGAACCCCAAGTGGGTTTTTATTTTTTCCTCCAGCCGAGCAACCTTTACGGCTTCCGACTGGTATTTCGCTGCATCGCCTTGCGCGATACGTAGTTCAGTGTCGAGGCGATCAAACTCATCCATTACCATTTTTTGAACACCGGGGCTCGACAGTTCGTCTTCGCTAAGATCGCGCCTAAGATTTCGAAATGACTGCCGATGACCCTTTGGTAAATTTTCAGGTGGAATAGCGATATCGGTCGGTCTGCTTGGTTCTTCTGATTCATCGTCATCTACATCATTTGTCATTTACCGATATTCCAACTTTAAACCTGCTGATTGAAGAGATTGCGGCCACGACAAGTTTGCCAGAAACTACTAAATAAATAAAGCGCAAACGCCTCTTTCATTGGGGTTGCCACACACCCCAAACCCCCCTATACGGCGCACTTCAACCACGATCCACCGGGTCAGGGGTGACGCATGTGCGCGGCCCCCCGGTGTATGAGACAAAGGAAAATGGCATGAAAGCCAATGAGTTACGCGATAAGACGCCGGACCAGCTCCGCGACGATCTTACCAACCTGAAGAAAGAATCGTTCAACCTGCGCTTCCAGCAGGCGACCGGTCAGATGGAAAACACATCTGCCATCCGCGCCGCCCGCCGCAACGCCGCACGCGTGAAAACAATTCTGAACCAAAAAGCAGCTGACGCAGCAGGGGAGTCTAACTAATGCCTAAGCGTATCCTCTCCGGGGTTGTCACAAGCAACCAGAACGCACAGACCGTCACAGTTTCGGTCGAGCGTCGCTACAAGCACCCATTGCTTCAAAAGACGATCCGTAAGTCCAAGAAGTATCGCGCTCATGACGAGCAGAACGCATTCAACGTAGGTGACACCGTCCGCATTCAGGAATGTGCACCAAAGTCGAAGACGAAACGCTGGGAAGTCATCGCCTCCTAAGGCGCTGGTCAACAGCATTAATCGAAACCCTAGGGGCCCGGTCGGAAATCGGGACAGACCCTATAGGTCGGGAGAAACCAAATGATCCAGATGCAGACCAACCTGGATGTTGCTGACAACAGCGGCGCGCGCCGTGTTCAGTGCATTAAGGTTCTGGGTGGTTCCCACCGTCGTTACGCGAGTGTCGGTGACATTATCGTCGTATCGGTGAAGGAAGCCATTCCACGCGGTCGTGTGAAAAAAGGTGACGTGCGTAAAGCCGTCGTCGTTCGCACTGCCAAAGAAGTACGCCGTGAAGACGGCACAGCAATCCGCTTTGACAGCAACGCCGCTGTCATCCTCAACAACAACAATGAGCCTGTCGGTACACGTATCTTCGGCCCAGTTGTGCGTGAGCTGCGTGCCAAGAACTTCATGAAAATCATCTCGCTCGCTCCGGAGGTGCTGTAATATGGCCGCCAAGCTGAAAAAAGGTGACAACGTTGTTGTTCTTGCTGGCAAGGACAAAGGCGTCAAAGGCACCATCACATCCATCGACCCCAAGGCTGGCAAAGCTGTGGTTGACGGTGTGAACATGGCAATCCGCCATACAAAGCAGTCCCAGACATCGCAGGGTGGTCGCACACCCAAGGCGATGCCGATCCAGCTGTCGAACCTGGCGATTGTAGATGCAAACGGCAAAGCAACCCGCGTCGGCTTCCGCATGGATGGTGACAACAAGGTGCGTTACGCCAAGACAACAGGGGATGCGATCTGATGCTTGATACCGCAAACTACACCCCCCGTCTCAAGGACCTTTATGCCTCCACAATCCGTGGCACCATGAAGGAAGAGTTCGGCTACAAGAACGACATGCAGATCCCGCGTCTGGACAAAATCGTCCTGAACATCGGCTGCGGTGCAGAAGCTGTCCGTGACAGCAAAAAGGCGAAGACGGCTCAGGAAGACCTGACCACAATCGCCGGCCAGAAGGCCATGACAACAACGGCAAAGAAATCCATCGCTGGTTTCCGCGTCCGCGAAGACATGCCACTGGGCGCCAAGGTCACACTGCGCGGCGACCGGATGTATGAATTCCTTGACCGTCTGATCACTGTTGCCATGCCACGTATCCGCGACTTCCGCGGCGTGTCCGGCAAATCTTTCGATGGCCGCGGCAACTACGCCACCGGCATCAAAGAGCACCTGATCTTCCCAGAAATCAACTTCGACAAGATTGATGAGAACTGGGGTATGGACATCGTAATCTGCACCACTGCGGCAACCGACGCTGAAGCAAAAGCATTGTTGAAAGCTTTCAACATGCCTTTCAACAGCTAAGCGGGAAGGAATTAGATATGGCTAAGAAATCCATGATCGCACGCGAAGTGAAGCGTGAAAAGCTGGTGGCGCAGTATGCTGAAAAGCGTGCAGCCCTGAAGGCGATCATCAACGACAAAGAGAAGCCCGTAGAAGAGCGGTTCAAGGCAACACTTGAGCTGGCGAAACTGCCACGCAACTCTTCGGCTGTGCGTCTGCACAACCGCTGTCAGCTGACCGGGCGTCCACACGCCTATTACCGTAAACTCAAGATCAGCCGGATCGCGCTGCGGGACCTTGGTTCCAATGGCGAAATCCCCGGCATGGTCAAGTCGAGCTGGTAAGGAGCATTAGATATGAACGATCCTATCGGTGATATGCTCACACGTATCCGCAACAACCAGATGCGCGGCAAGGCAACGGTGGAATCACCTGCGTCCAAACTGCGCGCTTGGGTTCTGGATGTGCTGGCTGACGAAGGCTACATCCGTGGCTACGAAAAAGTTGACGGCAAGGACGGTCACCCCGCCCTGCGTATCGAACTGAAGTATTACGAAGGCACTCCTGTCATTCGCGAAGTGAAGCGGGTCTCCAAGCCCGGTCGTCGCGTGTACATGGGCGCCAATGACATCCCACAGGTCCGTCAGGGTCTGGGTGTGTCGATTGTCTCCACCCCAAAGGGTGTGATGTCGGACGCAAATGCACGTGCAGCCAACGTTGGCGGCGAAGTGCTCTGCACCGTATTCTAAGGAGAGCGTAATGTCTCGTATTGGTAAAAAAGCGGTTGAACTGGCATCCGGCGTTTCGGCGTCCGTATCCGGTCAGACCATCGAAGTGAAAGGCCCCAAGGGGACCCGCAGCTTCAAAGCAACAGACGACGTGACAATCTCCGTTGACGGCCAGTCCGTCACGGTTGAGCCACGCGGCAAGTCCAAGCGCGCCCGTCAGCAGTGGGGCATGACCCGCACGATGGTCGCCAACCTTGCCCACGGCGTCACCGAAGGTTTCAAGAAAGAGCTTGAGATCAACGGTGTGGGTTACCGCGCACAGATGCAGGGCAACACCCTGAAGCTGGCACTGGGTTACTCCCACGACGTCAATTTTGAAGTGCCCGAAGGCGTGACGGTGACTGCTCCCAAGCAGACCCAGATCGTTGTGGAAGGTATCGACCAACAGCTTGTCGGTCAGGTCGCGGCGAACATCCGCGCTTGGCGTAAGCCAGAGCCCTATAAGGGCAAAGGCATCAAGTATGTGGACGAGTATATCTTCCGCAAAGAAGGCAAGAAGAAGTAAGGACACGCATTATGGCAAACAGCAAAAGAAACCTGTTTCTGAAGCGCCGCATGCGCGTCCGGAACAAGCTCAAGAAGGTCACAGCAAACGTGGGTCGTCCCCGTTTGTCCGTGCACCGCTCCAACAAGAACATCAGCGTCCAGTTGATCGACGATGTGAACGGCGTGACAATCGCCTCCGCGTCCTCGCTCGAGAAAGATCTGGGCGTGGTCGGCAAGAACAACATCGAAGCCGCTGCCAAGGTGGGTGCTGCAATCGCAGAACGCGCCAAGAAAGCTGGCGTCGAAGTTGCTTATTTCGACCGTGGTGGCTTCCTGTTCCACGGCAAAGTGAAGGCTCTGGCCGACGCAGCCCGTGAAGGTGGCTTGAAAGTCTAAGACAGCGCAAGGCGCGGGTGGGCAACCCCTCGCGCCTTCGATGATCCGGGCGCATCCGCGCACTGGGATCGGATAAACGGGGTCAGTTGACCCACATCATAAGGACTGCATCAATGGCAGAACGTGAAAACCGCGGCCGTGGCCGCAACCGCGAAGAGCAGACACCTGAGTTTCAGGACCGTCTTGTCGCGATCAACCGTGTTTCGAAGACAGTAAAAGGCGGTAAGCGCTTTGGTTTTGCAGCCCTTGTGGTTGTAGGTGACCAAAAAGGCCGCGTCGGTTTCGGCAAAGGTAAAGCGAAAGAAGTCCCTGAGGCGATCCGCAAAGCCACAGAGCAGGCCAAGCGTCAGATGATCCGCGTCGCCCTGCGCGACGGCCGCACACTGCACCACGACATCGAGGGCCGCCACGGTGCGGGCCGCGTTGTGATGCGCACAGCACCAGTTGGTACCGGTATCATCGCCGGTGGTCCAATGCGTGCCGTATTCGAGATGCTGGGCGTGCAGGACGTTGTGTCCAAGTCCATCGGCTCGGCCAACCCTTACAACATGATCCGCGCAACGCTGAACGGCCTCAAGGCCGAGCAGTCCCCGCGTAACGTCGCACAGCGCCGTGGCAAGAAAGTCGCTGACATTCTGCCAAAGCGTGATGTCGTGGATGAGCAGACCGACGTGGCGCACAACGCCCCCGTCGCCGAAGCCACCGCAGACGCGTAAACAGGAGTAGATGACAATGGCTAAAACAATCGTCGTCAAGCAGGTGGGCTCGCCCATCCGCCGCCCCGCCAAACAGCGTGCAACGCTGATCGGTCTGGGCCTGAACAAAATGAACCGCACCCGCGAGCTGGAAGACACACCTTCCGTCCGCGGCATGGTGAACTCGGTCAGCCACATGGTCGAGATCATCGAAGAAAAAGGCTAAGGCTTTTTTCCCGTATCAACTGATCCGGATCGCGATTTTTAGAAACGCCTCGCAGCCATGCTGCGGGGCGTTTTTGCTTTGGCGGTCTGCCCGGGTTGTGTGGCGTAAATGGATAAATCTTGCAAAATGAGGCCCCGCGCGGTGTAGTGATGGCGTCAAACGTCGTCCCAAAGCAGGAGGCTACCTTGCCGGATATCAGCACAAACAAAGTCGTCCGTGTCATTTTTCTGTCGCGGGAATACGGACCGGAAAGCCATCAACTGCACGATTATATCGCGGGTTTGAACGCCGACGAAGCGGCCAATCTGGTTGCGATCATGTGGGTCGGACGTGACACCTTTGATGCCGATGACTGGGACGAAGCGCTCAGAACGGCGCGCGCCGAAGCAACGGCGCCAACCGAGGATTATCTGTCAGGTCTGCCGCAACTGGGCGATGACCTTGAGGCGGGGCTCGAGGCGCTTGGCGTCGACGTCACCGATGCCGAGGATCATTTCCGCGACTGACGGGCGGGGACGCGGCGCCAGACATTCCTTGACATGCCCTTGGCCGCAGGTGACGACATGACGATGACACGCCTGACCCCTGACCTGATCACACAGACCTATGCCGCGATCAAAGACGCGACCATCCGCACGCCGCTGGTGCCTGCGTCGCGCCTGTCGCTACAGCTAGGGATCGACCTGCATCTGAAGCTGGAAAACTTGCAACACACCAACGCTTTCAAGGCCCGTGGTGCGCTGGCAAAACTGCTCACGCTGACGGAAGCCCAGAAAAAAGCAGGCGTCATCGCGTGCAGCGCGGGCAATCACGCACAGGGGCTTGCCTATCACGCCACGCGGCTTGGCATCGCCTCAACCATTGTCATGCCCGAAGGCACGCCGTTCAACAAAGTCAAACGCACCGAAGACTTCGGTGCTACGGTCATCCAACACGGCAAAGGGTTTGATGACGGGGTGCAGTTCACGCTTGATCTGGCCGCCAAAAACAATCTGACCTTCGTTCATCCCTTCGACGATCCCCACGTGGCCGCAGGGCAGGGGACCATCGCCATCGAAATGCTCGAACAGGCCCCCGATCTGGACGTGATCGTTGTGCCAGTGGGCGGCGGTGGCCTGATCGCGGGCATGGCCGTCGCGGCAAAGGCCATCAAACCAGCGATCGAGATCATCGGCGCTCAGGCTCAAGTCTTTGACGCCGTCAAAGCCCAGTTCGACAACGCGCCCACCAATTTCGACGGGGCCACGCTGGCCGAAGGCATCGCAGTCAAAACGCCAGCCCCTGCCAACATCGACATAATCCGCCAACACGTCACCCGCGTGGACAGCGCAACCGAGATTGAAATCGAAGAGGGTGTGTTCGACCTGCTTTCGGCTGAAAAGCTGGTGGCCGAGGGCGCGCCCGGTGCGGGCCTTGCCGTGATCAAGAACAAGCTG
Organism: Yoonia sp. 208BN28-4; assembly: GCF_037543925.1. NCBI lineage: Bacteria > Pseudomonadati > Pseudomonadota > Alphaproteobacteria > Rhodobacterales > Paracoccaceae > Yoonia > Yoonia sp. 208BN28-4. The sequence goes on from NZ_JBBIFY010000004.1 coordinate 393,487, forward strand.
GCGTCCTACGCGGGCAAAAAGGTGGGCCTTGTGATTTGCGGTGGCAATATCGACAGCCGCTTGCTCTCAACACTTATCCTGCGCGGCCTCGTGCGCGATGGCCGCATCACACGCCTGACGTTCGAAATTGACGACACGCCGGGCCAGCTTTCGGATATTTCACGTATTATCGGCGAGGCAGGCGCCAACGTGATCGAGGTGATTCACCAACGCATGATGCAATCTGTATCGCTCAAAGAGGCAGAGCTGGAAGTTGTGATCGAAGCGCGCGACGCGGGCCACGTCCACGACATCGTCAGCACCCTGCGCGGAAAGGGTTTTCGACTGCGGACCGACAGCGGCATTTGACCCCCGCAGCAAAGCAGTTGTTATTGCGTCGTCAGTTGGACTAGCATCGCGACAGATACTTTTTTCTTTTCCATCCTTCTTTTTTCTAAGCCTTTGAATTGGAGTGACTTATGTCCACGCGTGTTTTTGTTTTGCTTTCTGTTGTTGCAGCTGGTCTGAGCGCCTGTAGCTCTGGCACCAGCTCGAACGGGTCTATCCTTTACGACACTGACAATCCGTCGCCTTTGGCCAATTTCCAGAACGGATTTAACCGCCCGATGCCAGCTGATAGCACGATCAGCCGCGTCCGGTTCGACGATGGCACTGACACCGTGACAATTGACGATCCGGCTAGCCCGAACACTCCGATTGTTGTGCAGAATGCAGTTGTGAATGTCCCTGCGAGACAGAACCTTCAGGCCTTTGTCGGGGGTGACGCGGCCGTGGATGGCAACAACATGGTGATCGGCCATGAAAACGAGCTGATTACGTTGAATACCCAGGATCGTGGATCGTGGGCGATTTCACTGCGCGAAACCGATTACAACACCACCAATCCGAACTTTGCCATCTGGACAGACGTCGCCCGCTCTAGTGCCTTTGGAGGTGACATTTACACGTCTGTCATCGACGGACGCGCGTCGCAACCGAATGCGTCAACAACGATGAACGGGACATTCATTTACGTTGGGGACAGCGTCAGCGATGCAATCGTTGTGGGGGCCCCGCGTACCTACAACGGCACCGGTGACGTAGCGCTTGACGTTGATTTTGCCGCTGACACGATAGGCGGGACGGTCACGAACCTGTCGCTAATTGATGTCGATACCGGCGCGATGCTTGGGGCCGTGAACACAACTGTCTTTACTTTGCCATCTGCCACATTGATGGCGGACGGCACATTTGAAAACAGCGCCAGTACCTCGCAGACCGCTAACGGCGTGGTTGATACACGCGACATTGCGCTGCGTGGTCAGATTAACGGTGCGGCTGCTGATCAGGCATCGGGCGCAATCTCGATCTCGCAGGGGCTTACTGTTCAGAACGGTTTGGGGTTTGGCGGGTTGGCGCTTCAGGGCACGTTTGTCGCCGAGGAATGATCCATCTTGCGGGGACATTTGCGCGCAAGTGTCCCCGCAGAACACGATTTTCCGGTGCACGCTTTTCACATTCGGAAAATGACAGGCGGGACCACTTGATCGCCCCCGATCATCCCGCTATACGCCGCCAGTCGGCACTACGAATCCGACCTGTTGAAACGCCGTGTTTGATCGCTCCCGTCGCTGGGGGTCAGTTCCGGCAAAAGGAGAAGCGACAATGTATAAGTTGAATGAACTGTCCGATAACGCAGGCGCCACAAAGCCACGCAAACGCGTTGGCCGTGGTCCTGGTTCCGGCATGGGTAAGACCGGTGGTCGTGGTATCAAAGGTCAGAAGTCCCGTTCGGGTGTAGCGATCAAAGGCTACGAAGGCGGCCAGATGCCAATCTACCAGCGTCTGCCAAAGCGCGGCTTCAACAAGCCGAACCGCAAGACATTTGCTGTCATCAACCTTGGTCTGATCCAGAAATTCATCGACGCTGGCAAGATCGACGCGAAAAACGACATCACCGAAGAGGCGCTGGTCGCTTCCGGTGCGCTGCGTCGCGTCAAAGACGGCGTGCGCGTTCTGGCCAAAGGCGAGTTTTCGGCCAAGGCGAACATCACAGTGACTGGCGCATCTGCCGGTGCCGTTGAAGCTGTTGAAAAGGCTGGCGGTAAGCTGACTGTGACTGCTCCGAAAGAAGCGGCAGCCGAGTAACACCTTGTGAGCGGCGAAACCGTCGCTTACATAGTGATCTGATTTCCTTGCACGCCGCCGACGGGGAACCGCTCGGCGGCGTTTTCAAAAAAAAGAGACACCATGGCATCCGCAGCAGAACAAATGGCAGCCAACATGAGCTGGGGCGCGCTTGGCAAAGCGACCGAATTGCGCCAGCGCATCCTGTTTACCCTTGGCCTTCTGTGCGTTTACCGCCTTGGCACATACATTCCGGTTCCCGGAATCGATGGCGCCGAGCTGCGTGCGTTCATGGAAGATGCAGCCGCTGGCATCGGCGGTATCCTGTCGATGTTCACCGGTGGTGCGCTTTCGCGGATGGGTATCTTTGCCCTCGGTATCATGCCGTATATCTCGGCGTCGATCATCGTGCAGCTTTTGGGTTCCATGTGGGAGCCTTTGAAAAACCTCAAGAAAGAGGGTGAGCAGGGGCGGCGCAAGCTGAACCAATACACCCGCTACGGTACGGTTTTGCTGGCCACGGCACAGGCTTACGGCCTAGCCAAATCGCTCGAGGCGGGTGGTCTGGCGTCTGATCCGGGCCTGTTCTTCACCGCATCCTGCGTCATCACCATCGTCGGCGGCACCATGTTCCTGATGTGGCTGGGTGAGCAGATCACGGCACGCGGTATCGGCAACGGTATCTCGCTCATTATCTTCGTCGGCATCATCGCCGAAATTCCTGCCGCCATGGCGCAGTTCCTGTCCCAAGGTCGTTCGGGTGCAATCAGCCCTGCTGTCATCATCGGCGTGATTCTGATGGTCATCGCGATCCTGACGTTTGTGGTGTTCATGGAGCGCAGCTTGCGCAAAATCCACATCCAGTACCCGCGCCAACAGCGTGGCATGAAGGTGTACGACAGCTCTTCCAGCCACCTGCCGATCAAGGTGAACCCGGCTGGCGTGATCCCCGCGATCTTTGCCTCGGCATTGCTGTTGCTGCCCACAACGATCAGCACATTCAGTGGCGGATCGACGGGACCGGTGATGTCTACGATCCTGGCCTACTTTGGCCCCGGACAGCCGCTTTACCTGCTGTTCTTTGGCGGCATGATCGTGTTCTTCACTTACTTCTATACCAAGGAAGTAGCGTTCAAGACTGATGATGTGGCCGACAACCTCAAGAACCAGAACGGCTTTGTGCCCGGCATTCGCCCCGGCAAAAAGACGGCAGAGTATCTTGATTACGTTGTGACGCGTATCCTTGTTCTTGGTTCAGGCTATCTGGCGCTTGTTGCGCTGCTGCCGGAGATTCTGCGCGCGCAGCTGGCCATTCCTTTTTACTTTGGCGGCACATCGGTTCTGATTATTGTCTCTGTGGGGATGGACACGATCCAACAAATCCAGTCTCATCTTCTGGCCCATCAATACGAGGGGCTGATCGAAAAGTCTCAGTTGCGTGGCAAGCGTGGCGGGGCCAAACGTAAGGGACCGTCGCGTCGATGAACATTATTCTGCTGGGGCCGCCGGGTGCGGGTAAGGGAACACAAGCACGCAAGCTGGTGGACGAACGCAACATGGTGCAACTGAGCACCGGTGATATGCTGCGCGCTGCACGCACATCAGGCACGGAGATGGGCCAGAAAGTGGCTGCCGTTATGGATGCGGGCAACCTTGTCACCGACGAGATTGTCATCGGTCTGATCCGCGAACAGCTTGAGGCAGACAACGGCGCCGACGGTTATATCTTCGACGGCTTCCCGCGCACGCTGGCACAGGCCGACGCGCTGGGTGAACTGCTTGCCGACATGGGTGAGAACCTTGACCGCGTGATCGAAATGCAGGTCGACGACGACGCGCTTGTCGCCCGTATCACGGCTCGGTCCACCTGTGGTGATTGCGGTGAGGTCTACAACGACAACACCAAGCCGTGGCCTGCGGACGGTAAATGCTCCAACTGTGGTAGCACCGACCAGACGCGCCGTGCCGACGACAACGAAGACAGCCTGCGCACACGCCTGCTGGCCTACTACAAACAGACGTCTCCACTGGTTGGGTATTACTACGCCAAAGACGATCTGGCGTCGGTTGATGGTCTGGCGTCGATGGACGACGTCGCGCAGTCGATTTCGTCTGCACTGTCCAACAGTTAAACTCTGATTTGGGTGCTCGCGCTCGCATCGTGCCTGCGCGGGTCCAAAAGGTTGGACGCGATGTCTCCAATCTGTTGCGCTACGGCAGGCATGCGCCCCTGACCCACGAGCGATTGTTCGTCGACCCGCAGGACATCAAGCTCAAGTGGTCGCCCCGCAAACTGCCCGAGCGTATTCCATTCCATGAAGCCATATCGGGCACGGTTCGTGATGGTGACTGGGATCTGGCTGTCAAACAGGTCTGTAAAGAACGGAAATACCGCGCGTGCGCCGCCCGTTTTGTCAATGGCAAGTCGTGGGAAGACACGGGCATCATCGACAATCTGATGAAGAAGATCGCCCGTGACGGTGAGGTGGACGGTTGCTTTAGCCGTGCGGAGTTATTGGCGCGCTATGCTGCGCTGGATCGTCTTTATGCTGAAATCCGTGCGGCAGGGCGGTTGAAGACACGCGATGAAATCGGGGGGCACGGCCTGCGCGAGGAGCTTGGCATTCTGTGTCACATTGGCCGTGACGGCACCCTTATTCGGGCACGCAACGGCCACCACCGGTTTGCCGTGGCGCAAATCCTCAAGCTGCCGGTGATCCCGATCCAGATCGGGTTTGTGCACAAAAACGCGCTGCGGTCCGGACAATTTCAGGCGCTTCGTGTCCGGTCGCGGCAATTGGAACATCAGGCGGTTGACCCCACCCGCGAACACCCCTAAAAGCCCCCATCCCCAAAGGGAATCAACTTGTGGTTAAGGGTCGCCCCCTGACGCCACAGACCACCTCGATATGACGAAGGCCCGCGCATAACCGCTGCGGGCTTCTGTTGTGAAAAAAGGGTCTGGAACAACGGACCCGCAACGAAAAGGAATTGCACACGTGGCACGTATTGCCGGCGTAAACATCCCGACTGCAAAGCGGGTTCCAATCGCCCTGACATATATCACCGGTATCGGCACAACTACTGCCGAAACCATCTGCGAAGCCGTGAACATCGACATGACCCGTCGTGTGAACCAGCTGTCCGACGCAGAAATCCTGTCGATCCGTGAATACATCGACGCCAACCTCACTGTGGAAGGCGACCTGCGTCGCGAGACACAGATGAACATCAAGCGTCTGATGGACCTTGGTTGCTACCGTGGCCTGCGCCACCGTCGTAACCTGCCAGTTCGCGGTCAGCGGACATCGACAAACGCACGCACACGCAAAGGCCCCGCAAAGGCCATTGCCGGTAAGAAGAAATAAGGGAGGGCATTCGATATGGCACGCGATACTCGTCGTACGAAAAAGAAGGTCTCCAAGAACATCGCCGCTGGCGTTGCTCACGTAAACTCTTCTTTCAACAACACAAAAATCCTGATCTCTGACGTGCAGGGCAACGCGATCTCTTGGTCGTCTGCTGGCACCATGGGCTTTAAGGGTTCGCGGAAATCCACACCTTATGCGGCTCAGATGGCTGCCGAGGATGCGGGCAAGAAAGCACAAGACCACGGTGTGAAGACACTGGAAGTCGAAGTGCAGGGCCCTGGTTCCGGCCGTGAAAGTGCGTTGCGCGCACTGGCCGCTGTTGGTTTCAACATCACATCGATCCGTGACGTGACACCAATGGCGCACAACGGCTGCCGCCCACCAAAGCGCCGCCGCGTCTAATCTAAGCGAAACGCCTTGGGGTCGTGGATTTGTCCACGGCCCCAATCCGTCATTTTGAAACCTCGGGCGTTTGCCTTTTGGACATGAAAGGCAGACAGGAATGGAGGGACACATGATCCACAAGAACTGGGCTGAGTTGATCAAACCAACTCAATTGGAAGTAAAGCCGGGTAACGATCCTGCGCGTCAGGCAACAGTGATTGCCGAGCCGCTTGAGCGTGGCTTTGGTCTGACACTGGGCAACGCGCTGCGCCGCATCCTGATGTCGTCGCTGCAAGGTGCGGCCATCACGGCTGTGCAAATCGACAACGTGCTGCACGAGTTTTCAAGCGTGTCCGGTGTGCGTGAAGACGTCACCGATATCGTGCTGAACCTCAAAGGTGTTGCGATCCGTATGGAAGTCGAAGGCCCCAAGCGTCTGAGCGTTCAGGCCAAAGGCCCTGGCGTTGTGACTGCTGGCGACATTTCGGAAACCAACGGCATCGAGATCCTGAACAAGGATCACGTGATCTGCCACCTCGACGATGGTGCTGATCTGTACATGGAACTGACCGTGAATACCGGTAAGGGCTATGTTGCGGCTGAAAAGAACAAGCCGGAAGATGCGCCGATTGGCATGATCTCGATCGACGCGATCTATTCGCCGGTCAAGAAAGTGTCTTACGACGTGCAGCCGACCCGCGAAGGTCAGGTGCTGGACTATGACAAGCTGACCATGAAGGTCGAAACCGACGGGTCGCTGACACCTGACGATGCTGTGGCTTATGCTGCGCGTATCCTTCAGGACCAGCTGTCGATCTTCGTCAACTTCGACGAGCCTGAGTCCGCGTCTGCCGGCTCTGACGACGATGGTCTGGAGTTCAACCCGCTTCTTCTGAAGAAGGTTGACGAGCTTGAGCTGTCTGTGCGTTCGGCCAACTGCCTGAAGAACGACAACATCGTCTATATCGGTGATCTGATCCAGAAAACCGAAGCAGAGATGCTGCGCACGCCGAACTTTGGCCGCAAGTCCTTGAACGAGATCAAGGAAGTGCTGTCTGGCATGGGTCTGCACCTTGGCATGGACGTTGAGGACTGGCCGCCGGACAACATCGAAGATCTGGCGAAAAAGTTCGAAGACGCGTTCTAAGATATTTGCGGCGCGGGGACACCTTCGCGCCGCAGTGACTACCCCGGGCATCCTGCCCCAATAAAGGCGCAGCCGACACGCATCGGACTGCCCACCCTAACACAAAATGGAGACTATCACATGCGTCACGCACGAGGATACCGCCGGTTGAACCGGACACACGAACACCGCAAGGCGATGTTCGCAAACATGGCTGGCTCTTTGATCGAGCACGAGCAGATCAAAACGACGCTGCCAAAAGCAAAAGAGCTCAAGCGCACGATCGAAAAGCTGATCACGCTTGCAAAGCGCGGCGATCTGCATGCCCGCCGTCAGGCCAACGCGCGTCTGAAGCAGGAAATGCACACAGCCAAGCTGTTTGAAGTGCTTGGCCCACGCTATGCCGAGCGTCAGGGCGGTTATGTCCGCGTGCTGAAGGCCGGTTTCCGTTACGGCGACATGGCACCAATGGCGATCATCGAATTCGTTGATCGTGACGTGGATGCCAAAGGTGCCGCCGACAAGGCCCGTCTGGTCGAGATGGACGACGCTGAATAAGCCGCCCGCTCATTGAAATTCTGCAAAGCCCCGTATCGTAGCGATGCGGGGCTTTGTCGTTGCGGCACCGCAGCTTTTGTTTGAAAGTAAAACGCATGGCAGATCTTTTTGACAGCGGCGCAAAAGCAGCAGACACTATGGCCCCGCGCCCGCTTGCGGATCGTTTGCGCCCACAGTCGCTGAGTGATGTGATCGGGCAAGAGCAGGTGCTGGGACCGGACGCGCCCCTTGGCATCATGCTGTCGTCAGGATCGCTGTCGTCGTTGATCTTCTGGGGGCCGCCGGGGGTTGGCAAGACGACTATCGCGCGGCTGTTGGCCAATGAATCCGACCTGCATTTTGTCCAGATCAGCGCGATTTTTACCGGTGTGCCGGACCTGCGCAAAGTCTTTGAAGCCGCCAAAATGCGTCGTCAGAACGGCAAAGGCACGCTCCTGTTTGTGGACGAAATCCACCGTTTCAACAAAGCACAGCAGGACGGCTTTCTGCCCTATATGGAAGACGGAACAATCCTGCTGGTCGGGGCCACGACGGAAAATCCATCGTTCGAATTAAACGCCGCTGTGCTGTCGCGTTCTCAGGTTCTGATCCTCAAGCGGTTGGATGAGGGTGATCTAGAACGCCTGATCCAGCGGGCGGAGAAGGAACTTGGCAAGCCCCTTCCGCTGGCACCTGACGCGCGTGATGCGCTTATCAATATGGCCGATGGCGACGGGCGGGCGCTGCTGAACCTGATCGAACAGATTGCGGCGTGGAAGACCGACAAGAAGCTGGGTGTGGACGATCTGACCAAACGCCTGATGAAGCGGGCGGCGAAATACGATAAATCCGGTGACGAGCATTACAACCTGATTTCTGCCCTGCATAAATCCGTGCGCGGGTCCGATCCTGATGCGGCGCTCTATTGGTACGCGCGGATGCTGACGGGCGGAGAAGACCCGCGTTATCTGGCGCGGCGCATCACCCGCATGGCGGTTGAGGATATCGGGTTGGCCGATCCACAGGCGCATCGCGTTTGTCTGGACGCGTGGGAGACCTATGAGCGGCTTGGTTCGCCCGAAGGGGAGCTCGCGTTGGCGCAGGCGGTGACGTATCTCGCGCTCGCCCCGAAATCGAACGCGGGCTACGTCGCTTACAAGGCCGCGATGAATGCCGCCAAGAAAACCGGATCAGAGCCGCCGCCCGCACATATTCTGAATGCACCCACCACGTTGATGAAAGAACAGGGGTTCGGGGCAGGCTATGCCTATGACCACGATGCTGAAGACGGGTTCAGCGGACAGAACTATTTTCCCGATGGAATGAAACGCGGTGTCTATTACCTGCCCGTGGATCGCGGATTTGAGCGTGATTTGAAAAAGCGCGTCGATTATTTCGCGGGGCTGCGGACGAAAAGGGGCAAGTCGTGATCTTGCTGCAAGTGGCCTTGGGCGGGGCACTCGGATCGGTGCTGCGCTATCTGGTGGGGCTAGCAGTAGCCTTTCCGCTGGGCACATTGACGGTGAACGTCATCGGCTCGCTTGCGATTGGCTTGATCTGGCACAGCCTCACAGTGCGCGGCATGCACGGATGGTTGCCGTTTTTCATCACCGGCGTTCTTGGCGGCTTTACCACCTTTTCGGCGTTCAGCCTTGATACGTTACGGCTGATTGACGCGGGCAGGGTGGCGGCGGCTGGCGGATATGTTATGGCGTCGCTTCTGTTATCGCTTGCGGCCTGCGCTGCCGGCATCTGGATTGCAAAGGTTTTCGCATGAGTGGCGTGCAAACACGGGTCATTGGCCCTGACGATGCTGATCAACGGCTGGACCGCTACTTGCGGCGCCTGTTCCCGCATCTGACGCAAGGGCGCATCGAAAAGATGTGCCGCAAGGGGGAGTTGCGTGTGGACGGTGGCCGCGTGAAATCGAACGCGCGGCTAGATGTCGGTATGAAGGTCCGTATACCGCCGCTGCCGACCGAAGAAGAGGTTGAGAACCAGCGCAGTCTGATGAAGGCGGGCGTGACCAAGGCGGATGCCAAGCTGATCCAGTCCTGTGTGCTCTATCGTGACGAGCATATTATCGCGATCAACAAGCCCCCCGGTCTGGCCACGCAAGGCGGCACGAACACCACGCGCCATGTGGACGGCATGTCAGAAGCGCTGATGTTTGATTACGAAGAGAAGCCGCGTCTGGTGCATCGTCTGGACCGTGACACATCGGGTGTGCTGCTGTTGGCGCGGACACGCATGGCGGCCAAGGGGCTGACCGAGAACCTTAAGCACCGCGAGACGCGCAAGATTTACTGGGCTGCGATTGCGGGCGTGCCGCATCCGCGTGCGGGTACGATCAAATACGGGCTGGTAAAGTCCGGCGGCGGGCGCGGCGGCGAGAACGAAAAGATGCGCTGCGTGCATCCGCGCGATGTGGACAGCACCGAGGGCGCCAAGCGCGCGACGTCGGATTACGCGGTGATGGACACGCTGGCCAGCCGTGCGTCGTGGTGTGCGCTGGTCCCGATCACGGGGCGGACGCACCAGTTACGCGCACATATGGCCGAGATCGGGCATCCGATCATTGGTGATGGCAAATACGGTGGGTCCGAGCAGGAGAACCTTGGCGATGGCTGGGGCGCTGGCATGGGTGGTGATATTTCGCGCAAAATGCACCTGCATGCGCGGTCATTGACCATCGAGCACCCGATGACGGGGGCCGAGATGCAGTTTGTCGCACCTCTGCCAGAGCACATGCAGAACACGTGGGATTTCGTGGGCTGGCACGTGAGCCACGCGCCCTTTGATCCGTTCAACATGCCGGACTAACCCATGCGCGTTGTAATTTTTGACGTGGACGGCACGTTGGTCGATAGCCAAGCCGAGATCATGGCCGCAATGGAAGTGGCCTATGCGGGCGAGGGGCTGACCGTTCCAACCCGTCAGCAAGTGCTGTCGATCGTGGGGCTGTCGCTCGTTGAGGCTTTCACCAAACTTAGCCCCAAAGCCGACACGATGCGGCTTGTCGCAGGATATAAGCAGGCGTTCACCGATCTGCGCGGGGCTGATGGCAAGGGCGGCGAAAGCCCATTGTTCGCTGGCATGGCGGACCTGATTGACCAGCTGCACGCGCAAGACGAAACGCTGCTGGCCGTGGCGACGGGGAAATCCAAACGCGGGTTGGATAAGATGATCGAACGCCACGGTTTTGGCGGGAAATTCTTTAGCCAGCAAGTGGCCGATTTTCATCCGTCCAAGCCGCATCCAGCGATGGTGCAGGCAGTTTTGGCTGATACCGGTGTCGACGCCGATAAAACGGTCATGATTGGCGATACGACCTATGACATCGACATGGGGCGGGCAGCTGGCGTGAAAACCATCGGCGTTGCGTGGGGATATCATCCGCATGACACGCTCCGTGCGGACCGGATCGTGCATGATCATACCGCGCTGGAACTGGCGATAGACGAACTGACAGGACACACGACATGAGCGACTGGAAAGCCAAGCGATTTTGGAAGCAAGCAGAAGCCGTAGAAACCGACGGTGGCTTCACGGTTCAGCTTGACGGGCGCGCGGTAAAGACACCGGCGAAAACGACCCTTGTTGTGCCAAGCCTCGCGATGGCGCAGGCGATTGCGGCGGAGTGGGATGCGCAGGAGGATGCGATCAATCCGCTGACTATGCCAGTGACACGCGGGGCAAATGCAGCGCTTGATAAAGTGGCCACGCAGTTTGACGAAGTTGTTGATTTGCTGGCAGATTATGCCGACAGCGATTTGCTGTGCTACCGTGCAACCGGCCCCGATGCGTTGGTGGCAAGACAGGCTGAAAAGTGGGACCCGCTTTTGGATTGGGCGGCCAATACCATCGGCGCGCGGCTGTTCGTGGGCGAAGGTGTGATGCACGTGCCGCAGACCCGCGATGCTTTGGCGACGTTTAAATCGCAATTGACGGCTCTCACACCGTTCCAGTTGACCGCCGCGCATGACCTGATCAGCCTGTCAGGTTCGATCGTGCTGGCTTTGGCCGTAATGCGGGGGCACCTGGACCCAGATGCTGCGTGGCTGTTGTCGCGGGTGGACGAACACTGGCAAATCGAGCAATGGGGCGACGATGAAGACGCGGCTGCGCAAGAAGAGATCAAGCGCCGCGCCTTTGAAGATGCTGCACGATTCTTTGAAATGAGCCTTCCTTAGCGTCAAGCTGCCAAATCAAGTTGCAACAGGTGAAATCACGGATTTTTGCCCGCTTTTAAGGGGGTGTTTCTACTTTGATCCCTTGACGTCTTGCCCCGATTCCGACCAGTCTAGCCGCGTCAGAGGGGCAAACTCTCTACAACTCACAACTGTCCCCCGCAAAGGGGGCGGAAAATCCGCCAAACACTCTGGCGGAAACTCAGGAAGAGGTAAAAATGAAAAAAACCGTATTTCTCGGCGCACTGACTGTTGCTGGTCTGTCTGCTGCCGCGGCATCGGCTGCGACGCTTGACGATGTCAAAGCACGCGGCACGCTGAACTGTGGTGTGACAACTGGTCTGGTCGGCTTTGCCGCACCCGACGCAAACGGCGAATGGGAAGGCTTTGACGTTGCGATCTGTCGCGCTGTTGCTGCTGCCGTTCTTGGCGATGCAAACGCTGTCGAATTCGTTCCAACGACTGGTCAGACACGTTTCACAGCGCTCGCTTCCGGCGAGATCGACCTGCTGGCACGTAACACCACATGGACATTCTCGCGCGACGTCGACCTTAAGTTCGAATTCGTTGGCGTGAACTACTACGACGGTCAGGGCTTCATGGTGCCAAAGGCACTTGGCGTGACTTCCGCCAAAGATCTGGACGGCGCGACTGTCTGCATTCAGACCGGTACAACAACCGAGCTGAACCTTGCTGACTTCTTCCGCTCCAACAACATCTCGTACGAGCCCGTGCCAATCGAAACAAACGCAGAAGCACAGCAGCAGTACCTTGCCGGTGCGTGTGACGTGTACACAACTGACGCATCCGGTCTGGCTGCGACACGTGCAACTTTCGAAACACCTGGCGACCACGTTCTGCTGCCGGAGATCATCTCCAAAGAGCCACTTGGCCCGCTGGTCCGTCACGGCGACAACGAGTGGGGCGACATTGCGCGCTGGACTCTGAACGCGCTGATCACAGCTGAAGAGCTGGGTGTGACATCCGCCAACATCGGCGAGCTGTCCGCTGCACCAACCAACAACCCAGAGATCAACCGTCTGCTGGGCACCGAAGGTGAGCTGGGCGCGATGATCGGTCTTGAAGCCGACGCATTCGCAAACGCGATCGGCGTTGCCGGTAACTACGGCGAGATCTTTGAGGAGAACATCGGTGAAAGCACACCGATTGGTCTGGCTCGCGGTCTGAACGCACTGTGGACCGAAGGCGGCCTGATCTACTCGCCACCTTTCCGCTAAGACCTACGGGGAAAGGCCCGGGCAAACGCCCGGGCCTTTTGCCATTGGACGACCAAGAATAAACGCGCACATCGCGTTGTCACGACACCGAAAAATCGGGCGGACGACGAAAAACCAAACGAGTGCCACGGGAGATTATCATGTCCACGATGACTGACGCGCCGAAATCCGCGTTTCGGCCAAGCCAGCTTATTTATGACACCCGCTATCGTTCGATCACTATTCAGGTGGTCGCACTGATCCTGATCGTTGCCGGTCTGTGGTGGCTTGTCGATAACACGATCAGCAACCTCAACGCGCTTGGCAAGGATTTCAACTTCGGGTTCCTTAGCTCTGCTGCCGGTTACGACATCAACCAGATGTTGATCGACTATAACAACCAGATGTCACACGGACGTGCGGCGGTGGTTGGTATCCTCAACACCTTGCTTGTGGCGCTTTTGGGCTGTGTGACAGCCACTGTTCTCGGCGTCATCGCCGGTGTGCTGCGCCTGTCCAAGAACTGGGTCGTCAACAAGCTGATGGCCGTCTACGTCGAGGGCTTTCGCAATGTGCCGCTGCTGCTGTGGATCATCCTGATCTTTGCGGTGGTCACTGAATCGACCCCACGCCCCAACGAATTTCGCGGTGAAGATCCTGCGGCGAGCATGATCCTTGCCGATAGCATCGCGATCACCAACCGTGGCACATACATCCCGACCATTCGCTTCACCAATTCACTAAGCGGCGACGAAGCTGTCGCAAGTCAGGAAGGCCTGACGCCGGTCGCATCCGGTAGCATGGACTGGCTTTTGATCCTTGGCACGCTGTTGATCAGCGTGATCGTGATCCGTGTGATCAACACGCGCGCTACCCGCATCCAGGAAGCGACAGGGGACAGGCCCAATACTCTTTGGGTGAATTTGGCCGTGTTTTTCATCCCTGTTGGCCTCGTGTTGTTCTTTCTGGGCGCCACGATTGTGAAACCCTATCTGAAAGGGTTCAACTTTTCTGACGGTGTTCATCTTCGTAACTCGCTGATTGCGCTGTGGATCGCTTTGTCGCTTTATACCGGCGCGTTCATCGCAGAGGTTGTGCGTGCGGGTATTTTGGCTGTGTCCAAGGGCCAGACAGAAGCCGCATCGGCACTTGGCTTGCAGCCGAACCGCACCATGAGCCTTGTGGTCTTGCCGCAGGCGATGCGTGTGATCGTGCCACCACTGATCTCGCAGTATCTGAACCTGACCAAGAACTCGTCGCTGGCGATTGCGGTGGGCTACATGGACGTGCGCGCCACGCTTGGCGGCATCACCATCAACCAGACCGGACGCGAGCTTGAGGGCATGCTGCTCTTGGGTCTGTTCTATCTGGTTCTGTCGCTGCTGATCTCGTCGGTGATGAACTATTACAACAACCGCACTCAGCTGAGGGAGCGTTGATATGAGCGATACTCACGCCCAAACCGTGCTCTATGTCCGCGAGACGATGCTGCCGGAATCCGCACCTCCCGTGTCCGAGGTTGGCGCGATCCGCTGGACGCGCGAGAACCTGTTCTCGTCGCCGCTCAACATCATCCTGACGCTTGTCTCGATCTATGTCGTGTACTGGGTCCTGATCCACGTTGGACCATGGATGCTGGGCGGCATCTGGGATGCAAGCACACTGACTGAATGTCGTGAGATCCGCGACGAAACACTTGGGCCGGATGCATCCGTTGCCTGCTGGGCTGTTTTGACAGACCGGTGGCACCAGTTGCTGTTCGGCTTCTATCCACCCGAGCTTTACTGGCGGCCGCTTCTGGCGCTTGTGATCTTTCTGGTCGGTCTCACGCCGATCCTGTTCACATCCGTGCCACGCTCTGTTCTGGCGATTACCGCCGCTGCGCCTTTCGTTTGCTTCTGGCTTTTGTGGGGCGGGTCGGTCTGGTTGCCCGTGTCCGTCGCGCTTGGTTTCTTGGTGGGATACGTTGCATTTAAGTTTCTGACACCCGTCAGTCCGTTGGCAGGCATCATCGGTGCGATTGCCGCGCCGATCCTGTATTGGCTGATCCTTGCAGGCCCGATCTGGGCCGGTCTGGATGCGGCGGTGCCGATCAGCATTGAATTCGTGGAAAGCCGTGCGTTTGGTGGCTTTATGCTGTCGGTCGTGATCGGTCTTTCGGCAATCGTTCTGTCGCTACCGTTGGGCATCTTGCTGGCGCTTGCGCGTCAGTCGGATCTGTTCATCATCAAGACATCGGCTGTGGTCTTTATCGAGGTGATCCGCGGCGTGCCGCTGATCGTCTGGCTGTTCACAGCGCAGTTGTTGCTGAACTACTTCCTGCCGCCGGGCACGAACTTTGACCTGACGCTGCGCGTAATCATCATGGTGACGCTCTTTTCTGCCGCCTATATCGCCGAGGTTATTCGTGGTGGCTTGGCCGCATTGCCGAAGGGCCAGTATGAGGGCGCGGACAGTCTGGGTCTGAACTACTGGCAGTCCATGCGTCTGATCGTGCTGCCGCAAGCGCTGAAGATTTCCATTCCGGGGATCGTGAATACCTTTATCGGTCTTTTCAAAGATACGGTGCTAGTGGTGTTCATCGGCCTTGCCGACCCCATCGGCTTTTCCAACCTGATCCGCGCCAGCACCGACTGGAACGGCATCTATTGGGAGCTTTTCATCTTCATCGGCCTGATGTTCTTCATCTTCTGCTACTCAATGGGCCGCTACTCACTCTACCTGGAGAAAAAACTCCAGCGTGAACATCGTTAAGGGAGGCATGAGCAATGTCTGATACCGCAATTGACCGCACAATCGACCGCAGCCAGATGCAAGTCTCTGACGAGGTGGCGATCTCCATCAGTGACATGAACAAATGGTACGGAACGTTCCACGTTCTGCGCGACATTAACCTGACGGTGAACCGTGGCGAACGCATCGTGATCTGTGGCCCGTCGGGGTCCGGTAAATCCACGCTGATCCGCTGCATCAACCGTCTGGAAGAGCACCAGCAAGGCACCATCCTTGTGGATGGCACCGAGCTGTCGTCGGACCTCAAGAACATCGACAAGATCCGGTCAGAGGTTGGCATGTGCTTTCAGCACTTCAACCTGTTCCCGCACCTGACGATCCTTGAGAACTGCACGCTGGCCCCGATCTGGGTGCGTAAAACGCCCAAGAAGGAAGCCATCGAAACTGCGATGCATTTCCTGGAAAAGGTGAAAATCCCAGAGCAGGCCGATAAATATCCCGGTCAGCTATCAGGTGGTCAGCAGCAACGTGTGGCCATCGCACGCAGCCTTTGCATGCGCCCGCGCATCATGCTGTTCGACGAGCCGACATCGGCGCTGGACCCCGAGATGATCAAAGAGGTGCTCGACACCATGATCGAGCTTGCCGAAGAAGGCATGACCATGCTTTGCGTGACCCATGAAATGGGCTTTGCCCGTCAGGTCGCCAACCGCGTGATCTTTATGGACCAAGGCCAGATCGTTGAGCAAAACGAGCCGGAAGAGTTCTTTAACAATCCGCAGTCGGACCGCACCAAGCTGTTCCTGAGCCAGATTCTGGGCCACTAAAGGTGGGAGCCTCCGGCGGGAGGTGTTTTGGCCAAATGAAGTTGAGGGGCTGCACATCGGTGCGGCCCCTTTGCGTTTCAGTCGGTCAGATCGCGCGGCACGATAAAATCAATGCAAGTGCCTTTGCCGCGCTTTGCGAAATCGGCAGCGGGAAAGTCTATGACCGTCGTGGCGCAGGTGGGATAGTCGCTGAAGCGATGATGGGCTGGGCGCTGCTTAATCAGTCCGGCCGCGCACATCGCTGTGCCGGGGTTGTGGCTTACGATCGCGATGGTCGGGGCATCATGTTTTTGCGCAACTTCGCAGATGGTATCGGGTGATGGGTGGTAAAGCGCTGGAACAAGGATGAGTTCGGGCGCGGCACCAAGACCCTCGATCAGATCGTGTGACGTTTGCGCGGTGCGTGTCGCGTCCGAGGATAGGATCAGATCGGGGCTGTATGCCTGCTTAGAAAGCCACTCACCGATGGCCCGCGCTGCAGTGTGACCGCGTGTGGTGAGCTTGCGTTCATGATCGTCGGCAAAAGCATCATCCCAGCCTGATTTGGCGTGACGGATCAGGATCAAACGGCGGTTGGTTGTCATAAGAACGCCTCCATGTGAAATGCGGCCTGTGCGGGCAAACGGTTGCCTTGACCAACGGGGCAGGCACGGCGGGCGCGGCACCCTTGGGTCAGGCAATCGCGGCCCTGAGGCGAGGCCACATGAGCCTTGCAAGCCAAAACATCATAGCCGTCTGCAAAGGCATCAACAGGGCAGGCGCTGGCACAGGGGGCGGCGCAGGTCGTGCAAGGCTTTTCCGAGTTGGGCTGTGGTTTGTCGGTCGCGTCAGGCAAGAGGATTGCGCCACGAAACGACGCAAACAATCCAGCCGTATCATGCACCAAAAACCCGATCGGGGAATGCCAGAAACGTCCCGTGCGCAGAGCCCACGTCATAATCGGGTGAAACGGCGGTCCACCAAACGGAAACACCGCCGCACCGGATGCATCGGCAGCAATACCGCCAAGCACGCGGCGCGACCAGCGATCCAGCGGGTCTGGCGCACTATCATTGTATTCGTCGCTTGCGCTGAAAACCTGCCAGAACTCTGGTTCGGACGGGCCAACAAGGTGCAGCGTCCCGCATTCTGACAAGCCGTCATCGGGCGTGATCTCGCAAATGCCCAGCACCTGCAGACCAAGGGGAGTGAGCGATGTGCGCAGGGCTTCTGTCATACCCCCGACACTAACGGGATCAGGCGGGGGCGCAACGCTAACCGCGACGCCAGGTTCGCGCGATGCCGGCAGGACGGCTTGGGTCGGTCTCAAAGACCAGTTGCGATCCGTTACACCAATAACCGCCCAAACCACCACCAAACATGCCTGTGGATGACGTGAAGGGGATCGACAACGTCTGGCCCAGCACGTCGGCAGAGCCGGTCAGATTGTAGTCCGGCACACGTGCTGTCCAGACGCCGCCCGCCGCATCAATGTCGCCAGCGCTATAGCCGTTGATCGTCACGACGGACGCGGGCGCGTCTGGCATGGTGACATTGAACTGCAGACTGCGCACGGTGATCCGCATGTCGCCGCTGGCCGCGATATCCATGCGGGCATCCCCGCCAAGTGCCGTGGCGCGGCTACCCATCTGCATTGTCATCAGGTCTGCAATGTCGCTGATATCCGCCCACCATGTCCCGACAAGGCACCCGTCGACGGCCGCATGGGCCGGAGCACTTATGCTGAGCGAAACAGCCATTGCTGCAAAAAAGTGTTTCATATCAAAACTCCTGTGCTGAAATGCAGGGAGTTTAGCATATTTTACGCCGCTGTGCCCGATCAGCTTGCGGGGCGTGCCTCGCGGATAAGTGTGCCGGCACCGTATTCTGTGAAAAGTTCGATCAGGCAAGCATTAGGTATGCGCCCGTCAAGGATAACCACAGCGCGCACGCCGTCCTCGATCGCTTTCAATGCGGTTTCGGTTTTGGGGATCATGCCACCTGCGATAATTCCGTCATCGGTCAGCTGCGTGACCTTGGCAGGTGATAGTTCTGTCAGGACCTCGCCATCCGCACCTTTGACGCCTGATACGTCTGTCAGCAGCAACAAACGGTCAGCCTTCAGCGCGCCAGCGATGGCACCTGCGGCGGTGTCGCCGTTGACGTTGAATGTTTCGGCGGGGTCCATGCCAGTCGCCACAGGGGCCACAACGGGGATGATTCCAGCGGTGTTCAGATCATGCAGTACCTGCACGTTCATCTCGACAGGGCGACCGACAAAGCCAAGCTCGGGATTGTCGGCTTCGGCGACCAGCAGATCGTCATCTTTGCCCGAAAGACCGACAGCGCGACCACCTTCGTCCATGATCGCCTGAACGATCCGCTTGTTCACAAGACCGGTGAGAACCATTTCCACCACTTCGACGGTGGCCTGATCTGTCACGCGCTTGCCCCGAACAAACTCGGATTTGATACCAAGGCGGTCGAGCATCTCGTTGATCATCGGACCGCCGCCGTGCACCACAACGGGGTTCAGACCAACTTGCTTCATCAGGACTATATCGCGGGCAAATTCTGCCATCGCGTCCTGATCGCCCATCGCGTTGCCGCCGAATTTCACCACGACAATTGCGCCAGCATAGCGCTGCAAATAGGGTAGAGCCTGTGACAGCGTTTTGGCGGTGGCGTTGAAATCACGGGTCATGTCTTGCGTCCTCATCAATCGATCCCGGCGATAATGGCGCGGAGCGTCGCGATACCGTCCCCCTTTTCGGAAGACGACAGGATCAGCTCGGGGTATGCGGCGGGGTGTTTTGCCAAAGCCGCGCGCGTTTTTGTCAGCGACTGTTCGAGCGCATCGCCGCGCAGCTTATCAACCTTGGTCATCACGACCTGAAACGTCACCGCAGAGCGGTCGAGCAGCGTCATAATCTCTTCGTCCACGGCCTTGGCACCGTGGCGCGCATCAATCAGCACAAAGACGCGGCGCAGGGTTTGGCGGCCCGACAAGTAGTTCTTGAGCAGACGTTGCCATTTTTCGACCACGGGCACCGGCGCGTTGGCAAAGCCATAGCCGGGTAGGTCGACCACATAAATATCGCCTGCGGTGAAATAGTTGATCTCTTGCGTGCGGCCGGGCGTGTTTGAAGCGCGGGCAAGCCCCTTGCGGCCTGTCAGGGCATTGATCAGAGATGATTTGCCTACGTTGGACCGGCCTGCAAAGCAGACCTCGATCCGGTCGGCAGGGGGCAAACCGTCCATGGCCACCACGCCTTTGACGAACTCCGTCTCGCCAGCGAAAAGCTTGCGGCCTTTTTCAAGCGCATGCTCGTCCGGCGTCTCGGCCTCGGGAAAACGCAACTCCATCACAGCACCTCGCAAGTATCGCCAACCGTGATCCGGCCATCTGTCAGCACTGTGGCGTAGGCGCTGAAATTCTGGTGTCCCCAACCGTTGCGCAGCGCTGCGAGCGTGTCAACGTCGCGGGCGCCGGTCACCGGATTGGCCGTCGTGTGTTTGCAGCGTTCGGCCATATCGATCACGGCAAAGGTGGCGCTGCCAATGCGGATCGTCTTGCCGATCCAGTCATCTTCGGCCCATGCATCCAGTCCGTCGAGCCAGATATTCGCACGCCAGCGCTCACGCTCAAGCGGGTGGCCAAGATGGCCCTCAACCGTGGCGTGGCTGGCAAGATTTGCAATGCTCATCGTTGGCTCCGGCGTATCTGTCATGCCACGATCCGGCGCACTAACCAGCGCAGTCGGGGTCTGGCGGTCGGCTGGAATGATATCGGAAACCCACGACAAAAAGCGCGCAACATCAGTGGGCGCATCGGGATCAAAGGTGAACTCTGGCGCATCCGCATGGCGCAACGTGATCGTATTGGCAGCTTCATCGACCTGCGACCAGATACCGGCCAGCGCGGGTGTCATAGTCCCGATCATGAAGTTCCGGCAAGACACCCAATCCGGCGATGCCGCACTGAACTTGGTCTGCGCGTGGGTCACGGCATATTTGCGATCCCACGGCATGGTCATGCCAGCGGTCAGATCGACGCTTTCGATCTTTTCACGGCCATGGCTTTTGATGGGGTGCCGCCAGATTTCTGCGACGGTCCCCATCTATTTGCTTCCGGACTTGGGCTTGGCCTTACCGCTTGGCTTGCCTGTGGCATTGGCGGGTTTGGGGTCTTTTTTGAACCCCGCCTTGATGTTGCCAAAGATGTCAGGCTTCGCGCCATGGCTGCGCATGATCAGATACTGTTGGGTAAAGGTGATCATGTTGTTGGCAATCCAGTACAGCACCAGACCGCTGGCGAATGAACCGAGCATGAACATAAAGACCCATGGCATCCACGCAAAGATCATCTTCTGCGTCGGGTCTGTCATCGGCGGGTTCAGCTTTTGCTGCAACCACATCGAGATACCAAGTGCCAGCGGCATCAGACCGATGAACAGCAGTGCCAGGATGCTGCCGGGCTCTGGCGCGTCCCATGGCAGCAGACCATAGAAGTTGAAGATCGACGATGGATCAGGTGCGGAGAGGTCCTTGATCCAGCCGATCCACGGTGCGTGGCGCAGTTCGATCGTGACAAAGATCACCTTATAGAGCGAAAAGAAGATCGGGATTTGCAGCAGGATCGGCAGGCAGCCCGAAGCAGGGTTTACCTTATTTTCCTTGTAGAGTTTCATCATGCCTTGCTGCATGGCCTGCTTGTCTTCGCCGGTACGCTCCTTGAGCGCTTCCATCTCGGGCTGAAGCTCTTTCATCTTGGCCATGGAAACGTAGGATTTATAGGCCAGCGGCAGCACCATCGCTTTGATGATGAGGGTCAGCACGACAATCGACCAGCCCATGTTGCCGATATAGACATTCAGCGTGTGCAGCAGCCAGAAGATCGGCTTTGTCAGGAAAAAGAACCAACCCCAGTCGATACTGTCCAGAAAGCTGGTGACGCCATCTTCGTTTTCATAGTCGCGGATGGCATCCCATTCCTTTGCACCTGCAAAGAGCTTGGTTGTGACGGTGGTCGTGGCACCGGCAGCGACGGTTTCCAGCGGCATCACGGCCTCGGCCTGATACAGGTCACGCGCTTCGAAATACTTGGAGGTGGAGCGGAAGGGCTGACCCTGCTCGGGGATCAGCGTGGTCATCCAGTAGTGGTCGGTGTAGCCGATCCAGCCGCTTTCTGTGGCTTCGATCCGGTCAGCACGGGTGCGTTCGCGGTCATCAACTTCGTAATCCACGATGTCGTCGTAGTCGACCTCTTCAAGCTCACCATCGGTAAAGCGCACAAGACCTTCGTGCAGGATAAAGAAGTTTTTCAGGTCTGTCGGTTCGCCATGACGGCGGATCAGGCCATAGGGGCGCAGTGTGACCGCGTCAGATGTCGCGTTTTCGACGCTTTGCGCAAAGTCGAACATGAAGTCTTCGTCGACAGAAATCGTGGTGCGGAAAATTTGGCCTGCGCCGTTGTCCCACGCCAATGTGACAGGGCTGTCAGGGGTCAGTGTCTCACCGCTTTCCAGTGTCCAAAGCGTATCGGGGCCGGGCACGGCGTCGGCAGCGATGCCTTCTGCGCCAGCCCAACCGAAAAGCGCAAAATAGGCGTTCGGCTCACCCACTGGTTTGAACAGACGCACAGTTTCGGCGTTTTCATCAAGCGTTTCGCGGTATTGCGTCAACTTGAGATCATCAATCCGGCCACCTAGCAACGACAG
The DNA here is from genome assembly GCF_037543925.1 of Yoonia sp. 208BN28-4. Classification (NCBI taxonomy): domain Bacteria; kingdom Pseudomonadati; phylum Pseudomonadota; class Alphaproteobacteria; order Rhodobacterales; family Paracoccaceae; genus Yoonia; species Yoonia sp. 208BN28-4. The sequence goes on from NZ_JBBIFY010000004.1 coordinate 415,677, forward strand.
GCTGCCGGAGAACTCTGGTGTTTCAATCGCGACACGGGGCGCATCGGCAACAGGATCGGTTTGCGTATCAGGCACGGCTGTCGTTGACGGATCGGTTGCCGCGGTCGGCACGGTCGCGTCGGTGACAGCTTCGGTTGTCTGCGGCGGCGCCTGCGTCAGCGCGGGGTCTTCTGGTGGGAAAAACCAGAACCAGACCATGATCACCAGAAAACTGAGAACTGTCGCAAGGATCAGATTTTTGTTCTGCTCGTCCATTATGGTCGCCGCCTGTCACACTGAAAAAGGTGAGGTGGTTCAACCTGTCAGGGACCAAAAGGTCAAGCGGTTTTGCCTTATTTCCGCACTTTGCCGCAGTAAAAACGACGCGATGTGCGCGCTACTGGATGTATTGCTGTTTTCCGGTGAATGACGCGTGGAAAAGCCGTTCATTGATCCAGCGTCCTACATCCGCGCCTGCCATGGGGCGGGACACGGCATAGCCTTGCACCAGATGGCATCCGGCGTCGGAAATAAAGGCAAGCTCAGCCGGGGTTTCGACCCCTTCGGCCAGCACATCAACACGCAAACGGTCCGTCATTGTCAGCATGGCCAGGATCATGTCCTGTTGATCAATATCGGTATCAACATGCTGGACGAAAGAACGATCTATCTTGATGCGGTCCACGCCAAACTGGCGAATACTGGTGATCGACGCCTGACCCGTGCCGAAATCGTCAAGATCAATCGCACAGCCAAGCGCGCTTAGATCCCTGATATTGCGCATGATGATATCGTCCTGATCTGCGGCGACGACTGTTTCAAGCACCTCGATCACCAATCGGTTTGGCGTAAGGTCAAAACGATCAAGCTCAAGCGAGATTGCATCGACAAGGTGAGGATTGCGCAATTCTTCTGCAGACATGTTGATCGAAACAGTGGGCACGTCAAACCCTGCGCGATCCCAGTCGTGAAGGGCTTGCAAGGCGGCCCGCAGGATCGCAAACCCCAGATCGCGCATCATCCCCAGTTGCGCCAAGACCGGCAGAAACTCTGCCGGTGAAATCATCCCGCGTTCTGCGTGTTTCCAGCGGGCCAACGCCTCGAAACCGATGATCTTGTCGCGATGCAGGTCAATCTGGGGTTGGAAAAACGCGTGGATCGCCCCTGAGTCGATTGCAGGGGCCACGTCTTCTACCAGTTTTGAGCGGAGGGCGACACGGGTCTGCATGTCGGCGGTATAGATGCAAATCGCTGAACTGCCCGCGTTTGTGGCCTCAAACAAGGCAAGCGATGCGGCATCGACCAGTGTGGCACCGGATACATCCGTAATCACGTCATCGCTTGCGATGCCGATTGAAATGGACGTCGCCATATGGCCGGCCTGCACGGCAACGGCCCGTTTGGTGACTGTTTGCAATGCCTTGGCCAGACGGGGAAGCTGACCCGCGATCTGGTATTCGTCAGGGGTGGGCACATAAGCATACCGCCCGTCGCCAAGCCGCCGCAGCCCTTTGGGATTACCCAGCAGCGCCTTAAGCCGGTCTTCAAGCGTGCGCTGGATTTGCGCCAGTTCCGTCCCGCTAAAATTGCTTTGAATAATGCGAAACCTGTCGATTTCGATCATAATCAACGCGGTCCGTTGGCCGGACTGAAGTGCCTTATGTATGTGTTTATCCAAGCGCCTGACCAGCTTTTCCTGCGGGAGGCGCTGTTCAAACAGATGCGTGATACGTGTCCACGCCCAGACAAAGGCCGGTTTACGGAGTGTTTGCATTATGATCCCCTGGTTGGCAGACCCTTGGCAGGGGGCACCATTCACGGATCAAATTAGCCCTGATCTGGTAACTGTTCGGTTAACGGTTGAGAAAAAGTTTCCAAACCGGCAAAATCGAACAGCTTTGGATCAAGCAGATGCGACGGGCGCGCGTTCATCAGGGCGCGGAACATGACCTGCCTGCGGCCCGGGCTGTTCTTTTCCCAACCATCCAGAATTTGCTTTACTTGCTGGCGCTGCAACCCGTCCTGTGATCCGCACAGATCGCAGGGAATAATTGGGTAATTCAGGGCCTTGGCAAAGCGGTCGCAATCGTCTTCGGCCACGTGGGCAAGGGGGCGATACAGGAACAGATCGCCTTCTTCATTCACAAGCTTGGGCGGCATCGTCGCCAGACGCCCGCCGTGAAACAGGTTCATGAAAAACGTCTCGAGGATATCGTCGCGGTGATGGCCCAGCACAACTGCCGAGCAGCCCTCTTCGCGGGCCACACGGTAGAGATTGCCGCGTCGCAGGCGCGAACACAGCGCGCAAAACGTGCGCCCGGCAGGCACTTTGTCCATCACAATGGAATAGGTATCCTGATATTCGATCCGGTGCGGCACGCCCATTTTTTCCAGAAACTCCGGCAGGACGGTTGCGGGAAATCCGGGCTGCCCCTGATCCAGATTGCAGGCCAGCAGGTCAACCGGCAAGAGCCCACGCCATTTCAGTTCGTAGAGAATTGCAAGCAGGGTGTAGCTGTCCTTGCCGCCCGACAGGCACACCAGCCAGCGGCTGTCGCGCTCGATCATGCCGTATTGCTCAATTGCCTCGCGCACATTGGCCACGATACGCTTGCGCAGCTTTTTGAACGCGGTGGTTTTTGGCGCACCGTTGAAGAGCGGGTGAATGTCGGTATCATCATCTAGCATGGGCCAAGCCCTAGCCTGCGCACAGCCTCCAGCCAAGAGGATTTCAGCATGAAGTGTTATTCAAATCCCCGTCACGCCCCTGCAGCGAACCCTTATCCTGACAAAGCTGGTGGCATCGGTGACTTTTCCTACGATACCGCCCTGGTGTTGCTGCGTTTGCGCGACGCGCCGGAGATGCGCAGTGGTGAGGATGCCGACTATCTGACAGGTCAGCCGTATCAGGTCAGCTGGACGGATGATGCAGCGGACGTGCATCAGATTGTCGTGCCTGCGGGCATGATCACAGACCTGACAAGTGTCCCGTGGGGCTTTCGACTGTTGGTCGGGCGCGTAGGCCCGTGGTTAGAGGCCGCGATTGTGCATGACTATCTGTATTTGGCGTGGGCGGATGTGCCCGGTCGCGGCAACCGACAGGCGGACCGTGCCTTTGCCGATTTGCTAATGCGGGTGGCGATGGAAAAAGCGCGGGTCAGCCTGTGGCGGCGCTGGGCGATCTATCTGGCGCTGCGGGCTTTCGGGGCAGGGGCCTATGGCAGGACATCGGATCAGCGGTTCGTCGATCTGCATGATCCGGCTGTGCGCAAACAGCTTTACGCAGGCGGGCCGCCCTTGTCCGATGCGCGCCCCGCGTTACCTTTGGTCTAATCGAAAGGACCACCCATGCGCTTTGTCATCCTCGCCGCGTTTGCATTTCTGGCCGCCTGTACCGGCAAACCATCTTTTGAGGATGAAAGCCTTGATCCTGATCTGAAGCTTAATCTGGAAGAATTCTTTGACGGTGATCTTGTGGCCTACGGTCAGTTTCAGGACGTGCTGGGCACAGTGCGCCGAAGTTTTGTCGTAAATATTCGCGGTGACTGGGATGGTGAGACGCTGACACTAGTTGAGGACTTTGACTACGAAGACGGATCGACAGAGCAGCGCATCTGGTCGCTGCAAAAAACCGGACCCGACAGCTGGGTCGGCACAGCGCCAGGCGTGATCGGTCAGGCGACGGGACAAGAGCAGGACAACCGGTTCAACTGGCAGTACGAGATTGATCTGCCGATCCCGACGGCTGACGGTAGCAACGAGACACTGCGGGTCACATTTGACGACTGGATGTGGTTGCTGACCGAAGACCGTCTGTTCAACCGCGCCTACGTGAAACGCTACGGCTTTGACATCGGCGACGTCAGTATTTCGTTCGAAAAGCTGAACTAGCGTCCGGAAATTTTAGAAACTTCGGTCTAGTCCGGAACGTTGTCGATTCCGCTGCCGCCCCAAGGGTGGCAGCGGCAGATGCGGTGCACAGCCAAATAGCTGCCTTTGATTCCGCCGTGTTTCTCCAGTGCCTCAAGCGCGTAGGCTGAACAGGTGGGCTGAAAGCGGCAGCCATGTCCGACCCACGGTGATAAGAGCAGGCGATAAGCGCGCACGGGCAGGGCTGCGATGTGGGCAAGCGGGCTCATCCGTGGACCTTTCCCAACGCGCGGATCAGGTCTTTTTCAAGCTGCGGAAGGGGCAGGGTGGCTGTGATATCCTTGCGCCCGACCAGAACGTAATCCCAGCCTGACTGTCCGTGCCGGGGCAGAATGGCGCGGGCCACTTCGCGTAAGCGCCGCTTGGCGCGATTGCGGGCAACAGCGTTGCCAACCTTTTTGGAACAGGTGAAGCCCACGCGGATACCAGCCGCAGTTTCGTCGGCATTGCGTTCGCGCGCCTGCAAGTGAATGCCCGGCGTCCCCTGCCGTTTTGCGTGTGAGGCGCGCAGAAAGTCAGCGCGCTTGGTCAAAACGATCAGCTTTGGACAAACGGAAACCGCCGGTGGACCATCCGTGGTATCGGCAATCTTGCCATCCACGGGGTCCACCGGCGGTTCCAATGTCAAAACCAGTGCTGTGGCGCTTACGCGCTCAGCTTCGCGCGGCCTTTGGCGCGACGGTTGTTGAGGATCTTGCGACCGGCCTTAGTGGCCATACGTGCGCGAAATCCGTGGCGGTTCTTGCGAACCCGGTTCGATGGCTGGAACGTGCGCTTCATGGCGGTGTCCTTTGGTTGATGGCCACGCCGATCCATCCGGATTCGCGGCCGCTTGCATGTCAGAGCTGTCGTTTAGTGGTGGCGTTGGCTGGTGTCAACGCAAACAGACCCGCATTTTTGCAACAAATTGCACAAGGTCGCCGCGTCAAATGTTTCAATCACACGACCGCGCCACCCCATACTGAAACATCCGTGTCAAAACGATCAAGGCGGCGTGAGGAGGTCTATGTTCGCAATCGCCTTCAGTCCATCTACCTTTCAAGCAAGCCGCGAGAGAGGGCAAAAGGATGACCGACGTGACCGATGAGAAACAAGACGATACCCGCAATCCGATCCTCAAGCGGCTCCCGCTGATTGTCATCGCCATTGTCGCCATTCTGGGTGCGATCTTTCTGCGTGATTATCTGACATTTGACGCATTGGCCGAAAATCGTGAGGCATTGATCGCCTTTCGTGACAGCAATTACTTGCTAACGGTGCTGGTCTTTATTGCTGCTTACGTTGTCATCGTTGCCTTTTCACTGCCCGGTGCCACCATTGCCACCCTGACCGGCGGGTTTTTGTTTGCCACGTTCCCCGGCGCGCTTTTCAATGTCACGGGTGCCACCATCGGTGCGACGGCGATCTTTATGGCCGCCCGCTGGGGCTTTGGTGAAAAGCTGGGCGCAAAGCTCGAAGGGTCCGAAGGGGTCGTCAAAAAGATCAAAGACGGGATCGACGAAAACCAGTGGTCAATGCTGTTTCTGATCCGTCTGGTGCCTGCTGTCCCTTTCTTTATGGCCAACCTTGTGCCCGCCTTCATGCAAGTGCCTGTACGCCGTTTTGTGATCTCGACTTTCCTTGGCATCATCCCCGGTGCGGTTGTCTATACATCTGTCGGTGCGGGTCTGGGCGAGGTGTTCGCCCGCGGTGAGACGCCAGACCTTGGCATCATCTTCGAGCCAGCAATCATCATCCCAATTCTCGGCCTGTGCGCACTTGCTGCCATGCCGATCATCATAAAGGCCGTGCGCGGCAAGAAAGGGCTTTGAAGCCATGAACCGGATCAAGACAGACATTTGTATTATCGGCGGTGGCTCTGGCGGACTGTCGGTTGCAGCGGGTGCCGTGCAGATGGGCGCATCGGTCGTCCTGCTGGAAGGCCACAAGATGGGCGGCGATTGCCTGAACTACGGCTGTGTCCCGTCCAAGGCGCTGATCGCGTCAGCCAAGCATGCGCATGAGGGTCTCAATAACGCCAAATATGGTGTTGCTGTGGCCGAACCCGCAGTTGATTACGCCGCCGCAAAGGATCACGTGCATGACGTGATCGCCACGATTGCCCCCGTTGACAGTGTCGAGCGATTCGAGGGGCTTGGCGTACAGGTCATTCAGGAATTTGGACGCTTCATTTCAAAGACCGAAGTGCAAGCCGGTGACACGATCATCGAAGCGCGCCGTTTTGTGGTAGCCACGGGCTCAGGCCCGCTTGTTCCGCCCATCGACGGGCTGGACGGGGTAAAGCACTACACAAACGAAAATATCTTTGACCTGCGCGAACGCCCCGATCACCTGATCGTGGTTGGCGGTGGCCCGATCGGCATGGAAATGGCGCAAGCGCATGTGCGGCTGGGGTCCAAGGTGACCGTCATTGAAGGTGGCAAAGCCTTTGGCAAAGACGACCCCGAGGCGGCGGCTATCGTGTTGGACCGCCTGCGCGAAGAGGGCGTTGAGATCGTTGAAGAAGCGCAAGCTGAACGCATCAGCGGACAGGGCGACCAGATTACAGTGCACACGCCCAAGGGCGATTACACAGGATCGCACCTGCTGATGGCCGTGGGGCGCAAGGTGAATATCGACAAGCTTGATCTGGATGCGGGCGGGATTGCCTATACCAAGCATGGCTTGAAGGTTGGCCCCGATCTGCGCTCGACCACCAACAAGAAAGTCTATGCGGCAGGTGATGTCGCGGGCGGCCTGCAATTTACACACGTTGCAGGGTATCATGCAGGCGTGCTGATCCGGTCGCTGCTTTTTGCGCTGCCATCCAAGCAAAGGACCGACCACATTCCTTGGGCCACCTATACAGACCCCGAGCTGGCGCAGGTCGGCCTGACCGAAGCGCAGGCAAAATCGCGCCACGGCGCAGGGCTTGAGGTCGTGCGCTTTGAATATGCCCACAATGACCGCGCGATTGCGGAACGTAAAACCACCGGTCTGATCAAGGTCATGGTCGTCAAAGGCCGTCCGGTCGGGGCCACCATCGCGGGCCATCTGGCGGGTGAGTTGATCGGCATGTGGGCGATGGCGATTGCCAACAAAATGAAGATGTCGGCCATTGCGAATACCGTTCTGCCATACCCCACGATTAGTGAGGTTAACAAACGCGCGGCAGGTGCTTACTTTAGCCCCAGATTGTTCGAAAGCGGCATGGTGAAGAAAGTGGTTGGGCTGGTCCAACGCTGGATTCCCTAAAGCCGCTGCGGCGGAGGCGGAAGGCACAGATGCTCAATACCCTATCAGGGCGATTTCTGATCCTGACGGTCATCTTTGTGATGCTGGCCGAGGTGTTGATCTTTGTGCCGTCCGTGGCGCGTTTTCGCGAGGATTACCTGCTTGCGCGTCTGGAGCGGGCGCAGATTGCATCATTGGCTTTGGAAGCCGATGACATGATCTCGCCCGAGCTTGAGGCGGAACTGCTTGAAAATGCGGAAGTATTCAACGTGGTTTTGCGTCGTGATCAGGCGCGGCTGCTGGCGCTGTCGTCGCCAATTCCGGCCCCAATTCACGCGACCTATGACATGCGGGATCCCTCTGCGATGGCGCTCATCAGTGATGCCATGATGACGCTGGTTGATACAGAACCGCGGATCATCCGTGTCTTGGGTAATCCCGTGCGTGACGGTGGCCTACTGATCGAAGTCACGATGGAGCAAGTGCCCCTGCGTGAAGCCATGCTGGCCTACGGGCGTAACGTATTGATTCTGTCGGCTGTCATTTCGATCATCACAGCAGTTTTGCTGTTCCTGGCCGTGCGCATGTTTCTTGTGCGCCCCATCAAGGGCGTGGTGGATGCGATGCAAGCCTATGCCGCCAATCCAGAGGATGCACGCCGGATCATCGAACCCTCTGCGGGGGTGATCGAACTGCGCAAGGCCGAGGAGGCGCTGCAATCGTTGCAAAGCGACCTGACCGGCGCGTTGCGCCAGAAGGAACGTCTGGCGCAGCTTGGTGGTGCCGTCGCCAAGGTTAGCCATGATTTGCGTAATATCCTGACTTCTGCACAGCTTTTCACCGACCGGATCGAAAGCTCTGACGATCCGCTTGTGAAGCGGATGGCGCCCAAGCTGGTGGGATCGATCACGCGCGCCGTCAATCTTTGCGAAACGACGCTTGCCTTTGGCCGGGTGGATGAGCCGCAGCCCACACTGGCGCGGTTCTCGCTGGCGACGGTGGTCAATGACGTGATCGACAGCGAACGCCTTGCAGCGGCGGACTATGATCTGTCGTTCTCCGAAGACGTGCCTGCCAGCATGATGATCCGCGCCGATAGCGAGCAGATTTTCCGCGTGCTCTTTAATCTTGTGCGCAATGCCCGTCAGGCGATCATGGCCACGCACAAACCCGGTGAGATCAATATCACCGGCCACGAGGATGACCAATCGTGGTGGATTTCAGTGACTGATACTGGCCCGGGACTGCCCCCCAAGGCCCGCGAACATCTTTTCCAACCGTTCCAAGGGGGTGTGCGCAAGGGCGGTTCCGGTCTTGGGTTGGTGATTGCAGCCGATCTGATCCGCGGACATGGCGGGCGGCTTGAATTGCAGCGCACCGACGAGACCGGCACAACCTTTTGCATCCAGTTACCAAAGGCCGATCTGGCGCTGGGCGACATTGCAATTCCGGCCGTTGCCGTGCCGTCACCGGACCAATCGTGATTTTCACAAGATTGCCCCTTGCATCGCGCTGCCACGAGGGCTAAATCGCCCTCACGCGGATTGGTAGCTCAGTTGGATAGAGTACTTGACTACGAATCAAGGGGTCGGGGGTTCGAATCCTCCCCAGTCCGCCACTTACCACTTTTGATGGTTTCGAACGGGTCGCCTTGGGCGGCCTTTTTCGTTTGTAGGCTTGGGCTTGGCTTGTCTTTCACTTTAGCTCAATTGTCTTCGATTACGTCCATATTTGGTACTTGAGTGGTGTGGGGTGCGGAATGATTAGCGGTCCTGCGGCGTCACGACGCGCGGCGGCTTTGCCGAATACAGCGTTGTGAAAGCGTCTGCCGTGCATCCCATTTGCGCGATGAGATTTCTGCAGGCAGCCCTTGCATAGCCGATGGGCTGTGTGCTGAACGGGCTGGACGCAGTGCACGAACGATGGATGGAAGAGGCGCTGATTTTCGGCGCTGGGCCGATGGGTTTGCTGACGGGCATGGCATTGAAATCAATGGAGGGGGCCGGGTCGCGTTTGTAGATGTGTCGAAAGATCGCTTGGAACCTGCCGCTTGAGGACCTGTCCCGAGATTTGAAGACGAAACCGCCCGTTGGAAGCCTCAAAGTTCAGTGGTCAAACGACTAATCTAGAGAGCCTCGTTTTCGTTTTTCAGCGCACTGTTCGACTTCGGGATTGCTAACTGTCTGGGCACTCGCCGCGTTTAGTTAGCAGTCAATGGTATAGATATGCCTCGCGTGAACGGAACCTTACGCCATCCTCAGAGTTATCGGTAAAAGTAGAGCCCCCTTTTCGGGGCGAGGACTGACGCCGACAACATCAGACCTAAAATTCTAAAAGGTCTGCTATGACAGTTTATCTCCACGGCCTTTCAAACGCCGTACCCCCGCATTGTTTGACGCAAGAAGATGTCCGCGAGCGTGCGTCGGTCATTTTTCAGGGCAAATATCCGCAATTTGATCGCCTTTCAAAAACCTTTGATACAGCCGGGATCGATAAACGCTATTCCGTCGTTCCGATTGATTGGTTTTTTCAAGATCATGGATGGTCGGATCGCAACTCCGCATTCATGTCCGGCGCTAAGGCCATGTTCATTGATGCGGCACAGCTGGCGCTTGAAAATGCTGGCTGGACCGGCGCGGACGTCGATTGCGTCGTGACCGTTTGTTCGACAGGTATCGCGACGCCGACATTGGACGCTCAGGTCTTTTCTGAAATGGGTTTTCGCGAAAACATCATGCGCGTCCCTCTATTTGGGTTGGGGTGCGCGGGTGGTGTCTCTGGGCTGTCCGTCGCACAGTCCCTTGCAGCAGGTATGCCAGATGCAAAAGTCTTGCTGGTGGTTGTTGAGACCTGCTCGTTATCGTTTCGTGCGGATCGACTTCAGAAGGCCGACATTATCGCGACGGTCCTTTTTGGTGATGGGTCAGCGGCGGCTTGTATCAGCTCGACTGCGCCGACCAATGGTAAAGCTGTCATGTTGGGCAAGGGGCATCAGAAGATGTGGCCGGACACACTTGGCATAATGGGATGGGATGTCGACGAGACAGGCTTTGGCGTGGTGTTTGACCGATCAATCCCCACGTTTGTGACTGAAGAGTTTTCCGCCGCGACTGACGGCGCCTTGAAAGCTGCAAATCTTAATCACGCGCAGATTGATCGGTACGTATGTCATCCTGGTGGCGCGAAGGTTGTAGACGCGATTGAAGGCGCACTGCATCTTGAGCAAGGCTCGTTAGATGCTGAGCGCGATACGTTGCGGGCGGCTGGCAATATGTCGGCCCCGACCGTGATGTTCGTTATGAAATCGGTTCTTGACGCGGGAACAACGGGCCAAATGATGGCCTGCGCATTGGGGCCGGGTTTTACAGCGTCCTTCTTGCCATTTTATGTCAGTGAGGATGCCGCATAATGGAAACGGCAACGCTTCTTTTTCTTGGGTTCATCATTGTCCAGCGACTGAGTGAGTTGGTCATCGCAAAGCGGAACACCAAACGGCTGCTTGCCAAAGGCGCTTACGAGGTTGGCGCGTCGCATTATCCGGTGATGGTTGTCATGCACAGCGCGTGGATCGCGTGTCTAGTCTTTGTCGGTTTTGACGAAGCTGTTGCCTTTGGTTGGTTGGCTTTATTCGCAGTCCTGCAAGTATTCCGAGTATGGATATTGGGTAGTCTTGGTGCCCGTTGGACCACGCGCATCATCATTCTTGAAGAGCCGCTAGTCGTGCGCGGACCCTTCAAATACGTCTCTCACCCCAACTATATGCTGGTCGTGGCTGAAATCATCGTCGCGCCAATGGTGCTGGGACTTGTTTGGGTGGCAGTCATATTTACTGTTCTGAACGCTGCAATGCTGTGGGTGAGGATTGGCGTGGAACATAAAGCGCTTGCGCCTCTGCGGGCGGCTTGACCTTTGGCTTTGGGCATCGGCTTCGGCGGTGAGCGTCTCGGGCTCGCTGCGCTGAGGTTTCCGCGCTGCGCTGCGTTTCTTTTGTTCACTGTACTGCTTCTTATCGGCAGCACGTTGCCACGGTTGGCGTTCGATGACGATATCCACCGCGTTTTTCTATCCGATAGCCCACTTTCACAGGCGCAACGCGCCTACGAGGCAGGACAATCGCCGCCTTTGACGACTGCATTGATCCATATCTCGTCGCCAGATGCGATGGATGCCGAGGACATGAACACGTTGCGCAATGTGTCATTGGACCTAGAGTTTGTGGCGGGGGTAACGGCGGTGGCATCGCCTTTTGTACTCCGATGGCCCCCGACGCCGGATGCCCCATCTGGCTCGCCGTTGTTTGGCACACCGATCGCCCCCGATTTCAAAGATGATCTGGTCGCATTTGAGGCGCTCGCGACAGGTCTGCCGGCCTTCCTAAATGATGATCTGACGGCGATGCTGCTGAGTGTTTCGATCAACACCGACAGGACAACGACGGCAGCGGCGCTATCTGGGATTCAAGCTGAGCTTGACCGAGCGCTACCCACAAACTTATCCGCCGATGTAACCGGTGAAGACGTGATCAGTGCTGAAATCGTGTCGGGGTTAAAGGATGACTTGATTGCGCTGAACCTGTGGGGGGCGGTGATTGTCACACTCGCCGCCTTTGCGTTGCTGCGCGACCTGCGTATAGCACTTCTCGCGGTTTTTCCTGCGCTTTTCGGGACGGCAGCCGTGCTGGCTTTGACGGTATGGCTTGGCTATCCGATCACGGTGCTTAGCAACGTCATCCCGATCCTGCTGCTTGTGCTGGGCGTGGCTGACGGCGTTCATCTAGCAGGACATCTCAAAGAAGAGGGAGATGTGCGCGCGGCAGTGATAACCGTTGGGCCCGCGTGCGCATTAACGGCGCTAACAACCGCCGTGGCATTTGCCAGCATCATGTTAACCGGCAATGACCAGCTTTTCGAATTTGCAGTTCTGGGGTCTGTGGGGACGCTCCTTTCTTTTGCAATTGTCATTTCGACTTTTGCTTTGTTGGGGAAGTCCATCCCGCTGTCTTCCAAGCCTGTGCCGCAAATGAGCGCAGCTTTCGCGCAAGGTTTGGCAAAGGCGGGGGCAGCACGTCCCGCTAGGACGATCGCAGCTTGTATCGCTTTTCTGGTTCTTGCCGGCTTTGGCTTCATTCAAACAAAAGCATGGTTTCCGCTCTATCAGAACCTACCTGATAACAGCGCGACGTTGACCACGAACGATGCTATTTCAAAAGACTTTGGCGGCGTGTTTCAGATGGTTGTGGAAAGCAATGGCGACTGGAACAGCACACAGAAGATTGTGAATGCGCTTGAGGATGTAAACGACCCGAAGGTCGTGCTGTCAGAGTTGAACTTTGCGCGCTGGCTGGGCCATCCGGACACAGCGCCGACGCAAGAAGAACTGGACACATTGCCATCCGCTTTAGTGGATCAGCTTCGCGGAAACGATAGCGCATCGCGGATATTTATCTCGATGCCGGAGCCAATGCGCAGCGACGACACGCTCGCGCGCTTTGATGAGATTTACGACGCGGCCACAAATGCCGGAGCGGATACCATTATCGGTCTACCTACGATCATGCGGCAAGAAGCCGTCAGCCTTATCGAGCAACTTTCGACCGGCTTGATCGTCGCGATGCTTGGCGCGACGGTGTTGGTTGCGCTTGCCTTTCGCTCGGCACGACTGGTGCCAATTCTGATTATTCCGAATGTCTTGCCATTGATGATCACCGGCGCATCGCTACATCTTTGGGCGCAGGGCCAACTTAGCCCCACGGCCGTGCTGGCGCTGACAATCGCGTTCGGCATTGCTATTGACGATACCGTACATTTTCTCAGCAGATTCGCGGCGGCCAAAGCGAAAGGCCGGACACCCTCCCAAGCGGTAACACTGGCGACCAAGTCAGCAGGCCAGGTTATCGTGCTCACCACGCTATTGTTGTCAGTTGGCCTGTCCGTGACGCTGTTCAGCGATTTCTTCCCGATCCGGTTGTTTGGTGGAATGATGATCGTAACGCTCTGGGCTGCATTGCTGATTGATCTACTTTTGCTGCCTGCTTTGCTGACTTGGAAAAGGACCGTGCATGTTTTTAGCTAAAATGTCTTTCATGGCCGCGATACTCGCCGCTTCAGCGGCTTTCGCAGACCCACTTGCGGAAATGGATGGCGCGTGGCGCGGATCAGGCTGGGCAAGAGAGACATTGCAAGGCCCGCAGGAAACTATCCGCTGCCAGATAGCTAACAGCTACGATGCCGCAGCACTGACCCTGACCCTGACAGGGCAATGCGTTGTGCCAGGTCGACGGCTATCGCTGGCAGGCACTTTGACAGGTTCTGAAGGTCAGGAGCAGATTTTTGGCCGCTGGTCCAACCCCGATGGCATAGGCAGCAGCGGTATCGTTGGCGTTCAAAGAAACGGCATAGTCGCGTTCAATTTCGATACAGTTGACCCAGTGACCGGTCGCAACATCGCACAAAATGTGGAGTGGCGGGTGTCGGAAAATTCGCTTCGCTTGAGGTCGACAGATCGCAGCAACCCGAGCGTCATGATGTCCGATATCACATTTGGCAGGTAGGGCGAGGCCCGTCGTGATCACTCTCAGTTCTAGCCCGCGGTCGTCAACTAGGGCCGCCGATATGGAGCGGCCCCAGCTTCTGATTTATTCGCCTAGAAATGCACGGATCAGGGGCAGTGTTTCGTCGGGATTGTCCCAAATCATATCGTGACCCGCGTTTGGAACGATCTTCAGTTCCCCATCCCGGAAGTAGTCGCGGTGGATGCGTTGCGCATCTTCGCCAATCCAGTCGTTACACGCACTGGCGAGCAATAGAACGGGTCCGGTATAGCTTCCTGCACCTTTTGCAATAAGGTCGATTTCGGCCGCACCGGTTTTGCCCGCCGTTTGGCTGGCAGTTGCACCAAATCGCCAAGCCGGCGCGTCGAAGTCTTGGCCGGGGCAATGATACGGGTTTTCGGGATGGTTGGTGAATGCGTGAATGATTTCGCTCATCATATAGTCCTGACCTGCGCTCGAGTCGGGACCAGACACATGTAGAGACTGGAAAGCCGCGACTGCGGCGTCCCTATAGAAATCGAGGCCGGACATATACGGACGCGCTTCGGCCATCCAATCTTGCATCTCGTCGCCTGTGAAAAAGCCCGGTTCCAACAAAACGGCGCGAGCAACCTTTTCCGGAGCTTCGCCCAAGTATGCGGTCGCGAGCATTGCACCCCAAGAATGTCCCAACAGGGTGACAGGCCGATCCGGGGAGTATTTCTCGATCACCCCGTCCAGCTCTTCCATGTACAAGGGCACGGTAAGCTCTTCGGCAGGAACTCTTTCGGATAGTCCCGCGCCACGCTGGTCGTAGAACACGACAAAATGGGTATCCGCCAACGATGTCGCGGCAAGCTGTGATCTGTAATCGCCGCCCGGACCACCATGAAGCACAATGATCACCGGGTGCGAGGGGTCGCCGTGCGTCTCTGCATGCAAACGCACGCCGTTGATTTCAATCTGCGGAAGCGACGCATCGTCGACAACAGTCGCGGCGACTTCATATGTGCCGGATGTCGCGAAAAACAAACCAAGCGCAGCCGCGAGAAGCGTCAGGGTCAAACCACCGACGATGGCCAGAACTGTCCTGAATATGCGACTGCTCGTTTCTCGGGTATATGTTGAATGACCCACTTTGACCTTGGTACGCTTCCGCACGCTTTGTGAAACCCCGTACGCCGACAGGTTGGAGGGGTCCGCATGCTGACTGTGTGGCTTCGATGTTATCGTCATTTGATTGTTCTCCTTATCATTTGAACCGTCGTACCGAGCACCGCCAAAGCAGGCATTATCGTTTGATAAGGGATTCTTGAATTGGACCTTTTGACCTTTCTCACCAGTGTGCCGAACGCTTTGGATAAAGACACCGCGCGTGAATTCGCGGCCGCATGGCGTGTTGAGCTGTTCGAAAAAGGGCGCCACATTGCCTCACAGGGCGAAGCTGACCTTCTCGAACACATCATTCTTGATGGACGCGCCACCAGCCAAATCACTGATCCCGATGGTCGCGCTATTTGCGTCGGCTTTCACGCTGGTCCTTGCGTTGTCACACCAAATGTCGCGCGCACTCGAAACGGCATCTCGCGCGTTTCACTAGACGTAAATGCGGACGCGTTGGTTGCGCAGATGGATAGCAACGCTTTAACCGAGCTTATGATCGCATCCGAACCAATTCGCGAATGGGCAAACGGGATTTTGCAGCAGGAATTAGCGCTGAAAGCCGACCGGGAGTGGTGCCTTGCAGCACTTGGCGGCGCAGACCGCCTTGCGTGGTTTCGCGAGAAATTCACGCGTCATGAAGGGCTATTCGGTCATTACATGATCCCATCTTTTCTTGGCGTCACATCGGTCACACTCAGTCGACTTCGCGGGGCCGAGCGAGGCACGTCGACCAATTGAGAGCGCAATGCGGGAGCCTTTCGCCAGATCGCTATCGTTCTGTTCGATCTCGCCGTATGTCGGGGAAGGCTGGAACGCTTGATTTATCGCGCATGAAGAAGCGCAAACCCTTATACTTCGCGCTACTGGCTCATGTCGACTAAGTGGAGGCGCGAGCGTGTTAAGCAACGGCATCGCGCTTTAAAAGAAGCGAGAGCCCGACCGCGATAAACCATGCGATTGCGCCAAGGCCAAAGACAGCGCCCGCGACCTCGCCCAAAGGCGGCAGGATCGTCAGCAATCCGCCAAGTCCGGTGAGCAGCCCAAGCCCAATCACGATCTTACCCAAAGCCCGATGCAACAGACCTGCGATGCTGACACACAGGATCCAGACCCCGCCGGCAATTTCGTTGCCTCCGCCAAGACCCAGTTCAACTGCGTGCAGGACCTCCCAAGTCAGCACGGCGGTTTCAAAGTCGTCAGGCGCTAAGGCTGCCATCGTTTCTGTGGTGACGTTACCGATCATGCCTGCACCCAAGACAAGCGTGGTCCAGATGAGGCCAAAGGCCAGCGTCATGGTGCCCCAATCCGGCGATTTTGCTTTCAAACGGCTGGCCAGTGCGACGACCAGCACAGCAAGTGCGAGTGAATTGACGACATAGATCACTGTGTTCCACGTGATCATGAGTGCTTGATTTTCGACGGTAAAGCGAACGATCCCCGCGGCGTCGATAGTGTTCGTGCCAAAGCCAGAGTCGGCAAAGACCGTGACAAGCAGAACAAAGCCAAAAATGTAGGTTACGGCACAAGCCAAGGCGGCAATCCCACCGATACGTTGCATGGTCATGATGATTTCCTTTCGGTTGGTATAAGGTGAAGTTTCGGCGTTCTTTTGGAGGCGAAGCGGTTTTCAAGATCATCTTTTGGGCATCGTGTGGCGGTCTTATCGTCAGGCGGGTCCATGCCCAATGCGCTGAGGATGGCGTGAGCGTGCCCGCTGCTGTCGCGTGTCGTCATGACCGTCGATTTGATTGCAGAGCGCTGCAATTCCGCCACGAAGGCTGTTTTCGCAGCACTCTCTTGCACTTCGGCCTCTGCGAAATAGACATAGGCAAAACGTCCCACACCCGTGTGCTCCGCCTCGCGCAGCAGGTTCAGAATAGCCTGGTAGTCGGCATCCCCATTACCAGCCCTGTCCGGTTGCCGTGTCATTCCAAGACAGGACACAATCAGGTCGGCCCCAGCCATGACGCCAACAAGCGTCGCGGGATTTGTGGCTTGCGCTTCTGCCAGTTGATCAGCTGCAATCAGTCCGGCTTGACTGGCATTGCCGACAAGCGCGATCACGTACCATCCAAGCTGCTGATATTCTGCGCAAAGGTGACGGCCAAGACATTCCGTCGCGCCTGCAATGACGACACGTTTCATGGGTCCGGCCCGTCGTCAGGCGACGACGCGGTAGCTGACGCCCCGCAGATATTTAATGACTATGGCATCGCATTGCTGTCGGCAATTGGGGACATGAGCGGCAATCGGGCTGCGGTCAGGGTCGCTCGCGTTTGCATGGGTCTGATCTTTCTCATTGTACTGTTGAGAAAGCTGATAGCCGGCCGTGTGCGATCAGGGCATGACCGCAGGTATCACTGCATTGACACTTCGTTACAAAGTGACGTCAGGCTGCCTGATTTAGGTAGGCGGTTGGGCTTAAACCGGTCCAACGCTTGAAGGCGCGCACGAAGGATGAAGCCTCGGAAAATCCCAACAGATAGGCGGCTTCGTTCACCGTCACCTTTTGTCCTTCGAGATATTCCAGCGCCATTCGTTGGCGCAGATCGTCGTGTATCTCGGCGAACGTGATCCCTTCATCCTTCAGACGCCGATACAACGTTTGGCGGCTCATCGCGAGGTCCTGGGCCACTTTGTCCATGGAGATCGCCCCTTCATGCATCTTGGGGAGGATCTGAGCCTCGATTTGCGCACGAACGGAGACATCTGTCCGTAGCTTTGCCAGCATTTCATCGGCGTGACGCGTAAAAATGCCAAAAGCATATGCATTGCCCGGCTCGAACTGCGTCGCCGGGCTGTCCCAAACCGGATCGATTTGCAGCGCATTGCGGCTTGAATTGAATTGGACGGGCACACGAAACAGGTCTGGATATTGATCCACATGCGGCGGAGGTGGATAGGTCACCTCCATCCCGATCTCGAAGGTGGCGTCGGGAAATGACCTGCGAAACTCACTGATGAAGCGCGCGAAAGATGCCTCAACCGCCAGATATTGATCGTCCGGCGTTTCGTGATGATCCACGATCCAAAGGCCCGCGTCCGTATGCAGCAGTTCAAACCTGTCGCTGCCCTCGGTCAGGTTCACATCTGCCATCAGGCGCAGGTAGCGGTTCAACTGCGCGATTGAGTGACCAAGTGATGCGGACGTGTGAACGATCTGTCCGACGATCGAAATCATCTCAAGCCGCGACTCGAGCGTGTGCCGCAGCAAGAGTGCGGTATCGCCTGTTTGCTGCATCGCGCTGCCTATAAGCGCCTGATACGCCATTGCTGGAATGCGATTGTCCTGATCGGATAAATCATCCTCGGTCAGACCACTGTGAGCCAGCAACGCCTCACGACTTGCACCTTGCGCGCAGGCGTAGTCGACAAATGCTGCTGCAAAACCTGCTGCCATAGTTTGTTCGGTCATTCCTGTCACCTCAATCTGGTGGCCTGATGAAAGACTAAGGCCCGACCCACGTTTATATCAACCGAGACTGCGAAAGTGGCGCCCGACTGCAAAGCCTGCGCCAATCGCGCGAGGCGCTAGGCCACCTTTGCTGTTATTGGCAATGGGGCCACGGTGACAACAACATTGCCGCGCTTGCGTCCGGTGTCGACGTGCGCATGGGCAGCGTTCATATCGTCAAACCCGTAATTTCTGTCGATCACCGGTGTAAAGAAACCATGCTTGGCAAGATCGACCACGGCTTCCAGAACATCGCGGCTTTCTGATGCGACACCGCCGACCATCTTTTTGCCCTTGAGCGCTGCCTTGAGGCCACCAAAGATCATGTCAGAGGTCTCGCCTGCGATAAGCACCATTTTCCCGCCGCGTCGGATGGCGTGTTGGGCGCGTGACCATGGCAAAGTGCCGACCGTGTCAATGACCATGTCATAATGGACACCAGTTTCGACGACATGCTGCGTCCGGTAGTCGATGACCCGATCCGCGCCAAGGCTCCGCACAAGATCGGCATTCTTACCGCTGGAAACCGCTGTGACATGCGCGCCAAAATGCTTTGCGATTTGCACGCTCGCGGACCCCACGGCGCCGGATGCTCCATTGATCAGGATTTTGTCACCGGATTGTAGCTTGGCCTTGTTGACGAGGAAGTCATAAGCCGTCGTGCCACCAAACGGTATAGCGGCGGCCTGAGAGAAGCTGAGGACATCAGGCTTTTTGATCAGCTTTCCATCCGCCGGCATTGCAATAAGCTCTGCATGTGCGCCGAAGCTTGCGCCCGGAAATCCAATCACCGCATCGCCGGTTTGAAAGTTGGAAACGTTCGTCCCGACCTTTTCAATCACGCCCGAGAACTCGGTTCCGAGGATGGGTCGGCGGGGACCGGTGATCCCGAAAACCAGCCGACCCACAAATCCGAGCCCTCTCGGCATTGTCAGGCTGCGAGCCCGCCAGTCACCCGCGCTGACAGTTGTCGCATAGACCCTGACCAGAACCTCGCTTGGCTTGATTTCTGGTGTGGGAACTTCAACCTGTGTGATCACGTCGGCAGATCCGTATCGCGTATAAGAGTAGGCAAGCATGAGTGATCTCCTTTACGCCGCAGCTTGTGCAGGCTGTTAGGTTTTCGAGGTGAAGCGACCACCGCGGATCAGCAGCCAAAGGCCGAAGCTGATTTCCGACACAGAAACGATGACCAGTAGCACGATGAAGGTGTAGTTGATGGCGGCCACATCGATGAAAGTCAGTTTAGCGACGCCTTGGATCAGATAGCCGAAGGCCCCAATGAACAGTCCGCGTCCCAGAATATGTGGCACCACATCGGATTTTAGGATGAGCCATCCAAGCGCCAGCAGATGAGCACCAAAGAAGAGCTGCCAGACAAAAACGCCCATCGCGTGCGCCTCAAAGCAAAACTGCACCATCGCGTGAAGCTGCGCAGTGTCCCATCCGGCCGCCTGCGTGAGCAAGAAATACGGCATGACCCAAAACAGCAGGTTGATGCCCATCACGGTAATCATGCCCGCCCGTGCAATCAGCGCGGTCATGGCCATCTTTGGGCCTACGCGCCGGAACATCTGGTAAAGGATCGCGGTGATCGTCAGTTCAAACAGGATGACGGCACTGTCAGCCAAGACACCCAGTCGAAACAGGCCTTGATTGGCTAGTAGGTTGGCGCTGGAGGTCGCGCCATCGCCACCCACGATGTGCATCGGCACGTATCCAATGCTGAAGCCGCCGCAAACGGCAATGGCCAGATAGAGCCCGCCTGCGGTGCGGGCCGCTTTGGCATCCCAGTGTTGTGTTGATTGGGTCATGTCACTTCCTTTCAAGATCGGTTGAGCGTTGCGTGAAATCTTGGAATGAGGTGTACGCCCGACTGGCACCTATGCGAATTGACCAAATCTCTAATTTTGGTATGCAGATTTGCATGGATTGGCGGTCGGTAAAATTTGACTGGAACAAGGCGCGTGCCTTCCTCGTAACGGCGGAAGAAGGCTCACTTTCTGCGGCCGCGCGTGCGCTGGGCATGGCGCAACCGACGCTCGGACGTCAGGTCGATGGATTTGAGAAAGAACTGGGTGTTGTGCTGTTCGAACGTGTCGGGCGTGGTCTGACGCTGACGCCAAGTGGTATGGAACTGCTGGAACATGTGCGCGGCATGGGCGAGGCGGCGGGTCGTGTGTCACTGACCGCGCTGGGCCAATCCCAAGCGCTTGAAGGGCCGATCAGTATTTCAGCAAGCGAAACCTATGCGGCTGTCCTGCTCCCCCCGATTGTGACGAAGCTTCGGCTGGAAGAGCCTGGGATACAGGTCGAGATTGTTGTTTCCAACCGCGCAAGCGATTTGCTGCGTCGTGAGGCTGACATCGCGATCCGTAATTTCCGTCCGACAGAACCCGACCTGATCGCCAAGAAGATCGGCACGGCTGATGCGGTTCTTTATGCCGCGCCGGATTACGTGGCAACGCTTGGCAATCCCCAAACGCCGTATGACTTGCGACATGCGGATTTCATCAACATGGATCGCACCGGGGGGATGCTGAAAGGGTTGAACAGCCTTGGGCTTGGCCTGACAGAGGCAAACTTCCCTCTGCTGACAGAAAGCTATCTGGTGATGTGGGAACTTGTGAAACAGGGCGCCGCCATCGGAATTTTGGACGCCCAGATTGGCGATGCAGAGCCAAGCGTGGTGCGCGTTTTGCCTGACCTTGAGCCGCTGTCGTTCCCCATCTGGCTTGTCGCCCACCGCGAAGTCACCACCAGCCGCCGCATCCGACGCGTCTATGATTTTCTGGTCGCGGAACTCCAGCGATAGACGCGTCGCACTGCGTGGATGATCGGACTTTGAGCCCGCATCGTCAGATGATCGCCTTTTCAATGATCTTGCGACCCGCAGGGATACGATCAAAATGGAATTGCGACATATCCAGCGTTTTGTACGCGCCATGCACCATGATCTCGGCCGTGCCACGCCCCATTGCCGGGGATTGCTGAAGGCCGTGGCCGGAAAATCCGTTGAGGAAGAAGAAGTTTTCGACCTCCGTATGCGGACCCAAGATGGCGTTGTGATCAAAGGTGTTCATCGCGTAGTGCCCACCCCATTCCGACTGCACTTTGATCGCCTCAAACTGAGGGATACGTGTGGCAAGGATCGGCCAGACGTGGTTTTCCCACATGCTGTGATCCATCGCGAAATCATCGTAATCCACCGCCGGATCAATGTCGGAATGCCCACCACACTGATAGGTGCCGCCGCCGTTTTCGCGCACGTGCACGCCGGAGGGGTCAATCGTCAGCGGCAGGTCACGGTCTAGTGGTTTCTCGGCTGAGAAAATCCACGAATACCGTTTGCGCGGCTCGACCGGCACGGTGATGCCCGCCATTTTAGCGGTGCGGGAGGCCCGTGGACCAGATGCGTTCAAAACCTGACCGCAAGCGATGACTTCACCTGATTTGAGGGTCACGCTTTCGACGCGCGTGCCCGCCGCGTTCTTGGTGATCGCCACGACTTCGTTCTCAATGTATTCCACACCACGTTCGCGCGCCGATTTGCGCCACCAATCGAATACGGCAGTGGCATCCCAAAGGCCTTCGTCCACGAGGTTGATCGACCCTAAGACGATGTCGTCGACGTTGTAGAACGGGTAGGCGGCCTTGATCTGGTCTGGCGTCATCAATTGGGTCGCGGCACCGGCTGCAACCTGCACCTTTTGGCTTTCGCGCAGCACATCGGCAAAGCCTTCGTTGTCCGCAAGATACATGTAACCGAACGAGCGGATGGACAGCTCCGGCACGCGGTCGTCGTTGCCCATATAGCGCGGGAGGTTCTTGACGAAATCCGCTGCAAACTGGCTGATGCGCACATTCAACTCGCCCGAGAACTGCTGGCGCATGCACGAATTGGTGTGCATCGTTGATGTGTTTTCGTAACTCAGATCGCGGTCCACAACGAGGACCTTGCCGTCGAAGTCCTTGTCATCTGACAGGAACCAGGCCGCCGATGCACCCATCATCGCGCCTCCGATGATGATGATGTCGTAGGATGTGTTTTGTGGCGCTTGGGTCTTCATACTGCGTCTCCTTTTGCGACAGCCGCTTCAATATCGGCGATATCTGCCGCAGGTAAGTTGTAAACGCGTGCCGCCGTTTCGGCCGAGATATAGCCACGCGCGAGATCGCGTTTAACTTGGGCGATGGGCCGCTCCGCAGGGTCGCCGTAGCCAGCACCGCCGGGGAAAGCCATGACCACGCGGCGCCCGTGGGCCACGAATTGTTTGCCTTTACCGTTCATCGGGGTGCCATCATCTTGCACGATGGTCGTAGGCGCACCCGCACCGCCGCCGCGCCGTCCACGTGCGGGGTGATCGACGCGGTCAAACATGGCCTGGATGTCAAACTCGTGACCTTCCTGCGCACCGACTTCCATGTGTTGGCCAAGGCCGCCGCGCGTCTTGCCTGCGCCGCCTGAGTCGGATCGCAATTCTTTGCGCCAAATGATCACGGGGCCAGCGTGTTCGGTGGCCTCAATCGGCATCGTCATCACACCCGACGGGAAGGCCGTTGCGTTCAAACCATCATGTTCAGGCCGCGCGCCAGAGCCACCGGAGTTGAAAGTCAGCACTTCGGAGCGCCGCGCGTCTGCGGGGGCAGGGGCATCTGTGCGGGGGCGCAACGAGACTTGGAAATTGCACAAACATCCCGCGCCCTCAGCCGGAACCAGGCCAGGAACAATCTTGTCAAAGGCGTCGTAAACCGCATCCGGCACGAAGTGGCCGACGATATGGCGCAGGGCCACTGGCGCGGGGTGCAAGGCGTTGACGATTGTGTTCTCGGGCGCGGTAATCTCAAACGGCGCAAGGCTTGCTGCGTTATTGGGGATTTCGGGCGCGATGGCCACCTTCAATGCGTAGCATGCGTAGGCCTTGGCATAGACCAGCGGGCAGTTGATGCCCTTTTTGTCCAGCCCCGTAGAGCCTGTGAAGTCCGACACGATGCGGTCGCCTTCCACACTGACTTTAACCTTGAGCGTGATGGCGCGGTCAAAGCCGTCCATCGTCATCTCGCCCTGCGCGGATTTTTGTGGTAGGGCGGCGATCCGTTCGATTGTTGCTCGGCGGGAATTGTCGAGGATGAAAGCCGCGATGCCGTTCAGATCCGTGAGCGCAAACTCCTCCATCATGTCGATCAGGCGGCGGTGGCCGATCTCATTACAGGTCGCAAGCGCGTAGATATCCCCGATCAACTGATCCGGCTCGCGCACGTTGCCACGAATGATGCGGGTCAGGGTTTCGTCCACCTCTCCACGATCTGCAAATTTCATGATCGGAATGTAGAGGCCTTCTTCATAGACGCTGGCTGCATCCGCCCCAAACCCGCGCCCGCCGATGTCCACGATATGCGCGGTGCAGGCGAAAAAGCCGACGTGACTGCCATTGTGAAATGACGGCGTGACCATCGTGATGTCGTGCAGATGGCCTGTGCCTTCCCACGGATCATTGGTGATATAGACGTCGCCCTCGTGGATCTTATCGCGACCAATGCGGCGGATGAAATGGGCTACTGCGTCGGCCATTGCGTTCACGTGGCCAGGCGTACCGGTGACGGCCTGTGCCAGCATCTGACCATCAACGTCATAGACACCTGCTGACAGGTCACCTGCTTCGCGCACAGAGGTGGAGAAGGCTGTGCGGACCAAGGCTTGCGCCTGTTCCTCGACCACGGAAATCAGGCGGTTCCACATGACCTGATAGGCGACTGTTGAATGCTCTTGTGTCATCGCGCTTATCCCTTTCTCACAATGTCGATACAGCCGTCAGGCTGGCAGATGGCGTCGCGGCTTGCAGGCACGATGATCGTTGTCTCGTCCTCAACCACCGCCACAGGACCGGCAGCGCGCTGGCCCGCCGCCATGGCCGAGCGATCGACGATCTGCGCATCAAGGTACTTGCCCGATGCTGCGTCAAAAATCTGGCGCGCTTCGTTGCTTGTGGCGGTATCGGCCCCGCCCGTTTGTGCGATACGCGCGACCTCTTCAGGAGGTGTCGTTGCATTGACGGACCAGACCGTGATCTCGATATCCATCCCCGCGACGGGGCGGCCAAACAGCTTGGTGTAGTCTTCGATGAACCGCGCCTCGAAGGTCGCCGCATCCGGGGCCATGGCTTGTTCTTCGGTCAGCTCAATCGGGATTTCCCAGCCTTGGCCTGTGTAGCGCATGTAAACTTTGAACTCCGACAGGATCGGGCTGACGGCGTCGCAGGTGCGCACAAATCCGGTTGCCTCGGTCTTCAAGTCGCTCAGCAGGGACTTGATCCGGTCTCCGTCAAAATCGCTCAGCTTCATATAGACAGAGCGGTTTGCCTCGAACGAAAACGGTGCACGCAAGAATCCGATGGCGGAGCCTACGCCCGCGCCTTGAGGGACCAGCAAGCGGTCAATGCCCAGTTTTTCGCACAAGCGGCCCGCATGCAAAGGGGCCGCGCCGCCAAAGGCGATCATCGTGTATTCGGATAAGTCTTCACCGTTCTCGACCGCATGCACGCGGGCGGCGTTGGCCATGTTTTCGTCCACGACCTCGGCCAGGCCAAAGGCCGCCTCAACCGCATCCATGTCCAGAGTATCACCAACGTGATGCGACAACGCGGCCTTGGACGCGTCGGGGTGCAATTGGATTGATCCGCCCGCAAAATTATCAGGGTCAAGTTTGCCTAGTACAAGGTCGGCGTCCGTTACCGCGGGGCGTTTTCCGTCGCGGCCATAGCACGCAGGGCCCGGCTCGGATCCCGCGCTTTCAGGGCCGACACGGATCTGGCGCATGGCATCCACATGGGCCAGTGATCCGCCGCCAGCGCCAATTTCGACCATATCAATCACGGGGATCGAGATGGGCATGCCGGAACCCTTTTTGAAGCGGTAAGTGCGCGCAACCTCAAACACCCGTGACGTCTTTGGCGTTTGATTTTTGATCAGGCAAATCTTGGCTGTGGTGCCACCCATGTCGAATGACAGCACCTTATCAAGACCATAACGCGCCGCGATGTGGGCTGCGAATACCGCACCACCGGCGGGGCCAGATTCGACCAAACGCACGGGAAAATCGGCGGCGTTCTGGATCGAGATAATCCCACCGCCAGAGTGCATCAGGAAGATGCGGCAGGCGACGCCTTCCGCTTTCAGGCGATCCTCAAGACGACCCAGATAAGAGGCCATCAGCGGCTTGATGTAGGCGTTGGCGACGACGGTGTTAAACCGTTCGTACTCGCGCATTTGGGGGCTGACTTCGGACGAGATCGACACTGCGACATCGGGCAGTTTTTCGGCCAGAACATCGCGCACCAGTTCTTCGTGGGCGGGGTTCAGGTAAGAGTGGATCAGGCCGACTGCGACGCTTTCAAAACCGGCAGCAGCGATCTTGTCCACCACGGCCTCGACCTCTGCGCGGTCGATATCGACCAAGACCTTGCCGTTGGCATCTACACGTCCCGCCACAGTAAAGCGCATCTGACGCGGCAAGAGAGGCTCCGGCAGGTTCAGATTGAGATCATATTGCTCAAAACGCGACTCAGTGCGCATTTCGATTACATCGCGGAACCCTTCAGTCGTGATCAAGGCCGTCTTGGCCCCACGCCGTTCGATCAGCGCATTCGTCGCCAAGGTCGTGCCGTGGATGATCTGGTCAATCTCGCTGGGCGCGACACCCGCCTTGGCGCAAACCTGATGCATTCCGTCGATGATCGCATTCTCGGGTGCGGCATAAGTCGTCAGCACTTTGGTCGAAAACGGCACACCGTCCTTTTCCAAAACAACGTCTGTAAACGTGCCGCCGATATCGACGCCAAGACGAATGGATGTCGCTGCCATCTGAGGCTCCTGCAATGAGTTACCTAAGCAGATGGCCTGAAATGCGCGCACTAATCAAATCGATTAAATCTTTCGCCCTAATCAATTTTATTGATTGGCTGATCGTGCTCCATCGCCGTTTTGGCGATCTGCGCCGCTTTCTGAACATAGCGCGCCGCGCGGGCAGGGGCGTAGCGTGCATGAAACAGCAACGGATCAGGCAGCCAATCGCTTTGGATTTTATGCAGGTTTCCGGCAACCACCTCTGCGGCGACCAACCGCTCGGGCAGGAGTGCCACACCAAGGCCCTCAAGGACCATGGGAAGGCAGGCGGACAATGCGCTTGAGTGCACAATTCGCTCAGCACCCAATCCACGCGCCTTCGCTACATTGTGCAACGCGGCACAGGCCTGCGTGTGCTTGGCATGGGTGATCACGGTCAGATCAAACAGGTGATCCAAAGTGGGCTGGTCATCGATGCGTTGGTGCAATTCGGTATTGGCAACCCAGCAGTAGTGCTCTTGACCCAAAGCGTCATTGGTGAAGTTTCTGGTTTTGAACGGACCTGTTTGTAGCGCCAGATCAAGCTGCCCTTCCATCAGGCGTGTCTCGATGGCCGTGGAAAGATCGACCTCCAGCTGAATGCGCAGCTTGGGGTAGGCGTCTTTCATCAGGCGCAAAAATCCTTGCAACCATGTGCAGGCGACAAGCTCCGTGACGCCAAGCCTGAGTGTTTCTTCGATCAATTCCTGACGGCCGGCTTCCTCAATCAGCGCCTCTCCCGCCCAGAGAACTTCGCGCGTCTTTTGCAGCAATTTCTCACCGTCGGACGTCAATCGCAGAGGGCCTGCATCGCGGATGAGCAGGACCACATTGAGTGCGGTTTCGAGTGCCGTGATACGCGCAGAGATATTGGGTTGCGTCGTGCCAAGCGCCGCCGCCGCAGCCCGAAACGTTCCGGTATCAACGACAAAGGCAAATGCCTCGAGTTGCTTGAGCGTGAACCGGCTTTTTATCATTCGGACCCCAATGATAGATTTTGCTGATTGTGACGTTACTCATTCAAATCGTGTCAGCAAGTTATTTGCGACTGCCTGCAGTTCTAACATCGCGTTTTTGACAATGCCGACATCGGTGCAAACCAGTCGCGGCTTCATCAGTCTCTGCGATCCTCTTGAAGGTTTATTCTTGATGGGAAAGTCACGCGGTTTTGCTTGAGTATGTTCGGGCAGTTGATACCCGATTTGATCGCAAGTCACTTTTGTCGCGTGGTTGCAAAAGAAACATCTTGTCCCAGCGGTTCTGTCGCGTGCAACACTGCGCGGCGAATAACTACAGGGCAGGCCATGAAATCCAGAACCAAAGTCGTTGTGATCGGTGGTGGCATCGCGGGGTGCTCGACCCTTTATCATTTGACCCAAGAGGGATGGACAGATGTCGTTCTGGTTGAACGCGATGAGCTAACCTCTGGCACCACGTGGCATTCGGCAGCGCAAGTCACGAACTTTGGTATGAACCAGACGATGGTGGGGCTAAAATCCCACTCCATCGCGCTTTACAAAAAACTACGTGACGATCCTGATTATCCGGTGGGCTATCATCATGGTGATGGCGGTATCCGGCTGGCCAATACCGAGGCACAGATGCAGGGGTATCGCCATTTTGCATCGATGGCGCGCGGCATGGGGGTCACCTACGAGGTGATCGATGCGCAGGAATGTGCGCGCCGCCATCCGCTGATCTCGACCGACAATCTGCTAGGCGGTCTGTGGGATGGCGAAGACGGTGATATCGATCCGGCGCAACTGTGTCAGGCGCTGGCCTTTCACGCCCGCAAGGCAGGGGCCGAAGTTTATCGCAATACGCCTGTCACGGGGCTGACCCGGCACAAAGACGATACTTGGACCGTGCACACAGAACACGGCGATATCGATTGCGATTGTGTGGTGAATGCGGGCGGCTACCGCGTGAACGAAATCGGTGCGATGATGGGGGTGCAGCATCCTGTCGCGTCGATGGAGCATCAGTATTTCATCACCGAAGACATTCCCGCCATCGCAGAAGCGGGCCACAGGATGCCGCTGCTGCGATGCCCGATCTCCGACTATTATTCACGTCAGGAGAAAGGCGGGCTGCTGGTCGGATTTTATGAACAGGACTGCAAGACGTGGGGCATGGACGGGATCAGCCCCGCGTTCTCGAACGATTTGTGCCCCGATGATCTGGACCGCGTGATGGACGTGCTGGAAGGTGCGTTTGAACGGATGCCGGCCTTGACCGACGTTGGCATCAAGCGCGTGGTCAACGGCCCTATCACCTATACGATTGACGGCGCCCCATTGGTCGGGCCGATCCCCGGCAAGCGCAACGCCTTCTGCATTATCGGGTTGCGTGCCGGATTAGGCGAAGGGGGCGGGCACGGCTGGCTTCTGGCTCAGCAGATCGTGCATGGTGAGGCGCAATACGATACATGGTGCATCGATCCACGCCGCTTTACCGGACACGCAACTGTCGAATTGACCGCGCGCAAGGCGATCGAGGATTACCAAAACGAATTCCGGTTCCATTTTCCGCACGAACACCGCCCTGCTGGCCGAAACGCCAAGACAACGCCGCTGACGCCCGTTCTAGCCGCTGAAGGTGCAGAGTTTACCGTGGTCAACGGGTGGGAGCGCGTGGATTACATCAAACCGTCGCCCGATTTTCATCCAACCCTTAGCTTCGACTTTGACGAGGCATTCGATGTTGTCGCAGCAGAGATTGCAAATGTGCAGGCCAATGTCGGGCTGGCTGAGGTAAACGGCTTCAACCGGATCGAGATCACTGGCGCGGACAGGCACGCGTTTCTGGACCGAATGGTTTGTGGCACCGTGACCAAGCGGGACGGGCGCGTCGGGCTGGGGTATCTGCTGAACCACCATGGCTGTGTCAAAGCCGAAGCGACCTTTGCCAATTTACCTGCATCTGATCGCGGGCCAGCGCGGGTTTGGTACGGGTCAGCGGCTGCGTCTGAATATCACGACATGGATTGGCTGGCAGCGCATGTCAAAGATGGTGAAGATGTCCAGTTGCGCAGTCTTACAAATGACCAGACGATACTGGTGCTGGCTGGACCGAAAGCGCGCGATGTCCTTGCAAAGTGTGCACGCGGCGACTGGTCAGCGGCTGCGTTTCCGTGGTTGTCCGTGCGCGAGTGCTGCATCGGGTTTGCCCCGGCCACGGTCATGGGTGTTAGCTTTTCCGGAGAGCTGGCCTACGAAATCCATGTGCCAAACGCATCGCTTTACGCAGCATACCTCGCGCTAAAAGAGGCCGGTGCCGACCATGGCCTGAAGCTTTTTGGTGCGCGCGCAGTAGAGGCAATGCGGATGGAAATGGGGTTCCTGCACTGGAAGGCCGACTTGATTACAGAGTTTGACCCGTTCGAGACCGGGCTGTCGCGGTTCGTGAAGTTGGACAAGGGCGACTTTGTCGGAAAGGCGGCATTGATTGCGCGGCAGAAAAACGGACCAACCGCCCAGCTTGTGACGTTGCAAGTTGAGGCGTCTCACGCGCCCGCGCACCCGGGTGCATCTGTCATGCGTGACGGGAAGGTCGTGGGGACGGTCACGTCGGGTGAATACGGTCACCGTGTTGGGATGAACCTTGCCTATGCGTTTGTGTCGCCCCAGACCAGCGGCGACGAAACGGGGTTGAGCATCGACATGTGTGGCGAGATGGTTGGCGCGCAGATCGTCACACAACCGCTCTACGATCCTGACTTCATACGGATGCGCAGCTAATCTGACGGGCGAGGGGTCAGCCCGCGAGATTGTCCGCGATGATTAGATCTGATGCCTTTTCGCCAATCATGATGGCGGGGGCGTTTGTGTTGCCCGACACAATCTCTGGCATGATCGAACAATCAGCCACGCGCAGACCGCGAATGCCGTGCACGCGCAACCGGTCATCGACGACTGCCATCTTGTCCTGCCCCATTTTGCAGGTGCCTGTCGGGTGGTAAATGGACGCGGTGTTGTTGCGAATCCAATCCAGCGTGGCCGCATCATCATCAATTGGTAGTTCCGGATTTGGCCGGAATTCGGTCGAAATCTTCGAGGTCAGCGGCGCACAGCGCGAAATTCTGCGTGCGATCTTAACGCCCTCCACCAATGTTTGGCAGTCAGTGGTTGTCGACAGATAGTTCGGAATGATTTTCGGGTAGTCGCGACCGTTCGCGCTTCTCAGACGGATTTCGCCTTTGGATTCGGGTCGAAGCTGACACACAGATACGGTGAATGCAGAAAACGGATCGGCCCCTTTGCCAGGATTTTCGGCGGACAGCGGTTGAACATGAAACTGGATGTCCGGCGTTTCAAGATCATCGCGGGTTTTCAGAAAACCCGTCGCGAGGCTTGCCGCCATTGTCATCGGGCCTGAACGAAACAGTGCGTATTTCAGCCCGATCCGCGCCTGACCCATGAGGCTGCCGACCTCGTCATTCAGGGTCGGTTCGTTGCATTTGTAAACGAGACGCGCCTGCAAATGGTCTTGCATGTTTTTGCCCACACCAGGCAGGTCTTGGGTCACGTCAATCCCGTGATCCGACAGTTGCGCCACTTCGCCGATACCGGACAGCATCAAAAGCTGGGGCGAATTGATCGCGCCACCGGAAAGGACGATCTCGCGGTTTGCGGTGATCTTTTGCGTCTGGCCCGCACGATCGCGGTAGTGAACGGCCACAGCGCGTTTGTCTTTAATCTCAACACGTTCGACATGGGCGTGCGTTATGATCGTCAGGTTCTTGCGCGACTTGATCGGGTTCAGAAACGCGACAGCTGACGAACAGCGCCGACCGTTGCGGGCGGTCAGTTGGAAAAAGCCGACACCCTCTTGCTGCGCGCCGTTGTAATCGGGGTTAAACGGATAGCCGGCGGTCTGGGCGGCGGCGACCCAGGCATCGGTGATGGGCCGCTGGATGCGCATGTTCGACACCGACAGATTGCCCTGATCGCCGTGAAATTCGTCCGCGCCACGTTCGTTCTTTTCCGAGCGTTTGAAAAGCGGCAGCACATCGTCCCAGCCCCAGCCGGAGTTCCCCATTTGCGCCCAGCGGTCATAGTCCTGCGGCTGCCCGCGCACATACAAAAGTCCGTTCAGCGACGATGATCCGCCAAGCACTTTGCCGCGCGGCCATTCGATGGACCGGCCGTTCAGACCTTCATCGGGTTCAGTTTTGTAGCACCAGTCCACCTTGGGATTATGGATGGTTTTGAAATAGCCAACGGGGATGTGAATCCACGGATTGCGATCCGCGGGACCGGCTTCGAGCAGAACAACTTTGGCCTTTGGATCGGCGCTAAGCCGGTTGGCCAAAACGCACCCCGCAGAGCCCGCTCCAACTATGACGTAATCTGCATTCACGACAGCTTTCCCTTCGCTTGGAAGAAAACACTATGCAGATGTGAAAAACTTATCTAGTCTTTTTTGATAATAAATGTCTCAATAAATGACAAAATGGGAGGAAACTATGACAATTAACAATCGGATCAATGGTGTCTCGCGACGCGATTTCTTTAGGATTGCCGGTACTTACGGCATGAGCTCCACGCTGCTTGCTGCGGGTGCTTTTGGTGGCGCAATGACTGCTGCCAACCTCGCTTCGGCGGCAGAATCAACCTACGAGCGGCGCTTTTCAAAAGAGCCACGCTTCACGCTGAAGTTCGGTGCTGCCGGATTTAACCCGCAGAACCTGCTGATCGAACGTGCTGGCGCACTGGAATTTGCACGCGACATTGAAGCCCGCACAGACGGCGAAATTCGGGTCGAATTTATTGGCAACAACCAGATTTGTGGCCAGACATCCTGCGTTGAAAAGACCCAGCAGGGGATCGTCGATATTTACGCAGCATCCACGCAGAACTCTGCGGGCGGTGCGCCTTATCTGAACGTGCTGGATTACGCCTATATGTTCCGTAACCGCGCGGACCAGTATCACTTCCTGTATTCGCCAAAGTCGATGGCGATGCTGCGCGAACCTTACGAGCGCAACCACGGTTTGAAATTCCTGTTCAGCCACGCAGAATTGCGCGGCATCCAGCTTGGTCTGGCATGGGAAGACAAGCCGACGGTTACATCCGTGGAAGAGCTGTTCGGCACCAAGAACCGCGTCACCGGCACGCAGCTTGGCCGGATCGCAATGAACGCGCTAAACCTGAACCCTGTGCCAATCGCTTGGGAAGAAACGCTTGATGGTCTCAAGCAGGGCCTGATCGACGGTGCTGAAACATGGGCGTCGGCTGTGGCTTATGCCAACATGTCGCCAGTTGTGTCCCAGTCGGTTCACCTGAACTTCTTCTGCGGCACCGAGCACACCGCGATGAGCGCGTCTGTCTTCGATAGTCTTGGGGGTGATCTTCAGGATGCCGTGATGGAATCGTCCTATTGGGCGCAGACACACGTGCAGGCCGCAAACGAGGCCGCGCTGGTCAAAACAGTTGGTCTGTCCGATCCGCAGCTGCCAGGCACAATCTTTGCCGAGAACAACGTGCGCAACGCGTTCCTGTCGGATGCTGAAATCCGCAAGGCCGAAGAGATGTGTTCGCCAGAGTTCCAGCCGCAGCTTTGGGAAGAGTGGCGCGAGCGGATCAACGGCTGGCAGGGTGGTGCCGACACCTATCAGGAGATCTATGACGAGGTGCGCACAATTGACGCCAACACCTTGCCTGAGAACGTTGAGCCACGACGCTGGTGGAAAGGCTAATACGCCACTCGAAAAACTGGTTTGGCCGCTTGGGGTGCTTGCCCGAAGCGGCCTTACCGCGCAAGATAAGCCACCATCAAACCGGTGGCATAGATGACAGAGCGGGAGGGGTGGCATGTCGATCTTGGGGGACGCGGCCACGATTGTGACGCGCACAATCAGTGGTGATATCGATTTTCAGGTGGTGAACGCATATCGGTCGCAAGCAGCGTGGGTGGTTTTTGTTCCGCTGACACTGATTGGCGGGCTTGCTGTTTATTATCTCTATCGCGCGGTGCCGTGGCTTGAACGCAACCTTGAACGCACGATTGTCGTCTGGTCGTACATCCTGATGGCGCTGATTATCTTCTCGGGCGTGATCCAGCGATTTTTCCTATCCGGCCAACCGGCTTGGTCTACCACTGTGCCACCGCTCATCTTTATGATCATGGCGTGGTATGGCTGTTCGTTCAACGTCCGCCTGCGGACGCACCTGAGTTTTAACGAATTCCGCACCAAATTTTCGCGCAAGGGCCAGATCGCGGTTCTTAGCCTTGATGCCGTGCTTTGGCTGATGTTCTGCATGATTGTCATCACGACAGTCTCGCGCGAGGTTGTCCGGTCATATTCCAATTTCCAGATCGTGCTGGGCACCGATAACACCATGCAGTGGTGGTTCCTGATTACGATCCCCGTTGCATTTATCCTGATGGCGGGGCGCGTTTTCGAAAACCTTTTCGAGGACTGGAGCAACTATCGCAACAACCGCCCCCTGATCAATCAGGCTGTCATCGGAGGTGATGTCTGATGGCCGATAGCACGCTTATCACACTGATCTCTCTTGCTGTGACAGTCCTGTTCATGCTGGGCACACCGGTCCTTCTCGTGATTTTCTACTGGGTTGTGGCTTGTAGTTTTGTGATCGATCTGCCGCTTGATAATACGGGCGCGGAGATGTTGAACGTGTTCAACAAGGGCTTTGCGCTGCTTGCGATGCCGCTTTTCATTCTGACAGGGGACCTGATCAACAAATCAGGGATCGCCCGACGATTATCCGATTTCGCCTATGCGTGCCTTGGCTGGCTGCGCGGTGGTCTGGCGATGGCATCCATCGGCGCCTGCGGCTTGTTCGCCGCGATTTCAGGTTCGAACTCGGCCACAACCGCCACCATCGGCTCCATGCTGCATCCTGAAATGGTCAAAGGCGGCTATGACGAACGGTTCTCTGCAGCGACAGCAGCGGCCGGCGGCACAGTGGGGATTATCATCCCGCCGTCGATTATCTTTATCGTCTACGGCTTTTTGATGAACCTGCCGATTTCCGATCTGTTTGTTGCGGGCATCATTCCGGGCACGCTGATGGTACTGGGCATGATGGTGACCTGCTTTGTGATCTGTTCCATCAACGGCTGGGGGTATCTCATCCGCCTGTCGTTCATGCGTGTGACAAAAACCGCGATTGGCGCGTGGCTTGGCTTTTTTGCTATCGGTCTTGTGCTGTGGGGCATTTACACTGGCAAATTCTCTCCAACCGAGGCCGCTGGCGTCACCGTGGGCTTTTGCATCATCGTGGGCTTGCTGTCCTATCCCATGAACAAAATGATGGGCACGGATGCCGACACGCCTGTATCGGAAAAGTCGGTGACGTCGATGTTTGTCGTCGAAGGGTTCACCCTGTTTGACATCCCGTCCATCGTGGTGCGGTCAGCACAGATCACCGGCATCCTTGCCCCGCTGATCGCGGTTTCCGTGGTTATGCAGCAGGTCCTGTCCGCGATGGGTGCGCAAGAGACGATCGGCAGCTTTGTGACCAGCATGGGCGGTTACTACCCCGTTCTATTCACCGCCATGGCGATGGTTTTTGTGGCGGGCATGATCCTTGAGTCCTTGCCCGTCACGATCATTCTAGCTCCGATCCTTGCGCCGATTGCAGCGTCGGTCGGCGTTGATCCGATCCACTTCTCGGTGATCTTCCTTGTGGGCGCGTCGATTGGTTTCATCACGCCTCCGTATGGGTTGAACCTGTATGTGGCGTCAGGTGTGACAGGCGTGCCGTATTTCAGGCTTCTGCGATATTCATCGCTTTATCTGATTTCACTGATCGCCGTCTGGATCTTGGTTGCGCTGACACCGGAACTCGCTCTATGGCTGCTGCCGGACCGATAGGAAGGGCATTGATGGATGAGCGATAAAGGTCAGATACCGACTAATCTGCGCCTGTTCGTCTTGGTCGAATACATTGCCGCGCAAGGACTTCCTCAGTCGCCAAACGCGCTTAGTATCGCGCTTGGCCTGCCCAAACCAACAATCCACCGTCTATTGGCCACCGCCGAGGACGAGGGTCTTTTGCAGCGTGATATAGACGGCAGGTCCTTTGGGCCGGGCACAAGATTGCGCAAGCTGGCCGCCCATACGCTGTCATCGCAACGCTTGCGGACGGAACGGCTTTTGGTGATGAAATCGCTTGCCGAAGAGGTGGGCGAGACCTGCAATCTTGCTGCACCGGGTCGCTCTATGATGGTCTATCTGGACCGTGTTGAAACCCATTGGCCACTGCGGATCCAGTTGCCCGTGGGCACGCAGGTCCCATTCCACTGCACAGCCAGCGGTAAGATGTATTTGTCATCGCTGCGATCCGATAAATTCCGCCGCCTGCTGGAAATGCTGCCGCGCGAAAAGATGACGGGTCGGACCATCGTGAACGCCGACCGTCTGGCCGACGAGATGTCGATGATCCGCGAGAGGGGCTTCAGCACCGACAATCAGGAATTTATGGACGGCATGGCTGCGATCGCCGTCCCGATCCGCGACGACAGCGGTAGGCTCCTCACCACGCTATCCCTGCACGCGCCCGTACAACGCAAAAGCGTCGCCGCCTTGTCGGAGTCATATGAGGTGCTTAAAAACGCCGCCAGCCAGCTTGAAGACCTTCTGACTTAGGCGCAAACGCCTAATTTGGCAGCGCGTCAAGTGGAGGCGAGTACCGGAATCGAACCGGTGTACACGGATTTGCAATCCGCTGCGTCACCACTCCGCCAACTCGCCTCACGTGGTGTGAGCGGAGCGATATACAAATCATTAGACCTGCGCAAGATGCCGCGGAGGTGTCATGAGACATTGCCGCGCTAAGCCATGTATGGCATCTAATTGGCAAACAGGATTCTGAACGAAAGAGTTTAGCGCGTGACAGATTTTGCAGCCCGCCGCACGATGATGGTCGACACTCAGGTGCGCCCTTCGGATGTGACGAAATTCCCGATCATTGATGCCATGCTTGAAACCCCGCGCGAGGTATACGTGCCCGACGGCCTGCAAGAGGCGGCTTATGTCGGTGAAAACCTTGATATCGGTGGTGGGCGCACAATGCTTGAGCCGCGCACGCTGGCCAAAATGCTTGATGCGTTGGACTTGCAGACCGATCAGGTTGCCTTGGACCTGGGCTGTGGTCTTGGCTATTCGACTGCGATTTTGGCGCGCCTTGTCGAATTTGTTGTCGGCGTCGAAGACGATGAGGGTCGCGCAATAGAAGCTCAGGGTATCTTGTCGGATCAGGGCATCGATAACGCCGCCGTCATGCACGGCGCGCTTGCGGACGGCGCGGCCAAATCCGGCCCCTATGACGTGATCATCGTTCAGGGCGCGGTTGAGACAGTGCCTGAGAGCCTGCTTGCGCAGCTTAAAGAGGGTGGTCGCATTGCATGTGTCTTTGCGGAAGGTGCGCTGGGCGTGGTGCGGATCGGTCACAATCTGGATGGCGCTGTGAACTGGCGTTTTGCTTTTAACGCAGGTGCGCCATTGTTGCCGGGGTTTGCCCGCGCACGCGCTTTTGCGCTTTAACACCTAGGATATCGCGGTAGCCAATGCGCCGCACGAGAGGACGCAGCATGAAGATCATTCGCAAGAGCATCAGCGCGATCGCCGTCATGGTGTCCCTTGGCGCAACAACAGTCACCGCATCGGCTGAAACATTGGCAGACGCGCTGGTCTATGCCTACGAACATTCCGGTTTGCTCGACCAGAACCGCGCCCTCTTGCGCGCGGCTGACGAAGATGTGGCGCAGGCCGTTGCGGCCACGCTGCCGATCATCAACTGGTCGTCGACCGTGACCGCGACATCGCCGCAAGCCCCCGGTGGTGACCTGATTGCAGCCAACGCGCGGATTTCCGGCGAGCTTGTGATTTTCGATGCCGGTGCGAACCAACTGGCCATCGACAGCCAGAAAGAGCTTGTTCTGGGGACGCGTCAGGCGTTGCGGAATGTTGAGCAGCAGGTGCTGTTCCGCGCAATCGAGGCCTATATGAATGTGCGCCGCGATAGTGAGTTTGTGGCCCTGCGCCGAAATAACGTGCGCTTGATCACGCAAGAGTTTCGCGCAGCTCAGGACCGCTTTGAAGTGGGCGAAGTGACAAGAACCGACGTGTCACTGGCCGAGGCGCGGCTTGCGTCAGCACGTAGCTTGCTGGCCTCCGCTGAAGGTGCGCTTGCACGCTCGATTGAGGAATTCCGCGTTGCCGTTGGCCGTCGGCCCAATGCGCTGCGGCCTGTCACACCAGCGCCTGTGTCGCGCAGCATCGCCGACGCCAAGGCATTCGCCGTGCGCAATCACCCCAATATTCTTGAGGTACAACACTCTGTCACCGCGGCAGAGTTGAACATCCGTCGTGCAGAAGCCGCGATGCAGCCAACTGCGCGTCTGACCGGCAGCATCGGCATCGATCAGGATACCAATGTCGGGCGTCAGATCGGCATCACTGTCGGCGGTCCGATCTATCAGGGTGGGCGTCTGTCCAGT
This sequence comes from Yoonia sp. 208BN28-4, assembly GCF_037543925.1. Classification (NCBI taxonomy): domain Bacteria; kingdom Pseudomonadati; phylum Pseudomonadota; class Alphaproteobacteria; order Rhodobacterales; family Paracoccaceae; genus Yoonia; species Yoonia sp. 208BN28-4. The sequence goes on from NZ_JBBIFY010000004.1 coordinate 453,299, forward strand.
CAGGTGCGCCAGTTTATGGCCCGCCGCGATGCAGCCCGTGCCAGCCTGCATATCACGCGCCACAATCTTGAGCAGCAGGTAGGCAATGCCTACGCGTTTCTTGAGGTTGCACGCGCGTCCCGACAGGCCTCTGATCAGCAAGCCCGCGCCGCAACGGTCGCCTTCCGCGGCGTTCGCGAGGAGGCCACGTTGGGCGCCCGCACCACGCTTGATGTACTGAACGCAGAGCAGGAATTGCTTGATGCGCAAGCCAACCAGATCTCCGCGCAGGCAGACGAGGTCATCGCGTCTTATTCGCTTCTGTCGGCAATGGGGCTTTTGACGGCGCAGCACCTGCATCTTCCGGTGCAGCAGTATGATCCGACCGGGTACTACAATCTGGTAAAGGATGCGCCGACGATCACATCCGAACAGGGTGCGGCACTTGATCGTGTTCTGCGGGCGATCGGCGACTAGGGTGCCGCCGCGCGGCCTTTGATCATTCCAATTTTAGGCACTGTCAGTTGTTTGATAACGCAGTTTGCGTTACAGTTGCCTAGAGGCCAAAGCAGGATCACAGAATGTCCGACCCGATGACCAATCTCCAGATTGAGGATGTCTTAACTTCTATCCGCAGGCTTGTGGCCGAGGGCGATAAATCGCGGGCTGCTGATAAACCCGTATCAGGGGCCAGCAAGCAGGCGCCGACAGCTGCCAATAGTCCTGACCGCTTGGTGCTGACACCGGCTTTGCGTGTTGGCGATGATGCCAAGGCTGAGATTGATGATGCGCCTGAAGATCGGGTAAGCGGTGATGCGGCTGTTCAGGCGGCCTCGGATACGTCACCGGTTGAGGCAACTGCCTTGGCTGCAACGGCTGCCGAAACTGTGTTCTCAGAAGCCGATACATCATCCGCCGTCGAGATTGTATTTGAAGACGAGCCTGACGACCTGTCCGATTACGCTGTGACAGAGATTGAGCCTGTTGAAGAGTCTGCCCCAGAAGCCGAAACAGACACACCGCAGCCCGAGGCAACGGTTGCTGATATCACAGCGCCCGAGCCGTCATTCCGGCATTTTGATCGTGATGCGCTGATGCGGGACAATCGCCCGCTGCATAGTGTGTCCGACCACGTAGTGGAGGAGCCTGCCGTTGATGAAACGGAGGACTTCGGCGACGATCTTGCAGTTGATACAGCCCCTGATCCTCAGGTTGATGAAAAGCTGAACGCGTTCCTGTCTGACGACGCGATGCTGGCGGATGCCGGTCTTGATGAAGAAACACTTCGCGAGCTGGTCAAAGATGTGATCCGTCAGGAATTACAGGGCGTTATGGGCGAGCGGATCACGCGCAACGTCCGCAAGCTGGTTCGCCGCGAAATACACCGCATCCTGGCGGCACAGGATTTCGACTAACCCGACCCTTTGACCGGTGCGGCCATTGCCAGCAGCGCATCTATATCCATGTGTGTCTCAAGGTGCTGCGCAAGATCATCCAGCGTCTTGGTCACGCCAGCCTGATAATCTGTCGCCACCGGCGCGGCCCCAAGCTTTTCCAGAAACAGGCTGCGGAAGCCATCTGACGCAAATAGCCCATGCAAATAGCACCCTTGCACGCGCCCGTCGTGATTGGCTGCCCCTTCGCCGCGCCCGTCAATTTGCAACCACGCGTTTGCGCAGTCTGGCCCTGTCGTGTTGCCGATATGAATTTCATAACCGTCCACAGTCTCGCCGCTGGCAATGTGGACAGCGCTGGTGCGGGCAAGACGCTTTTCCGGTTTCATGACCGTCACAACATCAAGATGCCCCAGCCCGGGAACGCGGGCAGGCGGGCCTTCTATCCCGTCTTCGTCAATAATCTCGCGGCCCAGCATCTGGTAGCCGCCACATACGCCTAGCACGTGTCCACCGCGCCGGATGTGGGCGTGCAGATCAATGTCCCAACCTTGCACACGGAAATGGGCAAGATCGGCAATGGTCGATTTTGACCCGGGGATCAGGATCAGGTCCGCGTCGGCGGGCAGGGGGCGACCCTCCGGAACAATTTCGACGGAAATGTCGGGGCTTGCTGACAGCGGATCAAGGTCATCGAAATTGGCGATCCGGTTCAGCTTTGGCACGGCGATTTTAATCGGTCCGCCCGCGCGACTTGCGATATCCATCACGTCTTCGGCTGGCAGTTTCCACGCATCGGCAAACCACGGGATAATTCCAAGCGGCGCCCAACCGGTCCGGTCAGCGATGATATCCATGCCATCGGAGAAAAGAGTCGGATCGCCGCGAAATTTGTTGATGCCGAACGCTCGGATCAGGTCGCGGTCTTCTTGCGGCAGCACGGCGTGTGTGCCCACAAGCTGCGCAATGACACCACCGCGATCAATGTCGCCGATGAGCGCCACAGGCACGCCTGCTGCGGTTGCAAAGCCCATGTTGGCAATGTCACCGCTGCGCAAATTCACCTCGGCGGGGCTTCCGGCACCTTCGATGATGATCAGATCGTGTTGCGCTGATAGCCGGTGAAAACTGTCCAGAACGGCAGGCATAAGCGTTGACTTCATGCGTCCGTAATCGCGGGCCTTCATGGTGGTCAGCCGCTGTCCTTGCACAACCACCTGCGCCCCCACTTCGGATTCCGGTTTGAGCAGCACGGGGTTCATGTCAACCACAGGGTTCAGCCCGCAGGCCAGCGCCTGAAGCGCCTGTGCGCGGCCAATCTCACCTCCGTCTACCGTGACGGCTGCATTGTTGGACATGTTTTGCGGCTTGAAGGGGGCGACAGACAGGCCACGCTTGACCGCCGCACGCGCAATGCCCGCCACTAACATGGATTTGCCCACGTTCGAGCCCGCGCCCTGTATCATGATGGCTTTGGTCATTGCGTCCCCTTTGCATGCCACGTCTAATGATGCCGCAGCGAGAGGGAAAGCCTATGAACACGCCAGCGCATTTGATTTTCGGCCTGACCGCATTTGGCACGCCGCGCAGCAAGGCGGTGACCGCAGCGGCGCTGATTGGGTCGCTTATTCCGGATCTTTCGCTTTATCTGCTCGTGGCATGGGAAATGCAGGTCATGGGAACACCGCCCCGCGTGGTGTTTGGCGAGATGTATTTTTCCGAAAGCTGGCAAAGCATCTTCCGGATCGATAATTCGATGGTTCTGTGGGGGATTGCTTTGGCAATTGCGATCATGGTCGGCTCAAAGTTGGTGATCGCTTTGACCGGTGCCGCGATGCTGCATCTCATGCTGGATTTCCCGCTGCACCACGATGATGGACGGGCGCATTTCTGGCCCATCAGCAACTGGATTTTTGAAAGCCCCGTCAGCTATTGGGACGGGGCGCACTATGGCGATATTGTTAGCATTTTTGCCGTGATTGCCGTCCTGATCTGTGTCGGATTTTTGTGGCGTCGCTTTCACGGGTTGTGGATGCGCGGCCTGATCCTTGCGATTGGCCTGTTGGAATTGGCACCCGCGATCATCTTTGGACTGATGTTCTAGACCTGCAAAAGAAGAACGCCGCCCCGAGCAGAGGGCGGCGTTCAGATGGGTCGGCCTGGCAGGGCCAACGTAACTGTTTATGCGATTAGGCGGCGCGGGCTTCCTGCTCGGCTGCGTTGCGGCGTTCGCTTTCTTCACGGGACAACGCCACGGATGTGCGGACACCTTTGCCTACAAATTCCATCAGGCCGGAAACAACGCGTTCGTTGGGGTCGATACCGGCGCAGGAAAGCACCTCGCGACCATCGCGCGAACGGGCCCAACGTGCGATCTGCTCGGGGCCGTTTCCGTATTTTTTGTCATCCGCGATTGCATCATCCAAGGCTGCGAGGACAACAGCGGCAAATAACTTGCGAGCGCGGTTTCCCTGCTCGTTGTTGAATGCTGTGCCGTCGACAAAATCTCTCATAATCGGTCCTTTGTTTTTTGCTCTTGCGGTTCTCAGGTTCGGGTCGTTATGCCCTAGTTCATTCGATTCGGGGAAGCTCTTTTTGCATGGCTGCCATGCAAATCCTGCATGACGTTGCGCCCAAACATGGCTTATCTAGTCGCCTTGTCAGCCCCCTCACACCCAGATATAGGGTGCGTCAACTTTCTATCAACCTTTTGCCTTATTTTTGACACGAAGTGACCCATGCCCAAAATCAACGGTAACGAAATACGCCCCGGCAACGTGCTGGAACATGATGGTGGCCTTTGGGCCGCAGTCAAAGTGGACCATGTAAAGCCGGGAAAAGGCGGCGCTTTTGCGCAGGTCGAACTGAAGAATTTGCGCGATGGTCGCAAGCTGAACGAACGCTTCCGGTCAGCTGACAAGGTGGAACGCATTCGCCTTGATCAGAAGGACCAGCAGTTCCTGTTCGAAGCCGATGACATGCTGACCTTCATGGATACCACCACATTCGATCAGATCGCACTGCCTGCTGATATTCTGGGCGACCGCCGCCCTTATTTGCAGGACGGCATGACCGTGCACATCGAATACTACGGGGAAGAGGCGTTGAACGTCACGCTGCCCCTGAAAGTGACGTGCAAAGTAGTCGAGACAGAGCCTGTGGTGAAGGGTCAGACCGCCGCGAACAGCTTTAAGCCCGCGACACTGGACAATGGCGTGCGCGTTATGATTCCGCCGTTTGTGGGTGTGGACGAAGATATCGTGGTAAACACCGAACTGGGCGAATACGTCGAACGCGCCTAATCGCGATCAGTGCCTTTAAAACCTGTCGGAGTCTCCGGCAGGAGATACTTTGAAATAAGCGAGATGAAGCGTCAGTCTGCCAAATGCAGGCTGGCGCTTTTCGTTTGCATGGCGTCGGTGCGGTCAAACCGCAGATAGGCAATCGCGTGATCGCCCGACACTGTGTGCAGCGTGCCTGCGGGACGATCATTTGATGTGATGACGTCACCAGGCGTGGCCTGGCCTTCGACGCGGACGCGGCGCAGACCTTTTTTCAGCTCTGTCTTGTGCTTCATCCGCGCGGCGATCTCTTGGCCGACGTAACAGCCCTTTTTGAAATCGATGCCGTGGAGCCTCTCAAACCCTGCCTCTAGGATGTAAGTGTCGGGCGTCAGTTCCATTCCCGTTTGCGGGATGAGGTACTGGACGCGCAATGCGTCCCAGTCCGTCGCGTCGGATTTGGCCTGACCACTGTAATCGCGCCAGCCCAGATCAGGATGGCGGGGATCGGGCAGGGCGGTATCAGGGGCTGTGCCTGTCCCGCGGGCCACCGAGATCGAAGACGCATCAATTTGCACATCTGCGCGCAAGCGATACATCGACAACCGCTGTGCCAGCGTCGGGGCGTGTGACGTCGCCACGTCGATCAACAGGCGGTCGTTTTGCGGGATCACGAAAAAATCGGCGATGTACTTGCCTTGAGGCGTCAACAAAGCGGCGTAGACGATGGCGGTGTCGGTGCGGGTGACGTCATTCGTCACCAATCCTTGCAGAAAATCAACGCGGTCGGCCCCTGTGAGGGTCAGCACTGTCCGGTCAGTCATGCGCGGCATCTTTCTGTTTGAATTGCATACGATGCAGATCGGCATAAAGTCCGCCGCGTTCAAGAAGCATGTCGTGATTTCCCTGATCCACCACGCGCCCGCCATCCATCACGATGATCGAATGTGCATTGCGAATGGTCGAAAGCCTGTGCGCGATGACCAGCGTGGTGCGGCCTGTCGACAGCTTTTCAAGCGCATCCTGCACGGCCGCTTCGGACTTCGTATCGAGCGCGCTTGTGGCCTCGTCCAGCAATAGGATGGGCGTGTCACGCAAAAGGGCGCGCGCAATGGCGACACGCTGTCTTTGACCACCTGACAGATTGGATCCGCGGGGACCAGCCGGGCTTTCCAGACCGTCAGAAAGTTGACCAAGAAAGTCGGACACATTCGAGGCGCGCAGGGCGTCTTGCAGTTGGCCTTCTGACACATCCGTGCGCCCCAGCAGAATGTTTTCGCGCAATGTTTCGTCAAACAGTGCCGCATCTTGTGACACGACGGAAAACAGGCTGCGCAGGGCAGGCAAGTCCATGTCGCCAATCGTTGTGCCGCCGATATCCACCGTGCCGCTGCTGGGTTCAACAAGGCGGGTCAGCACGTTGAAAACGGTGGATTTGCCTGCGCCCGATGGCCCCACAAGCGCAGTTGTTTTACCCGCTTCGGCAACAAAGCTGGTTCCACGCAGAACGGCCAGATCGCCGTAGTGCAGTGACACGTCATCAAAGCGGATTGTCGGCGCACCGGATGGCGCAGCTTTGGGCGTGGCTGGCGATACCAGTGTCGGCCTTTCGTTGAACACCTCGCGGATACGATCGATGGATGCGGCGGCGGTTTGCCACTGGCCACTGACAGCGCCTAAGCGGCGCAGTGGTTCGAACGCCAGCGACATGGCGGTGAAGAAAGACATAAACTCACCGACAGTTTTGTTGCCTGCGATAATCTCGGAACCGCCAAAGATTAGGACGCCGAAAAACCCAAGGCCGGTCATGATATCGATCAAGGCAGGCACAGCGGCTTGCCCCTTGGCGGCTTTGACCTCGGCACGGACGCGGTCTTGCGAGAGGGCGTCGTAGCGCGTGGATTGGTAGGTCTCCAAGGCGTTCAGCTTGATCGGGTTGATCCCGTGAAACACCTCGTCCAATCGCGTTGACATCCGGCCCGCGAGTGCCCGCGCGAGGCCAGCGCGTTTGCGGATATAGCGCTGCACAAGGAGCGACGGCAGCACCAGAAACGGCACACCGATGAGGGCCACTGCGGTCCATTTCCAATCGACCCCGATGGCCACGCCAAAAAGCACAATCACCGAGATCAGGTCGCGACCGACGCTGATCAGGATACTGGCCCAGACCGAATTGATCGCCGTGACATCGCCCTGCACCCGCTCGATCAACTGTCCTGGCGGATTAATCTGATGAAACCCGCTATCGAGTGACATTAGGTGCCGCAAAAGGTGGCTGCGCATATCGGCAGCCGACAATTGCCCCACCCGTGTAATCAGGATTTTCTGACCGGCAGAGCTTGCCGCGCGGGCCATGAATATCCCTAAGATCGTCAGGCCAACCCACCAAAGTGCGCCGCGGTCCCCCTGCACAAACACATCGTCGAACATCGGCTGGATCATGTATGCCAGCAGGCCCAGCATTGATCCTTCGATCATCATAAGAACGATACCACCCGCCAGAATGAACTTGTGGCGGTGCAGATAATCGCGCCACAACCAGCGAAAAAGCGTGTAGGCCGATGCGTTTGGTCCGGTCTCTGACGGTGCGACTGTCATTGCGATATCCTGTGGCCTGTCAGATGTGACTGAAACGGGGTCTAGCGGTAAATAGGGTGGCGGGGCAAGGATGCCACATTTGCGCGGTTGACGCTTTGCGCGGCGCAGCTAGTGTTGCAAAGGCTGGCATCAGGCATGCGCGCACGCCCGCACACAATCAGAAAGACACGATGACATGACACTTGCCAATGGCCGTTCCTATCTTGCGATCCCCGGTCCGTCGGTCATCCCCGATGCGGTTTTGCAGGCCATGCACCGCGCGTCCCCGAATATCTATGAGGGCGAACTGCATGATCTGACGCACAGCCTGATCCCTGACCTGAAAAAGGTCGCGCGCACGGACGGGCACGCCACCATTTATATCGGCAATGGTCATGCCGCATGGGAGTCGGCGCTGGCAAACGTCCTGTCTAAAGGCGACACAGTGCTTGTGCTGGCAACAGGGCTCTTTGGTGTTGGTTGGGGCGAGATGGCCAAGGGGATGGGTCTTGAGGTGCAGACCATCGACCACGGTGAGGCAGCCCCAGTGGACCTTGATCGCGTTGAAGATGCGCTGCGGGCGGATACCAAGGGCAAGATCAAGGCGGTTCTGGTCTGCCACGTGGATACGTCAACCAGTGCCAAGAACGATGTCGCGGGCATCCGCAAAGCAATCGATGCGGCGGGTCACGATGCGCTTTTGATGGCAGATTGTATTGCGTCTCTGGGGTGCGACCAGTTCGAGATGGACGCATGGGGTGTCGATGTAATGGTCGCTGCTTGCCAAAAGGGACTCATGACACCTGCGGGCCTCGGCTTTGTGTATTTCAACGAAAAGGCCGAGGCGCGGCGCGGTGATCTGGTCACAAGTTATTGGGACTGGCGCAAGCGGGCAGATCCTGCGCAATTCTTTATGTATTTCAATGGCACTGCGCCGACCCATCATCTTTATGGCCTCCGCCAGGCGTTGGACATGATGATGGACGAGGGCATGCCTGCGATCTGGCAACGGCATGAGACATTGGCGCGCGCGATCTGGGCAGCGTTTGATCGGTGGTCCCAGACCGGACCGCTTCACCTTAATATCGCGGACGAGGCTGCACGGTCACATGCTGTCACGTCTTGTGTGATCGGGTCGCCAAATGGCGACCGGTTGCGGCAATGGTGCGAACATCAGGCGGGCCTCACCTTGGGCATCGGACTGGGGCGCACGCCGTCCGATGCGTACTTTCGGCTGGGTCACATGGGGCACGTGAATGCCCATATGATTATGGGGCTGCTTGGCACGATGGAAGCGGGATTGCAGGCGCTGGATATAGCGCATGGTGAGGGCGCACTGTCAGCAGCCGCCGCTGTCATTGCAAAAGCGACCTAGCGCAGCCTGCTGCAAATGGCACGGCCAATCTTGTCGACGCCCCACGCTGTCACCATCACCCAAAGATACCCGGCAAGCGCTGCAATGGTCCAAAGCACGATGAACAAGAGAACGCCGAAAGACGCAAAGAAAGCATCAGTATAGTTTTCGACCGACTTGGGTGGTTCGCGGTGATAGGACAAACAGACCTCCGTCGCTGCGCCTTGGCTTCATGATAGAGCTTGAGGCGTTAACGCTCCATTGCCTTGAGTAATGCAGATGGTAGGGCTTTTTCGAAGGCGTCAAGCTGGTCCGGCGTTCCGCAGCTGATGCGAATGCAGCGGTCATGTGGTGCGACAAAGGGCATACGGACAAAAATACCGGCATCAATCAGGTAGGCCAGAACCTTGCGGGCAAAGTCACCGTCGCGTCCGCACTCCACAGTCACAAAGTTTGTCGCGGATGGCAGCGGCGTCAGGCCGTTATCATATGCGATAGCCGCGATCCGGTCGCGTGCCTTTGCCACCTGCGTAGTGACATGGGCCAGCCAATCCTGATCGGCAAGAGCCGCCAATGCGCCAATCTGCGCGATCCGGTTCATGCCAAAATGGTTTCTCACCTTGTTGAAGCCGCTGATAACATCCGCGTGCCCGATAGCATAACCGACACGTGCGCCAGCCATGCCATGCGCCTTAGAAAACGTGCGCATCCGGATCACCCGCGGATCATCAGTGTTCAGGCGCGGTGCTGTGCCGTCTGGCGCAAGCTCGATATACGCCTCATCCAACACCAACAGGCAGCCGTCTGGGACAGCCGATATCATCCGCTCCACTGTGCTGGCATCATGCCAGCTTCCCATCGGGTTGTCGGGGTTGGCGAAATAGATCAGCTTCGCGTTTTTGGTTTTAGCGGTGGCGATCAACCGCTCCGGGTCTTCGAAATCACCGGCGTAGGGGACAGCGTGCAGATCACCGCCAAAGCTTGCCACGTGATAGTTGAAGGTCGGATAGGCACCCGCTGACGTCACAACGGGATCGCCCTGTCCGACATAAAGCCGCACTATAAGCCCTAGCAGCGTATCAATTCCTTCACCGACCATGATGTTGTCAGGCGAGATGCCGTGATTGTCAGCAAGCGCCTGCCGCAGGTCATGGCTTTCCGGATCGGCATATTGCCAGACGTCCGCCACGCTGGCTTGCATCGCCGCAATCGCTTTGGGCGACGGGCCGAACGCGCTTTCGTTCGCGCCAAGGCGAGCTTTGAACGGGGCATTGCGGGCCCTTTCCTGCGTCTCTGGGCCGACAAAAGGAACAGAGGCGGGCAGGGAAGCGGCGAGCGGCGTCAGTCTTGTATCATGTGTCATGCGCGCAATCTGGCGCGGACCGTGTGCGCTTGCAATCGCAGAAATGACGCATACATGAGAATGGTTCGCAACTAAGGGGCGTGTGATGAATCTGAGCAGACGAGGATTTTTGGCAACGGGTGCGGCTGCCGCTGGTATGCGCGCCGTTCCGCAGGCGGCTAAACCGAACGGGCGGCGCATCCTGACGCTGGTTTACGACAAAGCGCTAGGCATGATGCGTGCGGTGGAGCGGGTCGTGCCGTAGCGCCACAAGCTCTTCAAGTTTTTAAAAAAATGCGGGATGGACGGACAGTCTGCAAATTTCAGACTGTCCGCCTGTGTTTAGCCCAGTTCCTGAAGCCGCGCGATGGCTGCATTGAGCTGTGCTTCTTCGTCCTCGCGCAGGGCGAGGTTGGCTTTTGCTTCTGCCACCACATCATCGGGGGCGGAAGCCACGAATTTGGGATTGTTGAGCCGCCCGCGCAGGCCGCCCAATTCCTTGCCCAGCTTGCCAAGCGTCTTTTCAAGACGCGCGATTTCGGAGGCGACGTCGATCAGCCCTTCGAGCGGGATACCAAAAGTGCCGCCGTCCATCGGGATGGTGACGCATCCTTTGGGGAAGCTCTCCACGCTCTCGAGGCTCTCAATTCGCGCAAGGCGCTGGATCAGCGTGGCGTTGTTGTCCCACGCTGATTGGCCTCTCGCGTCGAGCCCCTGCACCAAGAGTGGCACTTTCGCACCCGCAGGCACATGGACTTGCGCACGGGCGGACCGCACGCTTTCGATCAGGGTGATCACCCAGTTCATCTCGCGGTCGGCTTCGGCGTCGATCAATTCCGTCCCGTAGGTCGGCCAATCGGCGTGGACGCACATCTTTTCGCGGCTGTCGGCGAGGCCCCAGAGTTCCTCGGTGATGAACGGCATAATTGGGTGCAGCAGGATGAGGCACTGGTCCAGCACCCAACGCAGGGTGGCTTGGGTCTCGGTCTTGGCGGCCGCGTCGTCGCCTTGCAGGATCGGTTTGGAGAATTCCAGATACCAGTCGCAGACCTTGCCCCATGTGAAGGCGTAAAGCGCGTTGGCCGCGTCGTTAAAACGGTAGGCCTCCAATGCTGCATCCACCTCGGCGCGGACCTTGGCGGTCTCGCCGATGATCCATTTGTTCAGCGTTTGCGTCGCGTCGGGCCGCGCGTTGTTGCCAGTGTTGGGGATCTCGTAGTGTTCGGCGAAGGAAAACGCGTTCCACAGCTTTGTGCCGAAGTTGCGGTAGCCCTTGATCTTGTCCTCGGAGATTTTCAGCACGCCGCCCAGCGCCGCCATCTGCGCGTTGGTGAACCGCAGGGCGTCGGCACCGTATTTGTCCACAATCTCAAGCGGGTCGAGCACGTTGCCGCGTGTCTTCGACATCTTCTCGCCCTTCTCGTCGCGGACAAGTTGGTGCAGATAGACGGTGTGGAACGGCTCTTTCTCCTCGACGGCGTAGGACATCATCATCATCCGCGCGACCCAGAAAAACAGGATGTCGGAGCCGGTGATCAGCACGTCACCGGGGAAGTATTTTTGCAGCTCTGCGGTGTCATCCGGCCAGCCCAGCGTGCCGAAAGGCCAGAGGCCGGAGGAGAACCATGTGTCGAGGACGTCGGGGTCGCGGCGAATTTCGACAAACTTTTTCCCCAGTTTATCGCCAAACCGAAAAGCATGTTCCTCGCCAGCAGTTGAGGCAATGAGAACGTCTACCTCGCTGCCGTAATATGCACGGGCCTGTTTCAGCGCGTCAGCCTCGGTACTCGCACCAAACATTTTGGAAGCTCGTGAGACAGGCCAAATTCGCTGACCGCCAGAAGTGATAGTCGTTCCATTTTGTGGCAAAGAAAAGTTGTCCAGATCCTCTTTGCTTGGCCCGTACCAAACCGGTATCTGATGCCCCCACCACAGCTGGCGCGAGATGCACCACGGTTCGATGTTCTCCAGCCAGTGGAAATATACCTTCTCGCCGCTTTCGGGCATGATCTTCACGGTGCCGTCGCGCACGGCGTCCAGTGCGGGGCCGACGATTTTTGCGGTGTCTACGAACCACTGATCTGTCAGCGCGGGTTCGATCACGACCTTAGAGCGGTCGCCGAAGGGCTGCATGATTTTCTTGGCTTCGACCAGCGGGACGAGTTCTTCGGCATCCGTGCGCGCCTCGCCACCTTCTTCGGGGGCAACGGGGGCTTTCACAGCGGCTTTGCCCAAGCGGGGGTCGGTGGCGACTGTCATCACTGCGAGGCCCTCGGCCGTGATATCATCGACCACGGCCTGACGTGCGGCGAACCGGTCCATGCCGCGATAGGCTTCTGGCACCATGTTCATTGCGGCGATCTTGGCCTCGTCGAACTCCTCCTCGCCGTTGGCAATGAGCTGGGCAGTCGCGGCTTCCTCGGCGTAGCTGCGTCCATCGGCACGCATAGCACCCTTGGTGTCCATCAGCGCATACATCGGGATGTTGCCGCGTTTGGCGACCTCGTAGTCGTTGAAGTCATGCGCGCCAGTGATCTTCACCGCACCGGAGCCGAAGGTCATATCGGGGTAGGGGTCGGTGATGATCGGGATCAGGCGGCGTTGTTCCTTGGGGCCGACGGGGATTTCACACAGCTTGCCGACGATGGGGGCGTAACGCTCGTCGTCCTTGTGGACCGCCACGGCACCGTCGCCCAGCATGGTTTCTGGGCGGGTGGTGGCGATAGAGATGTAATTGCGCTCTTCCTCGAACAGGACATTCCCGTCCTCGTCCTTCTCGACGTAGGTATAGGTCGCGCCACCGGCCAGTGGGTATTTGAAGTGCCACATGTGGCCGTCGACTTCGATATTCTCGACCTCAAGATCGGAGATCGCGGTTTCGAAATGCGGGTCCCAGTTGACCAGACGCTTGCCGCGATAGATCAGGCCGTCTTCGTACATCTTGACGAAAACCTTGATCACGGCGTCGTGGAAGTTGCCTTCCTCGCCCTCGGGCGCATTCGGCGCACCGGACATGGTGAAGGCCACGCGGTCGTAATCCATGCCCGAGCCGATGCGCTTGTCTTGCTCAAGGATCGTGCCGCCGGAAATTTTCTTCCAGTCCCAGATTTTCCGGGTGAACGCCTCACGGCCCATATCGGCACGCTTTGGCTCGCCATTGGCGGCCATCTGCTTTTCCACCACAAGCTGGGTGGCGATGCCGGCGTGATCAAGGCCGGGTTGGAACAGCACATCGAACCCTTGCATCCGCTTCCAGCGGGTCAGGATATCCATCAGCGTGTGGTTGAATGCGTGACCGACGTGCAGGACACCTGTCACATTGGGCGGGGGAAGCTGGATACAGTAGGTTGCAGCATCTGTTTTTGCGTTGGCACCGGCGCGAAATGCACCAGCCTTTTCCCAAGCCGCAAAAATGCGTGGTTCGGCAGTCGCCGCATCAAATGTCTTATCCATGGCCATCGGTCAGCGTTCCTTTTTGATCACGCTGGTCTTAGCGAAACCGCAGGCGGCCTGAAAGGGGCATTGTGGGTGTGACGATGCGGCGACGCGTGCTCTGGCGTCCTGATCGCAACCCCGCTACGACTTTGTCCAAGCAGATCACCGATCTGATCGCGCAAGCGCACACTCTGGTGAGGAGGGCGCGCCGTGCTTTACACTTCAGGCCGCCCCGCTACCTTCGGGGCACGCAACAAGGGCGATGACAATGGAAAAATTCGGGCGCAGCCAATCGGTCAAACGGATAGAGGACCAGCGGTTTCTGACCGGCCATGGCGCTTATGTGGACGATATCACGCCGGATGGCGCGCTGTTTGCGTATTTCTTGCGCTCCAATGTGGCCCACGGCACGATCACAGCACTTGATCTGGCCGACGCACGCGACATGCCGGGTGTACATCTGGTCTTGGCTGCTGATGACTTGGCGGATGCCGGTGTAACGCTGCCGCTGAAAGGCGTCACAGTGAAGAACCGTGACGGATCAAAAGGCGCGCAGACGGTGCGCCCGATCCTTGCACAAGGCCGTGTGCGTCACGTGGGCGAACCTGTTGTTGCGATTATTGCCGACACGCTTCTGGCCGCAAAGGATGCCGCCGAGGCGATCATGCTGGAGATCGACGATCTGCCTGTGCATCTGGATCTGGCCACTGGCGGCGATGCCATCCATGACACGGCACCCGATAATCAGGCCTTTGATTGGGGGCTGGGCGATCCGGATGCCTGTGCTGCGGCAATAAAGGATGCCGCACATGTCGTCACCGTAGAAGTTCCCGACAACCGTGTCATCGTCAATGCGATGGAGCCGCGCGGCTGCTACGCTGAAATTGAAAACGGACGCCTGCACGTTGCTGTCAACGGTCAGGGTGTCTGGGCCCCCAAGGACGATCTGGCCTATCACTTGAACATGGATGCGAAGGATATCCGCGTCACCAATCCCGATACGGGTGGTGGTTTTGGCATGAAGGCGATGCGTTATCCTGAAACTTTTGCCGTGGCACAGGCCGCCCGTATGCTGGATCGCCCCGTCCGCTGGATGTCTGAACGCACCGAGGCGATGTTGACCGATAATGCTGGTCGTGACTTGTCAACAACCGCGACCATCGCCTTTGATGATGATCTGCGCATCACGGCCTACCAGCTTGATACCATCGCAAATATGGGGGCCTACAATTCGCAGTTCGCCCAAGCGATCCAGACCGATCTTTTCGCCAAGGTGCTCATGGGCACCTATGACGTGCAGACGGCGTTTATGCGCACGCGCGGCGTTTATACCAACACCACGCCCGTGGATGCCTACCGCGGCGCAGGTCGGCCAGAGGCGATCTTTATTCTTGAGCGGACCGTCGACGAGGCTGCACGCCAGCTGGACATTGATCCGTGGGAATTGCGCCGCCGCAACTTCATCCGCCCCGACCAGTTTCCATACACCACCGTCTCTGGTGTCACCTATGATGTGGGCGAATTTGACAAGGTTCTCAGCCGGATTGAAGAAACAGCAGATCGCGCCGGTTTCGCGGATCGCAAAGCCGATGCGGCGGCGCGCGGCAAATTGCGTGGCATGGGGCTTTGTTACTACATCGAAAGCATCCTTGGCGCGCCCACTGAAACGACAACAGTCGAATTCACCGGTGACGGGGCTTTGATCTATGTGGGCACGCAGTCCAACGGGCAGGGACATGAGACGGTCTATGCGCAGTTTCTGTCAGACCAGACAGGTATCCCCGCCGACCAGATCGAAGTTGTGCAAGGCGACAGCGACCGGATCGCTACGGGTGGTGGCACGGGTGGGTCACGCTCGGTTACCGTGCAAAACACGGCAACTCTGGCGGCTGTGGAAAAGATCAGTGAGGCTTTCACAGCGTTTTTGGCGGATGCCGAAGGCGTGCCAGCCGCTGAAATCACCTTTGACGATGAACGCTTCCGTATTCCCGGGTCAAACCTGACGCCTACGATGCTGGACGTGGCCGATATGGCCCGCGACGCAGGTCGCGATGACCTGCTGCGCCAATCCGCGACCATCACGCTGGACAATCGCAGCTTTCCTAACGGGGCCCATGTAGCCGAGGTTGAGATCGATCCTGAAACAGGCGTCGTGACAGTTGATCGCTATACCGTCGTTGATGACTTTGGCAATTTGATCAACCCGATGCTGGCCGAAGGACAGGTGCACGGCGGCGTGGCGCAAGGCATCGGGCAGGCGATCACGGAACGCACTGTGTTTGACGCACAGGGCCAGCTTTTGACGGCCAGTTTCATGGACTACGGGATGCCCCGCGCGGACGATCTGCCAATGATCGGGTTTAGCACCGAAGGCACCCCGTCGCTTTATAATCCGATGGGCATGAAAGGCTGCGGTGAGGCTGGCACAGTCGGCGCACTGGCTGCTGTCACAAACGCCGTCATTGATGCGCTTTGGGATGAGGGCGTACGCCACGTTGAGATGCCGTTTACACCGCACCGTGTATGGCAGTGGCTTCAGGATGCGAGGGATAAGCGTGCCGCTGCGTGATTGGGTCTTTTCTTTATTCGGGCGCCGCGCGCGCACCGAAGACAGTATCAGCCGCACGCGCGCGGCTGCGACCCACATCATCATTCTCGATGGCACCATGTCGTCGCTTGTTGATGGACGTGAAACCAACGCCGGCCTGACTTACAAATTGCTGCAAGAGGCAGGGGCCAGCGCCAGTCTGACAGTGCATTACGAGGCAGGCATTCAGTGGCGCGACTGGCGTGGCACATGGGACGTGATGACAGGCCGTGGCATCAACCGGCAGATTAAGCGGGCCTATGGTGTCCTTGCATCGCGATATCGGCCAGGCGATCAGATCGTCCTCGTGGGGTATTCGCGCGGCGCCTATGCTGTCCGGTCGCTTGCGGGGGTGATTGATACGGTGGGTCTTGTCACCGCTAACCATGCAACCGTGCGCGGGATTGAATTGGCCTATCGCCACTACCGCACGGGCGGGCGCAACAAATTTGCCGACGCCTTCCGCCGCGAGTTTTGCCACGCCGATGTCCAGATTGAGGCGGTTGCCGTTTGGGATACCGTCAAGGCGCTGGGCCTGCGTTTGCCGATCCTGTGGCGCTGGGGGACCGAGACACATAATTTCCACAACCATGCGCTTGGCCCACATGTGCGCAACGGCTTTCACGCTGTCGCACTTGACGAAACCAGAGAAGCTTATGCTCCTGTGATGTGGGAATGTCCGCTGGATTGGCAGGGCAATATGGAACAGGTCTGGTTCAAGGGCAGCCACGGCGATGTTGGCGGACAGCTGGGCGATTATTTTGCCTGCCGCCCTCTGGCAAATATCCCGCTGGTCTGGATGCTGGACAGGCTTGAAATGTGCCGCGTGCCGCTTCCTGATGGATGGCGGGCACGGTTCGAGCAGGACATCACCGCGCCCTCTGTCGGGTCTTGGCGGGGATGGAGCAAGATCTTCTGGCGGCGCAAGCGGCGGATCATCGGACGCTGCCGGTCAGAGGCTATCCATCACACGGTGGATGCCGCGAAGTACCAACGTGCTTTTGCGCCGGATTTCGCCACAGCTGCTACCCCTCCGCGTCAGGCGCAGGCATCTTCATAATCAGACAGGTGGTCGAGCCGGTGGCATAGAGCTTGCCGTCACCCGCCCCGCGAATTTCACCATGGGCGACACCGGTGCTGCGCCCAGCGTGATCCGTGGTGCCTGTCGCGACAATCTCTGTGCCAAGGGGAATGCTGCGGATGATATTCACCTTGTATTCCAGCGTCGTGTAAATCGATCCGCGCGGCACT
Source organism: Yoonia sp. 208BN28-4 (assembly GCF_037543925.1). Lineage (NCBI taxonomy): Bacteria > Pseudomonadati > Pseudomonadota > Alphaproteobacteria > Rhodobacterales > Paracoccaceae > Yoonia > Yoonia sp. 208BN28-4. The sequence continues at coordinate 470,499 of NZ_JBBIFY010000004.1, forward strand.
TTGGTCATCACCGCACAGGCCATGCAGCTATCCAGCAACGTGCCATACCAACCGCCATGGACGGTGCCCAACGGGTTGGTGTGCGCAAACTCCGGTGTGCCGCGAAAGACAACGCGACCGTCCTCGACCGTGTCCAGCGTGTAGTTCAACACAGCTGAAATGGGCGGACGGGCCACTGTGCCAGCAACCACCCCTTGCATGAATTCCAGACCTGACATGGACAGCGTTTGAGCCAACGTGGGCAGGTCATCAGGTGTCTGGGCTGTAAACATAGGTGCGGCTCCGGCAAATCTGCCGGACCGTCCCACCTCACGCGACGTTTTGCAACTGCTTGTCCCGCGTCAGTCCCAGCGCATGACAGACATCGCGGGTCAGTCGGGCCTTGTTCAGCGTATAGAAATGCAAATGATCAACGCCGCCTGTGATCAGGTCGTCACAAAGCTCGGTGGCAAGGGCCGTTGCCAGAAGATCGCTCGTGCCATCGCGGGCCGCGTTTTCAAAGCCATCAGCGACGATCTGCGGAATATGTGTGCCGCAGCCCTGCGCAAATCTCTGGACACCTTGCCAGCTTTCTACCGGTAAAATGCCCGGAATGATGGGCACATCAATCCCCGCTTTGACGCAGGCATCGCGGAACCGGAAAAAGGTATCAGCCTCAAAAAAGAACTGCGTAATCGCCGAGGTCGCACCGGCGTCGATCTTGCGCTTGAGAAAAGCGATGTCGGCGGCCTGGCTATCAGCCTCGGGGTGCTTTTCGGGGTAGGCGCCAACGCGGATATTGAACTGACCACGAGCGGTCAGCGCCGCAATCAGGTCAATTGAACTGGCAAAGCCGTCGGGATGCGCACGGAAAGTTGTTTCGCCCTTGGGCGTATCACCTCGTAATGCGACAATCTCGGTCACGCCTGCATCTGCATAATTATCAACAATCGACAGCGTATCAGACCGCGTTGCATCAACACAGGTCAGGTGGGCGGCCACGTTCAGCCCCGTGCTGCGATGGATCGCGGTCACTGCCTCATGCGTGATCTTGCGGGTTGTGCCGCCAGCACCATAGGTCACGGACACGAATTTCGGATCGAATGGCGACAGCGTCTTAATGCAGTCCCAAAGTCGGAACGATCCCTCAACTGACCGCGGCGGAAAAAATTCGTAAGAAACGGAAGGCGAGGTCATGATGCATGCTTTCTATTGGTTTAACCCCTTGTCACTCATTGTGCGACATGAGACAAATTCATAACTTTCAGCTTCATTATGAGCGTTTCTCAAGTGCATATCGAATTTCGCCATCTGCGCACCATCAAGGCTATCCACGATACGGGCGGGCTGGCGCGTGCAGCAGCACAGCTCAACATCACTCAATCCGCCCTAAGCCATCAGATCAAAGGCATTGAGGATCAGGCGGGGGTCGAGCTTTTTGTGCGCCGGTCCAAACCGCTGAAGCTGTCACCAGCGGGCTTGCGTATGTTGGCTGCTGCCGAGCAAATCCTGCCGCAGGTCGCTGCACTAGAGGCGGAATTTGACGGATTGATCGCTGGCAAAGCGGGGCGCTTGCACATCGCAATTGAATGCCATGCCTGCTTTGAATGGCTGTTTCCGGTGCTTGAGGCGTTTCGCAAGGCTTGGCCCGACGTGGATGTGGATATCCGGCCCGGGCTGGCATTTGATGCAATGCCTGCACTTCGAAAGGAAGAGGTTGATCTGGTCGTCTCGTCCGATCCCGAAGATCTGGACGGCACCGATTTTACGCCGCTTTTTGACTACGAACCTGTCTTTGTTGCTTCCGCCCAACATCCTTTGGCGCAAAAACAGGTGATCGAGGCAGAGGATTTCCGCGGCGAGACTTTGATTACCTATCCGGTGGATCGTGCGCGGCTGGACATCTTTAGCCAGCTTTTGACACCGGCCAAGGTCGAACCTGCAGCGATCCGGCAAGTGGAACTGACAGCCGTAATCCTGCTGCTGGTCGCGTCCAATCGCGGTGTTGCTGTGCTGCCCGATTGGGTGGTCAGTCAGGTGCGCTACAATGCCGATTACGTGACGCGCCCACTGACCCAAGGCGGCATGACACGCAGGCTTTTTGCGGCCACACGCAGTTCGGATACCAGCCTTCCGTTTATGGCACATCTGATCCGGCTTGCGCGCCAAGAGGCGGTGAAACTGCAACGCAGCTAGACCCCCTTGTTCCCCGTCGCGCTGGGGCCTATACGCCACCCCTGATCCAATGGCAGGAGGCCCCGATGGCTGGTAGCGCAAATCTGAACGTGATGATGAAAACAGCCCGCAAGGTGGGCCGCGCTCTGGTCAAGGACTTTGGCGAAGTAGAGCAGCTTCAGGTCTCGACCAAAGGTCCCGGCGATTTTGTCAGCCGTGCGGATCGTCAGGCCGAGGAAACCATTCGCGAAGACCTGCTGGCGGCGCGTCCGTCCTACGGTTTTGTCGGCGAAGAAGGCAAAGAAATCGAAGGCGAAGACCCGACCCGTCGCTGGATCGTTGACCCGCTGGACGGCACCACCAACTTTCTGCACGGACTGCCGCACTGGGCTGTGTCTATCGCGCTGGAACACAAGGGCCAGATCGTGGCCGGTGTTGTCTATGATCCGGTCAAGGACGAGATGTTCTACGCCGAAAAAGGGCAGGGTGCATGGCTGAACGAAAGCCGTCTGCGTGTGTCTGGCCGTGCGCGGCTGATTGAAAGCATCTTTGCTACCGGTCTGCCTTTTGCTGGCCGGACCGATTTGCCTGCGACATTGCAGGATCTCGCCCGTCTCCTGCCCGTTTGTGCCGGTGTGCGCCGTTTTGGTGCAGCCTCGCTTGATCTGGCCTACGTCGCAGCCGGTCGCTACGATGGCTTTTGGGAGCGGAATCTGAAATCTTGGGACATCGCCGCAGGTCTGATCATCGTCAAAGAGGCCGGTGGAATGCTTGAGCCAATGAACCCTGACGGTGACATCCTGATCGATGGTGCGCTGATCTGTTCGAATGAGCCGGTGTTCGAAAACTTTGCTAAAATCATCCGTAAGGGCAGCTAGTTCTGACTTTTGGTTGAAAATGGCCAACGTGGTTGGGGGCGCATAGGCCCGGCTCAAGTGAAGCTATACTAGCGTCGTTTCACCCGTGGAACGCTGGATTTGGTGAAGGGATAGGTCGCTTCGGGGTGGTCTGGGTGTCCACCTGTCCGCGCCCAAAATCCGCCCCCGCCTAAGCGCACCCACAGCGGAATGGTCAGCAAGAACCCGATTACAAACCCACCGGCATGCGCCCAATAAGCGACGCCGCCGCCGCTAGCGTCCGAAATCACACCATTGCCCAACTGAAGCGCAAACCAGATGCCCAGCATGATCCATGCTGGCACCGGGATGATGCGGAAGATGATGATAAAAAAGATAAAAATATCCACCTTGGCCTTGGGAAACAGCAGCAGATAGCCCCCCATCACGCCTGCAATCGCGCCGGACGCGCCGACGGTTGGCACAGGCGAATAGATATCTGTCGCATACTGCGCGAGGTCGGCCCCGATGCCGCTGGCCAGATAGAACAACAAAAACGGAATATGCCCCATCTTGTCTTCCATGTTGTCTCCGAAAATCCACAAAAACAGCATATTGCCCGCTAGATGCATGAAGCCTGCGTGCAAAAAGATCGACGTAACAAGCGACGGATAGTTTTCGCCCGCTGTGATCCGCGCAGGGATCATCGCAAAGTCGTAATATAGCGCGCCAATCTGTCGGTCTGTGGTGATGAAAAATAGCCCGAAAAGGTAAACCGCCACATTCAGCGCAATAAGCGCATAGGTGACATACGGGATGCGTTCGGACGGGTTGTGATCTCTGATCGGTAACATGTGGCGACCGTCTGCGGTTTCCCGCAAACGGTCAAGGGCGATCAGGCCTCGCTGACAGCAGCAAGCAACGCGGCATTTCCGCCAGCGGCTGTCGTATCAATACAGACATGCCGTTCGTGCAGCACATGGGCCGCATCGGGGCAATCGGTGATCAAAGCGACGATGGGTCCGTCACGCTTGGCAAGTTCCAGAGCGTAGTGCTGCCCCAGCTTTTCTTCCCCCCACCAGATAACCGATCCGGGCTCGTCACAGGTGGCCAGCCATTCCGGCCTGACATGACCGTTTGCCGTAACCGGCATCCCGCCAAGGGCGCGGACCTGCTTGGCCTGTTCGGCTGCGGCCTCGGCGCCGGGGCCGAGGCACAGAACGGGACCACGCGCCGCGACGCTATGGCGATTAGACTCGCCGGTGGGACCGGGAAGATCACGCGGGGCAGGGGCGGAAGGTGTCTGGGCATCCCGCATCGCCTTGTTCAGTCGCTTAAGGCTGTCATTGACGTCCCATGCAGCGGCAATATCAGGCCGCGCCCGAACGCCGAAACGCGGCAGATAGTGCGGACCGCCGGCTTTCGGTCCGGTTCCCGAAAGCCCTTCGCCCCCAAAGGGCTGGCTGCCGACGACAGCACCGATCTGGTCGCGGTTGACGTAGATATTTCCGCAATTTACCTGCTCAAAGATGGTTTGCACACGATCATCAATGCGTGTGTGCAGGCCAAACGTCAGGCCATATCCCGTGGCATTGATCGCCGCGATCACGTCATCCAATTCCGAAGCCTTAAACGTTGCCACATGCAGCACCGGCCCGAAAACCTCGCGATCCATTTGCGCAATCCCATCCACGCGCAGAATCGTTGGTGCGACAAAGTGCCCGTCTGTCGGTGTTGTCAGCGCATGAATAAGCCGCCCCTCCGCCGTGGCCGCTGCGATATAATCCGCGATGCCGCGATGCGCCGCGCTATCAATGACCGGCCCAACGTCAGTTGAAATATGCCACGGATCACCGATGCGCAGTTCCTGCATCGCACCCTTCAGCATTTTGAGCAGCTTTTCAGCGATGTCCTCCTGAACATACAGGCACCGCAGGGCAGAGCAGCGCTGTCCGGCAGACCGGAAAGCGCCGTTGATGATATCGCGCACGGCATGTTCCGGCAGTGCCGTGCTGTCCACGATCATCGCGTTTAGGCCACCTGTTTCCGCAATCAGCGGCGTGCCGGGCGCGCAGTTCTGCGCCATGTTGTCCTGTATCTTCATCGCCGTGGCCGTTGAACCTGTGAAGGCCACACCCGCGATGCGCCTATCACCGGTCAATTCGGCCCCGACAGCGCCTCCGCCGGGTAAAAGTTGCAAGGCATGGCGGGGCACGCCAGCCTCATGCAGCAGCGCAACCGCCTTTGCAGCAATGAGGGGGGTCTGTTCGGCCGGTTTGGCCAACACGCCATTGCCGGACGCCAAGGCCGCTGCGATCTGGCCGGTGAAAATCGCTAAGGGAAAGTTCCAGGGACTGATACAGGTCCAGACACCACGCGCTGGAGCGTTGGACGTGAGGGCTTGCGCCGCGTAATAGCGCAGGAAATCAACCGCTTCGCGTAATTCGGCAACGGCATCTGGCAGTCCCTTGCCAGCTTCGCGGGCGAGAATGGCAAAGAGCGCACCGGCGTTGGCCTCATAAGCATCAGCGGCAGCGTTCAGGGCGGCCGCTCGTGCAGTAACATCTGCGTCCCACCGCGCGGCATGCGATAGCGCAGTTGCAATGTCTGCTTCAGCCGTTTCTGTCACATGGCCAACGATGTCCGACGGCTTGGCCGGATTGAAGATCGGGCGGGTATCGGTACTTTTCGTGTCAACCGCCAGCATCGGACCGGCACTAAGCGCCGTATGCAGCGCATCACTGCGGTCTTGTTCGATTTGTGCGAGGGTCGGCGTGTGCGTCAGGTCCCAGCCTTTGGAATTCTGGCGCTCCGGTTCGAATAGTTCAGGCCCTTTGGGAAGTGTCAGGCCCTTTCCTACTGCCTCAAACGGGCATGCTGCCACCGTTTCCGGGCTGACATCTTCATCCACGATTTGGTTTACGAAACTTGAGTTCGCGCCGTTCTCCAGTAGTCGCCGCACCAGATAAGCCAGCAGATCTTCGTGTGCGCCAACGGGTGCATAAATCCGACAGCGGGTGTGTTGGGCATCCAGTACGATTTTGTGTAGCGTTTCGCCCATCCCATGCAGACGCTGGAATTCATAATCGGACGCCGTGCGCCCTTCGGCGTGGGCAATATCAAGCACGGCAGCAACCGTATGCGCGTTATGCGTGGCGAATTGCGGATAGATGCGATCTGTCATGCCAAGCAGACGGCGTGCATTGGCGATATAGCTGACATCCGTGTGCGCCTTTGTCGTGAAGACAGGGAAACCGTCCAGCCCTTCGACCTGTGCGCGCTTGATCTCGGCGTCCCAATACGCGCCTTTCACCAGTCGCACCATGATCTTGCGATCCAGCCGCTCCGCCATGTCATAAAGCGTGTCGATCACCAAACCTGCGCGTTGGCCGTAAGCCTGCACAACGATGCCAAATCCATCCCAACCGGCCAAGGCGGGTTCTGCCAGAACAGCCTCGATCACATCAAGTGACAGGGACAGGCGGTCTGCCTCCTCGGCATCGATGTTGAACCCCATGCCAGCCGATTTCGCGAGCATGGCAAGCGCGCGGCACCGTGGCACCAGTTCGGCCATCACGCGGTCGCGCTGCGCCTCTTCATAGCGGGGATGCAGTGCCGACAGTTTCACAGAAATGCCGGGGTTTTCAGCCACGCTGTCATGCACGCAGTGCTGTGCAATTGCGCTGATCGCGCGGGAATAGGACAGGTGATAAGCGCGTGCATCAGCATCCGTGCGAGCCGCTTCACCCAGCATATCATAGCTGTAGGTGAAGCCCTTGGCTTGCATGCCGTCCGCGCGTTTCATCGCTTTTTCGATGGTTTCGCCAAGCACAAACTGGCGACCCATTTCGCGCATGGCACGGCCAACGGCAGTGCGGATTACCGGCTCCCCCAGACGCTTGATCGCGCCGCGCAACTGACCTGAAATCCCCTTGCGTTCATCATCAAGTACACGCCCTGTCAGCATCAGCGCCCATGTAGACGCATTGACTAGTGACGACGCGGAATGGCCCAGGTGCTTGCCCCAGTCCGATGGTGCGATCTTGTCTTCGATCAGCGCGTCCATCGTGTCACCGTCAGGCACCCGCAAAAGCGCCTCGGCCAGACACATCAGCGCAATCCCCTCATCGGTCGACAGCCCGTATTCGGCCAAAAAAACTTCCATCAGACCGGGCTCTGCGCTGTTGCGGATTTTGCGCACCAAATTGGCCCCATCAGCCGAGATATTGCGGCGGTCTGCATCTGACAGCGCAGCCGACGCGATAAGGTCTTCAAGCACCTCCATTTCAGGGGCGTAAATGGCAGCATCAATACGGGTCCGAAGGTTGGTTTGCGAATCGCGCGGCATGGGAGGCTCCTGTCTAATCTGCCTTCAGATTAGCATATAGCCAAAAGGCGATTGACCTGCTAATTTGAACCCCAGCGTACTTTTGTATTTATGATGGTGATTTTGATGGTCGAAAAGAACTCGGTTTTGGACATATTCGATAAAAAGATACTTGATGCATTATCCGTCGAGGGTCGGGTATCCGTGACCGAACTTGCCCGCAGAATCGGTTTGTCAAAATCGCCCACGCAGGCGCGTTTGCGCCGTTTAGAAGAAACAGGGGTCATTCGCGGATATCGCGCATTGTACGATCCCATCCGGCTTGGCCGTGATCACGTGGCCTTTGTTGAGGTGAAACTGTCAGACACCCGCGAAACGGCGCTGGCTGCGTTTAACGCCGCGGTGATGAAGGTGGCCGAGGTGGAACAGTGTCATTTGATCGCAGGGGCGTTCGATTATCTGCTGAAAGTCAGAACATCAGGGATGACCGGATACCGCGCTGTTTTGGCGGAGAAAATCTCGACTTTGCCGCATGTGGCCAGCACGTCGACATATGTTGCGATGCAAGCCGTGAAAGAAGAGGGATTGGCACCAATCGCCCCCTGACTTGACGCTGCGGCAGCGTGCGCCAGTTTATATAGCATGCGATATCTTGTTCTTTCCCTTGTGTGCGCGACCCCTGCCTTTGCTGAAACCTGTCCAGCTGTGGCGGATAATTCCGATATGCTGGCTACCATCTATACCGAATTGAACGGGCCCGACGGCCAATTCCGCAATCGCCAACTAAGCGCGCAGTTGTGGGAAATCTGGACCGATGCCCCTGACGCCAAGGCGCAGGCACTTCTGGACGAGGGTATGCGAAAGCGCGAAGGGTTTGATCTGGCCGGTGCAAGTGAAACGCTGGACGAGTTGATCGCTTACTGCCCCGACTATGCCGAAGGGTATAACCAGCGCGCCTTTGCCAATTTCCTGCGGCAGGATTTTGATGCAGCGCTGGTTGATCTTGATCGCGCGCTTGAATTGTTGCCAAACCACGTTGCAGCTTTGTCGGGCAAGGGACTGACCTTGATGGGGCTGGGCCGGACGGAAGAGGCGCAAGAGGCATTGCGCGCTGCCGTGGCGCTGAACCCGTGGCTATCCGAGCGCAGCCTGATCATCGAGCCACCCGGGCAGGATATCTGACCCGCGCAGCCCATCTAACATCTTGCCCCCCGCGCAGGTGCACCTTACGAAAGGCTCACTTATCCCAGACACGGGCCCCCGTGGTGGAATGGTAGACACTGGAGACTTAAAATCTCTTGGCCGTACGGCCGTGCCGGTTCGAGTCCGGCCGGGGGCACCACTGGCAAGAAAAAAGCCACCCGCGTGTGATACGCGGGTGGCTTTTGTCGTTTTATGGCGCGAGCTTAGCCGTCGATGCGGGCCGCAGAAAGCGCGATAGCCTGTTGGTATACAGTTGCCGCGTTCCATTCATTCAGCACGCGGAAATTCGTCGTGCCTTCCTGATAGGATTGTCCGGGCTGCCAGCCTTTCTGCCGCAGGAAGTTTGCGGTCGAGGCCATTGCATCGGCCTGATTGTAGAGATCGACACGACCGTTGCGATCAGCATCAACACCATAGCGCAGGGCATTGCCTGGCAGGAATTGCGTATGACCCATTTCGCCATGCGCAGCGCCGCGTTGGTTCGGGTCCAGACCGCCTTGATCCACCAACTTCAGCGCAGCAATCGCATGTGGGGTGAAGAAACCCGCGCGTCGACAGTCGTAGGCAACAGTGGTGATCGAATCGACCACTGGTGTGTTGCCCATGTTGCGCCCGAATCCGGTTTCCATGCCGTGAATCGCCAAAAGGATGCCCGCTGGAACGCCGTAGGCCTGCTCAAGCGACGCGTAGAAACCTGCGTTCTGGCCCTTCACACGGCGGGCTTGCGTCGCAAAACTGTCGATAGATCCAAGGCGGATACGGATAAAGTCATCAAGCGCATAGCGCACGCCACGCTGATTGCGGTCGGCGTTGATGGTGGATTGGGAATAGCTTGCGTTGGCAAGGGCTTGCAGGCCGCGCTGGCCGACACCGGCAGCGGCAGCTTCGGAGGCGAAAGCCTGTTTCCATGCGCCAAAACCGCTGGCGTCGTTGCCGCACTGGGCAGCGTAAGATGCTGTGCCAAGCGCAATGGCCAGCACAGATGCGGATAAAGTCTTAAACATATCAAGTCTCATGTGGTTAACGTCATCATGAATGATAGCATGACGGGCCGGTTATCCAATAACCTTACGATTTTCGCCATTGAAACGGGCGGCGACCTGCTGTGCTGTCATCGACGATTGTCGCGATCTTCGCGGCACGGGTGGCGGGGCGTTTCGCATTCAGCAAGATTTCCAAAGCGCCCCGTTTGACCGAGCGGGGGAAGGCGTGCCATGCAGCCTCAGCCCCCGGTGTGGCATCAAATGATGCCTGAAGATCAGTTGGGATCACCAGATTTTCGACGTCATCTAACGCAGTCCATGTGCCATCGAATTTTGCGCGCTGCACAACGGCGCGTCCTGCGTCGGTCATCTGGCCGCTATCCTCGAGTCGGGCGATCTTGTCTTTGTTTACCCGCGACCAATTGGACTTGGGGTTGCGCGGCGCGAGGTAGAGCATTGTGCGAAAGTCGTCTTTGCCGCGCGTGAGACTGTCGACCCAGCCAAAGCACAGACATTGATCGACGATATCCGTGACCGCCACATACCGTGGGTCCGCCTTTTTGTAGGTCACACTCCAGATGCCATCCGGTTGCGTGTGATGTGCAGCAAGCCAGTCGCGCAGGGCAGGGACGCTGTCAAACGTCACCTGTTCTGCGTCGTCCAGCTTGCTCATCAGTCGCGGGTGCCTGCGAACCGCTCCGCCCATTCTTCGCGCTCGTCATCGGTGAGTTTGCGGAACAGGTTTTCAGGCACTGTAAATGCGTGACCAGCGCGTAGGGCGGTCATAGCGGCGGCGACATCATTGGGCCAGCTTGCGTCATCGGTCTGCATCGCGTCCAGCATGGTTTTGCTGGCGTCGGGGATGAAGGCGGCGGATAGGACGGCATAGAGACGGATAAGATTGAGACCGGTTCGCACCTGCATAGCGGCGCGGTCGGGGTCGGTTTTGATCGTGGTCCAAGGTGCCTGCTCTTGCAGGTATTCGTTGCCTAGTACCCAGATTGCACGCAATTCAGCGGCGGATTTGCGGACTTCGCGATTGTCCATGTGCTGCTCGAACGCGCGAATGCGGGTGGTGAGGGCAGCGATCAGCGCTTCCTCGTCCGGCCCTTGCGTGCCAGCCTCGGGAACGGCCTCGCCAAACTTGGAACGGCAGAACTTCGTGATCCGGCTAACGAAGTTGCCCAGCACGTCGGCTAGGTCTTTGTTCACATCCGTCTGGAACGCCTCCCACGTAAATTCCGCGTCGGACGATTCAGGCGCGTGGGACAAAAGCCACCAGCGCCAGTAGTCGGCAGGCAGGATTTCAAGCGCCTGATCCATGAACACGCCGCGCCCGCGCGACGTGCTGAACTGGCCGCCGTCATAGTTGAGATAGTTGAACGATTTGATGTAATCGACCAGCTTCCACGGTTCCTGCGTGCCTTTGATCGTGGCTGGGAAGCTCAACGTGTGAAACGGCACGTTATCCTTGCCCATGAACTGGGTGTAGGTCACGTCGTCGGCACCTTTGTCGGTGCGCCACCAGCGCGCCCAATCGGTGCCTTTGCCAGCGGCCTCCCATTCCTGCGCGCAGGCGATGTATTCGATGGGCGCGTCAAACCAGACGTAGAAGACCTTGCCCTCCATGCCGGGCCAGTCGGCGTCACCCTTCTTGACCGGGATACCCCAGTCCAGATCGCGGGTGATACCGCGGTCTTGCAGGCCGTCACCATCGTTCAGCCACTTTTTCGCGATGGAGGTGGTCAGCACGGGCCAGTCTGTCTTGCTTTCGATCCATGCGGCCAGATCGTCTTTTAGCTCGGACTGGCGTAGGTAGAGGTGCTTTGTCGTGCGCACTTCAAGATCGGTGGAGCCGGAAATGGTCGAGCGTGGGTCGATCAGGTCGGTCGGGTCCAGTTGCTTGGTGCAGTTGTCGCACTGGTCGCCGCGCGCGCTGTCAAAGCCGCAGTTGGGGCAGGTGCCTTCGATATATCGATCTGGCAGGAAGCGGCCATCGGCGTTGGAATACACCATATCCTCGGTCACTTCGCGGATCAGGCCCATATCGGCGAGCCGTCCTGCAAACTGTTGCGTGAGCGCGTGGTTCTGTGGCGAGGATGACCGTCCGAAGTGATCAAACGATAGCCCGAAACCGTCCGCGATATCCGCCTGAACGCTGTGCATCTCGGCGCAGTATTCAGCGACAGGCTTGCCCGCTTTGGCCGCAGCCAGTTCGGCAGGGGTGCCGTGTTCGTCGGTGGCACACAAGAATAGCACCTCATGCCCACGCTGGCGCAGATACCGCGCGTAAAGATCGGCTGGCAGTTGCGAGCCGACAAGATTGCCCAGATGCTTGATCCCGTTGATGTAGGGAATGGCTGAAGTGATCAGGTGGCGGGCCATGTGCGTGTCCTTGCTGGTGTTGCGCCGTTCTAGCGAAGGGGCGGGGCGGATGCCAGACTAACTCTTGTCGCTATCATTATCGCGGGCGCGGCGCGTCAGCCTGCCGATCTGGAACGAGGTGCGCGGCGCGGTCACATAGGCGGTGCGTTCGTCAGGCGCTGCACGGACCCGCATCCGGCTTAGGCTGACGATGACCAACAGAATGTGTGTGATCGAAATGAAGTAGAACAGTGCAGCAGATCCGAAGTATTCGATCAGGGTCGACGTGGTGTAGGGGGCTGCAATCGCGCCGACCGCGTAAAAGAACATCAAGGCAGCAGATAGTTCGACACGTTGATCGCCGGTTGCAAAATCATGGGCGTGGGCGGTGGCGACCGAATAGATCGGGAAGGTTGTCAGTCCGAAAAGTCCCGCAGCAATCATCACGCCAGTGGGCCCCGACGCCGCCGCGAAAACTGTCACGGCAGAGGCGATCACCGCTGCGATGGACAAGCCGATCAGCACATAGCGGCGGTCGTATTTATCGGCGGCCCAACCCATCGGGTACTGGCCTATAAAACCGCCCGCCACGAAGGCCGCCAGAAACGCACCGATCTGGTCGGGGCGCAGGCCGACCTCTTGTCCATAAATCGGGCCGACCATGCGAAACGATGCAGACGAGATCGCCGCCACGATCACGGCGGCAACTGCCAGCGGTGAACAACGCCAAGCCAGCGACGGGCGCAGGCGGGTGGCCTCTGGTGTGGCGGGTTGAGATGTCTTGGTCAGCGTGAGCGGCAGCAGTGAAGCGCAGCATAGGATCGTCAGAAGGTTGTAGGCGATGTAGGTTTCCATGCTGGCCAATGCGCCGATCATGAATTGCGCGACAAAAGACGCGCCCGTGTCCGCGATGCGGTAGCTGGCCATGGCCCGCCCGCGGGTTTCGTTCGTCACTTTGGCCTGCAACCATGCCTCAATCACCGTATAGCAGCCTGCGATGCAGATACCTGATGCAATCCTGCAAATTGCCCACCAGATCGGGTCTTGCAAGATCACATGGGCCGCAAGGCCGATCGCACCAAGCGCTGTGAACGTGGCAAAGGCGCGGCTATGTCCGACACCGCCCATCAGGCGCGGTGCCCACCAGCATCCGATAAAAAAGCCCATGAAATGCGCGGACCCCAGAAAGCCGACCTCGGCGCGCGAAAAGCCTCCTGCCAGTCCGGTCAAAGCGTCCAGCGGGCCAACGCCGCCTGATGACAGTTGCAGCAAGGCAACTGACGCAAAAAGGGCCGCAAAGGAGATCAGCATTCGCATGTGCTGACCTTGCGACGGGACGGGCCGGAATTACTAGGCTGAAAGCGACCCTGTTTGGCGCACAGTTGGTTTAATGGCCAATGAGCTAAGCGCGCCTGATCCGCGCCACGATCCGCAGTGCTACGGTAGGGGCTACAAGGCTCGCGTAGCCGGACGCCCCAAACGCGTGACGGTCAAGACCACCGGTCAGCACCAGCGTGAGTTCCGGGTCGGTTTGCCCGACCGTTTCGGCCTGCTGGCTAAGTCTTGCTGCCAATGAGATTGGCTGGGTCACGCCACGCACGGTCACGCGTCCGTTCACCACGGCTTCGGCTGATGTGGCACCGGTGCGGATCGACGTGCTTTCGAACTGGATCAACGGAAAGCGCGCGGTGTCGAGGACTTCGGCGCTTTTCAGCGCCTGTGTGGCAAAGATGATGCCCATCTGTGCCGCAGCCGGGCGCAGGGTGACCGACACGCGGCTATTGCTGACTTGTCCAAAATCCAAGGCAAGATCGGCTGATGTGATTGGCATGGTGCCTGCATAAGCCTCACCCGCTGCGGTGACAGAGAATCCGACTTGCGACCTAGCCGCATCAAGCCGGTATGCCACGGGGGCCGCCAAGCTGATTTTCGGCGCGGCAATAAGCGCAGGCAGGCATACCATTATTGTCCGTCGTGTCAGCATCGTCGTTCCTTTGTCGCGGCACCTGTGATTTGCCTAGCAGCAATTCGACACGGGTTGTCGTCACGATAACACACGTTAGGTTGTCCGCTTGAAATAAGACAGAAAGCCCAATGATCATGAAGAAAATTCCGCTTGGCCGCTCCGACCTGATGGTCACCGACTGGTGCCTTGGCACAATGACATTCGGCAATCAGACACCGGAAAGCGACGCGCACCGCCAGATTGACATGGCGCTTGAGGCCGGGATCAACTTTCTGGACACGGCCGAGATGTATCCCGTGAACCCGGTGTCCGCCGAAACCGTGGGCAATTCGGAAAAGATTGTGGGCACGTGGCGCGCGAAATCGACCCGCAAAAACGACATGCTGGTTGCGACCAAGGTATCGGGGTCAAACGGCGGTTTTGTGCGCGACGGCAAGGGCTATGATGGCCAGATCATTCGCGAGGCTGTCGATCAGTCGCTTGTGCGTTTGCAAGCGGACACCATTGATCTTTACCAGCTGCACTGGCCTGAACGCGGATCTTATATGTTTCGGCAAAACTGGACCTATGACCCCTCTGGCCAGAACAAGCAGCAGACGTTGGATCACATGATGGACGTGCTCGAGGCGATGGACGATGTGGTCAAGGCGGGAAAGGTGCGCGCCTTCGGGCTGTCAAACGAAAGCGCTTGGGGCACGACCCAGTGGATCAATCTGGCCGAAAAACATGGCCTGCCGCGCGTTGCTGCCATTCAGAACGAATACTCCCTGCTGTGCAGGCTCTACGATACCGACATGGCCGAAACTGCCGTGAACGAGGATGTGGTCCTGCTGTCATTTTCGCCGCTGGCATGTGGTCTGCTGACTGGCAAGTATCAAGACGGCGCCATCCCCGAAGGTAGCCGCCGGTCCATCGGGCCAGAGCTTGGCGGGCGTATGACCCCGCGCACATTGCCGATCACGCAGGTCTATCTTGATATCGCGTCCAAGCACGGCCTTGATCCGGTGCACCTGGCGATGGCGTGGCAGGCAACGCGGCCGTTCGCCGTCTCTGCAATCTTTGGCGCCACCACGACAGACCAGCTTGCCCATCTTTTGAAAGGGCGTGATCTGGTGCTGTCGGATGAGGTCATTGCAGAGATTGACGACGCGAACCGCGCAAACCCGATGCCTTACTGATCCTCAAGCGGAATCCAGAACCTTGGCCCGCTATCGGTGATTTCCTCAAGGCCCATCGCGCGATAGGCCGATTGCGCGGCGATGTTCTTGGGGTCGGTCCCAATCGTCAGCCCGCGCGCACCGGCATCACGCCCGATTGTTTTGGCGTAAGCGATGACCGCCTTACCAATGCCCCTCCCGCGATGGGTTTCGCAGACGAACAGGTGATGGATGTCGATGCGGGCAACGCCGGTGTGCAGCGATAGCGTATGGTTCAGACCCGCATAGCCAGTAATGTTCGGTCCATCGCGCATGACAATGGCGGTGGATCGCTTGGCCGGACCAAAGAATGCATCCTGCAACTGGCCCAGCGTCACTGTGGCCGTATCGCCGTGAAACGCAGATAGCGCGCGGATCAGCTTAAGAATGGCGGGCAGGTCGCTCGGGCGGGCAAGTTCGGGTGTCATTGCTATGTCCTTGGTTTTGGCCGCGCTAAGGGGGACAAAAGAAAAAAGCCGCCCCAAGCGGCGGCTTTCGATTGTGTTGGAATGCACAAGAAGGCCGCTATGAAAGCAGGCCGTAAAATCGCCGATGAGATACGTTCAGGTGCATGACGATTGTGATCGCACTATCCGCTTTAATCTGTCAACCACGACAGACCCGTCGCTTCCAGACTTGTCCCGCGCCGCAGAATCGCGGACGGTTGCGGCAATCACGCAGGCGAGGACCCTCATGCCCCTTTCGATGAATACCGATGTCTTTATCACATGCGCCGTCACCGGATCGGGTGCCACGCAGGATCGTAGCCCGCATGTGCCGCGCTCGCCTGAACACATTGCCGACAGCGCGATCGCCGCGGCAAAGGCGGGTGCCGCAATTGTGCATTGTCATGTGCGTGATCCCGAAACCGGCGTGCCGTCGCGCGACCCAAAGCTTTACCGCGAGGTGACAGACCGCATTCGCGCCGCTGATGTAGATGTGGTGCTGAACCTTACCGCCGGGATGGGTGGTGACATTGTTTTTGGGGGCGTGGAAAGCCCGCTACCAACGGTGGACGGCACCGATATGGTCGGTGCCACGGAACGTGTGGCGCATATCGCGGAATGCCGGCCAGAGATTTGCACGCTGGACTGCGGCACCATGAATTTCGCGGAAGCGGATTATGTCATGACCAACACCCCTGGTATGCTGACCGCGATGGGCAAGATGATGACCGCGCTGGGCGTCAAGCCGGAGATCGAGGCGTTTGATACCGGGCATCTGTGGTATGCCAAGCAATTGGTAAAAGACGGTGTTTTGGATGCGCCCGCCTTGGTGCAACTCTGTATGGGTGTGCCGTGGGGGGCGCCTGACGACCTGAACACCTTTATGGCGATGGTGAACAACGTGCCTGACGATTGGACCTTTTCGGCTTTTGGCCTTGGGCGCAATCAAATGGCATATGTCGCCGCTGCCGTGTTGGCGGGGGGCAATGTGCGTGTAGGTCTGGAAGACAACCTCTGGCTTGGTAAGGGGCAGCTTGCGACCAATGCCGAACTTGTGACCCGCGCAAAAGGTATCATTGAAGGCATGGGCGCGCGTGTTATCGGGCCGGACGCGGTGCGCGAAAAGCTCGGTCTGACCAAGCAGGCGCCGCAATGATCCGTCTGGCAATCAAGGCCGCTGCGGCGTGCATCCTTCTGGCAGCCTGTAGCGATGGTGTGACCGAAGATGACAACGGCGGCCTGCTTGAGGTGTACCGCGACACCTCACAGCCCATTTCATCCGCAGCTCTGTTTGATCCGGCCCGCTATACCGGCGTCTGGCACGAGGTGGCGCGCTATCCCGTGCCATTTGAACGTGGCTGCGTTGGCGTGACAGCCGAATATCAACTGATCGCGACGGACCACATCTCGGTCCAGAATATCTGCCGTGATGAAACTGGCGAGGTTTTGTCCGTGATTGACGGCAGCGCGGAGATCGTTGGCCCCGGACAACTGAAAGTCAGTTTCCCATCAGTGCCGTTTGGCGCTGCGGACTACTGGGTTTTGTGGGTTGATGAGGGGTATCGCACCGCTGTTGTCGGTGCGCCAAACGGGCGCTCCGGTTGGATTTTGAACCGTGACCCGATCATTCCCGCGGATCGCCTTGAGGCCGCTCGACAGGTCTTGGCATTCAACGGATATGACCTGTCACGTCTGCTGATTGTGCCGCAATGACGTGGCGCATTCCGGCTGCGGCAATCGCCGTGCTATTGTTTGGCCTTATCCTCCTGCAAATGGATCAGCTTATTTGGGGGGCGATCCTTGCGACACTGGCAGTCGTGGTTCTGCTCGCATGGGGCACCGCCAAATTTATCGCGGGCATGGCGCCCAAACCTAGCGTGAAAAGACTGAAAAGATGATGCAGAATAAAGTTGCGGCAATCGTTGGTGGTGGCGTTATCGGCGGCGGATGGGCCGCGCGTTTCCTTCTGATGGGATGGGACGTGCGTGTTTTTGACCCCGACCCGGACGCAGAGCGCAAAATCAACGAGGTGCTGGCCAACGCGCGTCGGTCGCTTCCCGGGCTATCCGACGTGGCGTTGCCTGCTGAGGGCGCCTTGTCGTTTCACGATTCCATCGCAGAGGCGGTTTGGCCCGCCGCGTGGATTCAGGAAAGTGTGCCAGAGCGTCTTGATATCAAACACAAAACCTATGCGGAAATTCAGGCAGCTTGTGATGCGGGCGCTGTCATTGGATCGTCGACAAGTGGTTACAAACCGTCCGAGCTTCAGCAGGATGCGTTGCGGCCTGAACAAATCGTCGTCGCGCACCCGTTTAATCCGGTCTATTTGCTGCCGCTTATCGAATTGGTGCCGTCCTACAAAAACGCCCCGCAAATCGTTGAAAATGCAAAAGATATTCTTGACCAGATCGGGATGTATCCCCTTCATGTCCGCGCCGAAATTGACGCGCATATCGCGGATCGCTTTCTGGAAGCGGTTTGGCGCGAGGCGCTTTGGCTAATCAAGGACGGCGTGGCGACCACGGAAGAGATCGACAACGCCATTCGCTATGGGTTCGGGTTGCGCTGGGCGCAAATGGGATTGTTCGAAACCTACAGGATCGCCGGTGGCGAGGCGGGAATGCGCCACTTTATTGAACAATTCGGACCTTGCCTGTCATGGCCTTGGACAAAACTGATGGACGTGCCGGACCTCACAGATGACCTTATCGACCAGATCGCCGATCAGTCCGATACGCAGTCTGGCCACATGACGATCAGAGAACTTGAACGCGCCCGCGACAACAATCTGGTGACAATCCTGCGCGGCCTGAAAGCACAGGACTTTGGCGCCGGCGCTTTGCTAAACAAACAAGATGATCGCTTGAAGAACGTCGTAAAACATATTGATTTGGTTGATGATTTGTCTGTCCCAATCGTCACGGTGTCCCGCGCAATCCCGCTTGATTGGACGGATTACAACGGCCACATGAACGAGGCCCGCTATCTACAGGCATTTGGCGACGCAACTGATCAGCTTATGGCCATGATCGGATGCGATGCTGATTATATCGCGTCCGGTGGCAGCTATTTCACCGCCGAAACGCATATCCGCCATCTTGATGAGGTGCATGCCGGGTCAAAGATTAGCATCGATACGCAAGTAATTGCTGGCAAAGGAAAGAAACTTCATCTGTTTCACCGGATGCGGTCTGGGGATCAGTTGCTGGCGACCGGGGAACATATGCTGATCCATGTCAGTTTGGAGACCCGCAAAGCGTCGGAACCTGATCCGCGCGTCGCAGTGCCGCTGGCCAAGGTGGCGCAAGCCCACGCATCGTTGCCGTTACCTGAAGGTGCTGGTGCTGCCGTCGGCAAGCGGTAATCTGGAAGCTGGCATAGCGGCCCTGTTTCGCGCACAACAAGCGACATGGAGCTTTGGATCTACATCACGTTCGCGGCAGCACTGGCGCAGTCGCTGCGGTTCATGCTGCAAAAACAGCTAAAATCAGCGGGCCTATCCACCGCGGGTGCCACGTTTGCGCGGTTTGTCTTTGCTGCACCGTTGGTTGCGCTGATCGCGATGTCATATGCGTGGTTTTCAGGACAGGGATTGCCAAAAGTGTCGCCCGTCTTCTTTGCTTATGCAATCGCGGGCGGGACATCGCAGATATTGGCAACGATGTGCGTTGTGGCATTGTTTTCGCTGCGCAATTTTGCCGTCGGGATTACATTTAAAAAGACCGAAGTCCTGTTGAGCGTTTTGATCGGCTTCGTGATTTTGGGCGACGCGGTGACTGTGCCAGCCCTGATCGCCATATTTATCGGACTGGCTGGCGTGCTGCTCCTGTCCGATCCGCCCAATGCGACAGGCCGTTGGCACAAGCGCATTTTGAACAAGGCTGTAGCACTGGGCCTTCTGTCCGGCCTCTTGTTCGGGTTTTCGGGCGTGTTCTATCGCGGCGCATCTTTGTCGATTGCAGAAGGCGATACGTTTTATCGCGCCACAATCGCGATGATGTGTGTAACGGCCTATCAGGTTTTGGTCATGACAGCTTGGCTGCGCTGGCGTGAAGCGGGCGAGATCGGTAAAGTTTTGGTGGCTTGGCGCAAGGTCGCCCTGACCGGTCTGGCCAGCATGATCGGCACCATGTGTTGGTTTTCAGCCTTTACGCTACAAACTGCCGGCTATGTGAATGCGGTTGGCCAAGTTGAGCTGATATTTTCCATTGCCATCGGGGCCATGGTCTTTGGTGAGCGGATCACAGCGCGGGAATGGCAGGGGCTTTTGCTTTTGACCGGCAGCATCGTGTTGCTGGTGCTGGTCGTCTAAAGAACCGGTGCGCCGCCCAGCCGTGACACCAGATGTGCCTCGTCATCATTGCGGAAAAACGGCACGTGGGCAGGGGTGCCGCCGGTTTTAAGATGGCTGGCAAGTTCTGCAATGACTACTTGTGTGATGAAGGGCAGATCGAATTTCCGCGCGTCCCGCAAAGGTACCCATTGCAGGTGTGACAGCTCATCTTCTGCGTTGCTGAAATCGTCGGGATCGGAACAAAGCGCGTCAGCGCCAGCAAGGAAGAAGCGCGCATCAAAACGCCGTGGTCGCCCCTGCGGGGTCACAGCGCGAAAGAAAAACTCAAGCTTGCGGGCATCAGGACGATGTCCTGTTCTGGCAAAGCCGCGCCATCCCTGCGGCGCATCGGCCCAATCGGCTGGCGTGCCGAGGATCTGACCTGTCTCTTCCCAAAGCTCGCGGATCGCGGCGGCGGCAAGTGTCTGGGGGCTCAGGGTACTCTCACCTGTAAGCCGCGTCGCCGTCGGTTCTGGCAGTGCGCCCACATCAATTTGCGCATCACCGTGATCGACCGCGCCTCCGGGAAATACAAACTTACCAGGCATGAACGCCGCAGAGGCCCCACGCTGCCCCATCAGCACAGCGTCCTCGCGCAGGATAATGACGGTGGCCGCATGTCTAATCTGGGACTTGTCCATAGGTGGTCTAGCTGGACGCCCCGCCAAAGCCATGCATGCGTCGCGCCCATTGAATGCCGACGACCATGCCTTTCATGCGGGGTAGCAGATAAAGCGACAGCGCCACGCAGCCGATCGAAAACAGCGTCGCCATTACCAAGGGATCAGGGCGGAACTGGGTCCATACGATGTGAATAAGCGGCGCAAGAAGGTGCCCGACGATCAGGATCACAAGATATGCCGGACCATCATCGGCGCGGTGATTGTGCAATTCCTCGCTACAGACCGGACAACGGTCCACCACCTTGAGATAGCCATCAAACAAATGAGCCTCGCCACAGGACGGACATTTGCGCTGAAAACCACGCCACATGGCCGGTTTGGTCGGGCGATCATCGGGGGTCTGGTCGGTTTCTTGCAGCATGGCGGCACTCCGTTTCGACTTCTACATGGCGGTGTTTGATTGAAAAATAAAGACTTTGTGCGGGTTCTGCGGCGCTCAGCCGCATGAAACAGATTTTTTTTGCACGCCGAGCGCCGGAAACTTCTGACGCGTCCGTTGAACCCACATCGATTGGCTGAGCAGGCCAGTCCGAGATCAAAAAAAGGACGAGACATATGAAAACGACATTTCTGATCGCTGCAATGACAGGTGCAATGCTGCTGCCGGCACTGGATGCAGCCGCCGATGGTCCCCGTGAAAAGCCCGACTTTGCAACGCTTGACACCAACGGTGACGGCACATTGACGCTGGAAGAACTGCAATCGCAGGGCCGTTTTGCCACCGCAGATGCCAATGATGATGGCGTGTTGTCACAAGACGAACTGACCGCAGCGGCGCAGGGACGTGCCGCAATGGCGGTTGAGCGGATGCTTTCGCGTCTGGATGAAAATGGTGACGGTGCCATCAGTCAGGATGAACTGCCGGATCGTGGTGATCGCGCTGAGCGGATGTTCTCGCGTGTTGACGCGAACGATGACGGGGCCATCAGCGCCGAGGAATTTGAGGAGATGCGCGCTCATCGCGGCGAAGGCCGTGGGCGGGGATCGCGCCACCATGACGGCAACGGTCCTCGTGATCGCGGCTAACACATACGCACATGGCCTTGTGCGCGGGCCCGCTCGCGCGCAAGGTCGGTTTTGCCAGGATGATCTGATGTGGCTACGTTTCTAATCCATGACCCAGACAAATGCTCGATCTGCACCGCCCGAGGACGACGAGGCGCTTTTGCTGGCCTATGCCGCTGGCGACCGGTCGGCGGCCGCGGCATTGGTCGGGCGTCACTTGCCGCGTGTTGTGGGGCAGGCCACGCGGATGTTGCACGATCAGGCGGAAGCAGAAGATATCGCACAAGAAGCGATGATGCGCCTGTGGAAAGTGGCGCCGGACTGGCGAACGGGCGAGGCGCAGATTTCAACATGGCTTTACCGCGTGGTCGCAAACCTTTGCGTGGACAGGTTGCGAAAACGGCGGGATCGCACCGGCCTTGACCAGATCGCGGAACCTGCGGATACGACCGCGTCAGTCACGACGCAAATGCAGGATCAGGCGCGCTTGACGGCATTGACGGATGCGCTTGCGACGCTGCCGGACAGGCAGGCAGAGGCAGTTGCGTTGCGGCATCTTGAAGGGTTGGGGAACCCGGAAATTGCGCAAATCATGGACATCAGCGTGCGGTCCGTGGAAAGTCTTACAGCACGCGGGAAACGGGCGCTGGCCGAAATTTTAGCAGGTCAGCGGGATGCACTGGGGTATAATGATGACTGATCCGAAGATGGATGATCTGGACAAGATGCTGGATCTTGCCGCCCGCCGCGCTCCGCCGGTGGGTGATGATTTGATGAGCCGCGTGCTGGCTGATGCATATGATTTGCAACCTGCATCACAGATGGTGCCGAAGGTGCGCCGGTCAGCTTGGAGCAGCTTTCGCGATCTGATCGGCGGCTGGCCTGCAATCGGTGGTCTTGCGACGGCTGGTGTGGCTGGCGTCTGGATCGGATTTGCGCCGCCGGTATCACTTGAAAATCTGGCGGCGGACCTCGTGGGGACAACCCAAGAGGTTGACCTGATGGGGTATTCTTACGGGTTGGAGGACGTGTTTGATGGCTGATACTGCACGTCCATCCCGGCTGCTGCGCAGTGTACTTGTGTTATCATTGGCCTTGAACCTCATCGTCGTTGGTCTTGTTGTAGGCGCGTCCTTCTCGGGCCGCTGGGATAAGGGTCCGCGCGGGTTCGATTTTGGCGCGGGTCCAATAGCGGCGGCTTTGCTGCCCGACCAACGTGATGCGTTGCGTGATGAAATGCGCGGTTCAGCAGGCCCGACACGTTTGCGCCGCGCCGATATTGCGGCCGATCTTCGCCCGGTTCTTGATGCCCTGAAAAGCGACGCTTTTGATGATACGACGCTGGAAGCATTTTTCGCGCAGATGCAGGACCGTGGTGCGGCATTGCAGTCCGCAGCTCAAGAAGCACTGATCACTGTGATCCGCGATATGGATGCAGCGGAAAGGGCTGCGTTTGCTGGCCGGCTGGAAGAGGCCCTGAAACGCCCGCGGCCGCGCCCCTAGCTAGGCCGCATTCATCGCAAACGAAACCTGATCGCGGCCACCGAGTTTTGCAGCATATAGCGCTTCATCGGCCTGCCTGCACATGCTGTCGCCACTTGGCATTGCGCCGTCCTGCGTATGCCAGACTGCAACGCCAATCGACAGCGTCACCCGCACATGCAGCGCGCCGTCCTGCAAAATGTATGGCTTGCCATTGATCACACGGCAGAGCCTGTCGGCGGCAATCTCGGCCTGCGCGAAATTGGTGTTTGGCATGGCGATCAGGAATTCCTCGCCGCCGACGCGGGCGATCATATCCACAGCACGCAGGTTTTCCCGAAAACGCTGCGCGGTCTGGCGCAGGATTGAATCGCCTGCAGCATGCCCGTGCGTGTCGTTGACCCGTTTGAAGTGATCAATGTCGAGCATCATGACCGTCAAATCCTGACTGGTCTTGGTTGCCTGTTCAGCAAGGCGCAGCAGATGAGGTTCGGCGTAACGGCGATTATAAAGGCCTGTCAGCGGGTCCGTGACCGCCGCTTGCAGGCCGTTGCGGACAGTGGCACGCAGCTTGTCCTGTTGTTCCTTGCGACGGACAAGCCGCGCTGCCCGGTGGGTGATTTCATCCGTGCCGATGCCACCAAAGGCCACGTCATCGGCCCCCAGATCTAGCGCCATCGCGGCCACGGCACGCGCGTCGGGGCGCAGTACTACAAGTTGCGATGAAAGCCGCGTGTCTGCGCGTGACCGCAGATCGGATACGAGCCGGAAGATGGCATTTTCGTCCTGCGCATCGGTGGCATCAATAACAAACAGGTCCGGTACAGGGGCAAGTGCCTGTGCGGATAGTCCTGTCTTCGCGGGCATCACTTTTAGCCCGCGTTGAAACAGCTCACTGACCTGATCGACAAACGGAGAGGCGCAGTTTTCGGCAAATGTCAGAACGGCAATTTTGGCGGCATGAACGAAGTTGGCGGTTTCTTCTTCAAAGCCAAGAGCGCGACTGGTGCCATCGCGCAGCCAAAGTTCGGCATTGGCGTTGCGCATCCGTAAAAGGCTGCGGATCCGTGCCAAAAGCAGTGCATCCTCAATCGGGCGTGGCATCACCTCGTCCGCGCCTGCATCAAGGGCGGCAAACCTTGCGCGGCAGGTATCCACCATGCCAACGCCGATGATCGCCAGATCGGCGGTTTCTGGATCGGACTTCAGATCATGGCAGAACGCATGCTGATCTTCGGCGGGGTCTGCCATGTTCAGCAGAATCATATCAGGGCGCGCCTGCCTGATCGCAATGCGGGCCTGATCCAATGTGGCGCAGGTCTGCACATCGTATTGCGCGGACTGCATTTTTACTTTCAGCACGATGCGATTGCTGGCAATGGTATCGACGATCAGAAGTCTTCCCGACATCTTTCTTCCTTTGTGTGGTTTCACCACGGAGCGCGTGTCGCTACATTCCCGCCTAATCGTTAAGAAAGAGTTCACTTCATCAGGATGCCGCAAATGTCGCCAGAACGTGCCGAAATGATTGCATTGCAGGCCTTGGGCTGGCTTGTGGGCAATGATGACCTGTGTCCTGTTTTTCTGGGTGCAACCGGAAGCTCGGTTGAGGATCTGCGGCAACAGGCGGGTGATCCAGCGTTTCAGGCCTCTGTTCTGGATTTTCTGACGCAGGACGACGCGTGGGTCGTCGCGTTTTGTGACGCCCATGACATTGCTTATGACCAGCCGCTGATGGCGCGCTACGCCTTGCCAGGTGCGGAGGCTGTGCATTGGACCTAAGGGGGATCGTGTTCGACAAGGACGGCACGCTTTACGATTTCAACGCCACGTGGGGCGCTTGGGCGCACATGATGCTGATGACCGAAGCGGCGGGAAGTGCTTCGCGTTTTGCAGCTTTAGCCGACACGCTTGGATTTGATCCCGAAGCCAAACGGTTTCGCGCGGGCAGTATTGTTATCGCTGAGACGGTAGATGTTGTGGCCGATGCGATTCTGCCGCATCTGCCCGATCCTGATAAACCCGCGTTGATGGAGCGGATGAAGGCCGCAGCCACATCTGTGCCACAGCAAGAGGCGGCAGATTTGCGCGGTTTGCTTCAAAATCTGCGCGGTCGCGGTCTGAAACTGGGTGTCGCGACCAATGATGCGGAAGCCCCTGCGCGCGCACATCTGGGACGGTCTGACATTGTGCCGCTGTTCGATTTCATCGCGGGTGCCGACAGCGGCTTTGGTGGCAAACCGCAAACCGGTCAGTTGCAGGCGTTCTGTGACCAGACCGGACTTGCCGCCGCCAAATGTGCGATGGTTGGTGACAGTTTGCATGACCTGCACGCAGGGCGCGCTGCAGGGATGGTCACCGTTGGCGTGCTGACCGGACCCGCACCGGCCGAGGAACTTGCCCCGCATGCAGATGTGGTTCTGGCCTCTGTGGCTGACATTCCTGCGTGGCTTGATCGGGCCTAGGGCTCTGTTTGCGACGCAATTTGTCGAAAAAGCAACTTCATCGCGCTCGGTGACCTGCCAGTCTGATCTTGAAACGATGAGACGGGATGGTGACGATGGCAAGCGGGAATAGACGGCAGCGCGGTGGTGGACGGGCAGGGGCAGCCCAGCGGCGCGGCGGCGAAGTGATCGAACAAATGCCATGGCGGATTCCGGTAAATACCGATCGCCCGACAGAGCCTCTTGGCACCGAAGGTGTGCAGGCCATCCACGACGGCGCGATGCGCATCCTTGAAGAGATCGGAATCGAATTTCTAAACGACGAAGCTCGTGAGATTTTCAAGCAGGCGGGATGCAAGGTTGATGGCACCAACGTCAAGATGGGCCGCGACTGGGTGATGGAGATGGTGGGCAAGGCCCCCGACCAGTTCACGATCACACCACGCAACCCGAACCGCGAGATTACGATTGGCGGCAATCACATTCTGTTCGGTAATGTATCATCCCCGCCCAACTATTATGACCTTGAGATCGGAAAAAAGGTCTCTGGCACGCGCGCGCAATGCGCCGACATGCTGCGTCTCACCCAGTATTTCAACTGCATCCACTTCGCTGGCGGCTATCCGGTGGAACCTGTCGATGTGCACGCCTCTGTTCGCCACCTTGATGTGGTGTTCGACAAAATGACCCTCACTGACAAGGCAGCACACGCCTATTCGCTGGGCAAGGAGCGGGTCGAGGACGTGATGGAGATGGTCAAGATCGCAGGCGGTCTGACTGAGGAAGAGTTCCAGTCCAAGCCGCATATGTATACCAACATCAACTCAACTTCGCCGCTCAAGCATGATGTGCCGATGATCGACGGTTGCTTGCGCTGCGTGCGGCGTGGGCAGGCCGTGGTGGTGACGCCATTCACGCTTGCCGGGGCGATGGCGCCCGTCACCATGTCAGGGGCTGTCACGTTGTCCATTGCCGAGGCGCTGTCGGCGATTGCTCTCTTTCAATACGTCCGCGCCGGTGCGCCTTGTGTCATCGGCACCTTCACCAGCAACGTCGATATGAAGTCCGGCGCGCCTGCGTTTGGCACGCCAGAATATATGCGGGCCACCCAAATGACGGGGCAGATGGCACGGTTTTACGGTCTTCCGATGCGTGCATCGGGTGTCTGTGCTGCCAATGTGCCTGACGGACAGGCGATGTGGGAAACATCCAACTCGCTCTGGTCCGCTGTGCAGTCTGGCACGAATATCGTCTATCACGCGGCAGGCTGGCTTGAGGGGGGGCTGATCGCCAGCCCTGAAAAGTTCGTGATGGATTGCGAGGTTTTGCAGATGATCCAGCGCTATATGGAGCCGGAGATCACAGCGACAGGACCGGACGAGATTGCCATCGACGCGATTAAGGAGGTGGGCGCACAGGGCCATTTCTTTGGCATCCAGCATACGCAGGACCGCTACGAAAAGGCATTCTATCAGCCATTTGTCTCGGACTGGCGCAATTTTGAGGCTTGGGAGCAGGCGGGTGCGGAATGGACAGCTGAACGGGCGCATCGCATCTTTAAAGACATCGTCAATAACTTTGAGCCCCCCGCCATGGACGCCGGTATCCGCGAGGAACTGGAAGCTTTTGTCGATCGTCGCAAGTCCGAGGGCGGAGCGCCAACCGATTTCTGATGAGGCTTCCCAGCCCGTGCGCCACATGCGACGGTAGGCCATGACTGTCACGCTTCAGACCGAAAACTTCGACGCATTTTTCGATGCCCCCTTTGCTGCCTATGGCACAGATTCGCCCTATGTTTCGCCGCTGCGATCCGATCTGAAACGCTTTCTGGACAAGTCCGCCAATCCGCTTTTCCGCGGCAATAGCGACCTGACCTATTTCACCGCCCACCGCGATGGGCGCGTTGTTGGTCGGATCACGGCGCATTTTCACGCAGAATCAAACGCGATGCATGATCCTGATCTGGGGTATTTCGGCTATTTTGATTGTGCTGATGATGCGGATGCCGCCGCTGCCCTTCTGACGGCTGCTGCGGATTGGCTGCGCGCGCGCGACTTTTCGAAAATGGCCGGCAACTTCAACCTGACGGCCATGCAGCAGATTGGTGTGGTCACGGAAGGGTTCGATCGCAGGCCTTACCTTGATCAGGTCTGGTCGCCGCCGCACATCGCACGGCTTTTGACCGAAAACGGCTTTGCACCACAATTTCCGATGGCGACATTCTCGCTTGATCTAACGCGCGGTGGCCCAACCATCGGCCCCAAGCAGCAGGCGATCCTTGACGATCCTGCGTTTGCCTTTGCACCGGTCACCCGCCACACGATCCCCGCCAGAATGGACGACGCGCGGCTGATTCTGAACGCGTCATTCGCCGACAATCCGATGTTTGTGCCCGTCACAGCCGACGAGTTTCATTTTCAGGCCAAGGACATGAAATGGATTATGGACCCGCGTCTGTCGGTTGTGCTGCATCATCATGGCAAGCCAGCGGCCTGCGTCATTTGCGTGCCCGATCTCAATCCGCTCCTGCGCCGTATCGGTTCCCGGATGGGGATATCAACGCCTTGGCACTACCTGCGTCATCGCATGACGAATACCGGTATTTCATTGATATTTCTTGGCGTTATTCCGGCGCTGCAAAATCGCGGCGTTAATCCGCTTTTGATGGCGCGTATCATGCAGGCCGCGCGCGACGCGGGCTACAAGACGCTGGCCAACACTTGGATTGCGGATGAAAACGGCGCAAGTCTTGCGCAGGCGGTCAAGGCGGGTGCTGATCAGCAACACCGCCTTCACCTGTTTGCCAAAGCGATCTAGCGCAGACAGTCAGCCATCGTTTGCGCCAGTTTGCGCATCATGTTGCCATAGGCTTCAGGGCCGAGTGGATAGTCCGCGGCGGTGGCATCAATCATCGCGGTGCGTGCATCGGTGCCTTCGATCAGAAGCGTGGCCCAAGCGGGATCGGTTTCGCGATCTGTCAGGATGCAGGTGACCTCACCAGACTGCACCATATCCTGTAGTGCTGCGATGCGGGCAGGGCCGGGGGCGTGCGCGTCAGATCCCGCAATTGCACCAGCCGCAGGCAGATCAAAGCGCGCCTCGAAATACTGATAGCCGTCGTGAGGCAGGATATATGTCCCCGTCACACCCTCCAGCATCATTTCAATCTCCGCGCCCAAAGCTGCCAGATTGGCCTGTGTTGCCTGCGCATTTGCGGTGTAGGTCGCAGCATTATCGGGATCCATTTCACCCAAGGCCGAAGCAATCTGCCCAACCCAGATCGCGGCGATGTCGGGATCAACCCATGCATGCGGATCGATGGGGCCGTGGTCATGGTCGTGCCCCGCATGATCTTCATGATCTTCTTGGCTGTCATGGTCGGCGTGATCATCGTGCTCGTCGTGATCCGCGTGGTCGTCGTGCCCTTCATGATCATCATGCTCGTCATGGTCAGCGTGATCAGAATGACCTTCGTGACCTTCGTGATCAGAATGGCCTTCGTGATCGTCGTGGTCGTGCACAGCCTCACCGCGTGTTTCAAGCGGCTCCCAGCCTGATGTCTCCAACAGGACAATCTGGCGTGCCTCCGGTGCCAGTGTCGTCACAGGTTCGGCCAGCCACGGTGTCATTGCGGGACCAACCCAGACCAGCAGGTCAGCGCCTGCAAGGTTTGCAGCATCGCCCGGTGACAGGTCGTAGTCATGCGGCTCGGCTCCGGCGGGCAGCAGGCTTTGCGGTGTTCCGACCCCGTCCATGACCTGTGCGGTCAGGCTATAAACCGGTGCGAAGTCCGTCAGAACCTGTGGCACCTCGGCTTGCGCCGCAAACGGTACAAGTGCAATGGCAGTTGCTGTGCGGATCATAAAGACGCTCCCTTGAACAAATGGTCGCGACAGGCTATACATTGTGATGTTATAACATAACAAGGCCGAAAATGTCGGATCATCCAAAAGGTTTCGCGCGCCACGATCATGCGGCGTGTGTGTCGCAGGCATTGGCTGCGGCGGAAGCGGCCTGCGATCAGCGCAAGGTGCAGTTTACGCCTGTACGCCGCCGCACGCTGGAAATTCTGCTGGAAGCGCATGCCGCCCTTGGCGCCTATGATGTTCTGGCGCGGCTTGAGGCGGACGGATTCGGCGATAAGCCACCTGTGGCGTACCGCGCGCTCACATTTCTGGTCGAGCAAGGTTTCGTTCACCGTCTGGAACGGCTCAATGCCTTTGTCGCATGTTCGCATCCTGGCGCAACGCACGATCCGGCCTTCATGATTTGTCGGGGCTGCGGCAAAGTCGCAGAAGCGGTGGCCGCTGATCAGACGTTTGCGGCAGCGACCGGCTTTCACGTGGAACAGACGGTGATTGAGGCCGAAGGTCTTTGCCCTGCCTGTCAGGACGCGCCATGACCCTTTTGTCAGCGCATAATATCGATGTCAGCTTTGGCGGACGGCACGTTTTGCAACGTGTCTCGCTTGATCTGAACGCGGGCGAGATCGTCACGATTGTCGGGCCAAACGGATCGGGCAAATCGACACTTCTGCGTGTTCTTATTGGCGCGCAGACGCCCGGTGCGGGGCAGGTCGCGCGGACCGATGGTTTGCGCATTGGCTATGTTCCGCAAAAGCTGGCGATTGATCCTACTTTACCCATGACAGTGCG
This sequence comes from Yoonia sp. 208BN28-4, assembly GCF_037543925.1. Lineage (NCBI taxonomy): Bacteria > Pseudomonadati > Pseudomonadota > Alphaproteobacteria > Rhodobacterales > Paracoccaceae > Yoonia > Yoonia sp. 208BN28-4. The sequence goes on from NZ_JBBIFY010000004.1 coordinate 500,576, forward strand.
GCGGTTTCTGGACCTGCCGGTGAAGGTCAGCCACGCAGATGCCGTTCAGGCGCTGGAAACAGCTGGTTTGCCGGATGTAGGACACCAGCAGATGGCGTCCTTATCAGGTGGCCAGTTTCAGCGCGTCTTGCTGGCGCGCGCCTTGCTGGGCAAGCCACAGGTGCTGATGCTGGACGAGGCGACGCAAGGGCTTGATCAGCCCGGATCAGCAAGCTTTTACCGCCAGATCGAGGCTGTCCGCCGCTCGCTTGGTTGCGCGATCCTGATGGTAAGCCACGAATTACACGTGGTGATGAGCGCGTCTGACCGCGTCATCTGCCTCAATGGTCACGTTTGTTGCGAAGGCACCCCAGAAGTGGTGAGTGCCGCACCTGCCTATCGCGAGCTTTTCGGCACGGGAACAGGCGGCGCGTTGGCACTTTACCGACACGAGCATGACCATTATCACAGCCACGATCACGACCATTCGCACGACCATAAGCACGAGGCCGCCGAGTAATGCTGGATGATTTTCTGGTGCGGGCCGCGCTTGCGGGCCTTGGCACGGCGTTGGCCGCTGGTCTTTTGGGGTGTTTTGTCGTCTGGCGGCGCATGGCCTATTTCGGTGATGCGATGGCCCATGCGGCGGTGCTGGGCGTCGCGCTGTCACTGGGGTTTGAACTGTCGATCTTTGCAGGCGTCATCGTCACAGCGCTTGCCATGGCATTCCTGTTTCTAAGCCTGACAGGGCAGGGCCAATCGGCAGATGCGGCCTTGGGGGTGATTGCGCATGGCGGTCTGGCGCTGGGTCTGGTGGCCGTTGCGCTGATCCCCGGGCAGCGGATCAGCCTTGATTCCTATCTTTTCGGAAGCGTTCTGACGGTCACGCGACTTGATCTGGCGATTATCTGGGGCGGCGCTGTTATCGTGTTGTTTGTGATCTGGCGGCACTGGCAATCCTTGCTCACTGCGACACTGTCCCCCGATCTTGCTTACGCAGCAGGCATCAACCCCCGCCGCGAAGAGCTTGTGCTAACCATGATGCTGGCGCTTGTGGTTGCCGTTGCGATCAAGGTAGTTGGCGCGCTGCTGATCACCGCCCTGCTGATCATTCCGGCCGCAACAGCGCGGACGTTTGCCCGCACGCCAGAGGGCATGGCGATGATCGCTATCGGTATCGGTGGGCTGTCCGCCTTGGGAGGGCTGCAGATGGCGTTGTTGTTGGACACCCCTGTTGGCCCATCCATCGTTTGCGTGGCTGTGGCCTGCTTTATGATCGCGACGATTAGCGGAAAACTGCGCGCATAATCCCTTCAATAGGCAGGCTTTGGCCTGCATTTTGTCCAACGCTTGCCGGGTTTTGCGACCATACCTACCTGTGGGGCGCAACATGGAAAGCAGGATCTGATGAACCGCCTTTTATCCCTGATCGCCGCAGCAGGTATTGGCCTGACTGCAAGTCACGCCGCAGCCTCAAGCAGCTGCACGACGCCGCAGAACGTCAATGATATGGCCAGCGAAATTGCCGCGGGCGTCAACGCGAACCGCGCGGCCCGTGGACTGCAGGCGCTGCAATACAATGCTACGTTGGGGCAGGCCGCGATGAAGCATGCCTGCGATATGTCAGTAAACAATTTCTTCGGGCACAGCGGGTCTGATGGATCATCTGTCGGGCGGCGCGTGCAGGCGGAAGGTTACCGGTCCTGTCTGACGGCTGAAAACCTTGCGTGGGGCTATCCGACCTCTGGCCAGATCATCAGCGGGTGGATGAACTCATCGGGGCATCGCAGCAATATGCTGCTGCGCGATGCGCAGGAAATGGGGATCGGCATCACCCAAGGGCCGCGCGGGCCAAATTGGGTGCTGGTGCTTGCCAAAGGCTGCTAAACGTCCAGCCATAGGGTGACGGGGCCATCATTGGTCAGCGTCACCGCCATATCGGCACCAAATTGTCCTGTCTCAACCGTGATATCCAGTGAACGCACATCTGCGATGAATTGCTGGTAAAGCGCCTCTCCCTCGGCGGGTGGGGCCGCGCTTGAAAAACCGGGGCGATTGCCGCGAGATGTATCACCGGCCAGCGTAAACTGGCTTACGATCAGGGCGCTGCCGCCGGTATCGATAAGCGAGCGGTTCATTTTGCCATCTTCGTCTTTGAAGATGCGCAGTTTGCTGATTTTAGCGGCCAGCTGCTTGGATTTGGCCGCATCGTCGCCCTGCATCGCACACACAAGGATCAGCAGCCCCGCATCAATCTTTCCGATCGTCTGCCCGGCCACATCAACTTGCGCTTCACTGACCCGCTGGATCAGTGCTCTCATACTTCACCGGTCCATGGGGGATTTGCGCCAGCACGGCTGACCGTGACCGCAGCGGCACGTGCGCCAAGGCTAAGCGCTTGCTGTAACTGATCCTCGGTCATCTTATCCAGACCATCCTTGGTCAGCACGCCGGTACGATGCAATCCGGCCAGCAGCCCCGCGTTGAACGTGTCACCAGCGCCGACGGTATCCACGACCTCAACCTTGTCAGCGGCAACAAAGGTGGCACCATTTTTCGTGTATCCGGTCACGCCTTTGGCGCCTTCGGTCACACAGACCAGTTTCACGCCTTCTGCGATCAGGTCCTGTGCCTTTGCGGCCATGTCCGACCCGCCAAGCAGCCATTCCATGTCTTCGTCCGACATTTTCACGATGTCAGCCCGCGCCACCATGCCCCCAACCCGCTTACGATAGACATGTTCGTCTTTGATGAAAGATGGACGAATATTCGGGTCAATCATCGTCACTGCCGTGCCCGCGACCTTTTCCTGCAACGCCTCATAGGTGTTTGCGCAGGGTTCGACGGCAAGTGAAATCCCGCCAAAGAAATACGCATCGGCCTGCACGTCCGGCACTGTGTCCAGCATCCGACCAGCTGTGTTTTCGTCGTAAAAGGCGTAAGTGGCCTGACCGTCGACAAGCTTCACAAAGGCAAGCGTTGTGGGCCTGTCAGAGCGTTCTGCAGGGCTGGCATCAACCTTGGACGCTGCAAGAGCATCAACAAGGATGTCACCAAACAGATCGGTGGAAATGCCGGAAAAGAACTGTGTCGGCACATCTAGCCGCCCCAAGCCGATGGCAGTGTTGAAAACCGCGCCGCCTGCATGGGGCGCATAGGCTGGATTACCTTGCACGGTTTCGCGCGGCAGCATGTCAATCAGGGCTTCGCCCGCACAAAGGATCATGGTTCTGGCTCCGGTCAATTACTGGCTGTTAGCGATAACATACCCCACGCCAGCCGCAATGATGAGACCAATAATGACGGCAAACGAGATTTTCCACTTTGAATAGGGGCGTTCGCCCTGCACGCGGCCTGTGCGACCGTTCACGACAAAGCGAAACGTGCGGCCGCGGTATTTGTAAGCGGCCAGCCAGACGGGCAGTAGGATATGCTTGAACGTCACATCGCTAATCTGGGTTTCCACGTTGCTGACCCGTTGGTCATCCCCGCCAATATCATATTTCACATCCCGCAGGATCATCCGGTCCATATAGGCGCGGGCCTCGGTAAAGCCTTCTGTCAGTTCCACCTGATAGCCCTCGGCGCGAAATCCGGCGAGGTATTCGGGCTTGTAGGGTTCAAGCGCCGACAGGTCCCAAGGCTCAAGACCATCGGTATACTTCTTGGGTAGGCTACGGGACGCCAGCACCAGCACATCATCAAAGAACCGCGCAACGCGGCCCGATACATTCCGCCAGCGGGTTTTGCGCACGCGGATTTGCTGACGCTTGCCATCGCGCATCACCGTGCGCGTTTCATAATAATGCGTGCCACGCGCACCGGAGTAGGCGCTTTTGGTGTCGGCATCAAAGGTCCAGTAGGGAACGTAGATGCCATTCATCTTACGGCCCTTGCGGGCGTATTCGTTCAATCCGTTTGGTGCGAACCACAGGCTGCCCAGCCAATTGATCAGCGCATCACGGGCCTTCTCTTCGTCCTGACTAAAGGGCAGCAGGCCGCGCGGTTTGATATGGCGGTGTGTCCCGGTGTCGGTGACGATTGGTGTGGCACAGAACGGACATTCGGCGGCATGGGTATCGGCGTCAAATTCGGTGCTGGCCCCGCAGTTGGGGCAGGTGATGACGCGGGTTTCCTCGATCTCTTCGTCGGCCAGCCTGTTGGCGACCGCGTCTTTGAAATCCAGCTCGCGAATACCGCCGTTGGGGCTTGTCGCCTCGATCTGTTCGACGTTGCCACAGTGATCGCACAAAAGCTGGTGAGTTTGTGGATCAAACCGCAGATCGGACCCGCAGTTGTTGCAAGGGAAGTGGTGTTCATCCACTGGCGTCACGGTTTGGGTCAAATCGAAGGGATTGGTCATATTTACAGGTGCTTGTGCCAGATGCGAGGTGTGATGGTGCGCAGCGCACCGTCATAAAGCGCCGTGTGGCGCCAAAGCTGAAAAAGTGCGTGAAACATGCCAGCGCCAAACAGGATCAGCAAGGCATACCACGCCAACAGCTGATCGGTATAGCCCAGCAAGGCGGCAGCCTGCGCCGCAATGGTTAGGGCCAAGATGCCGTAAAGCCCGATATGGGCGGGACGGTAGGCCCGTTTCAGCCCGTCGCCCAGCTTCGGTCCCGGACGGGCGAGAGGGCCTTTGACGATTGCAATAACGGTCCAGACCGCTCCGGCGGTGACCAGCGCCCAGCGGATGATTGGATCGCCAGCACTACCTTTCATCATCGCAAGGACAAGCAGGACCACAGACCAGTGAAGAACCATGTTGATCCTGCGACGGGTCATAGAAAACGGTGCAGCGCGCGCGGGGCCATGATCCGCAAGGCGTTGTCATGCAGCCGGACATGGCGCCAGATATGAAAACCTGCATGCCCGATTACAATCGCGGCCAGCAGATAAAATTCGACGATATGGACCTGTCCGACAAGATCATTCATTTCAGGTAATCCCAATGGCATCGCAATAGGAACGATCCCACCGGCCCAAAGTTGCACGGTTGATGTCAATCCAAGCAAAAAACCTGTGACGGCCACACCAAACAGGCCCCAGACCATAACCTTGTGCATGATCTGGTGCAGCCGTCGCAAAGGTGGCGACAGCTTTGGTCCGGCACGTCCGACCAGACCTTTGCGCAGATACATCGCGGTCCAGCCAAGTGCCAGGCTCACAAAGATCAGTCCGAGAACAGAGTGAAGCCTGAACGCCCACGGTCCGATCTTGTTCACATCCGTTGGCGTCACAAAAATGAACCATACGAGCAACGGCAATGTCAGCCAGTGCAGCCATTTGATCGTTGTGCGCCGATGCGGCAGATATGTGCGAAGCTTGGTCATACCCTGATCCACGGGAAACAAGGGCCAAAAGTTTCGCGTGCTTGCCCTAGCCATCTAGATAGGGGCGCAGGATACACGGGAAGTCCAGCGCGCGTCCGTCACCATACGTGCCTTCGCAGAAATAGCTGCCATCGGGCGTCTGGAACAGGTCCACGCATACACCCGACCAGCCGCCGGCTTCTGCCAGACACATGGTGTTGTCCTCAAACCCGGCGATGGTCGTCTCAACGCGCGGTTGCACGCTGCCCACCGGTGCAAGGAAGCTTGCCGAGCCATCCAGCCCAAGCACCAATCCGCGCCCGTTGGGATCAAGCGCCGCAAATGTATCTGCGGTTGGATATTGCTCAACCAAGGCGGCTCTGAGGGCCAGCACATCAACAGGCTCTGCCCCCGCGGGGCGTTCCGAGAACACGCTACGGGTCATGCCCGACAGCGCGTCACATCCTGCCAAAGTCAGGCTAGTCAGCATGATAATCGCAGTTTTGGCCGCCACCGTCATCGGGCTATGCACCCGGCGGCGGTGGCGGCGCCACGGTGAAGATTTGCGCCAGATCGTCGGCATCTTCGGCGCGTTTCCAGCCGTCCTGTCCTTGGGTCCAGACCATCGTGTCGCGTGTGACACTGCCTTCGGTCACCTTGCGGCCCATGGCTGCTTTGGAAAATGGCCCGGTCACAGTGCCAGCATCGGCGATGTGCCAGACATGCTCTGCTGGGGGCGGCGGTGGTGGAGGAGGGGCCATTGCGGGGGCCTGTGGTGCCTGCTGTTGGGCCATGCCCCACGGACCTTGATTGAACATGCCACCCATTTGCATGCCAAGACCTGCACCCATGCCCATGCCCATGGCTTGTCCTGCGGCAGAGCCTTCGGCGGCCATCGCCTCGGCGGCCTTGTATTTCATGTGTTCGTCCAGATCACCGGCAATGCCGCGGCTGGTGCGATCATCCAGTGCCTTTTCCACCGCAGGCGGCAGGCTGATATTCTCGATATAAAGCTCTGGCAGGCTGATGCCGTATTGCCCAATTGTGCCGCTGATAGCTTGCGCAATCAGTTTGCCCACTTCACCGGTGTTGGCGGCCATATCAAGCACCGGAATACCGCTGGCGGCAATCGCGCGAGAAAACTCCTGCACGATGATATTGCGCAGCTGATAGCTGATCTCGTCGGCGGTAAATTCGCCGTCGGTGCCCACGATCTCGCGCATAAAGACCGCGGGATCGGTGACCTTCATGGTGTAGGTGCCATAGGCGCGGATACGGGTCGGCCCGAAATCGGGATCGCGCAGCATGATGGGGTTTTTCGTACCCCACTTCAGATCACCAAAACGGGTGGTGTTGACGAAGTAGATCTCGGATTTGAACGGGCTTTTGAAGCCATGATCCCAGTGTTGCAGGGTCGTCATGATCGGCATGTTGTTTGTTTCGAGCATGTAAAGACCTGGCGTGAACACATCTGCCAGCTGGCCTTCGTGCACGAACACAGCCGCTTGCCCTTCACGCACAGTCAGTTTGGCCCCGTATTTAATCTCGTGGCCATGTCGTTCAAAGCGCCAGACCATGGTGTCCTGCGTGTCGTCGGTCCAGTGGATGACGTCGATGAACTGGCCGGAGAGAAAGTCGAGAATGCCCATGTGCGGCCTCCTGAATTTTGCGTTGATGTCAGGCTAAGTGACGATGCGGAAGGGTGCAAGGTCATGGTGGCCCGACCTTGTCGTGCCCAATTTGGTTGCGCTCGCTTTGCGATCGCCGGAGGGAGGTGGCCGTTCCGGCCACGTGGAGGTTTTACCTCCACACCTCCAAAGTGTTTTCGTCCAAAAGAAGGGTGGCGGCGCTAGCTGGGGCCATCATCGAGGTATTCTGACGCGATGACCCGCGCAATCGGGGCGGCTTCTGCTGGTGCCATGCCGGTTGTCAGGCGGGGGTCGTAGAGCATTTTGAGCAGCAGTTCGTCATGAGTTGTGAGCAGGCCGAATTCCTCGTCATCATTAAAAATCGATGGGCGGGCCTGCGGGCTGTCATTGGCAAGGCCAAGACCCTGCGCCAGTTCTTCGTGGAAGCATGATGTGCGCAACAAGTCGGGGTGTTCGCCGCGAATAAGCGCGATCGCCTTTGAATAGCTGGCGCTGCCACCTTCGGAAAAGGCGATGACGATGCAAAGCTGTTCGCGTGGTAGGTTCATGATGGCGCGCAGGCTGCTGGATGCGATGCCCGGCACCAGTTCCTGCAAACGTTCACGGTAGCCAAGCCTGTCGTCCTCGTTCAGCACCAGCACGTGAAAGTTCGGATCGGCCTCTGTCTGTGTGATCGAAAGGCCGGTGATCCGCGACAAGCGGTTTGCGTAGGCGCTGACCGTGTTGCGATCTTCAAGGCGCTGGTCTTCGGGGATCGACGCGCCAAACTCCAATGCCATGCGCACCGGCTGATCCCAGCGGCGCAGGCGCGAAACGGTGGCTTGCGGGCGCAGCACGTCGCCGTCAGTTACATATTCATCAAATAGCGCGATGCGGACAAAATTGCGGGCCAGAACTGTGTCTGTGAACGGTGTATCCGGCCCGCCGCCATCGCCGCGCAACAGGCCTTGGGTCAGCAGATCGTTTTGCAGACGGCGGTAATAGACCGACAGCGCCTGACTTTCTGGTCCGGTTTCTGTAATGACGGGCTCGGGCGGCTCTGGCGGTGGGGCAGGAATATCCGGCACCGGTGGCGGAGGTAGATCAACGGCGACGGGTTCGGTGCAGGCCACGGCAAACGGCAGGGCCATTAACCCTGCAACGCGTGCGATAAGGCCTGTCACCCGCACTATTTTAAGCGCCAGCAGCCGTGCCGACGTTGTCGCCGCTGCCGGTTTTGCGGGCTTTGGCTGAGGCCAGCGTCTCTTTGAGTTCGCTTTCCATCTTTTGCAGTTCCTGCTCGGCCTCGGCGCGCTTGCGCTTGCCCTCGTCGGCGATCTCAAGGCTTTCGTTAATCGTGGCGATCAGGTTTTGATTGGCCTCTTTCACTGCGTTGATGTCAAACACGCCGCGTTCCATTTCCTGACGGATCACCTTGTTGGCGTCGCGCAGGTTCTTGGCGTTGGCGGTGAGCAGTTCGTTGGTCAGATCGTTGGCACCGCGGACGGCCTCTGCGGCTTCGGCGCTGCGCTGGATCGTGACGGCTTGTGCCAGTTGCGTTTCCCAAAGCGGCACCGTGTTCACCAGTGTCGAGTTGATCTTGGTCACCAGCGATTTGTCGTTTTCCTGCACCAAGCGGATCGAAGGCAGCGACTGCATCGTTACCTGACGGGTGAGTTTCAGATCATGCACACGGCGTTCCAGATCGTCACGCGCGGCGCGGATATCGCGCAATTCCTGCGCTTTCATCACCGCATCATCCTCGGGTGCGGCTTGCACTTCGGCCTCTTTGGCGGGGATGGTCGTACCATCAAGCTCTGCCAACTTTGCCTCACCGGCAGCGATATACAACGCCAGTTCGTCGTAGAAGGACAGTGTCTTGTCATAAAGCACATCAAGGCTTTCGATGTCTTTCAGCAGCACCGTTTCATGGCGCAGCAGGTCATCGCTGATCTTATCGATCTGGTCCTGAACGCCCTCGAAGCGGGCGACAAACTTCGCCATCGGGGCTGCGCGCCCAAGCAGGCGTTCCCACCATGACCGTTTGCGGCGCACGTCCAGTTCACTGACCGAAAAGCCGCGAATTGTGCTGACGATATTGCGCAGGCTGTCACCGGCGGGACCGACATCCTTGTTGCGCACACCGGCGAGCATGGATTGTGAGATGACCTGCAATTCAGCCTGTGCGTTTGATCCGAACGACACGATGGATTGTGTATCGGTCATGTCGATCTCGGACATACGGCGCGCGATTTCGGCGCTGGTCGGTTGATCGGCGGCCTCGAGCGCAACCACTTCGTTTTTGGGTTCCGGCAGCACGACGGCTGTCACTTTTTCGACGTCAGCCAGTGTCGCGGCTGCTTTTTGCTGGATCGTTTCAGACATTAATTGTGTCCCCCTGATTATACGTTTGGCTTAACGCCTTCGCGCTGCAATCTGTCGCGCAGCACCTTGATTTCGATGTCCATGTCGGTGCGGTCGTCCGACAAAAGCTTTTCGGTCCGCGCGGCAAAATTGTTTTCCAGATCGGTCAGCAACGCCTCATAGTTTTCACGGGCAACCGGATCGGGCTTGCGACGGACCAGATCGACGAATTTGATCGTCGCATCCTTTGCGCCTTCCAGATAAACCGACAGAAACTTGCGCGCGCTTGTCAGATCGCGCGGGTCTTCTTCGACGGTGCGGATCATTTTGCGGGCGATAGCCTGAAACGCCAGTACACGGCTTTGCAACGGACGATCGCCTAATGCTTCGATCTGGCTTTTCATGACGGCCAGATGGGCCTCGGCCTGATCGACAACGCGGGCGACGCGGTCTTGCTGGAAGGTATCGACACCTTCCATCCGTTTGTCGGTTAGCGGGTCGATGCCAAAGGCTGTGACATGCAGTGCAGAAGCAATCGCACCATAAAGCACAGAGCCGATCAGCCCGCTATCGCCGGTATAGGCGGAAATGGCGATGCCGATCCCGGTCAGTGCGGAGGCAAACATCTTGCGAGGGATGGCAGGTTTGCGGGCCACTTTGCGGGCGTCATAGGCTGCGGCGGCGCGCAGTCCGTCGCGCAAAAGCCATGCGGCCAGTGTCAGAACTGCCGCCCCAACCACCGCAAGGCCAAGCGTGACCGGTCCGTCATTGATGGATGTGAACAGCACGATGACCGCAGGCACAAACAAAACGGTAGCGCGCGCGCCCGCAGCATCGACGACGCGTTCGTCCACGGCCGCTTCGCGGATTGCATCGCCACCCTGCGTCGTACCGTCGGGGCTGAATTTCCCGCCAAAGCGTTTGGCCATCAGCTTGCCCCTAACCAGCCGGAGACAACCCCGAACATCAGGATAATCAGGGCAACATAGGCAATCCGGCGCACAGTATCAGGCATGGTATCCTCTTGCGTAGCATTGGCGACCTGACCTGCCGCTGATTTGACTGCGCGGGTCACTGACATCACCGCGATTGCGGCAACGACAACGAACAGGACAATCAAGATCAAACGAAACATGCAGGTCAGCCTTCCATAACGTCAATCTATGCACAGGCGCGCACGATTACGAGTGCTTCTGAAGCGCCTCGCGTTCTGCGTTCAGTTTGCGTGAATAGCCCGATTGCAGGATTTCCACGGCAAACAGCACGATGACAGAGAAGTAGAAGGTCGTTTTGGACATCGGGATGACTTCGCGACCAAAGACCTTGAGCGCCAAATCCTTGGCTTCCTCATGCGGAACGCCCATCGCCTCAACACCGTGCACGGCGGCCTGACCGGCCTCACCAAGCAGGACCACGCCGACGATCAGCAGGATAAAGAGGCCAAGCACCTCGTACATGCGGTTCTTCTGCAAGAAAACGGTCACGCCGTCCGCCAGCAGGATCATGGCCAGACCGGACAGCAGGATTGCTGTCGCAAGGATCGGGAAGACGTCTGTGATCGCAATGGCCGAAAGCACAGAATCGAACGAAAAGATCAGGTTCATAAAGACAATCAGCAGCACAACCTGTGTCGCGGATTTGCCCGATTTGCCTTCCACGTCGTGATCGAGGTGATCAATCGACAGCATGTGGCGGATTTCTTTGACCGCAGTGTAGATGATGAATGCACCGCCGAAGAGGAACACGCAGGTCGCAAAGTTCACGCCGCCGGTCAGGACACCGTCCCAATCAAAGACGTAGAACGGCTCGGACAAGGCGTCGATCAAGCGGACCATGACGAACAAAAGCACGATCCGCAGCGCCACGGCGATGCCGATACCCCACATGCGCACCTTGCGTTGGCTGGCAACGGGCGCGCGTTGGCTTTCAATCGAGATGTAAAGAAGGTTGTCGAAGCCCAGAACCGCTTGCAAAAAGCACAGCATCAGCAGGTTCAAGAGGTTCTCGGCGGTCAGAAGGTCCATCATGGCGGCATCCTTGGTATTGTGTTGGTCTTACCATGCACAACGCCGCAGGCGCGACAAGGGTTCACCGCCGTGTGGTTTTCCCCGTAGGTCGGGGCTTGCCAGCCTTGCGCACGGGTCGATTGACCGTGCGTTTGCCCGATTGTTCGGGCTTGGCGATCCCCAGCTGGTCCCGCACGACCTTTTGCTTGATCTCTTCCACTTCGCCCGCTGCAAGCGCACCAAGCTGGAACGGACCGTAGGAGACGCGGATCAGGCGGTTCACGGTCACACCAATCGCTTCCATGGTGCGGCGGATTTCGCGGTTTTTGCCTTCGCGGATACTGACAGTCAGCCATGCATTGGCACCTTGCTGGCGGTCAAACGTCACGATCATCGGCTGGTAGTTCACGCCGTCTACGGTGATCCCGTTGCGCAGTTGGTCCAATTTGGCCTCTGACACCGATCCGTTAATCCGCACGCGGTAGCGCCGCAGCCATCCGGTGCTGGGCAGTTCCAACTTGCGCTTCACCCCGCCGTCATTGGTCAACAGCAAAAGGCCCTCGGAATTGATATCAAGCCGCCCGATGGACATTACGCGCGGCAATTCCTCGGGCAGGGAGGCAAAGACCGTAGGCCGGTCGCGCTCATCCTTTTCGGACGTCACAAGGCCCGCGGGTTTGTGGTAAAGCCACATGCGCGGCGGCTCGGGGTCGCGCACAGCCTTGCCGTCCACCACGATCCTGTCAGCGGCGGTCACGTTCAGCGCGGGAGAGGTAATGACCTTGCCATTCACACTGACACGGCCTTCCTCGATCATGCGCTCGGCTTCGCGCCTGCTGGCGATACCTGCACGAGACAGGGTTTTGGCGATCCGGTCGCCATCGGGTGTTTTAGGTGTGTCTGACATAGCAACAGCCTTTAGGCGCTTGGCTCTGGCAGCGCAATCGGCTTGTGACCTGCCACAGATGTCGCGCAGCCGAAGAAGTGCTTTTTGTAGGTCACCCGCAATCCTTGGGCCCGCAAGGCTTCGGCCATGTGGCTGCAATCCCCGAAATTACGCGTGTAGGTCCCGATCATGCTAAAATCCTGCGCGCCTTTCAGAAATATCCGCTCAATCAGCGGTAAGATGCGGTCGAGATAGGCGCGATATAACGGTCGCAATAACCAGCCTTTGGGATCAGAGGCCTCAATCAAGGCAAAGCTGCCACCCGGTTGTAAAAGCCGTGCAATCTGTGCGGCCAAAGTCTCCTGTTGCTGCGGCGAGAAGGTCTTCAGCCCAAAGCTTGATACCACCATGTCGGCGATCCCTGCAGGTAGGTCTGTTTCAAGCGCGTTGGCTGCAATATGGCGAATTTTGCCAGCGGTTTGGCCGTGCAGCCGTTTGACCGCCTCGTCATGCATGCGGCGGGAGATATCAATGGCAGTGATCCTCAAATGCGAATCCCACGCCAGCAGATGCGGCCAGATCTCTCCTGTGCCGGCCATCAGATCAACGACTTGCGTGGCACCCGGACCGGGGGGCGTAACCTGACCGTCGGCGATCCGCGCCGCCCCTCTTTGCCCCATCACCCGTGACACGCATTGACGCCGCCACAGCCAGATAAACCCGAATGAGCTGACAGCAGACCATGTCCGGTAGCGTTTTGAACAGCGGTCGAACAAGGCTGCAACGTATTGCGGATCGTAGATATCTTGCGTCATGCCCACACGCTAGGCGCGCTTGTCTCGGGTCGCAATCCCAACGTCGAAACTGGTGCCATTTCAACGTACAGACTTGCCCCTGATCGGGAAACTCTGCCAAGGAAGGTCTATGACGTTTCGCAGTTACATGGATGCCGCACTGCAAGAGGCCCGCGCCGCCGCCGCTGCGGGAGAGGTGCCGGTGGGGGCTGTGATCGTGCAGGGTGACCAGATTATCGCACGTGGGCGAAACCGCACACGCGCCGACAATGACCCCACAGCCCACGCCGAGATTGTGGCCATTCGTGCGGCTTGCGCTGCTTTGGGGCAGGAACGGCTGAGCGGCGTTGATCTTTATGTGACGCTTGAACCATGCCCGATGTGTGCCGCAGCCATCAGCAATGCGCGTATCGCGCGGCTTTATTACGGAGCCGCTGATCCAAAATCGGGTGGCGTGGCCCAAGGCCCGCAGGTCTTTGCGCATCCGCAGTGCCACCATGTGCCAGAGATATATGACGGGATTGCTGCCAGCGCGTCGGCTGACCTCTTGCGCGATTTTTTCGCAAGGCGGCGCTGAATATGGAGATCGACTGGACCCGCCAGATCGACGGCTATTGCGAACGTCTGACGCCAGCGTTCTGGGCCGAACCGATTAACGCGGTCACCAATGCGGCCTTTATTATCGCGGCGATCATTATGTTGCTGCGGGTGCGTGGCAATCCGATGGCGCAACTGCTTTCCGTCATTATGCTGTGCATCGGCATTGGCAGTTTCCTATTCCACACGGTTGCCACTGCATGGGCGGCCTTGGCCGATACAGCGCCGATTGGCATCTTTATTTTGGTCTATCTCTACGCCGTTACCCGCACCATGCTGGGTTTTGGCCGACTGTGGTCGCTGGCTATCACGGCGCTTTTCATTCCATTCGCAGCGGTGGTTGTGCCGCTGGTCAGCACCGTGCCGTTTCTGGCAATTTCAGGGTTTTACTGGACCGTGCCGATATTGCTGGTGATTTATGCTGTCATCATCCGACGTCAGTATCCGCAAGCCGCCCGCGGTTTTGTCATCGGTGCTGCTCTTCTCAGCGTGTCGATTATCGCCCGGTCATTGGACGAAGTGCTGTGTGATAGCCTACCGATTGGCACGCATTTCCTGTGGCACTGTCTGAACGCCGTCATGCTGGCCTACATGATCCATGTCTATCATCGGCATTGGCAATCACACGGGCGTGCGCATGTGCTTGCGGCTGGACGGACAGGGCGGTAAACGCGGAACAAACGACCCAAAGATTGCCGGAGACACATATGTCCATCGACACCGAAACCGCCCGCCGCGTGGCCAAGCTGGCCCGCATCAAGGTTGAGGATGACGCGCTGCCTGCGCTGGCCTCTGAATTCAGCGCGATCCTTGGGTTTATCGAGCAGTTGAACGAGGTTGATGTCGAGGGCGTGGAGCCGATGACATCCGTTACCCCGCAACGTTTGAAGCGTCGTGATGATGTTGTCACCGATGGCAATCAGCCCGAAGCTGTTTTGAAGAACGCGCCCGACGCGCGTGAAGGATTTTTTGCCGTGCCGAAGGTGGTTGAATAATGACTGATCTGTCCAAACTCACCATCGCCTCGGCCCGCGATGCGATGCGCAAAGGCGATGTGTCGTCCGCTGAACTCACCCAGTCCTATCTGACCGCGATTGAAGGGGCAGGGGCGCTGAATGCTTTTGTCCACCACACGCCCGATATTGCGATGGATCAGGCCAAGGCCGCTGATAATCGGATCAAGTCCGGTGATGCGCCCGCGATGTGCGGCATTCCTTTGGGCATCAAGGATTTGTTTTGCACCAAGGGCGTCGCCTCGCAGGCGGCATCTGGTATCCTTGAGGGGTTCAAGCCGGAATACGAATCAACCGTGACAACGCAGCTCTTTGATGCGGGTGCTGTCATGCTGGGCAAGCTGAACATGGACGAATTCGCCATGGGCTCGTCCAACGAAACATCTGTCTACGGGAACGTCGTGAACCCATGGAAGGTTGATAATGACCTGACACCGGGCGGCTCGTCCGGCGGGTCTGCCGCCGCTGTTGCCGCCGATCTGTGTTTGGGCGCGACAGGCACCGACACAGGCGGATCAATCCGCCAGCCTGCTGCTTTCACTGGTATCACGGGCGTGAAGCCGACCTATGGCCGTGTCAGCCGTTGGGGTGTGGTGGCCTTTGCCTCCTCGCTCGATCAGGCAGGTCCGATGACCAAAGACGTGCGCGACAGTGCGATCATGTTGCAGGCCATGTGCGGCCACGACATGAAAGACAGCACCAGCGCCGATTTGCCGGTGCCGGATTTTGAGGCGGCGCTGACCGGTGACATCAAAGGCAAGGTCATTGGTATCCCGCGCGAATACACCATCGACGGTATGCCCGCCGAGATTGAAAAGCTCTGGGCCGATGGCAAAGACATGCTGCGCGATGCAGGCGCTGAAATCCGCGATATCACACTGCCGCACACCAAATACGCGCTGCCAGCCTACTATGTGATTGCCCCCGCCGAGGCGTCATCGAATCTTGCGCGCTATGACGGGGTGCGCTTTGGCCACCGTGCCAAGCTTGAGGCAGGCGACGGCATCACCGAGATGTACGAGAAAACCCGCGCCGAAGGCTTCGGCGCCGAGGTGCAGCGCCGCGTGATGGTTGGCACTTATGTGCTGTCTGCCGGATTCTATGACGCCTATTACAACCGCGCCCGCAAGGTCCGCGCGTTGATCAAGCGTGACTTTGAAACCGTGTTCGCCGATGGCGTTGACGCGATCCTGACACCTGCGACACCTTCTGCAGCATTTGAGTTGGGTGCGAACCTTGATCCGATCCAGATGTATCTCAACGACGTGTTTACCGTGACAGTGAACCTTGCCGGTCTTCCCGGCGTCGCTGTCCCAGCCGGTTTGGACGCCAAGGGTCTGCCACTTGGCCTGCAACTGATCGGGCGTCCGTGGGAAGAGGCTGACTTGCTGAACGTTGCCTATACACTGGAACGTGCGGCAGGTTTTGTAGCCAAACCGCAAAAGTGGTGGTAAAGGCGGCGCAACTTTGGCCGTAAGCTGACAGGATATGACTGTGAGAAAGATCGTCGGACCCGCTATGATCACTGCGCTGGTAGCAGCCTGCGCCCAGCCTGTTCCCGATAGCGGAGCAGGGGTTGGCTTCCGTGACTATGCTCAATACGAGCTTGAGCGGGCACAGCGCGAGGCGGCCTTGACCGGCAACGGCAGCACGACATTCGGTGCGCCTGCACCGGTTTCAACTGGTCCCCTTTCCGCCATTCCTCCAGCGGCGACACCGCCTGCAAATGGCGGTATTGCCAGCAGTGAACTGGCGCAGGCCGGCATCGGCGTGCAAGCTCCGGTCACGTCAGGTCCTTTGAACGCGACCGCACCACAGCCTGCCGCCGCGCCAACGGCTGCCGATCTGAACCTCGCCAACAACCCTGGCATTTCGGACGAGCAGAACTTTGATGCAGTTTCTGGCCGAGAGACAATCGAAAGCGATGCAGAACGCCGCGCCGCCCAAGCGGCTGAGCTGATCGTCGTTGATCCCGTGCCACTTCCTGCACAACGTGCAGATACAGGCGTGAATATCGTGCAATATGCGCTGAACGCACCCAACGTGCGTGGTCAGGAGTGGTATTCGCGGTCGATCCTGTCGGGCGATACGCGGTTCCAGCGCAACTGTGCCACCTACAACAACCCGGATGCGGCGCAGCGTGATTTCCTGTCGCGTGGTGGGCCAGACCGCGATCCCCGCGGGATTGATCCTGATGGCGACGGCTTTGCCTGTGGCTGGGATCCGGCCCCGTTCAAACTGGCCGCTGGCAACTGATCGCGCATCTCTCCCCAAACTTCGGCCCGCGCAAAAATGGCGCGCAGCCTGATATGGTGGTGATCCATTATACCGCGATGCAATCGGCCAAGGCCGCCTGCGATACCCTGTGTAATCCCGACAACGAAGTGTCCGCGCATTACCTGATTGGCGAGGACGGCAGCCTGTTCAATCTTGTGCCCGAAGATCAGCGCGCATGGCACGCCGGTGCAGGGCGCTGGGGCGATGTGACCGATATCAACAGCCGCTCGATCGGAATCGAGCTGGCCAACACAGGGTTTGCCCCATTTGCGGCCCCGCTGATGGACACGCTTGAGGCGGTGTTGGGTGATATTCTCCAACGTCACGCGATCCCTGTGCAGCGCGTGATCGGACATTCCGACATGGCGCCGGGTCGCAAGATTGACCCGGGCCCGCGATTTGACTGGCGCCGCTTGGCACGCAGCGGGCTTGCCATCTGGCCTGATCCGCAAGACAGCGCGCCGCCCTCGGATTTCCGCACGCTCATGCAAACTGTCGGCTATTCCGCAGATGTTGAGGATGATGTGCTATTGTCTGCGCTGCGGTTGCGGTTTCGCCCGCGCAAAACCGGACAGTTGGATGAAACCGATATGGCAATCATCACTGATCTGGCGCGCCGCTTTCCCGTTGACGCAACCGCACCCACCGCTTAGGCCACGGCTTGCGCGGATGGCTGGACGGCCGCGGGCTGGCAACAGGTCGAGGAAAGTCCGGACTCCACAAAACACGGTGCCGGGTAACGCCCGGCGGGGGCAACCCCAGGGAAAGCGCCACAGAGAACAGACTACCTTGCATGCAGGGTAAAGGTGAAACGGTGGGGTAAGAGCCCACCGCGCGTGTGGCAACACAGGCGGCATGGCAAGCCCCACCGGGAGCAATGCCAAATAGGGATCGCGCGTCGCAAGACAGGGGTGTTTGCCCCGAGCAGATCCGGGTTGGCAGCTAGAGGCGCGTTGGCAACAGCGCGTCCAGATGAATGGTCGTCTCGGGCAGCATGCTGCCTACGACAGAATCCGGCTTACAGGCCATCCGCGCATTTTCTTGCTTTCTTAACCGAAAATCCGGCGATTTGAAGTTTCACCACCTGTTAATCGCCCACCCGTCACACCTGTGCGCAATGCGAACGGAGGCATGCGATGGCAGATAGCGACAACGACGACACGATCATGGGAACTTCGGGGTCTGACACGCTGCGCGGTGGCGATGGAAACGATAGCATTGACGGCGGGCGTGGCAACGACACGATTTTTGGCGATGATGGTGATGACACCATTTCAGGCGGGGCCGGTGATGACGTCATCGTAGGCGGGCGTGGCAATGATACGCTTTCCGCAGGTCAGAACTCGACCACCGACACGTTTGTAATTCGTGACGGCGATGGCAACGATACGATCACCGACTTTGACCCGTTCGAGCCTGACATTATCGCCTTCAACATGTCCGAGATCACATCGTTTCAGGATGTGATTGACCGGATGTCTATGGATGGCGCGGACACGGTCATTACTTATGACAACGGGTCAACAACACGGCTTATCAATGTGGATATGGCCGATCTGTCGTCGACCAACTTCACCACGTTTTCCGGGCCGGTGTGTCTTCACAAAGGGGCGTTGATCGCCACGCCGGACGGCGATTGCCCGATCGAGGATCTCGTGCCGGGTGATATGGTCCTGACACGCGATCACGGTCCGCAACCGGTAGCGCATGTGCTGTGTGAAAGGTTCACCTTTCTGGGCACGGACGACCGCGCCAAACCTATCTTGATTCGTGCAGGCGCATTGGGGGCGGGTATGCCAACGTCCGATCTTGTGGTGTCGCCGCAGCACCGGATTCTGTTGCATGCCGCAGATGACGGGCGCGAAATCCTTGTCGCCGCGACTAAGCTGACACGGCGACGCGGGATCAGGCGCATGGCGGGGCGTCGCACCGTCGTCTACTTTAACCTTGTCCTTGCCCGCCACGAAATCATCACGGCTAACGGATGTCCTGTGGAAACCATGTTGATCACGGCTTTCACCCGGTTGCGTTTGGCTGCACACGGTATATTCGTCAGTCCGACGGATGGTCTGATGCAACCCGCACGTCCCATTGCAGCCCGCGATCCGCAAATGGTCATCCGGCGCTGTTCCGCACCAATCTCGAAGCCGCACCGCTCAGATGTCGGTTTGCAGTTGACTCGCCCCCGTACCGCAGTAAAAGGCGGCTTCAACATTCAAACGCGTAAGGCCGATGACGGCCCGCATGAGCTGGAGAGATGAGACATGGCGAAGCCTACCACCATCAAGATCCGCCTGAACTCCACCGCGGGGACCGGGCACTTCTACGTGACCAAGAAAAACGCACGTACCATGACCGAGAAGATGACGGTCAACAAGTACGACCCCGTTGTGCGCAAGCACGTGGAATATAAGGAAGGCAAGATCAAGTAATTGATCGCCTGACTGAAAGAATGTAAGAGCCGCGCTGACCAGCGCGGCTTTTTGCATTTCGGGGAAGCGAGTGTGGAAGCCGTGGAAAGTGTGATAGCGGGGCAGGGCGGGCCGCGCGTGCTTGGGCAGCATGGATTCTATGTGCGATCAAAGCGATTCCACGCTGATCTGCGGCATTACCTGACAATCTTCCTACAAGAGGCGTGAAATACAGGCAGAGTTCTGCGTCTTTGCCTCCGCGCTCCCCAAAGACTCACCTCATAATGGCTGCGAGTCTGCTCAAAATGCGGATTGATGCGATAAATTCTGGGGATAAGTCGCCAGAACGGCGGGAGTTTTGGTCAGACCGACGCTCGAATTATCAGCTGAATGATGGGAAAACGCATAAAAACCAGTAGGTTGCGTGAATTTTTGATTTTCTGGACAAGAAATTCAAAAAAGCGCTTGCGGCCCCCCTGCGTTAGTCTTAGAACCCCCTTCACCGGCAACGCAGTAATGCACACCGGGGCAGCGGACGGATCGAAGCGGAGACGCGGAGGACCTGAAGTTGGATAAGAATTCAGAGGTATTTCAGGCGGGGCGCGCCAGAGTTTAGGGCGCATCTGGTTTGTTTTTGTCTCTACGCTTTTTGACATTGATGATATCTGAAGAGATATGTG
>NZ_JBBIFY010000005.1:0-70811 GCF_037543925.1 Yoonia sp. 208BN28-4
CGGCATCACAAACACCGCCACAGCCACAGGCACACCCCCCACAGGCTCCCCCGTCACAGACATCTCCGACAACGCAAACGACACCGACGGAAACACAACAAACGACCCAACAGAACTGGTGATCGCGGCTGATCCGGGCATTGCATTAGTCAAGACGTTGCAATCGGGCGGGCCGACATTTGCGGCTGTCGACGATGAACTGACGTTCCGCTTTACGGTCACCAACACCGGCAACATCACGCTGACCGATCCGGTCACCATCAGCGATCCGCTGATCACGGATGCCGGCGGCGAAATTGTCTGCGATCCGGTGCCGCTGGCCCCCGGTGCCGATCTGACCTGCGAGGGCACCTATGCCGTGACGCAGGACGATATCGACGCGGGCGAGGTGATCAACAGCGCCACGGCGGATGCGGGTGATCTGACCACACCGCCGTCAACGGTAACTGTTCCTGCGCTACAGAAACCGTCGCTTGAGACGGTCAAGCGGGCCACATCGATCACGGTTGACGGGACGGTAGATACTGATCTGCGGGCCACCAGCTTTGTGGTGGGGGCGGTTGTTGCCTATGACTACACCGTCACCAATACCGGCAACACCACGCTGACCGATGCGATCACGGTTTCGGACAACCTGATTGACGCTGTGTCCTGTCCCGCACTGCCTGCTGGCGGTCTGTTGCCTGAGGGCGAGATTGTGTGTCAGGCGACCTTTGTGGTCACGGCCACAGATGTGCAACTTGCCTCTGTCACGAACATCGCAAGCGCTACATCGGGCACTGTCACGTCGCCTTTGGTGGCCGAGACTGTCCCTGCCGATGGAGAGCCTGCGCTGACCACTGAAAAGACGCTGCTGTCGGTTGCCAACCCTGATGGCAGTGCCTCTGACGCGTTGTCGTTTGATCAGGTTGATGATGCGTTGACCTATGGCTTTACCGTGACCAATGCGGGCACCGTGGCCTTTGCCAGACCGGTCATCGTGCGTGACACGCGCTTTGCCGATCCGATCACCTGCTTTACGCCAAGCGATACCGACCCTGATCTGCGGGCAGGCGAATCCGTGATGTGCGAGGCCACCTATCTGGTCACGCAAGACGATCTGGATGCGGGCGATGTGGTGAACGAGGCGTTTGCAGAAACGATCTTTGGGTCTGACGACCGGATTGTCGTGTCTGACCCCGCGGTGCAGGTCACCCCTGCTGCGGCTGATCCGGCGATCACCATTGCGAAGGCCGCAACACCTGCGACCTTCACCGCCGAAGGCCAGACCCTGCGCTATACGCTGACGCTGACCAACAGTGGCAACCAGACGCTCACATCTGTTGTCGCGCGCGATCCGCTGTTGCCCGCGCTGTCATGCGCTTTTGACGAGCTGATCGTGGGGGAAACGCAAACTTGTAGCGCGGATTACCGCGTGACGCAGGCCGATGTTGATGCAGGCGAGGTGATCAACACCGCCAGCGCCAGCGCGGTCACGCCGCAAGGGGGCGGGGTCACTGACAACACCACGCTGACCACAGCCGGACCTGCTGCAGACCCCGGTCTTGTGCTGACCAAAACCGCGACGCCTGTGCCGTTTGGCGCGGCTGGCACGGCTGTTACCTATGTTATGGCGGTGGAAAACACCGGCAACGTGACGCTGACCAATGTGATGGTGTCTGACCCGATCACATCGCCGCCATTCACCTGTATGATTGCGCGGCTACGTGTTGGCGAAACCGACGATAGCTGTGCGCTGTCGCTGACCGTGACGCAGGACCAGTTTGATGCGGGCGAAATCACCAATACCGCCAGCGCCAGTGCGACCGGTCCACGCGGCACGTCGATCACAGACAGCGACACGATCACAACGCCTGCGCGCGACCCCGAACCGGGGCTTGAGGCCACGAAGGTTGCAAGCCTGAACGGGTCGATCGCCGGCAGCACTGTCGATTTCACGCTGTTTGTGCGCAACACAGGCGACGTGACGCTGACGCCCGCTGGCATCACCGACACCATGACCCGTCTGGACGGGTCTGATGCGGGGCTGGCGCCTGTCAGCTTTGCCCTGCAATCGGGCGATACGGATGGCGATAACCGGATCGATGTGGGCGAAACATTTGTCTATCGCGCCACCTATGTCCTGACGCTTGAAGATGTGAACGCAGGTGGTCTGCGCAACACCGTCACCGTGGATGCAACCACGCCTGCGGGGGCGACTGTGTCTGATGTGTCCGACAACGGTAACGATGCGGACGGCAATGCGACCGACGATCCAACGGTGGTCGAAATTATCCAAGGCCCTGCGCTGGATGCGACCAAGGCGCTGGCGCAAGGCGGTGCGGCTGAAGGTGACGAGGTGATCTTTGTGGTCACCGTGCGCAACATCGGCAACGTGTCTGTCAACGATCTGGTGATCGCCGACACAATGACGCGCGCTGATGGCATTCCGATCGCGGCGGAAACCTTTACCGTGGCACCTGTTGATCCCGGTGTCGTTGACCAGCCGCTGGCACCCAATGCGCAGCGCGAATGGCGCGTGACCTATATGCTGACGCAAGACGATGTGGATGCTGGCGGGTTGTCCAACGTGGTCGTGGCCTCTGGCACCGATCCCGAGGGTAACGCCGTGTCCGATTTGGCCGATAACGGCGACGATAGCGACGGCAACACGACCGACGATCCGACCCGTGTGGCCATTGTCCCCGAGGCACGGCTTGAAGTGGTCAAGACCGCCGAACCGTTTGCCGACCCTGATGCGGTTGTGCGGGCCGGTGACGTGATCACCTACACCATCACCGCCAATAACCTTGGCAATGTGACCCTGTCCGCGCTTGAGCTGACAGACACCATGACCAATCTGGACGGCACGGTGCTGACACCAGATAGCCTTGCGCTGACGTCAGGTGCCTCCGAGACCGAGATCGGGCCGCTGAGCGACAATGTCTACACGCTGACCTACACGCTGACGCAGGATGATGTGGATGCGGGCGGGATTTCCAACACGGCCACCGCTGCGACAACTGCGCCAAGTGGCGTGCCGCTGGTGGATGTGTCCGACAACGGCGATGACACCGATGGCAACACAGTTGACGATCCGACGATTATCCCGATCGGGCAAATCTCGTCTGTGATTGCGCTGAAAGAGGCGTCGACCCCGACACGTGTGGGCACCAACCGCTTCGAGGTGGTGTTCGATATGAGCGTGGAAAACACCGGCAACATCACCCAGACCAATCTGGATATCCGCGATGATCTGGCTGCCTTTGTGGCACCGGCCACGCTGGTATCGGTGGATGGTCCGCGCGTGTCCGGCTTTACCACAGGCGGGGCCAACACGGGGTATAACGGCACCGGCGATACCGCGCTTGTGACCGCTGGCACGTCGCTGGCGCCGCAGGAAACCGCGACGATTGCAATCACGGTGGTCTATGATGTGACAGGCGGATCGCCCGCACAGCCCAACACACTGGTGGTCAATTCCGATGATCTGGTTGCATCTGCCATTGGCACCGCAGAGGTGCCAGCGGTGGACGAGCCGAACATCGTAGCGACCAAATCGGTGACACCCGAAACCGCGCTTCTGGGCGGCACGGTGACCTATCGCCTGACGTTCGAGAACGTGAACGATACCGCAGAACGGGGTCTGACCATCGTGGACGACATGCCAAGCGGCGTGCTGTTCACACCGGGCACGGCAAGGTTCAACGGTGAGGACACCCCACAGCCGCGCATCGCCGGACGGCAGCTGATCTGGGACGACATCGCGATGGCGCCCAATCAGACGATCACCATTACCTTTGACGCGCGCGTCACCGGTGAGGCGGGTGAACTGGTCAACCGCGCCTATATGCTTGGGCCGGATGGTGACGTGATCTCCAACGTGGCGACTGCCACACTGCGCCGCCGTCCCGAGGCTGTGTTCGAGTGTGGCGATGTGATCGGCAAGGTGTTCGATGACCGCAATATGAACGGCTATCAGGACGGTGTGTCGGATGCGTTCAACGCGCAGCCAGGCAACAACCCGCAGATCACAGACCAGCGCTTTGATGGCGGGAAATACAGCGGACCGCCGCCTGTGATCGAAACGCCTGAGTACGAGCCGGGTCTGGCTGGCGTGCGTCTGTCCACCGTGACGGGCACGCTGATTACCACGGATGAATATGGCCGCTTTAGCGTGCCATGCGCGGAACTGCCCGCCGATATCGGGTCGAACTTCACGCTGAAACTGGACGAGCGCACGTTGCCCACGGGCTACCGCGTCACGACAGAGAACCCGCGTGTGATCCGCCTGACGCCAGGCACCGTGGCCAAGCTGAACTTTGGTGCGGCGATTGCCAATGTGGTTGATATCGACCTGATCGCGTCGGCTTTTGGCACGGGTGCACAGCCAACGCAGGCTCTGGTTGCCGGTGTCGATCAGCTGGTGGCCTATCTGCAGACAGAGCCGTCTGTGCTGCGGCTAAGCTATTACATGAACGGCGAAGGCCGCGATCTGGCGCGCGCGCGTCTGGACACGGTCGAAGCCTTGGTCCGCGACAGATGGCGTGGCGGTGGGGGGTATCGTTTGCTAATCGAACGCACGATCCGGCAGATGCAGTAGGATGATGATGATGAAACGGACAACACAACTGCTGGGTGCCACGGCGCTGACACTGATCGGGGCTGCTGCCACAGCGCAGGATGCGGTGAACATTCCTGTTGGGGCAAATACCGAACCCGCCACAGCGCCTGCGCTTCCGGTGACAGGCTTTGTCATTTCGGTGAATGGCAACGCGATTGCGGGCGATCGCCAGGTGGTGGACATCGTGCGCCAGACGGACGTGCAGATTGCCAACGCCGATGTGCAGGTGACGTTTGACGGGCTGGGCGCTGAACCGCGCCTTGATCTGGAAACCGTGGGGGCCGCACAAGCGTATCGCGCGGGCGAGGTGGTGACGATCCAGTCGGCACTGAACTATCCCGCTTACGTGACGCGGGGCGAATTGCGTGTCGTGGATCGCGGGGCCGCTGGTGGGCCGCGCACCGTGCTGACCGCGCCGATTGATCCCAACGGGCGCGCGTCGATCACCGTGCCGCAGGGCCGCGATCTGGTTGTCGTCCACCGCGTTTATGACGGGGCAGGGCGGTTTGACGAAACCCGCCCGCTGGCGCTGTCATCGGGTGACAATCGCCCCAATCTGGATGGTGTGGAAGAGGGCGTGGATAGCGCTGCTGTCCGCAACATCCCTGTCGCTGGCGGCGCCGTGACTGTGTCTGGCGAAAACGTCGCGCGTGGTGCCAATGTCGTGGCACTGGGCGAGGCCGTGCAGGCCAGCCCCGATGGCAGCTTTGTGATCCAGCGCATCCTGCCTGCCGGTGACTACGGCGTTGATGTGGCTGTGAATGGCGCGGGCCAGAACGTGAACCTGATCCGCGACGTGACGATTCCGGCGTCAGAGTGGTTTTACGTTGCCACCGCCGACCTGACGTTTGGTCTGCGCGAGGATGGCCAAACCGGTGAGCGCGAAAGCTATCAGACGGGCCGCATCGCGGGCTATGTGGACGGGCGCACGGACACAGGTGTGCAGATCACCGCGTCGATTGATACCGGCGAAGGCGATCTGGATACGATTTTCCAAGGGCTGGACGAACGCGATCCGCGCCAGCTTCTTTTGCGGGTTGATCCCGAAGACCTTTACCCGACCTACGGCGACGACAGCACGCTGGTTGATAACACGCCGACGTCCGGCAAGCTGTATCTGCGGATCGAGCAGGACGGGAATTACGTCCAGTGGGGCGATTTTGACGCCACACTTGGCGACAATGAATATGTCTCGAACGACCGCACGCTTTACGGTTTGCAAGGCGTCTATGCGACCCGTGCGACCACCACACGCGGCGATGCGCAGGCCCGCGTGCTGGCCTATGCCGCACAGCCGGGGCGTTTGCCGCAACGCGATACGTTCCTTGGCACCGGCGGTTCGGTGTTCTTTCTGGAAAAGCAGGATATTGCTGCCGGATCGGACCAGCTTGAGATCCAGTTGCGCGACCCCGATACAGGTCGCGTGATCGAAACCCGCACATTGGTCGCGGGGCAGGATTACGCGATCAACTACATTCAGGGCATCGTCACACTGACGCGGCCTTTGGCCAGTGATGTGCAGGCCGGGCTTGTGCAGGACGGTGCGATTGGCAACGCCGATGCCGTGCTGGTGGCAGCCTATGAACACACACCTGTCGCCAGCGATCTGGAAGGGTTTGCCTATGGCGCGCGGGCAGAAGGTTGGGTGACAGACACCCTGCGCTTTGGCGTGGTGGGGCAGTTGGACGAAACCGGTGTGACGGATCACCGCGTGATCGGTGCCGATATTCTGTATCAGCCGACAGCCGACACATTTGTCCGTCTGGATTATGCACAAAGCGAAGGCACAGGCTTTGGCAGCACGTTCTCGCCTGATGGCGGTCTGATCGTGCAAGAGATTGCCGGCGCAGGGTCCGAAGGCGAGGCATTCAAGCTGACAGCGCGGGCAAGCCTTGCCGACTTTGGCGTGGCCGCTGACGGGTCCATCGGGGCTTACTTCGAACGGCGCACCGAAGGTTTCGCATCGCTTGATACGCAGGTGACATCTGCCACCGGTGACGAGACTTTCTGGGGCATCGACGGCGATGTGGCGATCACCGATCAGCTGCACATCGCAGGTGCTTACGAAAGCTATGAAAACGACGCGGGCGAAACCAAGCTGACAGGTGCTGCCGAGGTGACCTACCGCGTCAGTGACCGCATCGCCTATGCGGTTGGCATCGAAAGTCAGGACCGGACTGGCGGCACGTCCGAAGGCAGCCGCACCGATCTGGCCGCGCGCGTGACGTTCACACCAAACGACCAGATCGCGCTTTACGTCTTTGGCCAAGGCACCATTGCCCGCGAAAACCTGCGAGAAAACAACCGTTACGGCCTTGGCGGCGCCTATGACTTTGGCAACGGCTGGTCCATCGCGGGCGAGTTGTCAGACGGCACGCTAGGCGAGGGTGGCCTGATCACCGCGACCTATGCAGATGAGGCGGGCAACACCCGCTATCTGGGGTATGAGGTTGATCCCGGACGCGAGCTTGACGGGATTGCCCTGCGCGGGCGGGACCGTGGCCGGATCGTGGCGGGTGCCACCACGCAGGTCAGCGATACCGTGAATACCTATGGTGAAACGTCATATGATCTGTTCGGCGATTACCGGTCCCTGATCAGCGCCTATGGTGTGACCTACACGCCGAACGACACATGGTCGCTGACCAGCGCCATCGAAGTGGGCCGCGTGCGCGACGACGACCGCTATGACTTTGACCGCAACGCGCTGTCGTTTGGCACGACCTATCAGGATACCCAGCTTTCCGTTGCCGGACGTGTCGAATACCGGACGGAAGATGGCCTGCGCGATGGCACGCAGGTGAACTCTGACACGTTGCTGGTCAGTGCCGACGCGGTCTATAAAATCACCGAAGAACAACGGTTTGTGTTCTCTGCCGATGTGGCGCGGTCTGAAACGGATCAAAGCGATCTGCTGGACGGCAACTATGCCAATGTGGTGCTGGGCTACGCCTTCCGCCCTGTGGAAGATGACCGTCTGAACGTGCTGGCCCGCTACCGGTATCTGTATGACCTTTATGGTCTGCGCGATGCGGAGGATGAGGACGAAGGCCCGCGCCAGCGCAGCCACGTTCTGAGCGTTGATGCGTCATACGACCTGAATGAAACGTGGACGATTGGCGGCAAGCTTGGCTATCGCAGTGCGGAAACCTCGCCCGATGGCACAAGCGATTTTGCCCAGAACGATGCGTGGCTTGCCGTGGCCTCTGCGCGGTATCACATGGTGCATAATTGGGATGCACTGGTCGAGGTGCGTAGCCTGAACCTTGTGCAGGCCGAAACGCAGGAAAACAGTGTGCTTGGCGCGGTTTACCGGCACATCAACCCGAATGTGAAGGTGGGTGTGGGCTACAACTTTGGTACGTTCTCGGATGATCTGACCGACCTGACCTATGACGATCAGGGCGTCTTCATTAACCTGATCGCAAAGTTCTAGGCACCGCAGCCCTATTGTTCTGTAGCTAGGAACAATCCGGCGTCACCGGAGGACCTTGTCGCGCGTAAATCGTGCGGCAAGGTGTTGGCAACACCTTTCTGGTCAGAAAGTTCCCTTAAGTTAAGAAAAAATGTTGCGACGCGGCGTGATAACTTTAGTGTGATAATCTCTGGGTTGTGTCCCAGGTGATCACTTTACATCCCTGGGGGATATCATGTCAGACGATAACGTCGCATCCGCAACTGCGGAAACCGGAAATGCTGTGCCAAATGGTGCGCCCGATCAAGAGGTGATGCAAAAGGTTGCAGCCTTGCGCGCGCATGTGCGCGAAAGCTTTGGCAAAATCGCTTTGGCCATGATGTCGCTGCCCCGCTACCGTCACCAGACGCTGGCGGATATGCAGCACCTGATCCTTGATCCCCTGATCCGCGACCGCGTGGCGATTGCCTACCCCGCCAACAGCGAAAACGATCCGACCAGCGATATCAGCGGCGTGGCGATCTGGGCCAGCCTGTCCGAAGAGGCCGACAGCCGCCTGCGCGACCAGATCAAATCACGCACATGGCCCGTGCGCCTGAAAGCCGAGGACTGGAACAGCGGCGACATCGCTTGGTTGATCGACGTGATCGCCCCCACACAGAAAGAAACCGGCTCGGTCGTGGCCAACTTCCGCTCGGTCGTCAAAGACGGCGAACTGCGGCTGCACCCGGTGGTGGGGCAGTTGCTGGATACGGAAACGCTTGAGAAGCTTGGTATGAAGCGGGGCGGGAAATGACGTGGGGCATGGCTGAACCACGGCGTTTTGGTGAGTATTTTCTGGACGGCGATTATGTGGGCTGGAAAGACGCCTTGCGGGATGCGCTCCAGAACGAGATTTCGGATGATGAAAAGGCGCGATACGATACCCAGTATTTGCCGTCCTATGCCTTGCACGTTGCTTTGAAATTTACGGGCATCACAAAAAACGAGATCGATCATCCGCGGGCGCCAGAGCCGTTGCGACCGTTCGAGGTGCCCCGCGAATTTGTCATTGAGCACGAACACTCCAAGAGATTTGGTTCGCTCATCAAGTTGACTGATCGGTTGCTTGCGGTGGATCAGGACCTGATGGATGTCATTGAAAGCCTAGAGCCGGGATTGCACCAGTTTTGGCCGATCGACATCAAGCACGCCGACGGAACGCCCGCGCCAAAGGCCTATTTCGGCATGCGGATCAGGCAGTTTATCGACAGCTTCAGACCGGACCAAAGCCCGACTGAATCGTGGACCGGTGAAACCGGAACTTACTACATTTTTGATTTTACACGGAAGCATTGTGCGGCGCTGAGTGTCTCCAAAGCCGACATCGGTTCTGCCCATCTGTGGCGAGAGCGCAAGTTGCGATCTCCCGCACTACTGCTGTCAGACGAATTGGTGTCACGCATCAAGGAAAAGGAGCTTCGGCTCCCGAATGTCCATCAGCTGAACGAGATTTAGACGACTGCGATTGCAGACAGTGAGAAGGTTATAGTTCCATGGCGCGTACCGGTATCCAAGGCCACGATTCAATCCCACGCGAAATCGCGAGAGACTTCTCCAGTCTGTTTGATCGCTATTTGCCGGGTTGGTCCGTCGAAGGTGAATATAACTTCGATGCGCGACCTGATAATCCGATCGGGTCGGGTCAGCTGAACCGTCCGATGCACATGGGTTCGCACCCGTGGATCAACGATCGCCTGACATACCTTCTGAACGAACTGACAGAAGTCGACGAATTTGGTGTTCCAAAAATTCCCGAAGCAGACCGTTCACTGCGGATGGCGCAGCTTGTCAATTTTATGGATTCCGCGAACGATCTTGATGGGGCGAAAACCGGTGGATACGTGGCCTACACGAGCCGTCAGGATCCGCACCTAATCTCCAGCAAGGGTGGCCAGCCATCTGTGGCTGATATGCGCGCCGACACAAATCGCGCGTTGACATGGGATAAGATCCAAGCGTCGCCGGCTGGTCAGGAAATTGCCGCACTGCGGGTCAAGACTGTTCCGATTGATGGCAGCAATGAACGGTTCCGTCTCGATTATGATGGCAAGCTTGGTGATACGGGCTTCTTTTCGAAAACAGCTGACGACCTTGACAGTCACCGTATCTACGACACCTCCGGGTCCAATCCGCGGGCCTCAACGCAATTTTCGCGCGAATGGGCAGCTACTAACAAAGTAACGCGTCTTGATAACGGCACGCTGCTCATTGATGGCAAAGCGGATAATTACGACAGGGCGATGAATTTGCTCGACTCTGACGCGGGCGGTAAACCTGTCAGATTTTATAGCAAACTGCCTTGGAAAGGCATTGGCGAGATTGCAAGCAAGCTTGGTCCGGTTGGCGCTATTGCAGCTATCGCGGTTCTTGCGCCGCCAGCGGCACAGGCACAAGAGGCGGAAGGCTATGATCGCGACACAGCGAACTCGTCCAACAGGGCCTTCATTGCCGAGGTAATCGGTCAGGTCATCAGTGAGCTTGGCGGTCTGATTGCAGGTGCCTTGGTCGGATTCGTAAGCTTGGGAACACTGGCCCTGCCCACGTTGATTGCCGTGGGCGCAGCACTGGAAGGCTTTGGTCGATACGTCGGTGGCGTCTTCTATGATACCTTCACAAGTGTTGCGAACGCTGCTGCCGATTTCCTTGTTCCTCTTTTCAACTCGGTCGCGGAAACGGCGGCAGATCTTGCGAATGCGGTCATCAATTTTGTCGGCGAAGCGTTCGAATACGTCTCCGAATTGATTGTTGGCGTAGACGGTTTGTTTGGCTTGGAAGGTCCAATCTTTGGCCCCGAAGGACCGCTGAACGTCATCACAAAGTTCTTGCAGGACAAAGAGGTTATCACGGAAGAAGGCATCTGGCTTTGGGATGGCTACGACGTCTTCATGGAAGGCAGCGATGGCGATGACGTTCTTATTCACGAAGGGTGGGGTGCTGCCTATGGTGGTGAGGGTGACGACACGCTGATCGGCTGGCGCGCGGTCCATCTGGAGTCCGGCGAGCCGCTTTTCGACGATGCAGATGATCCGGTGGCAGATGGCGAGCAGAGGCTCTATCTTGACGGTGGACCCGGGAATGACTGGGTTTTTGCGTTTCTTGGCGAGAAAGCCATCACAGCCGGCGGTCCGGGTCGTGACTGGATTTTCAACACTTCAAAAGGTGGCTCTGTTTACGGCGACACGACGGACGGACTTTTGGTCGGTCCTGACGACGAAGTGCTTAGTTTTCAAGAATTTGAAGCGCTGGAATTTGTCGATGAAGACGGACGGCCAGGGTATGACAACGCCGACAACATCTGGTGGTGGGGGTCGACCACCATGTGGGATCCGCGGCGCGATGACGTTCTGAAATTTGTGGGTTATCCGCTTGTCGGCGGTAACAGCAACCTGCCGCTTGTGGGGCTTGGTTTTGCCTATGGTGTGCCGGGGCTTAGCTCAGTTGGTTTGCCGCTGGCATTCAGCCCGCTTTATTTCGACAACTTCATGCCGTTCATCACCTATCTTTGGAACCGTGATGAAAGCAGGCTTTATGTCGCCAACATATTCATCGCCGGTTTTGCCAGCTTGATTGGGCAGGATAGCGAAGACGATCCGGGCTTCGGCTTTATGACGTTCAACAACTACAACGATGCACGCGGCATCTTGTGGGGCGCGCAGTATTTCACCGAAGAAGGTCTGAACCAGGACGTCGTTGGCGACCTGAGCATGACGTTCAAGATCGCCAACCCGTTCCTTGCCATTTTCGCAATGTTCCCCGGTTTCCCCGGTGGTCTGAACCGCTATCTGCCGCTTCTGGACGAGCTGATCACGCGCGCGGGCGCGGTTAGTCGCATCGCCAAGGCCGCCCTCTGGTCAACGGGTAAGGACCCGTTGATCCTTGATCTGGACGGCGACGGGATCGAGACGATGGCATTGCAGGATGTCGATGTCTATTTCGACATCGACGGTGATCTGTTTGCCGAACGCACGGGCTGGCTGCACCCCGATGACGGCTTCCTTGCGCTGGACAAGAACGGCAACGGCAAGATCGACAATGTGACCGAGCTGTTCGGTAACGCGTTGCAGTCGGGCTATGAGGAACTGGCGACCTACGACGACAATGGCGACGGTAAGATCGACGCCGCTGACGCCATTTATGCGGATCTTGTCATCTGGCAGGACGGCGATCTGGACGGTGAAACAGACGAAGGTGAGCTGACGTCGCTGGCCGATCTGGGCATCGTTGCGCTGAACCTTGATGCGATTGAACTGGGCGCCACCACGCCGCAGGGCACGGAATTGCGGCAGGCAGGCACGTTTGTCTGGAATACCGGCGAACTGGGCACGGCCTACGACGCGATCTTTGCGCTGAACGATATTGATACACGGTTTGACGGTGAGGCGGGTGATGCGCCTTGGCTGGAAGGGCAACTGATCCAGAGCCGCGGTTATGGCCGTTTGGTTGATCTGTCCATCGCCATGTCCAACGATTTCGAGCTGGCCGAGATGGTCCGCACCAAAACAGCCGAGATGACAACGCCCGACCTGAAATTGCTGCGCGAGCAGACTGGCGAAATTCTGGGCCAATGGTCATTCAGCCTTGAGCAGACACGCGAACTGACGCCGGTGCTGCTGGACACGTCCGGCGACAGCCCTGTTTTGCTGGATCGTGGTGTCTGGGTCGAGAATGAAACCGGCGGATACTGGACGCTGAACAGTGGTGCCGACATCACCGATGCGGGTGGTGCTGTGATTGCGCGCCCGACATTGCAGGATGTGATGGCGCAGGGCGCTGGCTGGCAGCTGGAGCAGGTTTTCTCTGCCGCAAGCCGCGCCGAGCCGCTCACTGCCCGTGACGAGCTGCCCTATCTGATGGAAGTTGTCGACGGGCGCGCGGTGATTACCGACTACGGCGTCAACCTTGGTGGCGGTGTCTGGGCGCTTGCGTCCGGCAATGACGTGCTGGGGTCTGACGGTGTTGTCATCATTGATCCGACAAAGGCCGACATCCTTGCGATGGACACCGCTGACGGGTTTGAATGGCGCACCGAGGCGCTTGGCTTCAACCCCTACGCCCAAATCCCTGTCGATCATATCGGGGTGAATTTCATCGACGGGATTGTCGTCGATTATACCGTTCAGGTCACCGATCAGGACGGCACGTTCTATGTCTGGGCACGCAATCTGGATCGCGCGCTTGAATTGCAGGATCAGTTCGGGACGCCGCGCGAATTTGTGCTGCGCAACTTCGAAGTCGACTTCGAGACGCTGGACGAGGTCGGATCGACCGACGACAGCACATTCCGCGTAGAGCTTCTGACACCCGGTCAGTTCCACTTTGCGACGCAAACTGCTGGCATCAACTTCCGCCCGCAGATGATGACCGCCGAGATCGACGATGCGACCGGCATAATTTCGTATTCTGTCAACGAAAGCGGCAACGCCAGCCTGACCGAGGACGGTTATACCTCTGGCATCGAGATCATGATCGAGCTGCTGGCCGAGGTGATGGACGGCTACGTGGTGTCCAGTCGTGCCTTTGCCGCCCGTGTGGCCTTGCAGGGCGGTCTGTCGGAATTTGCCCGCGGCATCACCTATGACAGCGACAAGGACGCGTTCCAGGCCACAACCGACCGCGAGATGATCCCCTTCTTCGAGGCGATTTTTGAAGGCGCGCCGACAGGCTATGATGAAACTTTTGACTACCTGTCCGGCTGGAACGAAATCCTGTGGCAGGTTTACCCCGACTTCCAGCAGGTGTCCGAGGATGATCCCTTCGGGCAGCCGTCCGGCATGGACCAGCGGACGATTTTCCAGACCATCGTGGCCGCGTTTGAAAACGTGCCGATGGATGTTGATATCCGCACGGCGATGAACACGCTGTCGGTCAATCAGGACCTGCTGATCGACCATGACGCCACCACCACCGAGGTGAACGGCACGTCGGCTGCGAACTTTATCTACGTCAGTGGCGGCAACCAGCGTTACGAAGGCGGCAGCGGCAGTGACGTGTATTTTGTCGGCAAGGATTTTGGTCAGGATGTGATCTTTGATCAGGATTACAAATCGCCTGACGAATTGCGCTTTGCACAGGCCCGGTCCACGGATGTTGAATGGGAGCGTGACGGCCAAGACCTGATCATCCGCATCAAAGGCACCACGGACGAACTGCGCGTGGAATCCCAGTTCTTGGGCGAATTGAACCCTGTTGCGGGCTCTGGTCGCCTGAATTCCGGCTTTGAGTCCATCTTCTTTGCCGACGGTGTTGTGCTGGATCGCTTCAAGATCGCCATGGCCGTGAGCGAGGCGAAAGACACCAACGACGTGCTGATCGGGTCGGGTGATACCGACGTGCTTCAGGGTGGTCTGGGCAACGATTATATGGAAGGCCGCACCGGCGGCGACCACTACATCATCAATCCCGGCGAAGGTCAGGATGTGATCCACGACAGCGGCGGCTTTGGCTTTGGTCCGCTGAAAGGCGGGCTCGACTTCCTGCATTTCCTTGGCGACACTGAAGCAAAAGACCTGCACCTGCAGCGCGACAGCGAAAGCGACGACCTGCTGATCACGCTGAAAGACGAAGACGGCAACCTGACCGAAAACACCGTGCTGGTGAAAGGCCAGTTTGGTGGCGTGCGTCTGAACTTTGAACTGCTGGCTGCCATCGATCCGCAGCTGGACGTGCAATACGTGGCCCCCGATCTGATTGAACGCTTTGTGTTCGGCAACGGCGATTCACTTGATTTCGAGCAGATCGTTTCACGGGTGCTGACGAACGCAAAAACCGATGGCGACGATGCGATCTACGGCCTGTTGAACGACAACACGCTTGATGGTGGTGCGGGCGAGGATTTCCTGTCGGGCAAAGAGGGCGGTGACACATATATCTATGGCCGTGGCTATGGCAGCGATGTGATCCGCGACAACGATACGTCGTCCAAACTGCTTGGGCCGGGTCCTGACGATGTGGTCGAATTTACCGATGATCTACGCTGGACCGACTTTGACTTCCTGCGCAACGGGCCGGACGACACCGTGCAGATGCGGGTCAAAGGCACCAATGACACGCTGACGTTTGACGAATACTTCAAATCCATCGTCATCATCTCGGACGATGTGAACCAGATTGAACAGTTTGTGTTCGGTGACGGCACCCGCTGGGATCAGTTCAAGTGGCTGCAAACTTTTGTCGACCAGTCCAAGACCGATGGCGACGATGTTATCTACGGCTTTAAGGTCAATGATATCGTTGAGGGTGGTCTGGGTGATGACCGGCTCGAAGGTCAGGGCGGCAGCGATACCTATATCTACGCTCAGGGCGATGGCACTGATGTCATCTTTGATGCAGCGGGCGGCGATGCGATCCGCTTTGACGGGATTGCCTCGACCGATGTGTCGTTCAGCCGGACCGCGCGCGATCTGATCATCACGATTGATGCAACCGGCGACACCATCACGCTGGAAAACCAGTACAATCGCCAAGACGAACAGATCAACGCGGTTGAGACATTCCTGTTTAGCGATCGCACTGTCCGCCACACGGATCGCAACCCCGAAGATATGGATCTGGTCGGCACCTCAGCCGATGAAACCATCGAAGGCTCCGACTTTAACGAGCTGATCGACGGTCGCGGTGGTGATGATACGCTGATCGGTCACGACGGCGGCGACATCTACAAATTCGACAGCGGCTACGGCGACGACGTGATCATCGACCGTCAGGTGCAGGCCGCATGGGAAGACGCGCCGGGCATCGTGGTTCCAGAAGACGACGAAGTCCACTTTGGTGATGATGTCACGCGCGACAACGTCATCTTTAGCAAGGACAATGACGATCTGGTCATTTCCATCAGCGACCGTCCGGACACATTGCGCATCCGCAACCAGTTCCGCGACACTGCTGACGGGGTCGAGGTGTTCCGCTTCAAAGACGGCACCTTCATGCTGATCTCTGACATCGAGGAAGACCTGCAGATCGAAGGCGGCAACCGTGGCGACAACATCCTGACCGGGTCGCTGACGGCTGAAAACGTGCTGGATGGCCGTCAGGGTGACGACATTCTGATCGGTGGTAATCTGAGCGATACCTATGCCTTTGCGGGCGGCTATGACTTTGACGAAATCCGCGAACGCACCGACACCGCGGGTGTTATCGACCGCGTGATTTTCGGCGCGACAGTGGTGGAATCCACCCTTAAGGTGCGCCGCAATGAAAATGACCTGCTGATTGATCTGGGTAACGGCGCGGATGTGCTGACCATCACCAATGGTCTGACCACCACCACAATCGAGGAATTCTTGTTCAACGATGGCACTGTGCGCACAACGGAATATTTCCGCACGCTGCTGTTGCAGGGCACCGAAGGTGACGACCAGCTGATCGGCTTTAACAACCGCAATGATACGCTTGCTGGCGGGGCTGGATCGGATGCGCTGGACGGCGGGCAGGGCGATGACACCTACCTGTTTGGTGTGGGCGATCTGCGCGACAGTATTGCAGACAGCGGTGGCTTTGACCGTGTGGTCTTTGCGGCTGGCATCACGCCCAACCAGATCGCGTTCCGCGATGTGAACGGCGATCTTCTGGTGACGCTGACGCAAACCGGCGACAACCTGATCATCTTTGACGGTGCGACCGTCGACAAGATTGACCTGTTTGAATTCAGCGACGGCCAGTCCCTGACCATTGGTGACGTGCGCACGCTGATCTTTGAACAAGACAGCAACTTTGGCATGGATATCATTGATGCCGAGCTGCTGAACAGCGACACGCCTGTCAGCGGCGGGCGCGGGTTCGACAGCATCACCATGGGCAACGACACGCGTGTTGTCTTTGGCGTTGGTGACGGGATTGACGAAATCACGCTGCCGTACAATCTGGACAATGCCAGCATCTATCTTGAAGGGTTCTCGCAAGGGGATGCCACGGTGCGGACCGCTGGTCTGGATAGCAACGACCTTGTGCTGGCCTTCCCTGAAAGCGGCGACCAGCTGATTCTGAAAAACGCGCGGCTTTACACGTCGTTGCCGACCATCGAATTTGGTGACGGCACTGTTTGGGACACCCAGACCGTTCAGCGTCTGGCCGTGACCGCGCTGATCGGTGACGAAGACGACATCGTGCGCGGCAGCAACCTTGACGATGATATTGCAGGCGGCCTTGGCGACGACGATATCACGGGTGGCGGTGGCGACGATACGTTCCGCTTTACGCGCGGTGACGGGCGCGATGTGATCGCGGACTCCACCGGTGTCGATACGTTGGAAATTCGCGGCTATCTGGCCGAGGACCTGATCGTCACGCGCCCTGTCGCGGACCGCAACGAGATCGTTTTGCAGTTCACAGGCTCTGACGACGAAATCACGCTGCGCTATACCAGTGGCCTGTCGGGCGTGGACCGCGTGGCCTTTGGCGACGGCACAACCATCACCCGAGCCGAGCTTTTCTCGCGCACTGTGGGGCAGGGCACGCCGTTTAATGACGTGCTGACCGGCACCAATGCGGATGAAACCTTTGAGGGTGGTCTTGGCGACGATGTCATCATGGGTGGCAGCGGGCGCGATACCTACATCTTCCGTCGCGGTGACGGGCGTGATGTGATCGACGAAAGCGGCAGCACGTTCTACCAGAACACCCTGCGCCTGCCCGATCACTTTGCTGCCGAAGTATCAGTGCGCACGCTGGACGACAGCGGCACGACCCCTGCGGACATCGTGATCCTGCTGGGTGGTGGCGACGAAATTGTCATCGAAAACGGCATGGCCACAGACCGCTTTGATGCGCGCATCGACCTGATCGAATTTGCCAATGGCGAAACGTGGAATCTGACGCGGATCAAAGAGGCGGCCCTGACGCCGCTGTCAGAAACCGATCCGGTGATCCTGCAAGGCACTGATAACGCCGATACGCTGACAGGCTCTGACGCATCCGAGATTTTTGTACACGGTGATGGTGGCGATACGCTGATCTACAGCCGTGGCGGCGGCATGGACGTGATCGCGTTTGACGGGTCATTCAGTTCGTTTGATGCGCTGGTGCTGGACGGCTTTGATCTGGCCGATGCACAGCTGTCGCGTGCGGCTGAAAATATCGATGATCTGGTGATCAACTTTGGCGATGGTGACGAGATCACCGTGCGCCGCGCGTTTGATACGATCGGGGACAGCTCTGCCACGGGCTTTACGCGGGCGATCAAGGAATACCAGTTCGACGACCAGACCGTCAGCACCGAGGATTTGTTGGCCCTTCTGATGGCCGATGTGCAGACCGACGCGGATGATGTGGTGCTGGCCACCGAAACGAAAGAAACGCTTGAAGGCGGACTGGGTGACGACACAATCGTCATCAAGGGCGGCGATACACGCTTCCTGCAACTGGCCGATACCGTGGTCTTTAGCCGTGGTGATGGCCAGGACCAGATCGTGCCTTACAATACCAGCAGCGAAGACATCACACTGCGGCTGTCCGGCTACCTGCCGACCGAAGTGTCGCTGCAAGCGCACCCCGCCGAAGAGCAGGGCTTTATCGTTACGTTTGAAGGCACCGACGACCGCATTGTCGTGCGCACATCGTCGCCGCAGTATGGCGATTTTCTGGTCAAGGAAATCGTCTTTGACGACGATACCGTCTGGCCCACGGCCACAATCCAGGCGCTGATCCAACCGCTTCCCGGCGCGTTCCCGTCCGAGGGCAACGACACGCTTGAGGCTGGATCCGGCGAAGATATCGCGCCGCTTGGCGGGGATGATCTGATCGCGGCCTTTGGTGCCAATGTCATCTTCTCCAAAGGGGATGGCGTTGATACGGTGACGACAGATTACCGCAACTATACCGTCACGCTGACGGACATTGACCCGTCCGAGGTCACGCTGCACCTGTCGCCGCTGCAAGACAATTCCGGCGAACGCGATTACATCCTGCGGGTCACGGCCACGGGCGATACGCTGTGGCTGACCGATGGCGCGCAAGAGCTGGACGCGATCACATTTGCCAATGGCGATAGCTGGGACCGCGCCACGCTGGCCGCGCAGGCGATCACCTATAACATCGGCGGCGACGACGATGGTCGCACCTTTATTCCGATTGACCCTTACGCGCCCAACAACATCATCGGCACGTCCGAGGATGAACAGGTCGGAAGCGGCTTTAGCTTTGGTGGCGGCTTCGAGGTCGAACTGCAAAGCGCCCGCGTTGCAACGTCATCGGGCGATGTGGTGTTCACCTATGCCCGCGGCGGCGGACACGACTTTATCAACGACTACACCGACCCATTCTTTGGTGAAGGCGGGTCGGACGAGCGCTCTATCGTGCTGTCCGATATCAATATCGCGGAAACAACCGTGCAGTTTGTGGCCGCAGCGCCCAACACCGATGGCCCGCCCATTGACGGCCTGCTCCTGCGGTTCGGCGATTTCAACGACAGCCTGCGGATTGCAGGCGGCACGGCATCGCTTTTCTCCGAGATCGAGTTTGCCAACGGCGACGTGCTGACCATGCAGGACCTGCAAGGCATGGCCGAAACCACCGAGGCAACAGAGCCCCGTCTGATTACCGGCGAACTGACCTTGGCGCGTGGCACCGCGGGTGGCTATTACAGCTTCCGTGTGAACGATTCCGGCTTTGGCGGCCCGGACGGGCCGCGCGGCCCCGATGGTCCGATTCTGTTTGATCTGGGCGACAATCCAGACTTCCCAGACAATCCAGACAACCCCGATTTTCCCGATAACCCTGATGGGCCGTTCCCTGACGAACCGATTGTATCAGGCTCTGCGTTCTTCCTGACGGTCAATCCCGATGGCACGCTTGAGCTTAGCAATCCCGGCGGGCCGTTCATCCCTGAAAACCCGCTGGAGCCACAGCCGTTCTTCCTCGAAGGCCCCTTTGGCCCTGAAGGTCCGTATCTGTTTACCTTCCCAAGCGGTCCGGTCTTTATCGACACCCCCTTCGGCGCCGAGATTATCCCCAACGAGGCGTTGCCAAGCGGGCCGTTCTTCTATGCCGGTGACGGGCCGGGTGGCCCCGGTGGTTTGCCGTCCGGTGATCTGATCCTGCAAGACGTCCTGCCCGCCGAGATCACGTTTGTTGATCGTGGCGACGGGCCGGTTCTTGTTGTGGCCGAACGTGTCGCTGATGGCACCGAAGGTTTCGAGATCGAGATCGTTGATCTTTTGTCCACCACACTGATGCTGGACGGTGGGCTGGTCTACTCGGGCGAGCTGCTGTCAACGCTGATCACGCTGGATCAACCGCTGCCGGATGATCCATCCACGGTTCTGGCGGAAGGCGTTGCGCTGATTGATCGGGCGACCAGCGGGTCACTGGTTGTGACTGACGCTGTGTTTGACGAAATCGCAGGCCCGCTAGCCACGATGGACATCACATTCGTCGGGATTGATCCCGTCGATGTCACGCCACGCCGCGTGGACGACTTGCTGGTGCTGGATGTGGCCGCAACTGTCGCAGGCGACGATGCCGTGACTGTTGTGCTGGGTCAGGCCCGCAGCTTTGGCGAGGTCGACTACACCATCGGTTTTGATGACGGCACCGCATGGACCAACGTGGATATCGCTGCTGCAATGCCAGCGGTGACCGGCACCGCCGGCGACGATGTGATCGCGATTGACTACGACACAGATGCCCTTGCGCCTGTGACGGTGATCGACGCTGGCGAAGGCAATGACGTGTTGTTGCGGGCGCTGAACGACTTCCGCTATGCCGATGGCCCGTTCGAGGTGATCTATACCCGTGGTGACGGCGATGACCTGATTGATCTGACCGAACTGACGCTGGATATGCGCGGGATCGCCGAAAGTGACCTGAGCATCGTGCGCCATGACACGTTCCTGATCGTGCGCGTGGCCGAAACCGTGGAGGGCGCTGGCGACGGCGGTGTTCTGCGGATCAGTAATGGCCTCAGCCGCCTGAACGAGATCCGTCTTGATGGCGGCGTATCGCTTGATCGCGACGCCATTCTGGCCCTGACGATCCCCGAAATCGTTGCCACTGAGGGCGACGATATCGTAGCGCCGTCTGATGCACCGGGCATCTTCGAGATGCTGGGCGGCAATGACATTGTGGCGTCCAACAACCAGAACGACACCTATATCTATAACAACGGTGACGGGTTCGACACCTACCACGACTACGGCAGTAATCCGTCTGGCGGCAGCGATCTGTTGATCTTTGCGGACCTTCAGGAAGCCGACCTGACGATCCATCGCGCGCACAACGATGTGGTCTTTATGGTGACGCCTGACGTTGATCGCGGGATCGTCGCGGGGGGAATCCGTCTTGCGAATGCCTTTAACGGTGGCAGCTCGACCAATACGCTGATCGAACAGGTGCAGTTTGCCGACGGATCAACGGCGCAGCTGACCGACCTGATGATCGCGCTGACCGATACGGGCACAGATCAGAATGACCGGATCGAGGGCAGCTATCTGTCTGAAACCTTTGAAGGTGGTCTGGGTGATGATGTTCTGATCGGCGGACGTGGCACGGACGAATACCGTTACACCCGTGGCGATGGCCATGACGAGATTTCAGAGGCACCCGCCAACGCAACCGGTTCAGTGTCCAGCAGCGATGAGATGGTCTTTACCGGCGTTGCGATTGAAGACGTGACCTTTGTGAACACGGCACGCGGTCTGCGGATCGACATTGCAGAAAGCGCACCGGACGCAGGTGACGCGGGCAGCGTTTTGATCGCTGGCATGTTCCTTGACGGCAACGACTACGACTGGGCCAATATCGAGACATTCACCTTTGACGGTGGTGTCACGCGCACAGCAGCCGAAATTTCCAACGCCTTGCTGGCGGCACAGGTCACGCAGTTTGACGACCGCATCAAAGGCACCGCCGCTGATGAAACCCTGACGGGCGGCCTTGGCGATGACGAACTGCTGGGCGAAAACGGCGATGATACCTACATCTACACGCGCGGCGACGGCTATGATCGCATCTTTGACGACGGGTTCTCGGGCGGCGACCGCCTGATCCTGCGCGGCATTGATCCGGCAGATGTGACCTTCCGTGCGGGCTATCAGCGCGATGTGTATATCGACATCGCCGAAACTGCGGCAGGTGCTGGCGATGCGGGCGGG
This sequence comes from Yoonia sp. 208BN28-4, assembly GCF_037543925.1. Taxonomy (NCBI): domain Bacteria; kingdom Pseudomonadati; phylum Pseudomonadota; class Alphaproteobacteria; order Rhodobacterales; family Paracoccaceae; genus Yoonia; species Yoonia sp. 208BN28-4. The sequence goes on from NZ_JBBIFY010000005.1 coordinate 22,145, forward strand.
ATCACCCTGCGCAGTGGCCAGTATGGCACCCGCCTTGGTGATATCGAAACGATTTACTTTGAAGACAGCGACACCACGATCCTGCGCAACGACCTGACGGCGCTGATCGAACAGAACATCGCCACCCAAGGCGATGACCGTCTGCTGGGCACCACCGCAGACGACACGATCGAAGGCTTGCGTGGCAACGACCTCATGATCGGTGACCGTGGCGACGACACCTATCTTTACACCCGCGGTGACGGGGCCGACCGGATTGTCGAGGACTCTGGCACAGACCGGCTTGAGATCGCGGGATATGCCGCTGACGAAATCACCTTTGACCGGCGCGGGTATCTGGGCACTGATCTGGTAATCCGTCTTGCCGATCAGGGCGATGAGATCACCATCATCGACGCTTTGGTCAGCCGCTATTCCTTCCCGGTGGAGACGATCATCCTGACCGATGACGGCACCACATTTGACCGCGACGCGGTTGAGGCGATCCTGCTTTTGGATACGGCCACAGACGGCGACGATCTGATCGTCGGCACCGAGGCGGATGACGTCCTGACCGGTGGTAAGGGCAACGATGTGATCAACGGCCTTGATGGGGCGGACATCTACGAATATCGCGCGGGCGACGGTGATGACCGGATCGTGGACACAGATGATTTCCGCACCGACACCATCAAGCTGATCGATTACAACGTGTCCGATCTGGACTTTGCCCTGCGCGGCGGCCCCACCAGCAGCGATCTTGTGTTGCGCTTTACAGGCGAGCGTGACCGCCTGATCATCGATGGTGCGCTGTCGGGATCAACCAACACCCGCAAGATCATCGAATTTGCAGATGGCACCACGTGGCAGCTGGCCGAAATGCGCGCCGCTGCGATTGAATCTGTTGAAAACCTTGGCAATGAAAACGCCTACGGCTTCAGCGGTGATGACAGCTTTGCCGGAACGGCTGGCGATGATGCTCTGTTCGGCGGCAGCGGATCCGACGCCTATGTCTTTGGCCGCGGCGACGGCAAGGACACGATCCATGATGCAGCAACGTCGCTGGATGATATCGACACCGTTGTGTTCACCGACTTTGTGTCGTCGGAAACCTCTGTTGAGCGTCTGTTCAAAGGGTCCGACACTATCGTGTTCAGCTTCGTCAGCGCGCCTGACGATACGCTGACCATCATTGATGCGCTGGCCGAAGATGGTCGTGGCATTGAAGCCTTTACCTTCTCGGACGCGATCACATGGGATCGTGCGATCATCGAAACGCTGCTTGATAACCGGATTCCGGTTGCGGCTGATGATGGCTACTTCAGCGGCGTCACCGCCGAGCCGTTTGTGATTTCCGCAGATACGCTGCTGAGCAACGACTTTGACGCGGATGGCGATGATGTCGCGTTGTTGGCTGTGGATGGCGGCGCCGATGGCGTGGCCGAAATCGATGAAAACGGCAACGTGGTCTATACCGCCAACGAAGGGTTCTACGGCGCCACCACGATGACCTACACCATCACCGATGGGCGCAACGGTATCGCCGAGGGCACTGTTGCTTTGCGCATCCGTCCTGTCGCCGAGGCGCGTGACGATACCGGCTTTACCGTTGATGAGGACGGTGTGGTGCAGATCGACACGATCCGCCTGCTGTCCAACGATCTGGACGGCGACCGGATGATTGTGGCGCAGACTTTCGGGGCTGAAAACGGCACGGCTGCGCTGAACAGCAATGGCGAGATCACATTTACCCCTGACGCCAACTTTGTCGGTCTGGCGCGCTTTACCTATGTGGCAAACACGCCTGAAGGTGGCCGCGCCGAGGCGGTTGTCACGATTGACGTGCTGCCTGTAAACGACGCGCCGGTTGCGGTGAATGATGACGGATTCTCGACGCTTGAGGATGTGCCGTTTGAAATCACAGCCAGCGATCTGGTGGCCAATGATATCGACATCGACGGCGATGCGCTGACCCTTATCGCGGTCATGGGCAATGCCGATGTCGAGGTTGAACTGACAGCCGATGGCGGGATCATTGTCACGCCCACGCAATACTTCTTTGGCGACGCTTACTTTGACTATATCGTGCAGGACCCCGACGGGTTGCAGGACACGGGCCGCGTCAGCTTTAACGTGATCCCTGTCAACAACGCGCCAATCCCCGGCGATGACCTCCTCACCGAAATCGGTGGCACGCGCATCACCGAAGACAACGATGTGATCGTGGCCCCCGAACTGCTGCTGTTCAACGACACCGATCCCGACTTTGATCCGCTGACGATCACGGCTGTCGGCAATGCCTTTGGCGGTGACGCTGAACTGCTGGAAAACGGCACGGTGCGCTTTGCCTTTGATCAAGATTTCAACGGTAACGCCTATTTCGATTACCGCGTGATCGACGGGCAGGGCGGGGAATCCATCGCACGGGCCACGCTTGATGTGGACCCTGTGAACGACAATCCGCGACTGGGCGGCGACAGCTGGGGCAGCCCGCTCTTTGGTATCCGCAACCCGCAGCTTGTCGGTACAGAAGACGAGCCGCTGATCATCCCGATCTCGTTCCTGATGCGCAATGACGGCGATCCCGAAGGGTTCAACCTGACCTTCCTGAGCGTGTCGGCCTCTGGCCGTGGCGTGGCCGAAATTGTCGGTGACAATGTCGTCTTTACGCCTGATCCCGATTACTGGGGCGAGGCAGAGTTCAGCTATTCCGCCGCCGACCCTGAGGGGCTTATTGGTGGCGCCACCGTCAACATGTTCTTTGAGAACGTGGGCGATGCGCCGCCCGTGGTGGTTGACGATACCATCGTGCTGGTCGAAGACACCTACCGCGATATTCCCATCGCGTCGCTGCTGGCCAATGATTATGACATTGATCAGGACATCATCGAATTTGTCGGCCTCCAGCCGCTGTCCTTTATCGAGGAGTTTGGCCGCGGTGCAGTCAACGGCACGTTCACGTTTGTTGACGCCGAAACCATCCGCTTCACCCCTGATCTGAACGCCACCCGTTCGGGCGGTATCAAATACATCGTGACCGACAACGCCGAAGGGCAAAGCGTTGGTTTCATCAACATCGAAATCGAGGCAGTCAACGACCAGCCCGAGGCCCTCGAAGACGTACTGGACGCATCGCCTTTCGGCGTGCCCTACATCATCCGCGTGTCCGATCTGCTGGCCAATGATCTCGACGTTGATACCAATGACGGTCTGTTTGATGGCGTCTTTGAAGGCATCGACAGCGTGTCCTCGGGCACGTCCGAGGTTTACGGCGACGAATTTATCGTGATCCGCTTTGGCGAGAACTTCACCGGCGATGTTGAACTGCGCTACCTGATCAACGACGGCGAACTGACCGACCTTGGCGTGGCACGCGGCGTTGTGGCCGACACCTATAACCAGACCCTCACAGGCACCGATATCCGCGATCTGCTGATCGGTAACGCCTTGGATGAGACGCTCATCGGTCTTGAAGGCGACGACGATCTTTACGGCGAGGCGGGCAATGACACGCTGGATGCCGGGATCGGTGATGACACGATCTTTGGTGGTGACGGCGATGATCTGATTATCGGCGGTGACGGTGCAGACAGCATCGACGGTGGCGACGGGTTCGACACGGTTGATTTTGTCGGCTCCAACACGGGCCAGCGGGCCGATCTGTTGTCCCGACTGGGGCAGGGCGGCTTTGCGCAGGGTGATATCTACACCAACGTCGAGGCGCTTTTGGGTGCCGAATTCCAGGACCGGCTTTATGGCAATAACGATGCCAACCTGCTGGACGGACGCGGTGGCCGCGATACGCTGCAAGGCCGTGACGGTGAAGATACGCTGATCGGTGGCGCGGGCGACGACCTGCTGGTCGGCGGTCTGGGCGCAGACGATCTGCAAGGTGGCGAAGGCTCTGACACCGCCAGCTATTTCAACGAGGACGGTCTGGACACCGAAGGCGTGCAGGTCAATCTGGATACCGGTGTCGCAACCGGTGGTGAGGCCGCCGGCGATACTTTCGACAGCATCGAAAACCTTGTCGGCACACAGTTTGCCGATACGCTGGAAGGTGACGCAGGCGATAACGAACTTTACGGCGGACGCGACGACGACACGCTGATCGGCGGCGCTGGTGACGACCTTCTGGTCGGTGGCCGCGGTGCGGATGACATGCGCGGTGGTGCAGGCACGGATACGGCCGACTACAGCCTGTCCAATGACGGCGTGACGGTTGATATGGCCAATGGTGCCTCCGGCGGCGGCGATGCCGAGGGCGATACCTTTGACAGCATCGAGATTGTGCAGGGCTCGTTCCAGAACGACACCATCAGCGGCAACGACGGCGACAACATCATCCGCGGCGGACGCGGTGCCGATACCATCGACGGGCGCGGCGGCTTTGATACCGCAGACTACAGCATTGCCGATGAAGGTGTGACGGTTGATCTATCCACAGGGCAGGGCACCCGTGGCGAGGCCTTGGGCGACGTGCTGACAGGGATCGAAAAGATCACCGGCTCGCTGTTTGAAGATACGCTGATCGGCTCAAGCGGGGATGATACGTTTGACGGCAACTTTGCCGATGACGCGATTGCAGGCGGGGCCGGGTCTGACAGCTATATTTTCGGCTTTGACAGTGCCGAGGACACGGTCACAGAACTGGGCGCGGCCACCGACACCGACCGCGTGATCATGCGCGCCAATATCGCGCCCAAGGATGTGTCTGTCGTGCGCGAAGGCGACGATCTGCTGCTTGAGCTTGAGCGTGATGACGGCCTGCTGATTGATACGATGCGGATCACCGACCACTTTATCAGTGGTGAGGTGGGCATCGAGGAAGTCGTCTTTGCCGATGGCACCGTCTGGGACCGTGCACGCATCGACGATCTGCAACGCATCGGCCGCTTTAACGCCGATGACGATATCTACCGTCTGGCGGACGAGGATATCACCGCCACAATCCTGTTCACCGATCTGCGCGAAAATGATGCCGCAGAAGGCGTCGAGGATCTGTTCCTTGTCTCCGTGCAGGACGCTGTGAACGGCACTGTCGGGATTGATGATTTCGGCAACATTACCTTCCTTGGTGATCAGGATTTCAACGGTGATGCGTTCTTTACCTACACCGTTGGCGATCCGTTTGGACGCGAAAGCACCGCCACCGTCGAGGTGAACATCGCCCCTGTGAACGACAGGCCGATTGGTGTGGATGATGGCCCGATCATGGCTGTCGAGGACGAACCGCTGTTCATCTCAATCGCTGATCTGGTGGCCAACGATATCGACGTGGACGGTGATCCGCTGACGATTGTCGACGTAGGCCCGCTGCGCGATGCTGACGGCAATCCGCTCTTCTCCAGCATCCTGTACAATGTCTCCAACGGCGAGATCGAATTCCGTGGCGAGTTCCTCGAATTCCTTGGCAAGGAAGACTTCTTTGGCCTTGCAGGCTTTACCTACACGGTCAGCGATGGCGAACTGACATCAACGGCCGAGGCCACGATCGAGATCGAGGCCGTCAACGATGCGCCGCGCATCCGCCTGAGCGATCAAGAGGCACGCCTTGGCATCACCACCACCATCAGCCTGTCTGACGTGATGGGCGAGGTGTATGACATCGAAGATGACGCGTTTACGTTCGAAGGGTTCGTGTCGTCCAGCAATGGCACCACGATCTATGATCCTGTCGCCGAAACATTCGCCTTTATCCCCGACGCTTTAGGCGAGGCCACGATCCGCATCGCCGTGCGCGACGAACGAGGTGCCACGGCGGAACTGGATTACGGCATCGACGTGATCCCGCTGAACGATCCACCCGTGGCACGCAACGACAGCTTTGAAATTGTCGAGGACGAGGTCCTGACGATTACCTTTGCCGAATTGCTGCTCAACGACACCGACGAAAACGGCGATACGATCTCGCTGTCGGCCATCGAGCGCTTTGCCACCAATGGCAAGGTCCGCTTTGGCGAAACGGCTGGCACACTGACCTTTACCCCGCGCGAGGATTTCAACGGCAATGCCGGGTTCTATTATGAAATCAGCGACGGTGAGGGCGGCTTTGACACCGCCTTTGTGGCGATCAATATCCTGCCAAGCAACGACGGCGCTATTCTGCGCAACGATGTGACAACAGGCGTGGAAGATCAGGAAATCCTGATCCTTGCCGCCACCGCGTTCGGCAACGATGTCGAACCCGAAGGCGACGTGCTGTTCTTCGAAAGCGTGACAGGTCTGGGCTTGATCGACGAAGAATATCTGTCCGATCCGGTGGTCATTACGGCAACGCTGGCCGATGGCAGCGACCTGCCTGCGTGGCTGACGTTCGACGCCGATGCGCTGTCCCTGACGGGCGATGCGCCTGCCGACCTGACAGGCGATCTGGCCGTCACGCTCACGTTCACCTACCCGGAAGAAGACGTATCGTTCACCCGCGCTATGACCGTGCTGGAAGCTGACCTGCCATCGCTGGCTGATGGTCTGGTCTATGCAGGCGATCTGGCCGACAGCTTCCGTGTGCGCGCGCCGTTCGCGGAATCCTTCGACTTTGACACTGGCCGTCTGGATACAGACGCCATCACCTTCAGCGCCACCCAGATTGACGGCAGCGCGATCCCTGATTGGCTGACCTTTGACGCGGATACATGGACGCTGAATGGCTCTGTGCCCGCCGATCTGGCCACCGCGATGATCGTTGATATCGTGCTGACACATACGGATGCCGACACGGGCGGCACCACGTCGCTGACACTGTCCTCCATCATCAACCCCGGCGATGATCTGTCCGGCGGGCGTGCCCTCGCGCCCGAGGCGGCGTTGTTCGATCTGAACGGCGCAGACGTCACCGTAACGCGCGCCGCTGGCCGTCCGTTGCCCGAGTGGCTGACCTTCGACGCCGAGGCACGCGCCCTGACGTTCACCGAATTTGCGCCTGCCGCAGATGAAGACGTGGCCCGCGTGCAGGTTGCCTTTGCCCCAGGTCAGACGGGCGAAGTGTCAGAAGACATCTACACCATGTCCGAGCTGGGCTTTGTGATCGAGGTCGTCATTGATCCGGCCACAGGCGAAGTGCCCGCAGCGGTCAACGCGCTGTTTGCCACCGATGATTTCTTTGCCGCGCAGGACCTATTTGCGCTGCCGACAGATGCGATCGGTGCCGTCACAGTGACCAAGGAAAACGGCAATGATCTGCCGGACTGGCTGTCGTTTGATGCCGCAACACTCAGCTTTGCGGGCACGCCGCCTGCCGATTATGTGGGCGTGATCCCTGTGCGCATCGACGTGGCCGCAACGGCTGACAGCCCCGCGTTTGCGATCATCACCGAAGTAACGGTTGATGACACCTTCACCATCATCGAAGACAACGATCTGGTCTTTGGCACCGATGGCGAACGCATCACCGGCATGGCACCCGAAGATTTCGACGGGGCCGTCGTTGCCACATACATCAGCACCGACGAAAAAGGCGGGCTCAGCGAAGAGCCGGGCTATATCGTGATCAACCTTGAGAGCGTCAAGGAAATCCCTGTTGCTGAACCCGACACCATTGCCGCCGTTGAAGCGACAGAGGTCACATTCACCGCCGCTGATCTTCTGGTCAACGACACCGACGAAGACGGTGACGTGATCCGCCTGCTTGAGATCATCGCGCCTGACAACGGCACCATCACCAACGTGACGCCTGCACAAACCTTTGCGGCACCCGTCACGCTGGCCGGTGGCACCTATTCGGCGACGTTGGCCGGTGGCGCAGCCTTGCCCGCATGGCTGACGATCGACGGCGCAACAGGTGTGATGACCGCCAACGTGCCTCTGGCCACGCTGGAAACTCTGACAATCACGGTGTCGGTGTCCGATGGCACCACAGACCTGCAATCCACGTTTGATCAGCTCTTTGACGGTAATGTCGGCGCGACATTCACCTACCTGCCAACCGGCGATTTCAACGGTCTGGACACAACCACATATGTCATCGGCGATGATCCGGGCAGCACATCCACAGGGCAGGTCACGTTTGACGTGCTTGCGGTCAATGACCCGCCCGAGGCCGTGTCCGACGATATCGACGTGTTCGAGGACAGCTTTGTCACCCTGTCCGCCGCTGATCTGCTGGCCAACGACATCGACGTTGATGGCGACACGCTGACACTGGTGTCGGTGCAAGACGCGGTTAATGGCAGCGTTTCCCTGACGGATGGTGAGGTGACGTTCACACCCACCGCCAACTACGATGGCGCGGCCAGCTTTACCTACACCATCAGCGATGGCACCGACGGCGAAGCAACGGGCACTGTGAACGTCAACGTCATCTCGACCAACATCGCACCGATTGCGGCCCGCGATATTGTCACCGGACTTGAGGACGAGGTCATCACACTGACTGTCACTGACCTGTTGTCAAACGACAGCGATCCTGATGGCGATCCATTCAGCTTTGTCAGCATCGCGACGACAACTCCCGGTGCGCGCCTGTTCCGCGTGGACGACGAAATTACCGTCATTGTCGACGAGGACCTGTCAGGTACGTTCGAGTTCACCTATCGCGTCACCGACGGCCGCCTGACATCGACAGGCACGCTGCAAGTTGACGTGGCCGCCGTAAACGACGCGCCCGTGGGCAATGCAGACGGCCCATATCAGGGCACCGAGGACACAGAGTTCCGCGTGGCAATTGCCGATCTGCTGGCCAACGATCTGGACAAGGAAGGCGACAGCTTTACCCTGACAGAGGTCTTTGACGGGGTGAACGGCTCTGCCCGTATCGAAGGCGACGAGATCGTGTTCACACCGCGCGATAACTACGCGGGCAACGCGGGCTTTACATACGTCCTGACCGATGCCGGCGGCGCACAGTCCAGCACCTTTGTGCAGATCAACCTGCAACCGATCAACGATCTGCCGATTGCGGTGAGCGATGCCAATATCGCCATGATCGAGGACACGCCGATCATCTTCAACGTGGCCGATCTGCTGGCCAATGACGTTGATCCTGATGGCGATCCGATTGTGTTCCTCGGCTTTGCCAGCGCGCAGTTCACCGATCTGGGCGATGGCAACTATCGCTACACCCCGTTTGCCAACGCCTTTGGCGAGGCGCGCTATACCTATCAAATCACCGATGGGTCGGGCCTGCCGATCACCGGCACATTCGGCTTCGACATTGCCAACACACCTGACGCACCACGGCTTGAAACCGTGACATTGCAGATGACAGAGGACACACCGTTCACACTGTCCGCGCGGCAGCTGCTGGTGGATGCCTATGACGTTGATGGCGACGGGATCGAATTTGACAGCGTCAGTAACCTGAATGGTTTGACCATCACGCCCGACGGGCTTGGCATGCTCACCCTGGAAACAGCGGCTGATTTCAACGGGATTGCCACGTTTGACTATACAGCCATCGACAGCACCGGATTGACGTCCACATCGTCTGTCACAGTGCAGGTCGCGGCGGTCAATGATGCGCCGGTGATCCTGCCTGTGCCAGACCTGATCGCGGTTGAGGACCAGGCGTTCACGCTGCCAATTGATCCGGCCCTGATCTCGGATGTGGATGGCGATGCACTGACCGTGACCTTGCGGCTTGCCGGTGGTGATCCACTGCCCGCATGGCTGGCGTTCGAGCAGCGCAATTTCATCCTTAATGGCACGCCACCTGCGAACTTCAACGGTGATGTGGCGCTGGAGCTGGCAGTCTTTGATGGCGCGATCGAAACCGTGCAGCCGGTCACGCTGACCGTGACACCTGTAAACGATACGCCGGTTCTGGGCGCTGTAACCGATCTGACCGCAACCGAAGATACCGCGTTCAACTTTACGTTCGATCCAGCACTCTTCACCGATATTGATGGTGATGTGCTGACCGTTTCGGTGACACTGGCAGACGGTACGCCCTTGCCGGAATGGGCTTCTTTTGACCCTGCAACCCTGACGCTGTCAGGGCAGGCCCCGCAGGATTTCAATGGCCAGCTGGACCTGACCGTTGCCCTGTCTGACGGGACCGAGGTCGTCAGCCAGTCGATCAGCCTCACCATTGATCCGGTCAACGACGCCCCTGTGATCGGCACTTTGCCCGCGTTTGACGCAACCGAGGACACGCCGTTCACCATCACGCTTGATGCGGCGATCTTTACGGATGTGGATGGCGACGCGCTGACAACCGATCTGCGCCTTGCCGGTGGTGATCCGCTGCCTGCATGGATGACCTATGACGCCGCCGCCGGAACCCTGACCGGTCTTGCGCCTGCCAATTTCAACGGCGATATCGCGCTTGAGGTTGCGGTCAGCGATGGGCAGATCGAAACCGTCACCGCCGTTACACTTGCTGTGGCCGCCGTGAACGATGCGCCTGTAATCGGAACGCTGCCTGCCTTTGCAGCCTCCGAAGACAACAGCTTTGCTATCGCGCTTGATCCGGCCAGCTTTACGGATGTGGACGGCGACACGCTTGTGGTTGATGTGCGTCAGGCGGGCGGTGATCCGCTTCCTGAATGGGCAGCGTTCGATGCGGTCACACTGACGCTGACAGGCCAGACCCCGGCTGATTTCAACGGCGATGTCGCCCTTGAGGTTGTCGTCAGCGATGGTCAACTCGAAACCACCCGCGCTGTCACACTTGTGGTGGCCGCCGTGAATGACGCACCGATGATCGGCACCCTGCCTGCCTTTGACGCCACCGAAGATACAGCGTTTAGCTTTGCGCTTGATCCGGCACTGTTCAGCGATGTGGACGGCGATCCGCTCGACGTCTCTGTCACGCTGGCTGGCGGTGCGGCCTTGCCCGAATGGGCGACATTTGATGCCGACACGCTGACGCTATCGGGCCAGACGCCGACCGACTTCAACGGCGACATTGCCCTGACCGTGACGGTGTCTGATGGCACCACGATGGTCAGCCGCGACACCACGCTGGCCGTGGCCGCCGTGAATGACGCGCCTGTGGCTGTGGCTGACGGGTTCGCGCTTGGCACGCAGACCAGCTTTACGCTGGCCGCTGCCGATATCCTGAGCAACGACAGCGATGTGGATGGCGATACCCTGACAATCAGCGCTGTTGCCGCCCCTGCGGGCACCACGGCTGTCATCAACGCCGACGGTGATATCGACGTGACACGCGATCCGCGCTTTGGCGGGGATCTGGTCCTGACCGTGACAGTCAGCGATGGCGCGCTAACCAGCGACGCTGCCGTGACCATCGCACTTGATGTGGCCAACACCGCGCCTGTCATCGACGAGATCGCACCGCTGACCAGCGACGAGGATGCAGCCATTGATCTCGTGCTGCCCGATGTGGTGAGCGATGCAGATGGCGACGCGCTGACCTACAGCGTCACGCGCGAAGGTGGCAGCACGCTGCCTGCGTGGCTGACGTTTGATGCCGCGACCAAGCGCTTTGCCGGTCAGCCGCCGGCCAACTTCAACGGCAGCGTGGCCCTACAACTGACCGTCAGTGACGGCTTGGCCGAAACCACACGCGCGTTTACGCTGGATATCGCTCCGGTCAACGATGCGCCGCTGCTGGCAACACCGTTCTCGGATCGTTTCTCGGGCGAGGATCAGCCGATTGCGATCACGCTGCAAACGGATCAGATCAGCGATATCGAAGGCGATGCCATCACCTATGATCTGCGTGCAGCTGACGGATCGGCGCTGCCGGAATGGCTGGCGTTTGATCCCGACACCCAGCAGATCACCGGCCAACCGCCTGAAAACTTCAATGGCGATGTGGCGCTGCGGGTCTATATCAGCGACGGCACCGATACGATCTCGGATGACTTTACGCTGACGATCACGCCTGCCGATGACGCGCCTGTGCTGGTCAACCCGTATCCGGATGTCACAACAGACGTGGCGGGGGACACCCTGACCGAAGGTGTGGGCTTTGTGATCGACGTGCCGCAGGATGCGTTCATCGATCCGGACGGCGACGTGCTGCAATACGCAGCCGAGCTTGAGAACGGCGATCCGCTTCCGGTCTGGCTTGGGTTCAATGGTGTGACGTTCTCTGGCACGCCGCCCGTGGGTGCGGCTGGCACCTATGCGGTGCGGATTAAGGCCACCGATAGCAACAGCATCGTCAGCGATGTCTTTGATATCACCTTTGCCTCTGACACGACCCCGCCTGTGGCCAACGACGATGCCTTTGACGTGACCGTGCCCAACGGGCTTGAGATCGACACGGCCCTGTTGCTGGCCAATGACGATGCGGGTCTGACCGTCACCGGCGTGCAGTCCACGACTGGCAACGCCGAGATCGGTCTGGATAACGGCGTGGTCACCTATCTGGCCGACTTTGACTTCGAGGGCGAAGACCAGTTCACCTACACCGTGACCGATGGCACGCAAACCACACAGGCCACCGTCACCGTGACCGTGGACAACCCGTTTGGCGATGTGGATGTCGGCGGTGACGGCACGGATGTGTCCTTTGGCGGACGCGGACGTGATCTGCTGGCAGGCGGCAACGGCGCAGACTACCTCTTTGGTGGCAGCGGTGCCGATGCGCTTCTGGGCGGCGACGGCAATGACCTGCTGTTTGGTGGCCGTGGCAACGACAGCATCGCGGGCGGCGAAGGTCGTGACGTGATCTTTGGTGGCGGCGGTCGTGACACGATCAACGGCGGCGCTGGTGACGACCTCATCTTTGGCGGCAGCGGGCAGGACACGTTTGTCTATGAAACCGGCGACGGGGCAGACACCCTGTTCGGGTTCCGCGTCCAACGCCGGTCCTTTATTCAGGGCGATCAGATTCGCCTTGGTGTGGACGGTGTAGAAAGCTTTGCCGACCTGATGCAGACCGCCAGTCAGGAACGCGGTGGCGTGTTGTTTGACTTTGGCAACGGCGACCAGATCTTCTTGCAGGGCACGCGTCTTGCGGCCTTGGACGAAGACCAGTTTTCGTTCTACTAAGGTCAAGGCTTATGGGCGGCCCGTCACGCGGGCTGCCCTTTCGAATTTGCATAAGGCGCACCCGACCCCGTGGCGAGAAAAGTCAATCTGTACAAAAAGGCCCTGCGCGGCCTGAAACGCTCGTTCATTATTGTCGGGCTGTTCAGCGCGGCCGTGAATATCCTGATGCTGACCGGCCCGATGTTCATGTTGCAGGTCTATGACCGCGTACTGTCGTCGGGGTCTGTGGCGACGCTGCAAGGTCTGTTTATCATCATGGTCTTTGCCTACGTCTTTCTTGGCATCTACGACTTTTTGCGTGTACGCGTCCTGTCGCGTGCGGCCTATCGGCTGGATCAAAAGGTGGGGCGGGCCGCCTATGATATCTGGGTGCGCTCTGGCGTGCATCAGGGCGGTGCCGCACCGCGCCCGCTGTCTGATCTGGCCGTGGTCCGCGGCTTTCTGACCAGTCCCGCCGTGCTTGGTTTTTTCGATCTGCCGTGGATTCCGTTCTATCTGATCATCGTCTTTATTGTGCACCCGTGGCTAGGATATCTGGCAATTGCGGGTACATGCGTCGTGATCGCGCTGGCGTTGATCAATCAGTGGCTGACCCAGAAACATCTGGCCAAGGCCATGCAGATGGACGGGTCCGAGGGCTTTTTCGTCGATCAGGCGCGCCGCAACGCCGAAACCATCCTGACGCTTGGCATGAACGATCCGGTGGCGAACCGCTGGGGTGACATGCACGTCGACGGGCTTGCCACCGGCCAAAAAGGGGGTGAGCGTGCCGAAGGGTTCACTGCCGCGTCCAAGGCGTTCCGCATGCTGCTGCAATCCTCGCTTTTGGGGCTGGGCGGATATCTGGCGTTGCAACAGGAAATCTCGGCTGGAATGATCGTGGCCGCGTCTATCATTGCAGGCCGCGCGCTTGCCCCGATTGATCAGGTCATTGGTGCATGGCGCAACGTGGTCCGCGCCCGCGAGGCGCACAAACGGCTCAAGATGGTGTTTGACCAGACAGCCGCCGCCCCAGACCCGATCAACCTGCCTGATCCAGAGGGGCACTTGCAGGTGATCAGTGCCACCAAATTTGCCCCCGCAACCGAACGCCGCAATGACCGTGCGCCGATCCTTGATCAGGTCAGCTTTACGCTTGAACCTGGGGACGCGCTGGGTGTCATCGGGCCAAGCGCGTCCGGCAAATCCACGCTGGCGCGCGTGCTTGTCGGCGCATGGCCGCTTGAGGCAGGCGAGGTCCGGCTGGACGGTGCAACGCTTGATCAATGGGATCCGTCGGCGCTTGGCAGACACATCGGCTATTTGCCGCAGCACCTTGAATTGCTGTCCGGCACGATCCGCGACAACATCGCCCGCTTTGATCCGCAGGCCGAAGACAAAGACGTCATCGCCGCTGCCAAGATGGCTGGCGTGCACGACATGATCCTGCATCTGCCTGACGGATACGCCACGCAACTTGGCTTTGGCCTGCATCCGCTCTCGGGCGGACAGCTGCAGCGGATCGGACTGGCCCGCGCCGTGTTCCGCACGCCGCGTTATGTTGTGCTGGACGAGCCCAACGCCAACCTTGACGCCAGCGGCGACGAGGCCTTGCGTAGCGCCATCGAAATGCTGCGGGCTGCCGGATCAACGGTGATTGTCATGGCCCACCGCCCCAGCGCCATTGCAGCCGTCAACAAGGTGCTGGTCATGCACGCGGGCCGCGTCGCGCAGTTCGGTGACAAGGCCGAAGTGCTGCAAAAGGCCACCCGCCAACCCCAGATACCGGAGCCCGTCTGATGAGCATGCAGATGAACGACGCGCCCACCCTAAAGACCGGTTTTCGCTGGCCCGCGATCCTTGGCGTCATCGTCACGATGGCCTTTGCCGCCGGGGCAGGGGGCTGGACATGGCTAACCGAGATTAACGGCGCGGTCATCGCGCAGGGTGCCGTCGAGGTGGCAAGCCGCCCCAAGTCCGTGCAGCATCTGGATGGCGGGATCATTGACGAAATCCTTGTGTCAAACGGCGACACCGTGGACACCGGTGATGTGCTGATGCGCCTTGATGCGACCCTGCTGGCCGCCAATCTGGCGATCTACCAAACCCGTCTGGCCGAGGCGACGGCCCGCCGCGACCGGCTTGTGGCCGAACAGGAAGGGCGCGACACGATCACGTGGACCCCCGTTGATCTGCCCGCTGACGTGGTCGACATCAACATCATCCGGTCCGGTGAGGATGAAATTTTCCGCTCGCGTCGTGAACTGCAGGATGGTCGTCGCGAACAGCTGGCCGAGAAAATTCTGCAATTCGACAACCAGACCGAAGGCGTGCGCGGTCTGATCACGTCCAAGCAGGACCAACTTGATCTGATGGACACCGAAATTGCAGCCACGCAAACGCTGGTGGATCGCGGTCTGGCCCGTGACAGCCAGCTTTTGGGCCTGTTGCGCGGACAGGCGGATATGCTGGGCCAAATCTCTGAACACACGTCAGAGCTTGCCCGCATCGAAAATTCTATCCGCGATACAGAGCTTGAGATTCTGCAGATTGATCGTCAATTCCGCGAAGGCGTGGTGACCGAATTGCGCGACGCCACGACCGAACGGCAGGAGTTGTCACAGCAGATCTTCAGCACCGAAAAGCAGCTTGAACGGGTCGAAATCCGCGCGCCCGATACGGGCCGTATCCATGAATTGCAGTTTTCCACGATTGCAGGCGTGGTGGCCCCCGGTGCCGTGATCCTTCAGATTATTCCGCGCGATGACGACCTGCGCTTTGAACTTCAGATCGACCCCGCATCCGTCGATCAGGTCTTTCCCGGGCAAGAGGCCACGATCCGCTTTCCCGCGTTCAACCAGCGCACCACCCCTGAGCTGACCGGCAGCGTGCTGGATATCTCGCCCACCTCGGTCATTGACGAGGCGACAGGCCTGTCATTCTACCGTGTAGGCGTCACCATCCCGACGGACGAACTGGCCCGCCTTGGCGATCTGGAACTGGTGCCGGGGATGCCTGTGCAAGCGTTCCTGCAAACCGGAAAACGCACCGTGTTCAGCTATCTGACCAAGCCGCTGACCGAACAACTGACGCAGGCCTTTCGCGAAGAATAACCCCGCTTTGCTCAGGCGCTTTGGGCGCAACTGGCGATCGCGTCGCACACACCGCCCGTCACTTGCACCGCCGCCGCGCCGCAGGAATTACCCGCCGTCAGACAGGCATCAAGCGGGGCACCAACCAACCACTGCGACAGGAACCCTGCGTTAAACGCATCCCCCGCACCGGTGGCATCCAGCACAGTCGCAGGGGGCGGCAGTGCATCCAGCACATCAGTCGACCCCGCCCGTCTTGCCTGCGCCCCGCGCTTGCCCCGCTTGACCACCGTCAGCGGAGCAGGGCAATCAGACAGCCCCAAAGCCAGCAGCGCCGCGGCTTCAGTCTCGTTTGGCAAAAACACGTCAACCGCAGCGATCAGCTTGGCAACGGCAGGATCAAACATGTCCTGCCAACTACAATCCAGCGACACCGTCAGCCCCGCCGCCCGTGCATGGGTCAACAGGTCGGGATGCTCTTCCAGCGTGCGTAACTCACCAATATGCAAGTGCCCGTATCCGTGCAGCGTGTCGGCTGAGAAATCGGGCAGGGCAGGGCCATCGGCGCGGGTCAGAAACGAACGGTCCCCGTCGCGCGTCATGGCCACAGTCACCTGCGGATCAGCCCCGTCTTGCGCCACTTGGCACAGACTTGGATCAACCCCGTGACGCGCCATATCCTGCGTTACGATCATGTCGAAAGGTGCCGCAGGCAGATACGACAACTGCGTCACGGCAAAGCCCAATCCGGTCAGCGTCGCACCGGTAATAAACGCGCCGCCCCCCGCATGCAGGGCCAGCGACGGTGCAAAAACCTCGGTCCCCGGTGTTGGCAAGCGCGGCACATCTGCGAACACCAGATCGCAATAGAGCCTGCCCGCACAAAGCACCGGTTTTGTCACGTCAGCACCTCTCCGCTTTTGGCATCAAAGACATGCAGGTTTTCGGGTGCCGCGCCCAATTGCACGGTGCTGCCCACATCGGGCGGCGTGCGGCCATCCGCCTTGGCAATGATCTCGCCCGCAGGCGTGTCGACGTAGATCAGCGTTTCTGACCCCAGCGGCTCGCGCAGCGTGACCGTGCCTGTAATAATTGGATTGGCCGGATCGGGGTGCAGATCGTCAGGGCGCACCCCAAGCTGCACAGCGCCGTTTGTCTGCCCTGCAAGTGCGGGAAGCGCGACACCATAGTCCCCCGCCAATTGCACTTTGCCGTCCGTCAGTGTCCCGTCCAGCAGGTTCATCGACGGCGCGCCGATAAAGCGGGCGACAAAGGTGTTGGCGGGTTTGTGAAAGACTTCCGCCGGGGTGCCGACCTGCTGGATATGGCCGTCTTTCATGATGACGATCCGGTCGGCCATGGTCATCGCCTCGACCTGATCGTGGGTCACAAAGATGATCGTGTTACCGACCCGCTGGTGGAGTTTCTTGATCTCAAGCCGCATCTGCGTGCGCAGTTGTGCGTCAAGGTTCGACAGCGGTTCGTCGAAGAGGAATACCGCCGGATCACGCACCATCGCACGACCGATTGCAACACGCTGACGCTGACCACCGGACAAGGCGTTTGGCTTGCGATCTAGCAGCGGCACCATGTCGAGGATCGTTGCAACCTCTTGAATACGTTTCTCTTTATCCGCTTTGGGCATCTTGGACGACCGCAGGCCAAAGGCGATGTTTTTCTTCACGGACATATGCGGATAAATGGCGTAGTTCTGGAATACCATCGCGATGTCACGCTCTTTCGGTTCCAGATTATTCACCACGCGCCCGCCGATCTCGACCTCGCCGCTGGTGATTTCCTCAAGCCCCGCGATCATCCGCAGGGTGGTGGATTTACCGCAGCCCGACGGGCCGACAAAGACCACAAATTCTCCATCCTCGACGGCCAGCGAGATGCCATGCAGCACCTCTGTCGTGCCATAGGATTTGGTCAGATTGTGCAGGGCAAGATTGGCCAAACTCAGGTCTCCGATAATTGGGCGAAAGCGATATTGCGGGCAATATCGGCGTTGGTGATACGGCTGGTGCGCACCGATGCGGCACCTTTGATCGTTGCGGTGTCGCGGGCGCTGTCGTCAAGCGCGGTGGCCAATGCTGCGGGGGCAGGGCCGCCGATCCGGTCACGCAGGGCAACGAAGTTTTCGGGGCTGACGACATGGGCAAAGCGGGCTTCGTCCAGTGTTGTTGCGCGGTCGGTGACGCTTTGGAATTCGGCGGCAAAGGTATCAAAGGCCAGCGACAGCGGCGCACCGTTCAGGCCGCGGGCGACGGCGGCGGCTATCTCGTGGGCTTGGCGGAAGGTCAGGCCTTCGTCGCGCACCAACGTGTCGGCCAGTTCGGTGATCGTGATACTGGCAGCGTCGGTGTTGCGGCGGACGTTATCGGCGTTGATCGTGCAGGCGGGCAGGAACGCGGTCAGCAGGTCCAGCACGCGGCCACCGCTTTCAAACGAAGCATAGCCTGCCTGCTGCACCTCGCCCTCACTATCGTTCATGTCAGTGAAGGGGGTGTTGTGCATCGTGTTGACGATGGTATCGCAGCGCCCGCATGTGACAGAGGACAGGTGGCGCATGTGCTCGATAGGGACCGGATTCCGCTTTTGCGGCATGATCGAACTGATCTGTACCAAAGCGTTAGGGACGTAGAGTTGGCCCACCTCGAAGCTGGACCAGAAGGCGAGATCCTGAATGACACGGCCCAGATGCAGGAACACAAGCTTAATCGCGGAATAGAGGCCGGTGACGTAATCGACGCTTGCGATGCAGCCGTAGGAATTGACCAGCGAGCCTTCGAACCCCAGTAGATCGGCCATCCGATCGCGGTCGATGGGGAAACCTGAGGTCGTGATCGCGGCGGCCCCCATGGGGCAGTGACCGAGGCCGTCGATGGCGGCAGAGAGGCGGGTGGCGTCGCGGTTCAACACCTCGATCATGGCAGCAAGGTAATGGCCAAAGGTTGTGGGCTGCGCGGGCTGGCCGTGGGTGTAGGCGACGATGAGGGTGTCGGCCTCCGTGCGGGCCTTTTCGGTGAGGGCGTCGGTCAGGGTGGTGATCTGGGCCAGCATGGTTTCGGCGCGGGTGCGCAGGGCCATTTTGAACAGCGTGTGGTCCATGTCGTTGCGGCTGCGCGCAGTGTGAAGCGCGCCGCCCAGATCGCCCAAGCGGCGGCGCAATTCGGCCTCGACAAAGAAGAAGTAATCTTCGTTCTCGCCAGTATATTGAAGAGCAGTCACGTCGGTGTCTTTGTCAATCGCATCTAGAGCCTGCGCAAGTTTGGCACCATCACCGGCCGTCAGGATTTCCGTCTCGACCAGCATCACAAGGTGCGCACGATTGATCGCGGCCATATGCGTCGCGTAGTGGGTTTTCACGCCCTCAAATAACGGCGCTAAAACGGTGTCCTTGTAAACAGGGTCAGGGAATTTTGAGGTGTCTGTCATCCTTTCAGACCCGCCATGACAACGCCGCGAATGATGAAGCGTTGGAAGATGAGGAACACGACCAGTGTGGGAATCGTGGAAATTGCCGCGCCGGTCATGATCAGTTCCCACGCCACGTCAGCCTCATCCCCGAAACCCGACAGGCCCACGGGGATCGTGTACATATCGGTGGAGTTGGTGACTATCAGCGGCCAGAGGAAGGCGGTCCAGTTGCCGAGGAACACGAAGATTGCGAGGGCGGCTAACGCGGGTTTGACCAGCGGCATCGCGACGGTCCACCAGATTTGCAGTTCGTTCAGGCCATCGATGCGGGCGGCTTCGATGAAATCGTCGGGGACGGATTCAAAAAACTGCTTCATCAGGAAGGTGCCGAAGGCTGTCATCAGACCGGGGAACATGATGCCCCAATAGGTGTCGAGCCAGCCGAAGGATTGCGACATCAGATACCACGGGATCACCAGCATTTCGGTGGGGATCATCAAGGTCGACAGGATCGCGATGAACACGATCATGCGGCCCGGGAAGCGGAATTTGCACAGGGTGTAGCCGACGAGTGAATCGAACAGCAGATTACAGATTGTCGTGATCGTCGCGATAATGATGGAGTTCACGAACCACCAGTAGAACCGCCCGTCCTCAAGGACATAGCGGTAGTTGTCGATCGTTGGCTCTTCGGGGATTAAGTTGACGTTGTAAACCTCGTGCGGCCATTTTAGCGAGGTCGAGATCATGTAGGCGATGGGCATGATCATCGCGATGCCGCCCAAGAACAGCAGCAACCAGCGGATGATTTGGCCCATGTTGCGCGGCTTGCGCGATGCCTTGGGGTTCAGCAAAGCCTCGGTCGTGGCGCGGGGGATGTCGGGGGTTGCGACCATATCAGTTGCTCCGCAGCAGGCGCAGCTGGATCAGGGATACGATCAGCAGGATGGTGAACAGGACAACCGTTTGCGCGGCGGCATAGCCCATGTCGAAGCCGTTGAAAGCGGTGTCGTAGATCATCAGAACCAGCGGTTTGGTTGCATTCAAAGGGCCGCCAGGATTGTTCGTAGTCATGTTGAACACGTGGTCGAAAATGCGCAGGAACCCGATAGAGGAGAACACCACAATGAACACGATTGTGGGGCGTAGAAGGGGGAGGGTGATTTGCGTGAGGACCGTCCACCAGCCAACGCCGTCGATTTTTGCGGCCTCGTAATAGCTTGTGGGGATTGCGCGCAGGCCTGCCATGAAGATGATGACCTGAAAGCCCAAGCCGGCCCAGACAGCAGGGGCGAGAACGGCGGGCAAGGCATTGGTGGTGGATTGCAGAAACTTGATCTGCGGGATGCCGAAACTGGCGAGGATGTTGTTGAACAGGCCGATTGGCACGTCTTGGTAGAACCAGCGCCAGACCCACGCCATTGCCACGGCGGATGTCATGAACGGCAGGAAATACAGCATGCGCAGGAAGCCGTGCATGAAGCGCACTTTGTCCAACTGGTAGGCAATTACGAAAGAGATGACGAGAGAAATCGGCGTGCCAAGCAACAGGTAAACAAAGGTATTTTGAAACACCTTCCAGAACACCGGATCGTTCCAGAGCTTTACGTAGTTATCCAGCCCCGTCCACGTGCGATCACCCAGCAGGTTCCATTCCTGAAAACTGATAAGGAAGGCGTTGCCCGTCGGGTAGAAGCGGATCACCGTGTAGAACAGCACCGGAATGGCCAGAAAGCCCCAGGCCCAGACGATCTGTTTCTGGCGGATGGTCAGATTGCGATACATGCAGCAGCCTTAGCAGAGGAAAAAACCGCCCCGGCAGGGAGAAAGACCGGGGCGGGGAAGACGGTGATTACTCGCTGTAATACTCGTCAAGGATCGCTTGTTCGGCGTCCGCTGCAACGGCAAGACTTTCGGCAGGGTCCATGCCTTCCAGCTGGATACGCTCGACCATTTCCACCAGAACCTGCCGCTGGCCGCTCTCGTTGGCGAATTTGGTGGTGTTGGCATATTCCAGACCGCGGATGAACGGGCCGAAGGTTTCATCGTTGGCGTTCGCCTCGGTCATGCCGACGGATGGCTTGGCGGGCAGTTCGCCCACGGTATCCAGCCAGATCTGCATCGCCTCATCGGAGGTGATATACTCCATGAACTTGACCGATGCGTCATACCGCTCGCCTTCCGCCTTCGTGGTGATCGCGTTCACCCAGTAGGAGGAATAGTTGGAGCGTGTGCCGTCGGATGTGGCGGGCAGCTCTGTCACACCCCACTCAAGCCCGCGGGTGCCGTTGAGCGACCCGATACGGAACGATCCGTCGATGTGCATACCTGCGCGGCCTGCTTTGAACGCGGCTTGCGGCTCATCCATGAAACCGATGGCGGTCACGGGGTTATCGCCCATGAACATATTTGTATAGAACTCAAGCGCTTGCATGCCTGCGTCGGTATTGTAGTTCACCGTTTGGTAGTCGTCGGTATAAGGCTCCCCGCCGAACTGGCGGATCAGACCCTCGCGCCACCAGTGGTGATCCTGCGCTGTCATGCCAGCCGTGATGCCGACCTGCGTAAGGTTGCCTGCACTGTCGGTTTTCGTCATCGCGGCGGCGGCGGCCATCATTTCGTCAAGCGTTTCTGGCGGGTTTTCAATGCCAGCCTCTTCCATCAGGCGGGTGTTGTAGAACAGCGCGAGGGACCGCACAGCCGTCGGCAGCGCCCAGTAGTTATCGCCGTCCTTCATCGCCTGCACCATCGGGAAGAAGTTTTCGTCGATGTCAGCGGCGGCAAATGTGTCGGCGGGCAGCGGCTGGATCAGATCGGCCTGCACGTAGTCGTTCAACCAACCGTAGAACAGCTGCACCACGTCAGGGCCTTCGCCCGCAGGGATCGCGGCGGCCACCTTCGTGCGGTAATCGGCGTAGGGGAAGTGCGTCATGGTGACGGTGATATCGGGGTTTGCGGCCTCGAAGTTTTCGATCAGGATTTCCATCGCCTCGACACGGGCGTCAAAGAAATACTGCCAATATTCAATCTCAACGGCGCTCGCATTGGTCGCGAAAAGTGCTGTGGATGATGTGAGGCCCGCGAGGACCAGACCTTTCAATCGTGATGTCATTGTAAATTCTCCCTAGATGGCGGTTCTTTTGCGAACTCATTTTATCATGGTTAACTCAAGTCGATTGATAATTCAAATGATTTGAGTTAATCCCGACGCATGGCCATCCAACCCCTTCAGCAAGGCAGCAATGCCGAACGATCGCGACACAGAAACCGCAAGGCGGTGCTGGGGCAGGTGCGGGCGGCTGGCACGATGGGGCGGGCCGAAATTGCGCGCGCACTGGCGCTGACCACGCAGACGGTGTCCAACATCATTGCAGAGCTGTCTGAGGACGGGATGCTGCTGGAAAAAGGACGACTGAGCGCGGGGCGCGGCCTGCCTGCTATTCAATACGGGCTGAACCCTGAGGGGGGTTATGCGCTGGGGATCGAAGTGCGGCCCGACGCGGTTTTCGCAGCCCTGCTGGATTTGCAGGGGCAGGCGGTAGTGACAGAGCGTGTCGCGCTGGACGACAATACACCCGCCGCTGTTTTGGGTCTAACACAGGCAATTTACGGCAGAATGCTGGCGCAGGTGCCAGCCGCGACGAACCGGATGCTGGGCGTGGGTATTGTCATGCCGGGGCCGTTTGGCGTGACGGGCATCGCTGGTATGGGGACCGATCTGACCGGCTGGCAAGAGGTCGATGCGGCGGCACTGTTTGAGGATGCGCTGGATCTGCCCGTCGTCCTGAGCAATGACGCCAACGCCGCCGCCATGGCCGAACGGATCAGCGGTGTGGGGCAGGGGATTGCCTCGTTCGCCTACCTCTATTTCGGCGCGGGGCTTGGCCTTGGGCTGGTGCACGGGGGACAACTGGTGCGCGGTGCCTTCGGCAACGCGGGCGAGATTGGCCATATTCCGGTGAACGGGGCGAAGCTGGAGGACGGATTAAGCCGCCTGTCGGTGCAGCGGCACATGGCAGCAGCGGGCAAGGACGCGCGCGACATTGATGCGCTTGAGGCGTTGTTTCAAAGCGGCGATGCGGACCTAATGGCGTGGCTTTCTGGCGCCTGCGAGACGCTGGGCCACGCGATGACGATTGTTGAAAATATGTTTGATCCGCAGACCGTGATCTTGGGCGGTGCGATGCCGGATGTGATCCTTGATTATCTGGTGCAGAATACTGCGCTGCCCGTAGTTTCAGTGTCTAACAAAGCCGATTTACCGCATGATCGGCTGGTGCGCGGGGCCTCTGGCCGGATGACCGCGACGCTGGGCGCGGCGGCCCTGATCCTGAACAATGCGCTATCCACCCCGCTGGCCCAAGCCCACTAAAGGAGTGCCGCAATGCCCCTGACCGACCCCGCACGCCTTGCCGCCGAACGTGATAGCCCGCGCATCGTGGCGCTGTGGCAGGCGCTGGTGGCGCTACGCTCTGTCGTCAGTTTTATGAACACCGGCGCGCATCCTGATGATGAGACATCCGGCATGCTGGCCGCGATGCGGTTTCGGGATGGCTGGGATATTTCCTACGCCTGTTCCACGCGGGGTGAGGGCGGGCAGAACGATGTTGGTCGCGAAAGCGGGGCGGCACTGGGGGCGCTCAGGACCGCCGAGATGGAAGCGGCCTGTGACCGGCTCGATTTGCGGATGTATTGGCACGGCGTCAGCCCTGATGATCCGATCACCGATTTCGGGTTCTCAAAATCGGGCGAAGAGACGCTTGCGAAATGGGGTCATGCCCGCACGTTGGAGCGGTTTGTCTGGATTATCAGGACAGAGCGGCCCGATATCATCTGCCCCACGTTCCTTGATGTGCCGGGGCAACACGGACATCACCGCGCAATGACGCAGGCGGCACACGAGGTGATCGCACTGGCGGCTGATCCTGATTATGCGGACTGCGATCTGGACCCGTGGCAGGTGAAGAAGATGTATCTGCCCGCGTGGTCTGGTGCGGGTCAGGCCTATGACGACGACCTGCCACCGCCGCCCGAGACGACGCGGATTGACGGCACAGGGCGCGATCCGGTGACGGGCTGGCCCTATGCGCGGATCGGGCAGCAAAGCCGCGCGATGCACGCGACGCAGGCGATGGGGCATTGGGCGGACGAAGGCCGCGCGTATCCGCTGCATCTGGCCTATGGCGAAGAGGATGGCTTGCCGCAGACCCTACGCGATTTGGGGCAGGGTGCTGCGCAGGACGCCTGCGATGCAGCGGTTGCGGCGTTTCCTGATAGTGGCGCGGTGTTGGAACATGCGCTTTCGGCGCTCAAAGCGCTGGACGGCGATCATCACAAGGTGCAGCGCAAGCGTGAACAACTGGCGCGGGTGATCCATCTGGCTGCGGGTGTCGATGTGCAGGCGCGGCTGGCTGATGATCTACTGCATCCCGGCGATGCGACCGTGCTGCACTCTGCTGCCTATTGTGATGTGGGCGAAGTGGCCGTGACGCCTCTCTTGCCCGACCATT
Organism: Yoonia sp. 208BN28-4; assembly: GCF_037543925.1. NCBI lineage: Bacteria > Pseudomonadati > Pseudomonadota > Alphaproteobacteria > Rhodobacterales > Paracoccaceae > Yoonia > Yoonia sp. 208BN28-4. The sequence continues at coordinate 47,028 of NZ_JBBIFY010000005.1, forward strand.
GGACGCAGGACGGCGATGCAATCTCGCTGGGCGAGAAGGCCAAGATCAGCGATCCTTATCCGCCGGTCTATCTGCCGAACCAGCCCGCTGCGCCTTGTATAGAGACTGTTTTGCGCGTGGGCGACGTGGATGTGGTGCAGCGCCAAGCGTTTGAAGTGCCGCCTGTCGTGATCCCTGCGCGGTCCGCGACGGTGACGCCAGTCGGTGATATCGTCAACCTTGCCAGCAGCAGGCGCGGGGTGACTGTGACGGCGCGGAATGTGACGCCTGCGAATGCGCAGGTGGGCGTGAAAGCGCCCGACGGTTGGCGCGTCGGCGGTGAGGGGTCGGTGACGGTCCCGGATAGTGCAGAGGTGGGGCTTTATGATCTGACGCTCACTCTGGACGGCGCGGCGGCGCAGAGCGTGCAGCATATCGAGCATCCGCATACCGCACCCCGCGCGCTTTTTACGCCAGTGGTGACGCAGGTGCGGGTGATGGAGGTGGCGCTGCCAAACGTGTGCGTGGGCTACATCGGCGGCGGGAATGACCGCGTGGGGCATTGGCTCGCACGGTTGGGCTGCGATGTTGTGGACCTGTCGGGTGAGGAACTGACGGAGGCGGCGCTTGCGGGCTGCGACACGCTAGTGATTGGCATCTTCGCGATGCGGTTTCGTAAGGGGCTGGCCGAGGCAATGCCGCGCATTCATGCGTGGATTGCGGCGGGTGGCACACTGGTAACGCTCTACCACCGCCCTTGGGATAATTGGGATGCCGATGCCACTGCGCCGCTGCGGTTGGAGATTGGCCAACCGTCGTTGCGGTGGCGTGTGACTGACGAAACGGCAGAGGTTGATGTGTTGCAGCCGGAGCATCCGTTGCTGAACACGCCGAACCGGATCACAGGCGCGGATTGGGACGGGTGGCATAAGGAGCGCGGGCTTTATTTCGCGAAGGACTGGGATGCGGGTTATGTGCCGCTGCTTGCGATGAATGATGCGGGGGAGGCACCGCTGAAGGGTGCTTTGCTGGCGGCTGATATCGGGCAGGGCCGGCATGTGCATACCTCGTTGATCCTGCATCACCAGATGGAAAAGCTGACCGAAGGCGCGTTCCGGCTCATGGCGAACCTGATTGCAAAGCGCGGCTGAACCACGCAACCAAGCGGCGGCGCTCTGGCTGCTGGCGGACATGGCGCTGAACATCTGGGCGCTGTCGATCGTGAAGGCGATCGGGCTGGGGTATCCGGCGTTTCAACTGGTATTCTTGCGGGCCTTCGTCGGGTTGCTGATTATGCTGCCGTTTATCTGGCGGCAGCGGGCGGCGTTTATCGGGTTGCCTGATCTGCACCTGCACGCGCTGCGCGTCGGGTTCTCGGCCATCGCGCTCACCGCCAGTTTCTACGCCATCGCGCGGCTGCCGCTGGCGTTGTTCACGGCGATCAGCTTCACCCGCCCGATCCTGACCATGATCGCAGCGGCGTGGCTGTTGCGAGAGGTGATCACACGCGACAAATGGCTTGCGGCCATCATCGGATTTATTGGTGTTATCATCGCGGTGAACCCGACAGAGGTCGCGGGCGACTGGGGCTTGGCCGCGCAGGTCGTTGTCGTGCTGGCGGCGACGGGGGCAGTGATCACCACACGCAAACTGGTCGCGGCACCGACTGTTGTGATGATGACCTTCTACACCGCTGGCCTGACGATACTGACAGCACCCGTTGCAGCCCTCACGTGGCAACCGGTAACAGCGGACCAATGGCCCGTTCTGCTCGCCATCGGCGTCTTCGCGCAGTCAGCGCAGTTCTGTTTCCTGCGCGCGCATCGTTACGGGCAGGCGGGATTCCTGTCGGTGTTGTCCTATGCCAGCCTCGTGTTTTCGACGACCGTGGGGTTCTTGGTGTTCGACGAAGTGCCAACGGTAGGCTTCTGGATCGGGGCGGCGCTGATCGTTGCGGCGACCATGTGGATCACGTTATGGCGCGAACGCCGCCTGCGACGGCAAGCTGACTTGACTTGATTGCCGCGATGGTTGTGCAATGGGCGCAACCGGACCCAAGAGGCACCCCATATGACATTCCGCTTTTCCCTGACTTTGGCCGCAACGCTGGCCGCCACCACAGCACTCGCCGAAACGACGATCAGCCACGGATATTCCGCCTTTGGCGATCTGAAATATCCCGCTGACTTCACGCATTTCGACTATGCCAACCCCGACGCGCCCCAAGGCGGGACCATCGCGCAGCGGCAGCTATATGGTACGCCGACATTCGACAGCCTGAACGTGTTTATCGTCAAAGGCGACAGCGCGCCCGAGGTGGCAATCCATGTCTATGACAGCCTGATGGTGGCCGCGTCGGACGAACCGGATGCGATCTATGGCTTGCTGGCCGAAACCATCGAATACCCAGAGGATCAGTCCTACGTGATCTTCAACATGCGCCCCGAGGCACGGTTTCAGGACGGAGAACCTGTGACAGCCGACGATGTGGTGTTCACAATTGATGCGCTGAAAACCGAAGGGCATCCGTTCTACCGCAACCTGCTGGCGGATGTGGAAAGCGTGACGGCTGAGACCGACCACCGCGTGCGGGTTGATTTCGCCGAAGGGGCGGGTGGTAGTATCCTTGGCACGGTTGGTGAGCTTGCCATCTTGCCGCGCCATTTCTACGACAGCGTGGATTTCGCGGATACGTGGATGGACACGCCGCTGGGTTCCGGCCCCTATGTGGTGACGCAGGCGGACCCGTCGCGCACAATCAAATTCTGCCGCGATCCCGATTACTGGGGTAACGATTTGGCGGTGAATGCGGGCAAGCATAATTTTGAATGTTTCGCCTATGAATATTTCGCCGATGACACCGTGGGGCTAGAGGCGTTCACGGTGGGCGAATACACGATGCGGGTTGAGAACCGGTCCTCAAACTGGGCCACAGCCTATGACTTTCCAGCGGCCGAAGCGGGATATGTGCAAAAGCTGATGATCCTCGACGGGCGGCCAGCCAATGCGCAAGGCATCTGGTTCAACATGCGCAACGAGGTGTTTCAGGATATCCGCGTGCGCCGCGCGATGGAGCTTGCGTTCAACTTTCAATGGACAAACGAAACGCTGTTTTACGGCACCTACAACCGCACCGACAGCTTTTTCGAGAACACCGAGATGCAAGCGACAGGCATGGCGGAAGGGGCCGAACTGGCCTTGTTAGAGCCTTTCCGCGATCAACTCCCCGAAAGCGTATTCACGCAGCCCGCCTATGAACCCTATGCCGGTGTCAGCACCCCGCGCGACCGCAGTGCGCTGCGCGAGGCGTCGCGTTTGCTGGATGAGGCAGGCTGGGAAGTGGGCGATGACGGGATGCGCCGCAATGCAGCGGGTGAGGTGCTCAGCCTCGACTTTCCAGGCAGTAGCCGCAGCCTTGAGCGGATCCTCGTGCCGTTTACCGAGAACCTGCAAAGCATCGGGGTGGATGTGGCCTATGATATCATCGACCCCGCCGCGTTCAGCGAACGGCGCAATGTCTGGGATTTCGACATGACGCTGGTGGGCTGGGGCGTGCCGACCACTCCGGGGGCCACGATGCGGGCGTTTTACGGGTCAGCGGCGGCGGCCAGCGACGGCAGCAACAATTTGACAGGTATCGCCGATCCGGTGGTTGATGCGCTGATCGAGGAGATCGTGCAGGCGGAAAGCCGTGAGGCGTTGTTCACCGCCACCCGTGCGCTGGACCGCGTTTTGCGCGACCGCGTGATCTGGATCGGCAACTGGTATCTGGGCGCGCACCGCACGGCGGTCTGGGATATCTTCGGTATGCCGGATGAGCCCGCGATCTATGACTTCAACCGCGGCGTGGAATTCTGGTGGCTGGATCAGGACAAGTATCAAACGCTGATCGACGCGGGCGCTTTACCCGACACCTTCAGGTAGACGCAGCCCCCACTGGCGTCTGACGGTCCAGCAGATCACCCAGCACAGGATGCGGGAACCGGCGCGGCAGCGTGACGGCAAAAAACGGCTCGGCGATGCCCAGATCAAACGGGGCCGTCGTCAAAAGCCCGCTTGCGATTTCATCCGCCACGACAACTGTCGGCGCAATCGCCAGCCCGAAACCGTCACGCGCCAGCAGGCGCACCATCGCCATGTCATCCACATTCGCCACGATGCGCGGCGTCACATTCAACCGTGCAAACAGGTTTTCACAGCCCGTGCGAATGGTGCTTTCCGTGGGCAGGATCAGCGGCGCATTCGCCAGCAGACTGGCCAGATCGGGATGCGCCAGATCATCCGCACGTCCGTGGATAAGCACAGGTTGTTCGGCGATACGCTGCACCGCAAAGCGTGTTTCGCCTGCCGGAATTTCGGTGGTCAGCACAACATCCAGCGCCAGCGTCTCAAGATCGTTCAGCAGCGTGGCCGTATTGCCGGACCGCAGGGTGACCGGATAGTCGGGAAATCCCGCCATAGGGGCCAGAAACTGCATCTGGAAATTGCGTGACAGCGTCGACAGCGCACCGATCCGCAAGGGCGGTTTGCTGTCCCCCGATTGCGCCAGCGTCGCCAGCAACTCGTCGCCCGCACTGAAAATCCGGTCCGCATGATCCAGCGCGATCCGGCCCGCCTCGGTCAGGATCAGCTTGCGCCCCACCCGGTCAAACAACGCAAAGCCAAGCCGGTCTTCCAACTGCCTGATTTGCAGCGACAGGGCCGACTGCGCCACATTCAGACGCGCTGCGGTCTGGCCAAGATGGCCTGTCGTGGCGACCTCGCGGAAGTAACGCAGATGGTGATAGTTCAAGCGATCCATTGTTCTATTATACAGAACGTTATGACCTAAATGATATATTTTTCTTATGCTTTTCCTGCCGCTAGGTAACCCCTCAACACCAGAGGAGCCCGCGCCATGGATATCATCATCACAATCGCCAGCACCGTGCTGGAGCAAATGCAAAAACCCACGCTGGCCTTCCTCATCGCTGGCATGATGCTGGCGGCTTTGGGCAGCAAGTTCGAAATTCCCGATCCGGTTTACAAGTTTATCGTGATTGTGCTGCTACTGAAGGTCGGCATGGGCGCTGGCATTTCGATCCGTCAGGCGGACCTGTTTTCGCTTGTTGTGCCCGCCATCGGGGCCGCTGTTGTCGGCATCACTATCGTCCTGATCGGAAGCAGGACACTGGCCCGTCTGAAGGGCGTATCACAGGTTGACGGGCTAGCCACCGCTGGCCTTTTCGGTGCTGTATCCGCATCCACGCTGGCCGCTGGTATGGCGATCCTTGATGACGAAGGCATCGCCTACGAAGGCTTCATCGGCGCGCTTTATCCGTTTATGGACATCGCAGCCCTTGTCACTGCGATTGTGCTGGCAAAAATGGCCACCGCCCGCAAAGCGGCGGCAGGCAACACAATGGCCGACGGCACCATGACGCTGGGCGGGTCCGGCAAAGCCCCAATTGCAGAGGCGGGCCTTGTGCGCGGTATCCTGGTCGAAACGTTCCGCAGTCCGGCTATTTCGGCGCTGATCGCGGGCCTTGCCTTGGGCGTGCTGGCCAAACCCGACAGCGTCTTTGACAGCTTTTACGAACCCCTGTTTCGCGGCCTGCTGTCGATCCTGATGCTCATCATGGGAATGGAGGCATGGGCCCGGTTTGCAGAACTGCGCAAGGTCGCACACGCCTATATCCTTTACGGAATCACAGCGCCAATCATCCACGGGATGCTGGGCTTTGGCGTGGGCGTCATCGCCCATGAACTGACCGGATTTTCTGCGGGCGGGATTGTGCTGCTGTCGGTCATGGCCGCGTCCAGCTCTGACATTTCTGGCCCGCCGACGATGCGCGCTGCATTGCCAGAGGCTAACTCATCCGCCTACGTGGGTACGTCCACCGGACTTGGTACGCCAATCGCTATCCTTAGCATCCCGCTGTTTATCGCGCTGGCGGAGATCGTGGTCGGAACCTGATGGACCACCGGATGCGGGATTACTTAACATAACTCTGATTACACGCCTTAATGGATCACGGCACCACACCCCTTGCCCTGCGGCGCAATTCGGGCCTTTGTGACAGTGGCACTTTGCGACAAGGAACCCTGCCATGTCAGACCGCCCGAATGTTTTGTGGATCATGGCCGACCAGCTGCGCTTTGACTACCTCAGCTGCTATGGCCACCCGCATTTGCACACGCCGCATATTGATGCGCTGGCCGCACGCGGTGTGCGGTTCACCAACGCCTATGTCCAATCCCCTGTCTGCGGCCCCTCGCGCATGTCGGCCTACACGGGGCGCTATGTGCGCAGTCACGGATCAACATGGAACGGCATGCCCTTGCGCATTGGCGAACCCACGTTGGGCGATCATCTTAGGGACGCGGGCGCACGGGCCGTGCTGATCGGCAAGACCCACATGATTGCAGACCGTGAAGGCATGGCGTGGCTTGGCATTGATCCCGCCAGCGAGATCGGCGTGCGCCGGTCCGAATGTGGCTTTGAACCCTTTGAGCGTGACGACGGGTTGCACCCCGACAGCGCCCGGCAAAAGTGGTCCGCCTATGACGATTATCTCGTGTCTCATGGCTATGACAGCGCCAACCCGTGGGAGGATTTTGCAAACTCCGGCCTTGATGAAAACGCAGAGCTGATGTCGGCGTGGCTTTTGAAAAACTCCCGCCTGCCCGCCAATGTGCCAGAGGAACATTCCGAAACCGCCTATATGACCAACCGCGCCATGGACTTCATGACTGACGCGGCCCGCGACGGGCGTCCTTGGCTATGTCATCTCAGCTACATCAAACCCCATTGGCCCTACATCGTGCCCGCGCCCTACCACGCGAAGTATGACGAAAGCCACATCGCAGACCCGATCCGGTCTGCCGCAGAACGGGACACCGATCACCCGCTGCTACGCGCCTACCAGTCGTCCCGCGTCAGCCAAAGCTTTTCACGCGACCACGTGCGCACCCATGTGATCCCCGCCTATATGGGGTTGATCAAACAGCTTGATGACAATCTGGGGCGGCTTTTTGCGTGGATGGATGCGCAGGGCCATAGCAATAATACCATCGTCGTTTTCTGCTCGGATCACGGTGACTACATGGGCGATCACTGGCTGGGCGATAAGGATTTCTATCACGACGTTGCCGCCAAAGTGCCGATGATCATCGCAGACCCCCGCCCCGCCGCAGATAGCACGCGCGGGCTGGTGTCAGATGCGCTGGTCGAGATGATCGACGTGGCCCCTACCGCGATGGCAGCACTTGGTTGCCCGCCCAAACCGCATATTATCGAGGGCCGCGATCTGACCCCGATCCTGCATGGCACCAACGGGTTTTCGCGCCGCTACGCGATCAGCGAACACGACTATCACTGGTCCGAAATGGCCCGCGCCCTCAACGTTCCGCAAGAGGATGCGCACACCACGATGATCTTCGACGGGCGCTGGAAGTATATCCGCTGCGAAGGCTTTGACCCGATCCTGTTCGACTTGCAAACCGATCCGCTGGAACTGAGCGATCTGGGCCGTTCCGACACGGCTGAACATGCTGACGTCCGCGCCCGGATGCAGGCCGCCCTGCTTACATGGGGGCTGCGCCATCACACCCGTATCACAGCCACCCCCGCCGTGCTGGCCGGCCAACAGACCGCCGCGACCGAAGGTATCCTGATCGGCTTCTGGGACGAGGCAGAGTTCGAGGCCGAAACTGGTTTCCCATTTACCGACCTCACGCCCGCAGGCCGCCCCTAGGTCACGCGCCCCTTGGCGTGAAACTCCGGCTTGTCCCAAGCGCGGGTGTCCAGAATCTCGGCCAGAATATCCACCGCCCCGCGCACGTCGTCCTCGTCGATGTAAAGCGGGGTGAAGCCAAAGCGCATGATATCGGGTGCGCGAAAATCACCGATCACGTCGCGTGCGATCAGCGCCTGCATCACCGCGTATCCGTTGTCATGCGAGAACGACACCTGACTGCCCCGCCCTACCCCGTCACGCGGACTGGCCAGCGTCATGTCCGGGCAACTGGCCTCGACCAATGTGATGAACAAATCACACAACCGGATCGAGGCCGCCCGCAGGTCATCCATATCCACGTCGTCCCAGACGCGCAGCGCCTCTTCCAGGGCCGCGAACTGGATCACAGGCGGCGTGCCAACGCGCATCCGTTCAATATCCGGCGCGGGGCGATAGCCTTGCTCGAACGCAAACGGCGCATCATGGCCAAGCCACCCGGCCAGCGCAGGCGCGATATCGGCAATCAGGTCGGGGCGCACATAGATAAACGCGGGCGCACCCGGTCCACCATTGAGATATTTATAGCTGCACCCCACGGCAAATTCCGCGCCACAGGTCGCCAGATCAACAGGCACGGCCCCCGCACTATGGGCCAGATCCCACAGCATCACGGCACCCGCGTCATGCGCCGCTTGGGTAATGGTGGCCATGTCGTGCATCCGGCCCGTGCGGTAATCTACCTGCGTGATCATCGCGACAGCCACGTCATCGCCCATCGCATCAGCAACATCCTCAGGCGCTACGATGCGCAACTCATAACCCTGATCAAGTTGCCGGATCAGACCTTCAGCCATGTAAAGATCGGACGGAAAGTTGCCACTGTCCGACAGGATCACCTTACGATCAGGCCGCATTTTCAGCGCCGCCGACAACGCCTGATAGACCTTCACCGAAAGCGTATCACCCATCGTCACGGACCCGTCAGGCGCACCGATCAGACGCGCCACCATATTGCCCACACGCGCGGGCTGATCCATCCAGCCATCGGCATTCCAGCCCTTGATCAGATGTGCGCCCCACTGGTCGCGCACCATCGCCTGCACCTTGTCCGTCACGCCAACGGGCAGCGGCCCAAGCGAATTACCATCAAGATAGATCATCCCGTCGGGCAGTTCGAAACGGTCTTTCATCGGCAGGTTTGTCATGCGTGGCTCCTCTTTTCGGGCAGACACTACCCTGCCCCGCTCCGGTGTCACCCCCTCTGTTTCGAGCAGTGATGTTCAACAAACTTGCAAACTGTTGAACATACTCTATGCTCAACAAAAATCAAAAGCGTTGAACATGCCTCTTATTGACCGTCATTCCGCAACTGCCCACGCCGCATGGCACGATCTTTTGCGATCCTTGCTGGACGAAGAGATCAGCGAATTGCGCGGCACGCCCACCAAGGTCACGCGCGGCGGGCGCGGGTACTGGTATGACAGTTACCGCGTCGGCACGCAGGTCAAGAAACGCTATATCGGTGAGGACACCCCTGCCCTTGCCGCCCGTCTTTCAAACGCCGCTGCGATCAAATCCGCCACAGCCGAGCGTGCCGGCAATCGCACACGCCTGATCCGTATACTGCGGGCCGAGGGCTTCATGGGTGTTGACGCCGCTACCGGCAGCCTGATGTCAGCCATGGCGCAGGCGGGGGTCTTCCGGCTTGGCGGCACGGTGGTCGGCACCCACGCATTCAGGCTCTACGAGGGCGTTTTGGGCCTGAAATACCGCTTTGATGACATGGCCCAGACCGGTGACATCGACATCGCCAGTTTCGAACGCTTGTCGCTGGCGCTTGAGGATACTGTCTCGCCGCCGCTGACCCAAGTGTTGTCGGATTTCGCGTTTGATCCCCTGCCCAGCTTGCACAACAAAAGCACATGGCGCTGGCGGCAAACCCGCAATGATTTGCTGGTCGAATTTCTGACCCCGTCATTTGACGCCGAAGAAGGGCTGCGTCCGCTCGCCGCTTTGGGCGTCGATGCGCAGGCCCTGCACCACCTCAATTATCTGCTGCGCGACCCTATTCCGGCTGTCGTGCCATACCGCTCTGGCGTGTTGGTGCAAATTCCGCCGCCGGACCGTTTTGCGATCCACAAACTGATTGTGGCCAGCCGCCGGAAAGGCCGGTTGCAGGCACGCAAGGACCGCGCACAAGCCGCGTTTTTGATCACCGCACTGGCCGAAGATCGCCCTGACGAACTGAAAGACGCCTACGTGGCCGCCCGTGCCGAAGGGCCGAAATGGCGTGACAGGCTGGATGAAACCCTGCACCAGATGCCCACCGAAAAACGGCTGTTGGACGGGCTGTAATCAGCCCTCGCGCATCTGGTATTTCATCACGACCTTCGCCAGATCGACCAACATATCCTCAACATCGCCGTCCGCGACATGGGCGTTTTTCAGGGCGATCTGATAGCCCTTTTTCGTCTTTTTCGCCGTCATCGGTATCCCGCGCACATCATAGGGCTGGGTCTGTTCGCCGGTAAAACCGGGGTGCAAAAGCGGGGCCAGACGCTCGCCCTTTTTCAGTTTGGGGATCAGCGCACGATACTGCCGCTTGGGGGTCTTTGCGATATCGACCTGTTCCATAATCGCGTCGCGATACTCAAGGCAGGCCAGCCCCAGCGACACATCCCCCTGCCCTACGCCAAGCCGTTCGGCAATCTCGGTCTGCGTCAATTCCTTAAGGCTTTCTGCCAAAAGCCCGATCGACACCAGCTCTTCAAACCCGTTCAGATCGCGTCGCATCGTGTTTTCGTGGAACCGCTCTTCCAGATCGGCAAGCGCCTGATCCCCCGCTTCTGTGGCGACGATCGCAAGCACAGGCTGGCCTAGGTTGCGGCAGGCTTCCAATCGACGGCGCCCCGACTGGATATAAAAAGTATCATTCGTTTCCAGCGGCTTATCAATGTCAGGCGTCCAGTTTGCCTTGGCCGGGCGCACCCGAATAGGCTGCGTCTGACCACGCCGTTCGATATTGGCAACAAGGGCTGCAAAATCCTCGTCCTTGTCCCAATTGGTCACGCGGTCACTGCCCACGCTGTCCTTGATTTGCGCAGGGTCCAGCGACAGCGCAACGGTGCCAGACATGATGCCCTTGTGCAGCGATCCGTGCGCTTCTTCGATGCGCTGCTTCAGCATGTTCATGGCAGACCCGCCCCACATGCCGCCCATTGCCCCCTTACGCGGCTCGTCTGCCACATCGGTCACGGGGGTGTCGGGAAGGGCTGCGTCTAGTTTGCGTTTGCGGGCCATCAGCTCCAGCGCTCCTCAATGAATGTTTTGGCAAAATCGCGCGGTGGCAGGTCCGGCCAAATCCGCTGCACCAGCGCATCATTCACCGCATTTGCATTTGTCATAAACGCCTTGGCCGATGTACGCCGCGTTTTTGGCGGCAGGTATTCGTAGATGCTTTTGTATTCCTCGGCCGCGTTAGCGATTGCGTCAGACCGACTATACCAGACCTGCATCACCTCGCGCGGGGCCTTGCGATACAGGTCCAGAATTTGGTCGGTGTCCTGACTATTCTGCTCCTGCACAATCGTTGGCAGCACCATGTGCTCCCCTGCCCCGATCTCAAGGTCGGCTTCGAATCCCATGATGAATTCGAGGTATTCGCCAATGTTTGACACATAGGTCGCCAACGTCGCCAGATCGAAACCTTTCATGGTCTGTGGGATGACAACGCTGTCAGCCGCGACCAGCCCGTTCAGCTGCATCAGCGTCAACGACGGCTGCTGGTCAATCACGATCACATCGACGGTTTCAGCCAGTGCAGTTTCGTAGGCAACCATGTCAAAATTCCCGCTGGCGTCGCGCAAATCCGCGATCGGGGTCTTGGGACCATTGCCCTGATCCCACGTCGCGATCGCGTCTTTCAGAACGCGATACACCGGCACCTGGCTTTGCTGGGACATGAAAAACAGGCTGATATCACCGTTCTGAATGTTGGCGCCGCCGGGTATAATCTTGACGCCCGGCCATGGCGACGACTGCCAGATCGCATCAAGTTCAGCCGCGCTACGGTTTGTCAGACGCTGCGCGCCGGGGTCATCCACACCCATAAAATCGGCGAGCGTTGGTGTGTCTTGCTCAAAAAGTGGCAAGTCTTCATCGGCGAAATAGAGGCTGATTGTGGCCTGAGGATCGGCGTCGATCACGCCTACGCGGAGGCCGTAATGCAGGTTCACGTATTGCGCAAAATGCGCGGCAGACAGCGACTTTCCGGTGCCACCTTTCTGCGCGCCAAACGTCACAACCTTCACCGGCGTGTCCTGATCGCGCCAGTAAAGGTAGGGGCGTTTTGCGGCTTTGTTTGAGCCGATCAGCGCACGGATCAACATGATTTCTGACGGTGAAAAGGTCCGTTCCCGCCCGCGCCGTTCACCTTCGGGGAAGAGGGGTTCTTCGCCGGAAATGCGTGTGAGGTATGTTGTGTCGACGCCCAAAAGACTAGCAACTTCCACCATTGAGAACCGCCGTGCGACGCGGGTGCGCAGGGTCAGATCGCGCTGAAGCTTCGTGTTAACAGCGCCCATGACGCGGCTCATATTGCGGATGAACTGCTCGAATTGACCGTAAGCCATCAAATTATATCCACGGATATAGAGTTTCTATGCGGCATGAATACCGCCTTGTTTGGCCGCCAAAGAACCCGATGGCCCCCGTAACTGCAAGGCATTTTCCGCCATGGCCCATCGCGAAATGTAGCTTTTGAGAAGGTCAAACTTGCGCGCCGTCGGTGTCAGCCCGACATCCGCCGCCAGCTTTTCAAACTGATCGGGCGTGGGTGGTTTGCGCCAATGGGCGGGCCAGGCTTTGCTGATCGCGGCGCAGATGAACGTGAATTCGTCGGTGGAATAGCGCTTGTCGCGCACATGTTTCGACAAGGTTTTCATGTCTGCATCGCTTGGCATGATCCGCAATCTTTGGAAAAACGATGAAAGTTCAGCCTCAATATCCGCGGATATAATTGTCTCAAGCTGAACTCCAAGATTGACCATATCAGCGCTTGTCGCGATGAGCTGTTCTGACGGGAATTTCGCAGCGGTGGGGTAGGGGGCGCCACGAAAGCAATCGCCCCAAGCTTTCAGAATTTGATCAATGCCCTCTGCTGCCGCAGGCAGTGAATGGGTTTTATGGATATGGTTTTTAGACTCTTCAAGGCGTTCAATGGGCTGAACACTGCGTTCAGGTTTTTGAGTAGTTTGACCACGCAGAGAGCCGCGCCAATCCTGCCAGAACGTCACGCGGTATTTCAGGCGGTAGTTGTAGCCGTTCGCCGTGCGCTGTTCTTGCGTTTCGATTAATGCAGCGTCCCGCAGGTCTTTCAGGTAGCCCGAGATGGATGCTTTGGACCGGCCCAGTTTTTCCGCCAGTTGGGCGAGCGACGGCCAGCAAAAACCTTCGCGGTTGGCCATGCGGCAAAGCTCGACCAGTGTGCGGAAAGCGCCGGGTGACAGGTCCATGTCGAGGACATCGACGGGCAGGGCGACGAACCCTTTTTTACGATCAAATTGAAGTTGCTCAGACATAATTCCCTCGTGCGCGGCAAGGATATAACTTGCGCGTCATTGTTTGGGTCGCTATTCTGAAACTGTGAAAACGAACAGCTGACCTAGGTTGTTTTAGATAAAGCCGAGTGGTTGCCGCCGCTCGGCTTTGTTGCTTTTGTTACATCACTATCCTTCCCGCGCTACGGGTCTGATGGGGGGGTATCTGTCGCGGAAGTTCTCTGCGATAGTATCTGATCTGTGTCCCGCATTGGGGTGCCGCCTCAACCCACAGCTTTGCGCTGCTTATTCATGGTATTGGGGTCTATATAGCCCGAAACACCATGACTATGGCAAGGTTTTCTTTGTTTTGAGGTGACCCCCTGCGTTTTGTCTATTAACGTCTTGTTATCCAACGCAAATATTAACAAGACGATACCCCGCCGAACGGTCAAAAATTGGGCAACGCAACGGGGATCGCCCGAATCGCGGCCGATTCTGCGACCTCAAAGCCACAGTCGGCGGATATCCCCTATGGTTGTGAGGGGAAGCCGCCAATCCTCCCCTTGACCCACTGGCAGGCTTCATGACGATAAGGCCAACCAAAAAAAGGCCGCCACGGATTGAGCAGGTCAGGGGGACTAGGCGTGTATAGAACTATCCAAAAGCTACAGTCGTATTGTGTGCTGCTTTTGACGTTGGCGATGTTTGCGGTTCCGCTGCCATCAGGCGCCACGCCCTTTACCGAAACTGTCCCCGGCACCGGTGTCGCCCTGCCTGATGAATACCCTGGTGCTGGTGGTGTTGTGATCGTGCTGACCGGTGCGAACGGAAACATCTATTACCAGTTCTCTGATCCTGATGGTGCATTTATCGGGTTCCAGTTCCGCGGCAGCCCCAGTCGGTTCCGTGGTAACCCGTTTACCATCAATGACCCGATCGGCCTGAATTGCGGATTCCGGTCCTGTGCCGATTATTTCGGTGGATCGCTGGCACGCGTCGATATCCGCTTTTCCGCCTATGACGGTGACACGCAAGGTACGTCTGCCACGGACCCGCGTCGCGGGTTTGATTATAACGACATTACATTGGTGCTGAACGGTTTTGACGTCGGCAACTGGTCGAACCGGATAACGGACCGGACAAACAATTCCGGGACGCAAAGCTTTGGTCTTGTTACCGGCTTTGGTAATAACACATTCAACACCGGCTGGTTTTCGTCCACGAACGCGGCGTTGCTCAATAACATCCTGACAACGGAAAGCACCACGACGCAGGTGCGTGACAATGACCCCGATGACAACCGCTGGGATTTCACCCGTGGCGACAGCCTGCCGCGCCCCGATCTTGAGACCGTTGCGCCGGGCTACGAGCTTGAGAAAACCGTGCGCGGTGGTGATCTGACCTATTCGGCTGTGGGTGATATTATCACCTATGACTATGTGGTGGGCAACATTGGGTCGGTCGATATCGAGGACGTCACAGTTGTCGATGATATTATCGGGCCGGTGGCATGTTCCCCGACAGAGTTGCCACGCACGCGGCGCGGCACTGCGACCGAACCCAGCCGTGCGCGGTGTTCCGCGACCTACACAATTACGCAGGACGATATCGATAACGGCACTGTCACCAACATAGCGCGCGCCAACGGTACGCCCGAATTCGGCACGCTGGGCGAGTTGACCGATGAGGTGACGATCACCGGTCCGGTTTCTATGCCAAGCATTTCGCTTGAAAAGGATGCGCGGTCTGCATCGTTCAGCGGACCGCTAGAGACGGTGACCTATGATTTCACTATTGCGAACACTGGAAACACCACGCTGACCAATGTCGTTGTGATCGACCCAAAGATACCGGGCTTGTCATGCACGATCGCCGAACTTCTGCCGCTTAGCGTTGACAACACGGACAATACTGCGACCTGCACTGGAACATACCAGACGACACAAGATGACGTTGACCGCTCGGCCGCCGGGATGCCGTTGACCAATTCCGCACTGGTTACAGCGCGCGATCCCGACAACTCCGTCGTAGCCGATACCGCAACTGATACGATCACAGGTCCGGACGCCATGCCCGCGCTGACGATCGAGAAGACAGCTCAGGTTGCGGATTTTGATGCGGCTGGCGACGCCATTCCCTACCGCTTTGTTGTGACCAACACCGGCAATGTCACGTGGCCGGGTCCGCCAACGATCAATGACAGCCTTGGCATTCCGGTATCCTGTCCGGCGGGTGCTGTGCGTGTGAACCGCAGTGTGACCTGTACGGCCACTTACACGGCGGGTCTGCCTGACCTGAACGCGGGGCAGGTTGATAACTCTGCCACCGCATCGATCACGGTCAATGGCGTGACCGCGACCAGCACACCCAGCCTTGCGACTGTGCCTGCGGTGCAAAACCCTGCCTTCACGGTTGTGAAAGACCTGCTGTCGGGGCCAGAGCCGTTTGCAGCCACCACCGATCAGCTGACCTATCGCTTTACCGTGCGCAACACCGGCAACGTCACGTTGTCGAACGTGACAGTCACCGACAACAAAGCCGCGCCGAATTGCCCTGTGGGTGATCTTGCGCCGGGGGCGTCTCTGGTTTGTACATCTGATCCCTACACCATTCTGCAAGGCGATCTGAACGCAGGGCAGGTTGTGAACACAGCCACGGTTGCCGCTGACGGGCCTGACGGCAATCCGCTGACGCCGGTGACAGCTTCGGAGACAGTGCTGGCCGACCAGATGCCAGCGATGTCGATCGTCAAGACCGCACAAGAGCCTGCCATTTTCGCAGCCAACCAGACTGTGACCTACACCTATACCGTTCAGAACACCGGCAACGTGGAGCTGACCGACCCGATCCTGATTGACGATGACAAGTTCGACGCACCCTTTGCCTGTGGCAGCGGCACGCTTGCGGCGGGTGGCACGCGGATTTGTACCGCAGACTATACCATCACGCTGGCCGACGCGCTGGCGGGGTTCGTCACCAACGTGGCGTTTGCCACATCGGGCACCACGCAATCGCCAACCGACAGCGTGTCCATCCCGCAAGCGGGTGAGCCTGAACTGGTGCTGGTCA
This sequence comes from Yoonia sp. 208BN28-4, assembly GCF_037543925.1. Lineage (NCBI taxonomy): Bacteria > Pseudomonadati > Pseudomonadota > Alphaproteobacteria > Rhodobacterales > Paracoccaceae > Yoonia > Yoonia sp. 208BN28-4. The sequence goes on from NZ_JBBIFY010000005.1 coordinate 63,334, forward strand.
AGGCGGTGGACGATGCCAACTCCACCGGTGGCACGGGCGAGTTCAACGCCGTGGGCGATATCGTGGCCTATACCTTCACGATCACCAATGTTGGTGGCCGCACTATTTCCGCCGGCGAGCCGATCTCGATTGCGGATGCGCTGATCGATAACAACGCGCCTGCGGGTGGCGTGGATTGTTCTGCACAACCTTCGCCCACGCTCTTTTCTACGCAAGACCCGCAAGGGCCCACATCCTTTGTCTGCACCGGCACCTATCAAGTGCGTCAGGCCGATATCAACCGTGGCTTTATCGATAACACGGCCACGGCCAGCTATACGTTCTCGCGCAATGGTGTTCCCACGCTTTACACCAGCCCAGAGGCATCGACCCGCGTGCTGACAAACGTGGTGCCCGATTTCACGCTGGCAAAATCGCCCGATAGCCCGACATTCACAGGCGCCAACCAGCCGGTGACATTCACGTTCACCGCAACAAATACGTCTGAACAGCGGATCGCCACGGTCACGGTGACCGACCCCGCGATCCCCGGTTTCAGCTGTACGATCTCCGGCCTGCGCCCTGCGCGCTTCCCGCCTGAAAACGTGGGATCCTGTACCGGTGTCTACACGACCACCCAAGATGACATGGACCGCGGGACGTTTACCAACACAGCCTCGGCCACGGGTGTCGGGCAAACCGGCATCACCATCCCGGAGCGCACCGCGCAAGCCACGATCACGCGGCCCGTGTCTGCGATCAACCGCGCGATGACCATGACCAAGACCCCGTCTCAGGCGACCTATGCGCTGGACGACCAGATCACCTATACCTTTGGTGTGACTAACACCGGTAACGTCACGCTGACCAATGTTCTGGTCACTGATACCGATCTTGGCACCACCTGCACGATCCCCAGTATCGCGCCGGGGATCACCGATAGAAGCTGCACCGCGCAGTTGACGGTTGATCAGGCGCTGATTGATGCGGGCAGCTTTACCAACAACGCGGTGGCCACGGCGACCGACACACCAAACGCACCAGCCACGGCAATGGTGACAGGCCCCACACGCAACCCCCGCATCGTGCTGGAAAAAGTGGCGGATGCGCCGTTCACCGCCAAGGACGATGTGGTCAGCTTTACCCTGACCGCGCGCAACACCGGCAACGTCACCTTGACCGGTGTGACCATTACGGATGATTTCTTTGACCCTGATCTGACCTGTAACATTGGCACGCTTGCGCCGGGTACGTCCGATAGCTGCACCGCCAATTACACTATCATCCAAGATGACGTGGACGCGGGCGTGATCACCAACACTGCCGATGTCACGGCCAGCGGCGGTGGCCAGACGATCATGCAAAGTGCCACTGAGGTGGTGAACGGCCCCGCCGAGATGCCCGGCGTGCGGATCGAGAAGTTTGATGGCGCACCCGTTGGCACCTTCGGGGCAAAAGACAGCATCGAGACTTATAACCTGCTTGTCACCAACACCGGCAACGTCACGCTGGAAAACCTGCGTGTGGTCGACGCGATGATCGGACTGGACTGTACGATCAACAGTCTTTTGCCTGGCTTCGGGACAACCCAATGTGATGTCCCGACACAAAACCTGTCCGGCACCTATACCGTCCAGCAAGCCGATATTGACGCAGGCGGACTGATGAACACGGCAACCGTTTCGGCTGAAACGACCCGGAATACCCCTGTGACAGACACTGTTTCCCTGACCTTGAACGGGCCGGAACAACTGCCCGCGCTTGGCATTGCGAAAACGGCCACATCGGGGGCCAACTACACGGCTGTCGGCGACGAGATCACGTATCAGTATATCGTCACCAATACGGGCAACATCACGATCACCGCGCCTATCAGTGTCGAAGACGACAAGACAACTGTGTCTTGCGTGCAGGCACCCGGCCTGCGCCTTGAGCCGACAGAATTCATCACCTGCACGGCCACATATGCTGTCACGCAACCCGATCTGGATGACGTGGATGATGACGGCGGCGTGGCCAACGTGGCTTTCGCCGAGGTCGCGCAATCCGTGATCACCGGCACCACGAACCCCGCCACACCTGTGATTGTGCGCTCTGCCACCGATACGGTGATTGTCCCAGCTGATCAGCGTCCTGGGTTGGGATTGGTTAAGAGTGTGACGTCTGGGACGATGGGGACGTATGATGATACGTCTGATGTGATTAGTTATACGTTTGTGGTGACGAACACGGGGAATGTGACGACGACGGCGCCTGTGTTTGTGGATGATCCTGCGGTGGGTGCGCCGTTTGAATGTGCGGCGGCGGGTCTGGCACCGGGGGCGAGTGCCAGCTGCACGGGCACATGGTCGCCGGAGCAGGGTGACATTGACCGCGGGTCGTTTGAGAACACGGCCGATGCCGCGACGGTGTTTGACGGGACCACTGTGACCTCGCCCGAGGACAGTGTTGTTGTGAACGCGGTGCAGCTGCCTGCGCTTGAGACGGTCAAGAGCTTTGTGTCGCTGGTGCCCAATGTGTTCTCTGATCCCAATGTGGTGACCTACCGGTTTGACGTGGAGAACACCGGCAACCAGACCGCTGTCGGCCCGATCGAGATTGTCGACAGCCTGACCGGCCGCTTTGTCTGTGACCCGGGCGATCTGGCGCCGGGCACGGCGATTTCCTGCACCGGCACCTATACGATCACGGCCGATGACGTGCGTCTGGGCAGCCTGACCAACGTGGCCTTTGCCACCAGCCCGACGGTGGACAGCCCGCCGGCCTCCGAGACGATCCCTGATAATGTGGACCCCGCGCTGAGCATCACCAAGACGGCGGATGTGGCGACCTTTGCGGCTGTGGGCGATCCGATCGTCTATACCTACACGGTGCGCAACACCTCTACGGGGGGTGGTGGGTCCGCGCCGCCGGCCTTTGCCAGCGATATCTTCATCGTCGATGACAAGTTCCTTAATCCCGACGGGTCGATTGACGCGATCGAATGCTACATGACCGCGCGCGACAGCCTGCCATCGCTGCAGCCTGTGTCCTCTGGCGCGCTGCCCAACGAGGTCACCTGTCAGGCGACCTATCTGGTGACGCAGGACGATCTGGACGCGGTGGCTGCCGGTCTGGACGACGGATTTGTGACCAACAATGCCACCGGCGAGACGGTGTTTGGCACCACGCTGGTGGTCTCTCCGCCGCAGTCGGTGACCGTGGTCGGCGAGGCGCTGCCCGCGCTGAGCGTGGACAAGACTGTCAGCGGTCCGCGCGATCCTGATCCCGCGCAGGTGGATGACGTGCTGGACTACACCATTGTGACGACCAACACCGGTAACCAGACGGTGTCGGGCGTGGTTGTGACCGATCCGCGGATCCCTGTGCTGGCCTGTACGGTCGGTGGCAATCCCGCGCCGTCCAATATTGTGCTGGCGCCGGGTGATGCGGTGACCTGTACCGGCACCTATACGGTGCTGCAGTCGGATATCGACGCGCAGGTGCTGGGCAACACGGCCACGGCCATGGGCACCAACCCGCAGGGCGAAGACGTGACCGGCACCGGCACGGCCGATCAGGATGTCGTGGCCGATGCGCCGCTGGTCGATGTGGTCAAGACGCTGCGCAACCCGCCAGTGGCAGGCCAGCCGGCCTTTACTGATCCGGGCCAGCAACTGGTCTTTGACATCGCGGTGACCAACACCGGCAACGTGACGCTGACCAGCAGCACGGTAACCGATATCCTGCTGCCCGGTGACACGCGCACCATCGGCACGCTGTTGCCCGGCGAGACCGACCGCAGCGTGGCGTTCACCTACGAGGTGCAGCAATCGGACATCGACCGCGGCTTTATCCTGAACGAGGCCACGGCTGTGGCCGTGCCCGGCACACCAGCCGGGGCAGGGGGTGCCACGGTGCAGGACAGCGACACCATCCGCAACGCAGGCCCCGCGCGTGCGCCTGGGATTGCGCTGGCCAAATCGGTGGACGAGGTGGATGGCGCAGCACCTGTGTTCGACGCCGAAGGCCAGACGATCAGCTACACCTATACGCTGCTTAACACCGGCAACATCACCATCACGGCCACGCCGGATGTGACCGACGACAAGATCGCAACGGTGGTCTGTGACGCGCTGCCCGCCGGCGGGCTGCTGCCCACGGGCGAGCTGACCTGCCGCGGCACCTATGCGGTCACGCAGGCGGATGTGGACAGGGGCTTTGTCACCAATCTGGCGGATGCCACTGTGGCCAACCCGCTGGGCGGCGCGCCGCTTGTGGCCCCGCAGGCCAGTGCGACAGTCAACAGCGACCGGCGCACATCGCTGACGCTGGACAAGATGGCCTCGGTCAGCAGCGGCGTGCAGGTGGATGACCTGATCACCTACACCTATGTGGTCACCAACACCGGCACCGTGACGCTGGACAATGTGACGGTCATCGACCAGCAGACCACCGCTGCAGGCACCGGCCCGCTGGCGCTGTCGGATGGCGGCGTGATTGCCACGCTGGCGCCGGGTGGGACGCAAAACCTGACCGCGACCTACCGCGTGACACAGGCCGATATCGACCTGAACATCACGCTGACCAACGAAGCCACGGTCACCGGCACGCCCCGCTTTGGCCTGACACCGCCCGCCCCGCAGACCGATGATGCCAGCGTGACGCCGGTTGCCCCGGCGCCTGCGCTGGTGGCGATCAAGGACGTGGTGCTGCCAGCCGATCTGGTGCCCAATGCCGAGATCGTGTTCCCCGTCACCGTGACCAACACCGGCAATGTGACCCTGCGCGCCCCGGTGCTGACCGACACGCTGACCCGTCTGGACACCACCGTGGTGACCCCGGCCCCCACCGCGCAGTTCCTGTCGGGCGATACCGGCGATGACAGCCTGTTGTCGGTCGGCGAGGTCTGGACCTACGAGGTGCGCTATGCCCTGACGCAGGACGATATTGATGCAGGCGGGATCTCGAACTCGATCCGTGCGGCAACGACCGATCTGCTGGACACGCCCGTCTTTGATATCTCCGACAACGGCGTTGATCCGGCGACCACTGACACGCCGACCGTGGTGCAGGTCACACCGGCCCCCGCGATCGAGGCCGAGAAGGTCATCACCTCGACCACCGCAGCCGTGACCGACACGGTCCGGTTCGAGATCCGCGTGACCAACACCGGCAATGTGACGCTGGACGCGGTGGCGATTGCCAGCGACGTGCTGACCCGCAACGATACCGCCGCCACGCCGCTGACACTGGCCAGTGGCCCCGCGTTCTTTGCCGCGACAGACGGCTCCCCCGCAGGCACGCTGCAAGTGGGCGAAACCGCAACCTACCGCGCAAGCTACGTGCTGACGCAAGATGACATCGACGCAGGCGGCATCACAAACACCGCCACAGCCACAGGCACACCCCCCACAGGCTCCCCCGTCACAGACATCTCCGACAACGCAAACGACACCGACGGAAACACAACAAACGACCCAACAGAACTGGTGATTGACCAGATGCCGGGGATCAACGCCGAGAAGGTCATCACTTCGACCGGGGCGGCACTGAATGATCGTGTGGCCTTTGAAATCCGCGTGACCAACACAGGCGATGTGACGCTGAACAATGTCGCGATCCAGAGCGATACGCTGACCCGCGCCGACGCGGCCAACACGCCGTTGTCACTGTCAAGCGGGCCTACGTTTGGCAGGGCTGATCAAGGCTCTGTTGCGGGCACGTTGAAGGTGGGTGAAACTGCGACCTACACCGCCAGCTATGTCCTGCAACAAGAGGATATTGACGCGGGCGGCATCGCCAACATTGCGACCGCCGTGGGCACGCCGCCGGACGGCACACCGATCACCGATGTGACGGACAACGGTGACGACACGGACGGCAACACCGAAAACGACCCGACCACACTGACCACGCCACAGGCTCCTGCGATCAATGCTGAAAAGGTCATCACCTCATCGACTGTGACGGTCAACGAGGCTGTGACATTCGACATTCGCGTGACCAACACCGGCGATGTGACGCTGACCGATGTCGCGATCCAGAGCGATACGCTTACCCGTGCTGACGCGGGCAATACGCCATTGTCGCTGACCAGTGGCCCGACATTTTCGCGTGCGACATTGGGTTCTTCTAACGGCACGCTGCAAGTGGGCGAAACCGCGACATACACTGTCAGCTATGTCCTGCAACAAGAGGACATCGACGCAGGCGGTATTGCAAACACTGCAACCGCCGTGGGCACGCCGCCGGATGGCACCCCGATCACTGACGTGACGGACAATGGCGACGATGGTGACGGGAACACGGTCAATGATCCGACGACGCTGGATATCACGCCGACCCCGTCGATCACGCTGGCCAAGTCGCTGCTGCGCGGCGGGCCCTCGTTTACAGTTGCTACCGATGTGCTGACCTACCAGTTCCTTGTGACGAACACGGGCAATGTCACGATCACCGAACCTGTTGTAATCGATGATCCGCTGATCACAAATGCCGGTGGCACGATTATTTGTCAGCCGGGGCCGCTGGCGCCGATGGGCACGCTGATGTGTGAAGGCGATTATGCGGTGACGCAGGATGATGTGGACGCAGGCTCGCGTGCAAACTCTGCGACCGCCGCGACCAGCTTTGAGGGTATTCCCGCGATCAGTGGTCGCTCCGGCATCATTGTGCCCGGTCCCGCTGAAATGCCTTCGGTGACACTCACGAAAACCGATACGGACGGCTCTGGCACCTTTGGCGCTTTGCGGAGCATCGAAAACTTCAGCCTGACAGTTGAGAACGATGGCAACGTCACGCTGGAAAACCTGCGTGTTGTTGACGCGATGATCGGGCTGGATTGCACGATCGACAGTCTTTTGCCGGGTGTGACGACAAGCACTTGTGACGCACCTGCCGGTCCGATTGCGGGCAGCTATGAAATTACACAGCCTGATATTGATCGCGGCACCCTGACCAATATGGCCACGGTCAGCGGTCAGACCACGCTGAACACGCCGGTTGGTGATGATGTCGAAATCACCCTGACCGGACCTGAACAACTGCCAACGCTCAGCATCGCAAAATCGGCGACGGGCGGGCAGGACTTCTTCGCTGTGCGCGATATCATCAGCTATCAATATATCGTCAGCAACACGGGCAATATCACCATTACTGCGCCCATCAGCGTGGCCGATGACAAGGCGCCGGTCTTTTGTACCCAAGCCATCGGCGGGCGGCTTGCACCCGATGCGACGATCACCTGCACAGCCGAATACCGCGTGACGCAAGATGATCTGGACACAGGCAATGTGGTGAACACGGCCTCTGCATCTGTGACGCAGCCTGTCGTGCCCGGCCCGACCTATCCGGGCGGCATCGCCAACGTCACATCGCCAGACGATGTTGTCAGCGTCCCAGCTGATCAGCGTCCTGGGTTGGGATTGGTTAAGAGTGTGACGTCTGGGACGATGGGGACGTATGATGATACGTCTGATGTGATTAGTTATACGTTTGTGGTGACGAACACGGGGAAT
>NZ_JBBIFY010000006.1:0-31155 GCF_037543925.1 Yoonia sp. 208BN28-4
GGCAATGCGCAGGCGCAGCGCGATGTCTCTGTCTCGGTCAATAAGGTTGGCGATGTACGCGTTGCCCAGGGCGATCTTGGCGCGGCGGTGGCGGCGTATACCCGTGGCCTTGAGATCGCAGAGCAGCTTGCGACAAGCGATCCCGGCAATGCGCAGGCGCAGCGCGATGTCTTCGTCTCGCTCAATAAGGTTGGAGATGTGCGCGTTGCCCAGGGCGACCTTGGCGCAGCGGTGGCGGCGTATACCCGTGGCCTTGAGATCGCAGAACAGCTTGCGACAAGCGATCCCGGCAATTCCCAGACGCAGCGCGATGTGTCTGTATCGCTCGACAGGGTTGGGGATGTGCGTGTGGCTCAGGGCGATCTTGGTGCGGCGCTCTCCGCGTATACCCGTGGCCTGGAGATCAAGGAGCAGCTGGCCGCAAGTGATCCAGGCAATGCGCAGGCGCAGCGCGATGTCTCTGTCTCGGTCAATAAGGTTGGCGATGTACGCGTTGCCCAGGGCGATCTTGGCGCGGCGGTGGCGGCGTATACCCGTGGCCTTGAGATCGCAGAGCAGCTTGCGACAAGCGATCCCGGCAATGCGCAGGCGCAGCGCGATGTCTTCGTCTCGCTCAATAAGGTTGGAGATGTGCGCGTTGCCCAGGGCGACCTTGGCGCAGCGGTGGCGGCGTATACCCGTGGCCTTGAGATCGCAGAACAGCTTGCGACAAGCGATCCCGGCAATTCCCAGACGCAGCGCGATGTGTCTGTATCGCTCGACAGGGTTGGGGATGTGCGTGTGGCTCAGGGCGATCTTGGTGCGGCGCTCTCCGCGTATACCCGTTGCCTGGAGATCAAGGAGCAGCTGGCCGCAAGTGATCCAGGCAATGCGCAGGCGCAGCGCGATGTCTCTGTCTCGCTCGATAGGGTTGGCAGTGCGCGCGTCGCCCAAGGAGATCTCACCACCGCGCTTAACGTCTATGCGAGAGGCCTGGAGATCTTAGAGAAGCTTGCCGCAAGCGATCCGAGCAATGCGCAGGCGCAGCGCGATGTCTCTGTCTCACTTGATAGGGTTGGGGATGTGCGTGTGGCTCAGGGCGATCTTGATGCGGCGCTCTCCGCGTATACCCGTGGCCTGGAGATCAAGGAGCAGCTGGCCGCAAGTGATCCAGGCAATGCGCAGGCGCAGCGCGATGTCTTCGTCTCGCTCACCAAGGTTGGCGATGTGCGCGTTGCCCAGGGCGATCTTGGTACGGCGCTGGCGGCGTATACCCATGGCCTCGAGGTCGCAGAGCACCTGGCGACAAGCGATCCAAGCAATGCGCAGGCGCAGCGCGATGTTTGGGTTTCGCTATGGCGATTGCGTCAATTTGAGGGAAGTGATGTCAAATGGGGGAACATTGTTCAGCGTATGGAAGCCATGGAAAGAGCTGGGACTTTAGCGCCGACCGACAAGCAGCACCTCCTTCATGCGCGAGAGCAAATGCGCGCTGAAGAAAAGGAATAAAAGCTTTGGAACCGTAAGCCCGACCTGAAGGGTGCGCGAAAATGGTCGTTTGTGCCACCTTGCCCTGCCCCACGTCAGATCAACTGCTTAGATTGGACAAAAACCCACGGCAAAACCTTTGCGGTTTTGGCAGGTTTTTGTCACAGTGAGGCATGATTATTGGATACGCCCGCGTCAGCACTGACGACCAAAGCCTCGATGCCCAGACAGACGCTCTGACAGCGGCGGGAGCTGGCAAGCTGTTCGCTGACAAGATCAGCGGTTCGAAGCGAGAAAGGCCCGAACTGGACCGTATGCTGGAGCAGCTCCGCGACGGCGACGTGGTGACCGTCACCAAATATGACCGTCTGGCCCGGTCGCTGAAAGACCTTTTGGAGATTGTCGAGACGATCCGGGCCCGTGGTGCTGGCTTTCGGTCTCTGGCCGAGGACATCGACACGACGACGCCAGCAGGCCGTCTGGTGTTTCACGTCTTCGCCTCCATCGCCCAGTTTGAGCGCGAGCGGATTTCAGAAAGGACTAGAGAAGGGCTTGCATCGGCTCGCAAACGTGGTCGGATCGGGGGAAGACCCCCTGCCCTTACGTCTGCCCAAAAAGACGAAGTTCGCCGAATGAGGGATCAGGAACACCGATCAACTCAAGAGATTGCCCGATTGTTTAAAGTGAGCGAGCGGACGGTGCGTAGAGTAGAAGATGTAAACGGAACCTTGAAGTAATCAGCCGATTTATTGATCTATGGGTTTCGAGCCCGACCGTTTGATAATCGTAAAGCTGAAGCCTCCAAGCGAAAATTCCAAGCTATCGTATGTATCTATCTGTTGGATGTCGTCTTGATAAGAATTACTGAGTTCACCATGATAATTTGGGATCTGTTGGTCGGGGACTACTAACTCAATAATCTCTTTATCTTCGATAGTCTCAGCGAGGGTTGCTAGCTTCTTGGATTGCTCTTGGAGTTTTTCGCCAAACCCTTCAACAGCAGTGGTTAGATTGTCAAACGACGTCTTTAGATCGTCGCGTTGCTGTTTCCTAGCATCTTCCATGCCTCGTTTTTGAACGTAATTTCCTGCGCTTAGTCCAAACTGCAAAACCCCGCTTATCAAAGAAATCATACGTTGACCTTTCGCGCGATGAGCAGCGTCACGATACTTTTGCTCTAAATCCGCAATGCGGTCCAACGAGCGCGAGTTCTGTGTAAATGCATCGCTCAAAAGCGCGCTCAATCTGCTGTTCTTAACGGATGCAACAAGGTTACGAACCTCATTGTATTGTCCACGTAAAGCAGATGGCCAACTGTTGTCGGTTCGCGGCAACAAGAAGCTGTCACTACCTATAAGTTCAGTGCTTTGCTTGGCTTGGTCATAGATATTTTCAGCCGGGCCACGCCTTACAATGTCAATCTTCATATTCTCAAGGTTTACGGTGAAATAGCTTGCTCCCTCGAAGGTAAAGCGTTTGTTGCCAATTTGGATTTTTGATGGGCCGACAGGATGCAGCTCCAGCATACGTTGTTCATCAGCACCTAGCATAGCGTATGCAAGAGCGCCCTTGGCGCTACTGCCAAGGCCGATGGGAGTTACACGTAAATAATTCTCCAAAACATTGTCAGCGCTGTCTGTTGGGCGCTCAGAATAATCTTGTACTAGGAACGTAGCGACCACACCGGCCCTGCTTCGGAGGTCAGAAATTTCAATAGTGTTTTCTTTCAAATAGTCCGCAAAACTATTCTCAACGATAGTATCACTAACTTCGGACACCAAATCTATGGAAGATACTAGGCCACCGAGGTATCCTCCAACATACGGAACAAAGTTAGTGAGGAATTTTCCAAAATCCTTCGCTAGGCCAGGATCATTCAAGTGATCAGCAAACGCGACTTCGAAGTCTTCAATATTCAATTCAGACAAGATACTATCCTCATGGCTTCTGTTCCCCTAATTTCTGTAAGAGTTCAGATTGGGTTTCTTCTAGAAAATCCTTAAAGCCCTCCATGTATATCCAAATTCCAATAAGAGATTCAGCCGCTTCGACGTCCTGTGAAAAAGGGCTCGATTTCCTGATGTGCTCAAAGTCGTTCGAAATTAAAGCATCGAACTCATTCGCCGTAAAATAGCTCATAGTTAAGCCTGTTAAACTTTGCTTGCGACGTTTCAAGTTGCGAGAGTCTGAAGAGATCATCTTCTTGTTTTTGTCGAAAAAGCGGTACATTGCCTTTCGATCAATTGCCTTACGTTTGACTGGCGATGGAAGGCGGGGTGCTTTGCGCCCTTTCAGGCGACCATAGTCTTCTCTCTGATAGCGGGCTTGATCTCCACTTCCCGTGAAATGTGCGGGGAAGGTATCATTGATGCTGTCGACTCTTACAGCAACATCCTTACTCGGTATCGCGTAGAGGTTCTTGACAGTTTGTCGCCTACTTGTCCAAAGTCTGAGCGATGCCATGTTATTGAAGCTACTGCCAATATTTACTCCAGCGCCTACGAAGTCACCTGGCATTCTTCCACCAAAATACCCATATCGTTGTTGACGAAAACCGTGTGCCGTAATGGATATCTTTCCGGGTATGGCCGAATCTGCATCCGTATGTTTCTGGAATTTCGTATCAAACTGGCGTTTAAAAGTAGCGAAATAGCCGCGTTGGCTAGCCAGAATATCATCTACAACAGAGCTTATGTCATAAATGATAGCCTGATAGTAACCAGACGAGATGTGAGGTTCAGGTTCAAACCGTTTTGATGCGCGAAATCGATCTTCATTTGCCATATTTGCTAGAACATCGGGGAACAACATGATGTCGGCAAGCAGACGCAAATTTGTTATTGCAACAACTATTGGAAAAGATAAGTCTACCAGAGATAATTCGCGGTCTTTTACAACCTCCAACAGGATTTCCAGTTGGTCGAAAATACTCATGTAGCTATCAAAGAGGACAGTTAAGTCTGCATAGATTTCATCTAGGTCCGTCACGTCGCCACGAGCTGGGGTCAACCGCTTAAGAATGTCAGACAACTTCTCGCTAGAGGCTAAGACATCACTCCGACGTTTATATATATCTTCGGCGGCATGGAACTCTGCTAGCAAATCCACAATCTGCTTCAGGAATTCGGTTTGAACCATTAGATTCTGATTCACCTGACCTAGCTGTCGAACTATCTCCAGTTGGGCTGCGGCGCTCATTGAGCCACCCCCTCCAATCAGTCCACTCAGCAGACTGACGCCTTGGGAAACTAAAGCAAAAGGAAATGGCATAGCGTAATCCAATCAATCAAATCAATCAGTAGGCTAGGTAAGAAGGAAAGAATGTCAACGATCTTGGAATCCCTCAGAGCGAGGACGTGTTTTCAGTGGCTGGATCATAACCCATGTTTATGTGCGCGCGTTGAACCCAGACGCCGGACGATAGCGTGTCGCTAGCGTAAGTACTGGCTATGTCGAGTAGCCGAAAGGACAAACTGACACAGAAACGAGAATCCGAAATTTCTTCGGTTTTTCGTGTAGATAGACGATGTTCGGCTTCGACGGTAGTGTCGGGAATCAGTAGATGAACAATCGCGGCAAGGTGCTACAGTATCATGGCAGACGAGACAAAGATTTATGAAGTTGATTTTTTTAGATGGTTCAAAGACCAGCTGAAAGACAAGGGCCTGCAATTCTCCCAATGCGGCTTCAAGCTTGGCGATAGCTTGGGCTCGCGCCATGACATTGATTTGCAAACCGGCTTTTGGAAGGAACCGAGCTACTCGGCAAACAAGCCGTCGAGATGGCTTTACCAGATCGAGCCTGATGGTTCAGGCTGGAAAGCTGTAAATCCTGCCGATGGCGCTCTAAATTTAGGTGCGATCAACGCCTCCCAGGAAGACAAGGCAGGAGTGGTGTTTCGCTTGGTGCCGTTGGTGCAGCAGGGGATGAAGGATTATTTCCGCGACGACAGCCTCGAAGTCCACGCGCTTTTCGTATTCCACGGCGCAACGCCTCAAGGCTCTTCGGCAGAGCCCTTCAACTTCGATCCTGACAGTGGGGCGATGACGTTCAAGGGTGTTGCCCTGCCCTACCTGCTGGCGGGGCTTCTCGGGGTGCAGCCACGCGATCACGCAGTCGAGGTGAAACTCAACGGCGCGCCACGCACGCTGACCTATGGCGAGGTGAGTGACACGCTGGCGGCGGGCATTACGATTTCGCCGGAAGGCGGTGCGACGGCACCAATCCCTGTCTATGACCTAAGCGACAAGGCGGAGTTCGAACGGCTGAAAAAGAATATCTCCGACGCTTGGAAGGCAGTGGGACCGGTAGCGGTTTCGGTTGCTGCGGCGGGCTCCGGCATTGATGACGAGGAAGAAGAAGATGACGACGAGATCGTCGCGCCCGCCTCGCTGCATATACCCGAGATGACCGATCTCTTGGGCATCGACCCTGCGGTCTATCGCCAGATCAATGCTGCCCTCGCCTCAGGCAAGCAGCATATTATGCTCTATGGCCCGCCAGGGACGGGGAAGACGACGCTCGCGCGCCATATTGCAACGGTGCTGACTGGCGGGAAATGGACATTGGTGACAGGCTCCTCGGACTGGAGTTCTCAGGACATCATCGGTGGCTATCAGCCTATCGGAAGCGGATCGGTCGCTTTCATCCCCGGGGTTTTGCTTAGGCGCTTCGACCGTCCGCTCATCATCGATGAGCTAAACCGGTGTGACATCGACAAGGTGATCGGACCGCTCTTCACAGTGTTGTCGGGTCAGCAAACTACCCTACCCTACCGGCTTGATATTGAGGACAAGGACAGCCTGCAATATGTGATCCTGCCAGAAAGCAAGCCTTCGGCGGCATCGCATGAGTTTGCACCGGGACCGCATTGGCGGTTGGTGGCGACGATCAACTCCATTGACAAGGCGTCCCTCTATCAAATGTCCTATGCACTCGCCCGACGCTTTGGCTGGGTCTATGTCGACGCCCCACGCGACACGGCGGGCTTCATTGAAGCCTTCTTGCGCAAGGAAGAGCCCGCCTGGGCAGGACCGGCGGCAGGAGCCCCCTGCCCTCTCGGTGAATTTTGGGCGGCGATTAATTCAGTGCGGGTGATCGGGCCTGCGCCGATCATCGACGCAATGAAGGCCGTCCAGTCGATGGAAGAGGACGCGAAGTTCTTTGCTGTCCCGGATGATTCAATGAAGGAAGCCCTGCTCGATGCGGTAGACATGGTGTTGCTACCGATGCTCGACGGAATCGTTGTGCAGGATGCTGAGTTTCTGGCTGGTAAGGCGGTAGAGGTCTTTGGTCTTGATGCTGGCCAAAGCACGCGGGTCAAAGCGCGGATGGCATCTGTGGCTGTGTGATGGAGACGCTCGACAGGGCTATCAATGACTATGCGGCAGGGGTATTCCTGCGGTATTTCCGGCAAGGAGCACTTGCTGGTGCCGAAAGCCCTCATCTTGATCACGCACGAGACCTGGACTTGCTTCGCGCGCATTGGGCGCTGTCGGAACCCGTGCGGACATTTCTATCCTACGTTCTAACGCATCGGCATGAAGCCCAAAGCCTGCTGCAATTCGTGAAACGGACGGACGATGCCGTCGCGCGGGGGCGGATCGACGCGCGTGGCACGATGCTCGCGCGGCGTGTTTCCGGGCATCCGTCACTCGTGGTCTACAAAGAGCCGGTGCGTAGCTTTAACACGGGACCAAACCAAGTTGTCGCATGGGTGGTCCAGACAGCTTCGACCTACGCGGCGCGGCTCTTCGCCGTTCAGCCTACGGGATCGGCCTATGCTGGTTTAGTCGAAGAAACTATGACTGATGTGACGGCAGTAAAGCGCCTTGATGCCTTGCGCGAGGTGCTGAAGAGCGTGTCCGTCCATCGCAGGCCGGGACCAGGGGCATTGCGAGACGCCGCGCGTTCGCGGCGGATGATCTATCGGCTGGCAATAGCTGCCTATGATACTCTAGCGCGAATTGAGGCGGGAGACGGAGAGGCGCTGAGCGGAGTTCTGCAAAGCACGCTCATTGGACCTTTGGAACAGTGGCGTCGCTTTGAGTTGGCTGTGGGGCTCGGAATCGGCGAAGCCCTCGCGGCGGAGACGGGCGAACCGATGAACCTTGCCCTACTCGGTAAGACATCTGGAGCGCCGGTCATTTCGTGCGGACGTTATGACATCTTCTGGCAGGGTGGCGGTGGATTGTTCACCGCCCCCGCCCTAGAGCCCTCCGAAGAGCGCCTAGAAGCAGCTCTGGCAGCCTATGGAATGAATCTCGCAGCGGATCGGCCGGATTTGGTAATCACCGACCGGCTTGCCGGTCGGGCGAAGGGAATTGTCGAGGTCAAGTATCTGGCGGGAGACACGGCAAACGCCCGCTTCCGCGAGGCTGCGGGGCAAATCGTGCGCTATGCACGGGGCTATGCCCCGGAAGCGGAGATTGACCGCCTGGTTCGCACCTCACTCGTTGCTCTGAACCGCAGCCCCCCTGCCCTAGTAGATGAAGCAGCCGCAGCGCCGCGTGCTGTGGATTTCGAGGGGTTAACTGATGGGCGATTGCGACTTTGGGTACGGGAGAGGCTGCTTGCTCCCCCTGCATAGCAAAGGGCAGAGGGAGCGGTGGTTACTCGGCGGCGATCTTTGGCGAAGCCTTTTTGCGCATCGAGGCAGGGCGTTGAGCGCCACCGTCTGCGAAGAGCGGCACTTTTTCCTCGTTCACAGGAAGGGCGCACGGCGATGCAATTTCGTAGGGGACGCCGCGATCCTTGGGCAACGGTTGAAGCGTCGGTTCAAAACGGGCGCGAGCACCGAGAAGGTATTCTTCGGATAGCTCACAGCATGTCCAACGGCGTTTCAGGTTCTCAGCTACAACGCCTGTGACACAAGAGCCTCCGAATGGGTCAACCACCAAGTCTCCGGGATCAGTCAGAAAGCGAATGAAGTATTCTGGGAGTTGTGCTGGAAAGCGTGCCGGATGAATTGGGATGTTTTCGGCGCGACAGTTATCTTGGTAACGCCCATTGGATTCCGTATTCGCGATAGCCAGCAGGTTCGGCGGGACAGAACCGCCGTTGTCCTTGTTGAACTTATCAGAAATGTCGTGCCCAGATGGGCGTAACTTAGCTTTGTAGCCATTCTTCAGCAGATGCTTCATCGACTTGGAGTACGGCTGAAGAACGCGTTTGTTATTGGCCTTCGGAAATGGTGTCTTTGAGAGCCACCAAACAGTGTTCACAGCATCTTTGACACGCACGCGGCGGACGTTGACCCACTCCGCTGGTGTTGGCAGCTTTGACGGGTTGAACCAGTAATGCTCCTGACACAGATGAAAACCATACTCCTCGACCAACATGACGAGAAGCTTGAAGTGGTAGAGGCTGCGAGTTGGCTGTCCTGGCACCCAAGCACCGCCAATATCAATGACTAGACTACCTGTATCTTTCAGGACGCGATGCGCGCCTTCGGCAAAGGGTCGAAACCAGTCGCAATACCGATCAGCGTCTTCATTTCCGTAGCTCTTTTTTCGCACCAGTCCGAAAGGCGGCGAAGTCATGATGAGATCGACGCTGTTCTCTTTAGCTTTATTGAAAAGGTAGCTGCGGCTATCGCCCCAAAGAATTTCACCATGTTCAGTTTTGTGAAACGATCGCAGCAACTTAGCGGGGAAATCGCGTGGGTTTGTCCTTTTTAGCCCTAAGTCTGGCTCGTCTGCCTGGGCAAACTGTGCATGAAGTGCACGGAAGTATTCGCTAAGAGAGCTATATCCTTGAGCGGCGGCAGCGGCTTCTATTTCTGAACGCTCTTCTTCTGTGAGGCGGACGTTTGCTGCCTTAGTCCTTGGATTCGTTGCCTTTGGTCGCGCCATGTGATTCCTCGCCTGTTTTACAAATGCACCCTAGCTGAGGGTTTTTTGTAATACAACAACCAGATGGACTAACCGTCACACAAAAATGAAAAGAGTGGCTTAATGCTGGCGCTCAAGTTGAAACCATGAGTATTCGGCAAGCGTCTGCATAAAAGTAGCTGCGCGGGAACTCATGAAATACGCAAAGTGGGCCTTATCCAAGTATATCGCGAACCAAAGACGGCTTGCTGGCAATCAACGCCAGAAGCACCTGAGCTGGACCGTTTGGCTTGCGTCGGCCATGTTCCCAATTCAGCAAAGTGCCTTTAGCAACACCAATGCTCCGCGCGAACTCTGCCTGAGATAGGCCGGTCTGCGCACGAATCTCGGAAACATTGATGTCCGGCACTGAAATCTCGTGGACACGAGCATCTGCCCCCTGCCCTTTCGAGAAGGCCTTTGCTTCTTCCAAGCCTTGCTTGATGCTATCAAATGCGCTCATTGTTTGTTGCTCCACATACTTACGATCTCTTTGCTCAGATCAATTGCCGCTGCCTGTTCCTTGGTTGTCAGGTTTACTTTCTCGTTTTTGGCAAACACCGTGATCAAGAAGATCGGCATATGGCGGCCTCCAAACACATAGATCGTTCGAAAACCTCCGCTCTTGCCGCCTCCATCGCGGGGAATGCGCACTTTGCGCAGCCCGCCACCAAGCGGAGTGCCAGACTCCGGGTTTTCCGCAATCCAGACGATAGCAGCTTCACGCTCGCTATTCGTCATGATCGCTTTGGCCCGACGCTGGAATTCGGCTAGCTCAACGACTGTTTGCAACTTTGTCATTTAGATATGTGTCATTGGCATATAAGTCAATGGCGCACTCAACTCTTCGTTTCCCGATACGCCTTGAGCATGTCTTCAATGACATCGTTCAGTCGCCGTCCCTCTTCGTCACGGAGTTGATTCAGTTCATTGCGAAGTGCGCTGGAGAGATAGATGCGCCAATAGGTCATATCTTCGTTCAGTGGTGGCCGACCTCTTCGAGGTGACGTGGATACAGCGGAAGGTTCGGTGGACCGAGTGAAGCCATGAGCTTCGCCCGCCTTTGCAACAGCATCTTTGTCTGGCTTGGCGCGACTTGTCTTTGGTTTGCTCTTTAGGCCCGCCCCAATCTTCACATCAGTTTCTGGTTTCTCATCGTCGTCATCTAGGTTCAGAAAGCTGTTAGCCATTATTCCGCCTCCAGTATTTCAGCCAGTTCTTTGCCAAGTCTGGCTGTATTGCTGATCGCGCTCGCAACAGATTGGTTGTGACCAAGTTCAAAGAGGGTCTTACCTTCAGCCATTACGCGTTCAAAAGGGGCTCGACGCATGAGCTCGGTTTGCAGGCGTTCGACCCCTGCCCCATCCAGCTCGGCAAGCAGTTCCTTGTGGGATTTCGTTACGATTGCTGCGTCCGTTTGAGTGATCAGAATTCGGGCTGGGACAGTCCTGCGAGCGGCCCGCCCCGCATCCCGGATCATCTTTAATGCTGCACCAGCCGCATCCCCATCAAGCGCACTAGGCCGCATGGGAATTATGCACATATCTGACGCAGACGCGGCATAGGAGGCCATTAGGCCTGCAACACCCTCAAGATCGACAAACACCAGATCGTGTATCGCTTCCGCTGCCTCCAGGGTATCAAGGATGCTGCCATCAGATGGATCAGAGATGACCTCGAAAGGTGTTTTTCCCAAACCTTCGCTCTTTCGCTTTCCCAGCCAGACCCGCGCGATACTTTGGCGAGGATCAGCATCAACTATCGCAACTGACAAATCTGCGTTGTTTGCGAACACTGTTGCGAGAGTGAGTGCAGCCGTTGATTTCCCGCAGCCCCCCTTGGGAGATAAAACACTAACTATCATTGTCCTGCCTCTTTTTCACAGTACCTTTTATGACGTGCAATTTTATATGTCACGCTATTTTATACTTCACGGAATATATTATGCCCGGCATAATATACGTCATATTAAATATCACGGTACTTATAATATCATGCGGTCTGACGTGCAGCCCACTTACGACAGAACCCAATGAATGCGTTGTCCGGGCTTCGTGGTGGTTCCATTCCCTGATCAAGAAGAGACACAACCCACTCACGCCATTCCCTCTCAATCACATACACATCCCAACCGGGAGCAGCTCTGCGCGCAGCCTCAAAGGTGTCTGGCCGAAGGCTCACAGAATAACCGTCGCCAAGCAGAGCAGGGGCTGAGTTGCGGTTTCTGAATGACACCATGTCCGACTCCATGCTCACGGAGTAGTCCGGTAGATGGTCAAATTCACATAAAGCCCTGACAGCCATTCGAAAGTTTCGCGATGCATCGCTTGACCCGCACTTTTTCTGGAGCTTCTTCAGCCCAATCTGCCAGAATTCCTTTGCCCCGCAGTGCTTTCGGGCAATTTCATAGATGCGCCGTTCGATGGGTTTCCGGAGACGGAAATAGTCAGGGTGTAAGGTCAGGACTTCATTCGCCTCGATCGCCTTGAACAACCACTCGGACAGGCGCAGGCCCCATTCTGTTACCCGACCATCCTTCCGCGTTCGCTTGATCTTTGCTCCGTCGATCAAGCCGAATGCTTCCCACGTTTCCTCACCGCCGGTCTTGATCGTGGTACGCAATCGAGTGCCATCGAGACGATCCAGAGAGTCTCGCAAGAGATCATAATCGTGGCCCCCAGTATGCCGGTTGCTGAACTCCATGAAGTCACGAGCCTGAAACATGATTTCTCGTGAGTAAGGCCGACCTTCATTCCTGGCCGCCATAATCTGGCTGATAGCAAAGATCAGAATGTCCTTGTCATAGATGTTAGCGATGCCTTTGGAACTTGGCGTCACTTCCAACACGACGTCCCCATTTTCGTAGGTTTTGATCTCACGGATCGGCTTCTTCGAAAGAGTGAAGATGGGGTGTTCCATCGACGCCATATCACTCTTGATAACAGCGTCAGCAATGTCGCAAATGAACAGGTCCGTTTGAGGATAACGATCTGGAAGGAGAGGGGGATTGTCTTCTTTCACGAGGCCTGCTCTCAACGGGACATTAGCTGCAGACCATTTGTTATCGGGATATTAGCTGCACCGCAAGTCTTATCGGGATAACAACTGCAAAAATCAGGATAATACCTGCATCTCAACGGGACATTAGCTGCACCAGTATTCTGCAACACTTTGATAACGTGCATAAATACGCCAAATCGAAGGAACGTAACACAGATTCTAACACATATATAACACTACCAAAAAACAGCCCAATTATGAACGCCGCAACCAACCATACCCGAATCGATACACTCACTCCCGATAGAACACGCAGGCATCGACGCCCGTTGTTGTGGTAGTCCAAGACGCCCCAAGGACGGCGCAAGCTGAAGCGTTGCCGGCTAAGAAACGAGGAAGCAGCAAGGTTATTGCCAAAGCCAAGACGACAGCGCCCAGACCAAACCATGGTAGACGGGATTTCAACTGCTTTGCCTTTTCTTCCCGTTCCCAAACTTGGCGGATAGAAACTGACCTGTCCTCTTCAGCTTTCTTGAGCGCATCCTGTGCCCTGTTTGAAGCATTGAACAGATCGACACACATCTGTCCCATGCGGACCAGGTTGTCGTTGATCTTGCCGTCGATAGTTTCCCCGACGAGCTGGCCGTAGTGTTCTGGATCAGTTTGCTCGGCTGCTGTGAACGCAGCGCTACGTGCTTCGGCCACCGTGCCGTCCAAATCATTGAGAATCTTCGTCTGTGTGTCGACCCGATCCGACATCCGCGCGACCAGCTTTCCCATGAGATCGACGGTTTCGCGCAGGTCGTCATCGGGCGGGGCAGGGGAGGCAGGTTGGTCAGACATGGCGATTGCTTTCGGTTATGGCGTTTCCGGGACGAACAGCCCCTTGAACTCGGGGTCGGCGTAGTAGCGCAGCTTTTGGGCCAGGGCCGAAGGCTGACCCTGGACACGGAGAAGCTGGACGTTCGACGGCATCTGCATGATTTCATCGGGGGTGAGCAGATCGCGGCCCGTGAGGTTGTTGCTGAAGCTGGGATTGTCCCCCGGTTTGAAGCTGTCGGTCTGGAACCCGGTGGTTTCCTGGCCAATCATCTGGCTCAGCCATTTGGCCGTTTCAAAATCATTCACCCCGAAGACCTGTTGCACCCCCGCGTTGGCGATGAAGGTGTTTGCCCTTTCGCCGTAGAGGTCTTTGAGCTGGCTCATGTCTTGCAGGATGGGCCAGAGTTGGAGACCATAGCCTGCCATCAGCCCCATGGCGCGCTCCACGGCCTCCAGACGGCCTAGGGCGGCAAATTCATCGAGCAGGAAGAGGGTAGGGGAGGAAAGCTGATGAGAGGGGCCCTGAGCGCCTGTGACAGCCTCCGCGTCCCGTGCGATGTCCTGGAGGGCTTGAGAGACCAGAAGACGCAGCCAGCGGCTGTAGGCGTCCATCCGGTTGGGCGGCAGCACCAGAAACACCGACGTGATCCGGTGGCGCAGGTCCGAGAAGTGGAAATCCGAGCGCGACAGAACTTTGGCAATGCGGGGGCTGTCCAGAAAATGGGTGTGACGCTGTGCGTTGGACAGGACCGAGGCGGCTTCCCGTTCCGCCTTGCCGAGAAACCGATTGGCGGCGCGGGCGATCAGCCCGCCCGCCGCATCGCTGTCCTGCATCAGTTCCAACAGCGCCTTGAGCCGACCCGGGGGCAGGGTGAGATATTCCCGGACGGTGGCAAGCGTCCGGCGGTCGCGGTCCTCGTGGCAGACGCAGAACATGATCAGCCCACCAAGAATAGCCTTGGCTTCTTCGTTCCAATGCGCTTCTGTCACCTGTCCCGGCGGGTCCATCACCAAGGCCTCCGTCAGAGAGGCCGCATCCTCACCCAGATCGAGGCTGTTCGGTGTCAGCCGGTCGAGCGGGTTATAGGCGGCAGAGGGCTGGCCGCTCACCTCAAAGGGATCGAGGACATGGGTGGTGCCAAGCCGCCGCCGTGCTTCGCCCGCGATCCGGGCATTCTCGCCCTTTGGGTCGATAACCAGGACGGAGCGGTCCACGCCAAGAAGGTTTGGGATTACAGTGCCGACGCCTTTTCCGGCCCGTGTTGGGGCGAGGGTGATCAGATGGGCGAGACCGTCATAGCGCAGCCGCCGCCCGGTGCCGGGATTGCGCCCGATCAGCAGACCGTCACCGCCCTGAAGTTTCTTCATCTCCTTGCGGCTGGCAAAGCGGGCTGAGCCGTGACTGTCGCCAGTCAGCCCGAAGAAATCATCGGCCCCGGAGACCATGCGCCAGTACTGAAACCCGAAGACAGCGCCTATGAATGTGGGCGGCAGAATGACCGCCCATTCCCAGGCCGACTGACCAAGCGGCGGGCCAAAGGTCGAGAGCGCGACGACGCCACCGATCAGGAAGCCGATCATCGCGCCGAATGCCATGCGCCCGATCATCCAGCCGAACAGAATGGGTGTCGCGATCAGGCGATAGAAGAACCGGGCCAGTCCCCCCATTAAGAGCATCAGGAATCGCATCACCCGGGCCCGTCAGCGTCTGAGCCAGGTTCATCACTGATGGACGGGGCAGGGGAGGGGAGCGCACCGGGAGCATCGGCGGCGGGGGACGTTCCCTCCCAGCCCACGAAGGCCTTGCGATCCTGTTCACGGGCGAGGTTGCGCACGAGCCGGTCGAGCATCGCGGCGGCACCGGAATCCCGTTCCGCCAGATCGAGAAGCGCACCCCCAAGGATCACCTTGCGTCGTGTGTCCAGTTTGCGTTGTTTAGTGGCTTCCCGGTTCTTCAGACCTTGGAGCCGCGCCTTGGCCTGGGCGTATCGTTTCTCTGCCCGTTCGAGTTCCGTCTCTGCCATTGTCGAAAACCACCCGTGCAAGTATTCACGTCATGGTTGAAGGATTCACCGTCTGCCCCAGATAACAAGCGGTGTAGGTGATCAGGTCTCTCTGTCGGCGGAACATGGCGGACGTTGCACCCGGTATCGGCGGAGGCTTGCAAGAAAGGGCAGGGGGAGAGGTCTGCGCTTGAACGGATTCCATTGTGCGCAAACCCTGAGCTGAGAAACAGTGAAGGGCGCACTTATGCAAACTCTCCACCTGCGGTTCCGAGCTTTGCGTGCGATCTCTCTGGGGCAGCGCCCCAGCCGATGGCAGACCCCTTCGCTGCGTGCCGCATCGAAATGGAAGGACGCATCGCTCCTTCCAAACCATCCTAAACCAACTTTGGCAGTTGGATGGCGTCCCGCAACCTCGCGCCAGCAGTTCGCCCGATGCCCCATGATGGAGGCCGGTCTGCCGCTGGCGTCTCCATTTGGGGAGCCTTCTGTCTGTGGTGCTGTTGCCCCTGACACAAGGCTGGCTTGCGGTTCGCAAACCGCAGAGAACAATCCACGCCCTGCCGCCCACCAAAAGGCTGGGCAGGGGGTGGGGTGTTCTCTGCAAGCACCGTTCTCAGAGGTGCGATGCACCGCTTCAAACGGGCTGTCTTTTCCCCTCCGGCCCCAGCGTTATGGGGCGCGGGCCTACGGGGAAAAGACGGCTGACCGGACGGCCAATGTTGGAGCATTGGCCGGGGTCAGCATCGCCACGCGTCGGCTGCGTTTGCGTCTCTGTTCGGTGGGGTGCTGATGGCCAGCTACCACCTCTCCGTGAAGACGATCAAACGCAGCGCCGGGCGCACCGCGACGGCGGCAGGAGCCTACCGTGCAGGCGAGCGCATCGAGTGCCAGCGGGAGGGGCGTGTCCATGACTACACCCGCAAGCGGGGCATCGAGGAGACGTTCATTGTTGCCCCCGAACATGCCCCAGCCTGGACGCAGGACCGGTCCAAACTCTGGAACGAGGCGGAGGCCAGCGAAACCCGCCGCAACTCCGTCACCGCCCGCGAATGGGAGCTGGCCCTGCCGTCCGAGATCAGCGCCTAGGACCGGTCCCAGATTACACGGGAGTTCGCCGAGGAGTTGGTCAGCCGCTATGGCGTGGCCGTCGATGTGGCGATCCATGCGCCGCACCGGGAAGGCGATCAGCGCAACCATCACGCGCACGTTTTGACTTCCACCCGGCGGCTTGAATCGGAGGGGTTCACAGCCAAGACGCGGGTGCTGGATTCCGCGAAGACCGGTGGTGTCGAGATTGAACAGATGCGCGGCGTCTGGGCCGAATTGCAGAACCGGGCGCTGGAGCGTGTCGGCGAAGTTGAGCGTGTGGATCACCGGTCCCTTGAGAAGCAGCGGGAGGCGGCGCAGGACCGGGGTGATGATCTAAGAGCCGAGGAGCTGGACCGCGACCCGGAGCTGAAGCTGGGGCCAGCGGCCAATTCCATGGAGCGGCGTGAGAAGGCGGCGGCAGAGCGTGAGGGCCGGGAATACAAACCCGTCACCGAGCGCGGGGCTGTTGTCCATGCGGCGCGCCAGGCCCGCGCTGCCTTCCGCGACATGCGCGAGCGGGTTGAAATTGCGCGTGAAACCTATGGCATTAAACGCGAGGCAGGGGAGGGGCGTGTGTCCGCCGGTCTGGCGGCGCTACGGGCGGCGACATCCAAGGGCCGTGTCACAGACGACGTGCGGGAACGGTTGGCGCGGATCACGGATCGCGGGCAGGATAGTGGTGGGCAGAGTGACGAAGAACCGGCAGGCAAGCGCAACTATGCGCGTGAGCGCCTGAAGGAGATCATGGAGAAGGACGCGGGCCGGGACGGCCAGGCGGCGGTTCACAAGCTGGATGGTCACAGTAACCCGGAGATTGGCGAAGAGGTTGAAAGCGAAGAGCGCAAACCGTCCGTGAACGAGCGCCTGAAGGACGTACTGAACAAGCCGCGCGAAAAGCTGGAGATCGAGGACGACCGCGACGCTGAGAGAGCCGACGACAAAGAAAGCGTCCGAGAGGTGGAACGTGGCAATGGTCACAGTCTATAGAACTAAGCTCCCCTGCTATAGATTGGGAAGCGCTGGCTGTCTTTGGTCCTCAACACCTTCTTTCCATGGATGCAGGTTTGGTGGGTCGGGGTGGTCGCTGAGGTCAAACTGCAGGAAGTCTTCAGGGGCAAAGTTATCAACTACACCAGATTTGGTTACTGTCAGTTCTGCCGGAGCAAAGACATCCGCAACATTGTCTAAGGCGGAAATTTCTTCGCTGATGTAGTGCATCTGTGTGTCACCTAACTTGCCAACCACACGGACCAAATAGTCTGCGTTTTTACCCGGAATATGATCCCATTCGATGACGCCAGGAACGTTCGACAAGCCCTTTTGAAACGCTCGATAATGAATAATTCCCTTGCGATTCAGCTTAACCATCAAGAAACAGGTTCCTGCACCATAAGAATATCGGAGTGGCTTTAGATCGACCCGCAAGCGGACAATCTGACTTAGTTTTTCAACCAAGTGCGCGTCTTGAATGCTGTCAGCGCCACTAAACCCTGCATCTTTCAGAGCCTTAACCACCTTACTTCTAAACCCTTGCCCCTGTGAAAACCGGAATTCACGGATGATCGTTTTTAGGGCGACGTAACCCCAACCGTTGAAAGGTTCTTCTCGTGTGCCATTTCCCTCAATCTTGCCGTTAGCGATGTTGTTCTTGGTTCGTTTCACCATTATGTCATCTCATCGTGATAATCTGGGCGAAAATGCGCCAAGACGACGACATCGGCAAGAGGAAAGGTGCTGTTTCCAAAACAGTTGTCATTGTTTCTGTGGTTTTCTCTGGACAGTTGTTATTTTTGGCGTGTAAACATCCTGCATTGTAAGCGTGCCTATCCTGGCACCGCGTCACCCTGATAAACAATCAAGAAGAGATCATGGAAAAACGCTCGAAACGAAAAATCGCATTTCCCCGTAGACCCGAGGAAATGCCTCACCCTGAGTTGCCAGCGTCGGCCGAGGCTAACAAGAAACAGAAGGTTCTTTCTGTTCGGGTTGATCCCGACCTCAAGACCCGCTTTGAAGCATCGGCGGACCAAGTTGCCAGTAGCAGACGTGAAGCGATAGAAACCGCGATCAGGTACTGGTTAAACGCTGGTTGCCCCGCTGCCTAGCAGCAATACTCGACGTAAATTCTAGCTAACGCCTTGATCATTGATGGTTGAGGCACTTCTGGCACGCAAAGAGAAAACACTCAAGAATGTTTACATTCGTGAGTGTTTGCGTTAACGGTTCCTTAATCTGTTCCAAAGTGAACGGTGGAGGGAGCGCTACGTTGGTAATAGTATCCTCAAAAAACCTGTCTCGCACCTCGGCGCTTCTAGCGCCTAGCGGTTTGAATGCGATTTTTTGCATGTCCCTCTTTGTAATTGGGGGCGCAACATGATCAGCTTTGAAGAAGCCGGACAGAAGGGCGCAGCGCATCGTAAAAAGATTGATGATGCGATTGCTTCAATGAACACAGTCAAGCCGCATCCCTTGATCGGCTTCATTGATGGATTTCTTGGTAGGGCAGTTGGCAGCATAAGCACAGCTCGCCCGAGCCGGGCGACTACAAGGTTGCTGTCTGGAACATCTTCTGGGACGAGAGCGACACTTCCGAGGTTGGTTATTCCGTCGTTGAAGATGCCGGGGTCTAAGCCACTAAAGGTTGCGGTTGGCAGTCTACTTGTTGGGACCGTGGCTTATGCTTCTGTGTACGGGACCACGCTGATGGCTCCTTCCGGGACAGAAGGCTTGTTTACATCAGCAGCCCAGTCTTTGGTTCCAGAGAATATTGCTGCACCCATAGATGCTGGCTTCAAATGCGCTGTGCGCATGCCGCTTGTAGATGAAAATCACGACCTTCTTGGCTACTATCGGCCTTATGAAGATTTTTGTGAAATTCAAGAACCATCTCACCGTAGTGCACCATTGAGTGATGACGCTGTTTCGCGGCTTTCGGATGTTTATGCTCTGAGAGAAGGAGAATATTTCGGCCGCGGCAGCGTTTTGGGATTCCATCTCGCCGCACCCTATCAAATTATTCGTGCTAAAGTTACGCATGGCGTAACTATTGGTGCATCGACTCCTTTAGAAACCGCTCAGAAAAATGCTTTAGGTCAAGGGGGAGGTCTCTCTTGGACCGCCAAACTCGGCAGTATTGCGCGATTGCCAGCGACAGCCGCGCACATTGCACCGACCGAGGAACAGCGCGACCGGCTTGTTGCCGAAAACATGCCTTGTCTGACGGGCGGGTCTGGCTCGGGCCTTGGCGGCGTCTTATCCGGTGATTTTTGTGGAATTATTTTTGGGCGTCAGAGTCTTGGGATGCCCTCTTGGGCAGAGGCGTGTGTTGTGGTTTCGGCCGCAAATGTCCCCGTTCGCGTTTTGGGCCAGTCGCGGAATTCTTTGAGTGCGATTGAACATCAGGCAAAGCGTTGGTCGGAGACGGTATCCTTGGCGAAAGGCTGTGTTGCTGAACTGCTGTCGGAAGGTTTTCTTGCCAGTAACCAAGCATATTCAGACGCGCTTATGGAAATTGATCAGATGGCACCGCCACAACCAAGGCCATCTGGCTACTATAATCCCGACCTTGCTCTTGCGCGAAACGTGCCCGGACTCAAGCTGAGTTCTTTGGAGATTGGTGCTGATGAAAATAGCCCGATAGTTCTTACGCTTGACGCGGCTGCTCACCGGCAAGCAGAACAGTCTGTTTCAAATCAACTTCCCCAATATCTTCAGCGTGGCAGTAGTAGCCTGTGTTTTAGTGGAGATTGTGCTGATGCACTGCAGGCAGACGTTGCGATATTTGTGGGCGAGATTATTGACGGTCAATTATTAACTCGTGTGAAATTTGAAACACGCCACGGCCTGCTTGAAGGCCCAGACGAAACCGCACCGCACCGTTCAATAGGGTCTTTGGGAAAAGCTATAGTTGCACCGTTGATAGCAATGGCGGGGATCACAACAGAATGTTTGCGACCAATTTACGGGCTTCATGACCCCATTCCTCGTGGCTTTCCGGGCAGCGATGATTGTGGGCAAAACACTAAGAGCTTGTCTGAAATATATGCGACTTCTTCGAACATCGGCATTGCAAACGCTCTGAAACATGTTGGGGATCGCCTACTTCGCGAGTACCTGGAACTGGTGGGCGCAGCCTTTGACCCCACAGCCTCTGAAGTTCAGATAAAGCGTGGGATCACTGTTGGAGACGCTGTTGTCATGTCACCGATGAATTTTGTTGAGACATTCGCTGCTCAAATGAGCGCCGGTGAAATTCGTCGATCCATAATTCAAGCGAGCGACAGCGGCGATCTTCTGTCCTTGCGCACCATCGTTGATCAACCAATGGCATATCAGGTGTCAAGAAGTTGGCTATCATCACCGCTTCAAAGCGGTGGGACCGCATCTAATCTTGGCGAGCGCTTGGCGGTTGAAGACTGCAAATTCAGCGCGGCCAAAACGGGAACGTCAGATTCGATAGTTCCGGCGCAGTGGAGAGACAAGCTCATAGGCTTCTATACCGTTTGTAACGGCCGTCCATTTGTTGTCATCGCTATGCTGGGTTCTCCGGATGCTCAGCTGCCGTTGGGGCAAATCTACACGAATGATCTGACGGCCCTTATGTGGTCAACTTTTGAGTCCGCAATCAACTAAGAGGTTAATATGACGCGTCTGTTTGTCTACCTGGTCATCTTCTGGTCGATTGCGACTACAGCTGTGGGGCTGTGGGGCGTGTTCATAGATGTTCCGATCTTGAAGGCAATTCCTAGTTCAGAGAACTGGCCAATCCTGAGCTTATTGCTTCCTATTTTTGTAAGCACAGTCATTGTGGCCGCTCTTTCAACTCTGCATCGCCTGGCAGGCCACTATTTTTCACGAGGTAAGTACCTGTTGGTTTTGCTTTTCTTCTGTGGGGGCCTTGTTTTCAATGGGATATCGGGCCTTTTCGCTAGCGGTACTAATAACTTACTCATAAACAATGATCTTTTGACAGAAGGTAAGAATCGTGAAGCTCTTTCGGGTGTAGATGCGACTGTTAGTGAGGTCTACTCAATCGTTAGGCTGGCCAGGGACGAAACACGTTCTGCGGCCACACTTTCTTCGCAACGTGCAAAAGATGAAGAAGCAGATGGTGGAACTTGCGTGGGTAACCCTTCTGGCGGCGGGCCGGGGCCACGCACAACGCTTAGGGCAAATTTGGCTTTAGAGCTGAATGGGGTTGCCGGGGTGATGCAAGACTTGATGAATGACGCAGTTTCGCTGCGTTCAGAAGTTTCGACCATCCGAACGCCTGAGGATCGCCGAAACCTTTATGTAAAGGCCGTAGCGCTATTGGATGATCCTCGCCTTTCGGAAGCTTCCACTAGGTTGGGAGTTGTGAGTAACGGGTTCTCCAACGGATTTGTTCATCCTGATGACGCGGGCGCAACTTTAGTATGCGGCGACCCAGACATGTCCCAAGCCGTCTTGACGGCGATGAATGCTGTGTCCACCAGTTTTGATGTGCCAGAACCACCCACAGGAAGTACGGATCCGGTCCTAACAGACTCTATCCAAAATACCATTGGAGTAGTCCAAAGCCTTGGTAAGAGCCTGTTCTTTTCAGGTGATATTGTCAGCGGAGGGTTTGATCAAAGAGTATTAGACGCAACCGTTCCAACACTGATGCTTTCGTTTGTGATTGAATTTATATGTATGGTGTGGGCCTTTGCAGGCGGGTTAAAGAGCGACAGTTTTCGCAATACACCGAACCCATTGCTTGGCCTGGACGATTACGGTGAGATGGATCAAGATGAGGCGCTGCTCCAGTCAGACACCTATCAATTCTTAAGCGAACTTACTGTACCAGTGACCCATGTTGCAAAACGGCGGGTTTTTTGGGGTACTAAGGTTAAGAACTTTGTCTTTTTCATTGTACCGCAGTCGCGTGATGAGAAGCAGCGTCAAGCGGGACTATTTGTGAGGAAAGCAAAGTTACGCCAGATTGAAGCCGCCAAGGTAATCGATGTTGGAGACTTTCTAATGGAGGATTCTGACGCAACTCACTTTGAAAGTGTGATGGGCACTAGGCAAGTACGCGTATACTATTGGAACCGAGAGGCAGAGGGTTTGATGAACAGAATGGCGAGGAATCTCGGGTTACGGGGCGCGGCCTTTGTATAATAATCGGCCGTTTGCTTGATATTGATGGCCTAATTACGCTCGTAGCCAGATCAGGTTGCAAGGTAGGTTTTGCGTCGTGGTAACGGGAAACTTCACGAAAATGCAGGATTTATAAGTATGAATTTTGACGAACGGGAACGGTTTGCCGTTGGGATGCAGTTATGGGTGTCCGCAGTTTTTGGTGCGATTGTCTTATTTGTAGGGGGGCTTGTTATATGGCTGGTTGCGGCCAGCCTGAGGCAAGTTTTTCCAGACGTCGCTGCCGCTTGGCCACAAGATGGGTTTGCCTCGTTTGGTCAGCTAAGCGCCGACTCATTTTGGAATGCGGTAACTGGAGAAGTGGCCATAAGAAATTCGGTATTGATTTTCTCGGCGGCTACCAGCCTTTTCTGCCTACTTGTATTCTGGTCTCGTATGGCGAGGCGTGCATGGATTGATTTTTGGGGTAGTGCGCTAAAACGGTTTGTACCAATCCCTCGGGACAAAATTCGCTTGTCGCGAGGGCCAGAATTAGCAGCAATGTCTCAGCAACTATCTGAACGGGAACCATTTGAATACCAGCTACTGCTCAGCCGCGAGAAGCGACTTTTTCTTCGCGGTCAAACCATTGATATTCTTCCATTTTTTAGAGAGGTGTTCATCGAAAAATCTAGGTCACTGTTTGTGTTCGGTCGAATTTTTCGTATTCTATTTCTTGCAGTAGCTGCTTTCGCGACGGTCGCTTTCATGTTGGCCAGCTTTGGTGTTAGCAAAGTCGAATTTTACGCTTACCTTGCTGGTGGAGCGCTAATGATTGTTGCCGCCATTCTGCTTTATTTTATCGCAGGTCTCATTCGTAGCCTCTTGGACAGGAATCTGCTTCTTGCGTTGAACTCTTCTGAGGCACGTGAAAGTGACGTACGGGAGCGTGAGTCCGACTACCCAATATCATTGCCGGTCTCTGCTCAGAGCCTTGCAAGGCACATCCGCTCAAAACTAAAAGCTCAAGGTGTTTTTGGGCGTGCCCGTGTCTCAGAGAACCAAAAAGAAGACGGATCACGATCTGTGATTGATACCGGTGATTTTGGGATATCGATGCTTGTCGAAGAGGACTACCGGGAAGCAGATAATCCTTACGAAAGCGTCGGAGTGAGGCGTTTACGAATAGGGAATGCACTTTCGCTTTCGGCCTCCATCTTGCTGTTGGTTTTGGTGACGCCAGCGATTCTATCGCTCATTCTTAGCTCATTGAGTCAAACGGGTGTCCGATATTTGTTATCTCCTGTCATTATTGCAATCGCATTCCCTGCTGCGCGTTATCTTACGGAGTTGGCGCACGGCCTCAAGATAGAAGGCCGCATGCTTTTACTGTCTGATTGGGTCGAAACCACGGTTACTTTTGCCGATTTTCACGGTGACGTGCGCTCGAAGACAACCAAACAGCTTGATGCTAACGGGATGCAAGGAGAAGAAGAAAAAGGACAGGTCTGTAGTACCAGCTTTACCACTGTCTCTACGACTGTACGCTTTGCATCCGCTACTGCTGATCCGAGTGCAGAACGGTATCCGTTTTCGTATTTTGCAGGGGAAGATCATGATGCGCGGACGGTAGCGGTCGAAACAGCGCTTCGAGAAATTGAAAGATTTGGAAAGGGTCCAGCTTCTGAATTTTTTGCACCACATGAAAAGGGTGACACACCCTCATTGATTGAGGCGGAACAAGCAGATCACAAAGATGAAAGCTAAACCTAAGCAAGTGCTATTTATAGAGGATGTTTGGCAGACTTTTGGCTAACTTGGTACTTGCCCCACGCCGAATAGGGTCGATGGCTTAGCCTGCCACAATCTCTAGGCAAAACAGGCGTGGTTCTGGTAGGTCTTGATTAGCTTTTCTCCTGCGAAAACGGTCGTTTCTGCTCGTCGTAAAAAACGGTGGGATTCTGGCTGTCGTGCGAAGACGTAGGTCAGACGACTTCTTCAATATACTGACTTTCTACACCAAAGATTTCATCAATAATTTCGTACTCACGCTCTGTTGGCTCTCCTAGCATATTCTCGTGAACTTCCGTCATCGATGACCACATGCCAGTTTTAAGCTGGTGAATATCAAGACCCGACGAGGAAAAACTTACCCCTTGCGACAACAGTCGGGTAAGAACGAGGTTAACGTTCTGTCGACCTACAGAATAGCGGCTTTCAAGAGTTCCGACTTCGATCTGATTACGAATGTCATCTCGTATCGAAGCTGAAAGTGGATTTCTTTCTACCACCCCCTCTTTGATCAATTTAAAAGCACTCTCCAAGATAAGATTGAGTTGTTTGGGAGAGAGCCGAGGCCAACCGACGGAGCTCAGCTTGTCAATGAACTCCCTAATTTCCACGGAACAAGCATCAAATGGGTCAGCGTTGGCAGATGAGCTATCACCTGCCAGCATCGTTATCATGTTGTCAGAGATAACCAAGCTTTGGACGTCCGATGAATTTATGAAGTCAGTCAATCGCCCATATCCAAACCACTTCTCCTCCTTAACCTTTGGGCCAAACTCCTTGTTGATCTTATAGCCAATTGAAGCCCCGTCTAATGGCCCGCCTTCATCGAGCACCTCCCGCTCAATGAAAGCAATAACTTGAGACTTAAGATCTTCATTTGATTTTTTAGACCCTTGTGATGAAATCGTTTTTTGCCTTAGGGTTTCTTGTCCATCCTGTTCCGTCAGTACCAAACTCGGGTGCGCAGTTACCATAGCTGCGATCCAGGCACGGCGTGTGCCATAATCGAGCCAATTGCTTTCACGAAAGCTCGGGAACTTTTTTATCACGATGCCTGGGAGGTCGTCAGCTAGCTGCGACCCATTACTTTCAATAAATCCTTTCACATAGCTACCGATTTTTCCTGCTTCACTTTCTCCCTTTGCAGCATCAGTGTTTAAGGCATCAGAGATAAATCGATCGATATCAATGGTGTCCGTAGCTGCGTTTCGAAGCGCTGAAGACGTTACAGCTGTAGATATAACAGACGTTGCCCGCCTCCATTCTCTCAGACGCAATAGAACAGGCGTAAAATCAGCATCAGCTGACAGAATAATGAATTCATCAAAGGTTGTATTGTGGTTAAGCGCATCCAGAATATCGAGGACCATATGGATGTCGGCGGAGTTTTTTCCTTGACCGGTTAGTGCTGGGCAATCAATTGTTTTAAAACCAGAATAAACAAAGTTTTTTCTGTACTTACCAAACATTGCTGGGTTCAAGTAACAAGCACGCAAAGCAATATTCTGTGGCACTGGAGCGTCACTGCTGTCACGGTAATGGCCATCTTCAAACCATTTTAGCCAGCTTAGCGGGTTCTCAGCAAACGAATTGGCCGCAGTTTTCGAAGCATCCGCCAAGCTCCCATATATATTGTCGAAATCCAAGAAGAGAGCTGCTGTTCGTTCCATGTCACTCCTGCACCCAGTAATAGACCTTTGCGAAGCTAACCGTCGCCGAACTTGTTGCAAGTACTTTCAGGTAGCATTGGCAGGTTTTTCAGCTCGAGATCACCCAAACTGCACGGAAATCACGAGTTCGCGCTGTTTCTCCCGCTGTGACAATAACCTCTTGCCACGACCTTTGCGCCAAAAACGGTCGTTATCGCCGGGGCCAATAACTCTCGGCGAAACGTGCAATTTTAGGTCAGCGTTCCTGACGTATAATCAGGGTTATGTAAACTATTCTGACAATCGCTTGCCAGGGCAACGGTGAATCATGGATTGTAAAGACAATCGGTCGACGGCGTTCTAAAGTAAGAATTATGGTTAAAGCATTTCACCTAGCATCGATAATAGTTACCGTAACCTTCGCCACCATTCTAGCTTCACCACCCTTGACCGCTCAAACGGCTGCTGAAGCTGCGGTGCCGGTGTCCGAGGTACGGCGTCAGGTTGTGGCTGCTTTGGCAGCTTCGAATGCAACTCTGGAAGCGACCAAGCGCCGTAGTGATCGCCAGTTGCGGCGCCAGTTGTTTGAGATCGAGGATCTACAGGCACAGATTGCGGAACTGGACAGTGCTGGCGAGACAACTGCGCAAGAACTTCAGGCGCTGCGAAACGAACTTGCTTTGGAACAGGAGCGTTTCGTTGAGGAACTGGCGGACCGCGACCGGGTATATGCGGACGAGATTGCAAGTTACCGGCGCGCTGTCGAAGACATCGCGGCCACGCCGGACGGGCTAGTTGCTTTGGAACGCTTCAATGCCGGAGAGGAAGCTGAAGCACTGGACATATTTGATCAGTTAATTGCTGCGCAGTTTCTGTCAGGGAAAAGGCGCGTTGCCCAGCTGGCGCTAGACGCTTGGCGCAGGTCGAAAGTTGATACGGCGAGTGTGATCGTGCGGTACCATGAGATCACTCAACTTGATCCGGATAGTTTTTGGGACTGGATTGAGCTCACGCGTTTGCAAGTCATTGCAGGGGACTTACCCAGCGCGCGTAGTAGCGCTGATGCGGCAATGGCGGCCGCAAGTTTGTTGAGGGATCAAGCCGTAGCCAGTGATCAATTGGGGAATATCTTGATGCTGCAAGGTGATCTCCCGGCCTCCTTGGCCTTCTTTACGCGAAGTCTCAAGATTAGAGAACAGCTGGCAGCAAGCGATCCAGGCAACGCTCAGGCGCAGGACGATCTTTCCATCTCGCTCGTTAGGATCGGGGATTTGCAGATGACCCAGGGCGATAACGAGGCTGCCTTGGCTGCCCTCACCCGTAGCCTGAAGATCGCAGAGCAGCTGGCCGCAGCCGATCCAGACAATGCCGATAGGCAGGTCAGCCTCTCTGTCTCGCTGAATTGGATTGGGGACGTGCGGCGAGTTCAGGGCGATTTAGCTGGCGCTTTGGCTGCTTATACTCGCAGCCTCGAAATTTCGGAGGAACTGCTCGTCAGGGGTCGTGTCGATGTCGAGATACAACGGGGTATCTCCATCTCGAGCAATAGAGTCGGGGATGTGCGACAATTGCAGGGGGATTTAGCTGGCGCTTTGGCGGCCTACACCCGTGGCCTCGAGATCGCAGAGCAACTGGCCATTAGCGATCCCACTAATGCGGAGGCGCAACAAGACTTATCAATATCTCTAAGTAGGCTTGGGATTGTGCGGCAAGCTCAGAATGATCTGACTGGTGCTCTAGCTGCTTATACCCATGGCCTCGAGATCGCAGAGCAACTGGCCACTAGCGATCCCACTAATGCAGATGCTCAGCAGTCTGTTTCCATATCGCTCAACAAAGTTGGGGATGTGCGACAATTGCAGGGGGATTTAGCTGGCGCTTTGGCGGCCTATACCCGTGGCCTCGAGATCGTGGAGAAACTGTCTGCCAGCAATCCCTCAGATGCCAAGGCGCAACGCGATGTTTCCGTCTCGCTCAACAAGATCGGAAATGTGCTTGAGGCCCGTGGCGACCTTTTGGGCGCTTTGTCCGCCTTTACGCACAGCCTGGAGATCAGTGAGCAGCTCGCTGCAAGCGATCCGGGTAATTCCCTGGCGCAGCGCGACGTCTCGGTGTCGCTCAATAAGGTAGGGAAAGTGTACATGTTTCAAGGCGATTTTGCTGGCGCTTTGGCCGTCTATACCCGCAGTCTGGAGATATTAGAGCAAGTTGCCGAAAGCGATCCTACTAATGCGAGGGCGCAACGTGACGTATCCGTTTTGCTTGAAAGGGTCGGTGATGTGTTTACGGCACAGGATCACTTCTTTGCCGCCTTAGCTGCATACATGCGCAGCCATGACATCAAAAAAAGGCTCGCCGAAAGCGATCCGACCAATATGGAAGCGCAACTAGATCTAGCCATCGCGCTCGCCAAGATTGGGGATTTGCGCATGGCACAGGGTGATCTTAGTTCTGCCCTTGCAGTATATACCCGCAGCCTGGAACTCAGAGAACAGCTGGCAGCAAGCGATCCAAGCAACGCTCAGGCGCAACACGGAGTCGCCTTTCTGCTCGAAAGCGTTGGCGATGTTCAGCGCGCTCAAGGTGATCTCACTGCCGCCCTCACCACTTATATGCGTAGCTTGGAGATCGCAGAGCAGCTGGTAGCAAGCCAGCCAGGCAACATTCAGGCGCAGCGCGATGTCGCCCGTGCAATCAAAAATGTTGGTGATGTGAGGCGGGCCAAAGGCGATCTCGTTGTTGCTTTCGCAACCTATATCTATGGCCTCGAAATCGCAGAGAAATTGGTCGCAATCGATCCAGGCAACGCCGAGGCGCAGCGGGATGTTATGGTGTCAAACTACAATCTTGGGGTCACTCGAATCCGCCAGGGCTTTGCCGAAGAGGCTACGGATTATTTGATCCGAGCGTTGAAAATCACCGATGACATGATCGAAAAAACTGACAATCAACAATGGTTAGCGGATCGTCAGTTGATAGAGATTGCTTTGGATTCAGTTCAATGAAAGTGCATTTAGTTGAGGATACAACCCCTTCCAAGCAAACAGCAAAAATCATACACACCCTACACGATTTAAGGTTTGAAGTTGTCGCTACTAGCCCGGAAGCACCCAGGTTTCGGGAACCCGCTGTACTAATTTGGAGCAAAAACGGTCGAGGCGATCATGACATTAGTGAACAAGAGCTAGCTACACTCGCGGAAGCGGGGCGCTTGATTTCTGTCTTAGTTGAGAAGACAACTCTCCCCGAAACACTGCCTAAGCATCCGGTCGTAGACCTATCCGGCTGGCGCGGCTCCCCACGCAATGCGTTCTTTGAAGACTTTCGCAACTACTTAGAAGCCGCATCTCAACGAACGCCGCCACCTCCACCGCGAGGGCCTTTGGTTCGCTTTGTTCAGCGTATGTGCGCAGGGCTAACCATAGGGGTGATCATAGCTTTCGTCTTTGGGTTCGCTCTCAACTTGCTAGAGCTTCAAAACAATCTTTGCTCCATCAATTTCAATCAACCCAATGTGTCGGATTTCTGTGGAAAATATGGTCTAGGCGACAAGCCTACCAAAGAAGAGCGCTTGGCATGGGAAGGTCGCGAACCAGACAGTTGTGAAGCCTTGCGCGCTCATATCGAGAAGTTTGGGGAGACCGGCGCTAAGTTCGATAGGGCGTCCGCAATGTTGGACGCACGACGCATTCTCACTACTGAGAACTGGACTCCTCGGCAACAACAGACACCGTTTAGCCAATCGATCAATTCGGCTGGGTTCGAAAGCGAGACCCTCGCTCGTGAGGATGCTTTGACGCAAGCTTCTACGGACGCTGAAGTCGCTTGCGGCGCACTTGGCGAGAGCGACTTTTTCCGAATTACAGGCTCTTCTGTAGAACCCCTGACGTGGGACTGTTTTACCGCAAGTGGGTCACACTACTGCGGCTTTGATGGAACACGCACTTGCGAACTAGAGCAGCTTGAGAGGACTACGACCGAGATCTGTGGACCGCTACCATGATAAAGACTTTCCGCATACTATCCCTGGCTGTGGGGATTTCGTCCACTCTTTTACTTTCACCATCCTTGACCGCTCAAACGGCTGCTGAAGCGGTGGTGCCTGTGTCGGAGGTTCAGCGTCAGGTCGTAGCGGCTTTGGCAGCCTCGAATGCAACCTTGGAAGCAACCAAGCGGCGCAGTGATCGCGAGCTGCGGCGGCAGCTCTTTGAGATCGAGGATTTACAGGCACAGATTGCGGAAGTGGCCAGTGCTGGTGAGACAACTGCGCAAGAACTTCAGTCGCTGCGAAACGAGCTTGCGCTGGAACAGGAGCGTTTCGTTGAGGAACTGGCGGAACGCGACCGGGTGTATGCGGATGAGATTGCAAGTTATCGGCGCGCGGTCGAGGACATCGCTGCCACGCCGGAAGGGCTTGCTGCCCTGGAACGCTTCAACGCGGGTGAAGAAGGCGAAGCCCTTGCGATCCTGGATAGGTTGCGCGCGGCGCGTGATCTGGCGGCAGCCCGGCGCATCGCGCAACTTGCGAAGGATGCTTGGCAGCGGTCTCGGGAATCTACTGAGAGCCTGATCGCGCGATTTGAGGAAATCACCCGACTTGACCCGGAAAGCTTGGAGGACTGGATCGAGCTTACGCGACTTGAAGTGATCGCAGGGGACCTGAAGGCGGCACAACGCAGTGCCCAAGCTGCCTACGTGTTGGCGCGCACTCAACGCGAACAATCGATTGTGCAGAATGATCTAGGCGACATATTGCTGCTTCAGGGCGATCTCACCGCCGCCCTCAACGCGTATACCCGTTTCTTAGAGATCGCAGAGCAGCTTGCGACAAGCGATCCCGGCAATGCGCAGGCGCAGCGCGATGTCTTCGTCTCGCTCAATAAGGTTGGAGATGTGCGCGTTGCCCAGGGCGACCTTGGCGCAGCGGTGGCGGCGTATACCCGTGGCCTTGAGATCGCAGAACAGCTTGCGACAAGCGATCCCGGCAATTCCCAGACGCAGCGCGATGTGTCTGTATCGCTCGACAGGGTTGGCGATGTGCGCGTTGCCCAGGGCGATCTTGGCGCAGCGCTCTCCGCGTATACCCGTGGCCTTGAGATCGCAGAGCAGCTGGCGACAAGCGATCCCGGCAATGCGCAGGCGCAGCGCGATGTCTCTGTCTCGGTCAATAAGGTTGGCGATGTACGCGTTGCCCAGGGCGATCTTGGCGCGGCGGTGGCGGCGTATACCCGTGGCCTTGAGATCGCAGAGCAGCTTGCGACAAGCGATCCCGGCAATGCGCAGGCGCAGCGCGATGTCTTCGTCTCGCTCAATAAGGTTGGAGATGTGCGCGTTGCCCAGGGCGACCTTGGC
Organism: Yoonia sp. 208BN28-4; assembly: GCF_037543925.1. NCBI lineage: Bacteria > Pseudomonadati > Pseudomonadota > Alphaproteobacteria > Rhodobacterales > Paracoccaceae > Yoonia > Yoonia sp. 208BN28-4. The sequence goes on from NZ_JBBIFY010000006.1 coordinate 31,147, forward strand.
GCAGCGGTG
>NZ_JBBIFY010000007.1:0-17843 GCF_037543925.1 Yoonia sp. 208BN28-4
GTCTCAAACGGTACGAGGGGCGGGAAGCGGCCTTTCGCTGCAATTGCGAGGACTTAGAAGCAATCCTGCAAAAGCTGCCGTTCAAAGCGAGGTTCACTCTACAAATGCTGCGGCCGATCTAATGGCGGCATAGAGCCCATAGTGATCGACGTCATGCTGAACGAGAATGGCTGCTATCGAGAGACCATCATTCGACCATGAATTACCATCAAGGTCAGAGATATCATTAGACCAACTTGTGCGGTGCGGCCACCACCACATTCCAAACTGACAAAATGCTGACAAGACGGTTCAGGCATTCGAAAGAGCCTATGCGCTACGGTGTCCTTATGGCGGACCATGCGAGCCGCTGATTTCATATTAGGAGACATGGAAATGACTGATCAAACTGACAAAGCTCTTTCACGGCGCATGGCCCTGGCGCGTCTCGGTGGTGTTGCCCTCGTTGCCTATACTATCCCTGCGTTCACAACCCTGTCGGCGGCGCAGGCAGCCTCTTCTGCAAGCGCGGCTTCGAACCCAAGCCCGGCGTCCGACCCCAGCGCAGCTTCACGTTCAAGTGCAGCCTCTGACCCCAGTGCAGCCTCCTCGGCGAGCGCATCTTCATCCCCCAGCGCATCGTCATCCTCAAGCAGTTCTTCATCCCCCAGTTCTTCAAGTGGACCAAGCGGTCCTCGTAATGCTGTGACGGCGGACGAATGCGTCGCCGGGGGTGGTCAGGTCGTCACAAATAGCGATGGAATCAGCGTTTGTGATCAATCCTAAGGGGCACAAACGCTGATTTGGTATCAGTGGTTAAGAAGCTGACCGCACCTTGCGAGTAGATGCAAAAGGTCAGTTTCTTTTCACTTGCGACTGTCTCGTTTACGCTTTGGGGCAGCTCGCGAAAGGATAAATGGTGACAACGACATCGTTTCTACATTTTTCAGGGCTTGATCACCCTGTTGCGCTTGAAGACGCTGAACGCCTAAAGCCTGTGATCGCTGACGTTTTCACAAAGTGGTCGTATGAAGAAGATAGCGCGTCACGAAACCAACCCTTCGTTACTCTCAAGCCAAAGGATGCCTGCAAATGGTGGGTGGTTCTTGCGGAGGGGCAAAGTGCTCCGCGCCACTGGGACACGATCAACACCGTGTGCGATCTTGCCGCTGAAATGGCTTGGGAGAGATTGCGGTCTGACCCAACCCTCCTGTGTCTACACGCCGGAGCGGTCGATATCGGCGGTAAGCTCGTGGTTTTGCCAAATGGACGACGCGCGGGCAAAAGCACGCTTTCGACGGCGCTGGGACGTCTTGGTCACAGGCTGTATACGGATGACTTCCTGCCGATCCGCGCGCCCAATAATACGTCAGGTTTTGTTGGCGTCGCCAACGGCATCGCCCCGCGTATTCGATTGCCGTTACCGACAAATTTCAGCGATGAATTCCGTGCATGGGTCGAACGGGATCCGGGCCCCTCGAACAAGCAATATAAGTATCTTTTGACCTGCCCCATCGCGCGCGGCGGGGAAACGATGCCACTTGGTGCGCTGGTCATTCTCGATCGACAAGATCACCCCTGTGCGCCCTCGCTTCAGGAGTATTCCATCAAAGACACGATCGCGACGCTTATCGCGCAGAACTTCGCACGCACTTTGCATGCGGGAACCATTCTGGAGTCGGTTGAAATGCTGGCCCGACAGGTGCCGTCCTATCGCCTGACATACCACTGTGGCGAAGAAGCAGCGGCCTATCTGTCGACACATGAGAAACTGAAACCTACGCAGACCGCCAAACCAACGCTCGCCACACCAAAAATCCGCCAAGCGCCTCTCGATGGCCCCCTCCAACAACCAGCACCACTGTTCGAGCGGACCTGTCGGTACGTCCAAGCGCCGAACGTGACAAAGACTGAAGCCGGTTCGGAGCATTTTCTCGCGGATGGGTCCGGCATCGCGATCCATCGCCTCAACGCTGGCTCTGCCGCTATTTGGAACCTTTTGAAAGAGCCGGCTGACCTGAACGAGGTCGTAGATATCTTGGTCAGCGCCTTCGATGATGTCGTTGTCGATCAAGTTCAAGCCGACAGCGAATGCCTGATGCGCAGTCTAGCTGAAGCCAACCTAATTGTTCCGGCCCTGCCGATTGAGGTCGTCAGTTGACCAACCCCAAACGCATATCGCGCAGAGCCGCACTTGCACGTTTGGGGTTGAGCGTAGCCTGCGCCTACATCGCACCAAGCATCGTAGGAATTAGCTCTGCGCGCGCGGCGTCATCCTCATCAGAACCATCACAGGGCAGCAATCCAACGCCGCCAAGTGATCCGTCCCCACCTTCGGCAACCAGCAATCCAACGCCCCCGTCCACACCAAGTGCGGTCAGTCGGGCAAGCCAACCGTCCGCCCCCAGTGCAGCCTCAGCCGTCAGCGGCCCAAGTGGTCCCGGCACCTGCCGACAATCAACACTGCCTGATGGCGGACAAATGACACGCCGTGATTATGAGTTGGCACAACAGGCAATTTCGAGGGGCGAGGCGCGACCGCTACGAGAGGTGATCGAAACCGTTCAGGCGCAACACCCGGGCCAAATGATCCGTGTTGGCTTTTCTGCCGATGGGCGCAATTCTGTTTTCCGGATCAAGATTGTGCGTCGATCAGGAGCGGTTGTATCCGTGACCGTCGACGCGAGATCGGGCGCAATCACGGGGGTCAAAGTCTGTTAGATGCGTATTTTGATCGTAGAAGACGAACGCAAGATTGCTGATCTGATCGCAGACGTGCTTACGAGCGAGGGGTTCATTCCCGAAATTGCAAGTGACGGCGAAGAAGGCTGGTTTCTGGGCAGCACAGAAAACTATGCGGCGGCAATTCTTGATATCGGACTGCCCAAACGCGACGGGTTATCGGTTTTGCGCAATTGGCGTGAGGAAGGTCTGGAGCTCCCCGTCATATTGCTTACAGCGCGGGCAAACTGGAACGAGCGGGTCGAAGGAATTGATGCGGGCGCGGATGACTACCTTGGCAAGCCCTTCCAAATGGAAGAACTGGTTTCGAGGCTGCGGGCCCTGCTGCGACGATCTTCGGGACAAAAAACCACAACGCTTGAGGCCGGGCCGCTGCGATTGGATCTTAGGCAAATGCGCGTCTCGGTCGATGGGCGTCCGCTTAAGGTGACCCCCTTGGAATATCGGCTTCTCAACTACCTGATGCACCATCGTGGCGACGTCATCAGCCAGGAAGAGTTGGTTCAAAACGTCTATTACCGAGATCAGGAACCAGACAGCAACGCGATTGAGGTTTTGGTTGGACGTTTGCGCCGCAAAATCGGCGGCGGCGTGATCGAAACGCGACGCGGATTTGGCTATCTGATTGCGGAAGATACGCCATGAAAACCTCGCTCGGCCTCCGGCTGATGATGGCGGCGAGCGTGACAACGGCGTTGGCATTAGTGGCAACCGCCTTCGTGCTGAATTTCCTATTCCGCCTCTACTTCGAAGACCTCGCGCGAGACGAACTTGAAACCTATCTTCTGCTTCTCAGCGGCAACGTCGGGATCGGTGCAACTGGCGAGGTTGAAATTACGCCGCTCTCCGACCCGCGTTTTGATCAGGCACTGTCCGGCTATTATTGGCAGGTCCAGATTGACGATCTGGAACCATCCCTGTCACCGTCCTCATGGGCTGCGCCCCTTGATCTGGATCGACCTGATGAATTCGGCCGCATGATCTTTCAGGATGCCGAAATGGGAAGTGGCGAAGCAGCCGCCGTCGCCAGCTGGATTGTCACAATCGGCGAAGATGAGGCCCGCCGCGAGGTTTTCTTGGCTGTTGCCATTGATCGTGCGGACCTCGACGGACCCGTTTCAGGTTTCTTTCTGAACTCCGCCCTCTGGCTCGCGGTGCTTGGCGTGTTGCTGCTTGTCGGAAGCTGGATTCAGGTGAGACTCGGATTAAAACCCCTTGAGAACTTGCGCAGCGAAGTGAATAGGGTGAGCACCTCCGCGTCTGATCGTTTGTTAGAAAAATATCCGTCAGAGGTCATGCCGCTCGTGAACGAGGTGAACCAGCTTCTGGATACGAATGCTGCGACAATTGAGCGCGTTCGTTCGGGTGCAGGGAACCTCGCGCACGGGTTGAAAACGCCGCTGACGATCATGCACGGCCTAGAAAGGAAAATTCGTCGCGTCGGTCAAGGTGATCTGGCCACAGATCTGAGCACGGAAATCGCCAACATGGAACATATCGTCGAACGAGAACTGGCACGAAGTCGCGACAGTCACCAAGCGACAAAACGTTCCGAAATCGCGCCAGTCGCCGCACGTTTGGGCCGGGTCTTAGGCCATCAACCCGGCTTCGAGCACATTAACTGGAGTATCGACGTCCCCGACGCGATGCACGCGCCGTTTGACGCATTCGAGCTAACTGAGGTTCTGGGGAATCTTTTGGATAATGCGATGAAATGGGCTGAAGGTCGGATCGTTGTGCGCGCCAGCGAAGTGGACACGACAGCCTACCTGATTGTCGAAGACGATGGTCCTGGTCTTTCAACTACCGCCCAACGCGTCGCCTTGCATAGAGGCGGGCGGTTGGACGATGCAAAACCCGGCTCTGGATTGGGTCTAAGCATCGTGAATGAAATGGCAATCGGCCACGATTGCACGTTCACCTTAAGTCGTAGTTCTCTGGGTGGACTGGAGGCAAAACTGACATGGCACCCAGTTGCGGTTTGATTTTGAGGTATCTTGCAAGAGCGGCGTACCATTTCTCGGAGAGTTGGGCTTTGCGATCGGAATTCCAATCCGACCTGAACAGACCTCCAATCTGACAAATGAAGGGAGACTTTTCCCGCAGAGTAGCCGATCAAGCAATCAACCCATTCGCTATCGCAGCGAATGTCCGGTTCGATGAGCTGCACTGCAGCATCGTGGAGGGCAGGAGAACGGCGGCTTTGGGCCGTCCTCAACTGGGCAATCCGGCTTGGTTTTTTTGATGCTGCGCCAGCTCCAACGTCTGCAACGAGCCCGACTCGGCCATTGTGATTTTGTGCTGCGTGCGCTCGCAGCGTGAAGAATGCGGCACGAGCGAAAAAGTTCGTGCTGCCGCGGAGCGGTTCAACCGGCCATTCGTGAATTTTGCAGCATAGATCAGGCGTCGAGTTTATATGAGCGGACAAAGCCGACGCTGACCGCAGTTGCATCAGTGTCTGGTCTGTACGGTGGCGCGCTTGCCATTTAGCCAGCACTCTTGTCCCTGAACACATTCTCAAGCCGACCAAGATCGGCGTAAAGACGGGTCAATTCATCCGCCCCGAGTGCTGATACAGTCCGCTCGGCCAATTCGACTTTGGCGTCGGCCCCAATCTTTAGCGCATCCATGCCTCTTCGGGTCGGCATGACCAGCATCCCTCGACCATCGGCAGGGTCCCGCACTCTCTTGACGTAGCCATTGGCTTCGAGTTCGGCGACCAGTTTGCCGGTCGCCTGCTTCGTGCGTCGGCTTGCCCGTGCCAGCGCGACGGTTTGTGCGCCGCCTTCCGGCAAGCGCGCGAGAAGAGTAATGGAGGCAGGCGTAAGGCCGTCAAAACCGCTTTCGGCCAGTGTCGAAACAATCGCGGCCACGTAGGCCCGCGACGCGCCGCGCATGGCCTCTGCAGCGCGCTCTGTCAAATCGGCCTGATCCAGGCCAAGTGCGTCGCCATCCTGTAAATAGGAATCTTCTTCACTCATGCCTTGCCTTCATCATTTAGACATCCTAACTGTCTAAATATAGACACCCGTATTTACCATACCGGCAATACCTTCGCAATCGCAGGCCAACACGCAGGAACCCATTCATGTCCAAATCTATCTTTATCACAGGCGCGTCCTCCGGTATCGGTCTGGCGACGGCCAAGCTTTTTCACGACGCGGGCTGGCAGGTTGCGGCAACAATGCGCGATCCCAAAGACGCGGCGAGCTGGATGACTAGCGACCGGTGTGAGGTTCTAGCTTGCGACGTAACCGACCAAGGCTCCCTTGACGCGGCAGTAAAGGAAACCATTGCCGTCTTCGGTAAGATCGACGTCGCGTTTGCGAACGCGGGCTACGGTCTGAACGGTCCGATTGAGGGTGTGAGCGAAGAACAGATACACCGTCAGTTCGATGTAAACGTCTACGGCGTGGCCCGCACGATCAAGGCTGTCGCCCCAGACATGCGGGCGCGAGAAGATGGTCTTATCATCACCACATCTTCAATCGGCGGGATCATTGGAATGCCACTGTCGCCCATGTACATCTCGACCAAACACGCGGTTGAGGGTTTGATCGAATCCGCGCGCTTCGAGTTTGCCCCTTTCAACATCAAGCTGAGGCTTCTCCAACCTGGTGGCATCAAAACGGATTTCAGCCGCCGCTCGGCCGAGTGGGCCGATCATCCGGTCTATGCGGAAGCGATCACAGCGGGTAAGAAAATGTCCGTGGATTTGCTCGATGCCGCGCCTGCGCCAGCGAAGGTCGCGGAAGTAGTGCTGAAAATGGCAACTGATGGAAAGGGGCGATTGCGCTATCTTGCCAAGCCGGGGCCCTATGTTGCGATGTACAAGTATCTGCCGGACCGTCTGTGGCGCTGGATGATCCAAATGGCTCTGCGCAACGCTGCTAAGACCTGACAACGCGTATGACACGCCGAGGTGTTTTGCGCCAGCTGCACCGTTGAGTGCGGACGGTCGTGTTGGTTGCAGCACTAAGCGCTGTGGGCTCGAACCGGCCCAATGCATTTGCAGAAATACCGCTTGCCAGCGACTTCGGACACCAACCGTTCAACCGCATGCTATGCTTTTGTTGTCAGCGCTGTGCTGATGTCTGGGTTTGGAGGGAGGATTGGAAGGCCTGTAATGCCAAGAGTCCAACTTCCCGCAGTCACCCCGAAACACAAAGCATGGAACAAAGGGAGAATCATCGGCCAGAAACGGCCGCTGCTTCCTAAGCAGGTGTGGGCCATCCGCGCGCGCCTTGAACTTGCCAGTTATCCCCGCGACCTTGCAATGTTCAACGTCGCGATTGATAGCAAACTGCGTGGTTGCGATCTGGTCACTCTCGCCGTCACGGATTTGGTCAAGGAGGATCGCGTGCGTGAACGGGTGTCAGTGATCCAAAGCAAAACCAAGAAGCCAGTTCAGTTTGAACTGACTGAAAACACGAGGGATAGCGTCATTGCATGGGCAAGATCACCCGAAATGATCGGATGCCGCTTTATGTTCCCGAGCCGTTTTCATGACCGTCCGCATATCTGAACACGTCAATATGGTCGACTTGTGGGTGACTGGGTGACAGCGATTGGTCTGGAACCCAGCGGATACGGCACACACTCGATACGCCGCACCAAAGCTGCGGAAATTTACCGCAAAACGGGCAATCTTCGCGCTGTGCAGCTTTCGCTTGGCCACACGAAGGTAGATAGCACGGTGCGTTATCTGGGCGTTGAGCTGGAAGACGCGCTAAGCATCGCAGACCGGATCGACATCTGAACGTCGTTGGCGGGCGGTTGCTGCCGTTCGCCAACCCAGAACGGACCTAGAATTTCACGCCACGGTCGGCGGTAGCGAGCCCTAAGTAACCAATGCTGCGCGGAGCGCGAAGGGCTGTTTTGGCGGCCCTTCCAGAAACATGTCAGAACTGCAAAGGTTTTAGTTGGGTGGAACTTTGATTCAAATGTAATGCTTGATTAGTGTTCTGTTTCGCAAAGCCGGTGATCTGCAAGCGTCTCGATAACGGCACAATCGGCCACGTTGCCAGAGTCACATTTGCTGATCCGTTTGAGTTCGCGCTCCAGTCGACGTAGTTTGGCAATCCTGTCCTGAACATCCTTCAGGTGTTGAACAGCAATACTATGCGCGTCATCACATGGTTTTTCTGGATGCTGGCTCAACTCCAAAAGCCCCCGGATATTTTCAACTGAGAATCCTAAATCGCGGGAATGGCGGATGAACGATAGGCGGCTCAAGCCCTCCTTGGTGTATCGACGTTGGTTGCCTTCCGAGCGTTCCGGCGCATCAATCAAACCCATCTGTTCGTAATAGCGGATCGTGGGGATTTTGACCCCGGTTCGCTTTGAAAGCTGTCCGATTGAGAACATGAAAGATTCCTCTTGAAGCTATAGCTACTAGAGGGATTATATATGTTCCTTGTAGAGATCAAGGACAGCAATATGACTACCAAAACTGCCCCACACCCCGTTACACCAGAAGCCGAAAGTGCCGTATGTGGATGCTCGGGCAACCCTCGGTTTGACGGTCTTGATCCTGGTTACAAGCGCGTTTTATGGATCGTCATCTTCATCAACGCGGTAATGTTCATCGTGGAAATGTCGGCGGGTAAACTTGCTGGATCGCAGGCGTTGCAGGCAGATGCGCTCGATTTCCTGGGGGACGCTCTGACATATGGCCTAAGCCTTGCTGTCATCGGTATGAGCCTGAAAGTCCGCTCGACTGCTGCTCTGCTCAAAGGCGTGAGCCTGCTTCTGATGGCGCTGTGGGTTTTTGGCTCGACCGTTTACCAGATTCTTGTTCTGGGGGTTCCGAGGGCTGAGATTATGGGCCTGATCGGCCTGCTTGCGTTGGCGGCGAACCTCGCGAGTGTTCTTCTCTTGATGCGCTACAAGGATGGGGATGCGAATGTGCGATCTGTCTGGCTGTGTTCGCGCAACGATGCCATCGGCAATGTCGCTGTCATGATCGCCAGTTTTGCCGTATTCCTGACTGCCTCTGCTTGGCCTGACCTGATTGTCGCAATGATCATGGCAGGGCTGTTCCTGCGCTCTGCGCAACTCATTCTTGTGCAGGCTTGGCAAGAATATCGTTCGGGCGAAGATATGGGCGCGCTCGAAAGCCACGGGCATGACCATGCTCACTAATATCGAAACTGGTGCGGTCGTGATTGGTGGGATTGCTGGCCTTTATCTCTTGGGTGCTTTTGCGTGGTCCGTTGCCTTCCCGGATCGTCGGGTATGGCCTCCTAACGAAGCGACAACGGGCATCAAAGTTCGCGTGTGGACAGCAACCATCGCGATCTTTGGTGCGACTTTCATGCTGGGGGTTGTGAACTGGAACAGCTTCGGCTGGCCTGTGGCTATCAGGTGGGGTGTAGGTGTTCCGCTGATCCTTGTCGGAAATGCGATTGTCTGGATCGGTGTCAGGAAAATCGGCTTTGGCGCGACCAGTGGCGAGGTTGCAGAACTCAAAACGGATGGGCTTTATGGATATTCCCGCAATCCGCAATACGTCGCGGACATGGCGATCTTGCTGGGTTGGGCCGTGCTTTCCGCGTCGGGATGGGCCACAGCCGTTGCATGTCTCGGTGTCATTATTTTGGCTGTCGCACCACTTGCCGAAGAGCCATGGCTGGAGAAAGTCTATGGTCGCCAATTTCGAGACTACAAACGCCGGGTGCGACGTTACGTATAGACAGACAGGATAGAGCTGGCATTCAACTGACAATCTGATTTCGTGCGTAATCTCGCCTTTTTGCCAGCTCTCGATAAAGGGCAGGGGTCGATACGCCTATCTGCTCAGCCACATTGATCCATTCGCCTTTCGACGGTGCATCGTGAAGGTCCAGCCAAGCATCGAGCCGATCAGCCACGCGACGGAGACGAAGGATTTCAATACGTGCCCGCTGCGCCTGCACCTCCTTTGCATGGGTCTCGATCAAACTCAGAGCCGCATCCGGGCGGTTGCGAATTGCAGTCAGAAACCTGGCACGGGGCAGGCTGGCGACTTCAGCGTCTGAACGCGCAACTGCGTCACAGTGATAGGTTTCGGCGAATAGGGACGCCTCGGCCAACGCCATTCCTGCCGTGGCGACATGGAGTGTCAACGGCGCACCGTCAGTCAGTGGGCGCTCCAACGCGACAGCGCCGGATCGAACCAAATACATCAATCGCACTTGGTCGGCCTGACGGAACATCGCTGCACCTTTCGCAACTTTGCTGAGGGACGCGCCTTCGAAAATATCAATCCAGTCTGACATGATAAAGATCATACGCTGGTTGATGCGCATCGGATAGTGTTGGGTGATAGTCTGAAAGGTGAAATAAAATGCGAGCAAAGATTATCCTTGCAGCAATTGCATTGACTGGTGGCGCGGTGATCGCTTTTGCGCAGACCAACCACACCGGACACGGTGATGGCGGAGATCATTCAGCACACGGACAGGATCAGACAGAGACTGCCGGTGTATTGGCGGAACCCGGCCAAGGGGCTTTCGCGGCATTGTCAGAAGTCGTGCAGGTTCTCGAATCTGATCCAGAAACGGATTGGGCCAAGGTCGATCTGGCTGGCTTGCGGGCACATTTGGTCGATATGGACCGGCTGGTATCCGACGCTATTGTGACGGAAACTGACCTGCCGGACGGGATCAGCGCTATCGCCACTGGCGATGCAGCCACAATCGCGACGCTTCGGCAGATGGTGCCTGCCCATGCCTCGCAGCTCGCGCGCGATGACCGTTGGACTGTGCAAGCCGCCCATACTGATGACGGCATGGAACTGCGGGTGACGAGCGATGATCTTGCTGTTGTCGCCCGGATCAAGGGTCTTGGTTTTTTTGGGCTGATGGCGAGCCAGGATCATCATCGCGAACATCACTTGTTGATGGCACGTGGGGAAGATGCTCACGCGCATTGACCTGCTGCAATCACAAGCAACAAACCTACGACTTGCCAAACTCTATATACCCCATGTAGGTATATCGCATGTCTTTGGTTCGCTTCCTCATGGTCGTCATCTTCGCGCTATCCGCATCGCTCTCTGCTGCGATGGAGGCGAGCCATATGCGCGCAATAGATCATGACCACGCTGCCGCTGAAATGATGGTGGATGAACAACCCGCATGTTGTCAGGACAGCAGTGAACGCACGCAGACCTGTCATGCCGTGCCAGCTCTGCTTCCGGCATCGGAACCGACGAGCACTCCGCCAATTGCGGGTGAAGATGTAGTCTGCGCGTCTGGCATACTGCTGACCGGTATTCAGCCATCCGGTCCTCTCGATCCGCCCCGCGCGGTGTGATGCCTGCTGTGCCTCTTCGTGGTGCAGCAAAGATTAATAATCACACCAAAACGGGCTTTGCCCGCTGCCCTTATATATGGGCACGCATCTTTCGAGAGGATAATCTCATGAAATCGATCAAGACACTTCTAGCCTTCACACCCGCCACTGCACTCGCCCTTGGACTGGCATCCTTTGGATGGGCGGGCATGGCCCATGCCGAAAGCCATTCACATATGGCTGACTACGGCACCATGCACGTTACCAAAAGTCCTACGTGCGGATGCTGCGGCGCTTGGGTGGCACTGGCCCGCGAGGAAGGCTACGACATTGAAGTGACCGACACTGCGGACGTCACAAGCGTGAAATTGGACGCGAACATTCCCGGCAACATGTGGGCCTGTCATACTGCCATGATCGACGGCTACGTCGTCGAAGGTCATGTGCCATTTGCTGCACTTGCAAAACTGCTGGAAGAACGCCCGAACGTCACAGGTATCGCTGTTCCGGGAATGCCCGGCGGCTCGCCCGGCATGGGAAACGACCCAACAGCACGTTATGATGTGATTGTATTTGGCGGCGATGCGAGTGAAGGCGAAGTCTTCTATCAGGCCGGTTTGTGAAACGGCTGGTAGTCATAGCTGGTGGCGGAGCGGCTCTGATCGGGGCCGCTCTCTATGCCTACAGCTCGGTCTCGGCTGAAACTGATCTGGTTGTCCTGCAAGATACCGATCCAGTAATCGTAGCACTCGGGGCAAGTGTCTATGAGGCGAATTGTGCCTCGTGCCACGGGGCTAATCTGGAAGGCCAAGCTAACTGGCGCTCGCCTGGTGACGATGGACGTCTCCCGGCACCGCCCCATGATGAAACCGGACACACGTGGCACCATGATGGGGACACGTTGTTTCGGCTGACCAAATACGGGACGGGTGCCCTTATCGGCGATCCCGACTACGCTTCGAACATGCCAATCTACGAAGGCGTTCTGAGCGATGAAGAGATTATCGCCGTTCTCAGCTACATCAAATCGACCTGGCCGGACGACGTCCGCGCCCGTCATGACGAAATGGAAAACAGACAATGAAACAAAGCATTTTTGCACTCCTTGCGCTGATCGCAACCGCGACCGGTGCCTGGGCGCACTCCAAAGCCGAAGAAACAACTCCGGCAAATGAGGCGACAGTAGCATCGGTTGAAGCCATCGAAATGCGCTTTGATGATCCGATGCGCGTGACCGCGATTACCCTTACCGGACCGGACGGCGAAGTGGATATTGAGCGTGAAACCGGCATGGATGCCGTGACGGAGTTCCGTGCGCTACCACCTGCTGATCTGCCCGACGGGGCCTATACGGTTGATTGGCGTGGTCTATCTGCAGACGGTCACCCCATGCAGGGCACCTTCGGCTTCAATGTAGCCGATTGATCCGCGTGGAAGGTCTGGCACCAATCGACGCATGGGCCATTGCGGCCATCATTGCGAAGGCAGCGGGCTACGGCGCGGCGCTTCTTGCAATGGGAGGGCCACTATTCATTCTGGCATTTCCAAACGCATCCTCCGATGTGCAGAAACTAGCTCGAAAGATCGCCGTTATCGCCGCTTTGATCGGGCTTGCGGTGCTGGCATTGAGGTTCGGCATCCGGGCCACCCGCATATCAGGAATGGGTTTGCCGGGGGCGTTCGATCCGATGATGCTTGGCTTCGTCTGGGACAGCCCGCTCGGGACAGCCGCGATCTGGCGTGGCTTGGGTGGAATACTGATCCTCATGTTGCTGATAAGAGGTGTCGTCGGACTCGGGATGGGGCTGATCGGGGCGCTCTTGATTGCGGTCTCCTACACGTTCGTTGGCCATTCTCTTGGTGACCCCCGCTGGCTGCTCGCGTCGTTATTGACACTGCACCTGCTAACGGCGGCGTTCTGGGTTGGCGCACTGGCCCCTCTCCGTCGTGCGGTCGGCCAGCCAGACGGCGCATCGCTGCTTCATCGCTTTGGAAACATCGCCAGCGTGACGGTCGCACTGCTTGTCGTCGTTGGGCTGGTCTTTGCGTGGCTCATGACCGGATCACTCTCGGCACTCGTTTCGACGGCTTACGGCTGGACCCTTCTTGCCAAGCTCGGTGTGGTGGCAGGCTTAATGGTCCTTGCCGCCCTCAACAAATGGCGGTTCGTTCCGGCGCTTGCCTCCGGCGAACCCACAGCCGTGCCACATCTGCGGCGCTCAATTCACATCGAGGCCTTGGCCGTGCTGCTGATCCTGATCGCGACGGCCACGCTCACCTCAATTACCACGCCTCCGGTCAACTTGTGAAAAGGAAACTGTCTTGACCTCCTTATCCCGACGATCAATTCTCAAAGCGGCTGCTGCGCTTGGCGGCGCAACCCTGTTGTCCAGACCCTCTTTTGCCGATGAGCGCTTGCCAATCCTGCGGGCGGCTCCTGCGTCCGCGCAACTTGCCCCCGCCGGATATCCTTCAACACCCATCTGGGCTTACGCCACTGCAACGGCAGGCACGGTTCCGGGCCCGGAAATTCGCTTGAGCGCCGGGCAGCGGGTCAGATTCCAACTGATCAACGACCTGCCGCAACCAACCGCTGTTCATTGGCATGGCATTCGCATTGAAAATGCTATGGATGGTGCGGCACCGCTGACACAAGCCCCTGTGCCGCCCGGCGATACGTTTGATTATGATTTTGTGGCACCCGATCCCGGCACGTATTGGTATCACTCTCACAATCGCAGCACGGAACAAGTGGCCCGAGGCCTTGCAGGTCCGTTGATCGTAGAGGATCGCGAACCCTGGCTCGGAGAACCGGGTGCAGCGACCCGCGAGCTGGTGCTTGTTCTTGATGATTGGCTGCTGGATAGCGACGCCCGCATTATCGAGGACAGATGGGAAGACCTGCACGCGGCCTCGCACGGTGGGCGCATGGGAAACACGGTCACGGTGAACGGCGCTGCCTATCCAGAATTGGATATCCAGCCCGGCGAGCGTGTGCGACTGCGGATCATCAACACAGCCACGGATCGGATCATGCCTTTGTCGTTGCCGCATCTGTCGGCGCGGCTGATTGCACTGGACGGCCACCCTGTTACGCCACGCGAAATCGACACTCTTATCCTCGGACCCGCTCAAAGGGCAGATGTAGTAATCGACGGTCGTGTGGACGGTGAGGCCCGCGCCAATCTGTTGCTTGATCCCGGCAACGGAGAATGGGTGGAAATTACTGGCTTCATCCATTCAGGTGACAATTTGCCATCAACCGGCACTGATGTCCGCCCCTTACCTGCGTGGGGTACACTTCCCGCGCCAGACCTATCAGAATCGCAACGCGAAACGCTGTTGATGGAAGGCGGAGCCATGCGTGGGATGTTAGAAACTCGTTTTGGCGGCGAAACAATGGGATTCCGCAAACTTGCGGCCAACGGTATGGTTTGGGCGTTCAACGGTGCTGCAAACGAAATGGATAAGCCAATGTTCCGGGCGGCTCTGGGCCGAACTGTGCAAATGGAAATGTCAAACCGATCCGTGTTCCCCCATGCAATCCATCTGCATGGTCACCATTTTACCATCCTGTCCAAAAGTGGCGCTGCGAACATCGAAGGCGATGTGCGCGATACTGTGCTGATCGGCGCGGATGAAACCGTCGAGATTGCCTTTGTTGCCGACAATCCGGGTGTGTGGATGATCCATTGCCATATGTTGTCGCATCAGAAGTCGGGCATGATGGCGTGGTTTGAGGTCGCCTGAGAGATGTTCTGGGCACCGTTCATCACGGGTATTGTCCTTGGCGGCGCGACGGTAAGTTTAATGGCAGTAGGGGGCGTTCTACGACAGCGCGGGACATGGGCCACAACCATGGTCGCAATTGCGTCTTTCTACGTGGTCTTCGCGATTCAAATCGGCGACCCAATGGAAATCATTGTTCACACTGGTCTCGCAGCCGGGTTCGTCATTCTCGCGATTGTTGGCGCACGCGCGTCATCCTGGATACTCGCTGCTGCTTTGCTCGGACATGGAATATTCGACGTTGCAATCGGATCGGTTCTCTCGAACCCTGCCCCAAACTGGTGGGGGCCGTTCTGTCTGGGGGTTGACGTGATACTAGCGCTTGCTTTGGCCGTAATGCTCTGGCGCGGGCAAACCCTTGACTGAATTGCTATTTCGAAGCTTTTTGCAAAAGCCCGATCAACTCGTCAAACTTCGCTCGCTGTTCTTCGGGGTCGCCACTTTGGATGGCCGTCTCGACACAATGCTCGGCGTGATTTTCAAGGATTAGCTTTTCAACGCCCAAAATAGCGGACCTTATTGCGGCTGTCTGCGCCAGAATATCCATGCAGTAGCGATCAGCCTCGACCATGCCTGCGACGCCTCGCACCTGTCCTTCCAGCCTGGAAAGTCGATCCAGTGTCTTGTCTTTATTTGCTTTCACGAGCGGCATTTCCTCTTTTTATATTCATAAGCTGACATCTCATTGATATACCCTATAGGGGTATATATGTAATGCCCACAGTCGCAGATCGAAATAACGATACAGTGGCTTTAGACAAAACGCATCAGGAGACCCATCGTGCCAAAAAATACCCGTGACGTTGCCGATGTAACGACCGACCCTGCGGCATCTGCGACGGGAAAAACAGCCGTTCTCTACCGGATGGACTTGCCAAATCATCTGTGTCCGTCGGGACAAAAGGCACGTTGGCTCTTGGATCGCCACGGCTATGAGGTCGATGACCGGTTGTTCCGGCAACGATCTGAGGTTGATGCGTTCAAGAAAGAGCATGATGTGCCCACCACGCCACAAGTTTGGATCGAAGGCGAGAGGGTGGGCGGCTACGACGCTCTGCGCGAAAAACTCACCGACTACGACCCGAAAGCAAAAACCTACAAACCGGTGATCTATTTGTTCGCTGTGGCGGCAATGACGGCGCTTGCCCTATCCATCGGCTTTCTTGGCGCGGTCACATGGCAAACGCTTGGGTGGTTTATTTCAGTCTCGATGATCCTGCTGGGAATGCAGAAGCTCCGCGACATCGAGAGCTTTACCACCATGTTCCTCAACTACGATCTGCTGGCGCGAAAATGGGTGCCATACGCTTATGTGTACCCTTGGGTAGAGACTGGGGCAGGCATCCTGATGACAGGCATGTTACTGACCCCGCTTGCTGCACCTGCGGCGCTCTTTATCGCCACGGTCGGCGCGATTAGCGTGTTCAAGGCGGTGTATGTCGACAAGCGTGAATTGAAATGCGCCTGTGTGGGCGGCGGATCGAATGTGCCTCTTGGATTTGTCAGCCTGACGGAAAACCTGATGATGATGGGGATGGCCATTGTGATGCTTGTTCTTGTCATCGTTTGAAAGGACTCGGTCGAGGTGGCGGCCATTCTTGGCCCCACAACCATATTGGGAAACCACGATTTCAGCTCAAGCAGACATTGATGGGATCAAGCCCAATGGTAAGTTTGTCCCGCAAAGTGTGAGTTCGCCACTCCTCCGACGATGCTCGCACAGCGAATGTCGGCTATGCGGGCTGCAACCGCAGCATCTTGGCCCATTGGCCAACGGCAGCAATGGGCCGAAATCGACACGAAAACAATGTCCATTGACACCTAATCCAAGTCGCTGGAATGCTGCGGTCCAACGCTAGCTCCAAAAAACTGAGGCCAATCAAGCATCTGAATAAAGAAACCTTCATGGAGCTTTATAGATGTTTACGACCTTCGCGCTGTTAGTCGCAGCTGGGGCAGCTTTCCGGCTGTGCCTTTCATGGATGCTGAAGATACGATTTCTCATCATTCTTCGCGTCCCTTACCCTCTCAGCACCTTCCTGCTGGTCCTCGTGATGCTACCTTCGTGGGTTCAGCCTATACCTTTCCCTTTTCCGTTCAGCATAACCTTTGGTTTGTTGCTTCCTGATCTTCTCATGAATCGGAAGACGCTATGACCATCTGGAACCTGAAAGAAGGCGACGTCGTCGTTATTCGTGCTGGAGAAGACTGGCCTGAACACTTGTTTCAGATCTGGGAGGTCTTTGACGATTGCGTCACGGGCCACTCTCTCGATGGTCCTCTTGAGGGTGTTTAAGGGGAACCCGCGTACGATCTGATCCTTCGGGTCGTTAAATAAATCACACCACCACTATCACATAACCAAACTGAGGCGCAGCCTCGGAAGGATCAATCATGTCTTCTAAGATTAAGTATGCTTACCTGCACGGTCAGGTCTGGATCTATCGTCGCAACTACCCAAAGGATGTTCAAACCATACTGGGGTCACAAGCTCTCAAACAGTCCCTCAAAACCTCTGATCCTCGGGTCGCCCGACAGCGCGTAGTCGAGGTGAATGATCGCTTTGAGGCCACGGTGTCTGCCGTACGCTCGGGCGGTGGAGAAAATACCACGGAGCCTTATTCTTGGTTAGCCCAAGGAGTGGCAGCAATCGACCGTCTACGAGCGACCTTGTGCCATCTGGAGGCTCCCCAGTTCAACCTTCAGGAAAGGGTCGCACCAACTATAGCACAGCTTGCAGATCAGTATCTCGGCCAGCGTTCGAACCAACTCCGACCGGGGGGCTACAAAAGCGTTCGGTATTCCGTGAGCTTGTTTGCCAGCAAGTTCGGAAACGTGGCTGTTGACCGTGTGACCCGCGACCACGGGTTGGACTTCCTCGCATGCCTTCCTCGACTATCAACTTTGGTCGGCAAGGATGATCGGTCGTCAGGACAGTCGTTGGATTGGTTACTGGAGTTCTCAAAGTCCCGCCCCAAGATCACTGCTCGCACACAGCGTCGCATCTGGTCGCAGGTCAACCACTTCATCAACTGGTCGGTTTATCAGGGGATTAT
>NZ_JBBIFY010000008.1:0-5952 GCF_037543925.1 Yoonia sp. 208BN28-4
CAATGGGCGCAAGCCTGATCTAGCCATGCCGCGTGAGTGACGAAGGCCTTAGGGTCGTAAAGCTCTTTCGCCAGAGATGATAATGACAGTATCTGGTAAAGAAACCCCGGCTAACTCCGTGCCAGCAGCCGCGGTAATACGGAGGGGGTTAGCGTTGTTCGGAATTACTGGGCGTAAAGCGTACGTAGGCGGATTGGAAAGTTGGGGGTGAAATCCCGGGGCTCAACCCCGGAACTGCCTCCAAAACTATCAGTCTAGAGTTCGAGAGAGGTGAGTGGAATTCCAAGTGTAGAGGTGAAATTCGTAGATATTTGGAGGAACACCAGTGGCGAAGGCGGCTCACTGGCTCGATACTGACGCTGAGGTACGAAAGTGTGGGGAGCAAACAGGATTAGATACCCTGGTAGTCCACACCGTAAACGATGAATGCCAGACGTCAGGGGGCTTGCCCTTTGGTGTCACACCTAACGGATTAAGCATTCCGCCTGGGGAGTACGGTCGCAAGATTAAAACTCAAAGGAATTGACGGGGGCCCGCACAAGCGGTGGAGCATGTGGTTTAATTCGAAGCAACGCGCAGAACCTTACCAACCCTTGACATCCTATGACCGCCAGAGAGATCTGGTTTTCCCGTAAGGGACATAGTGACAGGTGCTGCATGGCTGTCGTCAGCTCGTGTCGTGAGATGTTCGGTTAAGTCCGGCAACGAGCGCAACCCACATCCTTAGTTGCCAGCATTCAGTTGGGCACTCTAGGGAAACTGCCCGTGATAAGCGGGAGGAAGGTGTGGATGACGTCAAGTCCTCATGGCCCTTACGGGTTGGGCTACACACGTGCTACAATGGTGCCTACAGTGAGTTAATCTCCAAAAGGCATCTCAGTTCGGATTGGGGTCTGCAACTCGACCCCATGAAGTCGGAATCGCTAGTAATCGCGTAACAGCATGACGCGGTGAATACGTTCCCGGGCCTTGTACACACCGCCCGTCACACCATGGGAGTTGGTTCTACCCGACGGCCGTGCGCTAACCCTTTTGGGAGGCAGCGGACCACGGTAGGATCAGCGACTGGGGTGAAGTCGTAACAAGGTAGCCGTAGGGGAACCTGCGGCTGGATCACCTCCTTTCTAAGGATGTTCCTAGCCAAGATTGCTTGCAATCTTCGTGGAACACTTAGCAAGATCAGCATTCAAAGCTGGTCGCAATCAGGCACATCGTTTTCCTTCGATGTGACCTAGAGCCATAACCGTCCTCATATCTCTTCAGACATTGTTCCAACCGTTTTGGAACAAACCTAATGGGGCGTTAGCTCAGCTGGGAGAGCACCTGCTTTGCAAGCAGGGGGTCATCGGTTCGATCCCGATACGCTCCACCAGATGGGTCGGTAGCTCAGGTGGTTAGAGCGCACGCCTGATAAGCGTGAGGTCGGAGGTTCAAGTCCTCCTCGACCCACCAAGACCTTAGGGATATACAATTTGATCGCTCAGCAGTTTACGAACTGTTGAGCCGTCCAATTGGACGTTGTGATCGTCAGATCACGTGACATCGTTTAGAGAGATACAACATCAGAATAGAGGCGCTGCGCGTAAGCAGTTGCCAGACAACATTCTGCTGTCGTTCAAAAGCTGTTTGAGCATCGCGCTCAAGTAGCCGGAGGCGGTAGCGCATAGAATGTCGAAAATCTATTTTGTTCCAAGTCAAGTACACTAACCGGAATGAGAGTAATCTCATTCGAACGGTGTCAGTTGCGAACCAGCGGCTGGCACTGCAATGTATGCATTTTGATTAAGGGCCCTTTTGATTTTACAAAAGGGAGGGCCCACGGGAAAAGCCATGCTTTTTCTGGATCAAATCAAGCGCGAAAAGGGCGTTTGGTGGATGCCTTGGCAGTAAGAGGCGATGAAAGACGTGATACTCTGCGATAAGCCATGGGGAGCTGAGAATAAGCTTTGATCCATGGATTTCTGAATGGGGCAACCCACCTGATACTTTGTTATTACTTCCCGCGAGGGAGGCTAATAATGAGGTAAACCAGGTATTTGTAGACTGAATACATAGGTTTACAAAAGCAAACCCGGGGAACTGAAACATCTAAGTACCCGGAGGAAAGGAAATCAATTGATACTCCCCTAGTAGCGGCGAGCGAACGGGGACCAGCCGAGCCATGAGTGTGAATAGAATGTGTTGGAAAGCACAACCATAGTGGGTGACAGTCCCGTATATGAAGCATGATTGGACGTATTAAGTAGGGCGGAACACGTGAAATTCTGTCTGAAGATCGGAGGACCACCTTCGAAGGCTAAGTACTCCTTACTGACCGATAGCGAACCAGTACCGTGAGGGAAAGGTGAAAAGCACCCCGACGAGGGGAGTGAAACAGTACCTGAAACCGAACGCCTACAATCAGTTGGAGGGCCCTTGAGGCCTGACAGCGTACCTTTTGTATAATGGGTCATCGACTTGGTCTCACGAGCAAGCTTAAGCCGTTAGGTGTAGGCGCAGCGAAAGCGAGTCTTAATAGGGCGCATGAGTTCGTGGGATCAGACCCGAAACCGAGTGATCTAGGCATGTCCAGGATGAAGGTAAGGTAACACTTACTGGAGGTCCGAACCCACACCTGTTGAAAAAGGTCGGGATGAGGTGTGCCTAGGGGTGAAAGGCCAATCAAACTCGGAGATAGCTGGTTCTCTGCGAAATCTATTTAGGTAGAGCGTCATCCGAATACCCTCGGGGGTAGAGCACTGGATGGGTAATGGGGCCCCACAGGCTTACTGATCCTAACCAAACTCCGAATACCGAGGAGTACTAGATGGCAGACACACAGCGGGTGCTAACGTCCGTTGTGGAGAGGGAAACAACCCTGACCTACGACTAAGGCCCCTAATTCATGGCTAAGTGGGAAAGCAGGTGGGACGACCAAAACAACCAGGAGGTTGGCTTAGAAGCAGCCATCCTTTAAAGATAGCGTAACAGCTCACTGGTCTAAATAAGTTGTCCTGCGGCGAAGATGTAACGGGGCTCAAGCCATGAGCCGAAGTCTAGGATGCACATAGTGCATGGTAGCAGAGCGTAGTGTGACATAGTACCTGACGATATCAGCGCCTTTCGAGGTGTTGTGATCGTTATGGTGCTTTCTGTGAAGCCGGCCTGTGAGGGATCCGGTGGAGAGATCACTAGTGAGAATGATGACATGAGTAGCGACAAAGGGAGTGAGAGACTCCCTCGCCGAAAGTCCAAGGGTTCCTGCTTAAAGCTAATCTGAGCAGGGTAAGCCGACCCCTAAGGCGAGGCCGAAAGGCGTAGTCGATGGGAACCAGGTTAATATTCCTGGGCCAGGAGGATGTGACGGATCTCGAAGATTGTTTGCCCTTATCGGATTGGGCAGGCCGTTGAGAGGTTCCTGGAAATAGCCCTCCATGAGATCGTACCCTAAACCGACACAGGTGGACTGGTAGAGAATACCAAGGCGCTTGAGAGAACCACATTTAAGGAACTCGGCAAAATACCTCCGTAAGTTCGCGAGAAGGAGGCCCGTTCAGAACGCAAGTTTTGGGCGGGGGCACAAACCAGGGGGTGGCGACTGTTTACTAAAAACACAGGGCTCTGCGAAGTCGCAAGACGACGTATAGGGTCTGACGCCTGCCCGGTGCCTGAAGGTTAAAAGGAGGAGTGCAAGCTCCGAATTGAAGCCCAGGTAAACGGCGGCCGTAACTATAACGGTCCTAAGGTAGCGAAATTCCTTGTCGGGTAAGTTCCGACCTGCACGAATGGCGTAACGACTTCCCCGCTGTCTCAAATGTGGACTCAGCGAAATTGAATTGCCTGTCAAGATGCAGGCTCCCCGCGGTTAGACGGAAAGACCCCATGCACCTTTACTATAGCTTCGCATTGGCATCAGACACAGTATGTGCAGGATAGGTGGTAGGCTTTGAAGCAGTGACGCTAGTCATTGTGGAGCCTCCCTTGAGATACCACCCTTATTCTGTTTGATGTCTAACCGCGGTCCGTTATCCGGATCCGGGACCCTGCGTGGTGGGTAGTTTGACTGGGGCGGTCGCCTCCCAAATTGTAACGGAGGCGCGCGAAGGTTGGCTCAGAGCGGTCGGAAATCGCTCGTTGAGTGCAATGGCAGAAGCCAGCCTGACTGCGAGACTGACAAGTCGAGCAGAGTCGAAAGACGGCCATAGTGATCCGGTGGTCCCGAGTGGAAGGGCCATCGCTCAACGGATAAAAGGTACGCTGGGGATAACAGGCTGATGGTGCCCAAGAGTCCATATCGACGGCACCGTTTGGCACCTCGATGTCGGCTCATCTCATCCTGGGGCTGGAGCAGGTCCCAAGGGTACGGCTGTTCGCCGTTTAAAGAGGTACGTGAGCTGGGTTTAGAACGTCGTGAGACAGTTCGGTCCCTATCTTCCGTGGGTGTAGGATACTTGAGAAGAGTTGCCCCTAGTACGAGAGGACCGGGGTGAACGATCCACTGGTGGACCTGTTGTCGTGCCAACGGCAGTGCAGGGTAGCTATGATCGGACAGGATAACCGCTGAAGGCATCTAAGCGGGAAGCCCCCTTCAAAACAAGGTATCCCTGAGGACCGAGGTAGACCACCTCGTCGATAGGCCAGAGATGTAAGCGCAGCAATGCGTTCAGTTGACTGGTACTAATGGTCCGATAGGCTTGATTTGATCCAGTAATAGTCTGGCTCAATCATGATACATACACACACAACCCATCAGTATACACTGATATGGAACAAGCGACCTCCCTCGCATAAGGGTGGTTGCCTGATCGTTGGCTTCTTTTTTGATTTGGTGGTCATAGCGTGAGCAAAACACCCGATCCCATCCCGAACTCGGCCGTTAAGTGCCACAGCGCTGATGGTACTGCGTCTTAAGACGTGGGAGAGTAAGTCACTGCCAAATCTAATAAGAAGCCAACCGTATCTCTCGACGATGAAAACATAAGCGATCCATGCAAAATCTGACCAAATTGGCCATGCGCATGAACAGTGTCGCGGGATGGAGCAGCCCGCGTTTGTTACAAACTCTTCTTAAGAGTTTGCTCAACACAAACGCCTCGTCAGGCTCATAACCTGACACCACGAGGAACTGCACAAACGGTGGCGCGGGATGGAGCAGCCCGGTAGCTCGTCAGGCTCATAACCTGAAGGTCGTAGGTTCAAATCCTACTCCCGCAACCAACACCCTCATCATTTGAAAACCCCGTCAGGCCCATAACCTGAAGGGTTTTGTGCGTCCAGGAGGGGCTCCAGTGGAGCCACACAGCACAAAAAGGGCGATAGCCCAGGCGTAGGTTCAAATCCTACTCCCGCAACCAACACCCTCACCGATAAGAAACTCCGTCAGGCCATAACCTGAAGGGTTTTGTGCGTCCCCGGGGGGGGCTCCAGTGGAGCCACGCAGCACAAAACGGGCGATAGCCCCGGCGTAGGTTCAAATCCTCTCCCCGAAATGAGCAAACTCACACAGATACAAACGCGGCAGCCTCATAACCTGAGTGCTGTGGACTTGCCTACACGCGGTCAAGCGGAGCGATGGAGGCTCAGACATCCAAATCCCGGACCTAAGTACAACCGCAAGTCAATTGTCCGATTTATCGTCAGGCTCCGCGCTCAAATGGACCAATCGGCCCCCACGCAAACAAACCGCCAGAGCCCCAACCCACTCCTACAACAACGCTAAGCCGCAGCCCGCACACCGTCACCCGCAAACCGCACATTCCAAAACAGAAGAACAACAACAAACAAAGCGCCAACAACGTTCACCAGAACACCCGCAGGCCAAAGAGCCAAAAGCCCGGCCACGATACACAAAACACGGAAAAACAGCCCAAAAGGACGCTCCATACACCCCTGCAAAGCCGCAGAAAGCGCGTAAATTCCAACAACCGCAAACACAAATACGCGCAGCATCAACGGCCAATCGCCTGATAGAAA
>NZ_JBBIFY010000009.1:0-1605 GCF_037543925.1 Yoonia sp. 208BN28-4
CCAGTACGACTTGAACTGCATCCACTGAACCACCATGTCAGTGCCGCGATCAAGTTACTTCTCTACCATTACAAAAATACGGTATTCCTCATATCGTACTAAAGACGCGGTATTCAACCATATCGCTACAACTTACGACTGATCATTGTCTGACGACAGCACAAGCTGCTCGCGGTCTGGGCACTTCAGATCAGTCACTAATTCATAACATTCTATCGTCCATCTATGCTCAGCGGTGTTGCCAAGTCATGTCTTGGTCGTCGTTCTAACCGAGCCTCTAGAGGGAATTTCAACGGCTTGCGAACACATCGTTCAGAAGGCCGAAATTTTGAAGAGGAATCGTACCAAATGAATATACGAAACACACCAGACGATCTAGTCTCAGAACCTGCGACGCTTATCGACCCCAGACATTCAAGACCGTTAGACGTTCATCGGTGGTCAGAACATATTGAAGTAATAGGCTTGGTCGATAGTATATGGGCCAATTACTTTGCGGAATTCACCACTGCATCAACACGGCGTAGCGGCCCTAAACCGAAGACTTGCTACAAACAGCAACTACGCGTGTTAATCGTCGATCTCTACATCGCTTGGAAACATGACCCAAGCTTGTGCATCGGAGTGCATCTATCCAACACTGCGTGGAACACCAATTCCAGATATAACGCCCTGCGTCTATCACGTAAGATCCCGATACTCGTTCATAGGTTAGCTGCGACTGGCCTCATCGAACTTTCCAAAGGGAGCAATGCCGGTCCCGGTGCCAGCACTAATAGAACTGCCCGGATGATCGCTGCAGAACCACTCCGACAACTTTTCAGAGAGGCGAGGTTCGGAGCAGAGCATATCGTTTCGACTTTGGCGAAGGAGACGGTGATTATGCATGATGTCGACGGAGCAAATGCAGAGTACGAAGATTCCCCCGAGGTCGAGCAAATGAGGGCAGACCTATGCGCTTACAACGCGCTAATTGCGGACACGTTCATTGATGTGCCGGATCAGAAGCTGCCATATTTAGAACGCGAAATTAAGTCTGGGAGGCGGCAAGGCAGGCTTGCCCGGACCCCACTTTGCACTCTGGACAACCATGTGAAGCGGATATTCAATCGAGAGAGGTGGGATTGCGGTGGTCGCTTTTATGGTGGCTGGTGGCAGGGTGTAGGGTCTGAGTTCCGTCAGAAGACTCATATCAACGGTCAGCCGACGGTCGAGATTGACTATCGGGCTATCCACATTGCGATGTTATGCGCTCAACGGGGTATTTCTCTTGATGGTGATCCGTATGTGCTGAATTCAGGGCTTATCCCCGGCCTTGATGACAGAAAACAGCGAAAGTTGATCAAGTCCTTGGTCCTTGTCGCACTCAACGCAGTCAGCAGAACAGCTGCATGTCAGGCATTCCGTCAGAATAGTCCTACCGGTTCGGCGGCGAAGAGAATGAGAGACGCGGAGCTATTTCACCTCTTGGATGCCTTTCTCATCAAACACCCATACCTGACGGAAGACCTTTGCGCAGACAGGGGAATTCAGCTGATGAGGGGAGACAGCGACATAGCAGCATACGTCATCAATGCTATGACCAGCAGAGGCATCCCGATCCTA
>NZ_JBBIFY010000010.1:0-1266 GCF_037543925.1 Yoonia sp. 208BN28-4
GTCCACAGGCTGGCCCACATTGGCCGGATCGCCGTCAACTTCGGAGACCGTCAGAGGATCATCCTCAGGGTCCTCGTCATTGCCCAGCACGTTATCCAACACAATCGCCGTGTCCTGATCGGTCGTGTCTTCGTCCATTACAGCGACAGGTGCGTCGTTGGTGCCGGTCACGGTGATCGTGACAGTTGTGGTGCTCTCCGAGCCATCGGGATCGGTGACGGTGTAGGTGACGGTTGTTGTCGCCTCCTCGTCCTCGTCCAGATCCTCGAAGTCGCCGTTGGGATCAAAGCTGATCGTGCCATCGGGGTTGATCGTGACCAGACCACCGTCAGAGCCGTCGACAGGCTGGCCGACGTTCGCCGGATCGCCATTGACCTCGGAGACCGTCAGCGGATCGCCGTCCGGATCGGTGTCGTTGTCCAGCACATTGCCCAGATCGGCAGGCGCATCATCCTCGTTCACTTCGAACGGATCAGCCACAGCCACAGGGCCGTCGTTGGTGCCGGTCACAGTGAAGGTGACGTTTGCGGTGCTTTCCAGACCGTCGGGGTCCGCGATGGTGTAGCTGACGGTGGTCGTGGCGTCTTCGCCCTCGCCCAGATCGTCAAACTCGCCATTGGCATCAAAGTCCACGGTGCCGTCGGCATTGATCGTGAACAGACCGCCGTTGTCGCCGGCAACCACGTTGCCCACGTTTGCAGCGTCGCCATCCACGGCCACCACGGTCAGCGGATCGTCCTCTGGATCAGAGTCCACGCCCTCGCCGGTGTCATCGGTGATCGCATTGGCGTCTTCGTCGCCTGCGGCCTCGTCCTGACCAACAGTATAGCTGCTGTCGACCGCGTTTGGTGCGTCGTTCACACCGGTCACTGTGACAGTGACGGTGGTCGTGCTCTCTGCGCCATCGGGATCGGTGACAGTGTAGGTGATCGAGGTTGTGGCCTCTTCACCCGGTGCCAGCTCTTCAAAGTCGCCATCAGGATCAAACGACGCGGTGCCGTCCGGGTTGATGGTGAAGGAACCGCCGTCAGAGCCGTCTGTGGGCGTGCCCACATTGGCCGGATCGCCGTCCACTTCGGCCACGGTCAGCGTATCGCCGTCCGGATCGGTGTCGTTGCCCAAGACGTTGTCCAGAACAACTGGCGTATCCTCATCCGTCGTGCCGGTATCGGCGACAGCCACGGGGCCGTCGTTTGTGCCGGTCACTGTGACGGTGACGGTTGTGGTGTCTGTGAGGCCGTTGTCGTCGACGATGGTGTAGGTGAC